>NZ_JBZCNK010000009.1:0-5351 GCF_058269275.1 Arthrobacter sp. TJ-178 | reverse complement strand
CCGTGGGTATGGGACAGCTTTTTTAGCTGGTTTCGAATTTAGTGCAGGACCGTGCAGCCAATTTTCCTTGGCTCCGGTCTTGTGTCTGTAACACATTTACGGAGAGTTTGATCCTGGCTCAGGATGAACGCTGGCGGCGTGCTTAACACATGCAAGTCGAACGATGACTTTTGTGCTTGCACAAAATGATTAGTGGCGAACGGGTGAGTAACACGTGAGTAACCTGCCCTTAACTTCGGGATAAGCCTGGGAAACCGGGTCTAATACCGGATACGACGGAGCACCGCATGGTGGTCCGTGGAAAGCTTTATGCGGTTTTGGATGGACTCGCGGCCTATCAGCTAGTTGGTTGGGGTAACGGCCCACCAAGGCGACGACGGGTAGCCGGCCTGAGAGGGTGACCGGCCACACTGGGACTGAGACACGGCCCAGACTCCTACGGGAGGCAGCAGTGGGGAATATTGCACAATGGGCGAAAGCCTGATGCAGCGACGCCGCGTGAGGGACGAAGGCCTTCGGGTTGTAAACCTCTTTCAGCAGGGAAGAAGCGAAAGTGACGGTACCTGCAGAAGAAGCGCCGGCTAACTACGTGCCAGCAGCCGCGGTAATACGTAGGGCGCAAGCGTTATCCGGAATTATTGGGCGTAAAGAGCTCGTAGGCGGTTTGTCGCGTCTGCTGTGAAAGCCCGGGGCTCAACCCCGGGTCTGCAGTGGGTACGGGCAGACTAGAGTGCAGTAGGGGAGACTGGAATTCCTGGTGTAGCGGTGAAATGCGCAGATATCAGGAGGAACACCGATGGCGAAGGCAGGTCTCTGGGCTGTAACTGACGCTGAGGAGCGAAAGCATGGGGAGCGAACAGGATTAGATACCCTGGTAGTCCATGCCGTAAACGTTGGGCACTAGGTGTGGGGGACATTCCACGTTTTCCGCGCCGTAGCTAACGCATTAAGTGCCCCGCCTGGGGAGTACGGCCGCAAGGCTAAAACTCAAAGGAATTGACGGGGGCCCGCACAAGCGGCGGAGCATGCGGATTAATTCGATGCAACGCGAAGAACCTTACCAAGGCTTGACATGAACCGGAAAGGCCTGGAAACAGGTCCCCCACTTGTGGCCGGTTTACAGGTGGTGCATGGTTGTCGTCAGCTCGTGTCGTGAGATGTTGGGTTAAGTCCCGCAACGAGCGCAACCCTCGTTCTATGTTGCCAGCGCGTTATGGCGGGGACTCATAGGAGACTGCCGGGGTCAACTCGGAGGAAGGTGGGGACGACGTCAAATCATCATGCCCCTTATGTCTTGGGCTTCACGCATGCTACAATGGCCGGTACAAAGGGTTGCGATACTGTGAGGTGGAGCTAATCCCAAAAAGCCGGTCTCAGTTCGGATTGAGGTCTGCAACTCGACCTCATGAAGTTGGAGTCGCTAGTAATCGCAGATCAGCAACGCTGCGGTGAATACGTTCCCGGGCCTTGTACACACCGCCCGTCAAGTCACGAAAGTTGGTAACACCCGAAGCCGGTGGCCTAACCCCTTGTGGGAGGGAGCCGTCGAAGGTGGGACCGGCGATTGGGACTAAGTCGTAACAAGGTAGCCGTACCGGAAGGTGCGGCTGGATCACCTCCTTTCTAAGGAGCACCTCAAAGTGTTCATATCCTTCCACAGTGTTGGATGTGTGCTTTGCAGGAGATGCCCATATCGGAGACATATGTTTTCCGGTGGGTGCTCAAGGGTGGAATATCAATAAGCAGGTTCCCGGCGTTGGTCCGGGCAGCAGAGTACGCCGTACCAGGGTTCCCTTCGGGGGATCGTGGAGCATGGTTGGAAATGTTGTCCCGGTTCCGAGTACCGGGTTTTTCCGTTTGGCACACTGTTGGGTCCTGAAATAACAGGACCGAAGAATTCGAACCAAGAACATGGTTGGAAGGACACGGGTACGTGTTGTTTCTGGTTGTTCCTGCGCAGGTCTGAAGCGTTCCGCGGTAAATACGCGGTGTGTGGAGGGGTGTGACGGGGTTGTTGTTTGAGAACTACATAGTGGACGCGAGCATCTTAAAATTATTAAGTGCAATTTCAGATAAACCTGGTGACCGGTTTTACCGGTTTCCATGGTTTTCTCGATAGCGATAATATTTATTGATCTTTTGTGGTCAAGTTTTTAAGGGCACACGGTGGATGCCTTGGCATCAGGAGCCGAAGAAGGACGTAGGAATCTGCGATAAGCCTGGGGGAGTTGATAACCGAGCGTTGATCCCAGGATGTCCGAATGGGGAAACCCCGCCCGGCGCGCGAGTGACCGGGTGACCCGCATCTGAACACATAGGGTGCGTGGAGGGAACGTGGGGAAGTGAAACATCTCAGTACCCACAGGAAGAGAAAACAACAGTGATTCCGTTAGTAGTGGCGAGCGAACGCGGAAGAGGCTAAACCAGTGGTGTGTGATAGCCGGCGGGCGTTGCATCACTGGGGTTGCGGGACTTTCCGTACCAGTTCTGCCGGATTGGTGAAGTGAGTGCAGGTGCATAGGTGAACGGGTTTGAAAGCCCGGCCGTAGAGGGTGTTAGCCCCGTAACCGGAATGTATGCTGCCGCTTGGAGAGGATCCCAAGTAGCACGGGGCCCGAGAAATCCCGTGCGAATCTGCCAGGACCACCTGGTAAGCCTAAATACTCCCTGATGACCGATAGCGGACAAGTACCGTGAGGGAAAGGTGAAAAGTACCCCGGGAGGGGAGTGAAACAGTACCTGAAACCGTGTGCCTACAATCCGTTGGAGCAGGGCGATGCCACTTGTGGTGTTGTGCTTGTGACAGCGTGCCTTTTGAAGAATGAGCCTGCGAGTTAGTGTTACGTCGCGAGGTTAACCCGTGAGGGGAAGCCGTAGCGAAAGCGAGTCTGAACAGGGCGATGCAGTGGCGTGATCTAGACCCGAAGCGGAGTGATCTACCCATGGCCAGGTTGAAGCGACGGTAAGACGTCGTGGAGGACCGAACCCACTTCAGTTGAAAATGGAGGGGATGAGCTGTGGGTAGGGGTGAAAGGCCAATCAAACTCCGTGATAGCTGGTTCTCCCCGAAATGCATTTAGGTGCAGCGTTGCGTGTTTCTTACCGGAGGTAGAGCTACTGGATGGCTAATGGGCCCTACAAGGTTACTGACGTCAGCCAAACTCCGAATGCCGGTAAGTGAGAGCGCAGCAGTGAGACTGTGGGGGATAAGCTTCATAGTCGAGAGGGAAACAGCCCAGACCACCAACTAAGGCCCCTAAGCGTGTGCTAAGTGGGAAAGGATGTGGAGTTGCTCAGACAACCAGGAGGTTGGCTTAGAAGCAGCCATCCTTGAAAGAGTGCGTAATAGCTCACTGGTCAAGTGATTCCGCGCCGACAATGTAGCGGGGCTCAAGTACACCGCCGAAGTTGTGGCATTCAAATATTAGCCAAGCGGATGGTTTATCCATTTTCGTTCAAGCGTTTGGATGGGTAGGGGAGCGTCGTGTGGGCAGTGAAGTCGCGGTGTAAACCAGCGGTGGAGCCTACACGAGTGAGAATGCAGGCATGAGTAGCGAAAGACGGGTGAGAAACCCGTCCGCCGAATGATCAAGGGTTCCAGGGTCAAGCTAATCTGCCCTGGGTAAGTCGGGACCTAAGGCGAGGCCGACAGGCGTAGTCGATGGACAACGGGTTGATATTCCCGTACCGGCGAAAAACCGCCAATACTGATCGGGGGATACTAACCGCCCAATACCTGACTGTTAGCCCTTGTGGCGAAACGGTTTTTGGTGGAGCGCGGGACCTGATCCCGGGAGGTAAGCGTATTAACAGGTGTGACGCAGGAAGGTAGCCGGGCCGGGCGATGGTTGTCCTGGTCTAAGGATGTAGGGTCAGCGATAGGTAAATCCGTTGCTGTGTCTTTGATGACGATCCTGAGATCTGACGGGACCCACTTTGGTGGGAATCCGGTGATCCTATGCTGCCTAGAAAAGCATCGGCGCGAGGTTTTAGCCGCCCGTACCCCAAACCGACACAGGTGATCAGGTAGAGAATACTAAGGCGATCGAGAGAATTATGGTTAAGGAACTCGGCAAAATGCCCCCGTAACTTCGGGAGAAGGGGGGCCCCAACCTTGATGGACACTTGCTGTCCGGAGGGGATCGGGGCCGCAGAGACCAGGGGGAAGCGACTGTTTACTAAAAACACAGGTCCGTGCGAAGTCGCAAGACGATGTATACGGACTGACTCCTGCCCGGTGCTGGAAGGTTAAGAGGACCGGTTAGCCCTTACGGGCGAAGCTGGGAATTTAAGCCCCAGTAAACGGCGGTGGTAACTATAACCATCCTAAGGTAGCGAAATTCCTTGTCGGGTAAGTTCCGACCTGCACGAATGGAGTAACGACTTCCCCGCTGTCTCAACCATAAACTCGGCGAAATTGCAGTACGAGTAAAGATGCTCGTTACGCGCAGCAGGACGGAAAGACCCCGAGACCTTTACTATAGTTTGGTATTGATATTCGGTGTGGCTTGTGTAGGATAGGTGGGAGACTGTGAGACCCGGACGCCAGTTCGGGTGGAGTCATCGTTGAAATACCACTCTGGTCATACTGGATATCTAACTTCGGCCCGTAATCCGGGTCAGGGACAGTGCCTGATGGGTAGTTTAACTGGGGCGGTTGCCTCCTAAAGAGTAACGGAGGCGCCCAAAGGTTCCCTCAGCCTGGTTGGCAATCAGGTGGCGAGTGTAAGTGCACAAGGGAGCTTGACTGTGAGAGAGACATCTCAAGCAGGGACGAAAGTCGGGACTAGTGATCCGGCGGTACATTGTGGAATGGCCGTCGCTCAACGGATAAAAGGTACCTCGGGGATAACAGGCTGATCTTGCCCAAGAGTCCATATCGACGGCATGGTTTGGCACCTCGATGTCGGCTCGTCGCATCCTGGGGCTGGAGTAGGTCCCAAGGGTTGGGCTGTTCGCCCATTAAAGCGGTACGCGAGCTGGGTTTAGAACGTCGTGAGACAGTTCGGTCCCTATCCGCTGCGCGCGCAGGAAATTTGAGAAGGGCTGTCCTTAGTACGAGAGGACCGGGACGGACGAACCTCTGGTGTGTCAGTTGTACTGCCAAGTGCACCGCTGATTAGCTACGTTCGGATGGGATAACCGCTGAAAGCATCTAAGCGGGAAGCCCGCTTCGAGATGAGATTTCCATACACCTTGTGTGTGAGAGGCCCCCAGCCAGACCACTGGGTTGATAGGCCGGATGTGGAAGCGGGGACTAAAGACCCGTGAAGCTGACCGGTACTAATAGGCCGATAACTTACACCACACCACAGTCTGGGCAGGAAACGACTTCAAACGTTCCCGCCAAA
>NZ_JBZCNK010000008.1:0-39891 GCF_058269275.1 Arthrobacter sp. TJ-178 | reverse complement strand
CCTGGTTTCCGCCCGGGGGCTCCAACCAGGAATCGGGCGTCCGCTGCGCGGCCGGCTCTTTGGTCCGGGGCGCGCCGTCGCAGAGCTCCGGACCCCCCGGGCCTGATGTGTCTACGACGTTTTTTGCTGCTGTCCTTCGGATCATACGTGCCCGCTCCGGCCTGTCTAGCCCCTCGTTCCTCGGGGCCTGCGGCCCAGGAATTTTTCGGCGGAATGAGCCGGGAATGCACCGTCAGAAGGCGCTCATTCCGCCGAAAATTTCCTGAACCTTGCCCAAGGGTAGACAGGCCTCCGTCGGGCACAGCTCGCAAGCTTCGCCAGCAGGCAAAAAACAACGGGGGAGGGGCCAACTGCTGGACCACCACAGGCCCCGAACCCACCCGCAACCACAGGAGCCAAGACAATGACTGATCCATTCGTTCCCGATGTCCAGGCGACCACCGAAGACACCAACAAAACTGTCAGCGTTCCCGGATTGCTTGCCGGGAACTTCGCCACGGATGCCTGGGAATGGTACGACTGCCTGAGGTACACCCCATGGCTCCCCGTCCACCGCTGGGGCAGGGACGGCTGGTCCACCGGAGACTCGCCCAGCAGTTTCCTAGTCACCGCGATGCATCGCGACGACAACGATTTCTACCTCTACGGATACGGCTTGTTCATTGAGGAAGAGGTCGAAACCCACTGGTTCCATTCCCGTCGGGCCTGCTGTGAAGCCATCACGGAATCGATCTTCGACTTCTGGAAGCTCGGAATAGTAGACGGCCCGGACCCCGCGGACCTGCCGGAGACCGCCGCCGAACTGCACGAAGCAAACCGCCGCCCGTCTGTCGGATGGTTCCCCGAACGGGTCAACGTCGAAATCCCGGGACGCCCCAGCGTCGATAACTAGGTGCCCCTGAGGCCGCGCCCCCAAGGATGGGGCGCGGGCCCCAGGGTGCGCGGGCGGCGGCCTCCGCCGCACGCTCCCCCGGCCGCCGCCAGGACACGCTGCGCGTCCACGCGACCCTGCACCATCCAACTGCCGACCGGTGCAGCATCTACTTCCCCTGGTTTCCGCCCGGGGGCTCCAACCAGGAATCGGGCGTCCGCTGCGCGGCCGGCTCTTTGGTCCGGGGCGCGCCGTCGCAGAGCTCCGGACCCCCCGGGCCTGATGTGTCTACGACGTTTTTTGCTGCTGTCCTTCGGATCATACGTGCCCGCTCCGGCCTGTCTAGCCCCTCGTTCCTCGGGGCCTGCGGCCCAGGAATTTTTCGGCGGAATGAGCCGGGAATGCACCGTCAGAAGGCGCTCATTCCGCCGAAAATTTCCTGAACCTTGCCCAAGGGTAGACAGGCCTCCGTCGGGCACAGCTCGCAAGCTTCGCCAGCAGGCAAAAAACAACGGGGGAGGGGCCAACTGCTGGACCACCACAGGCCCCGAACCCACCCGCAACCACAGGAGCAAAAACCATGAACAACCAATTCACCACGCAGGACACCTGCGAGACCGTGCAGGCGCCGCAGCTGCCCGCCGACGACCGCACCGGCGACGGCTACGACTGGATGGACACCCTCACGGGAACTCCGTGGGCTGTCCTGCCCAACTGGGGCAGTGAAGGATGGGACGCCGGAGCATGGCCCTACATCATCTTCGCGGCCGCCAAGCATACCGATGCAGAAGGGCCCCTGTACGGGTACGGCCTCTACATCGAAGGCGACACCCACACCCACTGGTTTCGCACCCAGAGCGCCTACCACGACGCGATCACGGCGGCAGTGTTCGACTTCTGGAAGCTCGGCCAGTCATCCGGACCGGAAGACCTGCCCGGCACCGCCGCCGAACTGCCCAGCCGCTACCGCAAGCCCTACCTTGGCTGGATTCCCGGGCGGGAAACCGTAGAGTAACCGACCGGCCGGGCCGCGCACCTTCCCCAGGTGCGCGGCCCGGCCCTCGCAGAGCTCGGGCCGAACCACGGGTCCGCTGCTTCCTGGACCCAGCCCCGCCCGTCAACCGACACTGCCGACGGGATCAAGTAGGAACGACAGGGGAGGGGCCGGCTGCCGGTCCCGCTGCCTGCCGACCCGGCTCCCAGGGGAATCGCACCTACCAGCACAGCAAGCTCGGAGAAAAGGCATTCTTTGGACGAATCCGGGAATGGCGCGGAAGGGCTTCGTTCTAAGCCGGCGGTTTCCGCTCGAAAGACTGAGCGACGGCATCAAAACCAGCCTTTGACGAGTACAAAATAAGACCAAAAAACCCCTAGAATAAGCGGCAAAACCCTTGTTTATTCATCTGAATAAAAGGATAATAGAAGTAGCAGGAAAAGCCAGGGAATCTCTTACCATCCGGACCACGAAACCTGAGGAATGAGTGCCATGACCATCACCGTCTACACCAAACCCGGATGCTTCTTCTGCGGAAAGACCATCGACAAATTCCAGAATGCCGGCCTCAATCCTCAGATCGTGGACATCACCACAACCCCGTCAGCGCTGGACTACATCAGCGACGAACTCGGATACGCCCAGGCACCGGTGGTCGTGTACGAAAGGGACGGATCCGAAGACCACTGGTCAGGGATGCGCCCGGACAAGATCATCGAAGTCATCGCGCTGGAAAAAACGCACTAACCCATAAAAAGCAGCACCACCTATCCAAAGGAAGCTGATCACCATGGCAGGCGAAACCACCATCACCGTTATCGGGAACCTCACCACCGACCCCGAACTGCGCTTCACCCCCAACGGGGCAGCAGTCGCAAACTTCACCATTGCCTCCACCCCCAGGACCTTTGACCGGAAGGCCAACGACTGGAAAGACGGCGACACCCTGTTCCTGCGCTGCAGCGTCTGGAGGGAAGCGGCTGAAAACGCGGCCGAATCCCTCACCAAGGGAACCCGTGTCGTTGCCCACGGCGTGCTGAAGCCCCGCAGCTACGAAACCAAAGAAGGGGAGAAGCGCACCGTCATCGAATTCGAGATCGAGGAAATCGGTGCATCGCTGCGCTACGCGACCGCGAAAATCACCCGCGCCGGCAAGCAGGCACCCGCAGCGGCCGCCGCCAACCATCCCGCGAACCAACCGGCTGGCGAACCCGCACAGACCCCGGACAACTCATGGGAAAGCTGGGCAAACTCCTAACATGGCCGAAAGACTCATCGAGCTCGACGTCAGTGGAGAGCACGACCTCTACGTGCTCTCCACTGCACTGGAATACATCAGGGAAGAATTCCTGGCCCGCAGCGAGGATCCCACCGAAGCCACCGGAGCACCTTTCCTGCAGTGGGCAGCTACAGCTGAGAACCTGAGAATCCAGGTACAGGAACATTGATTCCGTACCCGCATGCACTGACGTCCAAACAGCCGGCGAAGACAGCAGGAGAGCACTGCCGATGAGTAAGAAGAAACCGGCACAATTCACCCCCTACTTCACCACCGAGGACGCCGAACAGATCCGGGCAGCGTTCCTGGCCGCAGGTGCGGCAGAAGGCTACGGGTCTGTGTCAGACTTGATCGAGGCAGCAGCCCTGCGCGAGGTGCGCAGGCTGCAGCGCAAATACAATCAGGGCAGAAAATGGGAACCGGTTCAGGCCGGCGCCCTGCGCCCGGGCAGACGGACACTCGAAGAAGAGAAGCAGCGAGCCCCATAGATTTCCTTCGTTGGTTGCGGAGGACAGTAAGGGAAGCGGGAACCATGTGGTGTGGTTCCCGCTTCCACCCTTTTAAGTCGGCACGCCAGGCCGTCAACGTTGATGCCGGTGACTACCAATAAGAAGGAACTGATGAACGACAAGGCTATGGTGTCTATCCCGAACGAACACCACGAAATGCTGATCAGCATGGCAGCTGCATCACTGGGCCGAACAACGGCACGTAGGATAGCCGCCGGCGGCCTGGAGCATCCCGGCGATCCCTTGGGCACAATTTTGTGTGAAGCGTGGAGGATCGAGGACTGGAAAGCGAGTTCGGCAATGCTCTCCTACATGGTCGCGCTCCGCGATGAATGCTCCGAGCTCGAGGTGGCGCCGCCTGCTTTCACTGATGTCCTGCGCTGGTTGCCCCTGGCGATCAACACCGCCCGATTCCCCGACGTCGACGTCGAGAAAATGCGCCGCAAGCTCGGGCAAGACGTGCCGGCTATGGCCGGGCAATCCATTTAGGCCAGACCCACCACTCCCGCACAGCTTATTCGACGCCTGATGTAAGGCCAGGACGTGTCTGCCTCCCATCTACAGGAGAGGCAGGCACGTCCTCTTTAATACTCACCGTCGTGTTACTCGTGATGGGCGGCCAAATTGTTTCCCTGATGGTTGAATCGCGGTGGTGGAACCGGCGGATCTTTGCTTGGCTACCGCTATGACCAGCACCTCAACCGTGGAACCTGCCGATCCGGATTCCTGGACTCCGCAGCACTGGTCCCGTACAGAGTGGTTTTACATGTGGACCAAAGGGCTGGATCCGTGGCGCATCGCCGTTCTCTGCCGGGTGCCGTACCGCAAGGTCTACGAACACATCCGCAACCGGATCGCCTATAACCCTGATCTGTTCGGGCATCGGCTCATGCTCCACGATCAGCCTGCCCTGCCGCGAGGGGGACTGAAGACGCCCAAACCTACGTGGGAGGAACGAGCCGCCAAACTGGCCGACTTCTGCCACGCGCACGGACGGTTCCCCCGCGGCTACATCGAGGGCGAACAGCAGCTGTACACCTTTATGCAGTATCAGCGGCAACAGTATCGGGCGGGCAAACTACCGGACACCAAGAAGACTGCCCTAGATGCGAGGGTGCCGGGCTGGCTGACACCGCCCAAGGTAGAACGTGAACGCGCCCTGTGGGAACAACGGGCGACGGAAACACTGGCCTACCTTCGGAAGAACAAAAGGTATCCCCGATATAAAACAGCTGTCGATCCTAACGAGAAGGTCCTCGCCGTGTGGCTGGAACGGCAGCGTCATTGCCTGAAGCGGAGCAAACTGGAGGTCCAGCGCGAGTCGTGGCTAGATGGGAACCTTCCCGGGTGGAAGTAGCCAACCGGTAGGGGCAGAACACACAGGTCCAGCCACAGCTTCACTAACAGGCCGCCGGTGTGTCGACACGCCGACCCCAAACAGCCCCTTTTGGCCGGTATCATTAAGGTAAGGGCTTCGGTCCTGAAGCTTTCGGTTAAAGCAAATGGACCCGGGTGGCACCCCGGGTCCCTGCGAAAACCACAGGCTTCTAGGTGCAACACCTTGGAAATCTGCGTTTGTCGATCTACAAGACAAAGTGTAGTCTTCCGGCGTTTGTCCTGGCAATCCAGCAAACGTGGGGTTGCGCCTCCGTCCTACATGGATTGGAGGTGGCACGATGAAACATGAACGCAAGCATTCAGATGGTTGGACTCGCGCCAACGCTCTGTTCAACCTGATGAGAGTGCTCATCACGTTGTTCAAGCTGAACGACGCCGAGTAGCAAGACAAGGAGCACAGGGGTCCCCTTTGGTGGACCCCTGTGCCAACCTTTTTAAGCGACAGCGACGATTCCCGCTGGATCTGCTGAGGACTGCTTCCCCCTCACTGGTGATTCTCAATGGGTCCGACATGTACGAAAACGATGGGATTAGAGACACCGGGGACTGAGATGGGACACGCCGAGAGAACCTGTCTCGTTATCCGTGTCCGCTTGCCAAGGGAGGTTCGGAAGGCGTTGCTGTCAGGATGGTCCGACGGCCGGCACGGAGCCGGAGGCATGGACCCTCCCGGCCGACGGCTGCTGTCGGTCAAGCAGCCTTGGCCGGAGGCCAGGGGCGAGCCGAGCCGCTCTTTATCCTGCGAACTCGACCCGGGAGATCAGGCGAACCCTGCCGACTACCGGATCGTATTCGTACCGTCTGAGCTCGCCCATGCCCAGCTTCGCGCCTGCCTCTCTGGCCAGTACCTCGGCGTTTCGGGAGCATACGGAAGTTCCGGTTTCCAAGAAGCAGGATTCGATGAAGCTGTCAGGAACAAACCTGCCACCCATAGGGTCGGAGGAGTTCCGGCCCGCCCACCAACGCACCCGCGCACCCTCCTTGGCCACATCGACCCCGGCCTCCACGGAGGCGACCTGGAGGCTGTCGTAGCCGGCGCCCCGCAGTTCGTTTAAATACAGGTTCGGCAGCGGCGCCCACGATAGAGTCCCGTCGAGGATAACGTTCTCACCCATGTTGAGGGAAACCAGCCGGACCACGTCAGCCACTCGGCTTGATGCCCTGTGGACGTGCGATGCCAACTCTCGCAAGCTGACCGGTTTCCCGTCCACGAGGACATGGTCGTTCCTGTATTCGAGGAGGCCGTGGTTTTCGGCGTCCCTCAGCAGCAGGTCTTTGGCCAGGTCCGGGTCAATCAGCCGATAGCCGCTGAGTCCCATGGCTTCCATGGCCCTGCTTTTGCCAGCGCCGGGCGGGCCGGCAGTCACAACAACGGCTTTGTTCCCGGGCTGCACAGCTGGGTCCAGCTGACGGTAGGCTTTGGCCGCCTTGGTGACGGCCAGATCGTCGAGGAACCTTTCCAGGTGCTCCGGGACGGCACCGAGCTTTCCTTCCGGCGACAGCAGAAAGGAGAGCTCCGCATGCACAGAGTCCCGGAGATCAGGCAACCGCGTTCCTGATCTCGGTGAATTCCGCTTCGGAGATCAGGTCCTGGACGTAGGCCGCCAGCACCTGGTCCCACGTTCCGGGGATCCTGCCTTCGTGCGGGTACGGGGCATCTTTTCCGAAGGTGTAGGGGAACCGTATGAGCTCCTCAACCAGATCCTTCCGGGGCGTCTCGTAGACGAAAGCACGAAGGATGATTTCGTGCGGCGTCTTGTTGACAACGGAGGGGTCGGCCTTAGCCGCCATCAGCATGCGGTTGACCTTGGCCTGGTTGGTGCAGAGGATGTCGGCGATCTCCCGCTGGCTGCGGCCTGCCCTGGCGGCCTGGACCGCACCCCGAATCTCGTCGATGCGGTCGATGGCAGCCCGAGCCTGGCGGACTTCCGCCTCACGATGCAACCTCTTTTCCAGAGGAGTATTCAAAGACATTTCTGGGTTCCTCTTCCTCGATCCGTATGCCCACTCTAGTCCTTGATTCAAAATGAATCAAGGACTAGATGGTGCCAACCGCCGGCGGCACCTCGTCCGATGCCCCGAAAAACATCCTTCACCGGCACAGCTCCCATCCGCCCGAGGGGGAGGTAAGGCCCCATAGATGTGAGCGTTACCGATTCCCTTAAGCCTTGCCCAACAAAGTGCCCGTTGAGCGCCCGCTGAACGGGGCCCTGGTGAGCTTTCAGGCGGTGAACGAATACGATCGTTTCCGTGCACTGCGACGTGACAAGAACGAAGTGCACCAAGACCACGCCACCTCGCCGTATCGCCCTGCACGGAACAGTGAACGAAACACCCTTGCACGAATCATCAAGCCCTTGCGAGTTTCGTTCATACCGTTAGGCTTCAACTATTTAGACGCAGGCGAAGCCGAAGGGCATACATCTATGACGAGCCAGAACCTGATTGGTTACGCCCGCGTAAGCACCACGGACCAGGACGCGGCTTTACAACTTGATGCACTGGAACGGGCCGGAGTTCTAAAAGTCTTTACGGACAAAGTATCCGGCACCTCAAGAACCCGGCCCGGCTGGGATGCCTGTATGGACTATCTGCAGCCAGGAAATGTTCTCGTTGTATGGAAGCTTGACCGCGTTGGGCGATCAACGGCAGAACTCGCACAGATCATCGTTCAGCTAGGTCAGCGCGGCATCAACTTCAAGTCTCTGACTGAGACATTCATCGACACGACCACAGCCGACGGACGATTGGTTTTCCACATCTTCGCGGCCCTGGCAGAGCACGAACGAAACAGACTCATCGAACGCACACAAGCAGGGCTGACTGCGGCAAGAGAACGCGGACGTGTGGGAGGCCGGCCGACTACCGTAACCGATGAACAATTGCGGGAGGCCAAACGAATGCGCACCCAGGGGCTGACGGTTGTTGACATCTCACGACTCCTGCAAGTCGGACGAATGAGTCTAACCAGGGCACTTCAACGCAGCAGCGACGAAATGGACCAGTCATGATCAGTGTCATCCGTGCCCTAATGACCGCAGGTGTGTGGATCAACTACCGTTTCATGCGCGCAGTCTTCGGTTTGCCGTTGCGGTTGTTTCCCATACCAGAACGTACTCGAAACAAGATCGCCGGTGCACTTTCAACCGGCTTTTGGCTCGTCCTTATTTGGACTGTTTTCCTGGCGGCAGCGTCGCCTGGCTGGGCTTACCTGATCCTAGGGCCGCTTTCCGTTTGGCTGTTCGTGGCAGTGATTCGAATGGAGGAACGCCGTGCACTTGTCCGACGATGAACGGTTCGACTCCTACGTGCTTCGAGGCCCCAAGGAGAATAGCTGCTGGATCTGGCTCGGCGCCGTCAGTGATGACGGCTACGGCCGCTTCTGGATCAAAACACCAGAAGGCCAGAAAGCCATAAGCGCTCACCGATTTGCCCTTGCACTGGTCCACGGAGGCCTTGACAGCATAAAGGGGACACAGTCACTACATGACTGTGACGTTCCCCTATGCGTCCGCGCAAGCGACGATCCGAGCACGCACCTTTTGCTGGGAACCAAATCGGACAACATGCTTGACCGAGCCAGGAAAGGCCGGCTCCCCTCGGCCACGGCCATAAAGTGGCGGCACCTCACCCGGGCCGAACGTGCCGGGCAGTCCCGTCGCCTTCGGGATGAACTGAAGTCTCACGGATGGCAGGAAGACATCATTCGTGAGCTGATGTATGGCATCGACCCAAGCCATCCCACACTGTTCTGATTCCTGCGGTTACGAGTCGGCAGCAGAGGATGCTTCGTCGACGGCACCATCTTCTGCTGATCCCTTGGAAAATTCAGATTCCGTCGCTTCGGAGCCATGTTTGCTCTTGTTCAGGGTTGCTCGCACTTCGGCCGTACTCAGTTCCAGACGCTGAGCAATTTCACCTGCGGACAGCCCTTCAGCCTTCATCGCGCTAATGACTCCGCTTTGTTCGGCTTTCGCACGGGACGTATCAGATTCGGCCTTCGCACGCAGGTCTTGAATTTTCTTCTCTGCTGCTTCCCAGATTTGCTCCTGGTCACCGGCAGCCACGAAAAATTGTTCACCCAGCTTGAGTAAACGATCCTCCCGCGCCATGGATTCGGCGGCGGCTTTACGGGCACGCTCCCTGGCTTCCAACATGATCGAACTCTTACGCTGTGCCACAGTTCCTCCCGAGTAAGTTGGCTTGCTCTTCCCATTCAACACCAGGGTAAAACCTAACGGTCACCGGACCCGCCGTCATCGAGCCGGACCGTTGACATGGCAGGTTCGGTGCTGCCCCCGCCTCAGTGTACGGCTGTCCACAATCGACCTGTCGTGTGCCCAATTCGATGCACTGTTTTCGGATCTTGTCCTGTTCCGCTGTTTGCATCGAATTGCCCCCACTCCTTTTAGGTCTCATATGGACAGCCGCGTCAGATCCCTGACGGACGATCAAAGGTTTTTCGCGCTTCCCTCGTAGACCTCGTTTCACCGCTTCAAAACCTAAATATTCGTCACACCTCATGCATCCTGATGATTGAGGGGTGACACCCGTGTAAAAGACCGCAATAATCATGACGTGATGACCGTCCATAAGCTCAGTGCTGGGGACGGCTACGCCTACTACACATCCGAAGTCGCCAGCGCTGACGAGTTGCGCTCAGGGGAGCGCGAGCTTGGCGATTACTACACCGTGGAGGGCATGCCTCCCGGCCAATGGGTAGGGCACGCAACAGAGCTGCTGGGAGTTGCAGGCGAGGTCTCCGAAGAGCAGATGGCATCCCTTTTTGGCGAGGGAATGCACCCGGATGCAGCACGGATGATGGCAGATGGGGCCAGTGAGAAGGACATTCAGCTGGGCCAGAAGTACCACCGGTACACCGAAGCAGACACTGAGTTCACCCGGCGCCTGCAGGAGGAACATGCCAGGGTACGCAGGACAACCGGCAGGGACCCGGACAAGGCAACCTCCCACGAGATCCGGGGACGGGTCGCGGGAGAATTGTTTCGGGAAATGCATGGCCGTGACGCCCGCGACGACCGCGAGCTGGCACGCTTTGCGACCGCACAGACCACACCGCGTCAGCAAACAGTCGCCGGTTATGACCTTGTATTTTCTCCCTCCAAGTCCGTATCTCTCTTGTGGGCACTGGGTGGAGACGAAGCACGCAAAGCCGTTGAGGCTGCGCACCATGAGGCAATTGCAGAGACAATATCTTTCCTTGAGAAGAACGCCCTCTACACCCGGCGAGGCAAGAACGGAGTCCGCCAGGTCGATGTCGAGGGCGGGCTCGTCGCGACACAGTTTAGGCACTATGACTCGCGCAACGGAGACCCGCAGCTGCACGACCATGTCGTCATCGCGAACAAGGTTCTGGGCACCGACGGGAAGTGGTCATCCATCGACGGGCGCACGCTCTACAAGATGAACGTTGCCGCATCAGAGACTTACAACGCCAAGGTGATGGAAAAGGTATGCGAGAAGCTTGGGGTCACGACTGTGACGAGGAAGGGTGGTGGAAGCGAACCCATCCATGAGATAGCGGGAATCGATCTGGACGCCATCCACCGCGCCTCATCACGCCGAACCGACATCGTCGGAGCCATACGGCGTCTCGAATCGGAGTTCACGGACAAGCACGGCTACGCGCCCTCTGAGAAACAGAAAATTGCCTTGGCCCAGCAAGCAACACTGGAGACCAGGCCGGGGAAGAAGGATGCCCGTCGGCTGTCTGAATTGGTCCAGGAATGGAAACAGGAATACAGCTCAGACTTGGGAATGCCGTTCGGTAATGACCTGCTGGAGAAGGTCCGTCAGGCAGCTGGACCGGCAGCCGGCCCCTTGGATGTGAAGGCCATTGATGTGCACGAACACGCACGGCATATCATTCACGATCTTTCGGCTAAGCGTGCCACATGGGGAAGGAACCATGTACTGGCCCAGACCCGCCGACACCTCAAGGAAGCCTTTCCGAATAAGGCCATGCCGGATGATTTGGTCGAAAAGATCACCCGCGAGGCCACTGCTACCCATAGTCTCGGTGTCACACCTACGTCCGCTCCTACTGGACTGAGGGAGTTCACCCGAGCGGACGGGAGCAGCCAGTTCCTGCAGGCAGAAAGTGCGCTCTTCACCTCCCGCGAAGTTCTCCAGGCTGAGCACAAGGTGCTGACAGCGGCCCAGCGAACGGTCATCCCCGCGGTCTCCGCTGAACGCTTCACTAAGGTGCTGGATAAGCACCTCGAGAAGGGACAGAGACTCAGCGAGGGACAGATTGAACTCGCCCGTGATTTCGCCACCGGGGAGAAGCTGCTCACACTGGGAATCGGTCCGGCCGGTGCCGGAAAGACGACCAGCCTTTCCCTGGCTGCAGAGGCTGTCCGTGCCAGTGGCGGGAACGTAGTGGGCCTGGCCCCGACCGCTGCAGCTGCAGCCGTGATGAGCGCGGACATCGGGGCCGAGGCCACCACAATTGAGGGTTTCCTCGCCTCACACCGTTTGGAGGATGCATACCCAACCGGTCCCGGTTTGCGGGCTGGCGACGTCGTCATTGTTGACGAGGCCGGCATGGTCGCCACCACGAAGCTGGCCGACGTCGTCGCCGTGGCCGCCCGTCACGGTGCCGTCGTCCGAGCCATCGGAGACGACCGACAGCTGGGAGCGATTGGCTCCGGAGGGGCACTGCGGCTGCTGGATCATCAGGTAGGAGCCGTCCGGCTGGACCGGGTACATCGGTTCCGGACGCCCGGCGAGGCCGAAGCATCCCTGGCACTGCGGGAACCCCCAGCAACCGGCGCGGACTCCCCGTGGCAGTGGTACATGGACAACAAAAGGATTGTTGCAGGGGACACCGAGACCATGACGGAGATGGCCCTGCGTTCCTGGATGACCGACACGGCCGCCGGCAAAAACTCTTTGCTCATTGCCGGGGACAACGCAACGGTGACTGATCTGAACGCCCGGGCCCAGGCCTCTCGGATAGCCACCGGAGAGCTGGGAAGGATCACCGAGAATACCCCCTCCGTCGTGCTGCGCGACGGGCTGCGCGCCTACATCGGGGACACCGTAGTGACCCGCAAAAATGACCGCTCGCTGCAGCTGAACCGGGGCAAGGACTTCGTGAAGAACAACGATGTCTGGACCGTGGAGAGGATTGTCAGCCCAGGAGTGCAGCAGGGAGGCGCAGCCGGTTCTGGGAATGAGCTGGTCACGCTTCGCCACACCGGACACAACGGCCGGATCACACTCCAGGCCCAATACCTGCAGGACCATGGCCAGCTCGGTTACGCAGCAACCATCCACCGCGCCCAGGGCGCAACGGTGGACACCGCGCACGCCATCCTCACCGAGCGCAACGACCGCGCTGCCGCCTACGTTGCCACCACTCGCGGGCGGCTCAACAACCGTCTCTACATCGCGTTGGAAGATGGTCAGGAGCGTGACGATGTCCTGACGACCATTGCCGGTACCTACGACAGGAATCTTTCAGCACATGAAACAGTGCGTGCTGAGGCCATCCAATCCGGTGACTTGCATCGACTCTCTACCGTTTACGGCGAGGTGGAAACCGCGGCATGGACTGCCAAAACCCGGACCATCGCCGCTGAAGTGATGGGGCCGCGGACTGCTGCGACATTTACCTCGCGTGGAGCATGGGGTGCGGTGGCCACGCATCTGCGGACCGCCGAACAGGCCGGACTAGACCCGGCTAAAATTCTCGCCCAAGCAGCAGAAATCAAAAGTCCAGGGGCTTCCGATCCGGGGCAGCTGCCCGGGTTCGAGAGCGCCGTGGATCCGGCGGCAGTGCTGGCCTATCGGGTGGAGCAGCGTGTCAAAAGTGCTTCCCGCCTGATGGAGAACACTGACCGGCGACCGTTGGGATCACTTTCAGACGAACATTTGTCCCGCCTGGCTAAACGCGCGTCCGTGTCCGGTGTGGCCACAAGCACCGCAGGCCAGGACATGCAGTGGGCGACGCTTCCGTTTGCCACGGTCCCCACCCAGGCACTCACAGATGCCAGGGCAAAGGCTGCGCGCCGGGTGACTGACAGCAACCTCTCCGGTGCTCCGGCCACAGAGAGCAGGAAGGACCGATGGATCGTTGAGGCCATGGGGAAGGAACTGGACCGGCGCACCGGTCTGACACCCGCCCAAGCCGCTCTTGAGCGGGCAACCCGTGGTGAGGATCCCCGCTCTGCGCATGAGATTACTGTCAGCGAGGCGATCACCTATGAACAGAAACTACGGAAGGTTGCCCTGCCCACCGACTCTCGCCCCCACCCCGTCACGCCCGGCTCCGGAGTCAGCGAGGACCTGGCTCCCAGTGCCCTTATGCAGGATCCCCTGGTTCCGCCGACCTATCGGACCGAACTGGAAAGGATCCGCACCCACCTCAACCACCGCGCAACCGTTCGCGGGGCACAGCTCGCGGAGGAAGCACCGGCCTGGACAAAGAACCTCGGACCGGTTCCTTCACACGAGAAGAAAGCGGCCGAGTGGCACCATGTGGCCGCCGAAACCGAGGCATACCGCAGCCGGTACAACATCGGAAACCAGGAACAGGCGCTCATACCGTCGCAGTACACCAACGACCCCGCAGCGCAACGGCTGATCGCCAGAGCAACCGCTCTGCATAAACACTCCATGCTGACGACCTCACCGCCGCAGACGGCAGAGCAGATCAGGCAGAGAGCCGATGAAGCGCGCATTGCCGAGCGGATCACCACCGCACCCACTCCGGCTGAGCAGGTCATCGACCGGCTGCGTACCGAGCGTGCTACCGGCGGCGACAAGCTGCCGCAGCCGCAACAGCGTGAAGCCGCAGTAGTCGATGCCGTTCAAGAAACAGGCGCTGAGACAGAGGGCGGAACTGCTGCAGCTATCGCCCGGGCAGTGGCTAAACACCGCGCCGCACAGCAGAATTCAGACCAACCGTCAGTCACCGCCCCCGGAGGAATGCCGGGTGCACTGCAGAAGGAGAATACCGTGTCCGAAAACCAGCAAAGTCCTGCTGTTCCGCGCGCGGCGGAACCAACAAACAAGTGGGGACGGAAGCAGGCCGAGGCCATCGAGCGCCGGAAGGCCGCAGCATCTGCGCAACAGACCCGGAAAGCTAGTAGCTCGAAGACCGACGCCGCAGCAGCAGCCCGCAGGGCCGACCAAATAAAGCGTGACGAAGGACGTTCTCTGTAACCCCTTAGGGTTCCTTGGAAATGAAGTGGCCTCCCCTCGCCCGCATTCGCGGGCGAGGGGAGGCCACTGTTCTTTGGCTACCAGCTCCAATTAGCCGGCGGTTGTTCCGTTGCGAGAATGCGACGTGTTGTCTTTTCTACATGAGAGGAGGTCCCGCATTCCCCGAAGGGTCCTCTCTTCGCGAACAGGACAGCAGCGTGGCGGTCAAAATGGTCAACCCACCAGGAAGACATCCCGCCCGAGGCCTGAGCGTCGAGCCAGTGCTCATAGAGCGCCTTGAACCGTTCTACAGCTTCGGAATGATTCCACCACTGGCTGCACCAAAACTGGTTCTGGGATCTGTCCACAGACTCAAGGAGTGCTGCCAGACCTTCTACCCAATCGATTAGTTCCTCTGGTGTGAAGCCGGTGTCTTCCGGTTCCGCGACAGGTGAATCGTTCTGCTCAGAGGATTTCATCAGTTCTGTCCTGCCTTAATGCGTTCAACGAGGGGGCCGATGCGTGATGTGATCGTCTTGTCGCGGAACCAAGGAACCGTACGCACGATCGTTCCCCCACCCTGGGAAGACTTCACCCAGGCGTGGTTAGCCGGCAATTCTGAAAGTTGTGAGACCGACATAATGTCCCGTCGCTGAGTTTGAACCGATCTTGAGGAGCCGTTTCGTGAGGTGGAACTGCTGCGCACCTTCGCGTCATACTGGCCGATGACCTTGCTCAGCGAATCCAGGAACGCGGTGTCATCCGACCCGCCACCGTAGACCTTGATCGCGGCCGCGGACCACAAGGTGTCCCAGCCGGTGCGGTCAAGCATGGCCACACCCTGGCCCTTTGTCTGGAAGTACGAACTGACGACAATGCCCATAGACCCAAAGAATGAATACCATTCAGGCAGTTGCTTCAGTTTTACGACGTTTCCAACCTCGTCCAAATCCGCTACCAAAGGAACCGGCAAGCGGCCGCCGGCACGTCGGGCTGCGCGCTGGGCGGCAGTGAATACCGCGTACACAAGGGTTGAAACGAACGCTGCACCGGATCCTGCCGCATCCTGGCTCAAAAGAACCAAGGTGTCTTTGCTTTCGACAAACCGAGCTGGATCAAACACCGGAATTCCGGGGGTTGGTGTCGACCAGGCAACCAGCTCGTCGTGAACTAGGGCGGAGGCCATACGCTGCGCACTTGCAGCCACTGAGCCTCTAGTGTCCTCCGGCTGTGCACTCATACCTTTCAGCGCTGCAGCTGGCCCCGCCTGGCCCCCCTGCTCCAGAATTTCTGCGGGCTCAATAAAGTCAGCGCTTGATACCCAACGCAGAACATCGATCATCGACGTGTGCCGCAGTGACGCTGCCAGCAGACACCACGACAGGAAATCTCGGCCTTGGGAGTCGAACTGGGCATCCCCTTTTCCCATTCCCGCGTTGGGTGCCGAAGCCGTCTCAAAAATGGAAGCAACTTCGCCGGCTGCCACAGTGTCGGTTACAACCGAGAGGGGATTGAAGATCATCGCAGGGCGGGGGCTGTCCCGCCAGATCCGCTGAGGATCGTAGAGCCAGACTGTGCCGGTTTCCGCGCGTGCGGCCAAGACCTCAGCGACGCCATCAACTTTATTGCTGGTCATGATGTACGGCCCAGGTGCTTCCAGTGCGTGACGCACCACCTGACTGGTTGTCTTCCCTCGCCCGGTGCCCCAGACGTGAGCGGAACACTCACGCCAACCTTGAATAACGGACTTCGATCCGGCTTCTCCAGCGAATCCGATGGTGAGGCCGGGTCCAATACCTGCTGCCTGCGGGTGCAGGCGGGCGGCTTCGATAAGCCTGGCATCCTTCATCGCCGGTTTCATCTTCCCGTTGGGGCTCATTCGGCGTGCCGCATCACGGGTTTTCGAGGGTGGACGTGTCCCCCAGATCATCAGGCCCATCAGGACTAAGACCGCCTCAATTGCCAACAGCCACAGTGCTGCCGCCGGCAACTGTGCTGAACCGGAAACGAGCTCGATGACCAATGAAAGCGGATTCCAAGGCAACGATCCACTAATTGGAGTGAATACGGCGCCAAGGTGAACCAGGGCGACTCCGGCAAAGATAATCAGGACGACACCCAGGAATCCGATAAGTATCCGGTTCTCCTCGCTTTTCATCGGTTCGCCATCCTCTGCGCACCCACCCAAGCAGCGTTCGTATCGTGGACCTTCTTCTCTCCCGCCGTGAGATTCACCTGGAAGGGCACTCCCGGTTCCGCTCCTGTCTTGAGCATGAAACGGCCCAGACCAGGCGGCGGGGAAGTCTTTCCGGTCTTCGGATTAACGGACCCCTCAGCTGACCATGCTACGAGCAGGGCCTTCTCTCGTTCGGACAAAGGAAATACAGTTTCCAGCAGCTCCATTTCGTTCTGGGCCAGCCCACCGAGAATCTTGATGGAGGAACGCTCCACGAAACCCTTGGCGATTTTTGTCAGCTCTTCGGTCGAGAGCTGCAGGTCCTTCATGGAGTGAGTAATAAGCAGCTGACCAAGGCCCTTTGTTCTGTTGAGCCGAGTAATCGAGTCAATTTGGTGAACGAGCAGTTCGCTGGCCCTCAGAGACTGCCAAAGTTCATCCATGATCATCAGGTGATGCCGTTCTTCGCGCAGACCGGCCTCAGCCAACGTCTTTGCCGCTGATATTCCGGCCTGGCCGTAGGACCAGCACACCGTCTGGACTGCCGCCCGCAAGTCCAGCTGGGATTCGTCTATCGCAGAAATATCAAAGTCCACGCACTTATCGATTTCCATTTCTTCCGACGTTGGCTGGCAGAACACATCTCCAAAGGGTCCGTGCTCGCTGAGCGCGTTCAAACCGGCCTGTAAGTTCTTCACCTGCTCGGTGTAATCGGCGTCCGATTCAGCCAAAATAGCTGCTTTGATCGTGGGGGGTTTGGAAGAAATTACTTCTTTGACATCTCGGATCAATGGCTGGCGTCCATCTGACTCAGCTTCCTCCGCAGCAAGCATGATGGCCATTGAAAGTACCGTCTGCTCCTGTTTTTTCGCGTCCAAGGGTTCCTTGAAGACGAGTTCAATCAGACCTGTGAGGGTACTGAGCCGGCGGCTGTGAATCTCTGCGCGCATCTGCCTGGCCAGTTGTTCCGGCAGCGTATTCAATTCCTTCCACAAGGGGCCAGCATCGAGCGGGTTGATTGCTCCGACGCCGGGAGCGACCTTGATGACCTGACCACCAACGGCAACCGTTAGCCCCGCAAAGTCGGGCTTTACGTCCCCAGCGGTCAGAATCAGAAAGCCTTGATCAATCAGCGACAACGCCATGCGAACGGCTACTGAGGACTTACCCCGGCCATTCAGTCCAAGGATGAACCCGGACGGCGAGACAACAATGCCGCGCAAAAACAGTGAAATGGGATCCCCGCAGACCACAGACCCATTGAGCATGTTTCGGCCCAACACCGCGCCGACCAAAGGTGAAGACGTGCCTACACTAAATGGCCACAGCCCGGCCGTATGGTTTGACGTGGCGGTGAACTCCGGCGGAGCTTCCACCCATGACACCATGCCTCCGTTAGGAACGTTGATGCCCTTTGAACTCATCTGCGGGAAATCCGAGCCTGCTGTGGCTAGAGCGGATTTTCCGTACACCTTGTTCAGCACGGCATCGGTCAGGCTATCGAAAACGCTCATTACAAGGCCTTCCGTATGTCCGCGGGAATGGTAGCTACGTCGGCTGGAACCAGCCCTAGACCCAGGTTGAAGGCAAATGCGGCATCATCGTTGTAGTCACACTCTCGGAGACGCAGTTGGATACCCTGAGAAGCGTTCCTTTTGATAATGGCTCCAACTCTGGGCAACTGGTCAGGCGATTCAACCGTGGCAGTGATGCCAATGGCAAAGCGCACTAGAGCTGCACCCTCGGCTTGTTCGCGTTCGGCTTTCCGTGCCTTTTCCAACGCGATTATCTGAGCGCTTGTGGTCTTACGTCCCTTCTGATTCGCTGCGAACTGGGCATTGGTTAGAGCCTGCTGAACCTGCTCAGCAGACAATTCAGGTGCCTGCGGTCTGTAGAACACCGTCACGCGTTTCTGCAGCATTGCGGAGTCGGGCCCCAGAAGGTGAACCAAAGCACTTTCGCGGAATGTTCCAGCTGGCGGACGGAACATCTGCCACGACTTGCTGACAACTCCGGAATGCTCATAGCGCGGCGGGAATCCGATCGTTTTGTGTGACGAAGGGCCAACCTCGTTCCAGCTCAAGCCTGTTCCCTCGCTGGTAAGTCGCGCTCGTTCCACGGCTGCTGCGGCCAGTGGATTAAACGCAATGTACGTCTGGTCTGTCAGATCGGATGAACGCATGAGAGATACCGAGCCCGCACCCGAATTCTCAAGCTCCTCCATGAATCCAGGCAACAATGACTTCACATCGGCAATCAGGTCCTCAACTGTCCGCTCGGGAATCCCCGACCGGTCATTGGCCTTAGCACTGAACGTCATGGAGACCCATTGTTCGAGCTTTGGCACATTGCGATTAAGGTCGTCCACAACGCTGTCGATGATTTCGCGGGCGAACGCCGGAACTTCACGGTCCCCGGCCTGCTGCCGGGCAACGGCGACAGCATCCGGGAGCCGTTCGCCAGGATCGGTAGTCGATTGCGTGGTGACTGAAACCTGCAGAACTTCAGCATTCGATCCGGCGTCGCGTTGGAATGCGGCCCAAGATGCGACGAGTCGGTCTACTCGATCCTGGTCCAGCAGACCCAGTCCCGAAGAGTTTGCGATGAAAAACACCGTCCCTGTCTTCAGCTTCGGGTGCCAGAGCATCACCCCTTCGTTGTTGTAAAGGTCCCGGAACTTTACGGGCTTTGTAGCCGCCAACAGTCCAGGAGCCCGAAACGATCCATCAGGAATCTGTGAGGCCGGGCCGGCCTTATAGGTCGTTTGACTGTTCTTTTCGGCCTTCGCGAACATCCTCTTGGCGATCCACCGCTCAGGCTTGGACCGTCCGGCCAAATCCTTCGACCCCAGGGCCGTCGCTGCGATGACTGCAACCACAGCAATGCCGACGCCAACCCAGATTTGGGACAGCTGGATCGAGATGAAGACTCCCACAGCACCGACGCCCAAAATGACAGTGGAGGCCATGGAATAGCCCAGAAGACCTGCAGTCTTTTCTTCCGCAATGTTTCCGTATTGCCTGACTGTTTGCTGCTCGGTGCTCATACGTCACCACCACTTTCTACTGAATTTTCTGCGTCTTTGGCGATTTCTCGCAAGCCATATTCCAGCCGCTGCCGGGTCATCATCGACTTGTAGCCTGTTCCGTCCGGAGAACTGTTTTTGAAGCCTTCAGCAGTAGGTGACTCAGCCGCCGGTGAACTGGTGTTTGATCCCTGTGCCGCTGCGGGAGCACCGCCGGAACCGGCAGGTTCCCCGGCTGCCCCTGAGGGGCCGGAGAGTTCTGCGGCAGCATCTCCCTTTGGTACTTGGTCTGAGCCGTGCTGGCCCTGGGGAACTGGTGTTGCTGGGTTGGTCCCCGGTCCCCCGGAGATTGCGCCGCTGGTGGCCCCGGAGGGAGTCGCAGTCGCGGCCGCCGGAGCCAGTGATTCCTTTCCTCCAGTTCCTGAGCCATCGGAACGTTCAGAACCACTGACCGGATTGGCGGTTCCTCCACCGGAGCTACCCTCCGATGGAGAGGTTCCACCGACGGTCCCTGCACCAGGTCCTCCACCGACGGTCCCTGCACCAGGTCCTCCACCGACGGTCCCTGCACCAGGTCCTCCACCGACGGTCCCTGCACCAGGTCCTCCACCGGAGGGCGGTGGCCCATCAGGTCGGCTAGCCATCGTGGGGGAAGCTCCTCCGGTTCCTGCCGCTCCGCTTTCTGCACCCGCTATGCCACTTGTGGCGGCGGTTGATGCGGTGCTTGTGCCGGCGGCAGCGGACCCGTTTGAGGCTGCGCTCGTGCCTGCGGCGGCAGCACCCGATGCTGCCCCGCCGCCGCCGGCTGCGGCTCCAGCTGCAGCGCCAGCTCCCGCTCCGATACCACCAGTAAGGGCGCCGACCGCAACTGCACCGCCGAGCATGGCCAGCCCCGAGGCTCCCATGCCCGCCGGACCGGCACTAACAGCGGGGACAAGGACCCTTGCCAGGGCCGGCATGGCGATACAGGCACTGAGGATGATGACCAGACCGGTCAGCAAGCTAATGATCCGGTTCATTTCTTCCGTCTCAGCTGTTCCCGTAATTCCGTTGATCAATGCCAGCCCAAACCCGTACAACACGGCTGCAGCTGGCTTGAACAGAACAACCGCGATTAGCCAGCCCACTGCCTTGTCGAAGGATTTCCGGCCCCGCTCGGTAACGGAGCTGGCTGCAAAGATCGGAAGGACGCCGCAAAGTGCTCCGGCCATACCGTAGGAGAAGATAACTAGGGCAGCGTTGATAATCGCCCCAATCAGGGCCAGGGGTGCGATAAAAAGTATCAGTCCCGCGAAAGTCAGGGTCATGCCTGCCCCAACCAATCCGTCCAGACCCATGGCTGTGCCCAGCCCATCCTCCGGGGCAGACCCGGAAATGGTTTGGACGAGCCAAGGGGCGACTTTATCTGTCACAGCCAGCAACATACTCACCATTGACACAGCGATGGCGCTCGTGAAGACGGTGCGGAGCATGCCCATAACCAGATTTTCAGCCGAGGCCCGGTCCTGATTCCGTGCGATTTTGATCAGAGCGAACACGGTGCCAATGACACCGGCTACCCCGACGAAGACAACGGTGGAATCCTGAATCCGGTCAGTAGCTGAACCTTCTCCCATGGAGGGAGCCCCGATCTTCAGCCACCAAGTTCCGACAAAGTTGATCATCTGTGTCAGCACCTGGACGAGCCAGGCTGCCAGGAACAGCAGCATCTTTTCGAGAGCACTGCCGGCTGCGCTATTGAATAAGTCGCCTATCCAGCTCATTTCACTGGACCCCACTTCACATAGGGTGCGCCCTGGTACTTACTCCCGGAAATCAACTGAGTTCCCGAGGCAGGGTCTAGTTTCCAGTCGCCGCCCTCCCATACCAGATCGACTTGTCCCGAGACCTTCTGAATCAATCCGTTGGAATCCGTGATGGAGTAAACGAGCTGATATGAAGCCTCTTCGTAGGAGTACCGGTTCTGGGTGTATCCAACCAGGGTTGAACCGAGCAGTGCCGATCCGTCAGAGCTGGGTTCAAGACCGTCCCTGATGCGCTTGGCACGCTCGGCCAGCATTTGCCGATCCGGCCCTTCCACCACTGCAACCTCCAGATCCTCTGCTGCTGCCTCGTTCAATGAGGGATCAAGGGCTACGGAATAGGTTGCGGCTGCCATGAGAGCGCCAGTTTCGGTGTGTGCAAATCCAACTCGCAGTCCTGAAGGTTGTTTGTGGCAGCCTCCGGCGTTCGAGAGTGGAATTACGCTGTAGCTGCTCATAGCCCAGTCATCGACAATCGGTGCGGTCTCGATGATCGAGGCAGGTTCCTCGCTCAGGTCGGCCTGGCAGTCCCAGGCAAATATCTCTGTTGATGTCCCTGAACCTGATGGTGCCGGAGCGGGGGATGTGGCAGCTGTAGATGGTGTCCTATCGGGTATCTCTACAGGCGTTGCAGCCGGAGCCTGCTCCTCAGCAGAAAGGAAGCGCTGAATTCCCCACCCTGCCAGGCCGACAAAAACCAAGAGCGCAATCATCACGGCCGGGCCGAACCACGCAGGCCTTGGCTTATCGGAGATACTGTCTTCCTGTCGGTTTTTCATGCGTTCTTCCTCTCCAATTGACGGTCGGCAGAACTAAACTCCCGTGAGCGTCTGCCAAATGATCCCTGACGCTCCCAGGATGCAGGCGGCCACCAGAGGCCAGATGGGGGCTTCGATTTCGTTGCCGCCCCTACGGGCGCGGCCAGCCTGAACGATGCCGAAGATGAAGAAGACGAACAGAATCATTCCGCCTCCCCAGAGAATCCAGCTGATGATTGTCGTCAGGTTCTCCATTCCCGGAGGCTGGGCCGGGGTGTAGTCCACGGCTTCAATCGACCCCTGGCCCGTCGGTGAAAAGGTGTTGAGTGCTGTAAGGGAAACAGCTGAGATGGTGTCTGAGAACATTGTTGAATCCTTTCCTAGTGCCCGGCTTGGGCGATTTTTTCGATTTTCCGGATCACGCTTTTGAGCCGCGTGTTCGAAAGCTGAGGAGTGACGCCTACTTCGCGCCACGATGGTTCGTACGGAACGGTCATGGCCAGGGGGAACATGCGGGCCACTCCGCGAGCGAAAGCCAGTGTCGGTTTCGTGAGCCGGTTCTTCGGCCGGTCATGTACGATCACCAGCCCAACCAGTTCGTAGGAAACCGTTCCCGCCGCAGACTGGCGCGCCAGCTGCTGCGCCGATTCCAAGGAGCTTGCGCTGGTCGAACAGACCAGCAAAGCTCTGCCGCCCCAAACCGGTTTGCGCTCTGCTTCGTCCACGACCCTTTCTGAGCAAAGGCCGGCAAGAGTGGATGTCCCAACACCACCGGAGGCCCCCACCAACCACAGTGTTGCTGCGCTAATCGCGACGGGCTCGGCGGTTGGTTCTTCCACCACGGGTTCGGCGGCCAGTGTCTGCTGGAGATTCTTGGGTCCTCGAACGGAATCACGGACCCCCAAAATGGGGTCATCATCAATGGGGTCCTCTTCGGGCTCCACATCGGGAACAGTGATAAAAGGATTATTGGCTTCGCCTACAATCACAGCTCACCTGCTATCAGTGCACCCGCCCGCAGCCAAGCTTTGCGGGTCCGGGGAGCCATGGCAGAGAACCGTATCCGGCCCTCCACGAGAGCTCTGTCATAAGGGATGGTTGCTACAGCCCGCACGTAGGGACGGAAGGATTCGGCCAACTCATTGAGCTTGGACTTCTCATGGGACGGTTCGCATCCCAGGACGATGACCACGGCGCGGTCGGCAAGGGAGCGGGCATGGTCATTGCCTGCCCTCAGAGCACTCAGGACCCTTGCGGCTCCCTCTGCAGCGTCATTGACGGACTTGACGGGGATTACCACCTGATCCGCGTGCGAGATCATCGCCTGCCAGTTATCCCCACGTTCGGTGTTTCCTGAATCCATCAGAATGAGGCGGTAGTACTTGGCTGCCACCGCATATAGCCGGTCTACTTCTTCGCCTGTGACAAGGTGGCGTTCTTGGTCACCGGAACGATCATCAGAGCGGAGCACATCGTACTGATCGGCGGGCTGATGATGAACGTAGAACGACAGATCTCCTGCCCGTGCACCCGCTGTCATGAACTGCTCTGTCTGTTCAAGCAGGTCTACGACTGTTGACTCATGCCCAGCGTCGAAGGTGCGCCAGCCGAGTGAGCCCAGCGAGTTGTTGTTGTCCCAGGCCAAAACCCCGGAGCCGCCCAGCCGAGCGAAAACGGCAGAGAGGCAAATGACAGTTGGGGTTTTGCCGGCTCCACCCTTCGGATTGAGCACCGCTATGGTCCGGGGGCCTGGCCAGTGCCGAGCAACCTGCTTTTCGTCTTCCCGCTCGGCCTGTTCATCGGCAGAAGGAGCCAGACTGAGTCCAAGCTGATTCAGCATTCCACGGAAGCCCTGTGTTGCCGCAGTGGGGGCCTCCGGATTCTTCACAAACGAAGGCATTGACTCCCTGCGGGTCGGAGTCGCAGGGGCATCCATAAAGCTTGGAGCTGCCTTGGTCTGCGCCGCACGAGTTTCAGGGGCCACGGGCACCTTTGAGGAATCTGGTTGAGTTTCCAGATTGAATACTGCTTCCACTTCGGCCTCCAAAGCCGTCCGTGCAGGGTCATCCTGCGGTTCCGTGCTACGGGAGGGCCGGTCGCGGGTGACTACCGCCGCCGGAACATCCTTGACGGGAACCGTCCGTGCAGCGACCACCTGCTGCTTCGCCGGGGCTTCCCCGGCGGCGGGGATGTCGTGCTCGATTATTTGTCCGTCTGTCTGAACAGTCAGTGATCGCGAGCCGGAGGGATCCTCGATGTCCACGTTCGTTGAGGTCTCGGTCTGCGTGGCGAGCGTCTGCGCTGTGTTCATCACGGAGCGGCGAGCTGCAGCTACTGACCGATGATTCTCAGTGCTGGCTTCCCCTTCTATGTCTAGGCTCAGTGTTCCCGTCGATTCGATCTTTGCCGTCATCTTCATTTGCGGGACTCCTTCAGAGAGGTTGTTGCGGTTGGGCTGGAAGAGGGAATGGGGCTAGTCCTGGAAAGGGCGTAGAGAGTCCCAGCACCCGAACCCTCCACGCGAGTGATGGCCAGGCCGTTTGCCGTGATGACGTCTGGCACTGCGGGTTGTTTAGCCGCTGTGCTGTCTTCGACTTCGCCGCTCGGGCTGATTCGTTGCTGCTTGCCCTCCGCGCTGACCCACGCATATCCGGCAGAAAGACGGCCACTGGAGGGCAGCCGGTAGGCCTGTTCATTGGCTACATCAATAAAGACCGGCCCGGCCAGGAACAGTGCATTTGTTCGGTCCACCTGCAGTCCGGATACCGGAACATCCGAACCTTCCAACGTGACCGAAGAGTGCAGCGTCAGCGAGGTCGCGGAAGTTGACTGACCCAACGTATAGAACCCGATGAGGACGTTCTTATCCTGTTTCCAGGCCGCGACGACCGTTCCATTCACGGACCCGACAACGGTGATAAGTTCTGCATTTTCAGCTGGCTTTGGTACCGCCGCCGGTTCTGGAAGTGCGGCCGAGTCCGAGCCGATACGCCAAACTTTTCCTGTCTGGCGGTCTGCAGCAACAAGGTCATTGCCCAGTGCTTCGATAGGCTCCGTCGCTGCGGGAACGACCCGGGACGAGAGACTACCGTCGGCGCCAACCAGAAGAGAACGCCTATTCGGCAGGTCGATTCTGGGAACCGTTCCACCATCCAAAACTAGAGTCCCGTTTTTCGGCACCTCTACCCGGATTGGTTCTGCATCGTCCCCGAAGAGGACAAGATCATGTCCGGCGGCAGCGGCAATTCGCTGCTGACCTGCGATCGTAAATGCTGCGACCTCCCGAACGGTGAACGGAGCCTGACGGCTCCACTTCTCTACACCGGATTCAGGATCATGGGCGATGAGCTTGGATCCATCCACGCTGACCGGATTCCCAGCCGGATCAAGAATGGCGCGAGTGGTGGTTCCCTCCATGGGAGTTGACCAGGTGGCATAGGTCTTCCAACCGGCAGGAGCAGAAACAGGCAGCTGCGCAGGCGGCGGCGTATATACAGTTGCCACCGGCTGAGAGTCCCGGTCCTGTGTGGAGTACACGGCAGAGACGCCCGCTGCCAGGACCAAGAATCCCGCACTGCCCCACACCATTGCTTTCCGAGCAACAGGGCTCCGTCTGCCTGCTTCTTTTCCTCGTGAAAACCGCCGTCGGGAATCGTCTGGCGATTGTTCGTGCGCCTCTGCCGGGAGCCGTTCTTCTAGGGTGCCAAGTTCCGCGTCAACCACCATCTCGTAGACCTGTCCCTCACGGGTATGGCCTTGGACGCGGCAAGCTTTGAGGCCCAGTTTGCGGCACACCTCAGTAGCCGCTTCTGCAGCGGCTTCAGAAGCCAGCAGATCATCAGTAAGCGGGTACGTGACTGCGTCGCCGTTGGCGTCCGCGACGATTTCATCCTGGCCGATGGTTACGGTAATGATCGGCCATGCGTGGACTGTTTTGGTCATAGGCCTGATCCACCCCCTATTACGGGCATGTCGCGTGCCTGATGGCCGACGACCTTCCACTCGCCTTGATGTTTTTCTAGATACAGCGTGATCTGTCTTCTCCCTGTCTCCGTGATGGTTACTCCATCGCGCGGCACCCAACGCCAGCTCACGTCATAAGCCCGAATCGCTTTGTCGTCTCCGATGTCGCGCCTCACATCACCGGTAGCTGGCGTGACGCGAGCAAGGCTGTAGGCCTGATGTTCGGACGGTTTCAGCCATTCGCCCTGACTTGCGTTGCGTTCGGGCTCTACCTGATTCTTGGCCCATTCCGCGGACATCAGGGGAATCGCCCTAATTGCGGCAGCGGTCTCGGTCCGGTCCACCGTCGTGTCCCAGGAGTGCATGATTTTGGCTGCTGTTTCCGCCGTGGAATCCGCGCTGGAACGGTCTGCCTCTGTGACGGAAGGAAAAGAGCCGTCCCCGAGTTCCAAGACTTCGGAACTCTGCGCGGATCTAGAACTGGGGCCGGGTATAGGAGCGACGGTGGCCTCACCGGTAGGTTCGGAGCCGCAGGCAGCCAGCGTTACCGAAGCCAGGGTCAGAACCGCAACAGTCATTAAGCGGGTAGGGAGTTGCGGGATCATTCCGGCCACGCTCCTTTCTCTTTTAGAATCGGCTCGGGGTCGAGATTCCACCCTTCGTAGGGGTAGACGACGTCCGGAGCCTCCGGCTTGTAGATCTCGAAGTGGAGGTGGGTCGCAATGGCTCCGAGCTGCGCCCTGTTTCCTTCGATGCCGATGACATCGCCACGTTGAAGCTTGTCTCCGAGACCCACGGAGTATGAGTTCATGTGGCAGAAAGCAAAGCCGAAGTCAGGGTCATCCCCGTCTTCTTTTGCAATGACGCAGCCGTCAGGGTTGTTGAAACCAGTTACTCGCAGGTCCGTTGGGGCGATGACTTGACCACCGACACCTGGAGTGGAGAAGTCAACGCCTACATGTTCCTGCGCCCACGCCGGCAAGCCAGGGACGTCTCGATGCCCGTAGCCGGAAGTGAGTACGCCGCCAGGCAACGGGTTTGTCCAATCCCCATCGCCTAGATCACCGTTCCATTCGCCGCCGGGAGGGACTTCGCAGTCCGGCGAGAATTCTGTCTGCCCCTTCGAGAGGATGGCGTCAATGTAGCGCTGCGTCTCTGCGAAGGGCGGGATGCCGCCGTTGCTGAGTACCGCTCCGGGCCCTGCGTTATATGCGGCCAGTGTGAGACGTATTTGCAGATCAACGTCATCACCAGCAAGGACCAGCACTTCTGCTCGCAGCGCTGCCATGTAGCGGCCGTAAGCCTGAATGGCATCTTCTGGATCGAACGGGTCGCCTCCGTTGCCGTACATGGCCCAAGTGCCAGGCATGAATTGTGCGAGGCCTTGGGCGCCCGCACTGCTCCGCGCCTTGGGATCCCACCCAGATTCCTGTTGCAACTGTGCGGCGGCGATGCTGACGGGCAGGCTTGCGGTTTCAGCCGCAGCTGCGACCAACTCGCCCCACCCATTCGGGATGGATGGGGTCTGCCCGGTTCCCGAAGTGTTACCCGACGAACAGACCTGGCCGGCGGTCTCCATGTCCGAAACCGTCCCCATCGCGCCGATGGCCACGATGGGACCAACCGCAACCAAGGGCAACGCGAAAAACAGTGCAATCCAAGGGGCTGAGCTGCCTTTATCCTCGCTCATAACCGCCCCCCATCGCCGTCTGATTCGTCGAAGCCTCTGGTGCGGCCTCCTTTCCTCACCTTATCACTTAGTAATAAGGTATTGCTATGACTCTCTTCAAACTGGTTGTGTCAGGCATGATTGATACGTGCCCACCCTCATCAATCCAGACCTCCCGCCGGAGGTTGAGACTGCCGTGGGCGTAATTGGAAGCAGGGCGCAGGCGGATATTCTTCGTCAGCTTTCCCTGTTGGGTCCAAGCACAGCCGGAGAACTTGTTGGTGCCACCGGCATTTCCCGGCCTAGCCTGAACCGCCATCTCGTAGCTCTGCAACGATCCGGGATCGTGATTGCCAGTCCCCCAGGAAACCGTGCCGGCAAGACTTTGCGTTACTCCGCTCGAATGGATCGTGTCCGAGATCTGGCCGACAAGTATGTGCGCTACGTATCCGGCGACTAGCAAAATTCCCCCAAGTAGCTCAAGCGTCCGGAAAGCCCACATCAGAGGGCTTCTGGGAGTGGTTCAAATCCATATTTCTGTTCCGTGCTTATATAAACATACTGTCCAATCGATCACATCATAGAACACCGACACTCTGGCCAAGGAGGACCTGTGACCGTGTCAGCGAGGGAATTCGATGCATGGCTGGACAGCGCGAATTTACCCACCAGCTCCACCGAAATTGGCCGAATCCTTAACATGCGCAGATCGACCATCAAGACCCAGCGGGTGCGCAATCGTGTAAGTGAAGAAGTGGTCATAGGGTTAGCCCGATCATTCCGCCTCAGTCCCTTACGAGCCTTGTCAGGATTTGAGTCGTACCACTCCCTGCAAAATGACCAGCCGCCGCCGACGAGGGCCGAGCTACTTAGCCAGGTGACACACACCGATTTGTTTACGGAGCTGCTGCGTCGTAACCGCGCCGATATGGCCGCAATCATTGGTGCGCACTACGAGCTAAGCCCCATTCCTCACGCAGACGGCGTTCGTGCATGGATAGATGCCATCGACCCCGGAGGTATCCGGACAGAAATGTCCCATCACAGCGGTATGGCCACCACAAATATCTCTACGCTCTTATCCGAAAATCGTCTGCCACCAGAACTTGCGCTTCTGGCATCCTCCATCGCACAGGTGTCGCTCATCAGCGGACTAGTTGTCACAGGGCTCCTGACAACGCAAGAAGCCGGTTGGCCACCCCAAGGCCGAGAGAACGCCCTCAACGCTCTTGACGACCTCGACCTCCTAGACCTCACCGAACAGCGGATTAAAAGTCTCCGACGCCGCGTCAAGAAAAAAATCGATGCACAGAATAGCGCCCATGCCCTCTGGGAGACACTGGGATAATGGACTATCTTTTTTTAGCAATCCTCATTGTGGCCGTATGCCTCACTGTCACGAGGCTGCCTGGCATAGCTACTCGCCGGAACCAAGCCATAGCTACCTGCGGTGCTTCCCTTTCCATTGCTCTCGCGCTGATGATTCCGGTTGTCTACAAGACCATCGACGGGACATTTGAACGAACCAACTTCACTGACCTCTTTGCCAAGCTGGCACTGTTCCTGGCCGTGAACATTCTCGGTAACCAGCTCGCACGCGGCCTGCGCAGCAAAAAGGCCCTTCTCCGCATCGGTGGATTCCAAGGGCGTCTCGTCTTTGTTCTTGCCTTCGTCCTTGAAATGATCCTTTTCGCGTTCACACGCACCCCGGAATCCTCTCCTGGCCTTGAGCTATATCAGACTGAACCTCTTGTCATCACCTACACGGGTGTTGCCGTTGGATACGTCGCCTATGTCTGCAGTTGTCTCCTACCGCCGCTAGTGAGGCAATTCAAAGCTGCCAACACCAAATCGGTTCGTACCGCTACGGGATTCCTGATCACCGGATTCGGACTGGTCATAGTCCGAGCCTGCCTCGTATTCATCGGCATCCCTTACCCAGGCATCTACGATGCAGCACAAGTGATCAGCCTGCTGTCCGCATTATGTGTCATCACCGGACTCACCGTCTTCTGGCGGGTTTTGCGGATGTACGGCGAACCTGCGATACATCACCAGTCCGCTCTCAGAGATGAGCTGTAGCGATGACAAGTTTTAACTTCGACACGCCCGGCAAAGACGGGCATTTCGAAAAACAAAAACTAGAGTTGGTGCCTATGGAACGGAAAAAGCTCTCGATTCGTGGCCGGCCCTCCAAGGGCCCACGGCACAGCTTTATCGTGAAGCTTGATCTTCCCCGTGCCGAAAAGCTTAGAGAGATCATAGAAATTCTGGACACCGACGGTGTCACTCTCTTATCTCCACTAGTCGCTGACTACGTTGACTCTGTGGACATCAGAACTCTGCGCAACCAGGAAGGCCTGCCCATCGACAAGGCCAGTTAAAAAGAGAGGGTCCGCCTAAGCGGACCCTCATCAGATGCAATTCGTAGCGTTTCACCCCTCGTGCCGGCCAGCTCCCGGGGTGAATCGCTGAACCAAACAACCCTTGGAGGGGCAGTTTGTTATGTGTCCAGTTTACACATGAGGTCTGATCTACCGGTAGACGCTGCAACGTCCGGCGTGGCTGTTTCGTCACAGGAAGCATGGGTTCTCGCGCCGTTGATTGCCGGTGCTCCGACATACCGGCTCGGCCGCTGGATTGGCTCCCGATTCCAGTATCCGCGGCCGGCGAATCCTCTAAAGATCACCACCGCGCTCCCTGACCGGCCAGCAGCAGTGATGATCCACGGAGCCGACGGCACCGTGTCCACACTCTGTATTGACCTTGACACGTCCAAAGCCCAGCAGAGCGTCGTCAACGGAGACGCGCAGCGGCTAGGCGCTCTTTTCGCCAGGCAGAATGTCAGTTTCGTTGAAGACTTCTCCCCCAGCGGCGGACGACACCTCTACATCCCGCTGCAGGAACGCCTGAGCGGATCAGAGGCACGAGAATTGATTGAAGCGCTGGGCCGTATCGCGCCGAGCCTGGATCCGAGCCCACACCAGAACCTCACTGACGGCTGCATCCGTGTGCCAGGGGCGGCACATAAGTCCGGTGGCCATCAAATCCTCATCACTCCCCTGACCCGGGCCTACGACGTTATGCGCCGCCGAAACACACCTGAGGCACTGGAACGACTAAAGGCAGCGCTGGCTCCGGAGTTACGTCGTGGATATGTCCTAAAATCGCGGCTGGCAAAAGCTTCCGAGGCGCCCCGCCCGATTACCCCGCTGCCGCACTTTGCAGCAGGAAGTGAATCCGAGCTGCGCAGAACAGCGCGTACAGGCGTCTATGACACCGCCCGCTACGCCAGCGCCTCAGAGGCCCGAATGGCCGTCCTGAACCACTTCTGCGCCTGCGGCTGGACTCTCTCCCAGGTGCAGACCGAGCTCACCGGCCAGTTCCCCGGCCTGGCCGCCTTGTACGGCTCCCCTGCCAAGCAGGAACGCCTGCTCGGCCGCGAGTGGGCCAAGGCCCAGTCCTTTGTCGGCACCCCCAACCCGAAGAAAACGAGTGGTCAGAAACGGGGGGGGGAACCTGCCTTTATTAACAACACAAGCCCCACAGAAACCACAGGGGGGGGCACCAATCTCAGTAGTGCTGCAACCCACCAGCTCGTGAACGATCTGGAAAATATCCTCTACACCGTCCTTGATGATCGTCTTAAACAACGCGGCCGCGAAGGGCTAAGTCTTCGCCTGCTCATCCGAGGACTGCTGGGTTACATGCGGACCAAGCAAACGAACCTTCTTGACGTTGGATGCCGCACCCTGGCTGTGGCCCTTGGCAAGCACCACGTTACGATTGCCCGTCTGCTGCCTGTCCTGGTCAAAGCCTCAGACGGGATCCTGACTAAAGTCGCTGACGCCCGTTACAAAGCGGCCGATGTTTACCTAATTCAGCTGCCGGCCCACTATGAGCAGCTGGCCCGGGAATTGTCCTGGCGTAAAGGGAAGATCCACGCAGTAAGGCCGGTATTCCGCGCTCTCGGAGACACAGCTGCCCTCGTCTACGAAGCCATTGAACGGTCCCGCTACTCCCCCACTACCGCCGACATCATCCGAACCACAGGCATCAGCCGGTCAGCAACAGACCATGCCCTCGCAGCCATGACAACCCTGGCCATGGTCCATCGTGAGGGCCGGCACTGGAAAGTCACTTCCACCACCAACCTCACGGACCTTGCCTTCCGCTTGGGCGTTCTGGACGACTATCAGGCCCAGATCAGCAGGAATCGACGCGAACGAGCCCGCTGGCACGCCTATCTGGACCGCTTCAAAACCGCAGAACTTCACACCAACGAAATTTACGATCCCGAAATCGATGAGTATTGGCTTCCTCCAGACGCCACCGGAGAGCCATGGGCTCATATCCTGGCAGCAGCCTAAGTCGCGGTAGGCAACCAAGCTGTTCAGACCCTTACCTCTGCTCTCATCAGCTCTAAGCGTTCGCTGTGGGATGGATGTAACCGAAGCGGCCACATCACTGCTCTGCCCAACCGCTCCACCCTGGTGGGGATAGAACGGGCAGCGTTGGTGAAAGCGAAATATTCTTCAGCTCCTTGAACATCGCCCAAAAACGAGGCCGCGAACCTATCGGCGCGTCGCTCATCTGCCCGACGTAAGGCACTGACCCACAACAACGACAGCAAGAAGGAAATCATCGCTGCTGTGCTCGCCGTGATCCAATGACTGGAAACGCCCGAAAGGTCTGCCCATGCGGCTGCCACGGTCGTCCCAAGCCACAATGCCCCGGATAACAGGGCCCAAGCCATGACAGTGACCCTAAGCCTTTCCTGAAAGCTGTTCCGCGTCACTTGATGGCCGATCTCATGCGCCACGAGCCAGCGCAGGGCAGCCGGCGGACACGTCTGAACAACCCTCAAGGGCATGTTCATTTCGTACCCACCACCGCGCCGAGCAGGTTTCATGTCGGCCGTCGTGTTATCACCTGAACTTCTGAGACTGGCAACAATGTTAATCGTTGGTGACCGAATGCCTATCGACTTGCACACTTGCTGGGCCTCGGTTCGGACTATCTCTAGTGCCTTGTCCGCTTCCGGTCCCGTTGCGGCAGGATAATGTTTGCCCACGGTCAGTCCTGAGTCCAGGACATACCGAAGTCCGCTCTCCCCTGCGGTCCTCTCCGATTGGTTTTTCCATCCCTCATCTGAGATTCCTTCCTGCGGCACGAATCACCAATGCCATTGGCGACTGTACACAAGCCGGTCATGAAAAGGAGGGCTGCTCAGCGAATCCGACGAAGCTCTGCGGTAAGCGCAAGACACACCAGACGCGCTGCTTGGTTTACTCAATTACTCATGTGAGTATTTGAGGTAATGAGTAAACTTAACGGGAGCTTGGAGACAGCATGAAAGTTATTGCCGTACTAAACCAAAAGGGAGGGGCCGGCAAGACCACCCTCGCGACCCATCTAGCGCGGGGCCTGCAACTCTCCGGCCGCTCTACGCTACTAATTGATTCCGACCCCCAGGGCAGCGCCCGGGACTGGGCAGCAGTGCGTGAGGGCCACCCGCTGACCGTCCTCGGAATTGATCGCCCCACCATTGATAAAGACATAAAGGCCCTGGCCCCTGTCGATTACGTCATCATCGACGGCGCCCCGCAGGCGGCCGACCTGGCCGTGTCCGCAGTCAAAGCAGCAGATGTGATACTCATTCCAGTCCAGCCCTCTCCCTACGACATATGGGCCACTTCTGACCTGGTGGACTTGGTAAAGCGACGCATCGAGATAACAGACGGAAAGCTCAAGGCGGCTTTCGTCGTCTCCCGCGCGATCACCGGGACCAATATCGGCAAAGAGATCACTGAAGTCCTAGCCGGGTATGAGCTTCCTGTCCTGGCCACGAAGATCCACCAGCGCGTGGATTACCCCGGCACTGCTGCCACCGGCTCTACCGTGCTCGAAGATTTCCCACGCTCCGAAGGGGCGAGGGAGATGCTTGAGCTGCTGGCCGAGGTGGAACAGTTTGCACATGAGAAAGTGAGTATTTGAGTAAATGAGTAACTTCGGAAAGCTTTCGACCGGACGCCCCAGTGCGGGGAAAACCAAAGACCAGCTCATGGAATCACTGAAGGACACAGAGGTGACCAAGCGGGTGAATTTTGACCTAGCAGTCAGTAAGCACCAGAAGCTTCGCATCACGGCGGCCAAGCGCGGAAAGTCCATCAAGGAATTCCTGACGGAGTACATCGACACACTTCCAGATGAGTAGATGAGTCAATACTCATTTACTCATTTACTCATAGGCTCCGAATCTGACTAGGTTCGGAGCCTTTGAGTAAATGAGTAGCGGGTGATCAGGCCGCCGCTGCACCTTCATCACTGACCGATTCAAGAACCCACTGCGGGGACCTGGGGTCGCGGCGCAGCGTGAACGTCCTCAACGCGGACTTGGACGTAAGGCGAACCTGGACCCGCCAGTACTCGACACTAACCAAATCATCCCCACTTCCCCGAGGTGCCCGCTGCCCTGATTCCCACCAATTGTTCCTGGCAAACCAGTGAAAAGGATCGGCAGCCACAGACCACACTCGGCCCTCATATCTGACGGCCAGAGGCACGCCGGCAGCCGTAAATCTGACATCTACGGCAGTGTTCAAGACGGTCATGCCGGTAGTCGCGTCCATCAGCTGTACGCCTTTCAAGGATCGGTGGCTTGCTTGCGAACCCACCTTACTCGAACATATGTTCGAACGTAAGTCGTTTGAGGTCCCCAGTCACTCTTAGGTGGACTCTCCCCATGCTTCGCGCACCTGGTCTCGGATGATTGTGGCCTGATTGGGACTGACGAGAGTCATGGTGGCTGATCCTGGCCCTGCGCCCTCGCGGCCCAGCCGATGCGAGATTCGCCCGACGTCGGTCTTTGGGATACCGGTGCGGTCAGCGATGGCTCGCACGCTGAACCCCTCGGCAAGCAATGAGTAAACAGCCTGTTCCTTGACCTGGGCGAGTACCTGGTCGGCTATTGCCGACCGCTGCCGAGCTGCGGCTACTGCAGCAGCAGCCCTCTCACTACGGCCTATCCCGAAGAATGACTGAAAAGGACCGCGTTCAATACGGTCATTCTTGGAGAGGGAGTCATCCCACTCATCTACGTAGAGGTAATCATCATCCTGTCCCATGCTGGGACAGTAGCAGGTGTCCCAATGCGGGACAAGGGCGCTCCGACATTGCTCCGACGGATGCCCCGACGAGCTTTCCTGGCATTTATTGACTCTCATTAGGGATGAAGAGATTCAGAGATGTCCTGGTTTCCGCTGGCGCTCCAACCAGGAATCGGGCGTCCGCTGCGCGGCCGGCTCTTTGGCCCGGGGTGCACCGTCGCAGAGCTCCGGACCCCCCGGGCCTGATGTGTCTACGACGTTTTTTGCTGCTGTCCTTCGGATCATACGTGCCCGCTCCGGCCTGTCTAGCCCCTCGTTCCTCGGGGCCTGCGGCCCAGGAATTTTTCGGCGGAATGAGCCGGGAATGCACCGTCAGAAGGCGCTCATTCCGCCGAAAATTTCCTGAACCTTGCCCAAGGGTAGACAGGCCTCCGTCGGGCACAGCTCGCAAGCTTCGCCAGCAGGCAAAAAACAACGGGGGAGGGGCCAACTGCTGGACCACCACAGGCCCCGAACCCACCCGCAACCACAGGAGCAAAAACCATGACTGTTCTGGAACAGATCGACCCGGCCCAGCTGACCATCGACGCAAATGTCCGCGCCGACGTCCAGCTCGACAAGGCTTTCCTTGCCTCAATCAAGGAGCACGGCGTGATCCAGCCCGTCGTCGCCCACCGCACCGAGGACGGCACCGTGCACGTCCTCTACGGCCAGCGCCGCACTCTCGCCGCCGTGGAGAACAAGCTGACCCAGATGCCCGTCTATATCGTGGACAGCCTCACCGAAGCCGACCGGCTGGCCAAGCAGGTCGTGGAGAACGACCACCGGCAGGCACTGACCGAGGTGGACCGGGCCGAAGCCTTCCACCAGCTCTCACTGCTGGGAGTCTCCGCCACCCAAATCGCCCGCAAAACCGGAGCCAAGAAAACCGTCGTGGACGCGGCCCTGAAAGTCCGAGCCAACGACACCGCCACCGCCGCCCTCGCAGGCGGGATGACACTGGAAATGGCCGCAGTCATCGAGGAATTCAGCGACGATGCGACCGCCGTGGAAAAGCTCGAACACGCCGCCGCGAAGGACCCGCACTGGTTCAACCACACCGCCCAGCGCATCCGGGATGACCGCCGCCGAGCCGCAGAAATTGCGATCAAGACCACCGAGATCGAAGCCCAGGGCCTGACCGTCGTCACTGAAAACGTCCTGTACTACGAATACAAGGGACCGATCGCCCCTATCGGTGACCTCCGTACCTCCGAAGGTGAAGAGCTCACCATCGCCGACGCCAACGGCGCTTACCTCGAGCACAACTACAAAGACGAGCTGACCGTGGTTTACCTGCACACCGACTGGAAAGCCGCCGGATTCACCAAGCCCGGAGCGCCCCGCTCCGGTGCCATGACCGAGGAAGAGAAAGCCGAACGGAGGACCGTGATCGAGAACAACCGGGCATGGGACGCCGCCGAAAGCGTTCGCATTGATTTCATCAAGACCCTGCTTCAGTCCAAAAAAACCCCCAAGGATGCCCTGCGGTTCATCTCAGATTCCATGGGCGGACACGCCTACACCGTCGCTGACGGACTCTCCAAGCACAACGGCTTCGCCGCCGAACTGCTCGGAGGAAGCGACAACCACGGTGAGCTGGCCCGCATCACCGCCAAACCCTCCACCCGGCCCGAAATCAACATGCTGGCCATGGTCCTGACCGGATTCGAGAAAAGCCTCTCACGCCAGTCATGGCGCAACCCCTCACCCACAGCCAAGCACTACCTGACCCGGCTCGAAGCGTGGGGATACACCCTCAGCGACGTCGAGCGGATCATCACCGACCACGGCCAGGAGACCGAGGAAACCGCACCCGGCCACAGCCTGGCCGAGATACAGGCCGAGGAAGAGGAAATGATCGCAGAAGAAGCAACCACCGAATAAACAGACCGGGGGAGCGGGGCCGGAATCCCAAGCCAAGGATTCCGGCCCCGCCCCGGGTGCCCGGCAATCCCTGGGTGCGCGGGCGGCGGCCTCCGCCGCACGCTCCCCCGGCCGCCGCCATCACACGCTGCGCGTCCCCACCACCCAGCACAGGCCAAGCCGGAAACGGGCCGGCCTGGCCCAAAGATAAGGCCCTGCGCTGCGCTCCGGACTGAAAGCCTCTTTTTGCCTTGTGCGTGGCCGGGTATCTCCGTCATACAAGGCCACCGATCGTAGCCGCCCGGGGGCCCGTCCAGTCAATCCACGCGCCCAAACGCCGGCACGCGGTCGCTGGCGCTCCCTATTTCGCGCCGTCGTCCGGCCACTCTTCGGGATTGACAGTCCACCCTCGACCGGCTGAATCGGTGGGGGCCTCGCATGGCGGGGCAGAAAGGAGGTGTGGCTAATGAGCATCGACCAGGCGCTGCAGATCACTACCGCGGTAGTGAATCTGGCAACCGCAGTCGTGGCTCTACTCACCGCACGACGCGTGCTCTTAACGAGCAAACGCTCCCGAGGGGCAACTCGGAAGCGTAAGCGACGTGCAAGGAGGTAGTCACACAACCCCCGGTGGTCGTGACCGCAAAGGTTGCGGCCACCGGGCTCCTTTCTCACTCTAATCAGCTCACTACCGAAAGGAAACAGTCATGGTTCTGGTCAATCTGCTGCTCTCGCTCCTGGCACTGGGCGCCGTCACGACAGCCTGGACAGCCATCCGAAAGCACCACAGCTAAGCCGTCAGGACCGGGTGGTGCCTTCTAACAGGGTCACCATCCGGTCCGGCTGTTCGGCTCAACCACTCGGACATTGCAGGGGCGGCAGGCCCGCGATGCCGCGTTGCGGTTTTACGGCCCTGGTTTCCGCCCGGGGGCTCCAACCAGGAATCGGGCGTCCGCTGCGCGGCCGGCTCTTTGGCCCGGGGCGCGCCGTCGCAGAGCTCCGGACCCCCCGGGCCTGATGTGTCTACGACGTTTTTTGCTGCTGTCCTTCGGATCATACGTGCCCGCTCCGGCCTGTCTAGCCCCTCGTTCCTCGGGGCCTGCGGCCCAGGAATTTTTCGGCGGAATGAGCCGGGAATGCACCGTCAGAAGGCGCTCATTCCGCCGAAAATTTCCTGAACCTTGCCCAAGGGTAGACAGGCCTCCGTCGGGCACAGCTCGCAAGCTTCGCCAGCAGGCAAAAAACAACGGGGGAGGGGCCAACTGCTGGACCACCACAGGCCGCGAACCCCACCCGCAACCACAGGAGCACAGACCATGAGCAAGCACATCACCGTCACGACCGCCGCCGATATTCTGGCGTTCTTCCCGCACTCACTGGGTTTTGACCCCCGCGAATCGTTCGGTTTTATCACCCTGAACGGCACCCGCATCGGGGCATCCCTTCGGATGGATATCCCCGACGAGTCGGTTAGCCCGTCCGATTTCGCCCAGATGATTGCTCACCACCTGCTGTCGGACACCAACGCAGACGGGACCCTGTTCCTCGTTTACACCAACGAACCGGCCGCAGACCCCTTCGATTTCGACGCCAAACCCTACAAGGACTACGCCCAAGCGTTTGAGATCGAGCTTGAACGCGCAGGCATCCCCATCCGTGACGGCTGGCTCATCACCGACCACGGATGGACAACCTACTTTTGTGAGGATGCAGACTGCTGCACCATGAACCCGCTCAGCGACATTGAAGACAGCGTCCTGAGTGCACACATGGTTTTCGCAGGGTCCGCCAAGCGCACCGAACTGGCGGAGAACCCGGCATTTATCGGAAGCGAGGACACGGGCCGGAGAATCCACGAGGCAGCGGCCCGGCTTGAAGTCCGCAACCCGGTGGATTTCACCGAACCGGCCATGTGCGAGGCCCGCGCCGCTTGGCACGAGGCTGTAGGAACCCAGCCGGACGAAGCAGCAACAATCCAGCTGGTTTCTTACCTGCAGGTCAAAGCGCTTCGGGACCGAATCATGGCCGACATGATCAATCCCGCTGAGGACGAAGGCACCTACCGGGCTGTTCTCATGGGACAGCACCCCGAACGCCCGGACTGGTCACGGGTGGACGCATGCGAGGTCCTGCTAGTCCAGCTGCTGGCCTACACGCCCACCGCGGACCGCGCCCCGCTCTTTAGCGCTCTTGGCTGGCTGGCTTGGTACAAGGGACAAGGGTCCTTGGCCGCGGCCTATCTGGCCAAGGCCATGGAATCCGAACCGGGCTACAGGCTGGCGGAACTGCTGGACGAAATGCTTCGAACCGGCCTGCTGGCCAAAACATCCACCAACCCCAGCACCGCCTACAAGAGAGGAACCCACAGCTAGAAGACAGAAGGGCAGGGCCGGAATCCCACGAACGGGGTTCCGGCCCTATTTCTATGCAGGCCGGTCCGCCCAGGTGCGCGGGCGGCGGCCTCCGCCGCACGCTCCCCCGGCCGCCGCCAGGACACGCTGCGCGTCCACACCACCCAGCCCAGGAACCACCCCGCGGATCCCGGTACAGTGGGCCGCACCAGAACCACTACCGCCAGGACTACAGCCAATGCACACACCAGACTTCATTCACACCAACGGCCTGAGCATCCCGAAGACCCCCGCAACGCGGCGCCCCTCTGACACTGCCGCCGAGGCCGGCATCGCCCACATCCTGAACGTTCAGAGGAACACAGCTCCAAGTTCAACGGATCTGTCATGGATACCGGAGGAACACAGCCGGCTCATGGAAGGCTGACATTACAGAAAACGGAAGGACTGCCCCGGCCGGGCGGTCCTTTCCCTTTTAAAGGCCCTTCAGCAAGCACCGTGGACACCCACATGAGCCTGGTTTCCGCCCGGGGGCTCCAACCAGGAATCGGGCGTCCGCTGCGCGGCCGGCTCTTTGGTCCGGGGCGCGCCGTCGCAGAGCTCCGGACCCCCCGGGCCTGATGTGTCTACGACGTTTTTTGCTGCTGTCCTTCGGATCATACGTGCCCGCTCCGGCCTGTCTAGCCCCTCGTTCCTCGGGGCCTGCGGCCCAGGAATTTTTCGGCGGAATGAGCCGGGAATGCACCGTCAGAAGGCGCTCATTCCGCCGAAAATTTCCTGAACCTTGCCCAAGGGTAGACAGGCCTCCGTCGGGCACAGCTCGCAAGCTTCGCCAGCAGGCAAAAAACAACGGGGGAGGGGCCAACTGCTGGACCACCACAGGCCCCGAACCCACCCGCAACCACAGGAGC
>NZ_JBZCNK010000007.1:0-163162 GCF_058269275.1 Arthrobacter sp. TJ-178 | reverse complement strand
CATCCGGGAGGGTGTGGGAGAGTAGGTCACCGCCGGACAATATTTGGTTGAGAGGTTCAGGCCCGCACCGTATGGTGCGGGCCTGAACTGTTTAACACCCCCCCCGTGCCATATCGCGGGCGGGCTAGGCTTGGACCATGAACTCTTCCCTTTTTTCGCACGCTGAGCAGCCCGAGCCGGCGAAAGATGCCGCCTCCGTTCCGGACGTCGTTGTAAAGCGTCAAGTGCCCCGCGAGCTGCATGAAGCGTTCAACGGCTTCACCGAATACCTGCATCTCTGGTGGCCGGAAGAATTCACTGAGTTCGGCGAGGGCACACACCCCGAGATTGAATCAGCCGCGCTGACGGAAAGCGGCCCCGAGGGAGAGAGCGCCGTATGGGCCACAGTGGCAGAACGGGTCCAGGATTCCGAAATTGTCCTGGACTGGGTACGTGGCCACAGCCCGCAGACCCCAACCGAAGTCCGTATTTCCTTTGAGCCGGTGGACGCGGCAACCACCAGTGTCACTGTGCAGCATTCGGGGTTCGCAACGGTTCCGGAAGCCGAGGAAGCGGCGGGGAAATTTGCAGTGGCCTGGCCGCAGATCCTTGACCGTTACGCACGTTTCATGGGTGCCCGGTAGCATCCTCGTATGACGCCCGACACGCTCCTGGACCTTGCCCGCTCCCTGCCGGACATTGAGGTGCAAACCTCAGACGAGGTGTTGGCGGCCTACGGCACCGACCAGGGGCCCGTGCTGGAGAACGTCAATCCGCTGGCCGTTGTGTGGCCGCGGACCGTCGGTGACGTACAGCAGGTCCTGCGCTGGGCCTCGCGCACCGGAACAGCAGTTGTTCCGCGCGGCGCCGGGACGGGAGTTTCCGGCGGCGCACACGCCACCGCCGGCAGCATTGTGGTCAGCCTGGAACGAATGAACCGGATCCTCGAAATCCGGCCCGAAGATGAGCTGGCAAGGGTAGAGCCCGGAGTCATCAATGCGGATCTCAACAATGCCGCTGCCGAGTTCGGCTTGATGTATGCACCTGACCCGGCGAGCTACCGGATGTCCACCGTTGGCGGGAACGTGGCGACCAACGCCGGCGGGCTGCGCTGCGCCAAGTACGGGGTGACCCGGGACTCGGTACTGGCCCTCGACGTCGTTCTCGCTGACGGCACACTCGTCAGCACCGGACACCAGACCTTTAAGGGAGTGGCGGGATACGACCTGACCGGGCTTTTCACGGGCTCCGAAGGAACCCTGGGCATCGTCGTCGGAATTACCGTACGGCTGCGCTACCTGCCCGTCAAAGTATGCACGCTCGCCGGCTTCTTCCCGGACATTGAAAGCGCGGCAGCCGGCGTGCTGGCGGTCGGCCGTGCGCGTGTACAGCCGGCCATCATGGAGCTGCTCGACGCCGAGACCATGGTGGCGCTGGATGCCGCCCACGGGTCCCTTCTGCGCTCCCGCGGCGCTGCACTGCTGCTGATTCAAACTGACGGCTACGGGGCAGATGCCGAGGCGGACGTTGTCCGTTCAGTCCTCACCGCCGCCGGCGGGCTGGTCACCGTGGAAGGTTCGGATGAAGCGGTGGAGATGGTGGACCTGCGCCGGCACAGCCGCGGAGACGCTGTCCACACCGAACACCGGGTGGGGGAGGACGTGGCGGTGCCGCGGTCCCGGCTGGTGTCCTATATAGCTGAACTCAACTCCATGGCGCGCAGGCACCAGGTCCGGCTGAAAGTGGTGGCACATGCCGGGGACGGCAACCTGCACCCGACCTTCTGGGTGGAAAAGGCTGAGGGCAGCGCTGCCGTTCAACGGCTGGACGCTGCCCTCGATGAATCCATTGCCGTCGCCCTTGCGATGGGCGGCACCATCACCGGCGAACATGGGGTGGGCCAGTTCAAGCTTCGCTGGCTCGCGCAGGAACAGCAGGAGGAAGTGCTGGAACTGCAGCGGCGCATCAAAGCTGCCTTTGACCCTGCCGGGATTCTCAATCCCGGAAAGGCTATTCTTCCGCGGTAGCCGGCAGCTGAAGCCAGACCGTGCTGTTGGGGCGGATTCTGGTCCCCTCAAGGGCGGAGGCCGAGCTGGTGGCCAGGACGGGGAGTTGCGGGAGCTGCACCGGGTTTTCGCCCATGTTCATGGCAACCAGGACGTTGTTGTTGACGAAGGCCACCAGGCCCTCGCCGTCATGGTCGGGCCACCACGCCAGGGTTCCGGCACCCAGTCCAAGCTCACGCCGCAGGTCCAGGGCCTTGCGGTACATGTTCAGCGACGAGAACTGATCGCTGCGTTGGATATCGCGTGCGTGCCGGCCCCAATAACCGGGCTGCGGCAGCCACGTTTTTCCGGTGCTGCTGAACCCGTAGGACGGTTCGCTGACCTTCCAGGGCAGCGGCACGCGGCTGCCGTCGCGGCCGACGCGGAGCCCGGCTGTGCGGTGATACGTCGGATCCTGCCGGAATTCATCGGCCATCAGGGTGTGGTCGGGCAGCCCGAGCTCTTCACCTTGGTAGAGGTAGACCCCGCCGGGCAGGGCGAGCATCAGCAGCGTCGCTGCCCGCGCCCTCGCCGCGCCCAGCTGATACTGCGGCTGGGTGTCGAGGGGGCCAATGCCGTCGCCGCTGCGCAGGGTGTTGGCTTCCAGCCCAAAGCGGGACACATGCCGGACGACGTCGTGATTGGAGAGCACCCAGGTGGTGGGCGCACCCACCTTGTCGAAAGCCTTCAGCGAAGAATCGATGATCTCGCGCAGTTTGGGGGCATCCCACGGATGCGTCAGGAAGGCGAAGTTGAAGGCCTGCTGCATCTCATCCGAGCGGACCCAGTCCGTCAACCGATCCAGCGGATCCACGTTCGCTTCGGCGCAGAGCACCCGGTCGCCGTCGTACTCATCGAGGAGCTTCCGCCAGGACCGGAAGATATCGTGGATCTCCGCCTGGCCGAACATGGGGGCCTCGTATCCCGGGAAGCCCTCCGAGGACGCGCCGTCGGCCGTCCCGCCCCAGTCCGGCAGCCCGGATTTCTTGATCAGCGCATGCGCCACGTCCACCCGGAAGCCGCCCACGCCGCGGTCCAGCCAGAAGCGCAGAATGCGCTCGAACTCCGTCCGGACGGCAGGGTTGTCCCAGTTGAAGTCCGGCTGGGAAGTATCGAAGAGGTGCAGGTACCACTGGCCGGGGGTGCCGTCCGGGTTGGTGATGCGGGTCCACGCCGGACCGCCAAAGTGGGACTGCCAGTTGTTCGGCGGCAATTCACCGTGCTCGCCGGTACCATCGCGAAAAATGAACATGTCGCGGGCCGGGGATCCGGGGGCCGAAGCCAGTGCGGCCTGGAAAAGGGGATGCTGGTCGGAGCAGTGGTTCGGCACCAGATCCACGATGACACGGATCCCGTACTCTCCGGCCCTGGCCACGAGGGCGTCGAAGTCATCCAGAGTGCCGAAAATCGGGTCGACGGCGCAGTAATCGGCAACGTCGTAGCCGGCGTCCTTCTGGGGGGAGCGGTAGAACGGCGAGAGCCAGATGGCGTCGATTGCCAGTTCTGCCAGGGCGGGAATTTCTTCGGTGATGCCCGGGAGGTCGCCGACACCGTCTCCGCGCAGATCGCGGAAGGACCGCGGATAGATCTGGTAAATCACCGAGGACCGCCACCACTCTTTGCCGGGCTGTCCGTCGTGGACGGGTACTGTCTGGAGCACCCCTCCTGGTAAGCGGGAAAGTGCTGATGTGGACATACTTGAGGAGCGTCCTCCTGTCTGGGGAAGGTCTTTAATCAGTTCCATCAACGCAATTAAAGCGAATCGCTGCCCGTGCTGCCATGAACTGCACCACAGGCGGGAGCGGGACGGTCTGCCCGGCGAAGGTTAGCCGTCAGCCATCTGGTCGGGTGAGCCGCCCGCTTCCAGGATGTTCATGGTGCGGGTGTCGGTGCTGAGCAGAATCGCGGCCTCATCCCGGCGGTGGCGGAGCACCGTGTCCATGTAGGACTGCACTGCCTCCGCCATGGGCACGTTGCGGTTTTCCTTCTCGGACATGTACCACCGGTGCTCGAGCACCTCGTGCACCACTTCGGCCTGTTCCAGCTTGCTGCCCAACTCACGCGGCACGGACTTCACGATCGGCTCGAAGACCTGGGTGACCCACAGATGTGCGCTGAGTTCCTCTTCCAAGTCCGGGTTGTTGTCCGCCCGGTAGGAATCCATGTCATTGAGCAGGCGCCGGGCCTGGTTTTCCTGGGCGTCCAAACCGGTCAGGCGCAGCAGGCGGCGCTGGTGGTGGCCGGCGTCGACCACCTTGGGCTGCAGCTGCACCTGGGTGCCGTCGGCGGTGGTCTTGATGGTGAGTTCGTCGACGTCGAACCCGAGGTCATTCAGGCGCCGAATACGCGCATTCACGCGCCAGCGTTCACCCAGTTCGAAGGACTCCTTTTCCGTGAGCTCCGCCCAGAGGTTCCGGTAACTGTCCATGATCCGCTCGCTGGTGGCCAGCGGATCAACGGTGTCCTCGATCAGGCCGCCCTCGGCGAGGTCCATCAGTTCTCCGGCAATGTTCACTCGGGCGATCTCGAGATCATATTCGCGCTGCCCGCGGGAGAGCTCGGGATAGAGTTCTCCGGTTTCCGCGTCCACCAAGTAGGCGGCAAAGGCGCCGGCGTCGCGGCGGAAAAGCGTGTTGGAAAGGGAAACATCGCCCCAGTAGAACCCGGCCAGGTGCAGGCGCACCAGGAGAAGGGCCTGGGCGTCGATGAGACGGGTCAGCGTCACCTGGCGCAGGGTCTGGGAAAAGACGGCGCGGTACGGCAAGGAAAAGCGCAGGTGCTTGGTGACCAGGACGGGCTGCAGCTCGTTGCCGTCCGCATCAAAACGGCCGGTAATCACGGCCACCGGCGCCACGCTCGGGACATTGAGCCGGCGAAGCTTGCGCAGCATGTGATATTCCTGCCGGGCTACATGCTCGCTGGTTTCCTTGATGGCGATCAACTCGTCGCCCATCCGGGCAAAACGGACGACGTGGCGGGAAATGCCGCGGGGCAGGGCGGCAAGATTCTCCTTGGGCCACTCCTCCAGCGGCAGGTGCCAGGGCAGGTCCAGCAGCGCCGGGTCCATGGACGCTGCCGTAATGTTCAGGGACGCCAGGGCTTTTTCCGGCGAAGCAGTCCTCAGGCGCGGCAGTTTGCCCGTCTGCTCATAGTCCGTTGGTTCATCTCGCCACTGGGCGCCTGCGGGTTCGGTCATAAGCACATGCCTTTGGGTGAACGTTCTGTCTGGAAGACAGTACTGAGTTAAACAGCAATGCGGTGGCCCCATACACGAGTTTAGAACAGGTGCAGGAGCCACCGCATATCAGCGGAGAGGTTTAGGCCTGATCGGCCAGACGCTCCCCGTTGCTGGCGTCAAACAGGTGCACATGGCCCTGCTGCGGGCGGACATACAGGGTGTCACCCTTCATCGGGGGACGGCGGCCGTCGACACGGACGACCATGTCCCGATCGGATCCGTCGAGCGTGGTGTGGCCGTAGACGTAAGCATCGGCGCCGAGCTCCTCAACCACGTCAACTTCCACCTTCAGGCCGGAGCCGGAGGAATCCACGATTTCCAGATCTTCGGGGCGAACACCAACGGTGACCGTGTTACCGGCAGCCTGGCCCAGCACCGAGCTGGATACCGGGTAGATGGCGCCGCCAAAGGCCACGCCGCCGTCCACTACGGGCAGTTCCAGCAGGTTCATGGCCGGAGAACCAATGAAGCCGGCGACGAAGACGTTCTTGGGGTGGTCGTACAGATTGCGCGGGGTGTCCACCTGCTGCAGGATTCCGTCCTTGAGCACTGCCACGCGGTCACCCATGGTCATGGCCTCAACCTGGTCGTGCGTGACGTACACCGTGGTGACGCCCAGGCGCCGGGTCAGGGACGCAATCTGGGTACGGGTCTGCACGCGCAGCTTCGCATCGAGGTTGGACAGCGGCTCATCCATAAGGAAGACCTGCGGGTTACGGACGATGGCACGGCCCATGGCGACACGCTGGCGCTGGCCGCCGGAGAGTGCCTTCGGCTTGCGGTCCAGGTAATCCTCAAGGTCGAGCAGCTTGGCGGCATCGCGGACGCGTTCCATCCGCTCTTCCTTGCCGACGCCGGCGATCTTCAGGGCAAATCCCATGTTGTCCGCCACGGACATGTGCGGGTAAAGAGCGTAGTTCTGGAACACCATGGCAATGTCACGGTCTTTGGGCGGAACATCGGTGACGTCGCGGTCACCGATGAGGATGCGGCCTGAGTTGACGTCTTCGAGTCCGGCGAGCATGCGCAGCGAGGTGGACTTTCCGCAGCCGGAGGGACCAACCAGAACCAGGAATTCGCCGTCGGCGATCTCCAGGGTGAGGTTATCCACTGCGGGGCGTTCAGTGCCCGGGTACAGGCGTGTGGCCTGGTCAAACGTTACCGTTGCCATGATATTTCTCCTTCACGGGCAGGTACGTGCCCGACGATCCGTTGTGAAGTGCTATTGAGTTAAAGAGCGAGTGGCAGCGGTTGTGGCCGCGGTCACAGGGTCAGTATGCCATACGCTCGGCCCGTACTGCTTACCTGCCGCTGCGGCGCAATTCCAGCAGTGTTTCCAGGACCTGGGTAAAGGCTTCCGGGGACTCGACCCGGAAAGCCGCCCGGGTGTCGCCGGGCCCGATTTTGATACCCAGGTCGCCGGGCTGCAGGGCGGCGAATCCGCGCTCGTCGGTCACGTCGTCCCCGGCGAAGAGCACGGCCCCGGCTCCGGTGAGTTCGCGCAGCGCGCGGATGCCCTCGCCCTTGTTCGTGTGCACCACGGAGGCTTCCAGTACCCGCTTCCCGTCGGTGACCTGCACGCCGTCGAGCGCGCCGAGGCCGCGCCGGGCGGCATCGGTCGCAGCGGATGCCACGTCATCAGGGGCGCTGCGGGTATGGAGCACGACGCCGGCTGGCTTTTCTTCCAGCCAGGTGCCGGGGTGTGCGCTGGTCACGGTTTCCACGGCCTGCCGTGCGCGGGCCAGCAGGCTTGCCTGCTCCGGGGTCAGCCGCAGCGGCTGCGCATTGGGCCCCGTCCAGGCCTCCGCGCCGTGACTGCCGATCAGCATGGTTTCCGGCTCGGGGGAGGCCGTCCGGCGCAGGCTGTCCAGGGCACGTCCGGAGATGAGTGCCGTGAAGGTTCCGGGAAGGGCCCCCAGTGCGGCAACCGCGGCAGCGGATTCCGGCAGCGGGCGTGCGTCGTCGGCATGTTCCACCAGCGGAGCCAGGGTGCCGTCAAAGTCCAGCGCGACCAGCAGTGTTTCGGATGAGGCCAGCCGGGCCAGTGCTTCTGCAAGCCCCTCGGGAAGATTGCTCACTGGGCAGCCTCCGGCTCCACCTGCTGCAGGGCGTTGAGGAAGTTCTTGGACCAGCGTTCGACGTCGTTCTGCAGGACCTGCCGGCGCATCAGACGCATGCGGCGCTGGGCTTCGCGGTCCGGCATGTTGATCGCCGACAGGATCGAGTCCTTAAGCCCGTCGATGTCATGCGGGTTCATCAGAATGGCCTGGCGCAGCTGGTCCGCGGCGCCGGCAAATTCGCTGAGCACAAGGGCGCCGGTGTTATTGATGCGGGCGGCCACATACTCCTTGGCCACCAGGTTCATGCCGTCCCGCAGGGCAGTGACCAGCATGACGTCGGCGGCCAGGTACAGGGCCACCATTTCCTCCACCGGGTAGCTGTGGTGCAGGTAGCGGATGGCAGTGTTGCCCATGGTGTCGTACGTGCCGTTGATTCGGCCGACGGTGCCTTCAACTTCTTCGCGCAGGAGCCGGTACTGTTCCACGCGCTCCCGGCTGGGGCTGGCCACCTGGATCAGGGAGGCATCCTCGACGTTGAGCTTGCCGTCCTCGAGGAGCTCGCCGTAGGCCTTGAGCCGGTGGCTGATGCCCTTGGTGTAGTCCAGCCGGTCCACGCCGAGCAGGATGGTCTTGGGATCTCCCAGTTCCCGGCGGATCTGCTTGGACCGCTCGATGATGTCCTCGCGCTTGGCCAGCTCGGTGATCTGGTCCACGTCAATGGAAATCGGAAAGGCTTCGGCCCGCGAAACGTAGGAGACGCCGTCGTTGGTGGTGACGTGCACCTGCTGCTGCCGGACCGTGTGGCCGGCAAAGCGGCGGACGCAGCGCAGGAAGTTGCTGGCGTCGGAGGGACGCTGGAAGCCGATCAGGTCCGCGCCGAGCAGGCCCTCAATGATGTTGCGGCGCCACGGCAGCTGGGCGAAGATCTCCAGCGGCGGGAAGGGAATGTGGTTGAAGAAGCCGATTTTCAGGTCCGGCCGGTCCTTGCGCAGCATCTGCGGGACCAGCTGCAGCTGGTAATCCTGAACCCAGACGGTGGCGCCCTTGGCCGCCATGGTGGCAGCGGCGTCGGCGAAGCGGCGGTTCACCGTACGGTAGGAGTCCCACCAGGTGCGGTGGAATTCCGGCGGTGCAATCACGTCGTGGTAGAGCGGCCAGAGGGTGGCGTTGGAGAAGCCCTCGTAGTACAGCTCCACCTCGGAAGCGCTCAGGGGGACCGGGAGCAGATGCATGTTGTCATGATCGAACTCCTTCAGTTCCTCGTCCGGAGCTCCGTGCCAGCCCACCCAGGCGCCGTCGGCCTTGGCCATGACCGGGGCCAGCGCTGTGACCAGCCCGCCCGGGGAGCGCCGCCAGCTTTCGCCTTCGTCGGTGCTAACCCGGTCCACCGGAAGACGGTTGGAAACTACGATGAAGTCGAAATCGCCATACCCGTCCCTGGCATTTTCTGCGGAATCGGCGGCAGCAGCGTTCACGATATGGACCCCTTGTTGGCTTAAGTGTTTAGGCCACTCTATCCAAGGCCGGAAACTTTGTGCCCGTTGAAGCCGTTGCAAGTAAGGGCCTGCACACTCGTTGGCCTAAACTGTTGCCTGCCGGCCGCATGCCCAGACGGGCAGGTGCGAGAGAGACATGAGGAACTATGACTGAGCGGAACCCCAAGCCCAGCAAAGCTGATCGTACGGCTGCTGCGCGTGACCAGGCGCGCGCCCTGCGTGAAGCCCAGAAGAAAAAGGAGCGGCGCAACAAGCTCCTGATCCGCTGGGGCGTGGTGGTTGCCGTGGTGGCCATCATCGTGATCGTTGCGCTGATCGTGATTAATTCCATCCGCAGCGGCAACGGCGCTGAGGCGGAAACCGGTACATCGCCGGCCAATGCTAACCAGTACGGCGGCATTACGGTTACGTCCACGGACTCGCTGCAGCCCGAGGAACCGTTCGATGTGGACGTCACGACGCTGCCGGACGCACCGACCGAGGATAAGGAAGACGCCCCGGTTCCCCCGGGTATTACTCCCGCCGAGGCCGGCCAGCCGGTGCCCATTGTGGTGTACGTGGACGTGAACTGTGTTCACTGTGCAGAGTTTGAGGCTGCCTACAACTCCCAGATCGCCTCGTGGCTGGATGCCGGCGACGTGACGTTCCAGTACCGCACGGTTGCTTTCCTGGACCGCGGTTCACCCAGCAATTATTCTTCCCGGGGCGCTAATGCCGCCGCCTGTGTCGCGGACACCAATCCTGAGTCCTACTGGGATTTCATGACTGCAATTTTCGGCCACTATGAGCAGGGCGAAATGAAGAACGCCGAACTGGCTGACATGGCTGACTCCGTGGGCGCCGGCGACGCCGCCGACTGCATCAAGAACGACGGCTTCCGTGCCTTCGTGAAGTACACGGACCGCCTGGCCCGCGTTGACTACGTTGGCGGGACCCCCGCCGTGTACGTCAACGGTGCCGAGACCAATGCGAACGATTTCACCGCCGCCGTTGAGGGCGCAATCGCAGCCACCAAGTAACTCTTTTTCGGTTCTCCGGTGCGCCCGTTTCCAGCGCCGCCCCTTGCGGGTTTCGCGGGAACGGGCGCTCTGGGCTAACCTTGTCTAGCGCAGTTGCCGTGTTTGCCTTTTTTCAAGCACGACGACGGCGGTTGCCGGCTTTGGCCGGCGCCGCCCCCTTAGCTCAGCTGGCCAGAGCACCTGTCTTGTAAACAGGGGGTCGCCGGTTCGAATCCGGCAGGGGGCTCCACTGAAAAAAGCCGCTCCTCAGATGTAGTGCTGAGGAGGAGCGGCTTTTTTATGCCCTGCCGGCGCCTGGCCGGATCAGACGGTGACCGGCCGGCCCGTTCCCGGGGACCCAGGCAGGGCAGCCGGGGACTCGCCGGGGAGGTTCGCGTCGCGCACCTCCTGGTACTGAGGCAGGTGGGTGTACAGCTCGTCACGCAGCGGATTGCGGTGCCGCTTGACGATGGTGAACACTTGGTAGACAGCGACGGCGATGTTGGCCGCCAGCGAGATGGCGGAGACGACGAACAGCGCGGTCGGGTTGTGCGAGGATTCGACGGCGAACGGCGACGTGCTCACGAACGTGGGGACCGCCATCGTGAACATCATCCACAGCGCCAGCGTGTGGGCGCGGTGCTGCAGCCACGCACCCTTCTTGAGGAAGAACGCGGGGATGGTGCAGGAGATGAGCAGCGCCGCACCGGCGTAGAACGAGTGGTCGCCGACGCAGTTGTAGACGTAGGCGAAGTTCCACAGGTCGTACGCGATGATCCAGAACCACATCATGTCGGGCCAGATCATGTCCTTCGACTTGTCGCGGGAGACGATGATGCCCGTCCAGCCGCAGATGGTGAGCAGGTTCAGGATGCCGGCGATGGCGTTCATGTAGTTCCATGGACCGCCGACCATGAAGACGCCGTCGTGCATGCCCTGCAGGCCCGCCACCTCAAAGTCGCGGATGACCGCCTCGGCGATGTTGATCGCCAGGATCAGTGCAGGGAACATCAGCATCCAGCGGTTCTTCGCCAGGCGCGGGACGTACCGGATGAGCATGAAGCCCAGGCACCCGAGGAGTGCCGAGTACACCTTCACCCAGTGGAACCATGTGCCTGTGGACGACCCTTCTCCGGCGGTCGTGGGCCACACGAACACGGTCAGGAGGATGGGCAGCGCAACGAAGAAAGCCAGACCGGCCCACTTCCAGCGCCGCGTCACTTCGTTCAGCGCAATGAGGGCAACCAGGACGACGCCGAACATCGCCCAGGAGTACCAGGGAATCGATTCGTACAAGAACATCTAGGGACCTCTCCTTAGCAGCCCGGTGTATAAAATGCCTTCGGATTTAAAGGTAAAAACGCAAGCGCCACGGGTCATTAGACAGACGATGCGATGTGTCCAAAACGTCCGGTGCTACCGTCAGGCATGACCGGTGAGGGTACCGACGCGCAGCGTCACGAGAGTGCACGAGCGGCTTTGGCAGCCGCGCTCAAGGCCCGGCTGCGCACCGAGCCGCTGGATAGGGTGACGGTCACAGAACTAACGCGCGACTGCGGGCTGACGCGACAGGCGTTCTACTACCACTTCTCCGACGTGCGGGATCTCGCGGTCTGGGTGTTCGAGACCGACGTCGCCCGAAAGGTCCGCGCTTTTGCGGCTGAGGTCGGATGGGCCGATGGGCTGGTGCGGTTGATGCTGTATCTGCGCGACAACCGCTCGTCGACGCTCGGGGTGCTCAACGGGGTGGGGCAGCCCGGGCTTGAGCGGTTCCTCTTTCGGCAGATGCGGCCCATCACCGAGGCGGTGATGGAGCAGGACGGCGGCGGACCGGTGCGCCCGGAAGACCGCGTGCTGGTGGTCGACTTTTACACCTCGGCCGTGCTCGCCGTGGTGCTGCGGTGGGTCGGGGACGGCATGGCCGAACACCCCTACCGTGTGGTCGGCGATCTGGAGATCATGCTGCACGGCGCCGTGCAGGAGTCCGTCCGCCGCCTCGACGCACGTGCAGCTTCGCGGGGCGCGAATCGCCCGGGAACTAAATGAACCGTGAGCTCGTCACCGGCGCTGATCACACGGACCAGGCGTCACTCCGCCGGAATCAGCCGGGACGTCGGACCTGCGGCACCAGTTCCAGCAGATGCTCCTCCACATAGTCCAGGGCCAGGCGCAGGGCGCCGGTAGGTACCAGCAGTTTGCCCATGTTTGAGACGGCCAACCTCGGCGGCTCCGCCACGTAGCCGGCGAGTTCGCGCGTCATGGCCGGCAGCAGTGCCTCGGCCGACGCCGCCACGGCGCCGCCAATGACGATCAGCCGGGGATCAAAGAACGAAGAAACCAGGGCCAGCACCCGCGCCATCCGCTGGGCGATCCGGTCCAGGATTTCTTCTGCCACGGGATCACCGTCCGCAGCGGCCTCAAACACGTACCGGGCGGACGCACGGTTGGTCTTGGGGCCCACCAGTTCCCGGATCCGCCCGCTGTGACCGGCTTTCAGGGCCGCGCTGCCCCAGACGCGGGCGAGTTTGGCGATGCCATCCTCATTGCCCACACCCTCCACGAGTTCCAGCCCGCCCATGGCTCCGGTCCCGCCGCGGGAGCCGCGCAGCAGCCGTCCGGCGTCAATGATGCCGCTTCCCAGGCGCTCGCCGGCGAGGATGACGGCAAGGTTCTTTTCGCCGGAACCCACGCCGCGCCAGCGTTCTGCCAGGGCGGCGAGCTTGGCGTCGTTCTCCACCAGCATCGGCCATCCCCGGACTTCACGGAATTCCTTCTGGAGCCCCAGTTCAAACATGGGTGCCGTTGGCTGTCCCGGGGCGAGGGTGCCGTCACCGGACACCTGTGCCGCGATGCCCGTTCCGACGCAAAGCACCGCAGCGGACGTGATGCCGGCGTCGCTGAGGGCGGCGTCAACCGCGTTGGTGAGCACCCGGCGTCGTTCAACCGGTGCACCGCCGTGGCGGGGGAAGCGCGCTTCGAAACCGCCGACGACGGTGCCGGCCAGGTCGGCAACCAATACCCGGACGGTGGCGATGCCGACGTCGAGCCCCAGGACGTAGCCCGCGTTTTCGTTGAATTCGAAGCGCCGGGCGGGCCGTCCTTTCTGGCCTTCGGGCCGGGGAGGCACCGTCTCCCGCGCCCAGCCGCGGCTGATCAGGTCATCGCAAACGGCAATGACGGTGGCCCGCGTCAGGCCGGTGGCCTCGATCAGGTCGGTGCCCGTTGCAGAGGGGGTGGAACGCAGCACCTCGAGCACCGCACGAAGGTTGGTGCGGCGCAGAAGCTGGGGCGTGTTGGCCGAGGGGTCCATGAGGCTGCCTTTGACGTGTGGCGGTGATAACAGCATAATTGTAGGAGGTAATAAATTTAGTTTCTAAATCTAATCCTGACGAGCCTGAGGAGGCCCCCATGACGGTACGAGTCGGAATTAACGGTTTTGGTCGCATTGGCCGCAATTTCCTGCGAGCAGCACTGGAGCACGGAGAAGGCTTTGAGGTTGTTGCAGTCAACGACCTCGGCGATCCCGCCCAGCTGGCGCACCTGCTGAAGTACGATTCCGTTGCCGGACGCCTGAGCGAAAAGGTCTCCGTTGAAGAAGGCAACCTGGTAGTGGGCGGATCCACCATCAAGGTCCTGGCTGAGCGCGACCCCGCGAACCTGCCCTGGGGCGAGCTCGGCGTTGACATCGTCATCGAGTCCACCGGTTTCTTCACCAAGGCCGAGGACGCACAGAAGCACATCTCTGCCGGTGCCAAGAAGGTCCTGGTCTCCGCACCCGCCTCCGGTGATGCGTTCACCGTGGTGATGGGCGTGAACGACGGCGACTACGATCCCGCCAAGCACAACATCATCTCCAACGCTTCCTGCACCACCAACTGCCTGGGCCCGCTGGCCAAGGTCCTCAACGACGCCTTCGGCATCGAAAAGGGCCTGATGACCACGGTTCACGCCTACACGGCAGACCAGAACCTGCAGGACGGCCCCCACAAGGACCTGCGCCGCGCCCGCGCCGCAGCCCTGAACATGGTTCCCACCTCCACCGGTGCCGCCAAGGCCATCGGCCTGGTCCTGCCGGAGCTGAAGGGCAAGCTGGACGGCTTCGCCATCCGCGTTCCCGTCCCCACCGGCTCCGTCACCGATCTGACGGTCACGCTGGAAAAGGAAGCCACGGTCGAGGAAATCAACGCTGCCTACGCCAAGGCTGCACAGGACCCGCGCTGGGCCGGCATCCTCACGTACACCGAGGATCCCATTGTTTCCTCGGACATCGTGGGCGACCCGTCCTCCTGTATCTTCGACTCCGGTCTGACCCGCGTCATGGGCAACCAGGTCAAGATCGTCGGCTGGTACGACAACGAGTGGGGCTACTCCAACCGCCTGGTCGACCTGACCGGTCTGGTTGCCTCCAAGCTCTAGGGGCAAGCGCTCTCCTTCCGGAGACCAGCACAGAACAACGCACGACGGCGCCGCGCCGGACCGCTTCCACGGTCCGGGCGGCGCCGTCGTCGTTTAATGCAGTGTCCAAGAAAACTGAAAGCTGAAAGAAAAATAAAAACGGGGGAACCGTGAACCAATTTTGGTGAACGGGCATTACAGGGTGTGAAGACAGACAAAGAGATTGTGGAGCGGTCGCACAGCGGCCCCGCCATATTTGGGGAACTCTATGACCGGCATGCGCCGGACATCTACCGGTTCGCGGCCCGCCGTGCCGGTGACTTCGCCGCCGAGGACGTGATGGCGGAGACCTTTCTGATTGCCTTTGAACGCCGGGGGAGCTTTGACGGTCCGGCCGAGGCTGTACGGCCCTGGCTTTTTGGCATCGCCACCAATCTGCTTCGCCGGCATCACCGGGCCGAAGCACGAATGCTGCGCGCCCTGGCGCGGAACGGCCACCGCGCGGAAGCTGCCGACGGACTGGATCTGGTGGACGCGACGGTGGATGCTGACGGCGACCGGTTACGGATTGGAGCGGCGCTGCAGGCGCTGGCACCGATCGACCGGGAGGCCATCCTTCTCTATGCCTGGGCGGACCTGACCTATGACGGCATCGCCACTGCCATCGGAGTGCCCATTGGCACCGTCCGTTCCCGCATTAACCGCGCCCGGCGCAAGCTCCGTGCGGACCTCGGCTTTGCTCTTTTCGACGAAATGGACAGTGATCATGGACGAACTGCACTTGCTCCGCGCCACGCGTAACACGACCGGAACCGTGCCCCCGGCCGTCCTGGCCGCGGGGCGGGAGAGACTGATGCAGAAGGCCGCAGGGGAAGAGCCCGCACACGATGTGCCGGCGCCCGTTCTGCACTCCCGGAGACCCTGGCGCCGCACCGTGTTTGCCGTCTCTGCGGCAGCCGCGCTGATTGCGGCGCTGGTGGCGGTGGACGTGGTCGGGGCGGATGAACAGTCGGGAGCGACGGCTGCAGCGGCCCAGGTGCTCAATGACGCCGCCGCCACCACCATTGCCGCCTCGGATCCGGTGCTGGCGCCGGGGCAGTACCTGCTGGTTGATACCAAAGCTGTGTACACCTCTTATGCGAGCACGGAGACAGGGGAGCAGTTCGTCTGGCTGGAAAGCCAAAACGGGCAGCTGTATGTACCGGCGGATCGGGGCGGCGAGTGGATCTGGAACCGCGAGCCCGGGGAGGCCGTGGAGTTCTTTGACGACGCCTCGCGGCGGGAGGCCGAGCGGATGGGGGCAGAGAGCGACTATCAGGGTGAGCTCCTGCGAGCACCGGAGGGACAGTTCTATGGTTCGCCGCAGCGCATTCTGGGCGCCGAGCCACTGGAGGAGGCGATCGCCACGGCACCCCGAGATCCAAAGGGGCTGCTGGACCTGATCTATGGAAATACGCAAGGGGCAGGGCCGACTCCCGACGAGGAAGCCTTCATCACGATTGCCGATACCCTGCGCACAGGCGTCATCCCTGCCGATCTGCGGGCCGCTCTTTATCAGGCTGCTTCACTGATTCCGGGCCTGACCGTGGTGGAGGAGGAAGCAACCTTGGACGGGCGAACCGGGATCTCCCTGGGAATGAAGACCAGCAGATACGAGGCGAGGAAGGAAATCATCATCGACCCCGCCACCGGTCAGCTCATTGGCGAGCGGGAAATGCTGCTTGAGGACCTTGACGGCGTCCCCGCCGGGACTGCGATCGAGTGGACCGCGGTCACCACGTCCGTCGTGGATTCGGCACCGTAATTTGCAGGACAACGCGGGCTCAGGGGCCTTGTGGGAATCGAAAGGCCCCTGAGCCCGTGATCCTGCTTTACCCGGCCCTTGTCAACGGCAGATACCGCCGCACACAATGGGGCAGTCAGCGCCGCTCACCAGCAGCAACAGCGGGTCCGCGGGCACCGCGCCCACCCTGAGAGGACGGACACCATGGAGCTCGTTCCCAATAACACCCTGATTTGCGCAAGCCCGGAGGACGGCCGCCGGCTGGCCCTCAGTTTGGCCCTGCAGACCTCCTTCGCGATCCAGCCTGACGACCGCGTGCAGGAAATTATCCGCGACGCGTACGCGAACAACCCTGAGGGCCTGATTGCCGCCGGCCATGTGGTTGCCACCGAGTTCGCGACGATCGCTGCCGCCAACAACTACTGGCGCTGACCTGCTCCCTCCGGAGGGGGCTGGGCGGAACTAGGCCAGCGTCCTGCCCAGGAACTCCAGCGTGAGCTGCCAGGCGTCGTCGGCGGCGCCTTTATCGTAGGCAAACCGGTTGGTGTCGTTGAAGAACGCGTGGCCGGTGCCGGGATAGACCTCTGCCGTGAAATCGATGCCCGCGTCGGTCATGGCAGCTCCCAAATCGGGGAGCTTATCCACCAAGTCGGTGTCCTGGTCACCGTAAAAGGCCAGAACCGGGCAAGTGATGGTTGAAAGCTCGGGAACGGAGAAGTCGGCCCGGCCGTAGAAGGAGACGCAGGCCTTGAGCCGCGGTTCCTGGACGGCGAGGGAGAGGGCAAAGGTTCCTCCCATGCAGAAGCCGACGACGCCGATCCGCCCGTTCACGCCCTCGGCGGACTCCAGATACTCAAAGCAGGACTGCACCCGCGCCGAAGCCTGGGCTGAGAAGTCCGGGGAGCGGAACGGTGACATCAGTTCCCGCAGCTTCGGCTGCGCGGCGTGGCGCTGCTCGGGATCCGGGTTGAAGAGCTGCTCGCCGAGTTCCGTGGCGACGTCATCGGTGATGCCGTGTTCGCCCAGCAAATCCGGGGCGACAGCCAGGTAGCCCTGCGCGGCAAACCGATCCGCCACGCTGCGGATCTGGTTGACCAGCCCCCACGCCTCGTGAATGACAATGACGCCGCCCCGCGGAGTTCCCTCCGGCCGGGCAACATAGGAATGAACCGCAGCGGAATCCGTACCCATAACAATCAATTCGTCCATGCCGACACCCTGCCACACAACGCACCGCCAAGCCACGAAGACCGTCGGCAGGGCAGGTTTGGTAGCCTGCCCCGATGTACACCGTTCGTCAGGGGAACCCCGCAGATGTGCCGCAGCTGGCCAGGCTCCGCGCGCTCTGGAGCGCCGAGCAGGAACCGGGCCCAGTCCCGGAGCTCACAGCAACCGGCGGCATGGCCGGGGACGGAGCCGGAGACGGTTTGCCGGATGGTTTTGAAGAAGACTTCCGGCACTGGGCGGAAGGCAATCCGCGGGAATTCTTCGTGGCTGAGGAGGGCGGGGAGCTGATCGGCATGGTGAATCTGCTGATCTTTGAGCGAATGCCCAAGCCGGGTAAAGGGTCCTCCTGCTGGGTGTATCTGGGCAATGCGTATGTGCTGCCTCGACACCGCAGCGCCGGTGCCGGCACCGCCCTGATGCAGGCGGCGATGGCCTTTGCCCGGGACCACGGAGCCGTCCGGATGGTGCTGGCTCCCTCGCCGGAATCCGAGGATTTCTATGCCCGGCTCGGTTTCGGACCGGCCTCCGAACTGGCCGTGCACCGGTTCACCTAGAACCTCAGGCGCAAAAAACAGCGCCGGAGCAGTGCCAGCCGCAAAGCAACCTTGACCCTGCCCGGCCCCGAGGCAAGCGTTAACCGCATCTTGGCACTACACCGCACCCCTCAGGAGCCGCCATGCTGCGCATACTCTCGATTGACGGCGGCGGTGTCCGCGGCATCATCCCGGTCATCTGGCTGACCCACCTGGAGAAGCGGTCCGGGAAGCGCACCGCAGACCTTTTTGACCTCATTGTGGGAACCTCCGTGGGTGGAATGATCGCCCTGGCCCTGACCTGCCCGCGCGACGGCGGCGCTCCCTACAGTGCCGCCGACCTGCGGCACCTGGACCTGCGCAGCGTGAAGAAGATATTCCCCCGCCACGGTGCGAAACAGCCGGCGCAGGCACCGGCGCCGGGAGCGGCCGCCTATTCCGCCGCACCGCTGCAGGAGTTCCTGCACCAGGTCATGGGAGACACGAAACTGTCCGAGGCATACCGTCCCGTGGGCGTTGTGACGTGCGATTTGGTCCACACCCGGGCGCTGCACTTCACCGGCGGCGGGCTGGACCAGTCACAGCTCGGTGATGCGGATATGGCGCTTGCAGCCCGGGCGACTTCATCCCTGCCGAAGTACTTTCCCGCCGTGGACTACACCGATCCGGGCGGCGCAGCCCGGGAACTGGTGGACGGCGGGCTGGCCGCCGATGATCCGGCGCTGGTGGCTTACACGCTGGGCCGCTCACTTCCGGCGGCCGACGACGGCGTGCTGCTGGTCTCACTGGGCACCGGCACCAGCGAGACATCGTCCGGGCTGCTGCTGAGCTCGGAACAGACCCGCAACAGAGCCGATACCCGGGGTCCCGAGCCTGACTTGTCCATGGTGCTCGAGGGGCCGGGGCAGCTGATGCGCGAGAGCCTGCGTCAATTCCTGGGCAGGGACTATGTCCGGATCCAGACCCGTCTGCTGCCCGGCACGCACCACGACTCCGACGACGCGAGCCCGAAAAACATCCTGGGGCTGCTGGCCACAGCCGAGAAAATGGTCCTGGAGTCATCCGCTGAGCTGGACCGGTTGTCCGCTGCGCTGCAGGAGCCGCCTGTAGGCTGAATCGGGTGACTATTACCCAGGCGGAAAACCGACGCTGGTCCGAGGACGCCATCCGGCGCATCGAGGCCGACAACAACCGCTCCGCCGACACCCACCTGTTTGAAGTTCCCGTCCCGGCGGGCTGGTCCGTGAAGGTGTACCTCAAGGACGAGTCCACCCACCGCACCGGCAGCCTCAAACACCGGCTCGCGCGGTCGCTGTTCCTCTTTGGCCTGGTCAACGGCTGGATTACCCGCGGGATGACCATCGTGGAGGCCTCCAGCGGTTCCACCGCCGTCTCCGAAGCCTATTTTGCCCAGCTGCTGGATCTGCCGTTCGTGGCCGTCATGCCCCGCACCACCAGCGCCGAGAAGATCGCGCTGATCGAGCAGTACAACGGCACCTGCCACTTTGTGGATGATCCTTCCCAGGTGTACGCGGCTGCGGAGGAGATAGCGCGCACCGCCGGCGGGCATTACATGGACCAGTTCACCTACGCGGAGCGGGCCACCGACTGGCGCGGCAACAACAATATTGCCGAATCAATGTTCGGACAGCTGAAGCTGGAAGACTTCCCCGTGCCGGAGTGGATTGTGGTGGGAGCCGGAACCGGCGGAACCAGCGCGACGATCGGCCGCTACATCCGGTACCACCGCCATGGAACCCGGCTGGCAGTGGTGGACCCGGAAAACTCCGCGTTTTTCCCGGCCTGGCAGAGTCCCGGGACATCCGCCGTCGGCGGTCCCTCCCGTATTGAGGGCATTGGCAGGCCGCGGCTGGAACCCAGCTTTGTTCCCGCCGTCATCGACCACATGATCCAGGTGCCCGACGGCGCCTCCGTTGCCGCTGCCCGGCACCTGTATGCCTCCGCCGGTCTTCATGCCGGACCCTCCACCGGAACCAACCTGTGGGGAGTGTGGCAGCTGGGGGCGCAGATGGAAGCCGAGGGCCGGGCCGGCAGCATTGTTTCCCTCATGTGTGATTCCGGGGACCGGTACGCGGCCTCCTACGGCGACGACGCCTGGCTGGCCTCCCGGGGACTGGATCCGGCCCCGGCGGCCGCGCAGCTGAAGGAGCTGTTCGAGACCGGGCGCTGGCCCAAATAGGTTCTGCTGGCATCGGACTGGGAATATGGAACTATGCGATCACTCAGCCACCAGGAAGCCACCCGCCTTGCAGAACAGACAGCGGCAGTAGCTGAGGCCCACATCCCCTACGGATCAGGGCTGGGCGCCCCGGCGTCGTTCACCCTGGCGTGGCTGATGGCGGGTGCAGGCATTGAGGGCGTCCGCGTGGCCAGCGGAAGCTCGGGCATGGGGGACCATTTCTGGATTGAAACGGACCAGTGGCGCATCGATCCGACCCTGCGCCAGTTCCCGCATCTGGTGCACCGGTCACTGGTGGAGCCGGTCACCGAGCCCGGCAGCTTTGAAGCGCTGAAGTACCACACGGTTCCCCAGTCCCGGGAAGACGCAGTCCGCGAAGTGTCCTACGGTTTCCGGAACGCTGCCGAAACCGAAACGTTCGTCAACGAAATCACCGCCGCCGTCAGCCTGTAGAACGGTCGGGCTCTAACCGCCGCCCGCGCGTCCGGCGGTGACGGGCAGGATACCGTAGCGCAGGAACACCACGCCGTTGTTGAACCGGCGCTCGTCGAGCAGTTCGAGGTTGAGCCGCAGTCCGTCGGGCAGGAACGGTTTCCCGCCGCCGGCGACGACGGGCGAGAGCAACTGCTGTATCTCGTCCACCAGCCCTGCCCGCAGCGCCTGGGCAGCCAGAAGCGGGCCGCCGATGGACAGGTTCCGGCCGGATTCTTCCTTCAGCCGGCGGACGGCGCCGAGATCGAAGTCCCGCTCCAGCCGGGTGTTGGACGTGTCCGCGTTTGCCAGTGACCGGGAAAAGACAATCTTCTCCGCACCCTTCCAGATCTCGGCGTAATCCCGGACAGCCGGCGGCTCGGAGGCGGTGTCCATGGTTTCCCAGGCCGCCATCACCTCATACAGTCCCCGGCCGTAGAGCTGGGTGCCGGTGTTGCGCTCCAGGTCGTTGACGAAGGCGTGGACTTCCTCATCCGGCATGCTCCAGTCGAAGTTCCCGTCCGCATCCGCCACATAACCGTCCAGCGAAGTAATGCACGTATAAATCAACCGCCCCATGCCGTCCTCCTCTTCTCTGAAGGGACCCCGCTGGATGTTGCTGAAGGGATGTTGCTGAAGGGATCCGGCCGATGCCTTCCGCCGGGTCGTGCCGCCACGTTAGCATCCGGTATCTGCCAATGCGGGCTCCTCCCGTAAAGAGGACGGCGCCTTCGCCAGGAGCAGGCTTATGAGAGGGTAGGTTCCCCGTGCACGACAGCCGCGAACTGGCGGAAGCCCGCATCAACAGGTTCCTCCGTGAACGCCTGCCCGGCAGCCTCTGGAGAAACCGGACGCCGGCGGAAGTCACTGTTTGGGAGGCACCGGGGGAACCGGTGCCGTTCACCCAGGCGGTCACCCGGGAATTCCTGCCCTTCAGCGCTGGACAGCCGTGGGGCGCCCCGTGGGGAACCACGTGGTTCCACGTGTCGGGGCTGGTTCCTGAAATCAATGAGGGCAGCGGGTACCGGCCGGAGCTGCTCATCGATCTCGGCTTTGACGGGCAGGGTCCGGGATTTCAGGCGGAAGCTCTGGTCTACACGCCGTCCGGCGGCATTGTGAAAGCGGTGGAACCGCGGAACCTGCACGTTCCGCTCCGGCAGGGTCCGGGCGAGCCCTTTGAGTTTTACGTGGAAGCTGCTTCCAACCCCAATGTCATTGCCGGCTTCAGCTATGCGCCCACCCCGCTGGGCGACCCGGCGACGGCAGGCACTGATCCGCTCTACGTTTTCCGGACGGCCGACGCCGCCCTGCTGGATGTCGAGGCGTGGAATCTGGCCCAGGATTTCATCACCCTCAACGGCCTGATGCATGAACTGCCGATGGACCTGCCCCGCCGCTATGACATCCTGCGGGCCATGGAGCGGGCGGTCAGCACCGTGGACCCCGCGGATGTTTCGGGTACGGCAGCGGCGGCCCGGGCGGAGCTGGCCGGAGTGCTGTCATCTCCGGCCTACGCCAGCGCGCACCGGGTCCACGCAGTGGGGCATGCCCACATTGACAGTGCCTGGCTGTGGCCGGTGCGGGAAACGGTGCGCAAGGTGGCACGCACTTTTGCCAACGTGCTGGAGCTGATGGAGCAGGACCCTGATTTCGTTTTTACTGCCTCCTCGGCGCAGCAGTACGCCTGGCTGAAGCAGTATTACCCGGAGCTGTTCGCCCGGGTGGCGGAACAGGTGGCGGCCGGACGGTTTGTTCCGGCGGGCGGCATGTGGGTGGAAGCGGACACGAACCTGCCCGGAGGAGAGGCGTTGGCCCGCCAGTTCCTGGCCGGCAAACGGTTCTTCCTGGAGAACTTCGGGGTGGAATCGGAGGTGGTGTGGCTGCCGGATTCATTTGGATACTCGGCGGCCCTGCCGCAGATTGCCCGGGCGGCCGGTGCGCGCTGGTTCCTGACGCAGAAGATTTCCTGGAATGAAACCAACGTCATGCCGCACAGTACCTTCCGGTGGGAGGGCATCGACGGTTCATCCCTGTTTACCCACTTCCCGCCGGTGGATACGTACAACTCCGAATTGTCCGGACGGGAGCTGGCCCACGCCCAGCGCCAGTACAAGGAGAAGGGGTTCGGAAACACCTCGCTGGTGCCGTTCGGCTGGGGCGACGGCGGTGGCGGGCCCACGCGGGAAATGCTGGCGGCTGCCCGCCGCACCGCCTCGCTGGAAGGGTCCCCTGCGGTCCGGCTCTCCGGCCCGGAGCGGTTCTTTGCAGCGGCGGAGGCCGAGCTCGCGGAGCCGGCCATCTGGTCCGGAGAGCTGTACCTGGAGTTCCACCGGGGCACCTACACCAGCCAGGCCAACACCAAACAGGGAAACCGCCGGAGCGAACACCTGCTGCGCGAAGCGGAACTGTGGGCTGTGGCGGCGCACCTGCGCACGGGCGCTGAATACCCCTACGAGGCCCTGGAACAGGCGTGGCAGACGGTTCTGCTGCAGCAGTTCCATGACATCCTGCCGGGCACGTCCATCGCCTGGGTCTACCAGGAGGCTGAGCACAACTACGCGCTCGTGGCCGCCGGGCTGCGCGTTCTGATCGAAAACTCCGCGCGGGCGCTGCTGGGCGACGGCGGCCAGAAGGCGGCGCTGAATGCCGGGCCGTATCCCGTGGCGGGAGTGCCGGCCGGCGGAGCGGGACCGGCGCCCGAACCCGGTCCGTGGACCTGGCAGCGCTGGATGGACGGATGGGTCATCAGCAGCAGCCGGCTGCGGCTGGCCGTAGACAGCGAGGGGCTGTTCCGTTCACTGTCGGACCTGCCCGGCGGCCGGGAAGTCTTCCTGCCGGGGCGTCCGGGCAACCTGTTCCAGCTGTTCCGCGACACCCCCAACCAGTGGGATGCCTGGGACCTCGATGCCTCCTACAAGTTCAGCACCCTGGATCTGATGCAGCCGGACGCCATGGAGATGGTGAACGGCAGCGGCAACCGCATCCTGAGAATCACGCGCTCCTTCGGCAACTCCACCCTCGTGCAGCGGATCTCCCTGAGCCCGGACGGAGCCGCGGTGGACCTGGAGGTTGAGGTCGACTGGCACGAGCAGCAGAAACTGCTCAAACTCGCCTTCCCGCTGGACGTTCACGCCGCCCAGGCGGCATCGGAAATCCAGTTTGGCCACCTGTACCGGCCCACCCACGCCAACACTTCCTGGGACGCGGCACGGTTTGAGGCAGTGGCACACCGGTGGATCCATGTGGGGGAGCCGGGCTACGGGGTGGCCGTGGCCAACGATTCCACCTACGGCCATGACACCTTCCGCGAACTGGTGGAGGGCCGGAGCTGCACCACTGTCCGGCTGTCCCTGCTGCGCGGCCCGGTGTTTCCCGATCCCACGGCTGATCAAGGTCCGCACAGCTTCCGGTTTTCGCTGCGTCCGGCGGCCGGAATTCCGGAGGCGGTTGCCGAAGGCTACCGGCTGAACCTTCCCCTGCGCCGGATCAGCGGCGTTGCCGGCACGGCCGTAACTCCGGTGGTGACGGTGGACAACCCGGCCGTGGTGGTGGAAGCGGTGAAACTGGCCGAAGACCGCAGCGGCGATGTCATTGTGCGGCTTTATGAAGCGCACGGAAGCCGTGCCGGCGCAACGGTGCGGACGGGGTTCAGCTACGACGACGTCGTAGCCGCTGACCTGCTGGAACGGGCCGTACCGTCCGGATTGCCGCTGGTAATTGGCGGGGGAGCGGAAGGGGAAACGGTGGAACTGCTGCTCCGTCCGTTCCAGATCGCCACGCTGCGATTCCGGCGCGGGGCACGCGGGCGGTAAAAAACAGACTGCCGGGTCGTGAAAAACTAGAAGCATGCAACCCAGCGACACTGTCCAGCCGATCGTCCTGCTCGTGGATAAGGAAGATCCCGCAGCCCACCTGGATGCGGTGGCTGCGGCCGCCGTCGCCAGCGTGAGCGCCTATGCCCGCAGGACCGAGGACACCGCCTGGGAGAACTGGGTGTTCGGCCGGTTCACCAAGACCGTTCGGCGGGCGGGACCGAAGGTGTTCGAAAAGATGGCGGCGTCAGCGCCGTCGGGAACCGTCGTCGTCGGCCGCGCGAAGGCTGTTGCCTTTGAACCGGTGACCTACGAGGAGATGCCCAAGAAACTGCGCGGACTGCAGGTTTCCGGCACGCATCTGCCCGATGAGGCTCCGGTTCCCGGGGCGCCCGGGGCGCCGGTGATCGTGGTGAACGAGGATCTGGAGATGTCCACGGGCAAAGCCGGCGCCCAAGCAGCCCATGCCCTGCTGGCCTGGTACCTGACACTGTCCGGTGAGGAACGGACCGCTTGGTACGACGGCGGACGCCCGGCCAGCGTCCGGCTCGCCGCGGGAACCGAGTTCACCGCGCTCGCAAAGGATCCGGGCGCCGGACCGCTGATTGTTGATGCGGGGATGACGGAGATTGCCCCGAATACGGCTACCGCCTTCGTTGCGGCCGCCGGCTAGATCCGGCGGCCGCCCGCTCCGGCGGTAAGGCGGAGCATTGCTGAAATCAGGAGAGGCGGCTGCGGACGATCTCGCTGACAGCCTTGCCGTCGAAACGTCCGGCAACCTTGGCCGTAACCGGCTTCATGAGCGCACCCATCTGGCGCATGGACAGTTCGGTGCCGTTGGCCGTCAGCTCAGCCACAGCCTCATCCACAATGGCTTCGACGTCAGCCGCGGTGAGGGGCGCCGGCAGGTAGGCTTCGATGATTTCGGCTTCCGCGGTTTCAGCGTCAGCGCGCTCAGTTTCGCCGGCCTCACGGTAAATTCCCGCGGTGTCCCGACGCTTGGCGGCTTCCTTCTGCAACAGGGAAATCACCTGCACGTCGTCGAGTTCCACGGGGGTTTTGCCGGACTTCTCCCGGGTCTCGATTTCACCGAGCACGTTGCGCACCGTCATCAGGGCGGTGCGGTTGCCGGCCTTCATATGGGTCTTCATATCGGCCTGGAGCTGTTCTTTGAGTGTCATGGGATCTCATTTCCGGTGGAGAACGTGGGGGATGCTTCTTCCATGATCTCAGCTGCGCGCTCTTAGCTCTGCGGTCTCACCTGGGCGGTCTCAGCTCCGTGGCCGCAGCGGCGCTTCCGCCGCGGCGGCGCAGACCAAACGGGTCCGAACACCCAGGGCACGGAGGTTCCCGCCGGGGAGCAGGGCATCGCCGAGAAGGGAACGGCCCAGTCCCACGGCGGCCGCACCTGCTGCCAGCCAGTCGGCCGCCTGTTTCCACTCGATGCCGCCGGCAGCGATCAGAGGGACCGCGGGAAGCGTCCGCCGGATGGCGGAGAGATAGCCCGATCCCTGGAACCCGGCGGGAAAGAGCTGCACCGCGGTTGCGCCGGTCCGCCACGCGAGGTGGACCTCACTCGGTGTGAGGGCACCGGCATAGCTGGCAATTCCGCAGCTGCGGGCGGAACGGACCACGTCGGGTGCCACCTGGGCAGAAGCGACAAAGCGGGCACCGGCACCGGCTGCCCGGACCACGTCGTCGGGAGTCAGAACCCCGCCGATGCCCAGCTCCACGCCCTCGGGAAGCCGCGGCCGGAGGTGTTCCAGGGCCCGGCTGGTTCCGGCTGCAGCGTTGGTCAGCATCAGGCAGCCCACACCGTTGGCCACCAGCGTGTCCGCCGCAGCCGCGACCCGGGTGAAATCCGGGCCGGATCCGGCATCCGGGAAAGCGCCCGTCTCAAGCACTGCCATGATCCGGCTCTGTTGGAGGGCGCCGCCCATCGGGGCCCGGTTTGGCAGGGGGCTGACGGGTTCGGTGCTCACGGTGAAACCTCCGGGACGCTACTCGTGCGGCGCCGGCTGCATGTTTGGCTGCATCTCCGGCTGCCTTTCTCCGGCCTCCACAGGGGAACCGATAATGTTGCCGCCCACCGGCATGGGGCAGGTTCCAAAAGGCGTGAACGCGCTGGGGTAATTGACGGCGCGGTTGAAGTCCACCGTCACTTCGGATGTCCCGGGTGCGGGCGCTTCGAAGACGACCTTCCGCCATCCGGCCGTGGTGTGGTTATTGGTTGCGTCGTGAAAGGTGAGGGCCAGACGGCTGTCCCCTTCGCCGCTGACCTGCAGCCGGCAGTCCTGTTCCGAACCGGGCAGGCGGAACACCACTTCGCCCACCGTGAGATGCACGCCGTCGACGGCGGGATGAGCGGTGCGGATCGGAACCTCCACCGGCTCGGGATACGCCGCAAACCGGCCCCGGATTACCAGATCCGGCCGGAAATCAAACGTCGGGACGCCCGAGAAAGCGGTAAATACGGGAGATGCTGCGTCCCGGGTTCGCAGCGCATAGCGCCCTCCCCGACGGGCCAGCTCCACCAAAATCTGCCGGCCGCCGGGGCCGCCGGTGTACACCCAGGACAGCGATTCCTCGTCCTCGAGGGACGCGGTCACTGTTCCGTCAACGGGGAGGCCGGTTGATGCCAGGGTCAGGCCGTCCGCCGCGGCGGCGGACAGCACTGCGGCGGCGCCGTCGGCGGACCACAGCCCGGGAAGGCCTTCCGCCGGTGCGGGCCGGTCCGTCAGCCACTGCAGGGACGTCAGGGTCAGCCAGCCGTGCTCCTGCAACAGCTCGGCGTTTCTGGTGCTGCGAAAGTGGTGCCACTGCTCCAAAGCTTCGGGCGTGGGGGTGTCCATGGTTCCTCCGGTTCAGCGGACGATTGTTTAACCCGCCGCTTGAGGAAGTGTAGCGGGGAGCTTTGTAGGATGAGGCATGGAAAACATGGAAAACAGCAACACATCCGGTCCTTCACTTGAGCAGTTGCGGCGCCGCCAGACAGAACTGGTGGCTGCCCTCGCCGTCGAAAACAACAGTGCCGCGCTGGGCGCCCTGAGCACGGAATTGGAGTCCGTCCTGAAACAAATCCAGCAGACCTCCGGCCGGTCGGTGTAGCGCACTCCTGCCGCCTCCTTCCTCGCGCGAAACTCGTCCCGCAGCAGGCCCCGGCTGTGTCCTGAAAGACACCCGAATATGACGCACGCCTCACAGCGGATAGTGTTGGTTGGTCCCATCTAGGAAAGGCCACCATGCACGACCGCATTCACCACGAAGGACTTTTTGGGCGCAGGATGTCTGCTGAACAGGCCGCCGCGCTCATCAAACCAGGCATGACCGTGGCGATGAGCGGTTTCACCGGAGCAGGCTATCCCAAGGCAGTGCCGCAGGCGCTCGCCCTCCAAATGGAGGAAGCCCATGCCCGCGGCGAGGACTTCCAGATCAAGGTGCTGACCGGCGCCTCCACCGCCCCCGAGCTCGACGGGGTGCTCGCAAAGGCCGGCGGCATGGAACTGCGTCTGCCGTACCAGTCCGATCCCACCCTGCGGAAGCGGATCAACAACGGCGAACTCGAGTACATCGACATCCACCTCGGGCACGTGGCCCAGTACACCTGGTTTGGGTTCTACGGCCATATTGACCTTGCCGTGATCGAGGTGGTGGGCATCAACGAGGACGGCTCGCTGATACCGTCGTCGTCAGTTGGCAACAACAAGACCTGGATCGAGCAGGCGGACAGGATCATCTTGGAGGTCAACCTCCAGCAGCCCGAAGCCATGGACGGAATGCACGACGTCTATTACGGGACCGCCCTGCCGCCGCACCGCAAACCCATCATGCTGGTGAACCCCGATGACCGGATCGGTGAACCCTATTTGCGGCTGGACCCCGAGAAGGTCATCGCCGTTGTCGAAACCGACGCTCCGGACCGCATGACGCCGTTCGCGGCCCCCGATGAAACCTCGCAGCAGATAGCCGGACACCTGATCGACTTCTTCGGCGACGAAATCCGGGCCGGCCGTCTGACGGACAAGCTGCTGCCGCTGCAGTCCGGCGTGGGCAACATTGCCAACGCGGTCCTGGGCGGGCTGGCCACCTCGGGATACACCGGCCTGACTGCCTACACCGAAGTGATCCAGGACGGCATGCTGCACCTGATCCGGGACGGGGTTATCCGGGTGGCGTCCGCAACATCCTTCTCACTCAGCCCGGCAGGAATTGAGGAGTTCAACTCCAATATCGACTTCTACCGCAAGCGGATCATCCTGCGCACCCAGGAAATCTCCAACCATCCCGAACTCATCCGCCGCCTGGGCTGCATCGCCATGAACGGCATGATCGAGGCGGACATCTACGGCAATGTGAACTCCACGCACGTTGCCGGAACCGCCATGATGAACGGGATCGGCGGATCCGGCGACTTTGCCCGCAACGGTTTCCTGTCCGCCTTCCTGTCGCCGAGCACGGCTAAGGGAGGCAAGATTTCCGGAATCGTTCCGATGGTCAGCCACGTGGACCACACCGAGCATGACACCATGCTGGTTGTGACCGAGCGGGGCCTCGCCGACCTTCGCGGCCTCTCTCCCAAGCAGCGCGCCCGCACGATTATTGAAAAGTGCGCGCACCCGGACTTCCAGCCGCTGCTGCAGGACTACTTTGACCGCGCCTGCCGGGAGAGCTTCGGCAAGCACACCCCGCATCTGCTGGACGAGGCCCTGTCCTGGCATCAGCGATTCGTGGAGACCGGTGACAGCCGTATTCCGGAGCAGGTTCCGGCCTAACGTAATTTTCCCCGGCGCATGCTAGAACTCTTCAGTGAGTGAAATTCAAAGCCCGGGAGTCGGAAAACCAAAAGGCCGGCGCAAGGGACGTGTTGCGCTGCCCCTCTGGGCCGCTGCTGCCGCCGTCGTCCTGATTGCCGTCAACCTTCGTCCCGGAGCGACGTCGGTGGGCCCGGTCCTGGCCGAGCTGGAAGCAGCTCTGGGCATGGGATCCACTCAGGCCGGGGTCCTGACCGCTCTGCCCGGGCTCACGTTCGCGGTCATTGGAGCGCTCGCCGTGTCCCTCTCCCGCAGGGCAGGGCTCAGCCGCACCATCACTATGGGGCTGGCCGCAGTGGCGGCGGGGCTGCTGCTGCGGTCCGTGGTGGAGTCCTCCGCGGTGTTCCTGGCCCTGACAGTACTGGCATTTTCCGGCATGGCGGTGGGCAACATCCTCGTCCCGGCCTTCATTAAACGGCACGGGGGTGCTCGGACTGCCCTGCTGAACTCCGTGTACGGCACTACGCTGGCGGTGGGTGCAACCCTTCCGCTGCTGATCGCCGGACCGCTGTCCGCGGGCGGCGCGGACGGCTGGCAGCTCAGCATCAGGGTGTGGGGCGCCGCCGCGCTGATTGCCGTTGTCCCGTGGACCCTGATTTCGCTTCGGGACCGGCGTGCGGGAGCGGACGAACGCGCCGAGGCCGGAAGAACGACGGCGGGTGGCGCCAGGCGCGTGCGCATCACGTCGTCGCGCACTGCCGTGGCTCTGTGCGTGTACTTTGGTGTCCAGTCCATGAATGCGTACGTGCAGTTTGGCTGGGCCGCGCAAATCTACCGCGACGCGGGGCTGAGCCAGTCCTCCGCGGGCCTAATGACAGCCATTATCGCGTCACTCGGAATTCCGGGCGGATTGATCATGCCCTCGCTGGTGGCACGGGCGCCGGGTCTGAAGTTCTATGTTGCCGCGCTGGCCGTCTGCACCGGTGCCGGCTACGTGGGCCTGCTGCTGGCACCCGCCGAGGTGCCCTGGCTCTGGGCCCTCCTGCTGGGCGTGGGAGGTTTCGCTTTCCCGACGGCGCTGGCCCTGATCATCGCGCGTTCCCGAAGCCCTCTGGTCACGGCCGAGTTGTCCGGATTCTGCCAGCCCGCGGGATACCTGCTGGCGGCGCTGGGGCCCTTCGCCATCGGCGCGCTGCATGAATCCACGGGAAGCTGGACGGTGCCGCTGATCATCCTGATCGCTTCCTCCGCGGCCATGGCCGCCGCCGGGATCCTTGCGGCCGCCCCGCGGTTTGTGGACGATCAGCTGCGCCCTGCCGGCGCGGGAGTCCTGCCGCAGGCCTAACCCACAGGCCTGACCCGCATACCTTGACCCGCCGGTTACCGCCGGTCCGGTCCGGGTCAGCGGTCCCCGCGCAGCCGGTCGATCTCGCGGCGGTCTTTCTTGGTGGGGCGTCCCGCGCCCCGGTCCCGCATCGGTATCCCGAGGGCGGGCCCAACGGGGCGCGGCGGCGTGTGGTCGGTAAAGCAATGGGACGCAGCCTCTGCGCCCACCCGCTTGGCGATCAGCTGGCGGACTTCCAAGATGCGTTCGTAGCCCGGCTGGCGCACCCGGATGGTGTCCCCGGGCTGGACCGGCTGGGCAGCCTTGGCAGGGTTGCCGTTGAGCCGCACATGGCCGGCCCGGCAGGCGGCGGTGGCAGCAGACCTGGTCTTGTAGGCCCGAACGGCCCAGAGCCAGGCATCCACGCGGACTGATTTTGAGGTACTGGCTGGAATGCTCATGGGGTTACCGATTCTACTGCGTGTCCGCACCGCTGGAGGGCGCATTCCGGAGGCGGTCGGCGTCGTCCTGGGCGTCCAGCTGTTCGGGTGTGGGCACCGTGCCGGGCAGGGAATTCCGGACGGGCAGCGGGCCGGCGGCCGAGGCCAGCATCTGCCGAAGCTCCGCCGGAGTGTAGGGATCGGGGGCGCCGCGGTGGGCCATGGCATGGCAGTTGGGGCACAGCGGCACCAGGTCGGCCACCGGGTCCAGGGTGTAGTCCGGTCCGATGGCGGCGGGCGGGACAATGTGATGCACCTGCACAAAGTTCGCCCCGTTCGGCCCGTAAACCTGCTGCATCGACAACCCGCACGCTGCGCAGGAGGTGCCGTGGAACGCGACGCACCGCTGAACGGCGTCGGGATCATGTTCATAGCGGTTCACGGCCACCTGCCTGAGCGTGTCCTGGGACATGCTTCCCGGAACCGGGATGGTGGGATCCACTGCGCCCTGCCAGCCTTCCGGGACCGGCCTCGACCGCAGATATGAGGCCCACGCCGCACGAACCTGTCCCTGCACCTGCTCCGGAACCACGGTTCCCGTACTGCGCACCGCGCTCCAGTTCAGATCCGGAACGCTCGCCGTCAGCACCTCGGCCGGCAGGGCGTCACCGGGCGGCAGAAGCAGATCAAAGACGATGCCTGCCAGCAGCCCCAGCCGGGCCGGCAGGGCTGCCCCGGGCTGCGGACCCGAAGCCACGACGCCGTGTCCGAGCAGTCCGCGGCCGTGCCGGCCCTGAGCAAACAGCCACACATCGGTTCCGCGGTCCAGATGCTGACCGCGCCCCACGCGCCACCGGGTGCCGAAGAGCCCCGTGCTGTCCACCGTCGCGGCAGCCATCGCGTAATCCGTACGGCCGGGGCCGGCACCAAATGCTGTGGCCGGATTCCAGCCGAGCACTACGGCGGCCATTAGTTCTCCTCTGCTTGTTCTCCACGGGCGTGTTTGACCCGGCCGAGCTTACCCGCCGTGACGGTGTGAATCATCAGCGGGCAGGTGCTTGCCGCGGGCTGCGGCGGGAGGGCCTAATTGATCCGGGCCTCCCGGCCGTCCCATTCGCGGGCACGCAGTTCATTCTTCCGGATTTTCCCGGTGGATGTCTTGGGCAGCTCCACAATGAATTCCACGCTGCGCGGAGCCTTGTAGGAGGCGATTTGGGCCTTAACGTGTGCCGTCAGTTCCTCCGCCGTCGTGGTGCAGCCGGGGGACAGCACCACAAACGCCTTGGGCCGTTCACCCCAGCGGTCATCCGGAACACCGACCACGGCCACATCCGCCACGGCCGGGTGGCTGGCCAGGGCCTGTTCCACCTCGATCGTGGAGATGTTCTCACCTCCGGAGACCACCACATCCTTGGAGCGGTCCAGCAGCTGGACGTAGCTGTCCGCATGCATGACACCCAGGTCCCCGGTATGGAACCAGCCGCCGCGGAAAGCATCTGCGGTGCCGGCGTCGTCGCGGTAGTAGCCCTTCATCACGGAATTTCCGCGCATGACAATCTCGCCCATCTCCACGCCGTCGTCGGCGACGTCGATGAGGTCTCCGGAGGCTCCGACCTCGTCGCGGACAACGCGCATCCGGTCCGACGTCAGCATCCCCACGCCCTGCCGCGCCATCCTGCGCGCCAGGGTGTCTTCATCCAGCGAGGACCACGCAGCCTGGGGTTCGCAGACCGCATACGGGCCGTAGGATTCCGTGAGCCCGTAGACATGCACCACGGCGGCTTTCAACTGATGGATCTTGGAAATGATGGTGGGGCTGGGCGGGGCGCCGGCCGTGACGATCGTCAGCGGATGCTCGAGGTCATGGGCTTCCGCTGCGGTGGCAATGGCGCTGAGGACCGTGGGGGCGCCGGCGAGGTGGTCGACCCGGTGGGTGTCAATCAGACGCCAGATGTCCGGCCCGCGCACGGCACGCAGGCAAACGTGCGTGCCCGAAGCGGCGGTCAGCGCCCACGTGGTGCACCAGCCGTTGCAGTGGAACATGGGCAGCGTCCACAAATAGACGGTGTCCGCATCGAAACCCTGGTGGTGCACCTCGCCGAGCGAGTTCAGGTACGCCCCGCGGTGCGTGTACATCACGCCCTTGGGCGCTCCCGTGGTGCCCGAGGTGTAATTCAGGCTGATGACGGCGTTTTCGTCCGGCACCTCCCAGGAAAGCGGAGCGTCGGTTCCGCGGTCCAGGAAGTGAGCGTACGACGTCGTTCCCTCCACCGTGTCCGCGGTTCCGTCCTGCAGGGGGAAAGAGAAGACTTCGGTGACGGTTTCCAGTTCCGGCGAACCCAGGCCGCGGAGCAGGTCCGGATCCCCGAAGAGCAGTGTGGCTCCGGAATGGTTGCAGATGTAGGCGGTTTCGGGCGAGGACAAGCGGGTATTCAACGCCACGATGACGCCGCCGGCCAAGGGCACCGCGTAGTGGGCAATCAGCAGTTCGGCGGAATTGGTGCCGAGGAACGCCGCACGACCGCCCTCTTCCAGTCCGGACGCCCGCAGGGCGGAAGCGGTGCGGGTGACCTCTGCGGCCAGCTCCCGGTAGGTCAGGGTGCGGTCGCCGTCGACCACAGCCGTCTTGTCCGGGTGTACCTGAGCTGCACGTTCCAGAAAGCGCAGGGGCGTCAAAGCAGTGTCCAAGCCGGGCATTGTTCTCCTTTAGGGCAGGTCGATGGCACCCAACGTTACAGGGACTGTGAGGCTTGGGTCACATATCCGATTGGTGGCGGCCGGTTAGCGGGACTGGTAGGTCAAGCAGTCCGCCGACTCTGCTCCGGGGCCCACCCTGACATCGTGGGCGGTGCACATGAGGTGGTCATTGTGGGTGCACTCGCTCCGGGCGCACGCTCCGACCGAGGCCAGGACCTTTGGCAGGCCTCCGGTGGCCGTGGTGTCGATAAACGTGGAACAGCTGGCGTGGTCCGGGGCTCCGCCAACGGTAATGGCATAGGCCGTGCAGCCGTCATGGTTGTAATCGCAGCTGTGGACGGAGCAATCGCTGACGGGCGCCACATGATCAGTCATGGTTCCTCCAAGGGGGAGTTGCTGTCTGTCGAATTCCGAACGTACCACCGGCGGACGCCAATAATTAGGACGAATTTGTTGGACGTATTTGGCCCAGGTCAGCCCTCATCCAGGGCCTCCAGCCTTGCCTGGGCTTTTTCCACGGCCCGGCGTGCGGCGCGCGCGGAGCGGCGGGCAGCATCGCGGGCGCGTTCCACAGTGCCGGCGCGGCGGTCCACGGCAACCACTTCACTTTCAAGGGTGCGGATGCGTTCGCGGAGCTCGTCGATTTCATCCGTCAGCTCATCCCGGTGGTCCGCGACGGTGCCGACCTCCTCCTGAGCGGTCCGCAGGGCATCTTCGGCCTGCTCGGCACGCTGCTGCGCGTCCGCCAGGGTGGTCCGCGCGGCACGGAGCGCGCGGACGGACGCAGCTTTTTCCTTTGGTGACGGCGCGCTTCCGGCGTGGGTCTCCCCGTCCCTGGTCCGGGGGGACCGGGGCGGCCGCTTCCCGGCGAGTGCGGCAGCAGGCCGGACCAGCGCAGGATCCGCGACGGCGCCGTCAACGTTTACGGGGTCCCAGCCGTTGGCTTCGAGCGCCCGGACCAACTGGCCGCTGGCGGCGGCGTCGGCTGCTTCGGCGTCGGTCATGGCGGCCCACAGTGTTTGTTCCACCTCTGCACCAACGGCCGCGCTGACGGGGCGGCCCAATTCCTGGGCGAGTGCGCGGGCCTCCCGGGCGGCTGAACGCAGCAGGCGCTGGCGTTCACCGCTGAGACGGCGCAGTTCCTGCTGGTCAAGGTCCTGCTGGGCTTCGCGCAGGACGGCGCCCAGTTCCAAGACCTCGGACACCAGCTCCGGGCGGTGCAGCGCGAGCATGTTGACCAGCCAGGCGCCGGCCGACGGCTTGGGCAGCGACCGGATTTCCCTGCCCAGCTCTTTGTCTCCGGCCTTGGACGCTTCCGCGGCGAGCTTGTTCCTGGCTGCCGTGAAGCCGTCCGGCATCAGCGCATACAGGTCGGCGATGATCCGGGCCTTGTCCGTCATTGCGGTTTACTCACTCCATCCGGTCAATCCGGCCCCACGCCACGAGTGCAGCCATCAACAGCAGGATAGCCGGAAGGAGTGCCGCCTGCCGCTGGTTCCGGTGAAGGTGAAGCAGGACTGCCAGGGCCATCAGGACCACCAGTCCGCAGGCGGCCAGGGGTGTCAAGGCCGGAGCCCAGCCCAGAATTCCGGGGAGCAGCAGGGTGAGCCCGGCGAGAAGTTCCACGGCTCCCAGGACGCGGATGGCCGCGGGGGAGTAGCCGTCAGTCCACGGCAGTTTACCCAGCTGCCGGGAGGATCGCGTCAGCCGCTGGGCGCCGATTCCCATGAACATCAGGGCCAGGACTATCTGCAGGATCCAAAGAAAGAGAGACATGGCCGGGAGAGTGTTCCTTCAGCAGGACTAATTGACGTTTCAGTCAAGCACGGTTGGAACACCAAAACGAGGGCGTGGGTGCAGCTGCGGAGGGTGCGGGTCCGCTCCGTCCGGTCATCGGCGCAGATCGGCCGGCACCGAAGTGCTGGACCGGACCACGAATTCCGTGGGGTAGAACCGCTGAATCCAGTCGGATTCCAGCGGTGTTTGCGCCAGAAGGGACAGAACGGCGGCGACGGCGGCTGCCCCCTGGCCCTTCGGATCCTGGCTGATGGTGGTCAGTCCAAAAACCTCTCCGAGTTCATGTCCGTCAATGCCGATGACTGACAGGTCCTCGGGAACACGCAGACCCAGGGCTCCGGCGGCGAGGATGGCACCGATGGCCAGCTCGTCCGAGGCGCAGAAGATGCCGGTAGGCCGGCCGTGCGGAGATGCCAGCAGCGTCTTGGCGGCCTGTGCACCGCTGGCCACGGAAAAGTCGGCGCTGTTAATATGCAGGCAGTCCAGCCCCGCCCGGCCCATGGCCTGTTCATAGCCGTCCCGGCGGGTGCTGCCCAGCCGGAAGTCACGCACCAGTTCCTCACCTCCGCCGATGTGGGCAACCCTGCGGTGCCCCAGCGAGATCAGATGTTCCGTGGCGAACGCAGAGATGTTGGCCTCGTCCACCCGGATGGTATGGGTTTGGGGCAGCGGGCCGCCGATGGCGACAATCGGCTTTCCGACGGCATGCAGCTGGGCCAGTTCCTCATCGGTGAGTCTCAGTGCCACGGCTATGACGGCATCGAGCCGCTTGCGCCGCAGCATTTCGGTCAGCACGCTTTCGCGGTGGCCCGGTCCGTCACTGGTGTTGTAGAGCGTGAGGTCATACCCGGCATCGATCAGGGCGGCGGCAGCACCTTCCAGCACCTGGGAAAAGTACCAGCGGCCAACCGTGGGCATCACGATGCCGATATTGCGGCTGCGGCCGGAGGCCAGCGACGACGCGTTGTAGGACAGGACGTAGCCCAGTTCATCTGCGGCCTCCTGCACCTTTTGGCGGGTAGCCTCGGAGACTTTCCCGTTGCCGCTGAGGGTACGGGAGACCGTGGCCGAGGAAACTCCGGCACGTGCGGCCACATCTTTGATGCCTGCCACGTAATTTTGCCTCAATTCGGCGACCGCCTGGCGGCTGCCTTAGCTGCTGGTTGGGGAAAACCGGCTGCTGGGAGAAGCAGAACCGGGCTGCGGCACCGGACCGGGGTCCGGTGCCGCACGCATTAGCTTAGCCGGAGCCAGACGGCGCGGTTGGATGCCAGCATTCCATCGGCAGCTGCGCCGGGCTCGCTGGCCACCAGCACCTCACCTTCCGGCAGGGCCACCGGTTCGGTGCCCATGTTCAGCACGGTCAGCACGTTCCCGTTGAGGAAGGCCACCACTGAGTCGCCGTCGACGTCGGGCCACCAGGCCAGCGAACCGGCCCCGAGGGCGTACTCACGGCGCACGGCGAGGGCGCTGCGGTACAGGTTCAGGGTTGAGGCCGGATCCTCGCGCTGGACGTCGCGGGCCATCGAAGCCCAGTCCGCAGGCTGGGGCAGCCAGGCCTGGCCGGTGCTGCTGAAACCGAAGCTGTCCACGGCCGAGTACCAGGGCAGGGGAACGCGGCAGCCGTCACGGCCCAGGCGCGCACCGCCGGTGCGGTGGTAGCTGGGGTCCTGCCGGAAATCGTGCGGCATGGTGGTGTGGTCCGGCAGGCCCAGTTCCTCGCCCTGGTACAGGTAGACACCCCCGGGCAGGGACAGCATGAGCAGCGTGGCTGCGCGGGCGCGGGAGAGGCCCAGTTCGTGGTTGGGCTGCGGATCCTCCGGGCCCAAACCGTCGCCGGGGCGCTCCTGGTGGCCTTCGATGCCAAAACGCGTGGCGTGGCGGACAACGTCATGGTTGGACAGCACCCAGGTGGTGGGCGCCCCCACCTTGTCAAAAGCCTCCAGCGAGGAGCCGATGACGTGGCGGACGGAGCCGGGATTCCAGTCATGGTTCAGATAGGCGAAGTTGAACGTCTGGTGCATTTCATCCGGGCGGACCCAGTCGGAGAGCCGGTCCAGCGGGTCGATGGTGGCTTCGGCGCAGAGCACGCGCTCGCCGTCGTACTCTTCCAGCAGTTTCCGCCATGAACGGAAGATGTCATGGACTTCCTGCTGGCCGAACATGGGCGCCTCATGGCCCGGAAAACCGTCCGAGGAGCAGCCGTCTGCCCGGCCGCCCCAGTCGGGGAGGCCTGACTTCTTGACCAGGGCGTGGGCCACGTCCACGCGGAAGCCGCCCACGCCGCGGTCCAGCCAGAACCGCAGGACGCGCTCAAATTCGGCGTGCACGGCGGGGTTGTCCCAGTTGAAGTCAGGCTGCGTGGAGTCGAACAGGTGCAGGTACCACTGGCCCGGGGTTCCGTCTGCGGCGGTGGTCCGGGTCCAGGCGGATCCGCCGAAGTGGGACTGCCAGTTGTTGGGCGGAGCATCGCCGTTGTGGCCGGCGCCGTCGCGGAAGATGAACATTTCCCGTTCCGGGGAACCCGGCCCTGAGGCCAGCGCGGCTTGGAAGAGGGCGTGCTCGTTGGAGCAGTGGTTCGGAACGAGGTCGACAATGATCCGGATTCCGTGGCCGTCCGCAGCCGCCACCAGGGCGTCGAAATCTTCCAGCGTTCCGAAGAGGGGATCGACGGAGCAGTAGTCGGCCACGTCATAGCCGGCGTCGTTCTGCGGGGACTTGTAGAACGGGGAAAGCCACAGGGCGTCAATGTCCAGCTCTGCCAGCGAGCCCAACTCAGCCGTGATTCCGGGCAGATCCCCGATGCCGTCTCCGCTCAGGTCGCGGAAGGAGCGCGGATACACCTGGTAGATGACCGAGGAACGCCACCACTGGCGGTCGTGCTCGCTGGAGGCAGCGTGGAGGGGAACAAGGGAGGGTCCGGCAACAGGGCCGGTGACGGAGATTACATCGCTGAGCATGGGAGCCATACTAGGGGCATCTCGGCCCATTAATGAAAACGCTTACATGTGCGCCTGCAACCCCTCAGGTCGCTTATCTTTTGTGACCCGACACACCCTCCAAAGTGATGCAGATCTGTGATTGGACGCACAACGTGTACACGCTTACACTTTCTCCATACATAGGTTCTGACGGAGAGTTCCGTCTGCTCCCGACCCGTGTGCTGGCGCGGTTCAAAGAGGTTTCCGTGCCGGCTGCGAGAACGCCGGTAACCACTTGAAAATCTAGGAGAGGTACACCAATGAAGGTGCACACCACGGGAACGACGGCGTTTGGCCGCCGTTCCTTCGCTCTCGGGGCCGTTTCGGTCACCGCTGCCCTTGTCCTCAGCGCCTGCGGCGGCAGCGACGCCGCCGAGAGCAAGGACTCCACCGACCTGGCCAGCGCCGGCGCCACCACCCTCACCATGTGGGTTGACGCGGAGCGTTCCCCGGCCCTGACCGACGTCACTGCCCAGTTCAAGGAAGACACCGGCATTGAAATCAAGCTGGTGACCAAGGATTTTGAACAGGTTTCCGATGACTTCATCACGCAGGTTCCCACCGGCAAGGGCCCGGACCTGATCGTCGGCCCGCACGACTGGCTGGGCAAGTTTGTCCAGAACGGCGTGATTGCGCCCATCGAGCTCGGTGACAAGGCAGACGAATTCCAGCCGTCCTCGGTCGCCGCCATGACCTATGAGGGCAGCACCTACGGCGTTCCCTACTCCATCGAGAACATTGGCCTGCTGCGCAACGCTGATCTGGTTCCCGAGCCGGCAGCCACCATGGACGAAGTCATTGCCAACGGCAAGGCCGCGGTCGAGGAAAAGGGTGCCGAGTTCCCGTTCCTGGTGGGCATGGATCCCAAGCAGGGCGATCCGTACCACCTGTACCCGTTCCAGACCTCCATGGGCGTGCCCGTTTTCGGAACTGACGAGAACGGCGGCTATGACGCCTCCAAGCTGGAATTGGGCAACGAAAACGGTGCGGCCTTCGCCGCCAAGGTGAAGGAATGGGGCGAGGCCGGCGCAGGCATCCTGAACTCCAACATCACCGCTGACATCGCCAAGGAAAAGTTCAACGCCGGAGCGTCCCCGTACTTCCTGACCGGCCCGTGGAACGTGCCGCTGGCGCAGGAAGCCGGAATCAACGTCGTCGTCGATCCCCTTCCCACCACCGGTGATTTGCCCGCCCAGCCCTTCATCGGCGTCAACGGCTTCTTCATCAGCTCCAAGAGCCAGAACTCCCTGGCAGCCACCGAATTCGCCCTGAACTACCTCACCACCGAGGCCGTCCAGGACGCCATGTTCGAAGGCGGCGGACGCCCTCCGGCCCTGACTGCCTCCTTCGACAAGGCTGCCGAAGATCCGATCGTTGCCGCCTTCGGCAAGATCGGCGCCGACGGCGTTCCCATGCCCGCCATCCCCGAAATGGGCTCCGTTTGGGCCGACTGGGGCGGCACCGAGCTTGCCCTGATCAAGGGCCAGGGCGACCCCGCCGAGTCCTGGGCCACCATGGTCGGCAACGTGGAAGCCAAAATCGCCAAGTAGTCCGGCATCAGCCGCACCTAAGTTAGATACGTCCGCCGGCGGTTTCGCCGGCGGACCAGGTTTGCGGGCCGGGACGGCGCCCAGTTTCTGAGCGCCGTCCCGGCCCGAACCGGTTCAAGGAGAACCCCGATGGTTGACCAGCTGGACACACCTGTCCGCTCCGACAGTCCCGCACCGCCCAAAAAGCCCCGCCGCAGCCCCGATTCAACAGCCGGTTTGCTGGCCAAGATCCTCCTATTGGGCCTGACGGATGCGTTTGCGGTGTTCGTCCTCATGGCCCTGTTCATGAACGAGAAATGGCTCATTCTCGCCGTCGCCGCCGCGGTGACGGTGCTGATCAACTGGATCTATCTGCGGCGCGGAGGCCTCCCGGCCAAATACCTGGCCCCCGGGGTCCTGTTCCTGCTCATCTTCCAGGTCTTTGTGGTGGTGTACAGCGGTTACGTGGCATTCACCAACTACGGTGACGGGCACAACAGCACCAAGGACGACGCCGTCTCCTCCATTTCCATGAGCGCCCAGAAGCGCGTTCCGGACTCTCCCGCCTATCAGGTGTCCGTCGTGGAAAAGGATGACGTGCTCTCCCTGCTGGTCACCGACCCCGAGGGCAGCGTCCGCATCGGCACCACCGGCGAACCGCTGGAGGACGTCGATGACGCTGAGATCGGCGGCACCGGCAAAGCCGTGGGCGCCGACGGTTACCGCACCCTGACTTTCAACGAACTGCTTTCCGTCCAGCAGGACATCACCGCCATCAAGGTGCCGCTCTCGGATGATCTCGCCGACGGCACCCTGCAGACCGCGGACGGTTCCAATGCCTACGTCTTCAAACCGGTACTGGTTTACGACGAAGCAGCCGACACCTTCACCGACACTGAAACAGGCGCCGTATATAAGGACGGCGGCGAGGGCTCCTTTGTGGCGGACAACGGCGAACGGCTGGCCACCGGCTGGAAGGTGGGCGTGGGCTTCGACAACTTCGAGCGCGCCTTCACCGACCCGGACCTCCGCGGCCCGCTGGTCAGCGTCATCCTGTGGACCTTCGCCTTTGCCCTTTGCTCCGTGCTGCTGTGCTTTGGGCTGGGGCTGTTCCTGGCCCTGACGTTCAACCACTCCAACCTGCGGGGCAAGAAGATCTACCGCACCATCATGATCCTTCCCTACGCTTTCCCGGCCTTCCTGGCCGGGCTCGTGTGGTCCGGAATGCTCAACGAGCAGTTCGGCTTTATCAACGAAGCGCTCTTTGGCGGGGCGGATATCCCGTGGCTGACCGATCCGTGGCTGGCCAAGTTCAGTGTGCTGCTGGTGAACACGTGGCTGGGCTTCCCCTACATGTTCCTGGTGTGCACCGGCGCCCTGCAGTCTCTGCCCGAAGACGTCAATGAGGCCGCGCGCATGGACGGAGCCTCCGCCTGGCGGATCTTCCGGTCCATCAAGCTGCCGCTGCTGCTGGTCTCCACGGCTCCGCTGCTGATTTCCACGTTTGCGTTCAACTTCAACAACTTCAACGTGATCTTCATGCTCACCGGCGGCGGCCCCCGGTTCTCCGACACCAACATGGACATCGGAGCCACCGACCTGCTGATCACGCTGGTTTACAAGGTGGCATTCGGCCAGGGGTCCGGACGTGACTACGGGCTGGCCAGTGCGCTGGCAGTCCTGATCTTCATCATCGTGGCAGTTATCTCAGCGGTCAGCTTCCGGCAGACCAGGGCGCTGGAGGAAGTGAACTCATGAGCATTTCGACTCAAACCCCGGCCGGCAAGAAATCCCCGGCGGGCACAACGGGCCGGGCTGTTCCGCAGCCCCGCAAAAGCTTTGGGCACTGGTTCCGGGACAAGGGCTGGCGCCACCTCGTAGGCGTGGTCATGGGCGTTTTTGCGCTCTTCCCGCTGGCCTATGTGCTTTCGGCGGCGCTGAGCCCCACCGGCACGCTGGTCTCCTCCAACGGACTGTTTACCACCGTCAAGTTCGACAACTTCGTCGACCTGTTCTCGGATCCGCAGAAGCCCTTTGCCAAGTGGTTCGTGAACACGCTCGTCGTCGGGCTGATCACCAGTGCCGGCACCGTCTTCCTGGGCGCCCTCGCGGCCTATTCATTTTCCCGGATGCGGTTCACCGGCCGCCGGTTCGGGCTGATGAGCCTGATGCTCCTGCAGATGTTCCCGCAGATGCTCGGCGTGGTGGCCATCTTCCTGCTGCTCAGCGGCATCTCCGACGTCGTGCCCTGGCTGGGACTGGGCAGCCAGACCGGCCTGATCATGGTCTACCTCGGCGGAGCGCTGGGCGTGAACACCTATCTGATGTACGGCTTCTTCAACACCGTTCCCAAGTCCCTGGACGAGGCAGCGCGGATTGACGGTGCCAGCCATGTGCAGATCTTCTTCACGATCATCCTGCGCCTGGTCACGCCCATCCTGGCCATCGTGGGACTGCTGTCCTTCATTACCGCCACCGGCGAATTCCTGATCGCCTCCATTGTGCTGAACGATCCGGACAGCCAGACACTGGCCGTAGGCCTCTACTCCTTCGTGGGGGACAGCCAGTCCCGCACCTGGGGTGTCTTCTCAGCCGGCGCCGTCCTGGCCGCGCTGCCCGTCATGGCGCTGTTCCTGTTCCTGCAGCGGTTTATTTCCTCCGGACTGACCTCCGGAGCAGTGAAGGGCTAAAACCCCGCCGGGGCCCGCGGAGTGTAGTCCTGCTCCAATTCGTCCAGGTCCTCCGGCGAAAGCCGGAGGTCCAGGGCGGCCACCGCGTCATCCAGGTGCCCGACGGCGGAGGCGCCCACCAGAGGCGCGCTCACCACCGGGTGGGCCAGGACCCAGGCAAGAGCCACCTGGGCACGGGTTACTCCGTGGCGCAGGGCCACCCGCAGCACCGCGTCGGCCACAGCCCGGTTGGCGTCCTGTTGCCCGGAGTAGAGGGAGTGGCCCAGCTCATCCTGCTGCTGCCGGAGGCTGATCTCGTCCCATCCGCGGGCCAGCCTGCCGCGGGCCAGCGGCGAGTAGGCGAGCACGCCGGTGCGCGCGGCCGTGCACAGAGGAAACATTTCCCGCTCCTCCTCGCGGTAGATCAGGTTGTAATGCGCCTGCATGGTCACGAAGGGGGACCAGCCGTGCGCCTGCTGCAGCGCCAGCGCCTGCGCGAACTGCCAGGCGTACATGGTGGAGGCGCCCAGGTAACGGACCTTTCCGGCCCGCACCAGGCCGTCCAGGGTCTCAAGGGTTTCCTCCAGCGGGGTGGAATTGTCCCACCGGTGGACTTGGTAGAGATCGATGTAGTCCGTCCCCAGCCGCGACAGGCTTTCGTCCACCTGCCAGAGGATGTGTTTGCGCGACAGGCCCCATCCGTTGGGGCCGGGCGCCATTTTCCCGTGGACCTTGGTGGCGATGACCACCTCTTCCCGGCGTGCGTCCCTGAGGACTGTGCCGCCGATAATCCGCTCGCTGTCCCCCGAGGAATAGACGTTTGCGGTGTCAAAGAAAGTGATGCCCAGCTCCAGGGCGCGGCGCAGCACCGGCCGGGACTCGGATTCGCGCAGCGTCCACCCGTGGGTCCCGCGCTGGGGGTCGCCGAAGCCCATGCATCCCAGCCCCAGTGCCGACACCGTGGTGCCCGAGTTTCCCAGTTTTACGTATCTCATGCGTTCGCTCTTTTGCCTTGGCGGAACAGGGCCCGGCGGCCCGGGTACCGGCGATGCTACAGCCGGGGCCGAGAAGCGGAAAGAGCCTGGCCGGCCTGCGCCTCCGCACCGCGCCGAACCCCTGCCGGGAACCAGTTTCGCGGTTCTATACTGAGCCATGCCTACCGCTCAGGAGCCGCAGATCCGGGCAGCTTTCCGGATCCCCGGCAACACGGATGCCTCTTCTCCCGCCCAACCGATCCCAGCCGCAGCCGCGGAACACATTGCGGTGCGAGTGGCCGCCAGCGAACCGGCGCCGCCCGAACCTGACGGCCCGGTTGGACTGCTCCTGGTGGAGTATCTGCACGGACAGCTCCTGGCCATGCTTCGGGAGGATCCGCGGGTGCGGGCCAACGAGGCGGATGCCATCCACAAGATGCGCGTGGGTACCAGACGGATGCGATCGGCCTTGGCCAGCTACCGCAAGGTTTTGGGTCCTGAACAGGTGCAGGAGGTGCGGGATGAACTGAAATGGCTGGCCGGGGTTCTGGGTGCCGCCCGCGACGCCCAGGTGATGCGGGCACGCCTGCAGTCCCTGGCGGCAGCGCAGCCCGCCGAGCTGGTCATGGGGCCGGTCCGCCAGCGCATCGACGAAGAGCTGCTGGGGGATTATCGGGCCGCTCACGCACTGGTGCTGCAGGCGCTCGACGGCGGGCGTTACCGCAGCCTGCTTGAGCGGCTGGAGATTGTGGTCACCAAACCGGACTTCACTCCCGAAGCTGATGCGCCGGCCGCGCAAACAGCAGCCCGCATGCTGACCCGGGACCGAAAACGCCTGCACCGGCAGGTGCGGGACGCCCGCACGGCGGGCAGCGAGGATCTCCGGTCCGAATCCCTGCACGAGGCGCGCAAGGATGCCAAACGCCTGCGCTACGCGGCTGAGGTTGCTCAGCCGGTGTGTACCGAAGGGTCGGCCGAGCTTGCGGCCGGTGCCGAACACATCCAAAAAATCCTTGGCGAGCATCAGGACAGTGTGGTCAGCCGGGAGTATCTGCGCCGGCTCGGTGCCGAAGCCGCGGGCGCCGGCCGGAACGGGTTCACCTACGGACTGATGTACGCGGCGGAAGAGGAACGCGGAAGAACAGCACGGAAGCGGTTCCGGAAAGCATGGGCAGGATTCCCGCGCGTGGTCTGACGGAGGTGTCCTGATGGATTCGGTATCGCCCTGGGCGCCCCTGCGGCGCCGCGCCTTCCTGATTCTGTGGCTCGCCAATCTCGGGTCCAGCATTGGCACGTGGATGCAGACCGTGGGCGCGCAGTGGTTTCTGGTGGAGAAAGCGTCCAATCCCGCCTTGGTATCCCTGGTCCAGACGGCCAATCTGCTGCCTTCCCTATTGCTGGGACTCATTGCCGGATTCCTTGCCGATGCCTTCAACCGGCGGCGCCTGATTCTCGGGGCCAATCTTTTTGCGGCGGCCGCTGCCGCCGTCCTGACCGTGATTGCGGCGCTGGGCCTGCTGAATCCGGATTCGCTGCTTCTGTACACCTTCCTGATCGGCTGCGGGGTGGCCCTCAGCCAGCCGGCATGGCAGGCCATTAACCCCGACCTGGTGCCGCGGGAGGAAATTCGGGCGGCGGCTGCCCTGGGCAGCATGGCGGTAAACGGTGCCCGGGCCGTTGGTCCTGCCGTGGCAGGTGTTCTCGTCTCCTTCTTCGGTCCGGCCTTTGTCTTCGGACTCAACGCGGTGTCGTTTCTGGGAACGGCGCTGGCCGTCTACGTGTGGCGCGCGCCCCCGGGCCCGGATGACCCGGAACGCCTGCGCGAGGCACTTGCGGCCGGAATGCGTTACATCCGGGCGGCACCGAGGATCCGGCGCATTCTTCTGCGGACCGGTTTCTTCGTGACGCCCGCGAGCGCGTTGTATGCCCTGCTTCCGGTGGCCGTGAACGGGCACCTCCACCTCGGGTCCACCGGCTACGGCCTGCTGCTGGGCGCGCTGGGCGGCGGCGCCGTCGTCGGTGTGGTGCTGCTGCCCAGGGTCACGGACCGGATCAATGACAACCTGATGCTTGGGCTGGCGGCGGCCGTGTTCGGCGTCGCGACGTTTGCCGCCGGCATCCTGCCCGCGGGCGTGCTGGCTGCGCTGCTGGTGTTCGCGGGCATTTCCTGGATTGCCACCTTCTCCATTCTTAACAGCGCCATTCAGCTCACGCTGCCGGAATGGGTGCGTGCCCGCGGGCTTTCGGTCCAGCTGATGGTGACCACCGGGGCCCAGGCGCTCGGTGCTGTTGTTTGGGGATCCCTGGCAACCGCCTTCGGTTATGCCCCGGTATTGGCCGCGGCGGGAATTCTGCTGGTGGCCGCGGGGCTGAGTATTACCGTCCTGCCGCTGCTTCCGCGCACCGGCAAGCTGGATCGGAGCGTCGCGGAAGCTGATCTCGGCATTGAGGCGGAGGAGGAGCCCGAGCCCGATGCCGGGCCGGTCACCGTCCTCATCGCCTATGAGCTTGCTCCCGACAAGGCGGCCGACTTTGTGCAGGCCATGCATGAAGTGAAGCTTGCGCGGATGCGCACCGGCGCCCGGGACTGGGAACTGGTCCACTCGGTGACGGACTCCCGCCAGTTCCGCGAGATTTACGACGTCGCCACCTGGCGGGAGTACCTGCGCCAGGAACAGGAACGCATCACGGGCGAGGACCGCAGGGCTATGGACCGCGCCGCGGAGATGGCCGAGGAGCCGCCCCGGGTGCGCTGGTTCCTTCCCGCCTCGGTCTAGCTGTACCAGGCGGAGACGGGAAGGCGCTACGCGAGCTGCTCGCGGACCAGCGGGGCCACTTCCGTGCCGTACAGGCGGATGCAGTTCATCAGCAGCTCGTGCGGCAATGTTCCGAGGCTGTACTTCAAATCGAAGCGGCTCAGCTCCAGCTCCCGGGCCACCCGAACGATTTTGGCAGCGACGGTCTCCGGGGAACCGATAAACAGGGCGCCGTCGGGACCCGCTGAGGCCAGATAGTCGCTGTGGGTGGTGGGGCTCCAGCCGCGCTCGCGGCCGATCCGGTTCTGCATGCGTTCAAAATGCGGCCAGGCCTCTTCAAGTGCCTGCTCATCGCTGGCCGCTATGTAACCGGGGGAGTGTGCTCCCACCGGAAGCATCGGACGCCCAAACTGGGTCAGCGCCCGCTTGTACAAATCCACGAACGGCGCGAAGCGTGCCGGTTCGCCGCCAATGATGGCCAGCATCAGCGGCAGGCCGTAATGGGCAGCCCGGACTACGGACTGCGGCGTTCCGCCCACGGCAATCCAGACCGGGAGCTCGCCGGAGGCAGTGGGCGGATACACGCGCTGGTTCTGCAGCGGCGCCCGGGTGCTGCCGCTCCAGGTCACCGGCTTTTCGCGGCGCAGTTCGGAAAAGAGCTCGAGCTTTTCCTCAAAGAGCTCGTCATACTGTGCCAGGTCCAGGCCAAACAGGGGAAAGGACTCGGTGAAGGATCCCCGTCCCAGGATCACCTCGGCGCGGCCGTTGGACACTGCGTCCAGGGTCGAGAAGCGCTGGAAGACGCGGATCGGATCATCGGAGCTGAGGACCGTTACTGCCGAACCCAGCCGGATCCGGCTGGTCTGGCCGGCAATGGCCGCGAGAATCACATCCGGAGCGGAGACGGCAAAGTCCTCGCGGTGGTGTTCGCCGATGCCAATGAAGTCAATGCCCACCGAATCGGCCAGCACTGCTTCGGCCACAACATTGCGCAGGACCTGGTGCTGTGGAAGCCGCTCACCGTCCGGGTCCGAAGTGACGTCTCCAAAGGTGTCCAGTCCAAGTTCCAGATGCTGACCCATGTGGTGCTTCCCGCTTCCGCTAAAAGTACATGATTTTGCATCTAGTGTAGCCGGGGCCGGGGCCGCCGGGGCGCCGCACCACAGGCCGCGGCAGCCGGGGCCACGTCACACTGCTGCGGGGGCTCGGATTTCATACTGGGAACACCACACCGGATAGACTTGGGGCGGTTCCTTGGGCAATTCCGGGGTCCGCTTCGGATCAGCAGCCGATGGCGCAAGTGATCAAGCGATCAAGTGATTAGTTGAGGTATTTTGCGAGACTTTAGTGCACGCCTGGCCACAGCCGACGAGATGGAAAAGTGGGACAGCCATGTGCTGTCCAACCCGTGCGGCGGGAACGTGCTGCAGTCTGCGTCCTATGCGGAAGTCAAGTCGCACCACGGGTGGAATCCGATCCATTTGGTATTCACCGGCCACGGTTACACCACGTACAACCTGGCCATCGAAAAGAAGGTTCCCGGCCTGGGCAGTCTCTGGTACCTCATCAAGGGCCCGGACGTAGCGGAACCGTCGCATGTGCCCGAGGTGCTGGATGCTTTGCGCCGGTTTATCAAGGACACCAAGCGCAACGTGTTCGCCGTCAAGGTGGAACCGGACATTGTGGACAGCCCGGAGGTGCGTGCCCAGTTCCTGGGCGCAGGCCTGGTGAAGACCTTCAATCTGCAGCCCAATGACTCCACGGCACTGCTGGATACCACTCCGGATACTGAACAGCTGCTCAAGAACCTCTCCTCGCGCGGGCGCAACGCCGTCCGCCGGGCGATCCGCGAGGAAGCGGATGTACGCCGGGTGGAACCCACCGAAGAGAACATGCGCATCATGTACAAGCTGATGAGCCACATCGAGGACCGGTCCTCGGCCCGGATGCGCTCCTACGAGTACTACCACCGCTTCTGGTCCAACTTCGTGGCCGCCGGCCAGGGCCGGTTCTACTTCGCCTTCGAGAACGGCGAACCCACAGTGGGTGCCTTTGTCATTGCCTATGGCAAAAAGGGCACGTACAAGGACGGCGGATCCAAGCCGCGCCGCAACCAGTACGGGGATTCCCACCTGGTTCAGTGGACCGCCATCAATGAGCTGAAGGAAGACTTCGGCATTGAGCAGTATGACTTCTGCGGAACTCCTCCCAGCGATCAGCTGAAAAACAAGGAGCACCCGCACCACGGCCTTGGCCTGTTCAAGACCAGCTTCTCGAAGACGGTCACGGATTTTGTGGGTTGTTATGACCTGGTCCTGGATCCGGTGCGGTACAAGATCTGGAACACCATTGGTGAGCGGGTGGCCCGCCAGATCTACTGGCGCCGGCACCAGCAGCCGTTTTACTAACCAGGAAGCATGCCTGAACGCCGATTCAGGCACAACAAAGGCGAAAGGGTGAGTCCTTTGGAGAACACGTCCGATGCAGACCGCCAAGAGCCTGCTCAGAACCCCGATCCGATGGTGGGACCGATTCCTGTAGTCCGGCAGCCCAAGGCGGCCGGTTCCAAGGCATCCGGGTCCAAAACATCCAGCGCCCGGGTGCGGCGCCCGGCCGCGCCCGGCCAGGCGCCGCAGTCAGCTAAGGCAGCGGGCCTGCCCACCGGTCCCGAAGGGACCGGCCTGCGCAGCACGAAACCGAAGCCGCCGCCTCCCACCACCTCGGTCATGATCACCCCGGCCAAGGGCGGCGCAGGCGGGCTTGCCCCGGATAAAACCCAGCCCGGCCGGCCACGGCCGGACACGGGCCAGGCTCCGCGGAAGCCCCGGGCGCGCAAAACCGTGCCGGGCAGCCACCACCATCCCGGCAGCGCCAATGCCCTGCGGCAGGACCGGTCCTCTGCGGCCGCCCGGCGGATGCTGCGCAAGTTGGTGCAGGGCGAAACTCCGCCCACGCAGGCCATGTCCATTGTGGAGCGGCTGGCTGGATCTCCCTATGCCAACCCGCTGGTGCGCAGCGCCGGACCGGATGCCTCGGCACGGAAGACTCTTGACCTTGCCCTCGGCCTGGCCGAAACCATGTTCCGCTACGGTGCCGGCGCCCTGGAAGTGGAAACTGCAATCATTGCGGTGACCGCTGCCTTCGGCCTGGACAGCATCGAGGTGGACATCACCAACCAGTCGGTGCTGCTGAACTATTCGCCCAAGGACCAGACCCCCATCACCGTCATGCGGGTGGTCCGGTCCTGGACCAACAACTATGCCGGGCTTGGTCTGGTCCACCAGCTGGTCACGGACATCATCGACGACGGCATCACCCGTGCCGAAGCGGCCAACCGGCTCAATGAAATTACGCACCGGCCCAAGCCGTTTCCACGGTGGGCAGTGACCTTTTCCACCGGCGCCTTTTCCGCCGCCATTGTCGGTTTCATCGGCGGCGGACCGCTGGCGTCAACGGTGGCCTTTGTCAGTACCTTCCTGGTGAGCCTGCTGCAGCGCGTGCTGGGCCGGTGGCGGGTGCCGGACTTCTTCACCACCGCGGCGAGCGGCTTCCTGGTCACGGCCATCGCCATGATCTTCTGGTCATTCGAGGTGCCCATCACCCCGGGCATTGTGGTGGCCGGAGGAATCCTGCTGCTCCTGCCCACAGGCCGGCTTGTCTCCGCCGTACAGGATGCGATCAACGGGTTCCCCGTGACGGCTGCGGGACGTTTCCTGTCCGCGTTCCTGACGTTCGGCGCACTGGTGGCGGGCATCGCCGTCGCACTGGTGACGGGAGCGCTGCTGGGGGTGCCGCGCGTGGACGTTACCCAGGTGGCAGGATCACAGTATCCATTTGTGCTGACGCTGCTGCTGCTCGCCGTGGCGCTGGCAACCATCTGCGTGGTGGAGCAGTCACCCCTCAGCCTGGTGCTGCCCACGGTCCTCACCGGGGCTGCCGGGTTCCTCGTGTTCGAGCTCGCGGAGCTGGTGGGCATGGGACCGCGGCTCACGCCGGCCGTCGCCGCCATATTTATTGGCATGATGGCCCGGATCATTGCCCTGCGCATGGGGGCTCCGCAGCTGATTGTGGCAGTTCCGGCAGTGCTGTTCCTGTTCCCGGGGCTTTCCATCTTCCGCGCCATGTACGGCCTGAGCATCGCGTCCGATGACATCACGGTTGGTGCCGTGGGGATCTTCAATGCACTGACCGTGATCCTGGCGATCGCCGGAGGCGTGGTGTTTGGAGACAACCTGGCCCGCCCGCTGACCCGGAACCTGTCAGGCATGGACCGCCGAAACCGCCGCCGCTAGGAACCCGGCTGCCGAACGCCGCTGACCGGCTCCCGGCAGCCGGGACGAAGGGCCCCGGAGGATGAGATCTAGAGGATCTTGCCCACCGGGGTCCTTTTTTCTGCCTGGAAGGCGTCTTCAGTGCGTCCCGCCGCCCAGTACCCGGACAGCGATACCTGCCGGCGTTCCAGGCCCCTGGCACCGAAAAGAACGTCCCGCAGTGCCTTCATGGCTTCCCGCTCACCATGGGCGAAGACCTGAACGTCGTTGCTTGGCCAGGAAGCGGCGGCCACGGCCGCGGCGAGCAGGCCGGTGTTCCCGGCCGGAAGTTCTCCCCGGTAGAGCCAGGTCACGGTCATGCCTGCCGGCATGGTGAGAGGCTGGCGGTCCTGCGGTCCGCCCACTTCCACAAAAACCTGCCCGACGGCGGCGGAGGGCAGGGCTTCCAATACGGCAGCCGTGGCGGGAAGCGCGGATTCATCGGCAGCAAAAAGGTACCAGCCGGCGTCGGGATCCGGATCGAAGGCTCCGCCGGGGCCGGTGAAGGAAAGGCTTTCGCCGGCGGCCGCACGGGCCGCCCAGGGACCGGCAAGCCCCTCGTCGCCGTGGACCACAAAGTCGATGGCGAGCTCCCGCGCCGCGGCATTGACGCTGCGGATGGTGTAGGTCCGCGAGACCGGCCACTGTTCCCGCGGGAACTGCTCCCGGAGGGCCTCAAGCTCGGCGCTGCCGTCCAGCGGCTTGCCGTCCGGCCCAAACCAGATCTTGCAGTATGCGTCCGCAAAGCCGTTGTCTGCAAAGTGCTCAAAGTTGGGTCCGCCCGCAATGATCCGAACCATATGCGGAGTCAACTGCTCGCGCCGCAGGACCTCCAGTGTCAGCAGCGGCCGGGACCGGCGGGGAGGATCCTGGGCAGGCTTTCCGGCGGGCACAGCAGTGTCGGGCATGTAATTCTCCTTGGTCAGGCGTTTCCCCTACCGTATCCCGTCCAGGGCCCAGTCCACGGGCTCAGCACCCTGGCTCTGCAGCATCTCGTTGACCCGGCTGAACGGCCGTGAGCCGAAGAATCCCCGCGATGCCGAGAGCGGGCTGGGATGGGCAGATTCGATGCGGGGCACCTCACCCAGCAGGGGCACGATTGAGCGCGCGTCATTGCCCCAGAGCACGGCCACCAGGGGCACGCGGCCGCCGTCGGCGGACCGGCGGGCGACGACGGCGCGCACGGCGAGCTCGGTGATCTGCTCCCAGCCGCGTCTGCGGTGGGAACCGGCGTCTCCCGCCCGAACGGTCAGGACACGGTTCAGCAGCAGCACGCCCTGGTCCGACCAGGCACTGAGGTCCCCGTGCGCGCAGGGCGCTATGCCGAGGTCGGCGTCGAGTTCCTTATATATGTTGTTCAGGCTCCGGGGCAGCGGCCGCACGCCCCGGTCCACGGAGAAGGACAGTCCGACGGCGTGGCCCGGGGTGGGGTACGGGTCCTGACCGATGAGCAGGACTTTCACCTCGGCCAGGGGACGGGAGAAGGAACGGAGAATGTTTCCGGGGGCCGGCAGCACCGTGTTGCCTGATGCGCGCTCTTCCTCGAGCCATGCTGCGATCCGGTGCAGTTCAGAAGCGGCCGGGGCCAGGGCAGCGGCCCAGTCCGGTGCCATGACGTCCCTGAGCGCGGCGGGCGCTGCGAAAGGAAAAGGTTCAGCGCCCGGGCCGGACGCGGCGTCGTCGTTGGCGGTGCCTGTCCCGGGACGGCGGGAACCGGCTGGAAGAGAATCCGGCGGCAGGGAGAAGAGGGTCGGTTCATTGGAGCTCACCCCTCCAGACTAGGGCCGCCGGCTGTGTCCGCGGGAGTTCCGGCGCCGGGATCAGCGGCGCCCGGGTGCCAACGCCGTGCGGGACTGCGGGCCCGTGTGACGGGCGGCGCCAAAATGGCAAGCATGTTATTTCCCCACTAGCATGGGATCGAACCGTCAACTTATCTGGGAGATTTCTGTGGCCGAAACAACCGAAGCCTTTTCGCTGGACGGCGCGGTTGACCCCGAAAGTCCCCTGGGAGAGCAAGAACAGCAGATGCTCGCGCTGGAGCGGGCCTGGTGGAAGTATGCCGGGGCGAAGGAACAGGCCATCCGTGAACTGTTCGGCATGTCCGCCACCCGCTATTACCAGGTCCTCAATGCGCTTATCGACACCGAGGACGCCCTCGCGCACGATCCGATGCTCGTCAAGAGACTGCGTAGACTACGTACAACCCGTCAGCGTGCGCGCACCGCCCGTCGCTCAGGCTTTGACGTCTAAATCCGTCGCCGCCGCAGACCCAAGGACTGATACGCACCATGAGCCCATATCCCCGGGATGAGTTTGACAAGGTTCCCGAGACATCATCGCGCCAGGGCGTCCACCGGGAACGGCTGATCCCCGCACGGTCCCGCGGACTTGGCCTGATCATTACCGTGGGGGTGCTTGCCCTGGTACTGGGCCTCGCCGCCTACTTTGTCCTTCCCCGGCTTGGCATCGGGGCGGACGACGCCGCCGGGCCGGCCGGAGATCCGGCGGCAGCGGCACAAGCTTCAGCACCGGCTTCAGAGCCCGGGCCGTCGGAGGAACCCGATACCTCCGCCGGTGCCTCCCCGAGTGAATCTCCGGCTTCCCCGGAGGCCTCGGACGGGGTGGACCGCAGCCAGCCCGTGGTGGTGCTGAACGGAACCGGCATTCCCGGGGTGGGGTCCATCGTTTCCGGCCGCATCGCAGCAGACGGCTGGACCGCCGAAGAGATCGCCGTGTGGAGCGGACAGCCGCTTCAGGGATCGGTCATTTTCTACAACGGCGCGGACCAGCTGGCCGGTGCCCAGGAACTGTCCCGGCTCCTGGAGATCCCCGCACTCTCCGAATCCGCAGAATTTGACCTGGTCACCGTGGTGGCCGGTCCGGGATTCCAGTAGGAACAACTCTCTTTTCGTAAAAACTGCATAACGATCGCCCATCCGGGTCCGCGACCCGTTTTCTGCTGGCTACAGTGAGTGCCAGCCGTGCCGCACCCGGTCCCAAACGAGCAGGGGAAATCCGCTGTCCGCCGGACCGGCTGTGTGCCGGCCCGTTCCGCCACGGGCAGCCTGGCGGAAGGCACGTTCGCAACAAGGCGGGAGAAAGAGCATGGCGCAGGGGATCGTCAAATGGTTCAACGGAGAAAAGGGCTACGGGTTCATCACCGTGGATGAGGCTCAAACGGACGTATTCGTCCACTGGTCCGCGATCCAGGCGTCCGGTTACCGCACCCTGGAAGAGGGCCAGCGGGTGCAGTTTGAGATTGGTGAGGGGCAGAAGGGCCCGCAGGCGGAAGACGTCCGCGCAGAGTAGGCGAGCGTCCGCTGTCCGGCGGACAAAGCGGCGGCGGCCCCCTCTGCAGGGCCCGCCGCCGTTTGGCGTGCCCCTGCCTGTGCTCCGGGTTGCAGATGAGCGTGAGGGACACAGCGCGAAGCCGTGATCGCTTGCACTCAGTGTGAGGGAGTGCTAATTATTGACTTAGCACTCTTGCCGGATGACTGCTAAAAAGCGGTCGGCGTTGAGTGAAAGAGCAAGCCACTGAGGTGAGGGCCTGGGTACGCGTAAAAGAGATCGCGCGCACAGGCCCGTCCGTCGCGGGCACCGCAGTCTGGAATGCAACATCTAAGCACCCAGCATGACTGTTCCGGAAGGACGAAAGCCGTTATGGCCAAGATCATTGCATTTGACGAAGAGGCACGCCGCGGCCTCGAGCGCGGGTTGAATATCCTCGCTGACGCCGTAAAGGTCACCTTGGGCCCCCGCGGCCGCAACGTGGTCCTTGAGAAGAAGTGGGGCGCCCCCACCATCACGAACGACGGCGTTTCCATCGCCAAGGAGATCGAGCTCGACGATCCCTACGAAAAGATCGGCGCAGAGCTGGTCAAGGAAGTTGCCAAGAAGACTGACGATGTTGCCGGTGACGGTACCACCACGGCTACCGTCCTCGCCCAGGCACTGGTCAAGGAAGGCCTGCGCAACGTTGCTGCCGGCGCTGACCCGCTGAGCCTGAAGCGCGGCATTGAGAAGGCCGTCGAGGCTGTTACGGCCGAGCTCCTGGCCTCCGCCAAGGAAATTGAGACCAAGGAGCAGATTGCTGCCACAGCTTCCATCTCCGCCGGCGACCAGCAGATCGGTGATCTCATCGCCGAAGCTCTGGACAAGGTGGGCAAGGAAGGCGTCATCACCGTCGAGGAGTCCAACACCTTTGGTCTTGAGCTTGAGCTCACCGAAGGTATGCGCTTCGACAAGGGTTACATCTCCGGTTACTTCGTGACTGACGCCGAGCGTCAGGAAGCAGTCCTGGAAGATCCGTACATCCTGATCGTCAACTCGAAGATCTCCAACGTCAAGGACCTCGTTGCCGTCCTCGAGAAGGTCATGCAGTCCGGCAAGCCGCTGCTGATCATCGCCGAAGACGTTGAGGGCGAAGCCCTGGCAACCCTGGTTGTCAACAAGATCCGCGGCACCTTCAAGTCCGTTGCCGTCAAGGCTCCGGGCTTCGGCGACCGCCGCAAGGCCCAGCTGGCAGACATCGCCATCCTCACCGGTGGCCAGGTCATCGCCGAGGAAGTCGGCCTGAAGCTGGAAAATGCCACGCTCGACCTGCTGGGCAAGGCCCGCAAGGTTGTTGTCACCAAGGACGAGACCACCATCGTGGAAGGCGCCGGCGACGCCGAGGAAATCGCGGGCCGCGTCAACCAGATCCGTGCCGAGATCGAGAACTCCGATTCCGATTACGACCGTGAGAAGCTGCAGGAACGCCTGGCCAAGCTGGCCGGCGGCGTTGCAGTCATCAAGGCCGGCGCAGCCACCGAGGTTGAGCTCAAGGAGCGCAAGCACCGCATTGAGGACGCTGTCCGCAACGCCAAGGCAGCCGTTGAAGAAGGCATTGTCGCCGGTGGCGGCGTTGCCCTCATCCAGGCCGGCCTGAAGGCTTTCGCCAACCTGACCCTTGAGGGCGACGAAGCAACGGGCGCAAACATTGTGCGCGTTGCCATCGATGCTCCGCTGAAGCAGATCGCCTTCAACGCCGGCATGGAGCCGGGCGTTGTTGTCGACAAGGTCCGCGGGCTGCCCGAGGGCTGGGGCCTGAACGCTGCAACCGGCGAGTACGAAGACCTGCTGGCCGCCGGCGTCAACGACCCGGTAAAGGTAACCCGCTCTGCCCTGCAGAACGCGGCTTCCATCGCCGGTCTGTTCCTGACCACCGAAGCAGTAGTTGCCGACAAGCCTGAAAAGGCTGCACCGGCCATGGGCGGCGGCGACGAAATGGGCGGCATGGGCGGCATGGGCGGCTTCTAGCCCCCACTGCTGACCCGCAAGGCCCAGCTAGCCAGCTAAAAGGCGCGGCACCTTTGAGGTGCCGCGCCTTTTAGCGTCCACGGACATTGCCGCACGCAGCCGGTCAGAGCTGTCCGCGCGTGCCGGACGCAGCCGGCGCAGGATGCATCCGGTGCGTGCCGGAACAGGGCTAGTGTCGAAACAGAGCGACGTTGGCTGCTTCCGTTTCCGCGTACTGCGCCGATGCATGACCGAGGGCCAGATTGATGCTGGCCAGGGACTCCTCAACCTTGGCCTGGGTGCTGCGCCAGTCCGCCACCAGGGACTGGAAGTTCGCCGACGCCTGGCCCTGCCACGACTCGCTGAGGGACTGCAGGCCTGACTGCATCCGGTTGATCTCCGATTGCAGCCGGTCGATGGTGCCGCGGACCTCGGCGCTCTTGGCGTCGAGAACCTCGCTGTCCACTGAAACTAGTGCCATGGTGTCTCCCCTTCAGAAGTTGCCTGCGGCTCCATGAGCCTTGAGCTTCCGAGGCTAGGCGGGCGGACACTGCGCCGCACAGGCGAGGTCACACCTGTGGACAGGACGGGAAAACGGCGCCGGGGCTGCCCCTGTGGAGGGGGATGCCCTGCGCTAGCTGCCCGGCTCGGACGGCTCCGCGTCGAGGTCCCCCGCGGGGTGATAGGGGAGGCGGATGGAGAGGGTGGCGCCGCCGCCTTCCGTTTCGGACAGCCGTACGGTGCCGTCGTGCTGTGCCACCAGTGCGGCGACAATCGCCAAGCCAAGACCCGTGCCGCCCGTCTCGCGGTACCTCGAGGAATCGGCGCGGTAAAAACGCTCAAAGACCCGCGCCGCATCTTCCTCGGAGATGCCCGGTCCGTGGTCCCGCACCTCCAGCACGGCGTCCGAGCGGTTGTGGATAACCGGTGCCACACCAACGGCAATCTCAATCGGGGACCCGTCAGGTGTGTAACGCAGGGCATTGGTGATCAGGTTCGCCACTACCTGCCGCAGCCGGGCCTCGTCGCCCAAAGTAGGTGCCGGACGCGGCTGCTGCCCGTCCAGGCCCACCACGCGGATTTCCCTGCCCGGCGAGCTGGCACGCGCGTCCATCGCGGCATCGTTGCCCAACAGCATCAGGTCCACCGGCTCGTACTCCAGCGGGCGCTGTTCATCCACACGGGCCAGAGTAAGCAGATCCTCCACCAGCTGGCCCATCCGCTTGGCCTCACTCTCGATCCGCCCCATGGCCGCAGCCACCTCTTCGGGTTTCTGCAGTGCGCCGTGGCGGTACAGCTCGGAGAATCCACGGATCGTGACCAGCGGGGTGCGCAGCTCGTGCGAGGCATCCTGGACGAAGCGGCGCATCTTCTGCTCGGACTTGGTCCGGGCCGCAAAAGCGGTTTCAATGTGCGCCAGCATGGCGTTCAGGGAGCGGGACAGACGGCCAATTTCCGTGGTCGGGTTGCCGACGTCCACGCGCCGGGAAAGGTCGCCGGCAGCGATGGCCGCAGCGGTCTTCTCCACCTGGCTCAACGGGCGGAACTGCCGGGTGACGGCCCAGTAAGCGATCCCGGTGGCGCCCAGGGTGCCGAGCAGCCCCACGGAGAACACCAGTGACGCGGCTTCATCCACGGTGGTGGCCACGGAGTCCAGCGGAAGCGCAACAACCACCGAACCGGGAGCGGCCTCAAGGGGGAAGACCTTCAGGCGCCAGCCTTTGCTGCCCGGTGCAGTTCCGGGAACCGTCTGTCCCTGCTGATCGAGCTCCCTCACCTGCTCGGCCGTGTAATGGTCCACCACGGGGGTGTCTTGTCGGGGATCGGAGTGGGTCTCGAGTCCGTAGCTGCCGTCGTCGGCCAGATAGAGCCCGTAGAACTGGAACAGGGAGGTATCGCTCGCAGGGCCGTCCGAAAGCAGATAGCGGGACACTGCCGGGGCATTGTCGCCGATTTCCACATCAAGGCGCGTTATCAGTATCTGCCGCAGCACGTAGATCGTGGCCAGCCCCGTGATGGTCACGGTGATGACCATCAAAATTGCCATGATTGCTACGAGCTGGGATCGCAGCGAGGCGGATTTCCAGCGGCGGAGCAAGGCTTAGCGCTTCTCCGACGTGCGCAGAAGGTAGCCCACCCCGCGCTTGGTCTGGATCAGGGCGGGAGCATCCGGGCTGCGGTCGATCTTGCGCCGCAGATAGGAAATGTAGGACTCAACGATGGAAGCATCCCCGTTGAAGTCGTACTCCCAGACGTGGTCCAGGATTTGCGCCTTGGAGAGCACCCGGTTCGGATTGAGCATGAGATAGCGCAGCAGCTTGAACTCGGTGGGGGAAAGATCAATGATCACCCCGCCGCGGCGGACCTCATGGGCGTCGTCATCCAGCTCAAGGTCGTCCACGCGGAGGACGGCGTCGTCCTCGTCGAGCGGCTGGGTGCGCCGCAGCACTGCCCGGATGCGCGCCACAACTTCGTCAAGGCTGAACGGTTTGGTGACATAGTCGTCTCCGCCCACGGTCAGGCCGGTGACCTTGTCCTCGGTGTCATCCCGTGCGGTCAGGAACACCACCGGGAAGTGCCGGCCGGCTGCCCGCAGGCGGCGGGTCAGCGTGAAGCCGTCCATGTCCGGAAGCATGACGTCCAGGACCGCGAGGTCGGGGGCGTGGTCCTCCACAGCGGCCAGAGCCTCCCGCCCGTTGCCGGCAGCCACGACGTCGAAGCCGGCGAAGCGCAGCGAGGTGGACAGGAGTTCGCGAATGTTGGGCTCGTCGTCAACAACCAGGAGACGGGCTTCAGGTCCGGATGATTTGTTCACTGCACCAGTTTCTTACATTTAGCTGTGCGTTGTCTGTAGGCGGGCTCGAAGGTTGCTGACCGCGGGCTGATGCTCGCCCCTACACCGGCTTTTCGATATCCGAGGCATCCAGGATGGAGTAGGCATAGCCCTGCTCAGCCAAAAACCGCTGCCGCTTGGCCGCAAAGTCCTGGTCCACCGTGTCCCGGGCCACCACTGTGTAGAAGTGCGCGGCCTTGCCGTCGGCCTTGGGCCGCAGCAGCCGGCCCAGCCGCTGGGCCTCCTCCTGACGGGAGCCGAAGGAACCGGAGACCTGGATGGCCACTGACGCTTCGGGCAGGTCGATCGAGAAGTTGGCCACCTTGGACACCACCAGCGTGCTCAGGGCGCCCTCGCGGAACTCATTGAACAGCCGCTGGCGTTCCTTCACCGGAGTGTCGCCCTTGATGACGGGTGCGTCCAGCCGCTGGGCAAGCTCGTCCAGCTGGTCCAGATACTGCCCGATCACCAGCGTCTGCTCGCCTTCGTGGCGCTTCACGAGCTGCTCGACGACGTCGGTCTTGGTCTCCGACGTCGAACACAGCCGGTACTTGTCCCCGTCCTCGGCCATGGCGTAGGCAACGCGTTCATCCCGGGGCAGGTCCACGCGCACCTCAATGCACTCGGCCGGGGCAATGTAGCCCTGGGCCTCGATGTCCTTCCACGGAGCGTCGTAGCGTTTGGGGCCGATCAATGAGAAGACCTCGCCCTCACGCCCGTCCTCCCGCACCAGGGTGGCTGTCAGGCCCAGCCGCCGGCGCGCCTGCAGGTCCGCCGTCATCCTGAAGATCGGAGCCGGCAGCAGATGCACCTCGTCATAGATGATCAGGCCCCAGTCATTGGCGTCGAGCAGTTCCAGATGCGGATACAGGCCTCCGCGCTTGAGCGTCAGCACCTGGTAAGTGGCAATGGTGACTGGGCGGACTTCCTTCATGGCACCGGAATATTCGCCGATTTCATCCTCGGTCAGCGACGTGCGCTTGAGCAGCTCATCCTTCCACTGCCGAGCGGACACCGTGTTGGTGACCAGGATCAGCGTGGTGGTGGAGCTGGTGGCCATAGCTGCCGCGCCCACCAGGGTCTTGCCCGCACCACAGGGCAGGACGACGACGCCGGAGCCGCCGGCCCAAAAGTTCTCAGTGGCCAGCTTCTGGTACGGACGCAGCGCCCAGCCGTCCTCGTTCAGCATGATGGGGTGCGGCGTGCCGTCCACGTAGCCGGCCAGATCCTCGGCCGGCCAGCCGAGCTTCAGCAGCAGCTGCTTGAGCTGTCCCCGCATCGCGGACTGCACCACCACCGTCTCGCCGTCGATGCGCGGACCCAGCAGCGGCTGGATCTTCTTGGCATGCATGACCTCTTCCAGTACCGGATAGTCCGTGGTCCGCAGGACCAAGCCGTGCTGGGGATCCTTCTCCAGCCGCAGCCGCCCGTACCGGGACATGGTTTCCTCAATGTCCACCAGCAGCGAATGCGGCACGGGAAAGCGGGAGTACGTCAGCAGGGTGTTCAAAACCTGTTCGGCGTCCAAGCCGGCAGCCCGGGCATTCCACAGGCCCAGCGGCGTCAGCCGGTAGCTGTGGATATGCTCCGGAGCCCGCTCCAGCTCGGCAAACGCCGCAATGGCGTGCCGGGCCTCGGTCGACTGGGGATGGTCCACCTCCAGCAAAATGGTTTTATCACTCTGGACAATCAACGGTCCGTCAGCCATGCGCCGGGGTATCCTCCACTATTTCTACGTCCATGATTCGGTGCACCGACACCACTCGCTCCACGTCGCGGCGCGGATCGAAAACCCGCACCCGTCCGTCGGTGACTGATAAGGGAACGAATATTTCCTGCCGCTGATTCCCCTGGCTGTCCACAACGCCCATCCGGACAGAACTTCGGGTGCGGATGGCCTCGCGCAGGATCTCCAGCCCGACCAGCGGCTGGCTTTCGCCGTGCCCGGCCACCGGCGGTCCTTCGCCGCGGAGTGCGGCCAGCTGTTCGGAGATGTCCTCGTCCGTCAGGTGCCAGGGATTGATCCGGGTCCGGGAAGATGCGGGCACCGTCACGGGGGGATGGGCATGTGAACCCGCCACCGGGCGTGCCCGCCCCTCCAGTGCCGGCGAGTAGCCCAGTTCGCGCAGGGTGTAGGACAGTTCCTGCGGGCTTGCCACCGATCCGACGACGGTGGGCGAGAGGCGTACGAGGCCCAGGGCCGTGGTGCCCGGATCTGCCAGCAGTCCGGTCAGGCCGTCTTCGTCGTCGCTGCGCAGATAGGAGGCCATGGAGCCGACCCGGAGCCGGCCGTAGCGGGCCGCGGTGTCTTCGACCAGATACTTCAGCGGCTGGGGCACGTCAGTGGCGGAGTGCCGGTGCAGGAATTCCATGATCTCGGCAGCGCTCTGTCCGCTGTCCAGGGCTTGCCGGACGGAGTCGGCGGAAAAGCGGTAGATGGCCGCCGGCCCCTGACCCTCGGCTACCGAGATGGCGGCAAGGCGGCGCGCGACGCCGGGCTCCAGATAACCCGGAGCCACTGCAGTCAGGTCTGCCTGCAGGAGAAACGAATGAAGCGGCTCCGGCAGGGCGCCGCGCAGGCGGTCCAAGGCCGCATCCCAATCCCCGGCAGCAACCGCTGCTCCCAAATCAGTGAGGGCACCGGACCCGAGCAGCCCCAGCTGGGCTGCTTCCTTGAGGATGCCCGGGACCAGCCGCGCAAACCTGCGCTGGAGCCGCGGCTGGTGCCAGGTCAGTGCGCTGACCAGGCCAGCGGCGTCGAGGGCTCCGGTGGTTCCTTCCCCGGCGGTGTCCTCAGCCGCCAGGCGGGCCAGCATTTCCAGGGCCCGCTTGCGCACCAGGGGGGCATCCGGACGTGATGCCTCGGCCGCCAGAGCATTGACGGCACCGCCGCCGGGCAGCGGGCTGCCGACCAGGGACGGCGCGCGGTCCGCTTCGAGCCAGGCCGAAACCAGCTGCTTCCACTGCTCGTCCCGGTCCAGGGTCAACCACTCCCGCTCCGTGACACACCACCGTGACGTAGTGACGTCGAGGGCGAGCAGTCCGGACAGGGCGGAGAGTTCCAGCAGCCAGGCGGTGGCGGAAGCATCGATGCGCAGTGACTCGGAGACACGCCGCACTTCCCGCACTCCCACTCCGCCGGAGCGCAGGGTGCTGATGGGAGTTGTCTTGGCCAGGGTGAGCAGTTCGGTCACCAGCCGCAGGGTTTCCGCCACCGCCCCATAAGCGGCGTTGTCCCGGACACTGTTGGGAACCTGGCGGGTGACCGGTGCCGGCGGGGAAAGCTGGAAATCGGAAACGATGACATGGCCGCGGGACGCCTGCCCCACCGGCCGGGGGAGTTCAACATGCAGCGCGTCCAGCGGAACCAGGAGGCCGCGGGCCACCAGCCACTCCACCGGAGTGGGGGAGGGATTGTCCAGAACGGCGCGGCCCATGGTGGCCTTTTTGGGAATGGCACCCACCGGGGAGTACTTGAATCGCTTCAGGAGCTCCTGTGTCTGGGGCGGAGCACCGGACATCAGCGAGGCCCAGGCCACCGGATCCGAAACGAGATGGTGCAGGGAATGGGCCGCCGTCGCCGGTGTGTCCGCCCGCTCCATGGCTATGCCGCTTCTGCGCAGCCCCTCCACGATGCCCACCAGGCGCTGACCGAATTCGGGTTGCTGGACGGCAAGGGTGGAATAGGGCCGGCCAAGGCCGGCCGGATAAGCTCCCAGTGCTTCACCGAGCACTGATACCGGCAGATAGAACCGGCGCCCGGCGTCGGCCTTGGGGGCCCCGGGGTGCGGGGTCGCGCGGCGGAGCAGGGCGAGAGCATGCAGATGATTGAGGATGGCGTCCAGCGCCTTGATGGTGGACCCCGCGATGGCGCTCTTCAGCCAGGACGCCGTAGTACTGAGATGCGAATCCTCATTGGTGGTCAGGTCCACGGCTTCAAGGACCTGCAGCTCAGGCGCTGTGAGCTTTTCCAACACCCGCTGCACACTGATGCGGGTTGAGGCGCGCGCCGCGAGGGCCTGGAAATCCGGAACGGGAGGCAACACCAGATCCGGTCTGGCCGCAAGCAATTCACGCAGCTGGTCGTCGCTGCGTGAAGCTAGATCTTCGGCTAAGGCTCGGATCGCGGACATCGTCTTTACGTTACCCGAACCGGTTCCAAAACGAACGGCCTAGCCGCGCCGCCGACGGCGAATTCCGTCAATTATCAGCGCTGCCATCAGGAGGAATGCTGCCGGGAGGGCATAAATGGCACCCGCTGCGTAGCCGGGCCACACACTTTCCCCGCGCAGGGCCGAGAGCAGGACGGCACCCAGGCAAAGCAGGCCCAGAACGGCGAGCAGCGCTGCCACACCCGTGAGTACCCGCCGCCAGCGCGGCACGTCTGCTGCGGTCCGGTGCGGGGTCCTGCCGGGAGAAGGCGCGCTGGTGTCCATGAATTTAACGCTAACAGCGGAAACTCCCGGCTCCAAAGGTCCGGCACGGGAGAAGGAATGCACTGCCGGGATATTCTAAAGGGAACAAGCTTCCCAGTAGTATCTCTCCCGTAGTATCTGGATGACTCAGTATCTTGATGACCTGGTATCTGGACGACCCAGTATCGGAAGCATCCGGTAGGTGCGGAACTACCGGAGCATTCATTTCTGCATACGGCCGGCACTGCGGGTTGCGCAACACTGCGGCAGGTATAACTGCTGCACTCATTAGCTAAGAACGAGGTAACCGAAGTGCCCATCGGCAAGGTGAAGTGGTTCGACACTGGTAAAGGTTTTGGATTTCTGGCCACGGACGAGGGGCAGGAAGTCTTCCTTCATGCCTCCGCCCTCCCGGCAGGCGTCACCGAGGTAAAGCCCGGTACCCGCATGGAGTTTGGCGTTGCCGACGGCCGCCGCGGCCCCCAGGCCCTCTCGGCCCGCATCCTTGAAGCGCCGCCGTCAGTGGCACGGGCCACGCGGAAGAGCGCGGATGACATGGCGGTTATTACGGAAGACCTTATTAAACTATTGGATGCAGTCTCGAACGGCCTGCGCAAGGGCCGTTACCCGGACAAGAAGCATGCCACCAAGGTGGCGGCCGTTCTGCGCGCCGTCGCCGATGACCTGGACGTATAAGGCGGATCCACTGCATGACCACTCGCGCAACAACCCATTCCGAATCGGATTCTCCGGCTCCCGAAGCTCCCGGAGGGCAGTCCGCTGCCACGGCACCGCGGCGTGCTGCACGACGCCCGTCCAAGCCTGACGCAGTGCTTGCCGCTGCCGTTGAAGCGGCACGTGCAGGACTTCTGGAAGTTGTTCCCCCGGAACAGATCGGCGCCTACATAGGGGCAACGCCGGACGCTGAGCGCCTGGTGACGCACCGTTTTGAATCCCTGCGCCCCGGATACAACGGCTGGCACTGGTACGCCACCGTGGCCAGGGTGCCGCGCGGCAAGGTTGCCACGGTCTGCGAGGTGGGGCTGCTTCCCTCGGAGAATGCCGTCCTCGCTCCCGAGTGGGTGCCGTGGTCGGAGCGGATCCGTCCGGAGGATGTAGCCGCGGAGGAAGCCGCCGTTGCCGCGGAGGAAGCCGCCCGGGCGCAGGCCGACGGCGACGAAGGAGACGAGCGGGACCGCGGCGGACACTCTGAGGACAGTGCCGGTCATTCCGCGAACGGCGGGGCGGGAACTCAGGAGGAGCGCTAAACCATTGGGTCCGGGGGCAGCAGTCAACAAGTTCATGGGTGGACGGTGCTGAGCTGTGTTCCGTTCACTGCGCTTCTTTAACTACCGAATCTGGTTCATCGGTGCATTGGTGTCCAACATCGGCACCTGGATGCAGCGGACAGCCCAGGACTGGCTGGTCTATGACATCCTCACCGACCAGGACGCAGCGGCCATGGGCATTGTCATGGCGCTGCAGCTTGGGCCGCAGCTGGTTCTCGCGCCGTGGGCAGGTTTGGTGGCTGATACCTATAACCGGCGCAGGGTGCTGCTGTTCACCCAAGTGGCCATGGCTGCGCTGGGTCTTGGCCTGGGCGTGCTCGTCCTATCCGGCGAGGCCCAGCTGTGGCACGTCTACGCATTTGCCCTGGCCCTGGGCGTGGTGTCAGCCGTCGACGCACCGGCACGCCAGAGCTTTGTCTCGGAAGTCGTGGGCGAGGCTGATCTTCCCAACGCCGTTGCGCTCAACAGCGCCTCCTTTAACGGTGCCCGCATGGTGGGCCCGGCAGTTGCCGGCCTGCTGACAGTGGCCGTTGGCCCGGGCTGGGTCTTCCTTATTAACACGTTCACCTTCGCCGCCATGGTTCTGGCGCTGCTCAAGATGCGCAGTTCCGAGCTGCGGGTGCTGCCCAAGGCCCCGCCGGGGAAGGGCCGGATCAGGGCAGGGCTGAAATATGTCCGGTACCGCCCGGACCTGGTGATGGTGCTGCTGGCCATCTTTATTGTGGGAACATTCGGCCTGAACTTTGCCGTGTACATCGCGGCGATGGCCCGTACCGAGTTTGGCCAGGACGCCGGAATCTTTGGACTGCTGAACTCCGTCATGGCCATCGGGTCCGTCACCGGGGCGCTGCTGTCGGCCCGCAGGGACAAACCCCGGCTGCGTTTTGTCTTCGGGGCCGCCGGCGCCTTTGGGGCCGCGTGCCTGGTTTCCGCTGCCTCTCCCACTCTTCTGTGGTTCGCGGTGTCCCTGATTCCGGTGGGTCTGTTTGCGCTGACGCTGATGACGAGCGCGAACGCCTATGTCCAGACCACCACAGCGCCGGTGATGCGCGGACGTGTGATGGCCCTGTACTTTGCCATCTTTATGGGCGGAACTCCCATCGGCGCCCCGCTGGTGGGGTGGGTAGCCAACAGCTTTGGGCCCCGCTGGAGCCTCGGCGTTGCCGCGGCCTCCGGACTGATCACCGCCGTCGTCGGTTTTGTCTGGGCCTGGCGTGCCCACCACCTGCGGATCCACTATGACCGGACCCTTCCCCGCCGGCTGCACATGACTACGAGTGAAACGGAACAGGACCCGGAACCAGCGTAGGGTCCGGGTCCTGCACCAGGGGTGCGCCGTCTGCTACCGGGAGTGCTCAATGACATAGTCGATGCACTGCAGCAAAGCACTGACGTCGTCCGGCTCGATGGCCACGAAGGTTGCGATGCGCAGCTGGTTGCGGCCGAGCTTGCGGTACGGTTCCACGTCCACGACGCCGTTGGCACGCAGTGTCTTGGCGAGGGCCGCCGCGTCAATGTGATCCTCAAAATCAATGGTGGTGATGACGTTGGAACGGTCCTCGGGCCGGGCAACGAACGGGGTGGCCACGGGGGAAGCCTCGGCCCAGGAATAGATTCGGCCGGCCGAGTCCGCAGTGCGGGCCGAGGCGAAATCCAGGCCGCCGTTCGCGTTGAGCCATTCAATCTGGGCGTTGAGGGTCACCAGTGTGGACAGCGAGGGCGTGTTGTAGGTCTGGTTCAGCCGAGAGTTGTCGATAGCCGTCTGCAGGTTGAGGAAGTCCGGAATCCAGCGGTCTGACGCATTGATCCGCGCGGCCCGTTCCAGCGCCGCCGGGGAGAACATGCCCAGCCAGAGGCCGCCGTCGGACGCGAAATTCTTCTGCGGAGCAAAGTAATAGACATCCGACTCGGCGAGGTCGACATCCAGGCCGCCCGCCGCCGAAGTGGCATCAATCAGGATCAGGGAACCGGGGTCCGCGCCGGCAACGCGTGCCACCGGGGCGGCAACACCCGTGGACGTCTCATTCTGGGGCCAGGCATAGACATCCACCCCGGATTCGGCCGCCGCAACGGAACGGGTGCCCGGTTCGGCCTTGATGATGGAGGACGGTGCAAGGAAGGGTGCCTTGTCGGTGGCAGCGGCGAACTTGGAACCGAACTCGCCGAAGGACAGATGCTGGGCCTTGTCCTGGACCAGCCCAAAGGATGCCACATCCCAAAATGCGGTGGAGCCGCCAACGCCAAGCACCACTTCATAACCCTCCGGGGCGCGGAAGAGACTCGACAGTCCCTCGCGGATGCTGCCCACCAGGTTGCGGACGGGAGCCTGTCGGTGGGACGTGCCCAGCAGGCGGGCTCCGGCGCGGGACAGTGCCTCCAGCTGCTCCGGACGAACCTTTGACGGACCGGCCCCGAACCGCCCGTCCCTGGGAAGGAGTTCGGCGGGGATCTTTACTGCGGCTGTTTCGCCCATGGGGTGTCGCTCCAAGCGGTAGGCAGGGTGCTCTGATGTGCCTTTCATTCTGCCCCACCGCCCCGTCCGCATGCGATTTGTGAACCCGCACGCCGGGACGTCCGGAGCCGACGGAATTATCTGCCCTTTGTCCGGATGAGCTAACGTATTGGCAGTACTGACCTGTGGGGGCGGCGTCCGCCGTTGTTCTCCTGATCTTCCCAATTGAGTACCTAGGAGCGGCCTGCCATGACGGACCTCATTGACACCACCGAAATGTATCTGCGGACCATCCTGGAGCTCGAAGAAGAGAACATCGTGGCTCTCCGGGCGCGCATCGCCGAGCGGCTGCGCCACTCCGGGCCAACCGTGTCCCAGACGATCGGGCGGATGGAGCGGGACGGCCTGGTGGTGGTCTCGGGCAACCGGCACCTGGAGCTGACCGAGCAGGGCCGCCGCCGCGCCACTGAAGTGATGCGCAAGCACCGGCTGGCCGAACGCCTGCTCTCGGACGTGATCGGCCTGGACTGGGCTTACGTCCATGACGAAGCCTGCCGCTGGGAACACGTCATGAGTGAGCGCGTGGAGCGGCGGCTGTACGACCTGCTGGGGCATCCCACGGAGTCGCCCTACGGCAACCCCATTCCGGGTCTCGCCGAGATTGGCGGCGTGGCCGCTGAACCGTTCCACGACGGCGTGACCAACCTCGTTTCCGCTGTGGCGCAGGCGGAGCCGGGAACCAAGATGAAGCTGGTCCGGCTGGCCGAACCGGTCCAGGTGGAACCGGAACTGCTCTGCCAGTTCGATGAGGCGGGTTTGCGCCCCGGAGCGGAGATCAGTGCCGAAGTGGTGGCGGGCTACATTTCTGTGCGCGTTCCCGGAATCGAAGGCGCCCTGGAACTTCCTCCAGAGGTGGCTGCCCACGTGTTTGTATCCACACTCGGATAACGAAATGGTCTCTTTTGGGCATCTTCACCTATAGTGACTTACTGACGTTGAAATAACACCGTTATCCGGGCCTTACGCCGAACCCTGCCACTGGCCCGGAATTACATAGTTCAGGCAGGGGCGGAGGACCCATCACCGGCAGCTTGAGCTGCCTTGGGGTGAAGCCTCCAGCATCAGCACTGCCCCCGCATCGACGGTGCGGCCCGTCGCTGAATGCGGGGCCGAGTTTCTCCACTCGAATCCGACAGCTAACTTCGCAGGCATATGAGAGAGGTATACCTTGTCGAAGCATGCTGCCCCGGGCAGGCGCCGCGCGTCTGCCCCGGCCCCCGCTCCACGCCCGGACAACGGCCCCAGATCCGGCCGCCGCCGAGCAGAATCCAGAAACCGCTCCATCGGCGGTGCCGCACAAAAAGTCGCCATTACCGCAGCAGCCTCGGGCATGATCCTTACTGCTGCGGTCCCCACCACCGCAGCCGTGAGCGAACCAGCCCAGGAAATGCAGCCTGTCGCCGTGGAAGCGCCGGTAGTTTCAGCGGATCCCGCAGCCGCCGTTAACTTTGACCGGCCCGCCCTGAGCAGCCGGTTTGACCCGGAAGCAAAGCTCCACCACGTGGCTGTGGCGTCCGGTGCGGAGATTTCCGCCGGTGCATCCGCGGGCGCTCTTGCCCGACCGCTGGCCTCGGAGCTCGTTCAGACGTCCGGCTTTGGCTACCGCGTCAGTCCCATCACCGGTGCCGCAGACGAGCTGCACCGCGGCCAGGACTTTGCCGCTGCCTGCGGCACGGATGTCACGGCTGCCGCAGCCGGCACCGTAACCTTCTCGGGCTGGCACGACTTCGGCGGCGGAAACCGCGTGGTGGTTGATCACGGCAACGGCGTGGAAACCACGTACAACCACATGTCCAGCCTGGCTGTGGCCGTGGGGGACAAGGTGGAGCGCGGCGCCCTGGTGGGCGCCAGCGGCACCACAGGCGCCTCAACGGGCTGCCACCTTCACTTTGAAGTGATGGTCAACGGCGAGGTCGTTGACCCGCTCGGTTGGCTGTGACCGCAGGATAACCATTTCGTGACCTGAACGTGACATTCGACAAATGTTGTTGTAGGGTCGTCCTCGTGCTTGATCGGCCAAAGGTCGGGCACCCTCGAACAGATCGCCGAGCTCTGCCACTGTTTGAGGTCCGTTCGCAACATCGCATGGCAGAGGCGGGGGAACCACATTCGGGTTTCGAAAGAAACCCTAGGGGTTAAGTTGCACGGGCCTTACCGCCCACGCAGCCGGGTGACTCCCATCCGAATCCGACAGCTCACCTCGTAGGCATTGGGAGAGGCAAACTTGTGTCATCAGTAGCTCACGGCCGCCGTCGCGCGTCCGCAGTCCAGTCGAGCCCCGTTTCAGCACTGTCCCGGGCCGTCACCTCCAATGTTGGAACCATCGGCCGCCAGGCCGCCGTCGTCGTTGCCGCTTCAGGCCTCGTCCTCGCTGCAGGCCTTCCCGCCCAGGCAGCCCCCAGCACCGACCGCCAGGTACTCGAAGCCACCCCGCTCAGTGTCGTAACTTCAACCGGCGCTGTTTCTGTCTCCGCACAGGCACCGTTTGAGCTGGCCACCATGCAGCCCGTCTCCTCCGTTTCCGGAGCGGACTACCGCGCCCGCATCGCAGCAGAAGAAGCGGCTGCCGCCGCTGAAGCCGCTGCTCAGGAACAGGCAGCTGTTCAGGCTGAGCAGGCCGCTGCAGTTCAGGCCGAGCAGGCTGTTCAGGCTGAGCAGGCAGTTGCCGCTCAGACGCAGCAGGCTTCCGCACCGCTGGCAGCCACCACTGCCAACTGGGCCCCCGCGGCCAACACGCCGGCTCAGGCCCAGGCTGCTGCCCCGGCACCCGCCGCTGCAGCTCCCGCACCGGTTCAGGCTCCGGCCCCCGCACCGGCTCCGGTAACCAGCGGCGTCGGCGCAGCACTCGTTGCTTCGGCCTACGCGCAGCTCGGTGTTGCTCAGGACTGCACCGCCATGGTGGAGAATGCACTGCGCTCCGTCGGCAAGTCGGTGGGCGACCTCGCCCCCGCACAGTTCTACGCTTTCGGCTCGGTTGTTGGCTCGCCCGAGCCCGGCGACCTCGTCATCACCTCCGGCCACGTAGCCATCTACGTGGGCAACGGCCAGGTCATCAGCGGCGGCTTCGACGGTATGAACACCGTGCTGCACCCGCTGTCCTACCTCGGCGGCGCAAGCTTCGTCCGCGTCAGCTAAGCCCTGTTGCAGATAACGGAGATTGCACCCGCATGACATCTACAACTGAGCGCGCCCGTCACCGGGCGCCCGCAGCGCGTACCGCTGCGCTGAGCACGCTTGCGCAGGCAGTGTCCGCCAACGCCGGAACCTTTGGGCGTCAGGCCGCTGTGGTAGTTGCCGCATCAGGCCTGGTTCTGGGCACCGGCGTTGCGGCCAACGCAACAGGTTCCGATGTGGTCCGCAGCGCGGAAACCAGCACGTTGGATCTGGCGGCGTCTACGCAGCTGATGGTTCCCGCAACCGCCATGGTGAGCTTTGACCGTCCGGCCGTGGCCGGCGTCATTCTGGCCCCCGAAGCGCAGCCTGAGGAAACTCCGTCTGAGGAAGTGCAGCCTGTTGCTGCGCAGCCGCAGGCAACCGAGCCCCAGGCAGCGCCGGCAGCGCAGCCGCTGCCGGCCGAGGCTCCTTCACAGGCACCTGCCCAGGCAGTGCTGACGGAAGAAGCTGCTCCGGCCATGGAACCGGCAGGTTTTGTTTCCGCTCCGGCGGCGGCCCCGGCGCCGGAAGCGGCTCCGGCTGCTTCCTCCGGCACTGCTGCGACCATCGCCGCCGCTGCCTATGCGCAGCTGGGCGTGTCACAGGACTGCACCATGCTGGTGACCAACTCACTGGCTGCCGCCGGCATCAGCTTCCATGACTGGCCCGCCGGTTACCTGTCTCTGGGAACTACGGTCAGCGCCTCCCAAGCGGTTCCCGGCGACCTGATCTACTACGCCGACGGCGGCATGGGCATGGCCCACATTGCTGTTTACGTTGGAAACGGCCAAGCCATCCACGGTGGATTCAACGGTAATTCCACTGTTGTGGCTCCGGCAGAGCTGGGCTCGGGCGGCGTGTACATCCACGTCCGCTAGAAAACGCTACACACAGTTTGCCTGCCGGTTCGCCAGCAGCGGTCAAGGGTTTCTCCTCCGGGAGGAACCCTTGATCCGTTTAAACCGCCGGGCGGCGCCGAAAATGGCGAAGAGCAGGATCCGGGCATACTCTTTCCATAGATCATGTGAAGTACCGTCAACCGCGGCGGGCAACCTCCCGCCGAAGGACCGCAGGCGAAGAGGAATGTGCATGCGCACTCTCGTTCTGAATGCAGGCTACGAGCCGCTGGCCGTTGTGAGCTTCCGCCGGGCGCTGGTGCTGGTCTTGTCAGGGAAGGCCAGTGTTATTGCCGAGAGTGGGGATCCAGTGGTGGGACCCACGGAAATTCTTCCGCGCCCCTCGGTGATCCTGCTGCACAGATACGTGAAAATTCCTTACCGCGAAGGCACCCCCGTTACCCGGCGGGGTGTTCTGCGCCGGGACCTGCACCAGTGCGCATACTGCGGCAAGGCCGCCTCCACCGTGGATCACGTCCTGCCCAGATCCAGGGGCGGAGAGGACAGCTGGGAGAACATGGTTGCCTGCTGCCTGCGCTGCAACAATGCCAAGGGAGACAGGACTCTGAACCAGCTCGGATGGCAGCTGCGCATCCATCCCCAGCCGCCCCGCGGGGCTCGTTGGCAAATCCGCGAACTGGAGCGCCCGGCCCCGCAGTGGAGTCAGTTCCTCGATGCCGGCACGGCTGCCTGATGCCGGTGATGGATACGGCAATGCCCTCGTTCAACGCCATTGTGCTGGCCGGGGGAAGGTCGTCGCGCCTGGGCGGAACCCCCAAGGCGCTGCTTCAGTCCTCCGGGCGAACGCTGTTGGCTGTTGCCCTGGAAGCAGCATCCGGTGCTGCCGAACGGGCTGTCGCCGGACCGCCCCAACTGCAGGAGGCGCTGGAGGCGGGCGGAATCCCCGCTCTGCTGATCCGCGAAGATCCGCCATTCTCCGGGCCTGCGGCGGCGGTGGCGGCGGCATGGACGGCGCTGGCCGCCCAGGATGAACAGGCAGGGCGGCGTCCGCCCGAGTGGACCCTGGTCCTGGCCTGTGACATGCCGTTCATCTCCCGGGCAGTCAACGCACTTTTGTCCGAAGCTTCCGACGGTACACGCGGCCCGGTGCCTCTCTCCCTCCTGGCCGTTGACGAATCCGGACGCGAGCAGCCGCTGGCCGGGCTCTACCGGACGGCCCATCTGGGCGCTGCGATCGGTTTTTTCGACAGGCCTGCAGGATTGGAAAACCTTTCGATGAAGCGGCTCCTTGCTAGGGTGCAATACAGGAGCGTTGCGGTTCCGCCCCACAGCACAACGGACATTGACACGTGGGAGGATGCCAGGCGCTGGTCGGTGGACACCGGCGGCGCCGGAGATGCTGAGCATCCCGCAACGCGCAATTGAAAGCCCGTTAAGGAGCAGGAACATGGCAAGCCAAGAAGAACAACTCGAGGAGTGGTGCCGCAGACTGCTCACCGCCTTCGAGCTAGAAGGAACCACGGTGGATGTCAGCGCAGTGCTGCAGCTGGCTTCCGACGCGGCACACTCCGTGGTTCGCCCCGCTGCTCCGCTGACCACTTTCGTGGCCGGATTCGCTGCAGGCCTCGCGGCAGGCAGCGGCCAGACCGGCGACACTGCGGCCATGAACGCAGCTATGCGCGTGGCCGCCCGGGAGTGCAAAACCTATGGTGAAACCGGAGACGTTAATGACCACTGACAATTCCACCCCCGTGATACTTCCGCTCCAGCCCAATGCCCCCTGGGAGAATGCGCGCAGCTTGGCGTTCTCCGCCGGCCGGGCGCTGCCTTATGAAACCGTTCAGCTGGCCGATGCGCTGGGCCAGGTCCTCGCCCAGGATGCGCCGGCCCTGCAGCCGGTCCCGCATTATGCCTCGTCCGCGATGGACGGGTGGGCAGTGGCCGGACCGGCGCCGTGGCATCTCGTGACCCATGAGGAACCGCACATCGAGCGGTGGCAGATCCACAAGGAATCCGGCCGGCGCCCGCTTCAGCCGGGGCAGGCAGTCGCCATCCTTACGGGCGGCATGATTCCTGCCGGTGCCACCAGCGTGCTGCGGTCTGAAAGCGGCATTGTGTCCGGAACCGACAATCCGGTCCTGAACCTCAGCTCCGCGGCCCGGCCGGACGAGCCCGCGGACGGCGAGCATATCCGCCCGGCCGGGGAGGAAGCAGCAGCCGGAGAAGTCACCATCAAGCAGGGGACCCTCCTCAACCCGGCGCACATAGCCCTTGCAGCGGTGTGCGGGCACGACACCCTGCCGGTGCTCCGCGCACCGCGGGTGTCCCTCCTGCTGACCGGCGATGAGGTCATCGAGTACGGACTGCCTGAATCGGGGCAGGTCAGGGATACCTTCGGACCCCAGCTGCCCCAGCTCATCACGATGATGGGCGGCCGCATGGATGTGGTCAGGCGCGTCTCGGACCGCTATGAAGACGTGGTGGCTGCATTGAGCAGCGATGCCACCGATGAAACCTCCATCGCCATGTCTTCCGGTGATGTCCTGGTCACCACCGGCGGCACGGGCCGTTCGGAAGCGGACCACCTGCGGCAGGCGCTGGAGGACATGCAGGCGGAAATGCTGATTGACGGCATTGCCATGCGCCCCGGACATCCCACCATGCTGGCGCGGCTTCCGGACGGGCGGCTGCTCGTCGCGCTCCCCGGCAACCCGCTGGCGGCGATGATGGCAGTGTTCTCCGTCCTTCAGCCGCTTCTGGATGGACTCCGCGGAGCACCGCTCTCGCCGGAACGCCATGTCCTGGTGGGCGTGGACATGGAGCCTCTGCCCGGACGCACGCGGTTGGTCCCGTGCCGGATTGAGAACGGGCGGGCCGTCCCGTCCCCCTATTTCCGGTCCGGCATGCTCCGCGGAATAGCAGATGCGGACGCAGTCATGGTGGTGCCCGAGGCGGGGTGCACCATGGACGAGGCCGTCACCGCACTGCCGTTGCCCTGGTCGGTGCAGGAGCCGCCGGCACGGTAGATGTCTCTGCGGGTGCCCCGGAAAGCACCGCGTGAGCTAATCTCAAAAAGGGAAACGGCCGGGGACTCCGGCCGGGCAACTGAGAATCAGCGGATCCGTCACAGGGCGGGTGCGGCACGCGTCTAAGGAGACGGAATGGGACGGGTTACCCGCCGCGGACAGGTTACTAAGTTCCGGACTGACGGAACCACCACCAAGCGCGAGGATGTGCTGGCCGGTGAGGAGCCCCTGGAAATCAGGGTTGAGGGACGCTCCTTTACCGTAACCATGCGCACCCCCGGCGACGACTTTGATCTGGTGGCGGGTTTCCTGGTCTCTGAAGGCATTATCTGGGATCCGGGACAGCTGATCAGCCTGCGCTACTGTGCCGGCGTCGACGATTCCGGACAGCAGACGTTCAACGTGGTGGACGTGCAGCTTCGCCCCGGAACTGCGCTTCCGGACACAGCCATGGAACGGCACGTGTACACCTCCAGTTCGTGCGGTATCTGCGGCACCGCTTCAATTGAAGCGGTGCGCAAGTCCTCGCATTTTTCCCTGGGGGCCGACGACGTACGTGTGCCGCTGCCGACGCTGGCGGGGCTGCCGGACAAGTTGCGGCAGCATCAGAAAGTTTTTGACCGCACCGGGGGAGTCCATGCGGCAGGGCTGTTCAGTGTTGACGGAGAGCTGCTCTGCCTGCGCGAGGACGTGGGACGCCACAACGCGGTGGACAAGGTAGTGGGGTGGGCGCTGCGGGCGGGAATGCTGCCGCTGCGCGGGACCGTACTGCAGGTTTCCGGCCGGGCGTCCTTTGAACTGGTGCAGAAGGCCCAGCTTGCCGGGATTCCCGTGCTGGCGGCGGTGAGTGCGCCGTCGTCCCTCTCGGTGGAACTGGCCCAGGACGCCGGGATGACCCTGGTGGGCTTCAGCCGCGGCACTTCGCTGAACTGCTACGCGTTCCCGGAGCGTATTCTGGCCTGAGGCCGGAATGCCGCCGGTCAGCGGGCGGGAAGAGAAACGGTGACCGTGGTTCCTCGCCCGGCAGCGGAGTCGACGCCCAGCTCTCCGCCGTGCCGGTGGACAATGTCCTGCACAATGGCCAAACCGAGCCCTGTTCCCGGAATGGCCGCGGCTGTTGCATTCGATGCCCGGAAGAAACGCTGGAAGAGCTTCGGGATGTCGGCCTCCGGGATTCCGATGCCATTGTCCGCCACTTCCACCCGGACCTGGACTCCCGCATCGCTGTGGATAACGTCGCCGCGCACCTCCACACACCCGTCGGGAAGCGTAAATTTCACTGCGTTGGACAGCAGGTTCGTAAACACCTGTTCCAGCTGGGCTTTGTCTCCGTCCACCAGGAGCGGGGCGGCCGCAGGGACCAGCCGCACGGTAATCGCGTTGGCGGCAGCGGCGGGAGCCAGCGCAGCGGCCACGGAGGACAGCAGCTCCCCGAGGTCCATCTCTTCCACGGAGGGCAGAATCGTCTGAGCCTCTGCGCGCGAGATGGTCAGGAGATCGGAAATGAGCTGGTTAAGACGGACAGCATTGCGTCCCACGATGTCCAGCATCTGTGCCACATGCGGCGGGACCTCCCCTCCTGAGCCGTCCAGGATGAGTTCGAGGTAGCCGGTGATGGAAGTCAGGGGTGTTCGCAGTTCATGGTTTACCGTGGCTACAAAGTCTGTCTTCGCCTGATCAAGTTCCCTTAGCCGGGTCACCACTTCACGCTGGCCCGTAATGAGGTGGCCCTGCAGCAGTCCGTGCGCCAGGTTGCCGCACACATGCTGGATCAGGGAAAGCTCGGTCCGGCTCCACCTCCGGGCTCCCGCGGTTCCCGCGATCCAGACATAACCAAACACCTGGTCCCCGTGGGCCAGCGGCGCAAAAACGGAGGTGCGCGGATGGGGCGGCGCGCCGGCGGGCAGGATGGTGTCTTCCACAGCGCCGGGGCACAGATGGTCCTCCACCCGCAGGACCGTCTCCCGGTCCCACAGGGAGGAACACAGCAGAACCGCATCGGGGAGCGGGACCTGCGGCAGGTCAGCAGCTTCCGGAACCCGGCTCCACGATGCAGACAGCTTCGGAACCCGTTCATCCGGGAAAGTGTCCATCCGGACAGCACACGCACCGAATGCCTCGCCGAGTCCCTGCACCACCAGTGCTGCCATCTGTTCAGGGTCATTGGTTGCGCGCAGGGCCGCGGAAACCGCGCGGGTTTTATCCCGGAGGCGGGCTGCTGCGATGCGGCGGCGGCGGGTTGCACGGCTGCCGGCCAGAAGCAGGGCAACCCGGTTGGTGAGATCCTCATCCACAATCCGTCCGCTCGCAAAGTGGGTGATGCCTGCCCGGACCATTGCCTCTATGTCCAGTGGCCCGTTCCCCGACAACAGAAGGATCGGCACGCCGGCGATGAGAGGTTCCTGCCTCAGCCGGCGCAGCTGTTCGGGCCGGACGCTCGCGAGCATGTCGGCATCGACAATGCCCAGGACGACGTCGTGTTCCTGGATCGCCCGGATGCTCTGGTGTTCATCAGTTGCCTGCAGCGGCACCACCCCTGCTGCCCGCAGGACCGTTTCCGCCGTGGCCCGGAGATCCGGACTCCGCACCGCCACCACCGCATACTGCACGTCTGCAGCGTCGGACGTTTCCTCCTGCGGTAGAAGCGCCGTGGGCATGGAAGCCTTTCGTCAGTTGCCGGGTTCCTGATGGCAGGTGGCGAATGGAAGTGTACCAGCGTGCATTCGGAATGCCGTGTCAGTGCCGAGGCTTAAGCTGGACAGTGACAACAACGGAGGACTCATCATGAGCATGGAAGGCGCGGCGTGGAGTTCCCTTCATAAGATCTCCACTGCCAAGGGCGGCACCAACAAGATTTCCCGGGAGACACTCAGGCGGATCGTCGCGTTCGCAGCTCCCTATAAGAAGCAGCTGATCGGCTTTATCCTGCTGTCCACACTCGGAGCGTTCCTTGCCGTGGCCACTCCGGTGCTGGCCGGTGAAGTGGTCAACGCCATCGTGGACCGCTCCGCCACCGGAACCGTGATCCGGCTGGCCCTGCTCATTGCCGCAGTGGCAGTAGCGGATGCGGGAGTGTCGCTGGCTACCCGCTGGTTCTCCTCGCGAATCGGCGAACAGGTCATTTTGGACCTGCGGACAGCCGTGTTTGACCATGTCCAGAAAATGCCGATCGCCTTTTTCACCCGCACGCGAACCGGAGCGCTGGTCAGCCGGCTCAATAATGACGTCATCGGTGCCCAGCAGGCCTTCAGCGGCACCCTGTCCGGGGTGGTGAGCAACGTTGTCGCCCTGGTGCTGACGCTCATAGTCATGCTCAATACCTCGTGGCAGGTGACCGTTCTGGCGATGCTGCTGCTGCCGGTGTTCCTGATCCCGGCCCGCCGCATGGGCGGAAAGCTGGCGGCGCTGCGCCGCGAAGCCGCCAATCACAACGCCTCCATGGGCACCCAGATGACCGAACGGTTCTCCGCACCCGGAGCCACCTTGGTGAAGCTCTTTGGCCGGCCGGAGCAGGAGTCCACTGAATTTGCCGTCCGTGCAGCCCGAGTACGGGACATCGGCGTCAAGATGGCCATGATGCAGGCCGTATTTGTCACCGCGCTGACGCTGGTGTCAGCCCTCGCGCTGGCACTCGTCTACGGCCTGGGCGGTTACTTTGCGCTGACCGGCAACCTGGACACCGGCGACGTCGTGACCCTGGCGCTGCTGTTGACCCGCCTCTACGCACCGCTGACTTCGCTGGCCAATGCCCGGGTGGAAATTATGAGCGCGGTGGTCAGCTTTGAGCGGGTATTCGAGATCCTGGACCTCAAGCCGCTCATTCGGGAAAAGGAAAATCCGGTGCCGGTTCCGGACGGTCCGCTGGGCGTCGAATTCGACGACGTGCGGTTTGCCTATCCCACTGCGGACAAAGTGTCGCTGGCCTCCCTGGAGGATGTTGCGGTGCTGGACTCGCGCGGCGGGGAGGAAGTGCTGCACGGAATCTCGTTCCGGGTGGAGCCCGGCCAGACGGTTGCCCTGGTGGGCACCTCGGGCGCCGGCAAATCCACCATCGCGCAGCTGCTTTCCCGGCTGTACGACGTCGATTCCGGAGCCGTGCGGTTTTCCGGCACGGATGTGCGGGATGTCAGTTTTGCCTCCATCCGCCAGGCCCTGGGCATGGTGACGCAGGACGGGCACCTGTTCCATGAGAGCATCCGGTCCAACCTGCTGCTGGCCAATCCTGATGCCACCGAGGACCAGGTCTGGGATGCCCTTCGGCGTGCGCGCCTTGAAGACCTCATCCGCTCCCTTCCGGACGGTCTGGACACCATGGTAGGGGAGCGCGGTTACCGGCTTTCGGGCGGAGAGCGCCAGCGGATGACTATTGCGCGGCTCCTGCTGGCACAGCCGCGGATCGTGATTCTGGACGAGGCAACTGCGGCGCTGGACTCCACGTCCGAGGCCGCCGTGCAGGCCGCTTTGGGAGAGGCGCTGGAAGGGCGAACCGCCGTCGTCATTGCCCACCGGCTGTCCACCATCCGCAATGCGGACAAGATCCTGGTCATCGAAGGAGGGCGCATCGCTGAGCAGGGAACGCATGCCGAACTCTTGGAGCTGGGCGGACGGTATGCGGAACTGCACGGCACACAGTTTGCCGTGGAAACCACGGTGGATCCCGCCGCGGATGAGGTCCGCAGCTAGCGGCCGTGTGCACAAGGGCTCCCTGGGCGGAGGAGCCCTTTAAAGAGGTGGTGCCCCCGGCCGGAATCGAACCGACGACCTGCCCTTTAGGAGAGGGCCGCTCTATCCTACTGAGCTACGAGGGCGGACTGCCGGGCTGGCCGGCAGGCGGTTATCAGCTTACCTGTTTCTGCGGCCGGGTTGGCGCAGGTCTCAGCGCGTGTGTTGTTCAGGTGAAGTCTCGGGTGCCCGCGGTTCGGCCTGCTCAAGTGCGGCTTGATGAGCGGCATAGGCCGAGCGCATGTCTTCCATGAACCGGTGGACGGTTGTCAGTTCCTCGGTGGTGTAACGGTTCATGACCTCAGCGGTGAGGGCTCCGAGGGGTCCGAAGTAGGCGCCGGCCATCTGCATGGCCAGAGGCTCGAAGTGCAGCGTCACTTTTCGGCGGTCCGAATGGGTCCGGTTTCGGTGGATGTGTCCGATCCGCTCCAGGCGGTCTATGACTGCTGTGGTGGCACCGGAGGAGGTGCCGAGTTTAGCGCTGAGTTGGCCGGCCGTCAGCGCCTCATGCCGAACCTCGGCTTCCATGATGAGGGTCAGCGCCCGCATGTCCGTGTTGTTCAGCCCCTGCTGGTGCGCAAAGGTATCCGCTACCCGCTGCCCGTCCAGGCCCATGCCGCGGATGGCATTAATAATGTCTCGCCGCAGATCCTCGTTTTCCACGCTCCCATAGTAACTCGAGGTTGAAGTATCTCCATAAGTGAGATACTTTTTTCGGGAGATACTTTCATAAAGCACCAGGAGCGAGCATGTACGCAGGGATAGTGAAGTCGGCCAAAGCGGCCTGGATCACGCTGCTGCTGAGCCTTGCGGTCGTCATTGGCCTCTTTGCTTTGCCGGCGCAGGAAAACGAAGCGAGCACGGTTGGCGGGCTGAGCGACAAATATCAGACCACCCAGGTCAATGAACTCCTCGAAGAGTTTCCCGACGCCCAGGAATCCACCGCGCTGATCGTGGTGTCCCGCGAAGACGGCGGGGCGCTGACGGACGCTGACCAGGCGGCCATTGCGGACATCAACGCTGCGGCCGCGGAACTTGGGGCCGTGGGCCCGCCTCCGCAGGTTCCGCCGATCGTTTCGGAGAATAAGCTCGTTGGCCTGGTGCCGGTTACGCTGCAGGCCGCGGCCGACGACGGCGACGCGGTGGCCGCTGAGGTGGAAAGCCTCCGCGGAAGCATCTCGGATGCCGCACCGGAAGGCATCAAGGCCGAGCTCACCGGAGGCGCGGCATTTACCGCGGACCTCGCCGGCGTGTTTTCCGGCGCGAACTTCATCCTGCTGACGGTCACCGCCGGCGTGGTGGCACTGCTGCTGCTCATCACCTACCGGTCCCCGTGGCTCTGGCTGGTTCCCCTGGCCGTGGTGGGAACCATTGAACAGGCTGCCCTGAAGGTTGTCGACCTGCTGGCACCGGTGGTGGGCATCGACGTTGACCCCTCGGCCGTGGGCATCACCAGCGTGCTGGTCTTCGGTGCCGCCACCAACTACGCACTGCTGCTCATTGCCCGCTACCGCGAAGAGCTGCGCATTCATGAATCCAAGTACTCCGCCATGGGCAAGGCGCTGACCCGCACCCGGGAAGCGATCATTGCCTCGGGCGGCACCGTGATCCTTGCACTGTTGGTGCTGCTGTTCACTGACACCATGAGCTACCGCGGCCTGGGCTTCTCCGCGGCCACCGGCATTGTCCTGGCCATCCTCAGCGCGCTGTTCATCCTGCCCGCCGCACTGGTGCTGCTGGGACGGAAGCTGTTCTGGCCGTTCGTGCCCAAGGTGGGGGACGCTGCCCGTGAAGGAAAGTTCTGGGGCAAGCTGGGTGAAATGACGGCACGGGCGCCCAAGCGCATCGCCGCAGTCGCCGTCGTCGTCCTGCTGGCTGCCGGCGGTCTCCTGTTCAACGTCCAAATCGGGCTGAGCGAAAACGAGCAGTTTACTGAAAAGCCGCAGGCCGTTACGGCCGCCGAAACCCTCGCCGAGGGCTTCCCCGCCGGCTCCACCTCGCCGGTGACCGTCCTGGTCGCCTCCGACACGGCGGATGCAGCGGCGGAGGAACTCGCGGCTGTGGAGGGCGTCTCCAGCGCTGAAGTCGCCGGGGAGAACAACGGCATCACCCGCATTGATGTGGTGGACAGCTACGAACCGGGGACGGCGGACGCCAATGCCTTCATCACCGACCTGCGCGATCAGCTGGCCGAAACCCCTGAATACGAAGCCCTGGTAGGCGGAGAAGCCGCCGAACGCGTGGACCAGCTCGCGGCGAACCAGCACGACCTGACGCTGGTGGTCACCTCAGTCATCATCCTGGTGTTCCTGGTCCTGCTGGTCCTGCTGCGCAGCCTCGTAGCGCCGGTCCTGCTGGTTGCATCCGTGCTGCTCACCTATGTTGCCAGCACCGGCATCAGCTGGTTCCTGTTCGTGAACGTGCTGGGCTTCCCCGCGCTGGACACGCTGACCCTGCTGTACTCCTTCATCTTCCTGGTGGCCCTGGGTGTGGACTACAACATCTTCCTGACCACCCGGGCACGTGAGAACGCCATGACCATGGGCACCAAGCCGGGCATGCTCAGTGCGCTGCGCTCCACCGGCGGCGTGATCACCAGCGCCGGCATCCTGCTGGCGGCCGTGTTTGCCGTCCTGGGTGTCCTGCCGCTGGTCACGCTGACCCAGGTGGGCATCACCGTGGCCATCGGTGTCCTGCTGGACACCCTGGTGGTGCGGACCGTCATTGTTCCGGCGCTGGTCTTCATCCTGGGGGAGAAGTTCTGGTGGCCGTCCAAGCCGGAGTCCAACGGCACAGGGGGCGGCCGTCACGAGGCGCAGCCGGGGAATGGCTCGGGCCCGAAGCTGGAGACCGCACCCGCGGGTGCGCACCGGGCGGATGTCCGGTAACGCAGCAGCCACCGTCACAGCAATAGAAACGTAAGACAAACGAAGCAGTAACGGGAGAGGGCCCGTCCGGACGATGCCGGGCGGGCCCTCTCCCGTTCCGTGTCCGGCGCATAACTCCCGCCGGGACTTCATCTTCACCGTCCCGGGTTTCGCAAAATCCGCTCTTGGGTGACGGCGGTGACAACATTATGTATGTTTGTGTCCGGTTTCTGATTTTGACGCAGTGCTTCGAGCGGTTCAGGGTCCTTCTGGAGCCTTGGGCCGGTAGAGCTTTCAAACGCAGGGAGTGTCCGGTGAAAGACAGCGATTTGTCGAAACGCAGAGTATTTTGGTTCGCCTCGGCTGCACTTTTGTCTCAGCGCTTCGGGGTTCATCTTCGCCGGACGAACGATGCTTAGCGATTCGCTCGGCGACGGAGCCTACAGGGTGCTGATAATCGCGGCATATGTTCTTCTGGCCGGAGTCGCCGGGAGTCTCACCAAGGGGTTTGCGGCGGAGAAAAGCCCGGCCGAGTAGCTCCGCCGGGCCGGCCCCCGTCCCGCTTTGCCTAGCGCGGGAGCCGCTGGGAAGATTTCGGAACGCGTCGGCCGAACACGGCAACAACAGCGGCCAGCAGGCTCAGGGCGAACAGCACCCAGCGGGCTATCGTCAGGACACTCGCCAGCGTGGCGTCGGCACTGGTCAGGGTTCCGGTGCCCAAGGCTGCGTCAATGGCGACGTTCTCCCACAGGTCGACAATGACAAAGAGGATCGGGGCTGCCCACAGTACCCAGCGCCGGATCCGCCCGCGGGCGTTCAGCCCAATGATCAGCAGCCAGGTAAACCCGAACATCAGGGGAAAGATGGTGCCCGCTGTTTTATGGACGTAGCTGAGCTGGCCGAGGGCATCCCCGTCCATTACCGAGCGGAGGTCAGCCAGGTACTCCATGCTGTAACCGCCCACCAGCGAATCCGGCATGGCCATGCCGTTGGAGAGCTGCGTCATCTGCTCCAGCACCATGAGGTGCAGGTAAAAGAACATAAACAAGGTGGTGACAACAGCTGCCGTGAGGAGCAGATTCGCGTTGGACTTGGTCTGCTGCGGAGAGCGGGGAGCTGTGGTCTGTGCAAGATGCGGAGGCATTGCCGCTTCGGAGCCGTGCTTCGCTGCCCGCTGTGCCGGAGTTTTTCCCATGCTTATAAGGGTATCTCCGCTTCCCTTCATCAGTTTTGCGGAGCGGAGGCAGCCCGGCCCGGCGCCGGTTTGCGGCTCCCGGTCCGCTTCCTTTGGTTCGCAGGTGCCTGCGGATAGGCTGTCGGCATGAACGTTACCGCCACAAAGGATGACTTTTCCCTGGCCGCTGATCTGGTGCGTGAAGCCGGTGCCCTGGCACTGCGCATGCGCTCGGCGGGACTGACCGCCACAGCCAAGACCAGCGTGTCCGACGTCGTGACAGCGGCGGATCACGCCGCGGAAAAACTGGTGGTGGAACAACTGCGCAGGCTGCGGCCGCACGACGGGATCGTGGGGGAGGAGGGTGCAAGCGTGCAGGGCACTTCAGGCCGGTCCTGGGTCATTGATCCGGTGGACGGCACCTACAACTTTTTTGCCGGATCCACTTACTGGTGCTCCGCCATTGCCCTGAAGGCGGACCAGCCGGATTCCCTCGACGGAGACCCGGACGTCCTGCTCGGAGCCATCTACCAGCCGCAGGAAGATCAGCTGTGGGTTGGGGGAGAGGGGCATCCCGCCACGTTGAACGGGACGCCGATGCCTTCGCTTGACGACGTCTCCCTGGACCGTCTCAGCGCCGGAACGTATCTGCATCCCACTTGGCTCCGCCGTCCCGAGGTGGCCGGCCCCTGGACGGCTGCAGCCTCGAGGACTGCCACGATCCGCATGCTGGGATCGGGTTCCTGCGATCTTGGCGGGGTAGCTTCCGGGCGTCTCGGTGCCTGGTTCCAGCACAGCTGCCCGGAATGGGACTGGCTGCCGGGTAAGGCCATTGTGCGCGCTGCCGGCGGAAGCACCGCTGTGGAGGAAGTGAACGGCTTTCGCTGGCACATCGCCGGAACGGCTTCAGCGGTCAGTGAAATCCGGGACGCGCTCGCCTCCGCTTCTGCCTGACGCCGCGGCACGGTCTGTAGGGCCGCTGCCGCGCAGGTCGGGCCGCCGGAAATGGTCGGTGCCAGCGCCTAGACTTAAGAACACCATGGACTATCTTTTTGATCCGTACTTTTCAGCCGCCAAAACCGACTCTCCCAAGACTGACTCTGCCAAAACCGACTCCGTGAAGACGGATGCGGCACCGGCCGGGTCCTCCGGCGGAGAGCACCACCGGGCTGCCTCCCGCGTGGACGAGAAGCGGGCGGCGGAACTGTTGCACGGCCTGAATCCGCAGCAGGAGGAAGCCGTCAAGCATGCCGGCTCGCCGCTGCTGATCGTTGCCGGCGCCGGGTCGGGAAAAACGCGGGTGCTCAGCCATCGGATTGCCTATCTGCTGGCCACGGGCCGGTCCAACCCCGGCCAGATCCTGGCCATTACGTTCACCAACAAGGCCGCGGCGGAAATGCGTGAGCGCATCGAAGCACTCGTGGGCGGGGTGGCCAAGACCATGTGGATTTCCACGTTCCACTCCTCCTGCGTGCGCATCCTGCGCCGCGAGGCGAAGACCGTGGGCATGAATTCCAACTTCTCGATCTACGACTCCGCCGATTCCCTGCGGCTGATCACCCTGGTGGCCAAGGGTCTCGATCTGGACCCCAAGCGCTTCACTCCCAAGATGATCATGCATAAGATCTCCGCGCTGAAAAATGAGCTGGTTGATGAGGAGTCCTTTGCAGCCTCCGCCAACTACGCCGATCCGTTCGAGCAGGCCGTGGCGGACGTCTACAAGGGCTACGCCGAACGCATGCGTTCAGCCAACGCCATGGACTTTGACGACCTGATTGCGCAGACGGTGTATCTGTTCCGCGCTTTCCCCGGAGTGGCCGAGTATTACCGCCGCCGGTTCCGCCACATCCTCGTGGACGAGTACCAGGACACCAACCACGCCCAGTACGCATTGGTCCGGGAACTGGTGGGTGTGCCCGGGGAAGGCAACACGCTGGACATTCCGCCGGCCGAGCTGACCGTCGTCGGGGACTCTGACCAGTCCATCTACGCCTTCCGCGGTGCCGACGTCCGCAATATCAATGACTTCGAGAAGGATTACCCGAGGGCACGCACCATCCTGCTGGAGCAGAACTACCGCTCCACCCAGACCATCCTCAACGCGGCCAACGCCGTCATCTCCCGCAACCCCAACCGGCCGGAAAAGCGGCTGTGGACGGCCGAGGGCAACGGCGAGAAGATTGTTGGCTACGTCGGCGAAAACGAACACGAAGAAGCCCGGTTCATTGCCGAGGAAATCGACCGCCTGCAGGACGAAGAGGGTCTGCGCCCGGGCGACGTCGCGGTGTTCTACCGCACCAACGCACAGTCAAGGTCCCTGGAAGACGTCCTGGTGCGCGTGGGTTTGCCCTACAAAGTGGTGGGCGGCACCCGGTTCTACGAGCGCAAGGAAATCAAGGACGCGCTGGCTTACCTGCGCGTGCTGGTGAACTCCGACGACGTCGTGAACCTGCGCCGGATCCTCAACGAGCCCAAACGCGGGATCGGCGACCGTGCCGAATACTCCGTGGCGGCCCTGGCCGAACGGGAACGCATCTCCTTCATGGCAGCCCTGCGGCGGGCCGGGGAGGCCCCCGGGCTGGCCACCCGGTCACTGAACGCGGTCAACGGGTTCGTCAAGCTCATCGATGACCTGGCCGAAGTAGCCAACGGCTCCGGCGCCTCCGCCGCTCTGGAAGCTGTGCTTGAACAGACCGGTTACCTGGCGCAGCTGCGTTCTTCCGCGGATCCCCAGGATGAATCAAGGGTGGAAAACCTTGCCGAGCTGGTGGCCGTGGTCCGCGAATACGAAAAGGACAATCCCGAGGGATCGCTGGGCGAATTCCTGGAACAGGTTTCCCTGGTGGCGGACGCCGACTCCATTCCCGACGCCCCGGAGGGATCCGCCGAGGAAGTTGCTGCTGCCGTGGAGGAATCCCGGCGGCAGGGTGTGGTCACCCTGATGACGCTGCACACCGCCAAGGGCCTGGAATTCCCCGTGGTCTTCCTGACCGGCATGGAGCAGGGGCTGTTCCCGCACCAGCGCTCCGCCACCGACCCGGCGGAACTGGCCGAGGAGCGGCGGCTGGCCTATGTGGGCCTGACCCGCGCCCGCAAACGCCTCTACATCACGCGCTCGGAAGTGCGCAGCATGTGGGGACAGAGCCAGTACAACCCGGCCAGCCAGTTTGTGGGCGAAATTCCGGGGGAGCTCATCGACTGGAAGCGCGAGGGGATGGACCGGCCCACCTGGGGCGGAAGCACCGGTTCCGGCTCCAGCCGCTACGGCGGCTCGCACTGGGGCGCCGGATCGGCGTCGGGCTCCGGGACCGGCGGCAACATCTCCGCCGCGCCCGTGGCCAAGGCCATCGGCCGGGTCCAGCCGCAAAAGGAAGTCATTGCCGTGTCCGCGGGGGACAAGGTTAACCACACCTCCTTTGGACACGGGACCGTGCTCGCGGTGGAAGGCAGCGGAGACAAGACCGTAGCCAAGGTCAAGTTCGACGTCGGTGAGAAGCGCCTCCTGCTGCGGTACGCGCCGCTGACCAAAGAGTCCTGACGCTTGCGGTAAGCTCCGTCCTCATAGCTCACGGTGCCCAATTTCTACAAACCATAGAACTGTGCGCTTAATCACTAAAGGGGTACTCTGGGGACGGCGTCGGACACCAAGCGACTAAAGTTCCCAGAGAGGCAGACCGGCGTGACGCATCTGCTTCTGCGATCATTTGATCGAATGTAAACCTACTTCGACGTAGAAGGACACTAGCCCGTGGACCTGTTTGAATATCAGGCGCGCGATCTGTTTGAGGCGCACGGAGTACCCGTGCTTGCCGGAATCGTGGCGCACACTCCTGAAGAAGCAAAAGCTGCAGCCGAGAAGATTGGCGGCGTAGTTGTCGTCAAAGCGCAGGTCAAGGTCGGTGGCCGAGGCAAGGCCGGCGGCGTCAAGGTCGCCAAGACCGCTGACGAGGCGTTCCAGTACGCTTCCGACATCCTCGGAATGGACATCAAGGGCCATACCGTTAATACCGTGATGATCGCACAGGGTGCGGACATTGCCGAGGAGTTCTACTTCTCCGTTCTTCTGGACCGCGCCAACCGCAACTACCTGGCCATGTGCTCGGTTGAAGGCGGCATGGAAATCGAGGTCCTCGCCGTAGAGCGCCCCGACGCCCTGGCCCGCGTTGCCGTTGACCCCGCCGTGGGCATCGACCAGGCAAAGGCAGAAGAGATTGTCGACACCGCCGGCTTCGCACCGGAACTGCGCGAAGGAGTCGTCAACGCGATCCTGAAGCTGTGGGACGTCTTCGTCAAGGAAGACGCCACGCTCGTGGAGGTCAACCCGCTCGTCCGCACCGGAGCCGGTGACATCGTTGCCCTCGACGGCAAGGTTTCCCTGGACGAAAACGCAGACTTCCGCCAGCCCGGCCACGCCGCGCTGGAAGATAAGGACGCAGCGGACCCGCTCGAGGCCAAGGCCAAGGCCAATGACCTGAACTACGTCAAGCTCGACGGCCAGGTGGGCATCATCGGCAACGGCGCCGGTCTGGTCATGTCCACGCTGGACGTCGTCGCCTACGCCGGTGAGAAGCACGGCAACGTGAAGCCCGCCAACTTCCTGGACATCGGCGGCGGAGCCTCGGCATCCGTCATGGCCGCCGGCCTGGACGTCATCCTGAACGACGAGCAGGTCAAGTCCGTGTTCGTCAACGTCTTCGGTGGCATCACCGCCTGTGACGCAGTCGCCAACGGCATCGTCAAGGCCCTGGAAATCCTGGGCGACGAAGCCAACAAGCCGCTGGTCGTCCGCCTGGACGGCAACAACGTCGAAGAAGGCCGCCGCATCCTTGCCGAGGCCAACCACCCGCTGGTCACGCTGGCAACCACCATGGACGAAGGCGCCGACAAGGCTGCCGAGCTCGCTCACGCCGCTCGCTGATCCAGAGCCTGTCGAACCTTTAGAAAGAGAATCCCCTTATGTCTATCTTCTTGAACAAGGACTCCAAGGTCATCGTTCAGGGCATCACCGGCGGCGAAGGAACCAAGCACACCGCCCTGATGCTCAAGGCCGGAACCCAGGTTGTCGGCGGCGTTAACGCCCGCAAGGCCGGCACCTCCGTCACCCACGGCGACGTGGAACTGCCCGTCTTCGGCACCGTCACCGAGGCCATGGACAAGACCGACGCCGATGTCTCCATCGTCTTCGTGCCGCCGGCCTTCACCAAGGACGCCGTCATGGAAGCGATCGACGCCGGCATCGGCCTCGTCGTCGTCATCACCGAAGGTGTTCCCGTGCAGGATTCCGCCGAGTTCTGGGCCCACGCCCAGTCCAAGGTGGACGAAAACGGCAACCAGATCACGCGCATCATCGGCCCGAACTGCCCCGGCATCATCACGCCGGGCGAGGCCCTGGTTGGCATCACCCCGAACAACATCACCTCCAAGGGCCCGATCGGCTTGGTCTCCAAGTCCGGCACCCTGACCTACCAGATGATGTACGAACTGCGGGACCTGGGCTTCTCCACCGCAATCGGCATCGGCGGCGACCCCGTCATCGGCACCACGCACATCGACGCCCTGGCTGCGTTCGAAGCTGACCCCGAGACCAAGGCAATCGTCATGATCGGCGAAATCGGCGGCGACGCCGAAGAACGCGCTGCCGAGTACATCAAGGCCAACGTTACCAAGCCCGTTGTGGGCTACGTGGCCGGCTTCACCGCTCCCGAAGGCAAGACCATGGGCCACGCCGGCGCCATCGTCTCCGGTTCCGCAGGAACCGCCCAGGCCAAGAAGGAAGCTCTTGAAGCTGCGGGCGTCAAGGTCGGCAAGACGCCGTCCGAGACTGCGACTCTGCTGCGCGAAGTTTTCGCAGCGCTCTAATACGCACGCATCTGCCCCCGTCTGCCGGAGTTTTTCCGGCCGGCGGGGGTTTTTGTGCGCTTGGCTATATCCAGAAAGAACGTGATGTCCGCAACTGAAACCCCCTCCGGCCGGCAGGGCCGCAACCGCCACCCCGGTGCGCTGGGGCGTGCCTCCTGGATTGCCACCCTCGGAGGCTTCCTGTTCGGTTATGACACGGGGGTCATCAACGGGGCGCTGCCCTTCATGAAAGATGACCTGGGCCTGACCCCGTTCACCGAAGGACTGATCACTTCCAGCCTGCTTTTCGGGGCGGCATTCGGCGCGCTTGCCGCCGGGCAGCTGGCTGACCGGTTTGGCCGCCGCCGCCTGCTCATGGTCCTCGCCGCGGTCTTCCTCGCAGGCGCCCTCGGCACTGCCGCAGCACCCGCCGTCGGCCTGATGGTGGTGGCCCGCGTGGTGCTGGGCCTGGCCGTGGGCGGCGCCTCCGCCGTCGTGCCCATGTTCCTGTCCGAAATTGCCCCGGCCAACCGGCGCGGACAAATGGTGACCCGCGACCAGCTGATGATTGTCACCGGCCAGCTGGCTGCCTTCACCGTCAACGCAGGCATCGGCAATGTGTGGGGCGGAGAAGACCATATCTGGCGGTGGATGCTTGCCGCGGCGTCGCTGCCGGCCATCGCCCTGTGGATCGGCATGAAGTTCGTTCCGGAAAGCCCGCGCTGGCTCGCCGCGAAGGGACGCTATCCGCAGATGATGGCCGTCCTGCAGAAAATCCGCAGCACCGAAGATGCGCAAACCGAATACGACGCCGTCCGGGCCCTGGCCGCCGAGGAAACCACCCGTCACGGGTCCTTGAAGGACTTCGCCGAGCCCTGGCTGTTCCGGGTGCTCCTGATCGGCATGGGGATGTCAGTGGTGCAGCAGATCACCGGCGTCAACGCGATTGTGTATTACGGCACCCAAATCCTGGCCGACGCCGGATTCGGCACCGAGGCCGCGCTCACCGCCAACATCGCCAACGGGGTGGTGTCTGTTGCCGCGGCAATCCTGGGCATCTGGCTGCTGGGCAAGGTGGCGCGGCGGCCCATGCTCATCACCGGGCTGATCGGCACGTCCACCACGCTGCTGCTGATTGGAGTTGCCTCAATTGCCATGCCCGAGGGAACTGCGCGCGGCTTTGTGGTGCTGTCCCTGACCGTGCTGTTCCTAGCCTTCCAGCAGGGCTCCATTTCACCGGTGACCTGGCTGATGATCGCTGAAATCTTTCCGCTGCGGGTCCGCGGTCTGGGCATGGGCCTGTCCGTGTTCGTCCAGTGGATGGCGAACTTCGCCGTCGGCTTCTGTTTCCCGGTCCTGATGGCGGGACTGGGAATCTCCTCCACGTTCTTCATCTTCGTGGCCCTGGGCATCTGCGCCATCCTCTTCGTGAAGCGCTTCATGCCCGAGACCCGGGGAAAGAGCCTGGAAGAGGTCGAAGAGCAGCTTCGCGGAACGGTTCACTAGGGGTCAGCCCCGGTAAAGCAAAAGGTTCCGGCCGCCGCAGAAAGCGGCGGCCGGAACCTTTTTGTTGTGGTGCTTCAGCTTGCTGGAGTCCTCGGCGCGGTTAGCTGCGCGGGTTCAGAGTTTCCCCGTCTGCTGATTTGCCTGCCCGGGCCGAGGGTGCCGGCACCGGGGCGGGCGTTACGACGTCGTGCGCTGTCGTGTCGTGTTCAACGGTCGACAGGTCAAACGTTGATCCGCCGTGCTCGTCCACGCCGGCGGCAATGGCGCGCTGCACCACTGACTTGGTCAACTCACGGCGCAGGGCCATGGGGTCGCGGGCGAGGTCCTTGGCCAGCGCCACGGTCATGAGGAGCATGACGATGGCGAACGGCAGGGCCGCCACAATGGTGATGCGCTGCAGGGCTCCCAGGGCCGCCGAGGGATCATCGCCTCCGGCCATGAGCATCACTGCGGCCACGGCGCCGGTCAGCACACCCCAGAAGATGACGATCGCGCGGGCCGGCTTCTCCGAGCCGTTGGAGCTCAGGGAAGCCATCACGAGGGACGCGGAATCTGCTCCGGTGACAAAGAAGATGCCCACCAGGACCATCGCCAGAACTCCCACGGCGGCGGCGATGAGGTTGGGCATGGGCAGCAGTGCGAGCAGCTCAAACAGTGCGGCATCGGATCCGGCGGCCGCTGTCAGGGCGTCTGCCTCTCCCGGTGCCGCGCTCTGCTGCGTGCCGATGGCGGCTCCGCCGAAGATGGAGAACCACAGAACAGTCACCACGAACGGCACCAGCAGGACGCCGGTGACGAACTGGCGGATGGTGCGGCCGCGGCTGATCCGGGCAATGAACATGCCAACGAAAGGCGTCCAGGACAGCCACCAGGCCCAGTAGAAGATGGTCCAGCCGGAGAGCCATTCGCGCATGGATTCATCGCCCACGGCCTCGGTCCGGGAAGCCATCTCCGCCATGTTGCCGGCATAGTCGGCAATGGCGGAGGGAACCACGTTCAGGATAAAGAGGGTGGGTCCGGCGATGAAGACGACGATCGCCAGAACCAGGGCCAGGCCCATATTGATGTTGGAGAGCCACTGGATGCCCTTGGAAATTCCGGACATGGCAGAGGCTACGAAGCAGGCCGTCAGAATGGCGACAATGCCCACCAGGATCGGAGTGCCCACCGTTCCCATCCAGCCGGTCGATTCAAGTCCGCTGCCGATCTGGAGTGCGCCCAGGCCCAGCGATGCTGCGGTGCCAAACAGGGTGGCGAAGATGGCGAAGATATTCAGCAGCTTCCCGAGGGGTCCGTCCACCCGTGCCCTGCCGAACAGCGAGGTAAAGGTCGAAGAAATGAGCTGTTTGCGGCCGAGCCGGTAACTTCCGTAGGCCATGGCGATGCCAACAATGGCGTACATGGCCCACGGGTGCAGGCCCCAGTGGAACATGGAGGTGGCCATCGCCGTGCGCAGGGCTTCGGGCGTCTGTCCGTCCACGGTGCCCGGGGGCGGCGACACGTAGTGGAAGAGCGGTTCTGCCACGCCGTAGAACATCAGGCCAATGCCCATGCCGGCGGCGAACATCATGGAAATCCAGGACAGAGTAGTGAACTCCGGTTCCTCGTCATCCTTGCCCAGCGGTATGTTTCCGAAGCGGCCCAGTGCAAGCCACAGGACGTAGACCACAAAGAAGGACGCCAGCAGCACAAAGAGCCAACCGGTATTGGTCATGACCCAGTCAAGGGCGGCCTGTGACGACGTCGCCAGGGAATCCCCGCCGAAGAAACCCCAGAGGATAAAGGCAATGGCCAGCGCTCCGGTAATGCCGAAGAGAACCTTGTCCAGTTTGGCCGGAGTCTCGGTGCTGCGCGCTTCTTCGTGCGCACGCTCGGTTTCCCGCAGCTGCTGCAACAGCTCCTGGTCGGGGTTTACGTCTGCTTCAACGGTCGCTGCGGGCTGATCATAGCCGTGCAGTGAAGCTGTTCCGGGGGCCGCGTCAGGGAGGATCGCTCCGCCGCGTCCTTCCCGGCCCTGCCCCGGAACGGGGTTAGGTTCAGTCATGTTAGCCATAGGCCTTCCTTGGTGTTAACGGAAGAAATGCCCGGCTCCGCAGGGAGTCGACAGGCGGCTTGGGACGAGGCGGCTCATCAGCGGATTCGCAGACACAGACTCTGCGTCCAATGGTTCTGCGGGCATGGCTCTACCGGGTGATGAAAGCGACGCTGCCCCTCTTGTGCGTTCTTCCGTACCTGGTACGTAATGACTCGTAGTCATTATCAGAGTTTCCCGGCTGGGCTTTCAAGTCAAATGCTCCGAGGGCCGGCTAACCGCGGCAACCGCATGTTACCGCGGTTCTACGCGAATTCCGGCGGCCGCGCGGTGGCAGAACACACACACGCGCCTCTCCGCAAAGGTGCGGGGACGCAGGCCGGAGGCGAAGGTGCAGCGGACTCCTGTCCTAATGGCCGAAGCTGTCCGAATCGGTTACCGGGAGCCCTGTTTCCAGGCCTCCCAAGGCCGACATTTCCTCCGGCGCCAGCTCAAAACCAAAAATGTCCAGGTTCTCCGCCATGCGCTGCGGGTTAGCGGATTTGGGAATCGTGACGATGCCGGACTGGACATCCCAGCGCAGGACAATCTGGGCCGGCGTCTTGCCGTACTTGGCCGCAAGGTCCTTCAACAGGGCTTCCTCCAGCAGGGAAGTGCCCTTGCCCAGCGGACTCCAGGCTTCCGTCACGATGCCCAGCGACGCGTTGGCCTCGCGCACATCACGGCGCGGACGGTAGGGGTCAAGCTGAACCTGGTTCACTTCCGGAACCAACCCGGCGTCGGCGAGCTTTTGCAGATGGGCCGGCTTGAAATTGGAGACGCCCACCGCCCGCACCAGGCCCTCATCCTGCGCGGCGCGCATCCCTCGGAACGCCTCCACGTACTGGTCCAGCCCGGGATTGGGCCAGTGAATCAGCAGCAGATCCACGTACTCCGTGCCCAGCCGCTGCATGGAAGCGTCCAGAGCCCTGCGGACGCCGTCGTAACTGTGCCATTCCTTGTTGAACTTGGTGGTAATGAAAGCTTCCGTACGGTCGATTCCGCTGCGGCGCAGCCCAACCCCCACGCCCTTTTCGTTGCGGTAGTTCTCGGCAGTGTCGAAGTGGCGGTAGCCCAGTCCCACAGCAGTGTCCACGGCGCTCGCCGCTTCGTCGTCGTCCAGGGGCCACGTGCCCAGTCCGATCTGCGGGATGGCGGCTCCGCTGCGCAGCGGAAGGACAGGCACTGAAACAGTCATGGGGGAAGCCTAAGCCACCCCGGTGCCGAAGAGGAGCCCGAGCAGGTAGGTAGCCCCGGCAGCGCCCAGCCCGATGGCCAGCTGGCGCAGTCCGCGCTTCAGCGGCGAAGCGCCGGAAAGCAGGCCCACCACCGCGCCGGTCATGAGCAGGGCAAGGCCCACGAGGACACAGGAAAGAACGACGGCGGCCACACCGGTAAGCCCGAAGATATACGGCAGGACGGGGATAACGGCTCCGGAAGCAAAGAAGCAGAAGCTGGACACGGCGGCACCGAGTCCGGTTCCCACGGTTTCGTGCTCGTCGCCGGCGTCTTCCTCAGCCTCGGGATTGAGTGAAAAACTCGGGTCGCAGTCGCAGCTGTACAGTCCCATCCGTTCAGCTGCCCGGTGTTCGGCTGCTTCGGCTGTCATGCCCCGCGCCCGGTAGACCAGCACCAGTTCGTTGGCGTCGATATCCAGTGACTTGGCGGCATCCAGCGTGATCTGGGTGGGGCGGGAGGCTTCCAGCAGCTCACGCTGGGAACGCACCGACACGTATTCGCCGGCGCCCATGGACAGCGCGCCGGCCAGCAGCCCGGCCAGCCCGCTGAAGAGGATGAAACCGCTGGACACGCCGGTGGCTCCGATGCCCATCACCAGGGCCAGGTTGGATACGAGGCCGTCATTGGCCCCGAATACGGCTGCCCGGAAATTGCCGGAGAGCCGGGTCCGTCCGCGGGTGGCCAGTCCGCGGACCACTTCCTCATGGATTTGCTCATCCGCCGCCATGGCGCTGGTGGCATGGGGATCCTGTGCGTAGGGGGAGCGGCCTTCGGCACGCTGGGCCAGGGCCAGTACAAAGACCGATCCGAAGCGCCGGGCCAGGAATGCCAGCATCCGGTTGCGCAGGGTTGCCCTGACTTCGCGGTGGCTGTCTTCTCCCAGCAGTTCGCGCCAGTGGGCCGCATGGCGGCCTTCGGCTTCGGCGAGGGCCAGCAGGATGTCGCGTTCTTCGCCGTCGCGGCGTTCGGCCAGGTAGCGGTAGGTGTCTGCCTCGGCGCGTTCATCCGCCAGATACTGCCGCCACCGCTTAAGGTCGGACGACGACGGCGGCTCGGAACCTGAGAAGCGCTCGTCTGCGGGGTGGGTGTTCACAATGCTCCTGGTGCGGGGACCGGAGCGGTTTTCGGGAGGCTCCGGTCAGTTGGTAGTCAAACTGACCGAAGGTCTCGCTCGCCCGCGCGTTGAACGCTGCGGGTGGAATGCCGGGCCGCACAACGGCGGCCAGTATGTCGACAGACCTCGGCTGCCCGCACATCCGGCGCATGAAACGCAATCGCTGCTGCGTGCGTTTACTACCATGGATGATGCGGGAGGGCCGGAGCTACTCCCCTTCGACCTATCAGTGTAGCCGAGAATGACCAGCAATCAGAGGAAGGCAGGATGCAGCCAGTGGGAGACGTTTTTGGCACCGGACCGGGCGGGCCACGGCAGGATGCCCTCCGCCCAGCGGCTAAAGTCGGAGACGTGAGTACTTCTACGCTTTCAGCCCCGGCAGACTTCCCGCGGCCCTGGACCCGCCACTACAGCGCCGGAGTCCCCGTGGACCTGCGTCTGCCGGAGGGATCCCTGGTGGACATGGTGGACGAATCAATCCGGAAGTACGGGTCGAAACCGGCCCTTGAATTCTTTGGTGCAACCACCACCTATCAGGCCCTCGGCGAACAGATCCGCCGGGCAGCCAACGGCCTGAAGAAGCTCGGCGTGAAGCAGGGCGACCGGGTTGCCCTGGTGCTGCCGAACTGCTCCCAGCACATCGTGGCGTTCTACGCGATCCTGCGGCTGGGCGCCGTCGTCGTGGAGCACAACCCGCTGTACACCGACCGGGAGCTGCGCCACCAGTTCGAGGACCACGGCGCCACGGTAGCCGTGGCGTGGGACCAGGCAGTGGACCGGCTGCAGGCGCTTCCGGAGGACGTTCCGCTGCGCACCATCATCTCAGTGAACCTCATCGACAGCATGCCGCTGAAAAACCGGCTGGCCCTGAAACTTCCGGTGCCCGCCGCACGTAAGGCCCGCAGCGCCCTGACTGTCTCCAAGCCCCCGGCCGCGGGGCCGCGCCGCGTGGTCGTGTGGAAGAAACTGCTGGATAACAGGCCGCTGCCCCGGCGTCATCCCCGCCCCGCGGCGTCGGACCTGGCCGCCATCCAATACACCAGCGGCACCACGTCCAGCCCCAAGGGTGCCATGCTCAGCCACGCCAACCTGATGGCCAACGCGGCGCAGGGGAGAGCCTGGGTGCCCGGGCTGCGCCCGGGCAAGGAGACGTTCTACGCCGTCCTGCCCATGTTCCACGCCTACGGGCTGACGCTGTGCCTCACCACGGCCATGAGCCTCGGTGCGAAGCTGGTCCTGTTCCCCAAATTCGACGTGGACCTGGTGCTGAAGGCCGTGAAGAAGTCGCCTCCCACCTTCCTGCCCGCGGTTCCTCCGATTTACGACCGCATTGCGGCCGGGGCCAAGGAGCAGGGCATATCGCTGAAGGGCCTGCGCTACGCGATTTCCGGTGCCATGAACCTGCCGGCGTCCACCGTCAAGGTCTGGGAAGAGGCCACCGGAGGCCACCTGATCGAAGGGTACGGCCTGACCGAGACCTCGCCGGTGGCGGTTGGCAACCCGATGGGACCCACCCGGAAGTCCGGGACAGTGGGTGTGCCGTTCCCGCTGACCGATATCCGCGTTGTGGACCCGGAAAACCCGGACATCGACCGCCCGCAGGGCGAGCCGGGGGAACTGCTGGTCCGCGGGCCCCAGGTCTTCCAGGGGTACTGGAACAAGCCGGCGGAAACGAGCGCTGCACTGCTGGACGGGGGCTGGTTCCGGACCGGCGATATCGTCACCGTGGATGAAGACCATTTCGTCACCATCCGCGACCGGATCAAGGAACTGATCATCACCGGCGGCTTCAATGTTTCCCCCACCGAGGTGGAGGAAGCCCTGATGCGCCATGACAGCATTGCCGACGCCGCCGTCGTCGGCATTGGCCGGGCCAGCGGGGGTGAGGACGTGGTGGCGGCAGTGGTCCTGAAGGAAGACGCGCATTTCAACCCTGAAGGCCTCCGCGAGTACGTCCGCAATGAACTCGCCGCCTACAAGGTGCCCCGCCGGATCGTGCAAATCCCGGATCTGCCGCGCTCGCTGATCGGGAAGGTGATGCGCCGGCATGTCCGGGACAGCCTGACCGGTCCGGGTAACACCGAGCCAGGCGCCGCCGGCGGCAATGCCCCGGACACCCCAAACTCTGCCGAAAACGGCAGCACAACAGAAAACAGCTAGAGCAACTCTTCACCCGGTTTCGCAGACAGGAAGATCAGATATGCCCAGAACACCGTCCCCCCTCAAGCGCGGACCGGCTCGGGATGCTCCCAACGGGTATTGGAACGGCGCCCTTGGCCATGCCGGCCAGCGTTCCGCCCAGATCCTGCTGGTTCTGCTCCTGGTGGGCGTGGCAGTTTACGGGCTGCTGCAGATCACCCTGGTGGTCATCCCCGTGTTGCTGGCCCTGATCCTGGCCGCAGCAATCGCTCCGTTCGTGAACTGGCTCCGGCACAAGGGCTGGCCAAGCGCCCTCGCCACCGGGGTGTCCTTCCTGCTCCTGCTTGCGGTTTTCGGCGGGCTCATCACGGGCATCGTCTTTGCCATCCGCAGTGAGTGGAGCTCGCTCGTGGACCAGGCAGTGGATGGCTTCAACCAGCTCTATGAGCTGATCCAGGACAGCCCCATCCCGCATGACGCCGCCACCATCGAAAACGCGCGTGACACTGCGATCAGTTTCGCCACCAGTTCCACCGTGGGCAACGGTGCGCTGGCCGGCATCGGTGTGGCCACCAACTTTGTCACCGGATTCCTGCTGATGGCCGTGGTCCTGTTCTACTTCCTCAAGGACGGGGACAAGATCTGGGCCTTCATTCTTCGTTGGTTCCACGGCGAACGGCTGCAAAAGGCGCGCCTGTCCGGAACCCGTGCCATGGAAGTGCTGGGCGGATACGTGCGCGGAACCGCCATTGTGGCCGCCGTCGACTCGATCTGCATCGGTGCGGCCCTGTTCATCCTGCAGGTGCCGTTGGCCCTGCCGCTGTCCGTGATCGTGTTTGTTGGGTCCTTCATCCCGCTGGTGGGTGCCACGGCGGCGGGCGTGCTCGCGGCCCTGATCGCCCTGGTGGCCAACGGTCCGATCGTGGCACTGATCGTGGTCATCGTGATCATTCTGGTCAACCAGCTGGAAGGCAACTTCCTGCAGCCGGTGGTGATGGGCCGGACCCTGAGCATCCACGCCCTCGTCATCCTGCTGGCCCTGACCGCCGGAACCATCCTTGCCGGCATTGTCGGCGCCATCCTCTCGGTTCCGATCGCGGCCGTCACCTGGGCGATCATCAAGGTGTGGACCGGAGAAGACGAGGGTGATCCCGAGGAAGAGGACGACGACGAGGATTCGGACTCGGACGAGGTCGAAGCTGCCGGAGTCCCGGAACGCAGCTAGGTTGCAGAGTACGGAACCGGTGAAGGGAACTCTGCGGGTTTGCGGCAGGGACGAGAAGTGAGAGGACGTTTGCCGTGATGAAGGCCCTGCCCGTAGAGCCCTCCAACGCCCCGGTGGCCATCGGGCCGAAGATTCGCCTCGCGCGGCAGGCCCGGCGAATGACCATTGAGCAGGTGGCCGGGGCGACCGGCCTGACGAAGGGCTTCCTGAGCCGCGTGGAGCGGGACCTCACTTCCCCGTCGGTAGCCTCGCTGCTGACCCTGTGCCAGGTGCTGTCGATCTCCATTGGAGACCTTTTCTCCGCTCCTGCCAGGGAGCTGACGCGCTGGAATGACGCACCGTCGGTGCAGCTTGGCGGCACCGGCATCACCGAGCGGCTGGTGACTTCCCGGGCGGAACGCCGGGTCCAGGTCATCCGGGCCGTCATTGCGCCCCACGGGTCCGGGGAAACCGAGCTGTACTCGGTGGACTGCGATGTAGAGGTGGTCCATGTGTCCCGCGGAAGCTTTGTCCTGCTGTTCGCCGGGGAGACGATGGAGCTGTCCGAGGGAGACACCGTGACGTTCCCCGGGCAGGAGCCGCACTCCTGGCACAACCCCTCGGATGAGGAAGCCGTGGTCCTGTGGACGCTGGTTAGCCCGGCGGCCAGCTGACGAAAGCCGGCCGCCGGTTCCCGGGCTCCGCCGGGACGGTTAAGCCTCTGCCGGGGCGGGCTTCAGTGCTGCCGCGGGCGTGGTGAGCCGGTTCAGGTAATCCACTGCCGCGGTGGTGTCGATGCCCTGGGAACGGAAGCCGATGTGCCCGTCGGGCCGCACCACCAGGAGTTCCGGGCGGCGGACACTCAAACCAAGCCGTTCGAACGCCAGTCCGGTGACGTCCTGGACCTCATTGGGGTTTGCGGCTGCCAGCCGGCTCCCCACGTTCAGGCGCCGGACGCTGACCCACGGGGAGAGCCGTTCCAAGGCGTTGTGCAGCCGCAGCTGGGCGTCTGCCGGCCAGCCCGGACCGCACAGAAGGATATGGAAGCCGGGGGCGGAGAGGACGTCGTGCAGGCGCAGTTCGCGCCCGTGGTCCAGCACCACGGCGTCCGGAAGCCGGTCGCCGGCTTTGGGCCCGGCAGTGAGGAACGCCGGCAGACGGGTAGCGCCGGTGTCCACCACGTCGCTGCCGCGGTACTGCGTGTCCAACTGGGAGACCGTACGGAAGAGGCGGTTGCGCAGGGCCTTGGAGCCCGAAGCCTTCGGTGCGAGGGCGGGGAGGATCTTGGTCCGGGGAAGCTTCAGCAGACCGTTCTTGCTGGAAGCCAGCCGGAAGATACGGTCCGTAAACTGCAGGACGCTCTGGTCCACGGGCCGCCGTTCGGCGTCATAGCTGTCCACCAGGTCGTCCGAAGCCAGCCCGCGTGCACCCAGGGCCAGCTTCCACCCGAGGTTCAGGGCGTCCTGGATTCCGGTGTTCAGGCCCTGGGCCGCCACGGGGGAGTGAACATGAGCTGCATCGCCGGCCAGGAAGACCGAGCCGTCCTGGAAGTATTCGGCCATCTGGTGGGAGAGCTTGAAGGTGCTGATCCACTTGGCATCGGAAAGCGTCACCGTGCCGCCGGTGAACCGGTCGGCGATGGACTGCAGGGAGTCCAGGGTTGCCTCGGCGGTGTCTGCCTTATCCTTCATGCTGATCAGCCGCCAGGTGGAGGGGCTGCCCAGCGGGAACAGCAGCATGAAGCCGTCCTCATTGAGATAGGAATGCACAATGCCCGGTTCCACGCCGTCGGCTTCCAGGTCCGCCAGCACGAAGGTTCCGGGGTAGACCCCGCCGCGCCAGTCCATGCCGGCCTTGGCGCGGACGGTGCTGTGCGCGCCGTCAGCACCCACCACGTAGCGGGCACGGACGCGTTCGATGCCTCGGTCCATCCGCTGGATTTTGGCTTCCATCCCGGCGAAGGGATCGTCGGAGTCAAGGCGTTCCAAGTCGTGGAGCTCAACACCGCGCTCAACCCGGACTCCGCGTCCGGCCAGGTAAGAAAGCAAGGCGCGTTCCGTCTCCGCCTGGGAGAGGAAGAGCAGATGCTGAAACTCGGAGTCTTCGATGCCGGCGTCGGCCAAATCCACGGGGATGGTTTGGTCCGGAAGATGGAGGTGCAGTTCGCGTGCGGGGCGGCCGGCCGCTGCCAGCGCACTGCTGATGCCGAACGGACGAAGAGCTTCCAATGTGCGCGGCTGCAGAGCCAGCGCCCGGGAATGTTCCGACCGGTTCAAGTCGCGGTCGATGATTCGGAAACTGGTGCCAAAACTCGCCAGTTGAGCCGCGAGGGCCAGCCCTGTGGGGCCTGCGCCCACGATCAGAACATCGACGTCGTAGTTACTGTCCGCACTGTGTTGTTGAGCCGCCATAGGAACAGCCTAGTCTTGACGGGAGCTGCCGTTCCACTTTAGCCTCAGGGAAAACTATTGATGCCTCCCAGGCAACGGCGTCCGGAGGTCCGGGCGCCTGTCCCGGAGAGGCCTGCACAGGGCATGGCCGTTTCGGGCAGGTCCGGAATCGGAGCAGCCAGCATGCAGAATCCGCCGCGGATCACCGCCAACGGCAATATCGGACCTGTGGATGCGGCCCGTGTGCCGCGGTACGCCGGCCCGGCCACGTATGCGCGGCTGCCGAGGCTGGACGAGGTCGAATCTGCGGATGTGGCCGTTGTCGGGGTTCCGTTCGACTCGGGGGTCTCCTTCCGGCCCGGCGCCCGCTTCGGAGCCAACCATGTCCGCGAGGCTTCACGGCTGCTGCGTCCGTACAACCCGGCGCTGGATGCCTCTCCGTTCGAGAACCTCCAGGTTGCGGATGCCGGAGACATGGCCGTCAATCCGTTCAACATCGATGAGGCCATCGAAGCCATCCAGGCCAACGCGCTCGGCCTGACCGAATCCGGAACCAAGCTCCTGACCCTGGGCGGGGACCACACTATTGCCCTGCCCCTGCTGCGCGCCGCCGCCGAACGCGCCGGGCAGCCCGTTGCCCTGCTGCACTTTGACGCGCATCTGGATACCTGGGACAGCTACTTTGGCGCGGAATACACCCACGGCACCCCATTCCGCCGGGCGGTGGAGGAAGGGATCCTCGACACTGAGGCCATTTCGCACGTGGGCACCCGCGGACCGCTCTACGGCAAGCGGGATCTTGAGGACGACCGGCGGTTTGGCTTTGGCATTGTGACCTCCTCCGATGTCTTCCGGCAGGGGGTGGACGAAGTGATCGCCAAACTCCGGGACCGCATCGGAACCCGGCCGCTCTACGTTTCCGTTGACATCGACGTTTTGGACCCGGCCCATGCGCCCGGAACCGGCACTCCTGAAGCCGGCGGCATGACCAGCCGCGAACTGCTGGAAATCCTGCGCGGGCTGCGGGGCCTGAATCTGGTGGGCGCCGACGTCGTCGAGGTGGCCCCGGCGTATGACCACGCCGACATTACCGCGGTGGCCGCTTCCCACGTCGCCTATGACCTGATCACGTTGATGGGACTTTCGGAATGAGTGCACTGGCAGAAGAGGGCGGCCTGGAAGAAGACGGCAGGGACCGGGGCCTCCGCGAACAGACTCCGGTGCGCAACGGTGGTGACCTTGTGGTGGAAACCCTGGCTGCTCTGGGGGCCACCACCGTATTCGGCATTCCCGGCCAGCACGCTCTGGGGCTCTTCGACGCCCTCTCCCGCTCAGAGCTTCGGTTTGTCTCCTCGCGGGTGGAGAACAACTCAGCCTTTGCTGCCGACGGCTTCTCCCGGGCCACGGGACAGGTGGGCGTTGTCTTCCTATCCACCGGACCGGGGGCTCTCACGGCACTCGCCGGGCTGCAGGAGGCCTACGCCACCGGCGTGCCGATGGTGGTGGTGGCCAGCCAGATACCCATCGAGGGACTTGGCGCCCGCCGCCGCGGCATGCTGCACCAGCTCGATGACCAAAAGGCGTCGGCAGCCAACGTCACCAAAAGCCAGCGCCTCATCCAGCACGCCTCAGGCATCCCCTCGGCCATCCAGGATGCCTGGACGGAATCCATTTCCTCACCCATGGGTCCGGTGTGGCTGGAAATCCCGCAAAACGTCCTGTTGAACCCGGTGATGGTTCCTGCCGTCGAGGATGCGCTGGCCGAACCGTTCGACAATCCGCCGCGGACCGAATTGGTCAAGGAAGCGGTCCGGTGGCTTTCCGGAGCGCAGCGTCCGGCCATCATTGCCGGCGGCGGCACCCGCCGGGGAGGTGCTGAAGCGGACCTGTTGTCCCTGGCTGAGATGCTGCGGGCACCGGTGATCTGCACGCCCGGGGGAAACGGTGCTTTTCCCTGGAACCATGAGCTGTCCCTGCAGTCGTGGATCGAGGACCGCCACACCACCGATGTCCTTGAAGAGGCCGACGTCCTGCTGGTGATCGGCTCCTCCCTGGGCGAGGTCACGTCCAATTACTTCACGCTCGCGCCGCGCGGCCGGATCATCCAGATTGATGCCGAGCCGCGGGTGCTCGAATCCAACCGGCCCGCACTGGGCATCCGTGCCGACGCCGGCCAGGCCCTCGCAGCGCTGGTGGAGGCCCTCGACGTCGTTGTCCCCGGTTCGCGAGCGAAGGTTCCGGATTGGAACGGGCAGGCGCCCGAGGATCTCGTGGCTCAGACCCTGGCGAAGGTATCCGCCCGCCTGGATGGCCAGGACTTGGTGACGGAGCGGAAATTCATGGCCGACATCCGCGCCGCAGTTCCTGATTCCATGCAGACCTACTGGGACATGACCATCTCCGCGTACTGGGCCTGGAGTTGTTGGGACGCCAGATCCGGACAGTTCCATTCTGCCCAGGGTGCCGGCGGCCTGGGCTACGGCTACCCCGGAGCGATCGGGGGTGCCGTTGGGCTGGGGGAGCGCGTCCTCGCCGTCTCCGGTGACGGCTCGGCGATGTACTCCATCGCCGAACTCGCCACCGCCCGCCAGCACAACCTGCCCGTGACCTGGCTGATTGTCGACGACGGCGGTTACGGCATCCTGCGCGAATACATGGTGGACGCCTTCGGCAAGGCCACCGCCACCGAGCTTGCCGGTCCGGACTTCGTGAAGCTGGCCGAGTCCTTTGGCGTCCCGGCCCTCAGGACCGCGCCCGACGGCGTGGGGGCGGCACTGGCTGAATCCCTCGCCGCCGAAGGGCCCAACGTGGTGGTGGTCGAAGCGACTCTTGGCCTCTTCTCCCCAACGCACCTGGCGGTCTAAGCGGTCCGGAGCGGTCCGCGCTGGAGGGCTCTGAGCGGCTTCCGGTGCGGACCAAGGAATATGCGGAGCAGGGAATATGTAGCGCCGGTAAACCGCTGACTCCGGCGAGCCCGCCTGAGGCATCCCTGCCGAAAAACTTCAGCGTGAAGCAACTCCTGCCATTATTTCGTTGACTAAGGCAATTACTTCTCGTATCGTTGCCTGAGGCAAACAACATTATTCAGACAGGTGTTTTGTGGCAGTCAACCAGCAGTCGGCCGAAGAACTCATCAGCTTGGTCTTCAAGCTCCAGCGCCAGCTGCGTTGCCTCTCGCAGAAGAGTGCGGATCCGCGGGGGCCGGGCACTGCTCTGCAGGGAGTAATGCGGATGATCGGCGATGCCGGCGAGATCCGGGCCACCGAACTGGCCGAGAAGCTGGGCATCGGGGCGGCAGGACTGAGCCGGCACATCACCGAATTGGTGGAGATGGGCTACGTCTTCCGGCGGCCCCATCCGGATGACGGGCGGGCGTACCTGATGAGCCTCACCCCGGTGGGAACCCGGGTGGTAGCTGACGAGATGCGCCGCCGCGCAGCCCTGCTCCAGGACATGCTCGGAGACTGGACAGGCGAAGAAGCACGTTCGGCCAGCGAATCGCTGGCCAAGCTCACAGAATCACTACACACAGCAATCCGCGCAATGAAGCCGGGTACCCAACAGATGCCCATCCCGGCAGGAGAGACAGCGAAGTGACAGAGTCGCAGAGAACCACAACCAGTCCCGGCCAGGACGCCACGGCGTCCGCATCCGGCATCGACCCCAAGAACCCCAACGAACCCAACAACCCCAAGGCCGCCAAGGGCCGCCGGAGCGCCAAGCCTGCCCGGCAGAACCACGTTCCCGGCGAAATGAGCCACCGCCAGATCCTCCAGGCCCTGACCGGCCTGCTCGCGGCATTGTTCACCGCCATGCTGAGCACCACCATTGTGGCGAACGCCCTGCCCACCATCATGGCGGACCTGCACGGCACGCAGACGGACTTCGCCTGGGTGGTCACGGCGGCGCTGCTGGCCAACGCCGTCTCCACCCCCATCTGGGGCAAGCTCGCCGACCTGTTCAGCAAGAAACTGCTGGTCCAGCTGAGCATCATCGTCTTCGTCATCGGCTCCGTGGTTGCCGGCCTGGCGGATAACATGCCCGTCCTGCTCACCGCCCGTGTCATCCAGGGCATCGGCATGGGTGGCCTGACCGCGCTGGTACAGGCCGTCATCGGATCGATCATCCCGCCGCGCGAGCGAGGCCGGTATTCCGGCTACATGGGTGCGGTCATGGCTGTCGCCACGGCCGGCGGCCCGCTGCTGGGCGGTTTCATCGTGGACAGCCCGCTGGGCTGGCGCTGGACCTTCTTCCTCTGCGTGCCGCTGGCCGTAGTGGCACTGTTCCTGCTTCAGGTCACGCTCCGCCTGCCGCACACCCGCCGCAAGGTCAGCATCGACTGGCTCGGTTCGCTCCTGCTGACCGCCGGTGTCTCCCTGCTGCTGATCTGGGTTTCATTCGCCGGCAAGGCCGACTACTACGAGTGGATGTCCTGGCAGACCGCCGCCATGGTGGGCGGCGCCGTCGTTCTCCTGGCCCTGCTGGTCCTCGTGGAGTCCAAGGTCCGCGAACCCATCATCCCGCTGCAGATCATCCGCCAGCGCACAACGGCCCTGGCCATTGTGGCCTCCGTTTCCGTGGGAATCGCGATGTTCGGCTCCACCACCTTCCTGGGCCAGTACTTCCAGATTGCCCGCGGCTTCAGCCCCACCGAAGCCGGCCTGCTGATGCTTCCGATGATCGCCGGCAACCTGGCCGGTTCCGTGGGCTCCGGGCAACTGATCAGCCGCTTCGGTAAGTGGAAGCGGTTCCTGATTGCGGGAACGATCATGGTTATCGCCGGGACCGGGCTGGCAGGAACCGTGGACCACGAAACCGACATGGTCCTGGTCAGCCTGTACATCTTCGTCCTCGGCCTGGGCATGGGCCTGCTCATGCAGAACCTCGTCCTGGCGGTGCAGAACACCGTCCGGGTTTCCGAGGTGGGCTCTGCCAGCGCTTCGATTGCGTTCTTCCGCACCGTTGGCGGTGCCATCGGTGTCTCGGTGCTGGGTGCCGTCATGTCCAGCTCCGTGAGCAGCCGTGCTGCTGACGGCCTGCGCGCCGCCAACATTCCGGTGTCCGACGGCGGTGCCGGCGACTCGCTCGACATTGGCAGCCTGCCGCCCGCCATCCAGGGCATCTTCCGTGCCGCATACGGCGACGCCACTGCCACGATCTTCCAGATCGCCGCAGTCATCTCCGTGGTGGCATTCATTGCCGTGCTTTTCATCAAGGAGCAGATCCTGCGCCGCACGCTCGACATCAAGCCGACCGCCACGACATCGGTTGAGCCGGGGATGAACGGCGGCTCCGATGTGGGGAACTCCGGAGCCATGTCCACCGTGCCGGGCACTGCCCAGGACAACGGAACCGCCGCAGACGCCGCGGAAACCGTGCAAGGCAGCGGCGCCGCAAGGCGATAACCCTCCGGCCGACGGCAGTGCCGCCGGCCGGAGGCCGCGGGCTCAGCAGTGACAGGTCGTGCACCTTCAGGCCCGGTCCCCTCAGGGGCCGGGCCTGATCGCGTTAAGCTGCGGCTGTGCAATGACCTGTGTCAGCCACAAGCTGCACCGCCGGCCTATTGCATGGTGAACCGGCGGGCTACCAGGTTGCCGGCCGACGGGGACCGGAGGATCCGGGCTACCCCCGCATTGCGGCCCGCCAAAATCCTCGGAGCCAGCGGCCTGCCCAGCGCCATGTTCAGCTGGGCCTGCAGGGAAGCCACAAGCGCAGCCCGGCGACGGTCCCGGCCGTAGGCTTCCAGCTTCGATCCAACATCGTGTCCCTGCAGGGAGGCGGTGATGATCGGGGCGAGTCCCTCGGCATCCAGCCAGCCGAGATTCATGCCCTGGCCGCCGATGGGACTTACCTCGTGGGCGGCGTCACCGATGAGTACGGTGCGGCCCCGGACCAGCCGGCGCGCCAGCCCTGTGCGCACCGAAAAAGCACTGAGCATGGTGTTGGTTTCCGGATCCGGATGCATTCCGGTGCGCTCACGGACCAGGCGGGCCAGGTCCATCGCTGTGGCCGACCCCATCAGCTGGTCGGTGTGGGCAACCCATCGCCGGACGCCGCCGGGCAGGGGGAAGCTCTCCACGATGCCGCCGGACTCGAGGTACAGAACGCCCACGGCGTCGTCCCCGGTAGTGTCCGCAAAGTCTCCCATCAGATAGGTGTCCGGGAGCGTGCGGGTCCGGCACTGTGTTCCCACCAGCTGGCGCAGGCCGGAACGGGCGCCGTCGGCCGCCACTGCGATCCGTGCCGACAGGGCAAAAGTTTCCCCCCGGCCCTCCGGGTCACCGGCAGGGCCGGTGCCCGCTGCGCCGGTGCCGAGCAGCAGAACCCGGCCGTCGTCGTCGTGCAGTCCACTGACTCTCGCCCCGCGCACCAGTGCACCGGGATCCAGTTCGCGCAGTCGGGCCTCCAGGATGGCCTCGGTGCGCAGCTGGGGAAGGGTTAGAACGTAGGGAAACCGCTTGGACACCGCGGAAAAATCCACTTCCGCCACACGCCGGGCGCCGCTGCGGGCCTCGCCGCGGCGGATCTGGACGCCTTCGCCGCTCATCATTTCGGCAACCCCGGCAGCAGCCAGCGCGTCCAGCGCCGGGGGATGGATACCGATGGCGCGTGAATGCGCCGAGCGCTCCGTCCGCTGCTCCAAGACCTGCACGCGCACACCCTCCTGAGCCAACAGCACAGCCAAGAACATGCCCACGGGTCCGCCGCCCACCACTGCCACATCGGAAACAGGTCGGGGAACGGCGGCGGACCGGAGCTGGGCAGCGGGCTGCAACGGCGGCGTCACGGCTGCTTCCCGGCGGGCGAATACAGCAGCAGGTTCTGCCATGGCCGGTGCTGGACGCAGTCCCACTCCGGCGGGGCGGCGGCGGCCAGTTCGGAGGCGGTGTAGCTGCGGCGGATGGAGGTCAGCCCGTCCTGCCGGATGAAGCTGCCGGGGAAAAACGGCAGGGTTCCGGCCGAGAAGAGGGCATAACCCCAGCGGTTGCGCTCAATATCGCTGTGCAGAACCAGCCGGGTGGCCAGCTGTTCCGAGTCGGCGAGCAGGGAACTGAACTGCTCATCGGTGAGGTGGTGCAGGACATGGTTGGAAATAACGACGTCGTAGGTCCTGCCTTCGGCGACCAGCTCGCTGCTGAACGCGCGGCGGAAACTCAGCCCCGGCACGTCACGGCGCGAAGAGGCGAAGCCATGCGCCCGTTCATCCGGGTCGATTCCGGTGATCTCCAGGCGCAGGCCGTCCCGCCGTGCCCAGCGTGCCAGCATCCGAGGAACGTCGCCGCCGCCTGAACCGATGTCCAGCAGCGTGTTGGTCCGCTCGGTTTCGAACCGGGGACGCAGGTACCGGACATAATTGCGCCGCCAGCCGGAGACCACTGAGTTGATCAGCCAGAACTGGGCATAGGTGCGCTGCAGCTTTGCCGGGTCGCAGTCGGAACGGTCCATTTCTTCCACTGCGCGGACATCCCGTTCCGTGAGGGACCGCAGGCGCGGCGGGGTGAGCCGCCGCGCCAGCGGCCCCTGGGTGAGGTGGCCCGCGGAAGTTCCGGTGCTCACACGCCTGCCGGAGCCGGGACGGCGGCCGGGTCTGTAGCTGCTGCCGGCAGCTGCTCTGCCGTGGAGTCGCCTGTTGCGGGCTCAACGGGACCTCCCACGCGGGTGAAGAGTCCCGTTTCGACCGTCAGCCCGGGACCGAAGGCCATGGAGCAGATGCGCTCGTTGCCCCCGCGGAACGGCTGGTCCAGGATGTGCTTGAGAACGAACATCACCGTGGCACTGGACATGTTGCCCCAGTTGCGCAGGGTTTCGCGGGCCGGAACCAGCTGCTCCTCGGTGAGGTCGAGCTTGGCCTCCACCTTGTCCAGAATGCTCCGGCCGCCGGGGTGGATGGCCCAATGCTCAATGTCGCGGTAAGCCTGCCCGGTGAGGCTGGGGTCCTTGGCAAGCAGCGGTTCCAGCGCGCCGACAATGTGATCATCGATGATGTGCGGCACGTACGTTCCCAGCACCATCTCAAAGCCCTCGTCACCGATGTTCCACGCCATCGATTCCTCGCCCACCGGAGTCAGGATGGTCTCGAAGTGGTCCAGCTGGATTCCGGGGGCGTTGCCGGGCAGGTCCCGGGCGGTAATCACGGCCGCAGCAGCACCGTCAGCAAAGAGCGAGGAGCCCATGATGGTGTCCGGGTCATTGGAGGTCCGCACGTGCAGGGAGCACAGCTCGGCGCTGACTATCAGGACCACGGCACCGGGGTCCGCTTCGCAGAAGGACTTGGCTGCCCGCATTGCCGGGAAGGCCGCGTAACAGCCCATGAAACCCAGATGGAACCGCTGCACCGACGGGTTCAGGCCAAGCGCCCGGACCACCTTGTAGTCGGGTCCCGGATTGAAGAAACCCGTGCAGGAAACGGTAATGACGTGGGTGATGTCTCGGGCGGTGATGCCCTCGCAGGCATCAACTGCCTTTTGGGCGGATTCAATGAAAAGTTTGGTGGCCTCGGTGGCAAAGATGTCATTCCGGGTTTTTGTGCTGGGACTGAGCATGTTGCCCGTTTCAGCATCAAAGAATTGCGGGTGTGCGGACCGGCTGGAGAGTGAAAGCTCGGTCAGGGCCGTGCGGCGGGTATCGATGGCAGCTGAGTTGAAGCAGGTATTGACCAGCCTTTGTCCCAGCCTGGTAAGGCCGGGCTGGGCGGCAAAGACGTCTCGTGCCTCGGTTTGTACCAGCACGGTGGGCGGGACAGCAATTTCCAGTGATCTGAGGGTAACCGTCATAGTCCATTCTTAGGGGAATGTTCTGCGGGACACAATGGTGCGGTCCGCTGCAACTTCCCGCGGGGAAGCGCGGCCGGGACCCGGGGCGCCACCGCAATTGGATCGATTTCCGGAGCGGCACGGTGTTTATGGGGATTGAGGAGACCGCGTTATGCGTCCATACTCAATGAAACATTGCAGCCCGGCCGCCGGGAGGCGGCGGGAAATGTCAACGGAGACATGTCAGGAGCACCCCATGAGTACGAAAATTCCACGGCAGGGCGGGTCTCCGGCGGGCGGCGGCAGGGAGCGCGCGCCGGAGGGGCTGAAGAAGGTTGTGGTGGCCTCCATGGCCGGCACGGTGGTGGAGTGGTACGAATTCTTCCTCTATGCGGCGGCGTCGACGCTGGTTTTCGCCAAGCTCTTCTTCCCCAATGCCGAAACGGAACTGGACGGCATCATTGCAGCCTTCGTGACCTATGCCGTCGGCTTTGTGGCCCGGCCCATCGGCGGCATTGTGTTTGGTCACTTCGGCGATAAATTCGGGCGGAAGAAGCTGTTGCAGCTGAGCATCATCTTGGTGGGCTTGTCCACCTTCCTGATGGGATGCCTGCCAGGCTTCGACCAGGTGGGCTACTGGGCTCCCGCCATGCTGGTGGCGCTGCGGTTCATCCAGGGCTTTGCCGTTGGCGGTGAATGGGGCGGCGCCGTGCTGCTGGTGGCGGAGCACAGCCCCAACAAATCCCGCGGGTTCTGGTCCAGCTGGCCCCAGTCCGCCGTGCCCATGGGCAACCTGCTCGCCACCGGTGTGCTGTTCCTGCTCTCCGCGACGCTTTCTTCGGATGCCTTCCTGGGGTGGGGCTGGCGTGTGGCTTTCTGGCTCTCGGCGGTGATCGTACTGGTGGGCTACTACATCAGAACCAAGGTCAGCGATGCCCCGATCTTCCTGGAAGCGCAGAAGGAGGTCGAGGAGGAAGCCAAAGGATACGGCGTAATCGAGGTCTTCAAGCGCTACCCGCGCGGGGTCTTCACCGCCATGGGGCTGCGTTTCGCCGAGAACATCCTCTATTACCTGGTGGTGACGTTCTCCATCACCTATCTGAAGCTGGTGGTGGAGGTGGATACCTCCCGGATTCTCCTGCTGCTGCTCGTGGCGCACTTCATTCATTTTTGCGCAGTACCTGTGGTGGGGAAGCTGTCCGACCGGCTCGGCCGGCGTCCTGTCTATCTCGCCGGGGCAGTATTGGGTGCTACTTGGGGCTTCTTTGCGTTCCCCATGATGGATACGGCAGATGACCTGGTGATCTTGGGGGCCGTCACCATCGGCCTGTTGTTCCACGCCCTGATGTACGCGGGGCAGCCCGCCATTATGGCCGAAATGTTCCCCACCCGGATGCGTTATTCAGGTGTTTCGCTGGGGTACCAGGTGACATCGATCGTTGCAGGTTCGCTGGCCCCCATCATCGCCACCTCGTTGCTGGAGAAATACGACTCGTCCACTCCGGTGGCCGTCTACCTGCTCTGCGCCTGTGCGGTCACCGCCTTCTCCGTGCTGATGCTGCGGGAGACCAACGGCATCTCCCTGCAGGACGTGGATGCCGCCGATGCCCGCGGCACCGCGGATCTCCTGGCAGCATCCCGGACCGCAGCCGCGAAAAAATCCCCGGCCAAGGGGACAGCTGCCAAGTCCGGCCGCCACAAGTGACCGGACCCGGCGAAATTCTGCTCTTGAACACCCAACACCCGGGTGACATTCTGATTTCCGCGCCTGCAGGATGCAGGCGCCCACAAGCAAAGGAGCTGTGAATCATGGCTGCAGTCGGATGGATTGGACTGGGAAACATGGGCGGCTACATGTCCGCCAACATGGTGAAGGCCGGGCACACCGTGCGCGGTTACGATCTGAATCCCGCAGCGGTGGCGGCGGCCGCCGATCACGGTGTGCAAACCGTGGACAGCATCGCTGAAGCGGTGGAAGGAGCCGACGTCGTCTTCAGCATGCTGCCCAAAGGCGAGCATTCACGCTCGGTTTACCTGGGGCCGGACGGAGTCCTGGCGCACGCAGACACCCGGACGCTGCTGGTGGACTCCTCCACCATCGACATTGAGTCGGCACAGGCACTGCACGACGCCGCCGCTGCCGCCGGCTTCCGCTTTGTGGACGCTCCGGTCTCAGGAGGAATGAGCGGTGCCGAGGCCGGAACGCTGACGTTCATGGTGGGAGGTGAACCTGGTGCGGTGCAGGAAGCCGGCGCATTTCTTGGGCCGATGGCCGGCAACGTGATTCCCACCGGAGGAGCCACCACGGGCCAGGCGGCGAAAATCTGCAATAACCTGATGCTGTTCATCAACCTTGCGGCCACCTCCGAAGGGGCCGTGCTGGCCGACCGGCTCGGTCTGGACAAGCAGGTGTTCTGGGATATCGCGTCAGTGTCTTCCGGTGACAGCTGGGCACTGCGCACCTGGTACCCCGTCCCCGGAGTGGTGGAATCAGCAGCTTCCAACAACGATTTCGCCCCGACCTTCACCACAGAGCTCGCCAACAAGGATATCAACCTGGCCATCGCCGCCGCCCGGGCCACGGGGACGCCGCTGGAGATCGGTGAGCATGTGCAGCAGCTCTTCCAGCGACTGGTGGACGCGGGACAGGCTGGAAAGGACTGCTCCATGATTGTCTCGCTGGTGGACGGGAGCCTGGCGGAAAAGACCGGAACCGGCGGAGCGGGGGCAGAGCTGTCAGCTGGCGGACGCAGCTAGGAGGAGACAGTTAGGAGGAGACAGCTAGGAGGAGGCGGCGGAGGGAAGCCGGTACGGCGGCCGCTGGGCGGAATACCACTGCCGGCACAAAAGGAACATCAGGACCAGCTCAACCACTCCGCCGCCGTAGTACAGGATCAGTGCTCCTGCCTCTCCGTTTGCCCGGTCGACTCCTGCCGGCGGATCGGCGTAGAGCGACTTGGCCAGGATGTTGTGGGCCGCTGCCGAAAGAACCAGCACCACGGCACGCAGCCGCAATCGGGCGCGGTGCGGCATGGGGTCCCGGCCCACGAGGGCAGCGGTGTACAGGTACCCGGCAGCCGCCAGGTGGAAGGTCACCAGCCAATGGACCGGCATTGATTCCTGCATGGCGGTAAACACGCCGGTCCGGAACATCACCACCATCCCGCCGACGTTGAGGACGGCGGCAGTTACCGGGAAGGTCAGGAACCGCAGCGGCCGGCTGCGCAGAACACGGGAGAGCCGGCGGGCTGGAACAACATCCAATGTGCGCAGTGCAAGCGACACCGGCCGGGACAGCACCAAAAGCAACGGTCCCAGCATCCCGGCCAGGAGGTGGGTGAAGCTCAGGGCGGCAAAATGCGTGTGGCTGCGCCCTGCCAGCGGATCCAGGACAGTAATAAGAACCGCGGCCACCCCGGCCGTAAACAGTACGGCGCGGTGCAGCGGCCAGTTCCGGGAACGGGCTGACACAGTGCCTGCCCAATACGCGGCAACGGCTGCGGCGGCCGGTATCAGGAACAGCAGTTCAACGCTGAATCCGCCTGACTGGTGATGGTCCACCGTTAGGCCCGGGGAGCGCCGGCGCGGGCAGGCACCGCATCCCGGGTCCGGTAGAGCAGGACGGCACCGGCAAGAATCATCACCGCCGCAGTCAGATTCCAGATCAGGTCGTAGGGCAGCAGCGGAACGTTGTAACGGATCTGGTGCAGTTCCAGAAGCTTGTGATGGACAGTCCCGTCATACAGCTGAAAACCGCCGGTCCCCACCAGGACGGCCCCTGCCCAGCGTGCGGGCAGAAGGATGGCACGGCGGCGCAGGTCTGCGAAAAGGAAGAGTCCGGCCACCACGGCGAACCAGCCGAAGGCGTGAAACAGCCCGTCGGAGACCAGCCCGGCGGCGAGGGTGGATTTGTCATAGAAATGGTGCCAATGCAGGAGCTGGTGAAAGACCACTTCATCCACAAACGCCGCCACCCCGATTCCCACCAATACTCCGGAGAGGACGTTGCGGCGGGTTGGACGGACCGGAGCGTTAGCGGGCGTGCTCATCCAGAGAAGATAACACCGGCTCACCGGCGGGCGCACCCCGGCCCGGCGCCCCTGCCCGCGCCCGCCGGCAACCAGCCACTGGCATTTGCGGGCAGGCATGCACCACGATGGGGCCCATGTGGATAGGAATCATTGAGTTTGATCTGTTGTTGGGAGACGTGCATTCGCTCAAGGGCAAACGTTCAGTCATCCGCCCGATTCTGGCCGAGCTGCGGAGAAAATATGAGGTATCGGTCGCCGAAACCGGTGAGCCGGACCTGCACCGGCGTGCGGGAATCGGGGTGGGGTTGGTGACTGCGGACAGTGCCCATGCGGTGGAGGTCCTCGACGCCGTCGAACGCCTGCTGGCCGGACGGCCGGAAATCGAACTGCTCAGTGCCCGACGGCGGCTGTTCAGCTCCGAGGACTGGTAACCGGAGAGCGCGTCCCGTTATGCACCACGCCCATCCTGATACTGGGTTTCACTTAGCATCCGGGTTAGGGTGCACAAACAGCGGTACAACGAAGTTTCGCGGTGTGCTGACAAGTTTCACGACTGAGAACCTAGGGAGATAGCAATGGCGCAATCCGTACCAGCGAGGAAATTCACGGCACAGGACACGACGGTGGATCTGTTGATCATCGGCTCAGGTACCGGAATGGCTGCGGGTTTGGCAGCCGCAGAACAGGGCTCCTCGGTTCTGATCGTGGAAAAGACCGCCACGGTGGGCGGGTCCACGGCTCGTTCCGGTGGAGCATTCTGGATTCCCAACAACCCGGTCCTCAATGCTGCCGGAGCAACTGACACACCCGCTCGGGCCACAGCGTATGTCGACGCAGTCGTCGCCGGCACTTCCTCCGCAGAACGTTGGCAGGCTTTCCTGGACAACGGAACCGCCACGGTGGAAATGCTGCAGCGCACCACGCCCATGAAATTTATGTGGGATGAAGAGTATTCGGATTACCATCCGGAACAGCCGGGCGGATCCGCTGCGGGCCGCAGCTGTGAGTGCAAGCCCTTCGACGCAAATGTCCTCGGTGAGGAACGCGGCCGGCTTCGCGGCGGCACCATGGAGTCATCTTTGCCGATGGCCATCACCGGCAAGGACTACCGTGCGCTCAACCTGATCTCCAAAGCACCGGTCCAGGGGTTCAGTGCCGCAATCACCCGAATCTTCCAGGGAGTTGGCGGCCTCGCACTGAAGCGGGACTACGTGGCCGGCGGGCAGGCGCTCGCCGCCGGGTTGTACGCCGGAGTGCTGGCGGCCGGCATTCCCGTCTGGACCGAAACCTCCCTGGTGCGGCTCGTCACCAAAGATGGCCGGGTGACGGGAGCGGTGCTGCAGCAGGACGGCCGCGAGGTCACGGTGACCGCACGGCAGGGAGTGGTCCTCGCCGCCGGCGGATTTGATCATGACATGGCCATGCGCCACAAGCATCAGTCGGAAATGCTGGAAAACTGGAGTTTCGGCAGTGAAGGAAACACGGGTGACGCCATTAAGGCCGCTGTTTCTGTCGGTGCCGGCACGGCACTGATGGACCAGTCCTGGTGGTTCCCGGCCGTTGCCCCTGTGCCCGGCGGATCGCCGATGGTGATGCTCGCGGAGCGCTCCCTGCCCGGATCCTTCATTGTGGACGGCAGCGGATCCCGTTTTGTGAACGAGGCCCAGGACTACATGTCCTTTGGCCAGCGCGTGCTGGAACGTGAACGCCAGGGCAACCCGGTGGGCACTATGTGGATGCTGTTCGACCAGGAATACCGGAACAGTTACATCCTCGCCGGGAGCCTGTTTCCCCGGATGTCGCTGCCGGAGAAGTGGTATGAGGAAGGCATTGCGGCCAAGGCCGACAGCCTGGGCGAGCTGGCACGGAAAATCGGCGTGCCGGAGGAAGCTTTTGCGGCAACAGCCGCCCGGTTCAATGAACTTGCCGGAGCCGGTGTCGATGAGGACTTCCACCGCGGATCGAGCGCTTACGACCGGTACTACGGCGATCCCACGGTTCGGCCCAACCCCAACCTGCGTCCCCTTTCCGGCAAGGTGTTCTACGCCGTCAAGGTTGTTCTCAGCGACCTGGGTACGTGCGGCGGTCTCACCGCTGATGCGCGCGGACGAGTCCTGACCGAAGACGGCTCAGCCGTTGACGGCCTGTATGCCATCGGAAACACCGCTGCCAACGTTTTCGGCAAGAGCTATCCGGGTGCAGGGGCAACCATCGGCCAGGGGCTGGTCTACGGCTACATTGTGGCCCGGGATGCTGCGGAGCGTTCGGCCGGAGCTGCGGAAGGGAACCGGGAGGGAGCGGGAGCAACACCGGCGGCGGGCTAACCTTCCGCCGGGGGCTTGTCCTTCCTCTCGATAGTCGATAGATTTATGCTGAAAATCAATCGGTGTTCATCAATCGACGAGGGGAAACGTCATGAGCAGGTTTACGATCCTGGCGCTGCGCGTTGTCCTGGCGGCAGTACTTGCCGGCACGCTGTTTGTGCAGACCGTCATGGTGCCCCTGCTGGCCGCTGACCTGACGCAAGCGGGCCCGGGCGCAGACGCCGTCCGGGTTCCCGTCGTCGTCATCATTGTCCTGGGCCTCATCGCGGTGCAGGTCATCCTGGTTTGTGTCTGGTGCCTGTTGACCATGGTGCGCAGGGGAACAGTGTTTTCCCCGGCCGCCTTCCGCTATGTGGACGGGGTGATCGGTGCCGTGAGTGCGGGTTCCCTGCTCCTGTTCGGACTGGGTGCTGTGCTTGCTCCGGGAGAGGGCGTGGCGCCCGGCGTCGTCCTGCTCATCGGCGGAGCGGGGCTGGCCGTCGCCGGAGGTGCACTGATTGTCCTGGTGCTGCGGATGCTGCTGGCCCGTGCTGTCGCCACGGATGTGGAGGCAACGCAGTTGCGCAGCGAACTCGGGGAGGTGATCTGATGCCCATCATCGTGGACATCGACGTCATGGTGGCCAAACGGAAAATACCGGTGGGTGTCCTGGCAGAGCGCATCGGAATCACCCCCGCCAACCTCGCCGTCCTGAAGAACGGCCGGGCCAAGGCCGTGCGCTTCACCACGCTGGCCGCCCTGTGCGAAGTGCTGGACTGCCAGCCCGGTGACCTGCTGCGGTGGGAGCCGGACGAGGAGACACCGGTTGATGAGCTTGCCGCGCCCCGGCCCGTGAACCGGCAATAGTTGACTGATCCTGCGGCCCGTAGGGAACAATTGGGCGGGTGAGTCTTCCTTCGGTACACCCCAAGAACCCGGCAGCGTCCTCCCCAACCCGTCCCGCCCGGCAGGAGGGCGGCAAAGCCGGCACGGCCGCCGAGCAGGTCACCGGCCGGGTCTGCGCACAGATCGCCGCGGAGCTGGATGTGGCCCCGTGGCAGGTGCGTGCCGCCGTCGACCTTCTGGACAGCGGCGCCACCGTCCCCTTCATCGCCCGGTACCGCAAGGAGGTCACGGGAACCCTCGATGATGCGCAGCTGCGCGAACTCGACGAGCGCCTGCGGTACCTGCGGGAGCTGGAGGACCGGCGGCAGTCCGTCCGGGAAGCCATCGAGAGCCAGGGCAAGCTGACCCCGCAGCTGGCCGCGGCCATCGCCGCAGCGGACACCAAGTCCCGGCTCGAGGATATTTACCTGCCGTATAAAACCAAGCGGCGCACCAAGGCGCAGATGGCGCGGGAAGCCGGGCTGGGACCGTTGGCAGAGGGGCTGCTGGCCAACCCTTCGCTGGATCCGGAACGGGCCGCCGCCGGATATGTGAACGACGCCGTCCCGGACGGGGCGGAAGCGCTCGCCGGAGCGCGGGCCATCCTGATGGAACGGGCGGGCCAGGACGCTGACCTGCTCACTGAGCAGCGCGAGCGGCTCTGGAAGCAGGGCAAGCTGCGTTCGCAGGTCAAGGCCGGCAAGGAAACCGAAGGCCAGAAATTCGCCGACTACTTCGCGTTCACCGGCTCGCCGTCGAGCATGCCCTCGCACCGGGTGCTGGCGCTGCTGCGCGGGGAGAAGGAAGGCGTCCTGGACCTTGAATTGGCGGAGGCTGACCCGGCCGACGCCGCAGCCCTGACCGCAGCCCGGCAGAAGTACGAACGGGCAGTGGCCGCTCACCTGGGCGTGAGTGACCGCGGCCGGCCGGCCGATGCCTGGCTTCTGCAGACTGCGCAGCTCGCGTGGCGGCGGATCCTGGCCAAGCTCTCTGCCGATCTTCGCGTCCGCCTCTTCACTTCCGCTGAAACCGAAGCAGTGCGCGTCTTTGCCGCTAATCTCCGTGACGTCCTGCTGGCAGCCCCGGCCGGGAACCGGCCCACCCTGGGGCTGGATCCCGGACTGCGCACCGGTGTGAAGGTTGCGGTGGTGGACGGCACCGGCCAGTCAGTGGCCACCGACACCATCTATCCGCATGCCCCCGCCCGCAAATGGGATGAGGCGCTGTCCCGGCTCGCGGAGCTGGTTAAGCAGCACCATGTGGAGCTGATTGCCATCGGCAACGGCACCGCCTCGCGCGAAACCGACAAGCTGGCCACCGAACTTATCCGGCTGCTGCCCAACGCAGGCCTGCAGAAGCTGGTGGTCTCCGAAGCCGGAGCCTCCGTTTACTCCGCGTCCGCCCTTGCCTCGGCGGAACTGCCGGGAATGGATGTGTCACTGCGCGGAGCCGTGTCGATTGCCCGGCGGCTGCAGGACCCGCTGGCGGAACTGGTGAAGATCGACCCCAAATCGATCGGTGTTGGCCAGTACCAGCATGATGTCAGCGCCGCCAAACTGGAGCGTTCCCTCAACGCGGTGATCGAAGACTGCGTCACCGCCGTGGGAGTTGATGTCAACACCGCATCGCCGGCGCTGTTGACCCGCGTGGCCGGCGTTGGGCCGCTGCTGAGCGAGAACATCGTGGCCTACCGCAATGAGAACGGGCCCTTTGCCCGCCGTGCCGATCTGAAGAAGGTGCCCCGGCTGGGCGCGAAGGCCTTTGAACAGTGTGCAGGGTTCCTGCGCGTTACCGCGGGGAGCGAGCCGTTGGACGCCTCCAGTGTGCATCCGGAGTCCTACGGCATTGCCCGCAAAATTCTTGCTGCGGCCGGTGCGCGGATGAGCCCGGCCGGTGCGCCGCTGGATCACCTGGAGCCGTCCGCATTTGTGGATGATTCGGTGGGTCTGCCCACGATTCTGGACATCGTGGCCGAACTGCGCAAACCCGGCCGTGACCCCCGGCCGGAATTCCGCACCGCGACCTTCTCAGAGGGTGTGGAGAAGATTTCCGACCTCCAGCCGGGGATGGTGCTGGACGGCGTGGTCACGAATGTGGCCGCCTTCGGGGCATTCGTTGATGTGGGGGTGCACCAGGACGGACTGGTCCATATTTCGGCCATGTCCTCCACCTTCATCTCGGACCCGCACGACGTCGTGAAGTCCGGACAGGTGGTCAAGGTCAAGGTGCTGGAAGCCGACCCGGACCGTAAACGGATCTCACTGACACTTCGCCTGGACGACGACGCCGCTGCCGCCGGCCCCCGGGCTCCGCGGGAGAGGACACCTAACGGCCGTCCGGCAAACGGAGGCAAGGCAGCCGGCCGGACAGCAGCGGCAAAGAGCGGCGGCGGTAAGGGGTCAGCTCCGCAGCGCAGCGGCAAGGCGGGATCGCCCGCTCCCGACAGCGGGCGCCGTCGTCCGCAGGTTCCCGCGCAGCCGCAGGGGCCGATGGCCGAAGCGCTGCGCCGGGCCGGGCTGGTTTAGCCGTCCGAGGACTCGGGTTCGGACAGGGCTTCTTCCGGGGCCGTGCCGCCCGCGGCAGCGGGATCGTCGGAGTCCTTGCCGGAGTGGCCGGCCGGAACCGTGCCCGCGGGGGAGGTGCCCTGAGCCTCGCGGATGTTGGCGGCCTTCGGTTCCCGCTGGGCGTCCTGTCCCGGCCGGCGGGGGCCGCCCGTCGGTTCGGGCTGGGGCGTGCTGGGACCCAGGGGATCCTCATCGGTGTTGGCAGGTCCTGCGGGTTCGGTGGTCATTGAGTGCCTTTCTTCCTCACTGGTTTTTGGAGACTACCACCGGGTCCTTGTGATGATCCGCGCCGGCCGCGTTCCCGGTTTCCTCGAGTGCGGGCAGAAGATTCCAAGTTTGGAGCCGGCCGCACATCCCGTACACGGGATCGGAGGAGATGGGTGCGGCGGAGCGCACGACGGCGCGGGTCAGATGGGCGCCGTCGCCCTGTGCCAGCCGCTCCAGCTGCTCCAGGCTCTGCTGGGCCTGAGCCAGCGGACCGTTGCGGACGAGGGCCGTCCACGTTGCCACTTTGTCCCGAACGAGTGCGGCCGCCTGCCGGTAGAGGTGTTCCAGGGCCTGCGGTCCTTCGGCTTCGACGCGGGAGCGAAGGGCAAGGAATCCTTCCATCGCCAGGTCCCGGCGGGCAATGACGGCAGCCTCCCTGGCTGCCACTGTGCCCTCGGAGGGGAGGGCGGCTGCCTTGCGGTATGTGTCCGGATCGTTCAGATAGCGTTCGGGGAAAGTCATGACGGCGTCACCGTTTTCCGGCAGCCCGGAATTGCCCATGACGGCCACGATTTCCAGGGCGCCGTCGTCGTTGATGAGCCGGTGGACCGTGCCCGGGGTAAACCACAGCACGGTGCCCGGCGCCAGGGGATGCTCGTCAAACCCGGTGGAGCTGAGGGTCTGCACCCGTCCGCGGCCGGCCACCACAACATAGCTTTCAGTGGTGGCGGTGTGTAAGTGGGGACTGCCGCCGCATTGCCCGTCCACTGCATCCCAGGTGTAGACGTTGATCCGGGTGACCCCGGTGCCGCCCGGGAATCCGGCTGCTCCGCCCCCGGTGACGGGAAGCATCAGCGGCCGGCCGCGGTGGAGGATCCGAGCAGCCGCAGGCTGGCCTCGGCCAGCTGCTCCGACCCCTCCACGCCCCGGTCCCGGTCCGCGATCACCACGGCGTACTCATAGGACAGGCGCTGCTCCGGCTCGAACGTGAGTTCCGTGGAGTAGTAGGGGGACGGGCTCACGACGGCGAAGATTCCGGTGCGGACAAACCATTCGGTGTTCTCGGCTCCGGGATAGGAATTGTGGGGGGAATCGACGAAGACCAGCGTGGAAGCCCCGCCCTCGCCGTCGTGCTGGCCGCTGAAGGCCATCCACGGGGAACGGATTCCGTTAAGGTCGTCGCCGCCTTTCCTGCCCGGGATGTAGACGGAGCCGCCGGTAAAGGAGCGGGGTCCGCGCCAAAAAAGTCCGCCGTAGCCGGCATTCTCCCGGCCCTTGGTGGTGGGGCTGCCCATCACGATGTCGGATCCGGACACATTGGTGAAGGAAGTGGAATAGGTCAGCGTCCAGGCCCGCTCGTCTGGTTCGCCGTCGAGCACGTCCACCGCAAACCGGCGCTCTTCCCGGACCCACAGCTCACCGGCCTGGGTAATCCACTCCAGGTTTTCCACCACCGTGATGCGTTCCGCAGTTGCCTCCAGGGAGGCGAAATCGATGTGCCGGGTGGAGCCGTTGTTGTCCAGCTGCTCGTAACCGCGTCCGCGGTTGTACGTGGGTCCGCCCCAAAAATTCTCGGTTCCCACATTCGGCAGGGACCACGCCATTCCCTTGTGCCAGAGATGGTCATGGGGGCGGTAAGTGCTGACTTCCTTGCCGCCCAGGGTCGTCAGCGGATGAAAATAGGGACGCGGGGATTCAAACTGGGCATCCCACGGACGGTACACATACCGGAAAATCTCCTGTCCGTTGAAGCTCACCCGGAGGCTTCGGTCATACTCGTGCACCAGCGACAGCCCGGCGCTGACCGGTTCGGTGGGATGGGAGGGAAGCTGAGGCATTAGTGGCTCTCTTTCACATCGGTCCACGGAGCACGGTTTCCGTCCATGGCACCGTAGAAGGGGGAATCGGGACCGATCTGGCCCCGGGAAACGGGCTGGCGGGTGAAGGCCGAGGCGTATATGGCGGCGATGAGTTCCATGGTTCGGCGCGAATCGGCGCTGGCCACCGGCGGTGCGGCATCGGACTCAAGGGCATCGAAGATGGCGGCGAATTGGGACGAATGGCCTGACGCCCTGCCGGTCAGTCCCTCTTTCCACAGCCGCTCAAGATTTTCGCGTCCCGGAGCCGGGGTGAGCTGCCAGCTGTCATCCGAATAGCCGTACAGGTGCTCCAGTTCAACGGTGGCACCGCTGAAGTCGAAGCGCAGGTAGCTGGTTTCCTTCGGCGCCAGGAGGCTGTTGATAATGGTGGCGACGGTCCCGTTCTCGAAGCTGACGATCGCGGCGGAGAAGTCCTCGGTATTGGTGGGAAGGGCCTGTCGTGCAGCGACGGCCGTAACCTCGCTCCAGTTCCCCAAAATGGAAAGCAGGAGATCGAACTGGTGGATGCCGTGGCCCATGGTGGGTCCACCGCCCTCCACGAGCCATTGCCCCCGCCACGGCAGGTCAAAGTAGCTGTCCGGCCGGTACCAGAGCGTATTGCAGATTGCGGCCAGGGGGCGGCCAAGCTCGTCCTGACCCATGAGTCGTTTGAGGTTTTCCGCGCCGGATCCAAAGCGGTGCTGGAAAACCGTGGCGAAGAAGCCCTCCGAAGCGGCCTCCGCCTCGGCGATCTCATCCATATCCGCCAGCGTCAGGGCCGGAGGCTTTTCGGACAGGACATTCACGTTGCTGCGCAGCGCTTCAACAGCCTGCTCCTTATGGAACCCGGGCGGCGTGCACAGGTGGACCAGATCCAATTCCTCGGCTGCCAGCAGCTCCGTCAGAGAGGAATAGCGGCGGGGAATGTTCCACTTGTCGCAGAACTCGGACAAGCGGCCCGGATCGATGTCCACGGCGGCAACCACCTGGGCCCTGTCGCTGAGGGTCGACATGCTTTGGGCATGTGCGTGGGCGATGCCGCCGGTACCGATGATGGCGGTTCGGAAGGGGGAACGTGTCATCTGCGAAAGCTCCAGAGGGTGCGAAGGATTGGCGGAGCGGGCGGGGTGCATCGTTGCTTCCCGACCAGCGGTTGCCTCCGGGCCGGAGCTTGCCGGCAGGTTCGGAAAGCGCTTCCGCTGCGGCTTACCCTCGTACAGATAAGAGGTGATGTCAATGACTCGAAGCCCGTGTCCGTGCCCGGCATCCGCCTCAGGCAGCCGCTCCCGGCGGGCAGCTGGGCTGGCAGAACAGTCCTTCCCCGGCGAGCAGAACGGGTGGATAACCGGGCGGACAGAGCGAAGGGCCGGGGAACTTATTTCCCCGGCCCTTCGTCTGGCTCTTCTGTTCTGTTGGGTGCAGTTGGTTCCCTGATTGCCAGGGGGTCAGCTGCGGCTGATGAGCTTCCCAAGCAGTGACGCGGACAGATTATCCAGCAGGTCGCGGGGATCTTCGAAGATCTCCTTGGCTCCGGCCTCGCGCAGTTCGGCTTCGCTGGTGCCGCCGCAGAGCAGCCCGATGGTGGGGATCTCCAGATCGGCGGCTGCCTTCACGTCCCAGACTGAATCGCCGACAAAGATGGTGTCTTCAGCTGCAAGGGAGGAGGTATCCAAGGCTGCCTGCAGGATGTTCGGTGCCGGCTTGGACTCTTCCGCGTCGGATGAACTGGTGGCGGCGGCAATCGCCGAATCGGCGTCGATCACGCCGCGCAGGACTTTCAGCTCGGGTTCCGTCGCCGAAGAGGCCAGTACCACGGTCAGGTCCTGGTCTGCGCAGGCGAGCAGGAGCTCGCGGGCGCCGTCGAAGGAACGCAGGGACGGCCACCAGGCGGAAAAGATGGCACCGTGGGTGTCGTCGAGTTTCTCGTCCTCGTCCGTGTTCCTGTCTTCCCCCAGCAGATGTTCCACGAGTTTGTCTCCGCCCATGCCGATGGCGCGGTGCACGGCGGACATGGGGACGTCGTGGTCCATTCGACGGAACGCCTGCCACCAGGCCACAGTGTGCAGATAGTTGGAATCGACCAGTGTTCCGTCGACGTCGAAAAGGACGCCGCGCTTGGCGGCGCTGTTCTGTGCCATGTAGGTCCTGCCTTCACTTGAGTGCGATTGAGGTGAGGTTTTAGAGTCTAGTGACCGCCTGACCGGGGTGGGCCAAGGAAGCTGACAAGTTGATCCTCCAAAGCGCTGCGGTCCTTCAGCTCGCACTCCCATACCGTCAGCGATTCCCACCCTGCCAGGGCCAGCGACTCTACTGCTGCAGCATCGCGAAGCGCAGTCCGCTGCCGTTTCTCGGCCCAAAAGGCGCCGTTGGTCTGCGGTGCATGCTGTCCGGCGGGACAACTGTGCAGATGCCAGAAACAGCCGTTGACGAAAATAACTTTGCGCCGGGCAGCGAAAACCAGGTCGGGCTTTCCCGGGAGCAGTTTTCCGCCGGCGGAGCCGTGAAGGCGGAACCGGTAGCCGGCTGCGTGAAGGAGCCGCCGTACCAGGAGCTCGGGTTTGGTGTTCTTGCTCCGAATCCGGGACATGTTCCGGCTGCGCTGCTCAGCAGTGACGGTATCGGCCATGAATCCAGTCTAGGTAAGGGTGGATGCTGCGCCCGCCGGGAACAGTTAGATGCAGGTGCCGGTGTAGGGATCGCAGAGTGACTGTCCCGTGGGTACGGCAAAGGTTCCGTCGCCGCCCTCAACCAGCCGCAGGGCGCCCAGGTCTTCCAGGGACTTAAGGACGTTCAGGGTCTGCACTCCGCCGAGGTCGAACTCCTCGGCAACATCCTGGGGCTGGACCCTGCCGTAGCGGCGAACAAAGTCGATGACGTTTTGGTCAATGGTCTGCATGGTGCCCTTCTTGCTTTTCGCGTTACTTCTCACGCCGCGTCACTTCTCACTCGGCGCGCTATTGGGTCCAACACGGGCCCCGCCCGCAGCATTCCCAGGATCAGCTTCCACGCAGCCGGTACAGTGCTGCGCCCTAGCCACAACCTGCAGGCGCGGCCTACCTTGGCTGGTAAATGCGAAACACGCGAAGGGCTGGTTTATGGCTTCCATCCGAATCATCGGCACTGGTGGGACCATCGCGTCCCGGAGCACCGGGCCCGGCGGGCTGGTGCCCTCTGATCACGCCGCGGATTTGATCCGTACGCTCTCCCGGCGGCATACCGTTACCGTGCAGGACGTCATGGTCACCGGAAGCTACCTGCTGCAGCTCTCGGACCTTCGCCGCATTGCTCAAGCAGCCCGGAATGCAGTTATGGATTCCACCGTGGACGGCGTGGTTATCACGCACGGAACGGACACCATGGAGGAATCTGCCTTCCTGCTGGACCTGGTCCACAGCTCGCCCAAACCCGTGGTGTTTACCGGTTCCAGGCGTCCCGCCGACAGTCCTGCTCCGGATGGACCGCAGAATCTGGAAGAGGCCGTGGAGGCCGCTGCCTCTCCGGAACTGCGCGGCACCGGCGTGCTTATTTCATTTGCGGGGACGGTCCGATCCGCCCGGGGCTCTTTCGCCGCCAGCACCACGGCTGCAGACCCCTTTGCCGGCGGCACCGAGGTGGCACACTTCATCGGCGACAGCCTGCACGTAACAGCCCGGCCGCTGCGTCCGGCAGCGCTGCGCATGCCGGGCGAGAAGTTCGACGCCGCCCGGGTCAGCATCATCGACTGTCCGCTCGGCGCGGATCCTGATCTTCTCTCCTATGCCGTCCACGCCGGCGCCGACGCCGTTGTCCTTGCCGGGACAGGGCTCGGAAATGCCGGCCCCGGATTTGCTGAAGCAGTCCAGGATGCTGTGCGGGCGGGGTGCTTTGTGGTGCTGAGTTCCCGGGTGCCGTTTGGGCCCGTGGTACCGACGTACGGGGCAGGGGGCGGAGTTGACCTGGTGCGGGCCGGAGCCATTCCGTCGGGGGACCTCAAGCCTGCTCAGGCGCGCATCCTCGCGGCCCTGCTCACCTCTCAGCCGGCCACTCCGGAACAAATTCTCCGCGCCCTCACGGCCGCTCCCGGGAGGCAGGGCGGGCAGTCCGGATGAGCACGCCTCAGCAGGTACTCGAATTTTGAATCGGATGGTTCCGCCAGCCGTAAGCTGGCTTACTATTAAGGGCACAGATGTACCCCTTACAAGGAGGTAAGAGATGTCGGGCTACTTCAAGCTGGTAGACGCCCACGACGGCGCGTTCCGGATTAAGCTCATTTCCGGTGACGGCGCCCTGATGGCGGTATCAGCGATGTTCCCCACGAAGCAGGCGGCTGTTGCCGGTATTGAACTGCTGCGCGAGATTGCAGGCACCGGCCCGATTGTGGACCAAAGCCATGACGCCGATGTACTGGGCGAGGCCAGTCACAGCACTGGAAGGGCAAAGGCGTCCTGACAGGAAAGCCCGGCGGTTCGGGCGTCGTACCAACTGAGAAGGCCTGGGATTCCGTAGTGGAATCCCAGGCCTTTTGCTGCTGCCGGCCTACTTCTTGCCGGCGTCGTCTCCCTCAGCTGCATCCTGGGTGTGCTGGCGCTGCGTATCGGCGTCGGAGGAAGTGTCTCCTTCGGAAGGAGCCTCGTTGTGGGTGCGGTTCTGGTCCTCGCCGGATGCGGGGTTTTCCTTCTCAGCCATAGTTTCTCTCCAGTCAGGTCGGGGCGGACGGCAGCTCTCTGAAAGCACAGTCCATAACCCCAAGTCTAGGAACGAGCGCTTCGGGCAGAAAGGGGCAAGGACCAAGTGGCCAATTTAGCGGGAGATGCGGCCAGATCAGCGGGCGGTGCAGCCGCGGGACGGCTCGCGGTCACCATGAACTATCGGTCCTAGCCAGAGGCACACTCTGCCGGTACCGTGAACCGGATGCAGCCAACCACAGATGCAGACGTCATTGTTGTAGGAGCCGGACTGGCGGGGCTGGTGGCAACCTCGGAACTCATTGATGCCGGCCGCACCGTGATTCTGCTGGAACAGGAGGGCGAGGCTAGCCTCGGCGGCCAGGCCTGGTGGTCCTTTGGCGGACTGTTCATGGTGGATACACCCGAGCAGCGGCGGCTGCGGGTCCGGGATTCTGTGGATCTGGCCTGGCAGGATTGGCTGGGAACGGCAGGGTTTGACCGGCCGGAGGATCATTGGCCCCGCCGCTGGGCCGAGGCCTACGTTCACTTCGCAGCCGGGGAAAAACGTGCGTGGCTGCATGAAATGGGCCACCGGATTTTCCCTGTAGTCGGTTGGGCGGAACGCGGCGGTTACGGTGCCACCGGCCCCGGCAACTCCGTGCCCCGGTTCCACATCACGTGGGGCACCGGACCGGGCATCACTGCACCGTTCGAAGCAAAGGTGCGCGACGGCGTCGCCCGCGGCCGGGTCCGTCTGGCCTTCCGCCACCGGATGGAAGATCTGACGCTAAGCAACGGAAGCGTCACCGGGGTTCGCGGCACCGTGCTGGAGCCGACGACGGCGGTTCGCGGCGCTGCGACCAGCCGCGTCCCGCTGGCGGAGTTCGAGTTCACTGCCGGCGCCGTCGTTATCACCACTGGTGGAATTGGCGGTGACCATTCCCTGGTGCGCAAGGCGTGGCCGGCGCGGATGGGTCCTGCGCCGGCCACCATGCTCAGCGGGGTGCCTGAACATGTGGACGGCCGGGGAATCCTTGCCGGTGAAGCTGCCGGCGGCCGGGTCATCAACCCGGACCGGATGTGGCACTACGTGGAGGGCATCAAGAACTGGAACCCGGTGTGGGCGAACCACGGCATCCGGATCCTGCCCGGGCCCTCCTCGCTGTGGCTGGATGCTGCGGGACATCGGCTGCCCGTGCCGCTGTTTCCGGGCTTCGATACTCTGGGCACGCTGGAACATCTGCGCGGCACCGGCCATGAGTACAGCTGGTTCATCCTCAACAAGGCCATCATCCGCAAGGAGTTCGCACTGTCCGGGTCCGAGCAGAATCCGGATCTGACGGGTAAATCCGTGCGGGAGGTGCTGGGCCGTGCCACCGCCGGGGTGCCCGGGCCGGTGCAAAAGTTCCTGGACCACGGTGAGGACTTTCTCACCGCCGGCTCGGTGGAGGAACTGGTGGCGGGAATGAACGCGCTGGCGAAGGACTCCACCAACGGCGCTGCTCCGGTCCTGTCCGCCGAGGCCGTCCGCGGCGAACTGGAAGCCCGCGACCGCGAAATCGCCAATCCCTTCAGCAAGGACAGTCAGGTCACCGCCATCCGGGGCGCACGGAATTATCTGGGGGACCGGCTCATCCGCACGGCGACTCCGCGTCCAATCCTGGCTCCCAAAGACGGTCCGCTCATCGCAGTCCGGCTTTCCGTCCTGACCCGCAAGAGCCTCGGCGGGTTGGAAACCGATCTTGATTCGCGGGTCCTGGGGCTGGATGGAAATCCGGTTCCCGGCCTCTTTGCTGCCGGGGAAGCCGCGGGCTTTGGCGGCGGCGGGATGCACGGTTACCGCTCCCTGGAAGGAACCTTCCTGGGCGGTTGCCTGTTCAGCGGCCGCACAGCCGGGCGCGTCGCGGCACGGTAGCCATCATGTGGTCCGCGGCAGCGGGACATATCGGGCCCCGCCCTGGCCGACCCAGCCAAAGCTGTAACCGGTGCTGACCCCGGGCTGAGGTTCCTGGCCATCCGGCAGCAGCCCGGGATCGTCGGAATCCCTGCCGTCAGAACCCCCGCCGGCACCCAGCAGGCTCCGCGTTAATGCCTCGCCCTGGCCCATGAGTTCCCGAACGGCGGCGGCCAAGTGCTTGTCACCGGGCTGCTCGCCGGCATCCACGGCAACCAGTACTGCCCGCCGGATCAGCTCCCGTGCGAAGGACGCCGTGGCACCCTCGGACTGGTCCGCGGCAGCCTGCAGTGCAGCTTCGGAAAACACTCCGGCCGGGGCATAGAGTTCCAGCAGCTGCACCCGGTTTCCGACATCGGGCAGCGGAATTTCGACGGCGAGGTCCACCCGCCCGGGCCGCTGCACGAGTGCCCGTTCCAGGGCTTCCGCCCTGTTGGTGGTCATGAGGAACACGACGTCGGCGTCGGCATCCAGCCCGTCCAGGGCGTCGAGAACTTCAAAGAGCAGGGGCTGGGGGTTGCCCATGTTCCGGTCCTCGGCCACCAGGTCAATATCCTCAAGAATCACCATGGACGGCGCCATGGCACGGGCCAGGCGGGCCGCTTCTCCCACCGCGTGCAGCGAACTCCCGGCGAGCAGCACCGCCGTCGTGCCCTCGCTGGCGCTGAGCAGGTGGCGGACGGTATGGGTTTTCCCGGTGCCGGGCGGGCCGTAGAGCAGGACGCCGCGCTTGAGGTGCTGCCCGTGGTCGCGAAGCACGTCGCGGTTGGCTGCGATCCCCAGGACATGCCGGCCCACCCGGTCCAGCACGCCGTCGGGCAGGATCACCTCGTCTGCGGGCAGTGAGGGGCGGGGCAGGAACGTGACGCCGGCGCCCTGCTGGCCGTAGGGGTCAAAGGCGAAGGAGACCACCTGTCCGCGCAGAATGCTGTTGGTCCGCAGATCCTCTTGGACTGCTGCCAAGAAGCGGGCCGCCGCTTCCCGCTCCGGGGCCAGTACGGCAATGTCGGTCCCGTTGCGTCCGTACTGCGGATTGGCTGCGCGCTGCAGCACCGCCAGCGGAATCCCTTCGTAAATAAAGAGCCGCAGTCCCAGTGCCAACACTTCGCGGGTGCTGTCCGGACCGATGGCGAGATTGAGGAAATCCGGTTGGCCAACGCTGACCGGTCCGTATTCCTGCTGTACCAGATCTGAGAGGGATTGGTGGTGGCGCTGCTGCCCGCCTCCCACACCTATCAGCCGTGCCTGCGGATCCTGCCCGGAGATCTTCTCGACGGCGATGTCCAGGTCCGCGAAACGATGGACCGGAAAGTCCTGGGCCAGGATCGGGATTTCAGCTACTGACGTGCCCAGGTGTGAGGTGAGTACGTCCAAAAGACGGATTCGCCCCGGAGCATCATCGCGGTGCGCTTGTGCCAACTCGATGGCACGGTTGAAGTTGCGAAGGAATTCCCCCAGTTTTTCATCCATGCGGCCAGAGCCTAGCAGCAGACGAAAACGGCGCCTCCCAAGCGGGAAGCGCCGTCGTCGTGTGCGGTGATCGAGCCTTAGCCCACCAGCTCCTGCAGCGCGGAGTAGGACGACTGGGCACCCTCGCGGGTGGCAGCCAGTGCGCCGGCTCGGGCTGCGAACGTTGCGGCGTCGGCGAGGGAATCCCCGGCTGCCAGGCGGGCGGCCGTGGCCGCCGTGAAGGCATCCCCGCAGCCGGTGGTGTCCACCGCGGTAACCCGGGTGGGTGCCACTGCAACCACACGGTCCGCACCGGAGGCAGTGCCGTCCAACACGACGGCGCCGTCCCCGCCGAGCGTGATGATGGTGCGCCGCACGCCGAGCTGTCCCAGGACAGCGATGACCGCTTCCCAGTCGGCGGCCGGATCAGTAAGACCGGTGACCAGCGCCGCTTCGTGGGTGTTGAGCAGCAGGACGTCGGTGAGTGCGAGCAGCTCGGCCGGGACCTCCCGGTACGGGGAGAGGTTCAGCAGGACCTGCGCGCCGGCGTCGTGCCCTGCGCGTGCCGCAGCAGTGACCGCGTCAAGCGGAACCTCCAGGCTCAGGGTGAGCACGGCGGCTCCGTCGAACAGGTCGGCCGGCAGCTCGGCTCCGGTGACCGTGCCGTTGGCGCCGGGGGAGACGATGATGGTGTTTTCTCCGGCAGCGTCCACCACGATCATGGCCGTACCGGTTGCCGTGTCTGCGCGGCGGAGCACCCGGGAGGCGTCAACACCGACATTCCCCGCGGCCTTCAGCAGCAGGTCTCCGTGGCCGTCGGCGCCCACCGCACCGAACAGGCGGACCTCGGCGCCCAAAATGGCCGCTGCTGCCGCCTGGTTGGCGCTCTTTCCGCCGGGAACAATCACCAGTTCAGACCCGTTGAGGGTTTCCCCGGGCTGCGGGAAGCGGTCGGTGCGGACGGTGAGGTCAGCATTCAGCGACCCTACAACTACAACTATTCCGGCGGACATACGGGAACTCTCCTTGAAAACGGACTGCGGATCAGGCGGTTGTCAGTGCTGGGCGGGCGCCGGGTGGGCGCCCACTTCGGCGTCGGCGGGCTTGGGGATCAGGAAGGATGTGGCCAGGGCCAGAACCAGGATGATGAGGCCGGCAATAATTCCGCCGTAATAGCCCTCGGTGCCCGACCCGTCTGCCGCGGTGGTGGCGGTCTTCACAGCGTAGATCACTGCGAAGCTCAGTCCGGCACCCAGGTTGAAGGCACCGGCGTTCAGGCCCGGGAGGAAGCCGGGGTTCTCCTTGGGGGAGAGCACAATGCCCAGACCGTTGAGCATGATGTTGCCGATGCCGGCGTACGTGATACCGACCAGCACCGAGACGCCCAGCAGGCCCAGCTTGGAGTCGCTGCCGACCACCAGGAGCATCAGGGCCAGCGCGATGACGGAGCCGATCATGCCGATCCGCAGCATCTTGCCGTAGCCCCAGCTCGCGGCAAGGCGGCCCGCAACGGGACCCATGACCAGGCCGGCGATGGCGTACGGGGTGAGGGTCCACCAGGCTGAGTCTTCGGCGCCCAGGCCAAAGCCGACGACGCCGTCCTGCGCCAGGGCGGGAATGATGCCGTTCATGACGGCAAAGACACCGGTCATGGTCAGCAGGGTGGTCAGCAGCAGGGCCCAGGTGGACCGCTGCTTGAGCAAATGGGTGGCCACCAGCGGATGGGTGCTGCGGTTTTCCACCTTCCAGAAGACGGCGAAAGTGACCACGGAAACGACGATCAGGCCGATGACCAGCGGCCAGTTGGCGTCAGCCAGCTTTCCGGCCTCGTTGAAGGCGGTGAGCAGGGTGCCCACCGAGATGACCAGGGGAACCACGCCCACCCAGTCCATCTTTTCCTTCTTCTCAGCGGTGGACTCGGGCGCCAGGAAGATCAGCAGGGCTGCGGCGACAGCACCAACCACAGCCATGGCCCAGAAGACCGAAGCAAAGCCGTGGTTTTCGGCCAGGTAACCGCCGGCCAGCGCATCAACGCCGGCAATGCCGCCGTTGACTGCCGTGATCACGCCCATCAGCGTGCCGTAGAGCTTGGGCTCTTTGATCTCCACGCGGAGCATGATCAGGGCCAGGGGCACCACCGGTCCGGAGACTCCCTGGATCAGGCGGGCAATGAACAGCACTTCGATGCTCGGTGCCAGCGCCGCAACGACGGAGCCGATGGTCAGCACCACCAGCATGCCGCCAAGGACCTTCTTGCGGCCGATGATGTCACCGAGGCGCGGCAGGAACAGGGAGAAGAGGGCCGCGGAGGTGAAGAACGCGGTCTGGGTCAGGCCCACGGCCGCCGAGGTGGTGTTGAGTTCCTCCTCGATTTTCACCAGTGCGGGGGAGAGCATGGAGGCGTTCAGCTGGAACGCCACGCAGGCAGCCAGCAGGGCCGTCATCAGGACGGCGACATTGACGCGGCGCTGAGCGGTTTCGCTCACAGGTCTACCTCACCAATTCGTTCCAGTGCATCCACAACCAGGTCCCAGAACTTCTGGTGGTCCAGGTCCACAGCCACGGAGGTGTTGCAGTCGGCGGGGGCAGGGGCGCGGAAGTCCGCCACCGTCATGCCCAGAGTCAGGGTGCCGGTCAGCTCAACGTCCAGCGGAACCCGCTGGGTAGTCATCACGGAGGGGTCAATGACGTACGCCACCGCGCAGGGGTCGTGGACGGGCGGGAAGTCGAAGCCCTGGGCGTCCTTATAGGCGTGGCCGAAGAACTCCAGCAGCTCGCCCACGAACTTCGCGGGCTTGGTGCCTACCGCGGCGATGCGGCTGGCCACCTCGTCCGTGGCCAGGGCCTGATGCGTCAGGTCCAGGCCGACCATGGTCAGCGGCCACTTCTCGTTGAAAACGATGTGCGCGGCTTCAGGATCGATCTTGATGTTGAACTCGGCGACCGCGGACCAGTTGCCCACGTGGTAGCCGCCGCCCATCAGGACAACTTCCTTCACGCGTTCGGCGATGCGCGGTTCCTTGCGGACTGCCAGCGCAATGTTGGTCAGGCCGCCGGTGGGAACCAGCGTGACGGTTCCGGGTTCGTGGGCCATGACCGTGTCGATGATGAGGTCGACGGCGTGCCGCGGGTCCAGTTCAATGGCCGGCTCCGGCAGTTCGGGACCGTCCATGCCCGACTCGCCGTGGATGTCCGGAGCGTTTTCAATGGTTCGGACCAGGGGCCGCGGACTGCCGGCAGCAAAGGGAACGCCTGTGATATTTGCGACACGCGCAATTGCCAGGGCGTTGCGGGTCACCTTCTCCAGGGTTTGGTTTCCGACGACGGTGGTCACCGCCAAAAGCTCGATTTCAGGGCTGCCGTGTGCCAGCAGCAGGGCGACCGCATCATCATGCCCCGGATCGCAGTCCAGGATGATTTTGTGGGGCATTGCATCTCCGCTTCGTTGAGGTTCTAGCTGGGGGCCGGGGCCCCTTGGTGCAGTGCTCTGCCTGGGCAGTCCGGTCCGCAGGCGGCAGGAAAAGCTCGGTGCGGACTGGGCCGTAAGCGGAGTGCGGTGCATTGCGGAACAGGTTCCGGCTGGGCCGGAAGAGGGTTCGAAGAGCAGCGCATTTCCCCGGAAACGGCGGGCACTGCATTAAAGATATCGGCGTTTTGGGGCCTGCATTTCTGAGTGCTGCTGTGCCGGTCCCGAGACCCTCCCGCCGATTTGCGTACTCCGCAGACAAGCTCTAACCTGCCCCCGTCCGAATCGGGGAATAACCACCGGCAGCTGACCGTTCCGGAGAGTAGATGCAAAAGCATGAATTAGGAGGTTGGTATGTCGGATCGCAGAATCGTAGTCGTCACAGCGGGTCTGGGGGTTCCCTCGTCCAGCTGGATGCTGGCTGACCAGTTGGGTGCTGCCGCCCGGCAGGCACTGGAGGGATCCGGTGCAACGGCCTCCGTCAGTACCTTTGAACTTCGCGAATACGCCGTGGACATCGCCAACAACATGGTGACCGGTTATGCCCCGCCCAAGTTGGAAGCACTCATCAATGAAGTGGTGGACTCAGATGCCCTGGTGGCCGTGACGCCCGTCTTCACCGCTTCCATGAGCGGACTGTTCAAGTCCTTCTTCGATGTCCTCGACAACACCTCCCTGGACGGTAAACCGGTAATCCTCGGGGCTACCGGCGGCAGCGCAAGGCACTCCATGGTGCTGGACTTCGCACTGCGTCCCATGTTCAGTTATCTTCGCGCCCGGGTTGCTCCCACAGCCGTGTATGCGGCCCCGGAAGACTGGGGCTCCGGGTCTGCCGACGCCGGAACGGCCCAACCGGGAGTGACAGCCCTGGACGCCCGGGTTCGCCGCGCCGCGGGTGAGCTCGCTGCCCTGTTCGGAGACCAACAGCCGGCAGCACGCCGGGATCCCATGGCGTCGCTCCCGTTCGAGCAGTTGCTGGCCCAAACCCGGCAAGGGTAGGCCCGGCGCCGGGCGACTAGCCTTCATTACGGGTGAGTGCGGAACTACACTCGACAGGAGCCGTCCCGGTCTCCGGGAACCTCACCAGCCCAGGAGCCGAACATGGCCCAGCATGCTGACCCTGAGTCATCCTCCCCTTCGCTGCAGAACGGCACCGAGCCGGTGCCTTCGGCCAATCCGTTTCAGCCGGGCCCGGCAGCGCCGTCGGTTGCGATTCTCCCTGCGCCCACCTCGGAACTCGTGCGGGCCGTCTCGGAGGGCGGCGGCGTCGTCGAACCCCTTTCAAGCCGCACCGACGCGCTGGTACTGGCGGAGGCTGTTGGTCCCGGTGACGTCGAACGCGCCGTCGCCGCGCACGCGAACATCCGCTGGGTGCAGCTTCCCCTTGCCGGCGTGGACCAGTACGACCAGGTCATGAGAACCCACTCGAAGATCGAGTGGACCAGCGGCAAGGGTGCCTTCCGGCAGCCGGTGGGGGAGTTTGCACTGGCCCTCACTCTCGCCGTGATGCGCAATATCCCGGCGTATGCGCGCTCCCGCACCTGGGGACAGCCGCAGGGGACGTCGCTGCACAACCGGCGGGTGGTCCTGGTGGGTGCAGGCGGAGTCGGACAGGAAATCCTGCGGCTGCTGAGTTTATTCACGGAGCATGTCACGGTGGTCCGCGCCCATAACCGGCCGGTTCCGGGCGCCGAACGCACCATTACCGATGCAGGGCTGGATAAGGCACTGCCGGCCGCCGACGTCGTTATTCTTGCCGCGGCCATGACTCCCGGCACTGCGCATCTCATGGATGCCCGGCGGTTGCAGCTGATGAAGCCAGACGCCTTCCTGATCAACATTGCCCGCGGGCCCCTGGTGGACACGGATGCCCTGGCGCAGGCGCTCGGTGCCGGCAAACTGGCCGGTGCAGCGCTGGATGTCACCGATCCGCAGCCCCTGCCGGACGGGCATCCGCTCTGGACGGAGCCGCGTGCACTGGTGACGCCGCACACCGCTGAAACCCCCGCGATGGTGGCTCCCCTTCTGGCCGGACGCGTGCGGGACAACGTACGCAGGCTCGCTGCCGGACAACCGCTGGACGGCGCAGTGGACGTTGAAGCAGGGTACTGACTACCGGTTGAGCACCTGACGGATGAACTTTTCGGTGCGCGCTTGCAGCCCTTCAATTCGCGTCTTCACGACTACGTCAGGATCGGGGTGGATGGCGGTGGGCTTGACCTCGGCCCGGACATTGCGGGAGCAGGTGAAGTCCGAGTGGATGAGGGTGCCCACGGTGTTTCCGTTCCGGCCCGGTGCCCCTGCGCGCTTGGCTACGAAGAGGAAGACCTCGTCCTCGGAATAAATGTCCTCGCACAGGGCACAGAGGACACGGCGGTTCCTCGGTGCAGCAGTATCAGGGGCGCGCAGCAGGACGCCGACTACTGACCCTTCAAAAGGAGCCAGCAGATACCCGCGTTTCGGCATCTTGTGATCACGCCAGCCCAGCTGGTCCAGGTTTTCCCAGTCGATCGATTCAAGGTCCTGCGGAAGGTGCAGCGCGGCCGTCTCGGACCGGCTGGCGTTAATGAAGGACCGGCGGATGGCAGATTCCGTCATTGGTTGCATGCAGGGACTGCTTTCATCGATAGGTGGGCAAAGCGGTTCCCATTTTAATCCCGGCTATTCCCGGATTTCCTCCCGGCGGGGTTTGAGACGGTCCGGTACGTCCGCTGCTGTCGCTGCAGGGAACTCACAGCTGAACTCCCCGCGGTAGCCAAAGAGGAAACCGAAGATCGGGTTGCGCACCTGCAGCTGGATACTGAACCGCTGACGGTCCTCGTTCCAGGACTCGTACAGGTCCGCACTCCCGCTAAACAACCGGGGAACCGTGAAACGGAGTTTGCCTTCAAAGAACCGGAGTTCGGTGGAGCGCAGGTGCAGCGAGCCGTCCTCGCGCACCGCCAGCTGGAGGTCGGTCGCCAAATGCTGGTGGGTTCCCAAATAGTCGACGACGCCGCCGCGCTCGGGGCTGAAGATCATCGTGGCGTCGAAGCGCCGGGGCTTCCCGGGACGGACTTCAAGGGTGCGGGCGAAGGTGACCGTCGGCCGGCCGAAGCCGTCCACATAAGGGTAGTTCTCGATGGTGAAGGGGACGTTGGTCCCCGAATCGGGAAAGAGGATGTTGCGGAAGGCGCCGACTTTCAGGAAAGGAACCGTCCACCAGGCACCACGCCGGACCTCGGCAAAAACACCGTGCCCAATGCAGGCATAGCCGGCTTCAGGGTCCACACCAAAACGGCGCTGCAGCATGGGATGCAACCGGTCGAAATCGGGGCCGAGCGCCTGCCGGAAGATGGAACCCGGGCTCACACCGGCTGGAGGAACAGGATTGCCGGGCCCCAGCGGGCCGATGTCCGGGCTCATGCCGGTTCCTGCAGATCCGCCAGGGCAGAGGGAGCCCGGGAGACCGTTCGGTCGGTTGTTGACCTGCTGCAGCGTGCGGCCCGCGGCACGCTCCTGGCTGCGGGACAGGCCAGTGCAGCAATGATGAGCGTGGCGGCCGGCAGCGCTGTCCTGAGGAGTCGAGGCCGGCTTCTGATTCCGCCCTGGCTTCCGGGTCGCCTTAGGGGACGGACTCCGAGCTGGACTCCGGTGTTGGCTCCGGCCGGGGACCTGAACAACAGGAGGGCAAGGCCAATTCCGATGGCGCGGGCAACGCCGTCAGCCAGCCAGGCATTGCGGGCCGTTGCCGGGTTCGTGTCATTCTCGGCCCATAGCCGCAACCGATCAAAGCTGACGGCGGTGGCCCAGCCCAGTGCGGGCCGGATGACTCGGGCATCCAGGAGCTTCCCCAGCGCTCCCCAGCCTGGCTGGTAGTTGTAGCCGGTGATGAACCTGACACCGCCGTCGTCGGGCACATAGCGCCAGTATCCGGCCCCGGATTTAATCGGTGAAAGGACATCCGAAGTGGCGAACTTCAAGACGGACGTAGTGTGTCCGCTTCCGGATACCCGCGTCCCCAGCGACGTGCCTGTTCCGCGGATGGTGTGGAACGGGAGGGCGAATTCGTAGCTAAAGTGCTGCGTCCCGTGCGGATCGTTCCCTTCTGCCGCCGCAGGCCCAGGCCCAGGGGCAGTCGCAGGAGCAACGGGACGGATGGCGGTGAAGCGCAGGTCCCATCGGGGATGCAGATCAGGATCCTGGCTGAGTTGCCAGAGCCTGTCGAGACTGGCCCGGACCGGTATTTCCACATAAATCTGCTGTCCCTGTTTCCCCATGCGGGAAGCCTAATGCACGGCGCCGGTCCTGCTATCACGCGGTGGAGGTCTGGATGTGGAGATTCGGCGGTGGTGCCGGCAGGCGCACTGTCAGGCTGAAACCGGGGGCTGTTCTGTGGATCCGTCCCAGCCGAGGTTGGTCGCCATGCGCTGCAGCACGGCCACCAGGGCGCCGTACTCTTCTTCCGAAACGTTTTCCGTCAGCTGTTCACGGATGCGCTCCACGGCGCCGCGCAGGTTCTCCAAGCTTCGGCGGCCGAGATCCGTGAGCTGGTACTGGCCTTCGGTGAGATCCACCCAGCCGCTTTCACGCAATTCCTCAATCAGCTCCGCTGACGTGATGCTGCCCTCCACCACGGGAAAAAAGGGCTTCAAGGCATCCGAAAGTTGCTTTTCAGTGGCAGGGCTGTCCGTCAGGAGATTCATCATCTGCCATTGCCGTCTGGTGACACCGTGCTCTTCGAAGCTGGCTCCAAACTGGTCGTCAACCAGCTGGTCCACAAGTTTGAGCCAGAATCCGATGGGGCGTTCGTCAGTAGCCATCACCCCACTGTACAAATCAATCTGTGTTGGCGGAATGGCTGAATTCAGAGTTGGGCGCGCATTCCGCAGCGGGGGCAGGGAGCCGACCGGGCGAGATCAAGGCAGACTACGCAGACGGGAAGGCGTCCATCGTCGTCCCGGAGGGGACGGTTGGGCATGGTCTTTCCGCAGAAGGGAACGGGGCGCTTAGCGTGGTGCATCGCCCGGCGCTTGCAGGGAGTGCAGAAAACATGCACAAGTTCATCTTCATCCTTGGCGCTAGCTTCCCCGGGCCGGACGAGGGTTGAATCCTGAGTGTTCATATCCCTTTCCTGGTGACAACACAGGACAGCCAGCGTGCGACACCGGCTGGTGCCTTCAGAATACTTTTCCCTGTCGGCAGGCTGTCGGAGACGTCAGCCCGTTGCGGTCTGCGGTTCCGCGGAACGGCGCGGGACAGGAAGCCGTTGTGTGCGGGGTCATGTGCCAAAATTCATAGCTGGCTGCCGTGAGTTGCGGCAGCTGCGAGCCGGACCAGATTCAGACCTCGGTCCCTGAGCCAGATTCAGGCCTGATTCCAGCCGGCCCCTGGACGAGCACTAGTCCAGCAACGCCCGAATATCGTCCGCGGTGAGCGCGGAGCTGAAGACGGCGTCGTCGTCCATTACAGAGCTGAAAAGCTTGGCTTTCTGCTCCTTGAGCGCCATCACTTTTTCTTCAATGGTTCCGCGCGCAACCATGCGGTAGACCATTACATTGCGGGTCTGGCCGATGCGGTGGGTGCGGTCCACTGCCTGCGACTCCGCTGCGGGGTTCCACCACGGGTCCAGCAGGAATACGTAGTCCGCCTCCGTGAGGTTCAGCCCGAAACCGCCGGCCTTGAGGCTGATCAGGAATACGGGGGCTTTCCCGTCCTTGAAGGAAGCGATGACTTCCCCGCGGTTGCGGGTGGAACCGTCCAGATAGGCGTAGGGGATTCCGGCGGCATCCAGGCGTGCTGCGGCCTTTTTCAGGAACGAGGTGAACTGACTGAAGATCAGCGCACGGTGGCCTTCGGTGGTCACATCCTCCAACTGCTCGAAGAGGGCATCAAGCTTGGCCGAGGACACTCCGGCGTACTCGTCATCCACCAGGGAGGCATCAAGGCTCAACATTCTCAGCAGGGTCAGCGACCGGAAGACGATCATCCGGTTCCGGTCCAGATCCTTGATCAGGCCCATCAGCTTTTGACGTTCGCGCTGCAGATGCATCTCGTAGATCTTGCGGTGCTTGGGGCTCAGTTCCACCTCCAGCACCTGCTCCTGCTTCTCCGGCAGATCCTTGGCTACAGCTTCCTTGGTGCGGCGCATCAACAGCGGCCGGATACGGCGCCGCAGCCGGGCCAGGAGTTTATGGTCCTCGCCGCGTTCGATCGGACGCTGGTATTCCTCGATGAACTTTCGGGCCGAGGGGAAGAGCCCCGGCGCCACAATGGCAAAGAGGCTCCACAGCTCCAGCAGGTTGTTTTCCATCGGGGTGCCGGTAATGGCCAGTTTGAACGGAGCGTTGAGATCCCGCGCGCACTGATGGGCCCGGGTGGTCCGGTTCTTCACAAACTGTGCCTCGTCCAAAATGAGCCCGTCCCATTCCAGGGCGCGATAGGAAGCAAAGTCCAGCCGGAACACCGCATAGGACGTGATGACTATGTCTGCGTCCTCAGTCAGCTTGGCCAGCGCCACCTTGGACTTGGCGGTGGTATCGGGGATGGCGACAGCGCGCAGACCCGGAGTGAAGCGTGCAGCCTCGGAGAGCCAGTTGGGCACCACGGAAGTGGGCGCCACTACCAGGAACGGCCGCCGCGGTGCGGGATCGCCGCCGGAGCCGCCGTCGTCCTTTGCCGCCTGCTCACGCGCGTGGGCCAGCAAAGCCAGCGTCTGCAACGTTTTACCCAGCCCCATGTCATCCGCGAGGATGCCGCCGAGCCCGTGTTCCCACAGGAAGGCGAGCCAGTTGAACCCTTCAGCCTGGTAGGGACGGAGGTCAGCCTTCAACCCGGCCGGCAGCGGCACCTGTTCCACCGAGTCCAGTTCCAGCAGCCCGGTGACGGAAGCACGCCAGGCTGCCGCCTGTTCGGTCTCCTCCGCCAGCTCCTCCAGCTCCGACCATAGGCCGGCCTGGTAACGGCTGATGGTCATTTCCCCCGTTTCCCACTCCTGCAGGCCTTCGGCTTCTTCCAGGAGGGCATGGAGCTGGGCGAACTCCGGCCGGTCGAGCGAAAGGTAGGTGCGGTCAGGAAGCAGAATCTTCGTTTTCCCCTGTGACAGTGCCTTGAACACATCCGCGAAGGGAACAAGCCGGCCCTCCACCGTGATCATGATGCCGAGGTCAAACCAGTCCCGGCGCTCTGTTTCCACTGTGGTGATCTTGAGTTCGGGCACACTCGTGAGTTCGCGGTAGGCGGGTCGCTCGCCAAGGATGTCCACCCTCACGCCGTCGACCTTTTCGATCTTGGGCAGCAGGTACTCGGTGAATTCCGCAGTGTCGATGCCCTGATAGGAGCGGCTTCGCGGCACTGAACCCAGGACCTTGCCGACGGCGGTCAGCAGGTCCGCTTCTGCAGCCACGTCCCGGTAACCCGATGCAGGGTCCGGCCTTGTGCCCAGGGCGATCCGGGTGAGCTCATCCCCGTGCCGGTACTCCCATTCCCAGTCCAGGAACAATGAATCATCCGGCTGGAAGGAAGCACTGAGCACCAGTAGGGGAGGAGAGATTTCGGGGAATTCCACCGACTGGTCGCTGCTCGTCACGGGCAGCACCTGGCGCAGTTTGGGGTAGAACTTCTCCAGGAACACCGGAGCGTCTTCTTCGGGGATCATTACCGGCGCGCTGTTCAGGAGCAGGCCCTTGTCCTGATCGGTCAGCGGGCGTGCGGTGGGTGCCAGCGTGATGACATTTTCCGGACTGCGAACGTAGATACCGTGGCCCGCGATCAGGCCGGCGGCATCGGTGGGGTACACGTCGCCGTCGATCTCCAGGACCGGAAGGAGCTGGAGGGGAACGGCCCCGGTGTCCGCGGCACCGGATTCGGCAGCACGGTGCTCGGCAGCACGGACCTCGGCGGCGCGGACGTCGAGGGACAGCGCTGCCCGCTTCCCCAGCTGGATAACGGTGTCCTTTTTGGTGCCGACAAACTGCACGCCGATGCGCCGGGCTTCTTCGAGCAGCTGCCACAGCAGGGGGTTGGAGAAATCGTCCAGATAGAGCCAGGAGTCATTTTGGCCGAAATAGCTCACACCGTTGGATCGGTGCAGAGCGGGAAACTGGGAAAACCAACGGTGCTGTTCCGGATTCAGCTTCAACCCGTGGGTTTGATAGGCGATGTTGCTCCAGGCGAGATTGTTCTTGACCCAGTTGCCCTTGGTGTTGCGGATGACGGGCCGGACACCCAAACGGAATGAGGTGTTTCGGTGGGCGCTGCGCGGAGCCGGGGCTCCCCATCTGGCGCTGATTCCGGCGTCGGATGTGCGGATCTCAAACTGCAGTGCCAAGGGTGTGGCGGAGGCGGCACCGGAACCGGTGAGCGCGTGGAGGTCCGCATCAATCAGGGTCTGCAGTGACTCCTGCCAGGCCGGCACTGCGGCTCTGCCGGAAGCGCCGGGACGGATGAATTCCTGCCTGGCTACGAGATGATCGGTGTTGCTCTGCAGTGCGACAGCAGCCACATGCTTGCAGTCGAACCCAACCGGGCAGCTGCAGTGGTTGTCCAGCAACCGGTAATCGCCCTGCCGTTTTCCCCCCAGCTGGAGCATGGTCCGGTACGGAACGGAGGAGTGTCCGCGGACTTTGGCGCGGAGCACTTCACCCTGGGGCTCCCATTCCAGTTCCACTACCGCGCCGCCCTTGGCATAGGTTTGGCCGCGTTGGAAAGCTGCTCCGCCGACTACCCGGATGATGTCCGTGACGTCGATCAGAGGCGGTGAGGAAGGCATGTTTTTATCGTCTCACGCACCCCGGACACTTCCATGACCGGCCGGTTGGCAGCTCCAATGTGAAGGTGCCGGATGCCTCCGGGGTGTTCCCTGCAAAGTGCACCGATTCTCGCTAGCATCATGGATAACGCAGATCACAATGGCGTGGTCTGCGTCCTCCTTCCTTGTCTTTTCTTAGTCCCGGCGGGGCTCGCTTGCGGCTGCCGACCTTGAGGCAGCACCGGTTTAGGAACAGGCCGACTGCACGAATGAGTAGACGGAACCGGTGAATTCGGGGTCGGGGACAAGCCGTACCTGCCCTTGTCCGGCGTGTGTTTCGATGTCTATAGGCAGTTTGGTGCCCGTCTTATCTTCAGCCAGGGCGTGTGCGTCGCATCGCGCCGGCAGCACCGACAGCTCCACGACAGTAGGATCATCGGAGCCGTTCACCGAGATGTTCCGCGGCCACGGCTGCCGGGGATTCTCCGCCAAAAGAGTGGTCCCGCCGAAGTTTTTGAGGGTGAAGCTGCCGCTGTTTCCGGTCGGGACAATCGAAAGGCGTACGACGGCGGTGCCTCCGTCCGGTGAGACGGCGACGTCCGGGGACAGCTCCAGCGCAGCTACATCGAGGACCGCCTGCTCCAAGCAGTCCTGTTGCTGAAGCCGCTCCAGTGCAGCATACGGATCGGGTGCCTCATAGTTCTGTTGCTGTCCGCCTACGGTCAAGAGAACAGTGGCTTCCGCTGGCGGTGTTGTCTGCAGCTCCGGACTTTCGTCGCAGTTGGGGGCTGCGGTCAGCGGGGCTGGCAGGGCGACTGTCGTGCCCGCTCTGAGAATGCTGTGTCCCGAAGGCCCTGGCATCCACCTGCTGGTGTCTGCGTAAAGAGGGGTGCTGAGCTCTGCCGCAGTAATGTCCACCGGTCCCGGACCGTTGTTGGTCACCAACATGCTGATGATGCCCTCACCTATGTTCAGCCTGCGTTCATCGAGGGTCACCGTAAGCCCCGGGGGAGAGGGCGGAGTTGAGGACGGAGACGGGGGTGGAGCTGGAATTGCAGTTGCCGTTGGGGCGGGTTGACCGGATCCCGACTCTTGGGAGGTGTCTTGAGTACATGCGGAAACGGCTGGGCACGCAGCGAGGGCCAAAACTGAAACAGCGATCCACCGCCAACCAGGGCTCCTCCTCCTGGGAACGATATTGGAGGGGGCAGACTGTTGCTCAGCATGAATAACTGCCACACGAAAACATTAGATCCGGGAGGAATTCCGGGACAGACTGCGCCTCAGAAGGGCGGGGGAGTGTCGCCGTAATCGTAGGGACCGGGGTCGTCGGGTGATCCCCAAAGCGACGATGACGGCGGTCCTGAAGCAGTACCTGAGGCAGCGTCTGACACGCCCGTGACAACCCCTGGCATGCCGGTGGAGGGAGAACCGGAATCCGTGGCGGACCCCGAGGCAAGGTGAAGATGCGGTTCGGTGCGGTAGGTCCGGCCTCCCGGTGAGGTCCATTCGATAATGCCGGGTGAGTGCTGTCTGGCTTTCCAGAAGCCCCGGGTTTTGAACATGTGGTGCCGCCGGCACAGGTGTTCGAGGTTGTCATGATCCGTTGTCCCGCCATGGGACCAGGGTCTGGTGTGGTCGATCTCGGAAATCAGGGCATTGGTGCGGCAGCCCGGGAACCGGCAGGTACCGTCCCGTGCCCGCAGCCAACGTTGGAGCCCGGCCGGGACTTTCCGCCGGCGGCCGACCCGAAGGATCTCTTCGGTGTGCGGGTCGCGTTCCACCGGAGTCCACCGGGCCGCCTGCCGGGCGAGCCTGCGGGCTGTTTCGGCGCTGATCGGCCCGTAACCGTGCAGTTCCGCAGGATCCTCATCAGCTCCGAGGAGGCTTTCGGCGGTGATCAGGACCAGAATCTCTGTGCGGGCACCGGAACCGTGCCTGACGGGACGGTCCCCTCCACGGCCGCCCGACCTCTCAGCGTCATCACCGTTGTCTCCGTTGCTGCTGTTGCCGGCGTTACCGGCATCAGCAGGGTTTGTGTCACCGGTGCGGTTGATGTCCCGGCCGAGCCCATCGCCGAGTCCGCGACCAGTACTTTCAGCACTGTCCCGACTGTCAGCGGTCTCGTTCTCGCCCCGGACCCACGCGCCGTCACCCTCAGCGTTACCGCCCGGGTCTCCGGTTCTGCCGCCGCTGGTCAGCAGGTCCGCAAGGATGTCGGCACGCAACTGATCCACGGGACGGGGGTCCCCGGCAGCCTGCTCACCCCGGGCCGCAACACTGAGCTGCGTATAGATCGCCTGCGCTCTCTGCGCCGGAAGAAATGCTGATAACCAGGACATTCCGTCAGTGTCCGGCTGCAAACACACCCGGCGGGTTTCGAACGCGTTTTTGTGCCGGACCGGAATGGTCTCCGGATACCGGGTTTCGCGCAGCCGGCGGGCTTTGACCCGGAACTGCGCCAGGGTCAACGCCCCGTCATGCTGCCCGGCCGCCGTCAGCAGATCCTTCTCGAATCCGGGCAGGTCAGGGGCAGGAATGTTCTGGGACTGCTCCAGCACGGTCTGCACGTGCCCGTAACCGAGTGTTCCCGCTTCCAGGCGCTGCAGGGTGGCCGTGTGGGTGTCGCAGAGGGTTCCGGCGTCCATCATGAGCATCTTCGCGGTGCCGGTGGGCAGGTGCAGGATCGCTGCTGCTTCCTCCGCGGCGAGACTGAAAGCCAGACCCGGATCCAACTGCCGGTCTTCATTCGATCCGGTTTCCGGCAGGAAGCCGTTCCGGAAGATCCCCTCCAACCGGTTCAGGACCCTGGCCTGCTGCGCCTGCGCCCACCGGACAAGGTGATCCAACCGTGCCAGGACGGCACCGGCTTCATCCTGGTCAAAGACTTCAACACCCTGCAGAGCCAGGCTGCCGGTGAACCCGTCCCTGTAGCGGGAATAGTCCGTGCTGGTGAACGCTGCGGCTTCGCTTTCAAGTGTGGCCGGGCACGAACGGACTTCACCTCTGCCGGGCTCAACGGAGTAGACGGACAGGCTGCGCGCCGGTGCTGTCCTGCCACCTGCGCAAACATCACCTACGCAGGCACCACCGCCACTTCCACCCGCGCCGGCCGGTGCGTTCCCTGAAGAAGATCCGTGCTGATCCATGTCCTCAGGCTTTCACCCGCCACTGACATTCCCGACCCGAAAACAGCTCCGAAAGACCCAAAATCGGCCCTGTCGGTACGGGCCGAATACCCGTCTTTTTCGGCACTCCGGACAACCGTATGGACTGCCACGCTGCCACTCTGCCAGAACTGCCGCTCTGCCCCTGACTTAGGGACACCCCTGCCGCCAGAACAGGCCTGCCTTTATCCGTTCGGCTTGACCACAGGGAAGCGGCCGCTGGGCTCTTCATCTTCTTCGAAGTGGCTGGCTGCCGACCCAACAATCAGCGGATCGGGCGCATGTGCAACCGAGGTGTCCTTATTCGGATAGTTCACGCTGTGCAGCACAAACCGCATGGCTTCCAGCCTGGCCCGTTTTTTGTCATTGGACTTCACCACAGTCCATGGCGCATCACCGGTATCCGTATAAAAGAACATGGCCTCTTTGGCTTCGGTGTAGTCATCCCATTTGTCCAGACTGGCAAGGTCCGTGGGGGAGAGCTTCCACTGTTTCACGGGGTCTGTTTCGCGGGCGGCAAACCGTGCGGCCTGCTCCGCACGTCCCACGGAAAACCACAGTTTGTTGAGCAGCACCCCCGAATTCACCAGCATGCGCTCGAGTTCGGGCACTTCGCGCATGAACTCCAGATACTGGGCAGGAGTGCAATATCCCATGACACGTTCCACACCGGCCCGGTTGTACCAGGACCGGTCCATCATGACGATTTCTCCGCCGCTGGGAAGCCTTGCCACATAGCGCTGGAAGTACCACTGGGTGCGCTCTGTGTCGGTGGGCTTCTCAAGCGCCACTATCCGGGCGCCACGGGGATTCAGATGTTCATTGAACCGCTTGATCGCCCCGCCCTTGCCGGCGGCGTCACGGCCCTCAAAGATGAGGAGCATTTTCTGGCCGCTTTCCTTCACCCAGAGCTGCATCTTCAGAAGCTCTATCTGCAGGGCGCGTTTTTGTTTCTCGTAACTGCGCCGGCTGAGCTTCTTGTCATACGGGTAATTGTGCCGCCAGGCTTCGCCGTCGACACTTTCAGTGATTTTCTTGCTTTTAATTTTCAGCTCGCGCAGCTCATCGAGTTCGCTGGCGTAGTCCGGCGTCAGCGCCACCTGCTTGTCCTGATCGGAGGAATCCAACTCGGACGCCTTGGAAACCTCCCGCTCTTCCGACTTCTCGGGCAGCTTTTTGTCTTCTGCGGTGGCGGTGACGGTGGTCTTGTTCGTAGCCATAAATATCTCCTGCACGCGGACGGTGATTAATGAATCTACGTCGCCGCGGGAAGGCAGGGAAGAGCTGCCGCCCCGGGACCTCGGGGCGGCAGCAGTCCGGAGAATGGAATCTTCCCCATAGATATTGACGTGCGACGGCGGATTACGCGCCGAACTTCGCGGAGAAACGGTACATGAACGCCGCCATCGCATCACGGTTCACCGGGCTGAGGGGATGGAAGGCACTGGTACCGTTCCCCGCCTGCCAGCCGGTGGAGATACCTGCAGACGCCAGCCAGGAAATCTCCTTGTAGAACTGATTGTTTTGAGCCACGTCCGTAAACGGAGCATTCGCAAGGGGAGTTTCTGCCGGACTCTGGTTGCCCCGCACTTCAGCAAAGCGGTACATAAAAGCGGCCATGGCGTCACGGTTAACCGGTTGCAGGGGCCGATAGGTTCGGGAACCGTTCCGCTCCGCCCACCCGGTGGAGATGTTTTCTTCCGCCAGCCAAGTGATTTCTTTGTAGAAAAGATTGTTCGGCGAGACATCCGCGAACGGTGACACCTGCGGCGGCGTGAAGTCCGGGCTGCCGGCCAGCCGGTACATGAACGCAGCCATCGCATCGCGGTTGACGGGCCGCAGAGGTCGGTACGTCCGCGTTCCATTGGCCTCGACCCAGCCGGTGGAGATGCCAGCGGACGCCATCCAATTCATCTCCACGGAGAACAACATGCCGTGCGGCACATCTGTGAAGGGCGGTGCCTGCGCAGCGACCATGGACACTGCAGCAGCAGCGTCCAGCAGCTTCGGGCCGCAGTAGGGTTTACAGGTTCCCGGCAGGGTCCGGGCCGTTTCCTTAAGCGCTGCTTCCACCTGAGCGGGAGTCAGTCCAGGATTTGCGGCCAGCAAAAGGGCCGCTGTTCCGGCCACATGCGGAGCAGCCATGGATGTTCCCTGATAGAACTCGTAGCTTTCGGCAGCAGGGACCGAAGCGCCGCTGTTCAGCGTGGAAAGGATGCCGTCGGATTCGCGCTCAAAAGTGCTTCCGCCCGGAGCCATGAGGTCCAGCTGCGGACCATAATTCGAGTAATCCGCGCGGGACCCGTTCCGGTCAGTGGCACCCACTACGACGACGTTCCCGCAGTTGGCCGGCTGGCTCCGGCCGGCGGAAATGCCGTCATTGCCGGCTGCCGCCACTACGACGGCGTTCCGGCTTACGGCGAAGTTGATCGCGTCCTGCATCGATTGGGAGCAGGTGCTCACCCCGCCCAGGCTCAGGTTGATGACCCGGGCAGGGGTGGGATTCACGGCCAGGTCAGGCAGCTCGCCGCCGGCCGCCCAGATGATGCCGTCGGAAATATCGGACATGTAACCGCCGCAGGTGCCCAGTGCCCGCACCGGGAGGATCCGGGCTCCCGGGGCCATGCCGCTGATGCCCACGCCGTTGTTCGTGCTGGCGGCAATAATTCCGGAGACATGCGTGCCGTGCCAGGTCGACGGGCTGCCCACCGTCCGGCCGCATCCGCCGTCGGGATACCAGTCGCCCTCGTCCTGCGGGTCGGCGTCGCGCCCGTCGCCGTCCCCGGCCATTTCCAGGTCGGAGATGACGTCCGCCCCGGGCAGCAGCTGCCCCTGGAGGTCAGTGTGCGAGGTGATGCCGGTATCCACCACGGCCACCACCTGGCCTGCGCCGGTGGAGGCAGCCCAGGCCGCCGCCGCGTTGGCTCCGCCGCCGGTGCCCGTAAGGCTCCACTGCTGCGGATACAGGGGATCGTTCGGAGCCGCTGCGGCCGGCTGCAGGAGGACGTCTGGTTCCACAAACTCGACGTCGGGATTGGCGGCCAGGATGCTGACGACGTCGGCGGTTTCCTCTGCGCTGAGCGTCCGGTCCACTGCCACTACGGTTGCGCCGGCAGCGGTCTGACGCAGCTCGGTCACGGCAGCGCCCAGGGGAACGCCGGCTTCCATATAGGACTCGGCCCGGTCAGCAGCGGAAGGTGCGGCGCGGTCGGCAAACTTCACGACGAAGCGGTTGGTTCCCGCCTGCTGCCCGAAGTCGGCGGACGGCGGCTGGTCAGCATGGCTGAGCGCGGCGGCCGGCGAGGCCATCAGCATGCCGCCGGTCAGAAAGAGGACAGCTGCCCCGGCCGCGGTGCGGACCCGGACACGGGCACCAAAAATCTTCGCCAAAAAGTGTTCCTGTTCAAACGGAGACCGGCTGAGCAACGTTCAGCGGGTAAATAGACGGCGGCTTTTGCCGCGCATGCTGACTCTATCCCGTGGAATGACGAACTCCCCGAAGTACCTGCAGTGCCAAACCAAAGTGTCAGTTTGTGTTGGAGTCCCGCAGCGGGGAGCCGGTGAAAATGTGCCGGAATTCTTCATTCATAATGAATATTGATGATTTCTCTACGCACCAAGATTCTGTCCCTCGCCGCACTGCCCGCATTGTTGTTCGGTTCCGTTTCCTGCACTCCGCTGACGGAGTCCGGCCCTGATTCCGGAACAGGACCCGGGCAGTCGTCGGTCCAGGAGGTGGCAGCAGGGTCCGCGCTGGAGCAGCTGGAAACTCTTCCGGTCAAGGGACGTGCCCCCAAGACGGGCTATGACCGGGACCAGTTTGGCCCGTCCTGGGCGGACGTGGACCACAACGGATGCGACACCCGCAACGACATCCTGGCCCGGGACCTCACCGCCGTCATCTTCAAGGACGGCTCCAAGGAATGCGTGGTGGCCTCCGGCACCTTCGCCGATCCCTACACCGGCACGACCATCAACTTCACGCGCGGCAATGAAACCAGCACTGCCGTCCAGATTGACCACATTGTGGCGCTGTCCGACGCCTGGCAAAAAGGCGCCCAGCAGCTCTCAGCTGAGGAACGGCGCCAGCTCGCCAACGATCCGCTGAACCTCATGGCCGCGGACGGTCCGGCGAACGGTTCAAAGTCGGATGCCGACGCCGCAAGCTGGCTGCCGCCGAATAAAGCCTTCCGCTGCGAATACGTGGCCCGCCAGGTTGCGGTCAAGTCCCGCTACCAGCTGTGGGTCACCCCGCCTGAGCACGAAGCGATTGCCGGTGTCCTCTCCACCTGCCCGGACCAGCCGGTTCCCGATGCGGGCGCGAGCGCCGCAGCCGCCGCGGAAGCTGCCCCGGCGGTGCCCGAAAGGGAGGTACCCGAAAGCGCTCCGGTCTACGCGAACTGCGCGGCCGTGAAGGCTGCCGGAGCGGCGCCCATCCGTTCCGGTGACGCGGGCTGGGACCCCAAGTTCGACGGCGACGGAGACGGTGAGGGCTGCACGTCCTAGTCGGAGGGCACCCCGCCGAACCGGAGCTACCGGCCCTCGCTGTCCTGGAGAGTGAGCGCCGCGGTGATCAGCGCAAGATGGGAGAGCCCCTGCGGGAAGTTGCCCAGGAACGCATGGTCCGCCTCGGCGATCATCTCGGTGAAGAGGCCGACGTCGTTCGCCAGCGGAACCAGCTGGTCCATGAGTTCCACCGCTTCTTCCCGCCGGCCGACATGGGTCAGTGCGGAGACCATCCAGAACGCGCACGCCACGAAGGTGCCTTCCTCCTTTTCGGCACCGCTGTAACGGTAGAGCAGGGGTCCGCGGCCAAGCTCTTTCCGCAGCGCATCGAGGGTGGAACTCATCCGCTCCCCGCGGTCGAAGCCGCTGATTGCGTGCAGGAGGATGGAGGCATCCAGCTTGTCTGATCCCGGATACCAGACGTAGCTTCCGCGTTCCTCGGACCAGCAGTTGTTCCGGACCCACTCCGCAATCCGCTCTTTCTCCGCCCGCCACCGCTTTCCGGGACCGGGCATCTGTCCCAAATCCGCCAGGTGCGAGGCGCAGCTGAGGGCATGCCAGCAGCCCAGCTTGGATGTGGTGTAGTGCTGCTCGTCATACAGTTCCCACATCCCGGCGTCGCGCTTTTGCCACGTGTCGCAGGCGAGGTCAGCCAGATCGGCCAGCAGCCGCCCGGTGCCCGTATCCAGGACATGGCCGGCGTCGACATAGAGCTGAACAATATTGAACAGGTCGCCAAAGACGCCCATCTGCAGCTGGGATGCCGCATTGTTGCCGCGGACCACCGGCCCGATCCCGCGCCAGCCGGGCAGGTCCAGCTCCTGGGCTCCTTCAGCCCGGTCTCCGTTCAGAGCCGTGAATACCTGCAAGTCCTTCCCCTGGCTGCGGATGTTCTTCAGCATTCCGGCGACGGCGGCATGGACCTCCTCGCGCAGGCCGAACCGGATCAGGGCATTGAGGGTGTACGCCGTGTCCCGGACCCATGCGTAGCGGTAGTCCCAGTTCTTCCCGCCGTTCAGGCTCTCCGGCAGCGAGGTCGTGGCGGCAGCGGCCACAGCGCCGGACGGACTGTGGATCAGCAGCTTCAGCGCCAGCGCGCTGCGCTGTACAGCTTCGGACCACGGCCCGTCATAGGTAAACTCCCGCATCCAGCTCTGCCAGTTGGCGATGGTGCGGTCGACGCCGGCATCAACGGTCTGCGCATCCGGCAGTGCCAGCGGCTCGTCATAGGTGGAGACAACAGCCACCAGGTGCCGGGAACCGGGGGAGGTGGTGAAGGATCCGGCAATGCTGCGGTCCGAGACCTTCTCGCTGCCGTGATGAAGTCCGCGGACGCCGATGGTGGTCTGCTGGGCATGAAGCACCGGTCCGTGGGCCGTCTCTTCCACCCAGGGCGATGCGGTACCGAAACAGTTGCCGGGTATCACGGCCCAGCGCATCCGCACCGTGCCGGCCACACCCTCCACCCGCCGGGCCAGCTCGCCCCAGGGCAGGCGCCCGGCAACGCCGGTATTGAGGGAATCGGTCACCCGGACGGTTCCGGATGAGGTGCTGAAGGTGGTTGTCAGGACGTTGGATCCGTCCACGTAGGCCCGCTCCACCGTGAAGTCCTCCTCCGGACGCAGCTCGATTCGGCCGCCGTCGTCGGCATCCAGCAGTGCCGCGAACGAGGGAACCGAATCCAGATCGGGGGTGGGGTACCAGTCCACCGAACCGTCCAGGGCCACCAGTGCGACCGTGCGTCCGTCCCCGATCGCCGCGTAGGAGCGCAGGTCCGCATACCCGTCGGTGCGGGACTTAGGGCCAGCCGTGTTTGATGTCGGAGCGTCAGGGTGTGACGGCGGAGAGTTCTTGGCAGTCATTGCGGCCTTCCTCTGTCATGCCTGTAAAGCAGGTCCGGTCCTTCCATCCTAGGGGTGCTGAAAAAGGGGTGCTGAAAATCGGCTGCGGTCCTGCCGGCCGCAAACCGGACACGGCCGTTAGGATGGCTTCAACGTTCCGGCAGATCCGGAATCCGTTGCCTTATTGCACTGGAAACAATTGTTTTCCTTTTCGAAATGTCTCGCTGTCAGGATCGGAATATGACTTCTTCATTAACCATCGGATATGCAGCAATGCTGGAGCAGTTCCACCCCACGGAAGCGGTGGCACTTGCTGAATATGCCGAAAGCAGGGGATTTTCCGGCGTCATGGCCGCGGATCATTTCCAGCCGTGGGTTCCCGCCCAGGGCCAGTCCGCTTTTGTCTGGAACGTCCTGTCCGCTTTGGGGGAACGCACCAGGGGTGACATTGGCCCGGGCGTCACAGCTCCCACTTTCCGCTGGCATCCGGCCATGGTGGCGCAGGCTTCGGCCACCCTGGCGGCCATGTATCCGGGCAGGCACTGGCTGGGCCTGGGCTCCGGAGAGGCGCTGAACGAGCACATCACCGGACAGTACTGGCCGGAAGCACCCGAACGCATCAACCGCATGTTCGAAGCGATTGAGATCATCACCAAGCTCTTCACGAACTCGCTGGCCGGCAAGGACGTGCGCCACAAGGGTGAGTTCTACAAGATGGAATCCACGCGCCTGTGGACCATGCCGGAAGTCGCCCCGGAAATCCTGGTGGCCACCGCCGGCCCGGTGACGGCCAAGCGCGCCGGACGCCACGCGGACGGACTCATCACGGTGGGCGCTCCGCTGGAAAAGATCGGCATGCTCTTTGAACGGTTCGACGCCGGTGCCCGCGAGGCCGGCAAGGATCCGGACACTATGCCCAAAGTCCTGCAGCTGCATATGAGCTGGGCAGAGACCGAGGAAGAGGCCCTCACCAATGCCATGGTGGAATGGCCCAACGGCGGCATGAAGTTCCCCAAGGGAGACATCCGTTCACCGTTCGAGCTGGAGCAGATGGCCAAGCTGGTCCGCCCCGAAGACTTCGAGGGCCGGATGATCATTTCCAGCGATCCGGACATCCACCGCGCCTACATCCAGAAGTTCGTGGACCTGGGCTTCGACCGCATCTACCTGCACAACGTGGGGCGGAACCAGCGCGAATGGATTGATGTCTTTGGCAGCAGCGTCCTGCCCGCGCTGAAGCGCTGACCTCCATGCGCGGCATCACGCTTTTCACCCTTCCCGGCATCGGCGAAATTGCGCCGGGCACCGATCTGGCGGCGGTCATCCTGGCCGCCGCCGGGTCGGCTCCCGGCACTGAACTGCAGCCCGGGGACATCCTGGCGGTTACGTCAAAGATTGTCTCCAAGGCCGAGGGACGCCAGATCGCCGCCGGGGACCGTGAACAGGCAATCACCGATGAAACCGTCCGGGTGGTGGCCAGCAAGGTTCATCCCGGCGGCGTGACCCGGATTGTGGAGAACAAGCTGGGCATCGTGGCCGCCGCAGCCGGAGTGGACAACAGCAACACCCCCGACGGAACGGTCCTGCTGCTTCCGGTGGATCCGGACGCCTCGGCCCGCGCGCTGTGTGCCGCGCTGCGCCGGGAACTGGGGTTCGACGTCGGCGTCCTGATCACCGACACCTTGGGCCGCGCTTGGCGGGAGGGACAGACCGACGCCGCCATCGGTGCCGCAGGCATGGATGTCCTGATGGATTTGCGCGGAACGGCCGACAGCTTCGGCCAGCAGATGAAGGCGACCATCACCGCGGTGGCGGACGAAATCGCCGCAGCCGCGGACCTCGTGAAGGGCAAAACCAGCCAGTGCCCGGTGGCGGTGCTGCGGGGCCTGCCGGAACTGGTGCGTTCCGAACCGCCCGCGGGCGCCGATGAGGGTGCACGGGCACTGGTTCGCGCCGCGGACACGGACATGTTCCGTCTCGGCAGCGCCGAAGCCTGGCGGGAAGGTTACGCCGCAGCCTGCCGCGACGCCGGGCTGCCGGTTCCGGCCTGGCTGAACCCGGGTGCCGGCGATGAAACCCTTAATCCTGCAGCCGGCGGGTTCCGGCAGGAGGCCGAAGGAGCAAACTAGGTTTCCACCGCTTCCACCGGCAGGGACAGGGCGATCAGCGGACGACCCGTTCCGGGATGCACCAGCACATGCGCCTGCACTGCGTAGACCTCGCGGATCAGTTCGGCGGTGAGCACGGTGCGCGGATCGCCGGCGGCCACCACCGTGCCCCCGGAGAGGACAATGACGTGGTCGCAGTGCGCAGCGGCGTGGGTGAGGTCGTGAAGGGCGGCGACGACGGCGATGCCCCGGCCGGCCAGCTCCCGAAGCAGATGCAGGGTGGTCAGCTGGGCGTACGGATCGAGGTGGTTGGTGGGTTCATCCAGCAGCAGGAGCTGCGGGCGCTGCGCCAGCGCGCGGGCCAGCTGCACCCGCTGCCGCTGCCCGCCGGAGAGTTCGGAAAACATCCGGTCCGCCAGATCAGGAACACCCGCGGTGTCCAGCGCCGCCAGCACCTCGGACTCGTCCTCGCTGGTGCCGAATCCCAGCAGCGGCCGGTGCGGCATGGTTCCCAGCGCCACTACGTCCCGCACGGTCAGCGGGGAGTCGGTGCCGGACTCCTGCTCGGCCAGGGCAGCAATGCGGGCACGTTCGCGCCTCGGCCGGTGCAGCAGGTCCCGTCCCTCCCACAGCACGGTTCCGGCGCGCACCGGGATGACCCCGGCGAGCGCTCGCAGCAGCGTGGACTTTCCGGCACCGTTGGGCCCCACCAGCGCTGACAGGGCACCTGCCGGAACCGTGCAGTCCACGCCGTCCACCACCAGCTTTCCGCCAAGCTGCACTTCCACGCCGGCAGCCTGCAGGGACGCCTCACGCAGCAGATCAGCCCTTGCCCCGGCCCTTCCCTCCGCCACCGGGCTCATGCTCCGCCCTTCCGCCGGGCCAGCACGTAAGCAAACACCGGCGCACCAATAACGGCAGTCACCACGCCGACGGGAAGTTCCCGGGGCTCAAACGCGGCGCGGGCCGCGGTGTCCGCCCAGATCAGGAAGACGGCGCCGAGCAGCGCCGACAACGGCAGCAGGGCACGGTGTCCCGGCCCGGCAATCAGCCGGACCACGTGCGGGAACACGAGTCCAATGAAGCCGATCGATCCGCTGACGGACACCATGGCTCCGGTCAGCAGTGCCGTGGCGGCGAGCATGCTCCAGCGCACGGCCGGAACGTTGATGCCCAGGGCGGAGGCGGAGTCGTCCCCGAACGCGAACCCGTCCAGCAGGCGGGCCGTGGCCAGCAGCGGAAGGCCCACCAGCACCAGGGCTCCGGCGGCGATTCCCGCACTGGACCATGTGGTGCCGCTGAGGGAACCGAGCAGCCAGCCCAGGATGTTCCGGTAAGAATCCCCCGTGGCCGTCCAAAAGATCACCAGGCTGGTCAGGGCACTGCCCAGGGAAGAGACCGCGACTCCGGCCAGGACTGTTCGGGAGGGCGTCAGGCCGCCGGCCAGCCTGGCCAGCAGCAGGGTGGCGGCCAGAGCAGCCAGCGCGCCGATGAACGCCGCCAGCGGCAGCAGCAGCTGAGCCCCGAGCAGCACCACGCAGACCGCGCCCAGGGAAGCGCCCGAGGACAAACCCAGCAGATACGGATCTGCCAGCGCGTTGCGGGTCAGTGCCTGCATCACTGCTCCGCTGACAGCCAATCCGGCGCCCACCGCTCCGGCGGTCAGGACGCGCGGGAGCCGCAGCTCCCAGATAATCCCGTCCTGCAAAGCGGACAGCGGACTGGTGCCGAGGCCGAGATGGGACAGGATGGACCGGAACGCGTCCGCCACGCTGATATCCGCCGGACCAACAGTTGCCGCGGCGGCCACGGAAAAGACCAGGGCTGCGGCCAGCACCGCCGTCGCCGGCCCTGTGCGGAACCGGCGACGTGATGAGGGTCGGAGACGGACTGTGGTCACGGAAGCGTCGAGAGCTGGTCGGCGAGGTCCGCCACTGCTTCAGCATTGCGGACACCGGCCTCTCCCGCCGCGAAGGGAAGGATCAGATAGCGGTTGTTGATGACGGCGTCCATGCCCGCCGTCGCCGGATTGGACTTCAGGAGCTCCTTTTTGGATTCGGCCGTATTCCGGTCCGCGTCCACGAGCACAATCACATCAGGGTTGGCCGCCACCACGGTCTCCCAGCTCAGCGATGCCCAGGATTCCTGCACGTCGGCGGCAATGTTCTTCAGCCCCAGCTCCTCCATCATCATCTGCGGAGCGCCCAGGCCGGCACCGGCGTAGGGGGTGTCGCGGCCGGAGGAAAACCAGAAGGCGGTGCGCCCGTCACCGGCGGGTTCGACGCCGGCCAGCACCTCACGCTGATCAGCAATCAGCTCCGCGGCGGCATCCGGTGCGCCCAGAAGTGCGCCGGCTTCGGTGATGTCGTCAAAAACGGATTCAAAGGTCAGCTTGCCCGGGGCCCCTTCTGCGCGGCAGGCCGCGGGAGACACGTAGCTGCTGATGCCCAGTGAGGCCAGGAAACCGCGCTCCCCGGCAGCGTCGGCGCTCAGGTTGGATTCCCAGCCTGCGTAAATGAAATCCGGTTCACTCTCCAGCACCACTTCCTGTGACGGGGCGGCATCGGACAGGGACGGCAGCTCTTCGGCCGCTGCCGCCATGGATTCCGGAACCGGTCCGTCCAGGAAAGCCGTCCCCACCACTTTGCTGCCCAGGCCCAGGGCCAGGACCGTCTCCAGCGAGGTGGATTTGATGGTCACGATGCGTTCGGGCGGCGCGGTGAGGGTCACGGTGGTGCCGCAGTTGGACACGGAAATCGGGTACGACGACGCCGGGCCATCCGCGGTGCTGCTCACTCCGGGAGTGCCGGATTCGGAACTGCCGGCGGCATCGGCCGGGGCCGCGGAATCGGAGGCCGCGGAACAGCCGGCCAGTGCGGCGGCCAGAAGCAGGGAAAGGGCAGGCAAAAGGGATCGGTTCATAGTTCCTCGTCAGTGGGGCGGAAGAGCGGAGGGATCTATGGTCCAAATCCAGACCAGTGCTACCGGCCATTTCCGGCCGGTGATCTTTCGACTAAACGCTAGCATCTCTTTGTTTCCGTTACGTTCCTTCTCTTTCTCCGGATATTCCCGGAGAATCAGGGGCCAATTCAGAGCCATTTCAGGGCGATATAAGACCGAATCGGTACGCAACGGTTTCAAAACAACATCTCAAAACCCTTGCCAGTTCCGGATGAGGAGCGAAGGATGAATCCACACCGCGGAAAAGGCGATTTTTAACGCCGCGGAAATGTTGGGGAAATATTCAGCCCAAAGACTGGGAACGGCCCGTCAAACGGCCGATCGGAACTGCGGCGCACCTGCCGCTACAAGGAGGCACAATGACAATCGTCCGCACAGCCCTGACCCAGACCACCTGGACCGGGGATGAAGAATCCATGGTTGCCAAGCACGAGGAGTTCGTCCGCAAGGCAGCTGCCGAGGGCGCCCAGATCATTTGTTTCCAGGAACTCTTTCACGGTCCGTACTTCGGAATCGTGCAGGACAGCAAGTACTACGACTATGCGCAGAAAGTTCCGGGACCCCTGACGGAACGGTTCTCCAAGCTCGCCGCCGAGCACAACATGGTGATCATCCTGCCCGTCTATGAAGAAGAACAGCCGGGTGTCTACTACAACACCGCAGCGGTTATCGATGCTGACGGAACCTATCTGGGCAAATACCGCAAGAACCACATTCCACATGTGGAGAAGTTCTGGGAGAAGTTCTACTTCCGGCCGGGAAACATGGGCTGGCCGGTGTTCGAGACCGCCGTCGGCACCGTAGGCGTGACCATCTGCTATGACCGGCATTTCCCGGAGGGCTGGCGCGTCCTGGGGCTGAACGGTGCCCAGCTTGTCTTCAATCCGAACGCCTCCAAGCCAGGGCTCTCCAACCGGCTCTGGGAACTCGAGCAGCCCACCGCTGCTGCCGCCAACGGCTACTACGTGGTGGTCCCCAACCGGGTAGGCAGCGAAACCAATGAATTCGGCGAGGAAGCGGTGGACTTTTACGGCACCTCCTACATTGCCGACCCCCAGGGCAACTACGTGGGAGAACTGGGGAACCGCCACGACGAGGAACTGATGATCCGCGACCTGGACATGGACCTGGTCCGCACCGCCCGCAACAACTGGCAGTTCTACCGAGACCGCCGGCCGGACGCCTACACGCCCATCACCAACCCGTAACGGCCGGTTCCATCGGCCGGTTCTTCGCAGGAAAGAAGTCTTAGTTCTATAAGGGAGTCGTTTTGAGTACAACACTGATCACCGGAGGAACAGTTGTCACCTCCACCGGCCGCAGCGAAGCGGACGTCCTCATCGACGGGGAAAAGATCGCGGCGGTACTCGCCCCCGGATCCACCCTGCTGGGCCATGACCTTGCCGGCTCCGTGGACACGGTCCTGGATGCCAGCGGCAAATATGTCATTCCCGGCGGCATTGATGCCCATACCCACATGCAGATGCCGTTCGGCGGCACCGAAGCCTCCGACACCTTTGAAACCGGCACCCGCGCCGCCGCCTGGGGAGGCACGACGACGATCGTGGACTTCGCGATCCAGCGCTACGGCGAGCGGGTGATGGACGGCCTGGCGGCCTGGCACGAGAAAGCGGCGGGGGAGTGCGCCGTCGACTACGGATTCCACCAGATTGTGGGGGACGTCAATGATGATTCCCTCAAGGCCATGGAGGGGCTCATTGATGAGGGTGTGTCCAGCTACAAGCTGTTCATGGCCTATCCGGGTGTCTTCTACAGCGATGACGCACAGATCTACAAGGCCATGCGGGTGGGAGCCGAAACCGGCCTGATGACCATGATGCACGCCGAAAACGGACCCGCCATTGACGCCATGGTCACCGAACTGCTGGCGCAGGGCAAAACCGATCCCTACTACCACGGGGTGGCACGCGCCTGGCAGATGGAGGAAGAGGCCACGCACCGGGCCATCATGCTGGCCAACCTCACCAACGCTCCGCTGTATGTAGTGCACGTTTCAGCAAAGCAGGCAGTGGAGCAGCTGGCGGCCGCCCGGGACAACGGCCAGAACGTGTTCGGGGAAACCTGTCCGCAGTACCTGTACCTGAACATGGAGGACCAGCTCGGCGCCGACGGGTTCGAGGGAGCCAAATGGGTGTGCTCCACGCCGCTGCGTTCCAAGCACGAACACCATCAGGACCACATGTGGCAGTCGCTGCGCACCAACGACATCCAGATGGTGGCCACCGATCACTGTCCGTTCTGCATGAAGGGGCAAAAGGATCTGGGCCAGACGGACTTCTCGAAGATTCCCAATGGCATCGGCTCTGTGGAGCACCGCATGGACCTCATGTACCAGGGCGTGGTGGATGGGAAAATCTCGCTGGAACGCTGGGTGGAGATCACGAGTACGACGCCGGCGCGCATGTTTGGCATGTACGGCGCCAAGGGCGTGATCGCCCCCGGAGCCGATGCCGATGTCGTGATCTATGACCCCAACGGCCACACCTCGATTGGAATGGAGAAAACCCATCACATGAACATGGATTACTCCGCCTGGGAGGGCTATGAGATTGACGGGCACGTGGACACGGTGCTGTCCCGCGGACGGATCCTCATCAATGACAACGAGTACCTCGGTTCCAAGGGCCACGGCCGGTACGTCCGCCGGGCCCCCAGCCAGTACCTGATCTAGGAGCGGAACAGCATGGAATTTGGCGCAGTACTGCAATGCAATCCGCCCGCAGCCCGAACCGTGGCGCTCGCGAAAAGGGCCGAGGAATACGGATTCGATTACGTCTGGACGTTCGACTCGCACATCCTGTGGCAGGAGCCGTACGTCATTTACAGCCAGATCTTGGCGCAGACCCAGAACATCAAAGTGGGCCCAATGGTGACCAACCCGGCCACCCGTGACTGGACGGTAACTGCGTCCACCTACGCCACGCTGAACTCCATGTACGGCAACCGGACGGTGTGCGGCATCGGCCGCGGCGACTCCGCTCTGCGGGTGAGCGGCGGATCGCCCACCACGCTGAAGACGCTCCGCGAGGCTATCCATGTGATCCGCGAGCTGGCGAATTCCCGTTCGGTGGAATACAACGGCCGGACCCTCCAGTTTCCGTGGAGCACCGGTTCGGAGCTGGAAATGTGGGTGGCCGCCTACGGGCCGCTGGCGCTCAAGCTCACGGGCGAAGTGGGGGACGGTTTCATCCTGCAGCTGGCGGATCTGGACATTGCCGAATGGATGATCAACACCGTGCGCTCCGCGGCGGCCGCTGCCGGACGGGATCCAATGGCCATCAAGTTTTGCGTGGCGGCCCCTATGTATATAGGGGACGACTGGGAGCACATGCGGGACCAGTGCCGCTGGTTTGGCGGAATGGTGGGCAACCATGTGGCGGACATCGTGGCCAAATACGGTGCCGACGCCGCTGTGCCGCAGGCTCTGACCGATTACATCGCCGGGCGGGAGGGTTACGACTACAACGAGCACGGACGGGCCGGAAACACCCACACCGCGTTTGTTCCGGACGAGATTGTGGACCGGTTCTGCCTCATGGGCACCGCCGAGCAGCACATGGAAAAGCTGGAGAAGCTCAAGGCGCTGGGGGTCACGCAGTTTGCCGGCTACCTCCAGCATGACAACAAGGAGGAAACCCTGCGGGTGTACGGCGAGAGCATCATCCCGGCGCTGCGCGAGCACGTGAGCGCAACCGCATGAGCAGCGCATGAGTTCGGCGGCGGGGCCGGCGGCCCGGATCGGGTGGGCCGCCGGCGGGGTCCTGGCCCCGGTGCTGCTGTGGGAAGGGTACAAGTTTGCCGGGCCCGAAAACGGCGTGAACCTGGCCGGGCTGCCGCTGCTGCCGCGGACCTCTGACCTGGCCATGCCGCACCTGTGGACCATGCTGGCGCGGCTGGCTGAACCGGCCACCTCGGCTGCGGGGGCGCCGCCCCTGTGGGCCGCAGTGCTGCAGGCGGCGGCGTTCACCCTGGGAATCGCGGCGCTGGGATGGCTGATCGGAGTAGTGGTGGGCACCGGTCTGGCGATGGTGATGCAGCGGTTCCGTTCCGCCGGATCGGCCCTGCTGCCGTGGATCATCCTGAGCCAGACCGTGCCGCTGATCGCCATTGCTCCGCTGGTGCGGCGCTGGGGATCCCAGCTGGAGGTGGGATCCTTCACCTGGGAAAACTGGATGTCGGTGGCGGTCATCGCCTCCTATCTGGCCTTCTTCCCGGTGGCGATCGGTGCCCTGCGCGGATTTTCCTCTCCGGCAGCCAGCCACCTTGATTTGATGCACAGCTATTCCGTGGGCTGGTGGCGCAGCTTCCTGTTCCTCCGGCTTCCCGCCAGTGTTCCGTTCCTGCTTCCCGCCCTGCGCCTTGCCGCAGCAAACGCCGTCATCGGCGCCGTGGTGGCGGAAGTATCGATCGGGCTGAAGGGCGGGATCGGCCGGATGATCGTGGAATATGCGGCCGCCGCCGGCGGGGATCCGGGCAAACCCTGGGCACCCATTTTCGGGGCAGTCCTGCTGGGGCTGGCTGCCGTCACTGCCACCACAGTCCTGGGACTGTTCCTGCACCGCTACCGCAGAGGAGAACAAGCATCATGAGCGGACCAGTTGAACCGGCGGTGGAAGTCCGGGACGTTCATCGGGTGTTTTCCACGAACCGCGGGGCGGTCACAGCGTTGGAAGCTGCCAGTCTGAGCGTGGCGCCGGGGGAGTTCGTCTCCCTGATCGGGCCCTCGGGCTGCGGCAAGTCCACGCTGCTGCGTTTGATCGCTGACCTTGACGAGCCCACCAGCGGAACCGTCAGTGTGTTTGGCCGCACCGCACGCCAGGCCCGGAAGGAACAGGCCTACGGCATCGCCTTTCAACAGGCCGGGCTGCTGCCGTGGCGGAGCGTCCGGGCGAATATCGAACTGCCGCTTCAGCTTCACGGGGCCGCGGTGCCCGCCCGCCGTCACCGCGTCGACGAGCTGCTGGACATGGTGGGTCTGGCCGAGTTTGCCGATTCCTTTCCGGACCAGCTCTCCGGCGGGATGCAGCAGCGCGTGGCGATTGCCCGGTCCCTGGCCGAAAGTCCGCGGCTGCTGCTGATGGATGAGCCGTTCGGCGCACTGGATGAGATGACGCGCGAACGGATGCAGAACGAGCTGGTGCGGATCTGCGCGGAAACGGGAGCCGCCGTCGTTTTTGTCACCCACTCCATTCCGGAGGCGGTGTTCCTGTCCGACCGCGTGTTCGTGATGTCCGCCCGGCCGGGACGGATCAAGGACGTGCTGCCGATCCGGCTGGGAGCCGCGGAGGAGCGCGGCGAGAACCTGCGCGAAGAAACCGCCTTCTATGCGGCCATCACCGCGGTGCGGGAATCCCTGCACGGCACTGAAGTGGCCCAGGTGCGCGGAGTGGAGACACGGTGACGGCGGTGGAGCCCGCAACGCTTCCAACAGCGCCGGCCGCTGCGGGAGCCACGTCACCGGCACTGCTGGGCAGGGCACTCGACGGCGGGAAGCAGGCCGCGCTGCCGCTGCTGCTGGGTGCCGCGGCGGTCCTGCTGTGGCAGGGCGCGGTGAGCCTGTTCGCGGTTCCGCCGTTTGTCCTGCCGGGCCCCTTTGCCATCGCCGCTGAATTCGCCGCAAACCTCGGCAACATTGCCTCGGCCTCGCTCGTCACCGGAACCAACGCCCTGGCGGGCCTGGTGGCCGGGGCAATCATCGGTGTGCTGGCCGCCGTCGTCGCCGCCTTCCTCCCGGTCTTTGACCGGCTGGCCGGGCCCACGGTGACGGCTCTGTCCGTGGTGCCGATCGTGGCAGTGGCTCCGGTGCTGTACACAATGTTCGGTGCCGGCGAGGAAGCGCCGCGGCAGATCGTTGCGGGGATCGCCGTGTTTGTCCCGGTGTATGTGAACTCGCTGCGCGGATTCCGGCAGGTCCTTCCGGTGCACCGGGACCTGATGCGCTCCTATGCTGCGGGCCGCTGGCAGGTCACCCGGGCAGTCACCTTGCCCAGTGCAGTGCCCTATATGTTCACCGGGCTGCGGATCGCCTCCTCGCTGGCAGTGATTTCGGCCCTGATTGCCGAGTACTTCGGCGGTCCGGTGGGCGGGCTGGGCAAATCCATCACCTCCGCCGCTGCCGGCAGCAACTACACGCTGGCCTGGGCCTACGTGCTGGGCGCCGTCGTCGTCGGCCTGCTGTTCTTCGGCGCAACCGCAGCACTGGAGAAATACAGTTCCCGGCACTAGCTCCATTCGGCGCACGCTGCCGTTCATCGTTCCGCTCACCCGCTTACCCACTGGAGGCAATGAAATGGCACATGGAAGAGAAACGGCACATGGAAAACGCATCCGCACGGCCGCAGCGGCCGGAACCGCTGCAGTACTGGTCCTGGCCGGCTGCGCCTCGGGCAGCGGGGCGGCGGACGACGGCGGGGAAGCCGAGGGGCTGACCCCGGTCAAGCTGCAGCTGCAGTGGTTCGCGCAGGCACAGTTTGCCGGCTATTACGCGGCACTGGATCAGGGGTTCTTTGAAGACGAGGGCCTGGACGTGGAGATTGTGGAAGGCGGAGCGGACATCGTGCCGCAGGACGTGCTCGCGTCCGGGGACGTGGACTATGCAATTTCCTGGGTGCCAAAGGTCCTGGGATCGATCGAGCAGGGCGCCAACATCACCGACGTGGCGCAGATCTTTGAACGCAGCGCCACTTTGCAGGTGGCCATGGCAGATTCCGGGATTGACGGGCCGGAAGACCTCGCCGGAAAGAAGGTGGGCTCCTGGGGCTACGGCAACGAATGGGAGCTTTTCGCCGGGATGAAGGATGCAGGGGTTGAACCGGGGGATATCGAGCTGATCCAGCAGGCCTTTGACATGAACGGCTTCCTGTCCGGGGACATCGATGCAGCGCAGGCCATGACCTACAACGAATATGCCCAGGTGCTGGAGACCGTCAATCCGGACACGGGGGAGCTGTACCAGCCCGAGGACCTGAGCGTTATTGACTGGAATGACGAGGGATCCGCGATGCTGCAGGACGCGATCTGGGCGGACGCGGACCGGCTGGCCGATGATTCCGAGTATCAGGAGACCACCACCGCGTTCATCAAGGCAGCGATCAAAGGCTGGATCTATGCGAAGGACAATCCCGAGGATGCGGCCCGCATCGTGACCGAGGCTGGATCCACCCTGGGCCAAAGCCACCAGCTGTGGATGACGAACGAGACCAACAAACTTATCTTCCCCTCCACCAACGGCGTAGGCATGATTGACGAGGCAGCATGGAAGAACACGGTGGACATCGCCATGGGTACACAGAATGAAACCGGCGCGACCATCCTGACCACCGAACCGCCGGAGACCGCGTACACCAATGAGTACGTTCAGAAGGCGCTCGCCGAGCTGGAGGAAGAGGGCGTGGACACCAAGGGCGCGGATTACCAGCCCGTGGAAGTTTCCCTGGCTGAGGGCGGAAACTAAGCCCCGACGACGGCGGCCGGCAGCCTAAACCGCCGGCCGCCTCCGGCCTTCGCCGGCCGATTTGCGCCGGTCCCCAACCCCGTGTAGAGTCTTCTAAGTCGCCGCGGCCGGGAGTTGCAAAACATCCTGAGCATGGCGGCCAAACCCCACCAAAAACATTCTGGTGATC
>NZ_JBZCNK010000006.1:0-200261 GCF_058269275.1 Arthrobacter sp. TJ-178 | reverse complement strand
CTGCATCCGGGAGGGTGTGGGAGAGTAGGTCACCGCCGGACAATATTTGGTTGAGAGGTTCAGGCCCGCACCGTATGGTGCGGGCCTGAACTGTTTAACACGCCGGGTTTTTGGCGTCAACGGGTCGAAGGCCGCAGGAAACCGCACCGAATCCAGGCAGTTCTGTGCGATTGGACACTTCGTTGTACAGGTAAAGGGCTTCTGAAGCCGGAATGGCGCCCTGATCTGTACAACGGATGGGCGGCCAACCCGGGTGTCCGGAGGAGCGGCTCCCCCGAAGCCAGGCAGGAACCGTTTCCGCCGTCCCGCCGCAGTCAGGGCGCTTCCGGGGTGACGGCAGCCGGGTGCACCGCCCAAGATGGTCCTGTGCCCCGGAATATGAATCACGCCTATACCCGCCGGGTTAGTTCCGGCGAAGACGTTGAGCGCACCACGTTCTTCAGCGATGCCGTTTTCGCCATTGCCATGACCCTTGTGGCCGTGGACATCAAGATTCCCCAGGTCCCGGACGGGGATCTGGGCCGTGCCGTCGCCGAACAGTGGCCGGAGTTTGTTGCCTACCTGCTGTCCTTCACCGTCGCCGGGACGTACTGGCTTAGCCATCACCGCCTCTTTCGGCTGCTCAAGGGATTCACGGCCGGCCTCCAGCGGATCAACCTGGTGCTCCTCTTTTTCATCGGGCTGCTCAGTTATGCCACCGACATGCTGGCTTTCCATAACGACGATGTTCTCGGCGTCGTTATTTATGCCGCCACCCTGGGCCTCATCGGCGCGGCCAACACCTGGCTTTGGCTTTATGCCGGGCACCGCAACATGTTTAAGGAAGATGTTGACCCGCGCCTGCTGACCTTCGCCAGGGTCCGTGCTCCGGTGACTCCGGTGGTCTTCTTCGTTTCGATACCCATTGCACTACTGAATCCGGTCGCGGGAATCCTCACCTGGCTGGCGATTCCGCTGGCAAATTTGGTGCTGCGGCTCTGGGGGCGCACACTGCCCGATCCGGCGGCGGAGGCCCTTGAATGACTCGATTCGTTGGATTGGGCCTGCGTCGGGTAGTCTTATATCTGCTTCTTACGGAGCAAAAGCCTGGAGGATTCGCCTAGCGGCCTATGGCGCACGCCTGGAACGCGTGTTGGGTTAACGCCCTCGGGGGTTCAAATCCCCCATCCTCCGCCACTCAAGCCCCATCCACCGGATTTATCCGGCGGATGGGGCTTGTTTCGTTTTAACTCCGGTGCCACTGTCTCTGGGTATGGGATACGGGTCGACCTTTCATCAGCCCCCGCGGGAGCCTGCCGTGGCCGTGGGTTTCCGGCGCTGCACGGCGGCGTCGGCCATGGTCCGTCACCCGCCGGGCTGGCCTTTCCGCCGCGTCCGGTCCGCAGTCCCTAGGATTCCCTGAACGTCCCCAAGGAACTCTTCCTCCCCGAAAGGACCGCACCATGGCCTATGACCCCGCCCGGTTCAAGAAGTACTTTGAGCATGAGCTCACCTACGCGTCGGGATTCGCGCGGAACGTCTCCCGGTTCGCCAACCGGGTTGCCATCACCGACCCGGTTGCCGGACGGGAACTGACCTACGCGCAGCTGGGGCAGGAGGTGGACCGGACGGCTCTGGCCCTGGCGGAGCGCGGAATCGGCCGCGGGGACCGGGTCCTCTTCCAGCTCTACAACGGCATCGACTTTGCCCTGCTGTATCTGGCGGCGCAGCGGCTCGGCGCCGTGGGGGTGCCCGCCAACTACCGGCTCGCCCCGGCGGAGACCGCGCACATCCTGAGGGACAGCGATCCGGGTGTGTACGTCTTCGACGCCGAGATCGCCAGGACTGCCGAGCAGGCCCTAACCCTGGCCGGCGTCGAACCCGCAGTGCTGGTGTCGGGGCAGGGCCAAGGCACGGGCGGAGATACGGGCAGCGCCGCGGGGCATGAGCAGTTCGACGACGCCGTGGCCCGGGCGGAGGGCGAGCTCAGGGCGCTGCCGGAGGACTTTTCCATCTACGAGGAGAGCACCCGCTTCTACACTTCGGGTACCACCGGCATGCCCAAGGGTGTCGCCCTGCCTTCCATCGCGGAGCTCATGAGCGCCCATGACGTGATCATGCACTTCCCGCTGTCCCCGTATGACCGCACGCTGAACATGACACCCTGGTTCCACCGCGGCGGCCTGCACTCCGGCGGTCCCTGCCCCGCGTTCTATATCGGCGCCGGCGTGGTGCCGCTGCGCAGCTTCAACGCGGCCACGGTCCTGGACTGGGTGGGCGAGCAGGGGTTGACCTTCCTGATCGGCGCCCCCACCACGCTGGAAATGATCGCTTCCGAGCAGGAGAAGAATCCCCGGGACCTCAGCACCCTGAACGGAATTGTCACGATGGGCGCACCGCTGGACCGGGCCTCGGCCATCCGCTACCAGGAGCTGCTCACGCCGCGGATCTTCAACGGCTACGGCACCACCGAGGGATTCTGGAACACGTTCCTGCGGCCCGAGGACCTGCCCGCCGGCGCCGGCACCGCCGGGAGGGCGCTGACGGACGACGACGTCGCCGTGGTCAAGGTCTTCGAGGACCGCCGGGCCCGCCCCGATGAGCTCGCCGCCCGGGACGGCATCGAGGAGGGCGAGGTGATCATGCGCTCCCCGAAGTCCGGGTTCAGCTATGTGAACCTGCCGGGTGTGGAGGAGGAAAAGTTCCTGGACGGCTGGATCTATCCCGGCGACCTGGCCACCTGGGACAAGGACGGGTTCCTGACCATTCTGGGCCGCACCGATGACATGATCATTTCCGGCGGCGAGAACATCCATCCGGTCCAGGTGGAGGCGGCGCTGGCGGACCATCCCGGGGTGCTGGACGCCGTCGTCGTCGGCGTTCCGGACGAAAAGTGGGGGCAGCGCGTTGCCGCCTACATCATCCGCCGCGATCCGGAACTCACCGCCGCAGATCTGGAGGAATTCTGCCTGGCGCACCTGGGGCTGGCGGATTTCAAGCGCCCGCGCGGCTACCGGTTTGTGGACGAGGTGCCGATGACCGCCACCGGCAAGAAAATGCATTACAAGGTGGCGGACCTGGCGGCCGAGGACTGGGCCGCAGGGCGGATGGAAACTCCCGCGCCGCCGGTGTCCGGCAGTGCCGGGAAGGAGCCCGAACGTGCCTGACCGCGTGGTCATCACGGGCATGGGGGCGGTGACGCCGCTGGGCAACAGCTGGCCGGACACGTGGGAGGCGCTCAAGAACGGGCGCAGCGGCGTCGGGATGATCACCGCCTTTGACGCGTCGGACTTCCCGACCCGGATCGCCGCGGAGGTCAAGGGGTTCGACGCCGCCGCCCTCCTGCCGGTGAAACGCCTGAACCGTTCCTCCCGCGCGTCGCACCTGGCCGTCGCAGCGGCCCGGGAGGCGGTGGCCGACGCCGGACTCGGCACCTCCCTGGCGGAGCTGGACGCCGGGATCATCATCAACAGTGCCGTCTCCGGCTATCCCGAGATCCAGGACGCCACCCGGCTCTTTGACCGCAGCGGGTTCCGGCCGGTCAGCCCGAGCTTTGTGGCGTCCTCGCTCACCAACATGCCCGCCTGCGAGGTGGCGATGGATCTGGGCGTCCACGGGCCGGTCAACGCCAGCGCCCTGGCCTGTGCCTCCGGCACGCACGCGCTGTTGGATGCCCGCCGGACGCTGCTGGCGGGGGAGGCCGACGTCGTTATTGCCGGCGGTACCGACGCCGCGATCACTCCGGTCATGTTTGCCGGGCTGACGTCCATGCACGGGCTGTCCCGGCACAACGAGTCCCCGGAGGAAGCGTCCCGGCCCTTTGATGCAGACCGGGACGGCTTTGTGTTCGGCGAAGGAGCGGTGGTGTGCACCATGGAACTGCTCTCGCACGCCCGCGCCCGCGGAGCGCAGGTGTACGCGGAGGTGCTTGGCGGAGCGATGACGTCCGATGCCTTCCATATTGTGACGCCGGAACCCTCCGGCCAGTATGCAGCGCGGGCTATTACGCAGGCGCTGCACCGTTCCGGACTGGATCCGGCGGATGTGGACCTGATCTGCGCGCACGGTACGTCCACCAAGGCCAATGACCGGACGGAAACCGTCGCTATTCGCACAGCGTTCGGACCGGAGGCGGAGCGGCTGGCCGTGACCGCACCGAAGTCCATGACCGGGCATCTGATAGGTGCGGCGGGGACGCTGGCGTCGCTGCTGTGTGCCTGCGCGATAGGCGAGGGCGTCATCCCGCCCACGATCAACTACTCCAGCCCGGATCGGGAGTGCGACCTGGATTATGTGCCCAAGACCGCCCGCGAACAGGACGTTCGCTACGCGGTGACCAACGCATTCGGGTTCGGCGGGCAGAACTGCGTGGTTGCGTTCGGCCCCGTCTGACTGAAGTGGCGGGCGGCCACCCGCCCGGGTGCCGATGGTTGCATGCACTGCAAGTTACCGGTAGCGTGCAGTGCATGACACCGTCCACTGAATCTGTTCTCACCCAGCTCCGCAAGGGAACCGTGGACTATTGCGTGCTCGCCTGCCTGCGCTCCGGGGCCGCCTATGGGCTGGAGATTGCCGAGCGTCTGGGGGAAGGGAAAGTCCTGTTCGCCAGCGGAGGCACCCTCTATCCGCTGCTTTCCCGTCTGCGGCAGCAGGGGTGGGTGACCACCACGCTGGAGCCGTCACCGGTCGGTCCGCCCCGCCGCTACTACCACCTCACGAGTGAGGGCGAGGCGGCCCTGGAGGTCTTTACCGGGACCTGGAACCTGTTTGCTGCGGATGTTACAACCATGATCAAGGAGACCTCATGAACACCACCGAACCGATGCCCGCACTGCTGGAGGCGTACTTTGCCGACCTCGATCGAGCACTGATCGGAACCGATGCGCGGGAGCGTGCCGAGACGGTTCAGGCGATGCGCGAGCATGCGGCCGAAGTCCTCGGCCGGGACGGCGTTTCGGAGCGGACGGCCGCACGCGTCATTGCCGATTTTGGACCCGTGGAGCAGGTTGCCGCGGCCGCCACGTCCGCGCCTGCTGACCCTTCCGCGCCTGCGCCCGCCGCAGCGCGTTCCTGGACCGACATTTGGCTGCTCGCGGGTTCCTTCGCCGGCCTCGTGTTCTTTGTGTTCCCGCTGGTCGCGGTCGCGATGCTTGTCTGGGCGGTCCTGAGGAGGAGGCAGAACACCGGGAACCGGACGCTGCAGAAGGCGGCTCTGTGGGTGTCAGCTGTGGCGGTTGTTGTCTCGGTTGGCTTGTCCGTCCTTCACGCCGTCCCCGTGCTCTGATGCTGCGGCGGACACTCCAGGGGCCGGCCCCCTAGAGTGAAACGCGGCCCCGCTTGGCGACGTCGTGGCGTCCGTGGACGGCGTGATAGAGAACCGCAGCGAGCACCACCACTATGGCCAGGACCGTGTACATGGTGCTGTAGCCCGCTGCCGAGACCAGCACGCCCAGGGCAATGGGCCCCAGGCCCACCCCGGCGTCCATCAGCAGGAGCAGCGTCGAGATGCCGGTGCCCAGTTTGTGCGGGGGCACGGCGCTGACGGCAATTGCCTGGGATGCCGGCATCAGGGTGCCGTAGCCGAGGCCTGTCATTGCGCCGGCTACGACGATCTGCCAGTCGGCGTTCGCCACGGCGAGGACGCCCAGGGCCAGGGCGAAGAAGACCAGGCCAAAATAGACCACAACGTTGTCCCCGCGCTGGTCCTGGACCTTGCCGAGCACAAACCGCATGATCAGCATTGCCGCGGCATAGGCGATGAAGAACAGGCCTGCCCCGGTCACCACGTCACGCTGCTCCGAGTACGCGTTGAGGTAGGTGATGACGCCCGCGTAGCAAAGGCCGATCAGGAGCATGAAGATCCCGATCGGAATGACGGCCGGATCTGCGATGTCGCGGAGTGAGAAGCGCGCCCTCTTCACCGGAGCGGCAGCGGCGGCGGCAGCCTCGGCCTCCCGTTCGCGCAGCGGCTTCCGGAGGAATAATCCGAGCAGCAGTCCCAGGATGGCCGTTCCCAGTGACGTCCAGAACAGCATGTCGTAATTGAAGGAACCAACCAGGAACAGGCCCAGTGCCGGTCCGACCGCCGTCGCGAGCGTTGCTCCCAGGGCAAAGTAGCCCGTTCCCTCCGCCCGGCGGGAACTGGGGATGGCCGACTGCGCGATGGCCATGGTTGCCGTGCTCGCGAACGCATAGCCGACGCCGTGGACGACGCGAACGGTGATCAGCAGCGGCAGCGACCCTGCGGGCAGGTAGAAGGCGCAGGCGATGACCACCAGCACCAGGGCTCCGAGCATGATCCGCCGCCGGCCCAGGGCATCCACAAGGTAGCCGGCAAAAAAGCGCGCCAGCGTTGCGCCGATGATGAAGGCGCTCGAGGCCAGGCCGCTGGCGGCGTCGGAAGCCGCAAACTGTTTCACCGCGTAGAGGGCCATGGTGGTGACCAGGATGTAGAACACCAGGTACTGGAAGAAGTTGACCAGCCAGGCCAGGGTGAAGGCCGGGGTGATTACCGGCTGCTTCCCGGATGGAGGGCCGGCAGGTTGGGCTGCGGTGTCCGGCTGTCCCAGGGCGGGGCCGGGCGGGGGGAGCGGATTGCCGTTCCGTGGAGTTTGGGGGGCATGTGGTTGCGTACCGTCAGCTGAGGCCGACACTTTGCATCTCCTAGGAATCAAGTGCATTTGTATAATGCAATTTGTATCATACAATCTCAAGTGGTGTTGATGCCTGTCCGGTTTGCAGGGCGGGGAAGTTTCGAGAAAGATGAGCCAATGGACAGCGACCTTCAGCGGACCCTCGTGTACGAACACATGCTTCTGTCGCGCCATGTGCTGCAGGATGTGCCCCCCTACGCACGTGAGTCGGCGCTTGACCGCAGTGCCACCGTCCTGCTGGCCCGGCTGGAGGCGGAAGGGCCGATGACGGTGGGGGAACTGGCCGACGCGTTTGGGCTGGACGTATCCACGGTGCACCGCCAGATTACGGCCGCGATGAAGGGCGGGCTGATCGAACGCATCAAGGATCCCGAGGGCGGCGTTGCCCGCAAGCACCGGCCCACGGAGGAAGGTTCGCGCCGTCTGTCGGCGGAGCTCAAAGGACGCCGGGAAGCCACCGCGCGGGCCACGGCCGGCTGGTCGGAGGATGACATCGCCGCCTTCGTGGCGCTCCTGCGGCAGTTCAACGAGAGCGTGGAGGCGGTACGCGGGCGGCCCTGGCCCCGCGGCGATTAGCGCGGACTGGTCCGCGGCGCTGTCCCGACCAGGGGCGCGCTAGTTGTTCAGGGCAGCATCCAGAGGCTCGGAAATCTCGCTGTAAGCGCCCGTCTGGAGCTGGATCTCCCGGTCGTTGAGGATAAGCGTGGGGGTGTGCTGGATCTGCAGGTCCTGGGCGTCCTGCAGGTCCCGGGCCACACGGTCCTTGATGGCCTCGGATTCGTAGTCGGCGCGGAACCGGTCCATGTCCAGGTTGAGCTCTTCGGCGTAGGAGGCCAACAGGTCATCCACGTTCGAGGCCGTCTTCCAGTCCTGCTGGTGCTCGAAAACTGAAGCCGCCATCTCTTCCAGGGCGCCCTGTTCGGCCGCTGCTTCCACCGCGCGGGCCGCGGGTTCTGCGTTCTGATGCTTGGGCAGCGGGTAGTTCCGCACCACAATGCGGACGGAATCTCCGTAGTCCTCCTGGGCCTGCTGAATCAGCGTGTCCATCATGGCGCAGTAGGGGCACTGGTAGTCGGTGAAGAGGATCAGGGTGGCCTGGGGGTCCGCCGGGTTGCTGATGACCCGCGCGTCGGCGGGAGCCAGCTGGTCCATCTGCTCCGCGGAGAAGGTCATTTGTGCCGGTGCGCTGGCCGATGCTTCTGCCGTGACGGTTGCTTCGGGTGCCGGATCGGGTGCGCCGCAGGAGGCGACGCCGCCGATGGCCAGTACCGAAGCGAGAATCAGGGAAGGGGCAGTCCTGCGCATAGTTCCTTTCCGTTAGGGGAACGGCCGTGCGGCGCACGCGCCGGGTACGGGTTGGATGACGCTTCCCTTTAATGGTTTCACCGCTGCCGCGTGGTTCGAAAGAGGGTTCTCCGGTCCGGTCCTGTGATATTGGCCGGATGGGCTAGTGGCGGAAACTACTGTCCCAGCCGGGCAATGCGCTCGCGGGCGGACTTCTCGCTGGGCCCCATCGGGCCGAGTCCCAGCCGGATCACGCCCAGCACCGCTTTAACCGGCAGCCGCATCGGAATCCGGAACGGACCCAGCCGGGGTTCCTTCACTCCCAGCATTTCCCGGTGCCGGGGCTCCAGGGACGCGACGGCGCCGGCGAACAGCACCCGGTAACCGATCAGCTGGGAGCGCGGCAGGGGCGGCCGGCGCAGGAACTTCATGGCTTCCCGGACGTAGGCGCTGTTGCGCAGTTCGCCGTCGTACGCGGCCATTTGCTCCCGCAGCTCAGCCTCGGACCGCGGAGGGTTGTCGATGCGCATGAGCTCGCCGGCCACCGCCCACTCGGATACGTAGGCGTCCGGACCGCCCGGAATCGGTGCGCCGTAGCGCTCGTGTGAGGACAGAAAGGCATCAGTGAAGGCCAGATGCACCCAGCGGGCAATCTCCGGATCGTTCGCCGAGTAAGGCCGCTCCACGCCGGCGGCGTCCTCATACATGCCGTGCACCCGTTCATGCAGGCGCAGCACCCAGCCGGACCCGGATTTCGCCGCGTGCGTGTCCCCGTAGGTGACGGTGAAGATCCAGCGGATGGTTCCGGCCAGCCGGCCCAGCGGGTCGTTCTTATAGTCGGAGAAGTCATGCACCCCGGCCATCGCGCCGGGATGCAGGGCCTGCAGCATCAGCGCCCGGATGCCGGCAATGATCGGCGTCATGGACCCGTGCACCGCCCAGACGGCGGAATCGGGACCAAAGTGCCCGACGTCGTCGCCCTTCGCCAATTCCAGTTCCCATTCCGGGATCTCGGTGGCGTTGTTGCTGAAGGTGCCGATCAGCTGCCGGCGCCAGGTGGAGATTAGGTTGGCCATCGTTCCAGTATGGCCCCGGCAGCTGGGAGCCGCGGGCCTACCGCAGCAGGATGTCCACCGACCGGGAGTTGCCCAGCCCGCGCTCCAGCACGCCGGAGCGGTTGGTGGCGTCGTCGCGCAGGATTTCCGTGACGGAGCCCAGGAACCGGGAGAGATCCACCTTGTCCTCCGGTGCCGCGAGCAGCAGCTGGAAGCCGAACTCGTGCAGCGCATTGATGGACGCCTCGGCGAAGGACAGCGACGACTTTACGAATGCCTCGTCCATCATCACGGTGCCGTAGGTGCTGAAGCCCTGGGACACGATGCCCAGCTGGTAGGCCAGCGCGGAGGCCATGATGAACGCGGTGAACCGCTGGCCCTCACCGCCGGACATCAGCGAGGCCTGCAGGTTGGTGTAGGTGTGCCCGCTGGCGAGGCGGTGCGTGCAGGTGATGGTCACGTGCGAGCGGACATCCAGCACCTCGGCCCGCCAGCGCTTCTCATCCGGATCCTTCAGCCGGTCCACCAGTCCCTCGAGCGCGGCATACCGGGCGTCCATGTCCGCCCGATCCTGGCGTGAACCCATCATCGGCAGTGCGTTCTTCAGTTCCGTGCGGAACTTGTGCGCGGCGTCGGGCACGGTGGTGGCCACCTCAATCTCCAGGTGGCTGCCGGCGTGGTATTCCACCCGGCGCAGCACGGAGTTCAGCGGCAGCAGGCGCGAGGAAATGCTGCGGCGTTCCTCATCGAGCAGCTGCAGAAGGTCGCTGAAGCGCTCATAGGTGCGGTTGTTGAAGTATTCGCGGAACTCGGCCTCGCGCTGCGGCAGGCCCTCGGTGATGATGCCTTCGAACCGCTCTTCGTAGGCCCCGGCGGCGTCCACGGAGGTGCCGAAGTCCGAACCCCACTTGTCGCTGAACGTCTCGAAGGTCCGCTCCAGCTTCGCGCGGGTTTCCAGCAGGATCTTCTCCAGCCGGCCCTGCTCGGTGATCAGCGACCGTTCCACCTCGCCGGCGGCTTCCTTCAGTGCGGCGGCGTCGGTCAGGTCCCCAAACGGTTCAAAAAAAGCCGCCAGCGCGGTCCGCAGCCCCTCGGACAGGGCTTCGGGGGTCTTGGCCGAGAGTGCGGCGTGGCGCTCGACGGCGGCGGTCCGCTCCGTCTCGAGCCGCGCAGCTTCGGCCTTCAGTCCGCCCACCTTCTCGGTGGCCGCGGTCAGGTCCAGCTCTGCGGTGTCCAGTTCGAAGCGGATCTGCTCCAGGTCCGTGTTGGCGTCCCGGGCCGCGTCCAGCCGGTCGGTGGCCTGCTCGACGGCGGTGCGCGCCTCCTGCGCGGACAGCTCCTCCCAGCTGCGCTCGTCGTCGGCGACGCGGCGGACGGCGGCGAGCCGGCGGATCAGCTCATCCTGTTCGCGGGCGTGCTGCTTCGAGACGTTGTCCGCTTCTTCAAAGACTGCCCGCAGGGCCAGCAGTTCGCTGCCAAGTGCCGCGACGGTGTCCTTATTGTCAAAGCCCAGGACATTGTCCGAGGCCTTGGTGTGCCGGTCATCCTTTTCGGTGGTGCTGCGGTTGCGCTTGACCGCGCCGCCGAGGCTCACGCCCTTGGCGACGCCGGCCAGCCCAGCGGGATCCTCCACGCAGACGAAGTCGTAGTGTGCAGTGATTTTCCGGCGCACCCAGTCGCCCATGGCGGTGTCGCGGGTGATGAGCTTGGTGATCAGGTCATCCGGGCCCGGCTCGGTGGGACCGTCCAGGGGCACGGAGACGTCGATGCAGCGCACGTAGCCGTGCATGTCGTTTTCGCTGAGGTAGCGGGTGACCGCGGCCATGTGCTCGCCGGGAACCAGCAGGGCGGTGGCCAGGGACCGCAGGGTGCGTTCGGCGGCGGGCCGCCAGTCGGCGTGCTCGGCGGGCAGGTCGATCAGCTCCGCGGCGAAGGGCATGTCCGCTTCGTCGATGCCGGTGGCGGCGCAGATCCGGGTCCGCTGGTCCAGGGACTCCTGCCGGATGTTGGACTTGCGGCGGCGGAAGGACCCGATCTCGTTTTCCAGCTTGGCGATGGAACCCTTCAGCGCCCATGCCTCGCCGTGCGCGTTGCTGCTGCGCTCCTTTGCGGCGTCCAGCTCCTTGTTCAGGGACTTCAGCAGGTCCGCGGCGCGGCTGCGGGCGGTGACCAGCCCGGCGGGGGAGAAGTCGACGTCGATCCCGGCGGCGGCGAGCTCCTCACGGGCGGCGTTTTCCACGGCTTCGCGGGAGCGAAGCTGCGCGGCGGCGGCGGCGAGTTCGCGTTCCAGGGTGGCGATGGCTCCGCCGCCCTCTTCGCTGTACCGGGTGCTCAGGGCGTCGCGCTGGTCCTTGAGCAGCGTGCGGCGGGTTTCGGCGGCGGCCAGTTCCGCTGCGGCGTCGGATGCTGTCTTGGTGACGCGAGCGAGCGTGGTTTCGGCACCGGCCAGGGCCAGCCGCTGCCGGTAGGCGGGCAGGCCTTCGGTGGCCAAAGCCCGGTTGGTGGCCAGCGCATCGGCGGCCGCCCGGTAACGGGTGTGCAGTTCGGGAACGGACTGCAGGTGGTCGCGCTGCTGCCGGGCGCGTTCGAGCTGGCGGCGGATGCTGCGCAGGTGGCTGAAGTCCTCCACGGCTTCTTCGGCGGCGGTCAGGGTGCGCGGGGTGTCCAGCACGTGGGTGCGGAAGAAGTCATTGACGGTGCCGCCCAGGCCCTTGCCGGTCTGCAGGATGCGCAGCAGGTTGAAGGCTTTCTCATCCTCCACACCGAGGGCGTGGCGGTAGCGTTCGGCGAACATCTTGTGCGAATCAAACACGGCGGCACCGGGCAGCAGGGTTTCCAGGCTTCCCTTGGTGAAGCGGCCGCGCATGCCGGCCTGCAGGGCGTTGATGTTCAGCGGCCGGTCATGCACCACGTAGAAGCGGCCGAGGTTGTGTTCGGTGCCGGTGGCCGGCAGGTCCATGACCACGGAAAGGCTGACGGTCCGGCCGAGGCCGTTGTCGAAGGTCAGGCAGACTGCGGACCAAGTAGCGCCGGGGCGCTGGTAGGCGGTGCCGGCGCCGTCGTCGGACCCCTGGGTGCCGAGGCGACCGCGCATGTAGGAGAACGCGGTGCGCTTTTCCTCGGCGTTGGAGCCGTTGTTGTTCTGCGCGGCCTCGTTCATCTTCGGCCGGGCGTCCATGACCAGCAGCATGGCGTCGAAGACGGTGGACTTGCCCACGCCGGAGTCGCCGGTGAGCAGGGTGCCGGCGCGGTCCACCTTGATGGTGTGGGCGCCGTCGAAGGTTCCCCAGTTCACGATCTGCACGGAGGAGAGGCGGTTCTGGCCGGGATTGATCAGGTCTCCCATGGGGAGGGTGGTTTCGATGCTCATGCCGGCTCCTCGCCGTCGTTCGTGGCGGGTTCAGTGTCGGTGCCGTCAGCGTCGTCGCCGGACAGCGTGTTCATAAAGGTGACGATGTCGCCGATCTGGCTGTAGGGCAGGGCCAGCGGCAGGGCGGCGGAGATGACCCAGACGTTGTCCAGTTCGGTGGGGATCAGCAGCCGGCGGTCCTGCACGAGCTTGCGGATGGCCGCGTCCGCGGTGTCCTCCACGGATTTGGCGTCCTGCTGGAGCGGGTCAACGTAGCCCTCGAGGACCTCGAGGATGTCCTGCCGGGCGATCGTGGCCTCGTTCCCGGTGCCGGTGTGCCGGTCCAGGATCAGCCGCATGCGCAGCAGCAGCAGGGTTTCCTCGCGGGTCATTTCGCGCTGGCGCTGCAGGGCGGAGGTGTGCGGCTCGGCCATTTCCACCGGGCGCAGCAGGGCGACCTTGCGGTCCTCGTCGATCACCAGGGAGAGGAACAGTTCACTCAGCCGCACGCGCAGCTGTTCCTGGTTGTCCACCACGGTTTCGTACACGTTGTCCGAGGAGCTGGCGTCCAGGTAGGGGCCGCGCAGCAGCCGGATCAGGGCCTGGCGCAGCTTCAGCGGCAGAGTGCCGGTGTCTCCGGGGAACAGTTCCGGGCCGTCGACGAGGAGGTCGCGCGGGGCGTCCTGCTCCTCCTGGTCCTCAAGCTCCGGCTCGAATTCCTCCGGTGCCTCGGACAGTTCTGCGGTGGTCTCGCTCATTTTTCGGGGGCTTTCGCGACGGTGACGGCGGGCAGCAGCGCGGTGCGCTCGCTGCCGTCGATCTGGGTAAAGGTAACGGATTCAAGGGTCTGCGCATCGAAGCCGGCGGCGCCGCCGGCGAGCAGGGCGCGGATGCTGTTCAGGTGCCGGTGTTCGGGCGGCAGCTGCTCGAACACCTGGGCCACGGTGGCGCCGGAGCGTTTCGCGGTGGCCCGGGCGACGGCGTCGGCCAGCGCCCTCCGGTCCGCGCGCGGGGTGCGGACCGAGCGGTGGATGTCCGCCTCGGTGAACTGCGGCGGTGCGGGCAGGGTGCGCGGGGCGGCGTGGTCCTCGGGGTTGTAGACCCGGACCATGCTCAGGGATTCGAAGCCCGAACCGTGCAGCTGCGGCGCGGGTACGACGGCGGCCCGGCGGCGACCGCGCGGAGCCTTGTGGATCGCGGTTTCGGCGGCACGGATGAGCTGGCGCAGCTGCACGGACTCGCGGTACTCGTCGCTCTGTACATAGGTGTGCATGGATTCGGAGAGCCGGCCGTAGATGCGGTGGATTTCGGTGGCCTGGTCCCGCATGTCGGAAATCAGCCGGTACAGGCTCTGCCGGTCCTCGGGGCTCATGTCGTCGGCGAAGTCCCGTTCGAGGACCTCGGCGATGGCGGCGCGGAAGCGGGCCTGCTGGTCGGCGTCGTTCAGGAAGGCGGTGAAGCCCTCGTAGGTGCGGCCTTCGGCGGTGCTGCGCAGCTTCTTGTCTGCTTCGAGGATTTCGCCCATGGTCAGGCCCTTGGCGGCGTTGGATTCCACCATTTCCTGGCGCAGATCATGCAGCATCTTTTCCAGGCCGTCGCGCATCCGTTTGAAGTCGGCCGGCAGTGCGGCGGCCAGGTCCAGGATGTCGCGGGCGGCTTCGACGGCGGTGTCGTCCGGCAGCGGCGGGGGAGCCTCGCCGGATTCCAGGGCGCGGATCATTTCCTCGCGGCGGGCGACTTCTTCTTTAAGGACGGCGATGCGGGCGGCGGGGTCCGGGTTGGATTCCTGCGCGAGGTTTTCCACCCGGTCCAGCAGGGTGGCCAAGCGGGAGGAGTTCAGGGACGTTTTGTCGCTGGTGTAGCCGTCCAGGTAGGAGAGGAAGCGGGCGGAGGATTCGGTGAGTTCGTAGACGAACTTCCCGTCCGCGCGGGGCCGGGCCAGGAAGCGGCGGGCGACCCAGTCATCGGCGTAGTTGCGGCCGGTCCAGTCCTCACGCAGCTGTACGCCGTCCATGCGGAGGCGGTTCAGGAAGGTGTCCGTCATGGTGTGGAAGTCGTCCAGGGCCACGCGGGGCCGGGTGCGGGTGAAGGCTTCCCGGAAGAGGGCCAGGACCCAGGCGTTGGCGTTGGTCAGTTTCCAGCCGGGGGCCGCCTGGAGCCGCTGCAGTTCGGCCCAGCGGGCAACGGCGTTCTCGATGAAGGACATTCTGCGCTTTCCGCCCGTGCGGTGGGGGTAAAACGGGCCTCCTCGATTTTAGCCGGGTGGAGGAGTGGGGTGGGGCAGGGACTTGCGGGGCGCTGCCTTTTGACGTGAGTAACTGTTGACCATTTATATACTTTCTCGATTTACACCCGTCTATGTAAGGAGCCTGTTCATCTGAGACTGACGTCGCCTCAGATCGGCACACTGGCACCGCTATGCTTGCGCTATGGCTAGTGAGGACGAGACGCGCGCACCGCTCAATAATGCGGAGAACAAGGTGCTGGACCTACTCCTCGAGAGCGCGACCCCAGTAACGCGCACGGAAGTTGCCGCTGCCCTGAGGGTATCGCCAACGACTGCGGGAAGAGCGCTCACGGGCTTGCGGGATGCTGGTTTGGCAACATCAAAGAGATCGGAACAAGTGAACAGGTGGCAAATGGCCCCAATGTCCCCATCTGTCCGGTCGTGGCTCGAGAATGTGAAACGTGTTTCCCTCCCGCTTGCGTCAGGAGCAAGCCCCTATTCGACCGGCGGGGGCGGTACCCGACTGGAGCACGCGTACGCCGCTTGTTTGATTGCGGACTTCCTTGCAGGGGCACCGCTCCAGGAACTGGGTGAGTCACTGATCCCCGAATCGATTCGCCTACAAGCAAGTGAAATGAGCGAAGTCGACGACATTGTCATTGAAGGCCGTGACTCGCAGGGGAGGCTTCACCGTTCATCCATTGCTGTCCGTAGAGACCCCGACCTAACAACAAGCGACCAGGCGTCGGTTCCGTTGGTCCGGACCTTCTTAGCAATCGTCACGGGCAACTGGCATGAAGTGTCACGTGGGCGCTGGAAGCTTGTCCTAGCTGTATCTACGTATGCCAAGGCTGCAGGCGAGCTTTCCGAGCTTGCTGAACTGGCAAGGTCACTTCCCAGCGGTGGAGATTTAGCAAACCGTTTACTTCAGCTTGGCCGAACCAACGCTGCTATCCGTACAAGGTACTCTCACGTCAAGGAGTTGGTCACTCAGGGAGCAAAAGGTCTTCCCTCAGCCGATGGACTGAGTAGAGACGAGCTAACATGGCGGGTCCTCTCCAGTCTTAGTGTTCGGCGACTAGACCTAGAACGGACGGGCCGGACTGACCGAACCGTTGCAGTCAGGTCATTGCAACGGATGCTAGAGGCGGATGCGACTGACGAAGCTGATGCTTTGTTTTCACGCATCGAAGAACTCGTAGGGGAATGGGCTCCGCAGGCTGCAATCCTGACCCACTCGGTGATTAGGCGGCGACTCAGTGATTATCCACTGTCGAGAGCGGCCCGGTTCGAGGGCGCCTGGAAAATACTAGACCGCCTCGGCGTGCTCCTACGCGAAGCTATTATTCCCGCCTTGCATGGCGGAGGCGAGGTCCTAGAGTTAGATCGCTCGGCAGAAAAGTCGCGGCTCAAGAAAGAGATGGGGAACGTTGGGGAGCTTGCTGGGGCTCTCGTAGTCACCGGCGAGCCAGACGTTGGGAAATCGGCCTTATGTCTTCGGGTCGCTGAGGAAATGGGGAAGGAGGGCGCATCTGTTACCGCCATTAGTCTGCGAGACCTACCTTTCAACACAACTGACTTCGAAGCTCAGTTGGGAGGGTATGGCATCAATGAGGTCTTGGCGGCGGGAGAGGTGCGCGCGATCAGACTTCTCTTGGTCGACGGTGCGGAGTCCGTTCTCGAAGGTAAAGGGCCACTTTTCCAATCGATAGCAAGGGCTGCGCTTCAAGCCGGAATTGGCGTTGTTGCTGTAACACGGAGCGACGGTTCACGTCAGGTTCGCGATGCGTTGGAAAAGTCCCGCAATGCGGCAGGCTCGAGCGTCGTTGAAGAATACGCGGTAGCCTCATTGGGAGATGAGGAACGCGATGCCCTTGCGGCAACCTTTCCCGCTTTGTCTCGTTTAGCGGTTGATTCGCGAACTCGGTGGCTGCTTGGGCGGTTGGGGCTGGTCAACGTATTATTGCGCACCGGCGAGGATCTTGATCCGGCCAACTTCATGTGTGAAGCAGACGTTTTCAAAGCAGTTTGGCAAAGCACTGTTCGCAACAATGAAATCCGACTCGTCAATGGAGCGTCCCCCGATGACCGGGAACAGGCCGCGTTGCAAGTTGCCAGATGGACTCTGGGTATTCCGACCTTCCCGCAGCGCGGAACTGCAGCCGCCGAGCTCCGATCAGACGGGGTCCTCCGAATTCCGAATAATCCCGCGCTGTCTACGGGTGACGAATTCTCGACGGACCTCTTTCGGGACTTTGCCCTATGCCGGCTTTTTATCTCTGAGCGTTGGTCAAGTCTTGGTTTAGCAGGTGCGCCGCGATGGTCTATCCGAGCAGCTCGCCTCGGATGCGAGACAGAATTCATCAATTCGGGTGTCCCGGACGCTTGGACCAACCTCACCTCCGCGTTTAAGGAGATAGCTACTGCCCATGGTGACAGATGGTTGGAAGTTCCGTTCGAAGCCCTTCTGACGCTGGGGGATGCCTCGTCCGCCATTCGTCAGCTATGGGGGCCACTAATTGAAAACAATTGCTCTGCTCTTGTGACGTTGCTCCGCCTCGCCGAGGGGCGTTACGTGAATGGCTCCGTGGGCGACACGTTCGTCCTCGCCCCGCTTGTAAAGGTGATTTTCTGTGATGCCCCGGAGCTTCCTGGCAACCGGATGGTTGGGTCTCGCACAGTCAGGGAAACAGTTCAGCGCCTGGTTCTCGCGTGGTTGCGTGGAATGGCGGTTAACCGCCGCCAGCCTGATCCACTTCGCCAACACGTACGGGATTTTATACTCGACGGTGGATCGCCGAGCTACGACGGGTTCGCTGTTGAGGCGCTTGCACTTATGGGGGCCGACCTGAACGACGCAGCGATCTCGTGGCTCCGTAGGATTGCGGAAACTCGACCAGATGCCCTTAGTGCCGCCGTCGAATCAGGTTTTGTTGTTGCGAGTATGTCCGTAAATCGCCCGAAGCTACTGCTCGAATTGGCCGAAAAGTACTATATTGAGCAACCGGATCCCAATAACCCTTGGGCGATTCACGATTACCTCAGTGAAGGTATAAGGAATTTCGGCCATGGCTCGAGTGCATTCGGAGCGCCAAGTGCGGCTTGGTATTATGGTCCATTTTATAGGTTGCTCCATACTGTGCCATTGGAGACAGTAAAATTCATCAATAAAATGCTGGATCACGCGGCTACTCATCGGGTCGCGCAGCTAAACAGTCTTCATTCCTCTGAACCGGAAACCCTCGACGGTGCTCGCCTTAGTCTCTTGGGGATGGAAGATCGGCTATACATAGGTGATAGTCACGTCTGGTCGTGGTATCGCGGGACAACGGTTGGGCCGTATCCGTGCATGAGCGCACTTCTTGCCCTAGAGAAGTTTGCCGACTATTTACTGGAAGATGTGCAAGTTCCAGCGCGTTCCATCTTGGATTTGTTATTGCGTGATTGCCAGAACCTAGCTATACCGGGACTTCTTGTGGGGTTCCTGACTCGTCATCCAGACGAAGTCGAGGACCTCTTAGATTCATTTTTGGTTCACCCTAGAATCTGGCACTTGGAAACAAATAGGGTGACCGCTGAGCATTTTAGCGTGCGCGATCCAGATGCGGATAAACTGACTGGAGGTGACAAACGGGGAAGTACGCCGCACCACACCGTAGCAGCGATGGTCGTGACGGCGCGGGTTAATGGGAATCGAGCCCGTCTAACAGAGCTGGAAAGTATTGCATTCAGGCTCGTGGAAAATTCAAAGACTGGGCCCGTCGAGGCCAGTGAAGACGTCGAGTATCACGCCATGATCGAGGGCTGGGCTGCCCTGTTCCACTCCGATAACTATCAAGCAAGCGGCACGAAGAATGGTGTGTTGATCCAGTTCGAACGCCCCGCGAAAATTGAGGAGGTACTGGCTCCGAAGAATCAAGAGTTCGAAGTTATCAACGAGTTGTACCGTCTCCAGAACCGCTATGGGTGGCACAACGCCGAACCCGATACATGGCCTCATGATGAAATTCTCGAGGACCTAGCGATCGCCCGTGGAATGGAACATGACGCGGTTATGCCCGAAGATTTACATTGGTCAGAGAACCCCCTGACTGCTGTCGCGGCGGCTGCTCTGAGAGCACATGCTCTCGGGCACGTTGTCTTGGATAAGTCGAACCTCGTTTGGGCCGCAGGAGCCGTTCTTTTAGCTGCTGAAAAACCCCGCGCCGATGAGGTGGGTTCTGGAGGATCCGTATTCCCGATTGATGCGAATAGGGCGGCTGCGGCAGCCCTGCCGCTCCTGCTTCTTGCACCCTTCGACCACTTAAATCTGGACCTGGAACGGATTAAGAAGGGCATGCAGTATCTTTCAAGGAATCGCCAGGAGGAGGTCCGTGCGACGTTTGTCAAAGGTTGTGAACCTGTCTGGAGCGCTGCCTGCGAAATTGAAGAGGGTGCGAACCTATGCCTCCGCCATCAACCAGCGTGGGACGCCGCAACGGCTAGTTTGACTGACTGTAGATTGGGTGCTTGGAACCAACAGTCTCAGAAGCGGGACACGACACCGCTATCACCACCATTCCATGAATCGCTATTGGATGTCGGCGGTGATGACCTTCGTGTCGAGTACCTACGTACTCCGTTGGCGTGCATGGTGGATGCCCGGCAGGTCGAGTGTCTACGGCAATCTGTCGACGACCTTTGGGTGCCACTCTGGAATGCACACGGTCGAAGTATCAGTCACCGATGGACGGGACGTTACGACGGTCAGGCCCATGTCACCCACGGGCCCATAGCGCGACGGATGATTGTGACCGCGTTGGCTGGAGACCAAGCTCCTGCGAAGTCTCATATAGAGATGCTGGCCGCGGACTCCAACGCGTTGCATCTTCTCTTCGACGGATTTGCGTCCATCTTCACCTACGACGATGAGCTTCGAAGCCGCATGGCTAGCTTCTGGCCATGGGTATTGAAGACGGCCCTTGATGCTCTTGGTGATGCAACGGAGCTGCGGTCACAGCACCAGTGGTTTGATTCCATGGCGGCTGCCCTTCTCCCCACGCCGAGTCCCAAGGCGGCTGACCCTGACTTCGACGGAACGTTTGCGCGATGCCGTGAGAATTGGCTGCAGCCAGGAGACCTCGGGGCATTGGCCGATCGTTGGCTGGTTTTAGCGCGCGGGCAAGCTAAGGCCGTAGACGCGGTGATTAAATTCGCGAAGGGTGCACCCTTGGAGTGGCAAGCGACGGTGGGTCTGACATGGGTTGAAGAGCTCATTGACGGACGCTTTAGTCAGGTAGCGAACAGGCTTTGGCTCGCTGAGGAGTGGCTTATAAGTCTGCGCAGTTCCGGCAGGATGACAGGAGCAGACAGGACTCGCTACCACAGAATCGTCGACGGGCTGGCTGCTGCAGGCGATCGTGCCGCGGTTACGCTTCAGCAGTTAGACGAGTAACCCTGTGACTGCGTCCGGTCTTCCTCGATCCGAGGGTGTGGATGCCCTTATACCGGTCGAGGATGAACTGCGCGCTCCCGGCAGGTCCGAGCGGGATGAAGGGCACCCCCACCAGGGGCACGACGGCGAGCCGTCCCGGTGTGGCGGCTCGTGGCGGCCGGCCTGGCCGAGTTCATCGTCGAACAACATCCCCTAGTAGAAAGTGACTACCTCGCTAGTATGTGTCTCCGCCTGATACTTCAAACCCACCTGGTACCGCCTGACTTGGCCCGTAGCTGTTGGAAACTCGACTTGCACGCTATACATAAAAGCGTCAAGCTGCGGGGTCGGCACCCCGTTTCGTGCGCCTGCCCGGAATCGCAAGTTGTAAATCAGCCCGGTTGAAAACTTCTCCTTAATCGCAATTGCGAGGTCGTCCTTCGTCAATCCATTGAGGAGCGCTTGATCGAGCGAAGTCCCGTGGTTGTTTCTAAGGTATTCAACTCGGCGCTCGTTTATAGTCACGAGCGTACTTGCGACAGGACGCCGTCTGCCCGATAGTGCCGTCAAAGCGATTGAGCTGTCATCTGCGGCCCACTCTGGGATGCCGTTATCGATGCGATGGGATAGGAGGAGTTGGTAAGTCTCGTCATCCACACCAACGACTCGGAAGCCACTCTCCTCGAAGGGGTAACCAGGCAGATTCGCTGTTCCTTCGTCGTCTGTGGAAGTGATGATTGCATCCCCTATCCTCAGGGCTACTTGAGGCAGGTAGAGCCCAAGCTTGAGAGTGTTCCATGTGGAGCAGTCAACGTGGCCGAGATACCCCTTGCTTCTTTTGGTGAGGGCGTCGTGCATGTTCCCGAGCTGACCGGACGACAAGTTATTCATGTACACAACGTAGTAGAGGTTTTGTGGCAAGCGGGCGAAATTAGTGGGGCCTACCAGGCGCTTCTCGAATACATTCCATACGATTTCGTCGCGGAGTTTCAAAATATCTCCTGCTCTGACTGCGACCTTCGAAGGTCCATGGGCTTTGAGGATGGGAATCCACTCGGCTGCATACGAATAGCCATAAAGGTGCCTACTAGCGGCCTGTGTTGAATCGAAGATGAAAGCTGCTTCGTGTCGTTGGGAATTTGGCACTAGCGCATTGCTCAGTTGGGCATACTCGATATCGGAATTCTTTAAGTTAGCTACTAGCTGTCGGTAGGTTCCATGAATAAGATTGCCGATTACCTCTGGTTTGAGATCGAAGTATTCTGCGGTAGCGGATAATCCAATATATGTATAATTATTCACACAATAAATCAAAAACGGGTCAAATGTCGAGGCGATGCTCTGGGAGTCGAATTCCATCCTTGCATACTGACACACTAAGACCTCGAATCGGGTCTAGATTGACGCCAAAATATGCATTTGTTGTCTCGTTGGTCCTCTAATTCATCCCGTCGGACGGCGGAGTCAGTCCCGAGTAGTCATCAACCGGATGAAGTGGTGCGTCAACATTCTTATGCGTCATAGCGACTACTTCATCCATTGGTGGTGATACGACTCCGGCAGGGAGCTTAAATTTCTCTGGGCAAGCGATCCTGGCGGGCGCCGGCGTCGAGGGGCATGCGAGGAAGTCCTCGCCCTCGCCGACGCACTGGGGCGCCGATCGTGCTGGCAAGGAATTCGTCGAGCACGACAACCTGTTCGACGTCGGGACCTGGACTTCACCGCCGCCGCGGAGCGGACCCTGGCCAGTTACGAGTGGCCGGGGAACGTCGACGAGCATCTCCATCGGCTCCGAAACAGCTCCAGTGCGACGGATGGATGTGGTCAGCGCGTAGACCCGCGCGACCACATTCCGATCTTCCAGTCTGTAAGGCAGGCACCGGCAGGGGTGCATCAAAGCGAGACTTCCCGCCCGATGATCACCGTCTGGCTGGGTGGCAGCTGTGCATGCGCAGACCAGGGCTGCTCCCTGCGCTGGAGGGCGATAAAGAGCCGTTGCTGCCAATAGGGCAGGGTCGATCCGCGGCTCGGCACAGCGGTTTCGGTGGAGAGCACGAAGGTAGCCTCCGCCACCTGCGACACAGTGAAGGCGCTGCCGGGGCGGTCCGCGGCTGAAAGAAGCGCATCGAAAACCCGCAGCGGCTCCCGGTAGCCGAACTCCACGTCGACAGCCGTTACCCCGTCCGTGAGCCGATGGATCTCCGTGGTGCGCCCGTACGGCGTGCCGGCAATCCGGACCGACATCAGGATCACGCGGTCGGAGAGAATTCGGTAGCGGTCGAGCATGGTGGTGAGGGAGGCAGGCACGGAGCCGGGATGCGCCGTGAGGTAGACGGACGTCCCGGGAACCCGCGGCGCGGCGTCGAGCCGGTCCAGAATGTCGGCGATCTCCGGTTCAGCTTGCCGCCGGGCCGCGGTAACCTCGCTGTCCGCGCGCCGCCAGGTGATCATGACTGCTACCAGGGCTGCGGCCACACCCAGCGGTATCCACCCTCCGCTCGACACCTTGACAAGGTTGGCGATGAACAGCCCCGGAATGAGGATGAGCATTGCGCCACGGTCAGCCCCGGCACGCTGAGGAGCCGGCGGCGTAGGTGCAGCAACAGCAGGAGCAGGGTGATGGTCATGCTCATGGTGAGGGTGACGGCGATCCCGTAGGCAGATGCGAGTTTCTCCGAGCTACGGAAAGTGATCACCAGGGTCGTGACGGCTACTGCCAGGAGCAGGTTCACCCCGGGGAGGTAAATCTGGCCGCGCTCAGAAGCCGAGGTGTGGATGACCCTGAACCGCGGCAGCAGATCCAGCTGCGAAGCCTGCTGGACCATGCTGAAGGCCCCCGAGATCACCGCCTGGGACGCGATGACCGTAGCCGCGGTGGCAAGGACCACCGTGGGGATGGCAGCCCCGCCGGGGACGGTGGCGAAAAATGCGCCGCCTGCGTCGGCGGGTTTCCGCAGAACCGACGCCGCCTGGCCGAGGTAGGTAATGACCAGGCTCGGGAACACGACGGCGAGCCAGGCCCGGGTGATAGCGCGTCGTCCGAAGTGGCCCATATCCGCGAACGGTGCTTCGGCGCCCGTGACCGCGAGCACCACCCCGCCGAGGGTGAGGAACGCGGCCCGCGGGTCGGCAATCACCAGCAGCACGATCCAGTGCGGCGAAAGCGAGAGGATCACGCCGGGTGTCTGCGCCAGGGAGATGAGCCCGAAGACGGCGGCAGCCACGAACCAGAGCAACATCACCGGCCCGAAGACGCCGCCGATGCGGGCCGTGCCGAAGCGTTGTGCGAGGAAGAGACCGAACAGCACAGTGAGAGTTATCGGGACGACGAGGGCGGTGAGTCCCGGTGTCACCGTCTCGAGCCCCTCGACCGCCGACAAAACCGAGATGGCCGGCGTGATCAGGCTGTCACCGAGGAACATTGCCGCACCGATGACCGCAAGGACCGTGGCGGCCGACCGCAGACGGATCGACGGCCGTGCCCGCCGCAGGAGCGCGAGCAACGCCAGCAATCCGCCTTCCCCCTCGTTATCGAAGCGCAGCAGGATCCCCACATACAGCACGGTGACGACGAGCGTGATCGCCCAGATCACCATCGACGTCGTACCGTAGACAACCACCTGGTCCACCTGATCGTGGGCGAGTTCAAATGAGGTGCTCAGCGCGTAGAGCGGACTGGTGCCGATGTCGCCGAAAACGACACCGAGCTCGGCGAGAGAAGCCAGTGGTGCGGCGGTTTCCCCTGCCCTTGCCACCATTGGGCTCCTAGGCCTTGTCTTCGGGCGGTCGGATTTGACCGCAAGTGGCTTGAGATCCGGCGCCGGCAGGGGTAGCTGAGAGCCAGAACAGTACTGCTCGGGGCTGATTGGAACGGCCGGTTTGCGCCGGATACGATGGATAAAGAGTTGGACCACGATGTCTCGAGGAACCTTGAAGAGATGCCTTGTACCAATATTTCTCTCTATAAGGCGAAAGCACGCGCAAACAAGACTCGGTGGCGCGTGAACATTTAGCCCGCGCAGACTCCCGCCCGGTGCACTTGTTTCCTCCCTCCGGGCGGGCACCCCCAGCCGCGAGAGAAAAGGAGGCCCGCCCACGGCAGACACGCGAGACAGACTCACAAAGATTAGGCACCGCGCCGCGCTAGACCAGTACCGCGATAACCCGCAGGCCGCCGCGGACATTGACTGGCTACTTGACCTGGTTCACATCCTTGAGCTTGAGGTTGAGGCCGTTGCCCTAGCCGCGCTTGACCCAGACAACTAGATCTCCCACCCCCGGACCCATCCACGGGCCCGGGGGTTATCTGCACGCCCTGCGCGGGGCCCAGGAGGGCAGGGCAGCCGCGCGCAGGCATCAGCCCGGATTCATCCGCGGATGAGGACGAAGCCTGATCCGGCCGGCCGGCAGGTTTCGCAGACGCTTAAGCCGCGGCGTCGTGTGAAGCCTCACCTCTTTCACGGCCCGATCCCCGGTGCATAGACTGAAGGAGCCGTCTGAACGCACCAAACAGAGGAACAGTATGCCCACGATCGCCGAAACTGTCGTCCACAACCTCGCCGCCAATGGGGTCCAGCGGATCTGGGGAGTTCCGGGCGACTCCCTGAACGCGGTCACCGAGGCCATCCGACGGGAGAAGGGCATCGAATGGATGCTGACCCGGCATGAGGAGGAGGCCGCGTTCGCTGCTGCCGGCGAGGCGGCGCTGACGGGCGAGCTCGCGGTCTGTGCAGGCAGCTGCGGTCCCGGCAACATGCACCTGATCAACGGGCTCTACGACGCGCACCGCAGCCGGGTTCCCGTGCTCGCAATTGCCTCCCACATCCCGAGCGACGAGATCGGCAGCCAGTACTTCCAGGAGACCCGCCCCACCGAACTGTTCCGCGACTGCACGGTCTTCTGCGAAATGGTCCTGAGCCCCGACCAGATGCCGCGGCTGCTGGAGATCGCCATGCGCACGGCCATCGAAAAGCGGGGCGTCGCCGTGCTCGTGATGGCCGGCGACACCGCGCTGGAAGACGCTGCGGACGAGCGCGTCTTCACGGTCCGCCGCAGCGACCCGGTCACCGTGCCCTCCCCGGCGGAGCTGCAGGAAGCCGCCGCCACGCTGAACTCCTGCGAAAAGGTCACCATCCTCGCAGGCGCGGGCGTGGAGGGCGCACGCGACGAGGTCCTCGCCCTCGCCGATGCCTTGGGTGCACCGATCGTGCATGCCCTTCGCGGCAAGGAATTCATTGAGCATGACAACCCGTTCGACGTCGGCATGACCGGGCTCCTGGGCTTCGCGTCCGGTTACCGGGCGATGGAGGACTGCGACACACTGCTGATGCTCGGCACGGACTTCCCGTACCAGCAGTTCTTCCCGAAGAACGCGAAGATCCTGCAGGTGGACATCCGGGGCGAGCAGCTCGGCCGACGCACACCGCTCACCCAGGGCATGGTGGGCGGGGTGCGCGAGACGGCGGAGGCGCTGCTGCCGCTGCTGGAGCGCAAGTCCAACCGCACCCACCTCGAGAAGTCGCTGGACCACTACCGCCGCACCCGGAAGCAGCTCGACGACCTGGAGAAGCAGGGCTCGGGCGCCATCCATCCGCAGCATCTGGCCCACCTGATCGACGAGCTCGCCGACGACGACGCCGTCTTCCTGCCCGACGTCGGCACCCCGGTCATCTGGGCATCCCGGCACCTGCACATCGGCGCGCGACGGCGCCTGATCGGCTCCTTCTGGCACGGCACCATGGCGGCGGCCACCCCGCTCGGCCTGGGTGCCCAGGCGGTGGACCGGAACCGGCAGGTGGTGATCCTGGCGGGCGACGGCGGCCTGGCGATGATGCTCGGCGAGCTGCTGACGGCGGTGCAGCACAATCTGCCGATCAAGATTGTGGTGTTCGACAACGCCGCGCTCAGCTTCGTTGAGGTGGAGATGAAGGCCGCAGGCATCGTCAACTTCGGCACCGGGCTCGAGAACCCTGACTTCGGCGCGGTGGCGCAGGCGGTGGGGATGCACGGCGAAAGCGTGACGCGTCCGGAAGACCTCGAGGGTGCCCTGCGCCGGGCGTTCGCGTACGACGGCCCCGCGCTCGTCTCAGTTGCGGTGGAGCGGCAGGAGCTCTCCATTCCGCCGAAGATCGACGCGAAGCAGGCCACGGGCTTTGCGGTTTACGCGATGCGCACGGTGCTCGCCGGTAACGGCCGAGAGCTCATCGACCTGGCAAAGGCCAACGCGCGCCAGCTGCTGTGAGCCCTTCGCCGGGGCAGGCGAGGTCCTTCTCGTCAGCTGGACCTCAGCGGGTGCTGACGCTCCGCTGAGGTCCGGGGCAGTTATTCTCCCGGGCCGTGTCTTAGCCGCGGGGTGAAGCTGCGTAGGCCGGTTCGGCTTCGGCATCGGCCCGGGTCCCGTCGGCCTCCGCCGGGGCGTCAATGACGGTTTGAGCGTGGACCGGCTTGGGGATCAGGAAGGAAGCGCCCAGGGCCAGGACCAGGATGACCAGGCCCGCGACGATACCGCCGGTGTAGCCTTCAGTGCCGGAACCGTCCGCGACCGTGGTTGCGGTTTTGACGGCGTAGATCACGGCGAAACTGAGGCCTGCGCCCAGATTGAAAGCTCCGGCGTTCAGGCCCGGCAGGAAGCCGGGGTTCTCCTTGGGGGAGAGCATGACGCCCAACCCGCTGAGCATCACGTTGCCGATGCCGGCGTACGTGATGCCAACAAGAATGGAAACGGCCAGCAGGCCCACTCGGGAATCGCTGCCGATAACCGGAAGCATCAGCGCCAGGGCGACAACGGATCCGATGGTGCCGATCCGCAGGACCTTGGCGTAGCCCCAACTGCCCGCCAGACGGCCAGCGAAAGGACCAATGAGCAGGCCGGCGAGGGCGTACGGAGTGATGGTCCACCAGGCGGACGCCTCCGCGCCCATCCCGAAGCCCACCACGCCGTCCTGCGCGAGAGCGGGAAGGATGCCGTTCATCACCGCGAAAACGCCGGTCATGGTCAGCAAAGTGGTCAGCAGCAGCGCCCAGGTGGAGCGCTGCTTCAGCAGATAGGTGGCGATCAGGGGGTGGTCGGTGCGGTTCTCCACCTTCCAGAAGGCGGTGAAGGCGACGACGGCGACGACCATCAGGCCGGCGATCAGCGGCCAGTTGGCCTCGGCCAGCTTGCCGGCTTCGTTGAACGCGGTCAGCAGGGTGCCCACGGAGATAACCAGGGGAACCACTCCCACCCAGTCCATCTTTTCCTTGACCACCGCAATGGATTCCGGCACCGCACAGATGACCAGTGCGGATGCGATGGCGCCCACAAGTGCCATGACCCAGAAGACCGAGGCGAACCCGTGATTCTGTGCCAGGTAGCCGCCGGCGATGGCGTCGACGCCGGCAATGCCGCCGTTTACCGCGGTGAGAACGCCCAGCAGCGTGCCGTACCGCTTTGGCTCCCGGACCTCCACGCGCAGCATGATCAGCGACAGGGCAACCGTCGGTCCGGAAACGCCTTGGAGCAGGCGGGCGAGGAACAGCACTTCAATACTGGGCGCCAGCGCTGCAGCCACTGAGCCGATGGTCAGGACCACGATCATCCCGCCCAGGACCTTTTTGCGGCCGATGATGTCACCCAGCCGCGGCAGGAACAGGGAGAACAATGCTGCAGAGGTGAAGAACGCGGTCTGGGTCAGGGCCACGGCTGCAGAGGTGGCGTTCAGCTCCTCCTCCACGGTGACAAGTGCGGGGGAAAGCATGGAAGCGTTCAGCTGGAACGCCATGCAGGCGGCAAGCAGCGCCGTCATCAATGCGGTGACATTGACGCGGCGCTGGGTTGTTTCACTCACGGGTGTATTTCACCAATTCATACGAAGGCGCCCATGGCCCCAGTCTGTCGCAACAGGAAGGCCTCGGAGGGAATGGACGCTTGGTTAACCATAATATCGTCCATTGGAGGCCGCTGATTCGAGGCTTCGGGCCAGTGCTCCGAGCGCCTTCTGCGGGGCCGCGGGCTGGGACGGACCCCGTTGCGGGGATCGCAGCTAGTGCGTTGAGGCCACGAAGATCTGGGCCGGACCCGTGAACGTGGCCGTCACCGGATCCCCGGCGTAAAGGAGCTTCGCTCCGGGCTCCAGGGCCGTTGTGACCTCATCCACGGTGATGCCGGCGGGTTCCATCGCGGCCAGCACTACGCTGAACGGCCCCACGCGGACCGGCTTTGGATCATCGCCCACAACTACCCGCCGCAGGTCCAGGTCTTCGCTCCAGAGCGGAATGCGCTGCTCGCCGTCGCCGTCACCGAGCACGGGCAGGGGGGAAGGCTGCGGCTGCCCGTTGCCCGTCAGGAGTTGGAGTTCGGCAAGGTCCACGTACCTGTCGGCGAATCCGGCCTGCAGCGCATTATCGGACATGCCCATCACCAGCACGGCCTGGCCGGACAGATAGGTATGCAGGCATCCCGGAGGTATCACGGCTGCCCGCCCGGGATCGAGCTGGATGAGCTTCATGCAGACGGCCAGCAGGATGCCCCGGTCGTTTGGGAAAAGCTGCTGCAGACGGCGGACGACGGCGGCGGCTTCGGCGGCCGGTCCTTCAACCTGCCGGACCCGATCCACGGCATCGGCTGTTTCCCGCAGCGCAGCCGTGGTTTCCTCAGGCGTCATGCGCAGTACGGAGTGGGTGGCGGTCTCATGGCGGAAGCGGAGGTAGGAACGCAGCCAGGGCAGGTCCAGCCCGGAAGCGATGGCCTGAAGCTCCTCCGGGTACCGTTCCCCGGCAAGCACGCGCAGCGGCGTGAGGGCTACGGCGACCTCGCACTTCGGGTTGCGGTCCTTGTAATTGCGGTTTGCGGCGCCCATGGGCACGCCCCGGGCCTGTTCCCGCACGAAACCCTCCAGCGCCTGCTGCCAATGCGGATGCAGCATGATCGGCGGCGGAACATCGGCATCCAAGACTCTGAGGAGGAAAGGAAACGGAGATCCGGTTTCGGCTTCCGGATGGGGGACCGCGAACGCCCGGTCCCCGGCAAACCGCTCCAGCGTTTGCCGGTACGTCGCGGGATCCCAGTCAACGAGCAGTCCGCGGGAGGGCAGCGGCGAAGGACGGCCAGCGGTTGCTGCCGAGCTTGAGAAGGCGGAATCAGTATGTGCAAGAGTCACTTACATCACCAGATAGGACAAACGAAGCCATGGGGAGGGTCGGAGTTTTCGACATGCACACGACCACTTCCTGTTAAATTGTAGGCAACTCGGCGCTTCCTCTCACTGTGATCTTTCATGCATGCTTTCAAACCGGCCGACGGCGGCTTCCGCCGCGGCTGCCGACGCCGCGGGAACGGTGATGCCAGGCCAGTGCCGGTAGCTCATATAAGATAAGTACACTTAGCTTCGACCGGCCATCCGCCGAGTTGTGGTTAATATGACACGGAGTTTGTCCGCCGATATGAGAGTGAATTATGGAAGACACCCTGATGACGGGTACCAGTGTGGATTCGAGCGCGGATGGCAAACGCCGGTCACCCGGCCCGGCCCGCCAGCGGCATCTCAGCGACTTCACGGCCTTGACCCGGCAGGTCCAGGACGCCGGCTATATGCGGCGGAACTACGGCTATTACTGGACCAAACTGATCGGACTCACCCTGACTGGCCTGGTGCTTGCCGCGGCTTTCATTTTGGTGGGGGACACGTGGTGGCAGATGGTGACCGCGGTGGTGCTGGCCTTGTTGATGACGCAGATCGCGTTCCTGGGGCACGATGCAGCGCATCGGCAGATCTTTGTGTCGCCGAAGTGGAATGAATGGGTCTCACTGATCGTCGTCAATCTCTTTGCCGGCATGGGTCTTGGCTGGTGGAATGCAAAACACAGCAAGCATCATGCCGCACCGAACAAAATCGGCACGGATCCGGACATCGCTCCCGGCGTCCTGGCCTTTACCCCCGAGGCAGCCGAAGCGCGCACGAACCGTTTGACGCGCTGGCTTGCCACCAAGCAGGGGTACTTTTTCTTCCCGCTGCTCCTGCTCGAAGGAGTCAACCTGCATGTGCAGGGCATCAAGCGAGTACTGGGCAAGGGCCGGATCAAGCGGCGGTGGGTGGAACTTAGCTTCATCGCTGTGCGCCTGGTCAGTTATGCGGTGCTGGTCTTCATGGTTCTTTCACCGGGCAAGGGTGCAGCGTTCATCGGCGTCCAGCTCGCCGTCTTCGGGCTGTACATGGGCATCTCCTTCGCCCCGAACCACATCGGCATGCCGATCGCGCCCAAGGACGCGGGCATCGATTTCCTGCGGCGTCAGGTATTGATGAGCCGCAACATCACCGGCGGCCGGTGGGTGGATACCTTTATGGGAGGACTGAACTTCCAGGTTGAGCACCACCTGTTCCCCTCCATGTCCCGCCCGAATCTGCGCAAAGTCGCCCCGCTGGTCCGCCAGCACTGTGAGCAGCTGGGGGTGCGGTACACCGAAACCGCGTTGGGGCAATCCCTGCGGGACGTCACCACCTATATCAACAGGGTGGGCCGCGGCGGGGTCGATACGTGGGCTTGCCCGCTGGCCAGCACGCACCGCGTCTAAGGAACTCAGCCTGCCGGCTCAGCGTGAGCGTGCCCGCCCCTCGCTGAGCCCTTCGGACGCACGATCAGCACCGGACCCGGTGCATGGTTGACGACGTGGGTTGTCACTGAGCCGACGCGGAGCCCGGAGAATCCGCCATGGCCTCGTGAACCAACGACAACGAGATCCGCGTCGTTGGCAGCCTCCAAAATCGCTGACGCCGCTGAGTGGCTGTGGACAAGCTGCCCGCTGGCGGCCACACCCCTGGCTGTTGCCGACTCCAGGGCCTTGGCATGGATCGCCTTCGCGTCTTCCTCCGGGGAGTCAATGACCGCAATTCCGCCGGCGGCCGTTTCCAGCACAGCCGGATACCATGCCATCGGCTGCTGGGCCCAGGCTGTGACCACGCGAAGCCGGCCGCTGCGCTGCAAGGCCTCGTCCACGGCCCAGTCCAGTGCAGTCTGGGCATCTTTGGAACCGTCAAAGCCGACCACAATCGTGAAGGTGCTGTTATTGGTCATCGTCGCTCCTCTGTAGGGACCCGTGAGGATCGTATCGCCGCGACCCCCGGGCCCATCAGGGGCAGCAGTGCCCTGGGCGGTGGAAGCGCTAAAGTCGCCGGCATTTGCCTGCCGCTTCCCTCCAGGCCAGTCCGGGCCGGGCTCAGAGTGATGCCTCCAAAGCTAAGTGATTGACCCCTAAAGCTAATGCTGTTAGCTTTGCACTACCAACGAGTGCCTGGAGGGCATCATGACCGAGTACCTGAGCATCGGAACCAACCGTCTCGCCTATGACCTTCAGGGCGACGGCCCCCTGGTGGTCCTCGCCCACGGCATGGGCGACAGCCGCCGCTCGTACCGGTTCGTGGTGCCTGCACTGGTCGCCGCCGGCTACCGGGTCGCGAACCTGGACATCCGCGGCTGCGGTGAATCCAGCACCGGCTGGGACGGCTACAGCCGCACCGACATAGCCGGAGACCTCGTCGCGCTGGTTCGGCACCTCGGCGGACCCGCTGTCCTCATGGGACAGTCCATCAGCGGCGGCGCCGCCACCATCGCCGCCGCCGATGCCCCCGAACTCATCGCCGGCGCCGTCGAGATTGCACCGTTCACCCGGAAGCAGTCCATGGACCTCGGCGGCCTGCTCCGCAACAAGCGCTACCGGACCTCCTCCGTCCAGCTGCTGCTGACCATGCTCCGCGGGAGTGTGCCGAGCTGGCTGAAGTATCTGGACATCGCGATCCCCGTGAAGCCCGCGGACTGGGCCACGGAGCGCACACACATCGCCGCCGTGATGCAGGAGCCCGCCCGCATGAAGGTGCTGCAGGCCATGATGAAGACTGCACCCACCGACGCCGGGGCGCGCCTGGCCGATGTCCGCTGCCCCGTCCTTGTCATCCAGGGCAGTGCCGACCCGGACTGGGCCGATCCCCGTGCGGAGGGCGAACGCATCCTCGCCGACCTCCCCGCCGGATTGGGCACCCTCGCGGTGATCGACGGCGCCGGCCACTACCCGCACGCCCAGACCCCCGGGGAGCTCCTCGCGCTGACGCTGCCGTTCCTCTCCCGGGTTCTCGGCGCACCGGAGGGGTCCCGCAGTGCCTAGGGCAGGACTCACCACCGCCGCCGTCGTCGAACGGGCGGCCCGGATGCTCGACGAACCCAACAGTGACGGCCTCAACCTTGCGGCTATTGCCGAAAGCTTCGGCGTCCGGGTCCCGTCGCTCTACAAGCATGTCGACGGCGTCGCCGGCCTTCGGCGGGGCGTGATCCGCGAGGCGAAGCGCTCGCTCACCCGGGCCATCGCGCAGGCGGCCATCGGACGCTCCCGAGATGACGCGATCCGCCGCATTGCGCAGGCCTACCGCGGCTGGGCGCTGGAGCACCGCGGCCAGTATCCCCTGGCCATGCTGCCCGTGGAGAGCTCGGATCCCGGCGAAGTGGAGGTTGAGGCTGCGTTCCTGGACGTCATGACCGGTGTCCTGGCCGGCTATGAACTGACGGACGATGACGCCATTGACGCGATCCGTTTCCTGCGGGCGGCATTGCACGGCTTCGTCTCCCTGGAAACCGGCGGCGGCTACGGAATGCCCCGCGACATTGAACGGAGCTTCAACCGCCTGGTGGGGAGCATCACGACGGCGCTGGACGGCTGGGCACGCCCGTGACCGTCCGGCCGGATGGCAGCAGCGCCGCAAAAGTCCGTCCCTACAGTGAAGTCGATGTCTTCTCCTCTGAGCCCTACCGGGGTAACCCGCTGGCGGTGGTGCACGCTGCCGACGGTCTGAGCACCGAGCAGATGCAGCGTTTCGCCACCTGGACCAACCTCTCGGAGACCACATTCCTCCTGCCCCCAAGCAGTCCGGCGGCCGACTACCGGGTGAGGATCTTCACCGGCAAGGAAGAACTGCCGTTTGCCGGCCATCCAACGCTCGGCTCCGCCAAGGCCTGGCTGGAGGCGGGCGGATCACCGCGGCCCGGCGGAATGGTCATCCAGGAATGTGCGGCCGGACTGATCCCTCTCCGTGTGGAGGGTGACCAGCTGGCTTTTGAGGCGCCGCCCCTGACCCGGTACGGGCCCATCGAGACAGAGCTCATCGGCCGGATTGCCGGGGTTCTGGGCATCCCGCGGGAACAGATCCTCGATGCCTCCTGGCTGGTCAACGGGCCGCAGTGGATCGGAGTCCGGCTTGCCTCGGCGAGGGACGTCCTGGACCTGCAACCGGATCCGGGCAGGGCAGGGAACCTGGAAATAGGTGTGGTGGGTCCGCACCCGGCCGGCTCTGAAACCCGGTTTGAGGTGCGTGCCTTCTCGGGAGGCGACCCGGTCTGGGAAGACTCCGTGACCGGCAGCCTGAACGCGGGCCTGGCGCGCTGGCTGATCGATACCGGTTTCGCTGCGCCGCCCTACACCGCGTCACAGGGAACAGTCCTCGGCCGCCGGGGACGGGTGCATATCAGTCTCCGGGACGGGAACATTTGGGTTGGCGGGCACGTCACGAGCTGCATCGGGGGAACCGTCCGCCTATAGCTGCCAGGCGGCCGGTTCCCCGTGCACCGGGGCAAGCGGCCTAGAAGGCGGCGGGACCGGACCGGTCGATGAAGGTGCCGGTGGGCCCGGTGCCGCCCCGGGTGGCCAGCTCCACGACGGCGTCGGTACCCTCCTGCACCGTCTGGGTTCCCTGCCTGCCGTTCAGGTCGGTGGCGGTGTAGCCGGGATCGGCGGCGTTGATGCGGATCTCCGGAAATGCCCGTGCGTACTGCACGGTGAGCATGTTGACCGCGGATTTGGATGAGTTGTAGAGCGGGGACACGACCTGGGCCTCGATCCGGGTGGGATCGTGGACGGCGGCGAAGGATCCCAGACCGCTGGTGACGTTCACGACGGTTGCCGTTTCGGACTCGCGCAGGAGCGGCAGGAAGAACTGCATGGTGCGGACAATGCCCACTACGTTCGTGCCGTATACGGCTTCCGCGTCCGCCGCGGTTAGTTCTCCAGGCTGGGCGCGGGGACCCGTGATGCCGGCGTTGTTGATCAGGACGTCCAGGCCGCCCGCAGCCGCAACCGTTTTGGCGGCGGCCTCCACGGAGGAATCACTCGTTACATCGAGCTGCACGAAGTTGCCGCCCAGGGCTTCGGCGGCTTCCCGGCCGCGGACTTCATCGCGGGCGCCCATCCATACAGTGTGGCCGGCCTCAATGAGGCGGCGTGCGGTTTCATAGCCCAGGCCTTTGTTGGCTCCGGTTATCAGTGTTGTTGTCATGGCGTCAGTCTGTCCGACGGCGGGGCCGGCTGTCGTGGCCCGGACCAGCATATGGACTGGCAGGGCCACCCAGAGACGGGCTGCTGCTGGCAGACTCTAGGCATGCCTGATTCGCGCAGTGACCTGGGTGCCCTTCTCCGCTCCTGGCGCGACCGCCTGCAGCCGGCCGACGTCGGTCTGCCGGCCTTCGGCCTCCGCCGTGCACCGGGCCTGAAACGGGAGGAGCTGGCCCAGCTGGCAGGACTGAGCGTCGACTACCTCGTGCGCCTTGAGCAGGGCCGCGCCCGGCGTCCGTCCGCGCAGGTGGCCTCGGCCCTGGCGCGGGCACTGCAGCTGACCGAGTCCGAGCGCGCCCACCTTTTCACGATCTCCGGGCTGCTTCCGCCGGGACCCGGAGCGGTTCCCACCCACATCCCGCCCGGCGTGCAGCGGCTGGTCGCGCGGCTCGGGGAGGTCCCCGTGGCCGTGTTCACGGCGTCCTGGGACCTGCTCACCTGGAGTCCGCTGTGGACCGCGCTCCTCGGCGACCCCGCCGCGGCAGGAAAAGGCCGTCCCAATGTGCTGCGCGCACACTTTGCCGGGGAATCGCTGGGCGGCAACGACATCCGGATTATCGCCCCGGCCGGCGGGCGGGAAAGCTTTGAAGTGTCTCTGGTTTCGGACCTCCGCCGCGTCTACGGACAGTACCCGGCCGACGCCGGCGTCCAGGCGCTCGTTGCAGAGCTGGCCGGCACCAGTGCACGGTTCCGGCAGCTCTGGGACAGCGGCACCGTCAGTGAACACCAGTCCGAGGTAAAGGCAGTGCGGCACCCCGCGGTTGGCGACGTGGAAGTGGATTGTGACGTTTTCAGCGTAGCGGGAACAGATCTGCGGATTGTCGCCTACACCGCTGCAGCAGGGTCCGGGGCAGCGGAAAAACTCGACTTCCTCCGGGTCTCCGCCATCACTGCGGCTGGAACACCGGCCGGCTCCTGACATCCACAGTGTGCACCCGGAGAGTGCCTGTCTGAGAGGATGCTTCGGTGAGCACAAACCGAAAACCGAGACGGCCGGACGTGACAACCGTGGAGCTGATCGGCGGCCCCGAGCGGCTCGAACTCACACTGCACAGCTATGACAACCGGTGGCCGGACGTTTATGCGACGCATCGTCGGCGAATCCAGGCTGCCTTGGCGCCCACACACGTTCAGATCGAGCACATCGGCTCGACGTCGGTGCCCGGGTTGGCCGCGAAGCCGATCATCGACGTCGTCGTTGTGGTGGAGGACATCACCGCCGAGGAGGACTACCTCGGTCCGCTGCTGACCGCCGGCTACGAACTGCGGGTGCGCGAGCCGGGGCACCGCCTGGTGCGCACGCTGGCCCGGGACGTGCATGTGCATCTGTATGGACGCGGTGATCCTGCCGTGGATGACTACCTGCTGCTGCGCGACCATCTGCGGGCGGATGGGGCGGATCGTGTCCTGTACGAGTCCACCAAGAGAGCACTGCTGCAAAGGCAGTGGGAGGACATGAACGACTACGCCGACGCGAAAACCGACATTATTTCGGCGATCAAGACCCGGGCGCGCAGCCTCAGGCCGTAAGCGGGCCGGTGGCCATGTCATGCGCCGTTTTGAGGGGACGGTCCGGCTGCGGCGGCGGTAACCCGGGCCGCGAAACCGGCGAGCGAGTCCAGGAACGGGTCGGGGCCAAGGACCGTAAACGGAGCATCGAAGCGCAGTGCCCAGGAGATCAGCCCCGCCCATGACCACGACCCGACGCGGACGCGGCAGGCGCCGTCGGACACCTGCTGGAGTTCGCCGTCGCCGAGCCAGGGCGCGATCCGGGCGGCGGGAAGCTCGATGAGCAGCTCCCCGTAGCAAGGCCACGCGTCCCCGCCCCCGGACCCCTTCAACCGCGCCGCGAGGAACGTGCCTGCATCGCCGGTGGGAAGTGCCCGCGGCGCAAACGCCGCACCGCCCGGGAATTTCGGCACCATCTTGTCCAGCCGGTAAATGCGCCAGTCGGCCTTCTCCAGATCCCAGCCGATCAGGTACCAGCGGCCCTGCCGGGCGACGACGGCGTGCGGCTCCGCGCGCCGGGGCGGCAGGGAATCGTCCCCGCCGTAGTCGAACCGGAGAATCTTCCGGTCCCGGGCCGCGGTGCTGACAGCTTCCAGGACCTTTGGATCCACGCGCGCGGAAGCACCGGCGTCGGTAAACCGGATGCCCTCAATGCGGTGCCGCAGCCGGGAGGGCATCACCTGCTTCACCGTGGTCAGCGCCCGGGCGGCGGCGTCGTCCAGGTCCACTCCGCTGGAGGGTGCGCTCTGCAGTGCGACGGCGATAGCCACCGCCTGCTCGTCGTCAAAGAGCAGCGGCGGAAGTTCCGATCCGGCAGCCAGCCGATAGCCGCCCTCGGGCCCCTTGGCCGAGGTGATGGAGTAGCCGAGCTCGCGGAGCCGGTCGACGTCTCGGCGCACGGTCCGGGGAGTGACGGCCAGGCGTTCGGCCAGCACCTGGCCGGGCCAGTCCCGGCGGGACTGCAGCAGCGAGAGCAGGGCGAGCATTCGGGACGAGGTTCCGGGCATGGTTTCAGTATGTGCGGAGAAGAGGACATTACCTGTCCGCTACCGGGTTCAGTCTGTTCTTGGAGCCGCAAACCGCGGCCGCTACGAGATAAAGGACAGATCCCATGAGCATCACCACCACCACCCACCTGAACTTCCGCGGCACCGCCTCCTCCGCCCTGGAGTTTTACCGGTCAGTCTTCGGCGGCCGCCTGACCACGGCCAGCTACGGCGACTTCGGAATGCCGAAGGAGGTTCCGGGTGCGGAGAAGATTGTGTTCGGACAGCTCGAGACAGACGACGGATTTCGGCTGATGGCATACGACATCCCGGGCCAGAACAGCGCTGACTCCACCGAAACTGCCGGGATCACGCGCCGCGAGAACGGCACCACCGTCACCGACCGCACCTTCTTCCAGTCCCTGCGCGGTCAGGACCTGGAAGAAGTTGCCCGTCTGTGGGACGGACTGGCGGACGGGGCGCAGATCATCGAACCGCTCGCCGCATCCGCGTGGAGCCCGGGTTTCGGCATGCTGACGGACCGTTTTGGCGTGACGTGGGTGATCGACGTCGAAGCCGCCTAGCCCTGCAGGCCGTCGCCGGAGGGGGAGACCAAGATCTTCACCGCGGTTTCATTGCGGTTGATCAGGGTGTCGAAGCCTTCGTCCACCAGGCCGTCCAGGCCGATCTTGCCGGTGATGAAGGGGGAGAGGTCGATCTTCCCGGACTCGACCAGTTCGATGGTGGCGGGATGGGAGTTGACGTACGCGATGGTGCCGCGCATGTCGATTTCCTTCATGACCAGCTTGTGCATGTCAAAGTCCGCGCGCTTGCCCCAGATGGACACCACCACCAGCACCCCGGTGGGCCGCAGGGCGTCCATCAGAGTGTCCAGGACAACCTGGACGCTGGAGCATTCGAAGGCGACGTCGGCGCCCTTCCCGTCACTGATCTTCCGCACTTCCTCGGCCACGTCGACTTCGCGCGGATCCAGGGCGTAGTCGGCGACTCCAGCTTCCAGGGCCTTCTGCCGGCGCAGCGGGCTCACTTCGGAAATGGCCACGGTGATGCCCTGGGCTTTGAGCACCGCGGCGGTCAGGAGTCCGATTGGCCCGGCCCCGCCCACCAGGGCCACGTCCCCGGCCTTTGCGCCGGAGCGTTCGACGGCGTGGTAGCCCACCGACAGCGGTTCGATCAGGGCGGCCTGGTCCAGGGGTACGGAGTTGTCGATCGGATGAACCCAGCGGCGCTGGACCACAACCTTCTCGCCCAGTCCGCCGCCGCGGCCGGCAAGGCCAATGAAGTTCATGTCAGGGGAGAGGTGGTAATCCCTGCTGTCCGGGCCGGTGTCGACGTCGTCTCGGATGATGTAGGGCTCGATGACCACATGCTGGCCCACCTCCAGGTCGTCCACGCCCTCACCCACGGCGTAGACCACCCCGGAGAATTCGTGTCCCAGGGTAATGGGCAGTCCCTCGCCGGAAATGGGATGGGTCTGGCCGTGCGCCGGAGCGAAGATGGGCCCCTCGAGATACTCGTGTAGGTCGGTGCCGCAGATGCCGCACCAGGCGACGTCCACCCCCACGGTTCCGGGCTTCACTTCGGGCTCGGGCAGCTCGTCAATGCGGATGTCCCCGCGGTCGTAATAGCGTGCGGCTTTCATGACTGCTCCCTACATAGAGGGGCCCGTGGATCAGCTCCCACGTTCCTTCAATGCTAGGTCGCGCACCCGGCCCGCACAGGGGCCGCCCGCCGATTTCCCGGCGCTGCTGCTACAGTCCGCCGTCGCCGTCGCGCGCCGCAGCAATCTCCAGAACCCGGTCGCGGCACAGCCGCCAGCCGAACATCAGCGCAGGAATGATGATCACCAGGGAGCCGATGGTCCACGTGCCCACGGGGGAATCGAAGGCCATGAGGATCAGCACCGCGAGCAGGAACGCCAAGGTGATCCAACCTGTGACCGGGGCACCGGGCATCCGGAACGCCGGGCGGTCCAGTTCGCCGCGCTTGGCCCGCTTGGTCAGTTCCATCTGGCACAGCACGATCACGGCCCAGGTGCTGATGATGCCCAGGGAAGCGATGTTCAGGACGATTTCGAAGGCTGCTGCGGGAACCACGGCGTTGAGGACAACGCCGAGCAGGGCCACCGCCGCGGTCATCGCAATGCCGCCGTAGGGAACGCCCGCCTTGTTCATCCGGGCGGCGAACTTGGGGGCGGAACCGGCCACGGACATGGAGCGCATGATGCGGCCGGTGGAGTACAGGCCGGCGTTGAGCGAGGACAGCGCCGCAGTCAGGACCACGAGGTTCATGATGGCGTCCACGCCGCCCACGCCGATGGAGCCGAAGAACGTCACGAACGGGCTTTCGCCGGCGTGATAGGAGGTGTAGGGCAGCAGCAGCGAGAGCAGGATGAGCGTGCCGACGTAGAACACGGCAATGCGGATCACCACGGTGTTGATGGCCCGGGGCATGATCTTTTCGGGGTGCTCGGTCTCGCCCGCGGCGGTGCCGATGAGTTCGATCGAGGCGTAGGCGAACACCACGCCCTGCATGACGACGACGGCGGGCAGCAGGCCGTTGGGGAACAGGCCGCCGTTGCCGGAGATGAGGCTGAAGCCAACATCCTGGCCTTCCACGGGAGTGCCGAAGATGACAAAGCAGATGCCCACGATCAGGAAGGTCACCAGGGCCACCACCTTGATCAGCGCGAACCAGAACTCCAGTTCGCCGAAGACCTTCACACTGATGAGGTTCAGGCCCAGCACCAGAAGGAGGGCGGCCAGGGCCCAGCTCCACTGCGGCACCTCGGCTATCGGTGCCCAGTACTTCTTGAAGAAGTTCATATAAAGCGCGACGGCGGTGATGTCCACGATCGCGGTCATGGCCCAGTTCAGCCAGTACAGCCAGCCGGAAACGAAGGCAGCCTTCTCGCCGAAGAACTCGCGGGCGTAGGAGACGAAGGACCCGGAGGTGGGGCGGTGCATGACCAGTTCGCCCAGGGCCCGGAGAATCATGAAGGCAAAAAAGCCGCAGACCGCGTAGCTGATGACGAGCGAGGGACCTGCGGTCGCCAGGCGGCCGCCGGCGCCCATGAAGAGTCCGGTGCCGATGGCGCCGCCGATGGCGATCATCTGCACCTGGCGGGGCTTGAGACCCTTGTGGTAGCCCTCATCCTCGTGTTCGACGCCGGCGTCGGAGGTGCGCTTCGGAACCTTGGATTCCGGGGTGGCGGCTTGCTGTGTCACGTGTTGCTGTCCTTTAGTAACTCAGCTTGGCAAATGCCGCGCGCTGAATGTTCACGCGTAGACGATGGCATAAGTCATGCTCCCCGTCAAAAACGAAGCCGGGCCTTTCCCTGAGGGAATGACCCGGCTTCGAGGCTGTCCAATTCTGCGGACGCGTTTACTTCTGGTCGTCGTCCTTGTTGCCGTCGACGGCGTCCTTGGCCTTGTCCTTGGCCTGGTCAACCTTTTCCGGGTTGTCCTTGGCCGCGTCCTTTGCCTTGTCTGCCATACCGCCCAGATCCGCCATTGGGTGTCCTTTCCGCTGAGGTCCGAGGCGCACGGTGTGCGGCCCGGTCTGACTCACCCATCCTTCACCCGGCACGGTCCGGGTGCCACCCCCGGCGGAAAATCTTCGTCCGTCCAGGTTCGGCGGTCCAGGCTTTGCGGGTAGGGCAGCGCTAGTTGGACAGGTCCCGGGGACCCCACGCCTGGGCGTAGAACTCCGAGGAATGCGAATTCAGCAGCTCGGCATAGGCGTCAGGCTCCATGGACTGTGCGGAGCCGGCGGGAACCTCCGGCGCGAAGGCGGATACACCCAGCCCGGCGGCACCGTTCTCCAAGGTGAGGCCGGCGGCTTCCAGGATCGTGGGGTACATGTTCAACTGGTCCACCCCGGGGCGCAGCGTGCTGCCCGGAGTGCCGCCCGGAACCCAGATCCGGTTGAAGATGGTGCGGTTGGTGTGGTTGTCCAGCTGCTCATGGAAAGCGTCGCCGGCGCTCATGTGCTTGAGGTGGTCGCCCATGATCACCACGGCAGTGTCCTCGAGGTACCCCATGTCCTTCATGTGGTTCACGAAGCCCGCCACCTGGGTCATGGAGCAGGCGAAGACGGAGGTGACGTTGCTTTCCGTATCCACGTCGCAGTAGTCATAGACGTGCACCGGCTCGTGGGTGTCCAGCGTCAGCACCGACAGGTTGAACGGCTGGCCGGTCCGCTGCGCTTCGGCATGCAGCTCATCAACTTCCGCTGCGGCGTGGGCCATGAGCCGTTCGTCGCTCAAGCCCCAGTCCTTGCGGAAGTTCTCTTCCGGTTCACCGGCAGCCCGCCAGTCGGAGAGGTCCTTTTCCTTGGAATAGCCGTGGCTGTCCAGGAAAGTGCTCTTCGCCGCGAAGGACCCGTTGGCCCCGCCCAGGAAAACGTTGGTGTAGCCGTGGTCCGCCAGGACATCGCCCAGGCAGGTGGTGCCGCCCAGATAGGTGTCGACGTCGTCTGCGGTGCCGGTGTCGCTGCTCGAGGAGCCGCCTGCGCCCTTGAGCGGGATGCCGCACTGGGTTGAAGTGAGGCCCGCCATGGTCCAGCCTCCGCCCCGGTACTGCTGCAGATCGCTCACGCTCTGCCAGCCGGCTGCAAGGTCGGTGGCCTCCTTGAGCGGAGCAAAACCGTCCTTTTCGAAGAGCTGGTCATCCTCCAGGGTGGCTTCACCGGACTCAAGGTAGATGAGTACCAGGTTGTTCTTGTTCTGATGCCCGGTGACAGCGGGCTCCACATGGTAATCGGCGATGTCATACGCAGAGTTCGCGGACTTGATGTAGTCCGCCACGCCCACTGTGGTGCTGAAGGCGGTGGTGCCGCCCACAACCACTGCGGAAACCAAAACGGTCGACACCGACCGCCGAATCCACTGGGAACGGCGGGAATGTACGACGTCCGCGCGGTGGCGCTTGCGGCGCCGGAAGTGCCGCGCCAGGGCAATGCCAAGGGTGATCAGGGCAGGTGCCACGCCGATGCCCAGGATGCCGATCCAGACGAGGGCGCCGCCCCCGCCGTCGATTTCGACGGAGACCAGGTTCAGGCGCATCTGGGCCAGGGAGATCTCGCCCCAGAAGTGACGGATGCCGACGGCGGCGATGAGCATCGCGAGTCCGGCCCAGATCAGGACATAGACCAAGAGGTGACCCACGACGGCCAGAGTCCGTCGGGAGACGTGGAGAATCCGGCCAGCCATTCAAACCCCGCGTTCCTGATGCCCGCGTTTTTCGCTGCACACCCTTGACATCCGACCCGTTATTGGGTCCTGAGAAGATTAGTACCGTTAGAATACCCTTTCCAACTTGGAACGGCTCCTGAGCTGTGCACCGGCGGCAGGCTTTCCGCCGTCACCGCCGGGACGACGGCGGCGCTCACCAGCCGCCGCGCGTGGGGGTGTGTCCCTGGCGGGCGTCCTCCGGCATCGGCATTTCGGCGCGGAGTCCCAGCAGCCGGACGGGACGGCCGGCTTCGACGGCGCCCGCGAGATCCAGTGCCCTGGCGAGGACCTCCTGCGTGTCGAAGGTCTCCGGAATTTTCCGTGCGTGGGTCTTGGTGGTGAACGGCGCGTACCGGACCTTGAGGGTCAGCCCGATCACGGGCCGCCCTTCCGCCGCCACGTCCTTGAGCACACCCGCAGTCAGTTCCCGGACGGCGTCGCGCACCTGGTCGAGTTCCGTCAGGTCGCGCTGGAAGGTGGTTTCCCGGCTGTGCCCGCGGGCCACCCAGGGCGTGTCATCGACCTCGCTTGACCCGTCCCCGCGGCCGAGCTCCGCGTACCAGGGACCCATCTTGGGCCCGAATTCCGGCACCAGGCTTTGGGGATCGGCGGCGGCCAGCTCCGAGACCGTGGTGATTCCGAGTTTGGCCAGCCGGCCGGAAATCTTGGGGCCGACGCCCCACAGCTCCCTGGTGGGGCGGCCGCCCATGACCTCCAACCAGTTCTCCGTGGTGAGCCGGAAGACTCCGGCCGGCTTGCCGAGATCGGTGGCGTTCTTGGCGCGGACCAGCGTATCGCCGATGCCGACGCTGCAGTGCAGGCGTGTCTTTTCCAGCACGGCTGCCTGGAGTTCCCGGGCGTACGCCTCCGGATCTTCCGTCTGTGTACCCACAAATGCTTCGTCCCAGCCCAGGACCTGCACGACGGCGCCGGGCCGGGCGCGCAGGGTGGCCATCACCTCCTCCGACGCCGCGAGGTAGGCCTCGCGGTCCACCGGCAGGATGACGGCGTCGGGCACTTTCCGGGCGGCCACCCGCAGGGGCATTCCGGAACCCACGCCGAATGCCCGGGCTTCATAGGAAGCGGTGGACACCACGGCGCGTTCCGTCGGATCTCCCCGGCCGCCCACAATGACCGGCTTCCCGGCAAGTTCCGGGCGCCGGAGCACTTCCACGGCCGCGATGAACTGGTCGAGGTCAACGTGCAGCACCCACTGGTTTCGGTTCACGCGACCAGTGTGCCTCATGCGTCCTGCGCTGGCACCGGCTTCGGGGCCAAATACGCGGCGACGATTATTCTCGCTGGCTCCGAAGAGCACCAAAAGCGATGATTGCCGTGATCAGAAGGAAGCACCCTGGAATTGCCCACTGGGCCAGTCCCTGGCTGATCGCCCCTTGGGACAACAGCCAAAAAAGGGCAATTCCGCAGATACTGAGCAGGACAATCGCTGTTCTCGACATTTCCCAAGGGTAGCCGCCCGCGTTTCGGGCAATTGAGAAGCTAGCATTTCCAGAATGGAAGAGGAGCAGGAACTGGCAGGCGGTAACGCCAGCGGCGGCGTAGTGCGGATCGGGCCAACTGTCCGCAAGCCGTGGACCGAGTCCACTCCCGGCGTTCTGGCGTTCATGGCAGCAGTCCGAGACAACGGCGTGGATGTGCCGGCAGTCTTTGACCCTGACGATCAGGGCCGGCAGGTCCTCGAGTTCATCCCCGGGCAGCTCGCACTCGAAGCGGAGCCGCTCACCCGGGCCGAACTCCGGCGGGTCGGAAAGATGGTCCGGGCGATCCACGATGCGAGCGAGTCCTATGTGCCCGCACCGGACGCGTCCTGGGCCACGGCCATCCCGGCGCCGGGGGACGAGCTGATCTGCCACAACGACCTCGCCCCGTGGAATCTCATCCTCGGGGAACGCTGGGTCTTCATCGACTGGGATGCCGCGGCACCGAGTACACGGTTGTGGGACCTTGCCTACGCCGCGCAGTCATTCACGCTCTCGGACGTCCGGCAGGCTCCCGAGGAAGCAGCGGACAATCTCGCGGCGTTCGTGGACGGATACGGTGCTGACCGGAGGCTGCGCGAACACCTGCCCGAGGCGTTGCACCGCCGTGCGGCTGCCATGTACCGGCTGCTGAAAACTTCGCACGATGCCGTCCGCGAACCATGGGGCTCGATGTACAAGCAGGGTCACGGAGACCACTGGCAGGGCGCAACCCGGTACGCCCTGCGTCATCGAGCCCTCTGGTCCGAGGCGCTTTTGCGGCTTTAGGCGGTTTCTTCGGCCACGCGGATGAGGATCTTGCCGGTGGTGCCGTTTTCGACGGCGTCGTGGGCGGCGGCTGTGTCCTCCAGCGGGAACCAGGTCAGCGGCAGGCCGGCGGACTCACCCACCGGGAACACGCCGTCGCGCAGTGCTGCGGTGATGTCCTCCGCCGCGGCGTGCTGGGCTGCTTCTCCGACCGTGTAGATGAGCACGCCCTGCCAGCGGACGTTCTTGGCGAAGCTCGGAATGATGGGGGCGGTGAACTCGTCGCCGTTGTTGTTCGCGTAGTAGGCAATGCTGCCGTGGTTGGCAATGACGCTTACGTCCAGGGCCGCGTTCTGGGCGGGGGAGACCTCCACAATCTGGTCCACGCCGTCGGGTGCGATTTCGCGGATGCGCTCGGCCTGGGCATCGTCCGGGTAGCGGACAATGTGGTGCGCTCCGGCGGCGCGGGCGAGTTCGGCCTTCGCATCGCTGCTGACGGTGGCGATCACTGTGGCGCCGGCCCAGGAGGCAAACTGGATGGCGGCGTGTCCCACGGCTCCGGCGCCGCCCTGGACCAGGACCATGCGTCCGGCCAGCGCTCCCGGGGAGAGCCGGGCCGGTCCGTTTTCGTGGATGGTCAGGGCGCGGTGTGCGGTCATTGCCGGGACGCCCAGGCTGGCGGCGACGTCGAATCCGATGCCCTCGGGAAGCTTCACCGCCCGGTCGGCGGGAAGGACGGTGAATTCCTGGGCGGTGCCGGTGGGACGGCCGTAGGCCGCAAGGTAGAGCCACACCCGGTCACCGGGCTGCAGGTCCGTGACTCCGTCGCCGACGGCGTCGATGACACCGGCGCCGTCCTGGTTCGGAACCACCTCGGGGAAGGCGAGATCGCCGTCGGCGCGCGCCTTCCAGTCCGTGGGGTTCACGCCGGAAACGGTGACGCGGACCCGCACTTCGCCGGGCCCGGGCGCTGCGGCCTCGCGGTTCTCGAGGGAGAGGACGGAGGAGGGGCCGGTGGCTGAATACACGATTGCTTTCATGGGCGGTACAAGTTGCAGGGCCCGTGTTCTATTCCCGGGAGTGAAAGAGAATTCCGTTAGTGGCCGAAGGCGTTCTGGAAGAAATGCCGGTTTGCTTCCACCTTTTCGAGGAGGTCGTCGCCGCTGAAGTACTTGCGGCCAAACTCTTCCCACTCCCCAACAAACATGGTCCATTCACCGTCCACCCGGGCCGGCCAGCTGCGGCGGACCCAGTTGAGCTTTTCGTGGACTTTTTCCGGGTTGCAGGGGTCAACGGCGGTGTATTGCAGGACGGTGCAGTTGTGGATCATCTCAGACCTGTCCGCATCCCGGTCCAGGAACTCTTCATCACTCCAGCGCTCCAGCACCAGGCGGGTGGCCCACATGAATTCGCCGTGGGTCACCATCAGAACATTTTCGCGGGGGTTCTCCCGGTGCAGGGTGCTGAGGATGTTCCGGACACGGTTCTCGGCGACGTTGGCGATGGATTCCCCGGCCGGAGGAGCCCAGTACAGCGGGTCACTGTCCCGGTACGACGCGTTCTGCGAGTACTTTCGGGCGAAGTCCTGCTTCGACATGGATCCAATCTCGCCCCAGGAGCGTTCGCGGATGACCCGGCTCTCCTCCCAGCGCACGTCGAGTCCGAGCATGGCGGCGGTCTCCCGGGCACGGGTGAAGGTGGAGACAACGGCCCGGTCGAAGTCGATGTCCTGCTGCGCGATCCACGCCCCGGCGACTTTTGCCTGCTGCACGCCAAGTTCGGTGAGACGCCAGGAACGGTCGGGAACGGTCATGGTCTCTTCGGTGTACAGGCTCTGGTCGCCGGCTCTGGAAGCCTTTTGCATGACATTCGCTTCGCTCTGTCCGTGGCGGACGAGGAACAGATTCCGGGGCATGACCATTGATTCGAAACTCCTTCGGGCGCGTGCTGATCCAGCGGTTATATCTTATGGAAGACTCCGGGGATGAATGACGACTGGTCATGGCTTGAGCCCATCCTGAGATCCGGAGAAAAGCTGCGGTGGTCCGGACGCCCTGATCCTGCCGTCCGTTTTGCCCCGGCAGACATGCTCATGGTGCCGTTCAGCCTGATGTTCTTCGGCTTCACTGTCGTCTGGGAGTTTCTCGTCGTTACCACTGACGCCCCGTGGTTTTTTGCCCTCTGGGGAATCCCGTTCATGGGATTTGGTCTCTACTTCCTCTTTGGCCGCTTCATCTACAAGAAGCGGCGCAAGCTGAAAACGGTTTACGCGCTCACTGACGAACGCGCCATCATCCTCACCGGCGACCGGTCGGTTCAGGACATCGGTCTAAAGGGCGGCCCGATGAAAACCGTCCGTTCCCGGGACGGCCGGCATGCCTCGGTTATCTTTGGAACCGGCCGGAACGCCGCATACCAGAACACAGGGCTGGAGTTCTTTAACCGGGGAGACCAAGGTTTCGCCTTCTTCGACATCGCGGATGCCGACACCCTGTTCCGTGAATTGGCTCGGGTGCGCTGAGCGGGCTTTAAGCCGTTTGGAGCACAGCCCGCTGCCGGGCGGGCGGAAGGAAGCACCAAATAAGGAGCGCGGCCGATGCTGCAGGGGCAATGAACCCGGCCCCCGCCACAACAATCACTCCGACGAATGCCAGGGCCAGGCCGGCTCCAGCGGTCACGCTGAAGCGCAGCAGCGGACCTCCCGGCGCGAGCCGGGCCAAGGGAAGGGCAAAGCCGAAGCCCAGAAGAATGCCGCCGGTCAGCGTCAGCGGCCACTGCCAGGGGTGCCCGACGCCGGCAAACTGGGCTGCCGCTTCGGCCAGGAGGCCTCCGGACATCAGGAGCACCGTCCATCGAATCACTCTGCCAAGCCGCGGCCGGAGCACGAGTCCGGCCGCCACGGTCAGCGGCACGGCGTTGAGCGCTCCGGCAGCCAGGCCGAGGTTCATTGCGGCCGTGGAATCCTTCACCAGATTCGACCAGTTACTGCCGGTGAGCGCGAATCCCGCGCACATCAGACCGAGAACCAAGGTGGCTGCTGCAATCACGGCGACGGCCGGGCGCGGATGCCGGGGCGGAGTTGCGCCTTGGACGAGCCGCTCCTGCTGGAATGCCGACGGTGCCGCGTCAGGGAATGACGCACCGGGCTTCCGGTGATCTGCTGCAGGCTGATTGTCCTTGGCGGCCCGCAGGGAGACGAACAGCAGCACTGCTGCGGCAAGCGGAGCCAGCGGGAAGGCAACCAGAAAAACCAGGCCCAGCACAAACGCCGCCGCCGCCGCGAGCAACACCCTCAGCGCACCGCGGAGAAGCCGGAAACGCTGCAGCTGCCACAGATCGTCCACTGCAGGAACCAAGGCGGCGGTCCCGGCCGTCCAGGCCGCCGCGAAGAAGAGCAGGGTGGAAGCTCCGAACCAGCCCGGATCAGTGCCGGCGTCGGCGGCCTCGAAACCAACGGACCAGCTGCCCACCGTGACAGCCGCCAACGCACATGCAGGGATTCCGGCAACCGCGGTGAACGCGGCGGCCGGTGCAGACATCCGGCCTGACTGATGCCACAGGACGACGACGGCCAGCAAGAGGCCGAGGGGACCTATGAACATCGATGCCGCGACCCGGACGCTTTCGGCTCCGGGCCAGTAGAGGGCATCGGTCATCAGAAGTGCAGAGGACACGAGAAAAGCCGTCAACGCCGCTGCCGCACATACCACCGCCCACATGGGTGTCACATGTTCGCCCAGGCCGTACGCACGCCGGGACCATGCGCGGGCAGGTGACGGTTGGTGGAGGCTCATGGCGAACAACCTACCTGTCTGAGGGGGATCAGCCTAGGAAACAGGGGTCCAGACTGAGGATCGGGGCAGATGGCCGCCGCGTACTCTGGAAGGGTGCGAAAAGAAACCCTTTGGGAAGCCCAGAAACGTTCATCGCCGGGCCATTCCGCCTGGTACATCTCGCGGTTCGTCCAAATGCGCGAGCAGGGGATGGATCTGCACGGCGAAGCGCGGCTGATCGACGCCATGGTGCCGCGCGGGGCGCGGATCCTGGACGCCGGCTGCGGCCCGGGCCGGGTGGGCGGCGAGCTGGCAGCCCGCGGGCACGACGTCGTCGGCGTGGACGTTGATCCCGAACTGATCGAAGCCGCCCGCACCGATTTCCCCGATGTTCCCTGGGTAGTGGGGGATCTGGCGGAACTGGACCTTCCGGCGGCCGGCATCGCAGAGCCGTTCGACGTGATCGTCTGCACGGGCAATGTACTCACCTTCGTTGCCCCCGGCACTCACCGTGAAGTGCTGACCCGGCTGCGGAACCATCTGGCCGACGGCGGCCGCCTGGTCACCGGGTTCGGCGCGGGCCGCGGTTACGACTTTGGAACGTTCCTCGAGGATGCTGCCGCTGTGGGGCTGAAGTGCGAACAGAAGTTCTCCACCTGGGACCTGCGCCCCTTCGCGCCGGATTCCGATTTCCTGGTGGCGGTGTTCGGCCGGGCCTGAGCCGGACTCAAGCAAGACTGTGCTGCGCCAGCCACTGCAGGCAACCGTCGCACCCGGCCTGATAAGCGGATATCCCGGTGCACCTGCGAGAATTCTGGAATGGCTCGAATAGCTGCACCGGAAGTCGGCCGTCTGCGTACCCTCACCGGATTCGTTTTGGCTCTGCTGCTTCCGCCGCTGCTGGAGTGGGGCATGTTTGTTGTGGGCAATGACTTGCTTGCCGTCGGTGTCTTGCTTCAGCTTGCCGGCGTGGTGGCGGTGGCGCTGGTGGGCGGGCTGTGGCCGGCGCTGCCGGGCGCACTGTGGAGCAGCCTCATTCTGAACTACTACTCGACCCGGCCGTTCGGGTCCCTGGAAATCGCCGATGGGGAGAACCTGCTCACCGTCCTGATTTTTGTAGCGGTTGCTGTCTCGGTATCCCTGGTGGTCGGGCTCGCGGCCCGGCGGGCCCGGGAAGCTGCGGCCGCTGCGGCCGAGGCCGCAACACTGGGGGAGCTTGCCCGGGGTGTGCTGGCCGCGGAGGACACGCTGCAGAGTTTCCTCCAGCATGTCCGCACGCATTTTAGGATGGCGGGCGCCGTGCTGTATGCCCGCCCGGCTGGTGAGGACGGAGGCGACGACGACGGCGCCGCCCGGTCCGGCACCTGGGAGGTCCTCGCCGCGGCCGGCACACAGGAGCCTTCGTCCGGCGGCGGAGATCGGCAGGGGGTTGGGACGCCCGGCGAAGGTGATGCGGCAATTCTTGTTCCCGGGGGCTTGAAGCTGGTGCTGTACGGCCATGCCCTGGGGGCTCGGGAGCAGCGGTTGCTGGCGGCCTTCGGGTCCCAGCTTGCAGCGTTGCGGCAGCGGCAGCAGCTGTTGGCCACTACTGAGGAGAACCGGCGCTTGGCCGACGGGAACATCATGCGGACTGCGATCCTCCGGGCGGTCTCCCATGACCTGCGCACTCCGCTGGCGGGCATCAAGCTTTCCGTCAGCAGCCTGCGGCAGCAGGACATTGCCTTCACCCCGGAGGAAGAAGCCGAGCTGCTCGGCACCATCGAATCCTCCTCGGACCGGTTGACCTCGCTGATTGATAATTTGCTCGACATGTCCCGGCTCAGTGGTGATGCAGCCACCGCGCATCTGGGTCCCGTGCATTGGGCGGATGTATTGGCCGCCGCCCTGCGGGGTATGCCGTCGGAGAGTATTCGGATCCTGCTGGAGCCCAATACTCCTCCGGTGCAGGCCGACCTTGGCATGCTCGAGCGCGTCATCGCCAACATTGCCGAGAACGCACAAAAATATGCGGCAGATTCCGAGATCGTGGTCACTTCTGCGGTCTCCGGCATAGTCGGCGGCTTCCCGGCAAGTGAACTGCGCATCCGCGACCGTGGCCGCGGGGTCGGTAAGGGCGGGCTCATCCGAATGTTCCAGCCGTTCCAGCGCCTCGATGACACCGGCACCGCAGGGGTGGGGCTGGGGCTGGCTGTCGCCCGCGGATTCACTGAAGTGATGGGCGGGGAGCTGGTTGCCGAACCGGCTCCGGGCGGCGGCCTGACGATGATTATCCGTCTCCCGCTCTCCACCGGGGTGAGGCAGTGATTACCGTCCTGATTGTTGAGGATGAACCGCAGCTCCTGCGCGCGCTTCAGATCAATCTCCGTACCCGCGGCTATCACCCGGTGACGGCCGTCGACGGCGCGTCCGCGCTTGCGGCGGCGTCCAAGCATCGTCCGGACCTGGTGCTCCTTGACCTTGGCCTTCCGGACATGGACGGCGTGCAGGTTATTTCCGCTCTTCGCGCCTGGAGCCAGGTGCCGATCATTGTCCTGTCCGCCCGCCACGGTCCCGAGGACAAGGTCGAGGCCCTGGATGCGGGTGCGGATGACTATGTGACCAAGCCGTTTGGCCTTGACGAGCTGTTGGCCCGCCTCCGCGCGGCCGAACGGAGATTCGTCGCCGCTGCGGAAATGCCCGTGGTCAAAACAGCGGATTTTAGTCTGGACCTTGCCCGCAGAAAGGCCGAGCGACACGGCGAGCAGGTGCGGCTGACTCCGACCGAATGGAAGATTGTCGAACTGCTGGTGCGCAATCCCGGCCTGCTTGTTGAACAGCAAAAGCTGCTGATGGAGGTCTGGGGGCCGGCGTACACCCGTGAGGCGCAGTACCTGCGGGTCTATTTGAATCAGCTGCGGCGCAAGCTGGAACCGGATCCTGCCCGTCCCCGTTACTTCACCACTGAAAACGGAATGGGATACCGCTTCGAGCCCTGACCGTGAGGACGGGCCACGGCCCGATCGCCGTGTCGGTGGTTCCTTTGCCCACGGGGGAACATTCAGGTGTTAAGGATCCGTTAAGAAGCCCTGTTTGACCCCGGGCCCGGGCATACATTCGAGCGAGTGACAGCAACCAAAGACCACATCATTCAGTCCCGAGGTCCCGGCCGATTCCGCCTCTGGCTTCTCGATGACGAGAACCAGAGCACTCCCGAGCCGAAGCGCCGGACAGGGTCCGCCGTGCAGCCATGGTGGAAAGTCATGTGCCTGACCGGCGTCGACTACTTCTCCACCCTGGGATATCAGCCGGCCATCGCCGCGGCTGCCGCAGGCGCCCTGGCGCCGGTCGCCACGCTCATCCTGGTTGCCGTCACCTTGTTCGGGGCGCTGCCTGTCTATAAGCGCGTGGCCAGGGAGAGCCCCAACGGTGAAGGCTCCATTGCCATGCTGGAAAAGCTGTTGCCGAAATGGAGGGGCAAGCTCTTTGTGCTCGCGCTGCTGGGGTTCGCCGCCACCAGCTTCATCATCACGATCACCCTGTCCGCCGCCGACGCCAGTGCCCACCTGATCGAGAACCCCTTTGCTCCGGGTTGGCTGCACGGACAGGAGGTACCCGTGACCCTCGGGTTCCTGCTGCTGCTCGCCGCCGTCTTCCTCCGCGGGTTCCACCAGGCAATCGGCATCGCCGTCGCCCTCGTGGCCACCTTCCTCATCCTGAACCTCATCGTCGTCGTGGTCGCCGCTGCGCAGATCACCGCCAATCCCGAACCCGTCAGAGATTGGTGGACCACGCTCACCGTCCAGCACAGCAATCCGCTGACGATGATCGCCCTCGCGCTGCTGGTTTTTCCCCGGCTCGCGCTGGGACTGTCCGGGTTCGAAACCGGTGTTGTTGTCATGCCCCAGATCAAGGGGGCGCCGGGCGACACACCGGGCAGCCCCCACGGCCGGATCCTGGGAGCGCAGAAACTGCTCACCACGGCTGCAGTGATCATGAGCGGATTCCTGATCACCTCGAGCTTCGTGACGACCCTGCTCATACCTGCCTCCGAGTTTGAGGAGGGCGGTGACGCCAACGGCCGTGCGCTCGCGTACCTCGCACATCAGTACCTGGGCGAAGGCTTCGGCACCCTCTATGACATCAGCACCATAGCCATCCTCTGGTTTGCCGGTGCCTCCGCCATGACCGGGTTACTCAACCTTGTGCCGCGGTACCTGCCCCGCTACGGCATGGCGCCGGCCTGGTCGCGGGCCGTTCGACCCATGGTCCTGGTATTCACGCTGGTCGCCGCCGTGGTCACCATTGCTTTCGGCGCCGATGTTGAGGCTCAGGGCGGCGCCTATGCGACCGGAGTGCTGGTGCTGATCACCTCGGCGTCGGTGGCCGTGACGCTCTCCGCCCGCCGCAGCGCTCAGCCTGCCGCCGCACTGGGATTCGGGGTGATTTCCCTGATCCTCATCTGGACCACGCTCACCAACATCTGGGACAGGCCCGACGGCGCCTGGATTGCGGCCCTGTTCATCCTCGGGATCCTCGTGGTGTCCTTCGTCTCAAGGGCCCGGCGGGCGTTTGAGCTGCGGGCCACCACCATTACCCTCGACGACGAGGCGCTGGCGTTCGTCGCAGCGCAGGATTCGGGGCAGATTTCACTGATCGCCCACGAGCCCGGGCGGTCCAGTGCCGCGGCCTACCGCCGTAAATTCCAGCATGCCTGCAGCGTCAGCCACCTCGCCCCCGCGGATGAACCGCTGTTCATCGAGGTCATGGTGGATGACTCATCGGAATTCGAAACGCACCTGTACGTGTGCGGCGTCAGGCGCCACGGGTTCCGTATCCTGCAGGTCCACAGTTCGAACGTACCGACGACGGTTGCCGCGGTGATGCTCCACATCCGCGACATCACCGGAGCCATGCCGCACGTGTACTTCCGCTGGACTGAGGGCGACCCGCTGTCGAACCTCTTCAAGTTCCTTATCTTCGGTGAAGGGGAGATTGCGCCGGTCACCCGGGAGGTGCTGCGCGAAGCAGAGCCGGACGTTTCCCGCAGGCCGTGGGTGCATGTGAGCTGACGGAGCAACGCAGCGGACTTCTCCGTTCCTGTTCAGGTCAGCATTATTTGGAAGCGAGCAGCTCCGGATGATGCAGCTGAGCCACCTGCGGATGTGCACGAAGCCAGCCCTTGAGCACGTTGGAGCCGTAAGACGCGAGCATCGGGTTTTCCGGATCGTCCGAGATTCCGCGGGACTGTGCGGCCAGTTCAGCAGGAAGCTCCACCGGATCAATGACGGTGTCCAGCCGCGGGGACCAGAAGAAGGGAATGGCGTAACGGTCCACGCCGGGTGCCGGAGCCGTGACGCGGTGGATGGTGGCGGAGAGGTAACCCTGCGTGGCGACCTCAAGCATCTCGCCCAGGTTCACCACCAGTGCTCCCGGGATCGGCTCCACGGGAAGCCAAGTGTCTGACTCATGCGGGCGGACTTCCAGGCCGCCCACGGAATCCTGCAGCAGCAGCGTCACGAATCCGTAGTCCGCGTGGGCACCAACGCCCTGCGTGCCGGCTTCCTTGACCACACCGCCCACGTAGTGAATGAGCTTGGCCATCCAGGCGGGCGTGCCCTCGAACGGTTCCGTGAAGTGGTCCTCCGGCAGTTCCAGTGACACGGCGATGGCGCTGAGGAGTTCGGCGCCGACCTCCGACATCAGCTCGCCCCATTCCATGGACTTTTGCCGCAGCTCCGGCAGCACCTCATCGGGGAACTGGTTGGGGCCCTGAACCAGCCAGTAAGGCTGGTCCTGCGGGTAGTCCGCGACCGGAGCCCGCTCCGGACCAAAGTCCACCTGTTCACGCGCATCGGGGCGGCCCTGCGTCAGTTCCGTGCCCAGCCGGGTGTAGCCGCGGAAGTGCGGAGACTTCCGGTTGTCCAGCTCCAGCCGGTCCTCCAGGGGCAGGGCGAAGAAGCGCTTGGTGATGTCGAACAGGTCATCCACCTTGGCTTCGCCCGCACCGTAACCCACCAGCTGGAAGAAACCGATTCGGTGAGTTGCGTCACGCAGCTGGGTGATGAATTCCGGGTTGAAAGAACCGTCGGCGTTGCGGGCCGTGCTCAGGTCCAGGACAGGGATGGAGCTGGAGATTTCAGGCATGCGACGAAGCTACCACCGCCCCCTGTCAAGTAAGTAGCATTTGTTACGCGCTGATGCTCTTAGGTGCCCCTGACCTGCGCGTTTACTCACGATAAACCGGGCTTCGATGTAACACAGCGACTTATGGGGTCACCTTGCGGGTTCTTCGGGCGACTCCACGGGTCCTGGCAGGGCAGCGCCAGCAGGTCACGGCGGCATCGAAAAAGGTCGAAGCGTGACCCGCCGGCCGCCGCGCGGGCAATGGCACGGAGGGTCGTGTCGGCAGCCCGGATCCGCAAATAATTACGAAACGTAAATATGCGCTAATCGATTCCATATGATCTGATATCTACATCAGTTTTTAGGTTTGCCTTACCTGCCGAAGCGATAGGAATCTCGTTGCCCGCCTCTCTTCCTCTCCCTGGAACCTCCCGCCGTACGCTCCTCGGCGGTGCCGGTCTGGGCTTTCTGGCCCTGGCCCTGAGTGCCTGCTCCTCCCGTGAAACAGTTGCAGCTGCCGGCAGTGCGGCCGGTACCGGGGGCTTCACGGTGACAGACATGCGCGGCGTCGAAGTTTCTTTCGACGCTCCGGTGCAGCGGATCGCCACCACGGTGATCCCTTCTCCCTCCATGCTGGCCGCAGTGGACGGCGGCTACGGCCGGGTGGTGGGAATCAACGAATCGACCCTCCAGGCGAACAAGCAGGGCCTGTTCGGTGAGATGTATCCGGACTCGAAGTCCACGACCACCATCTCCCCGTCGAGCTTCACCCCCAACATTGAAACCATCACCAAGCTGCAGCCCGACGTCGTCTTCCAGTGGGCGGACCAGGGCGACGGCCTGGTGGAACCGCTGGAAAACGCGGGCTTCAAGACCGTCTGCCTGCTCTATGGCACACAGGAGTACCTGGAGACCTGGGTTTCCCTCTTCTCCACGATCCTCGGCAAGCCCGAGCGCGGCACCGAGATTGTGGACTGGATGCACGCTGAGATTGCCCGCTTGAAGAAGGAACTCGCGGGCGTCACCACCCCGGTCCGCGTGGTCCACCTGGGCCAGTCCGGTGACGGCTACTCAGCCTCCAACAAGTCCTCCTACATGCACTATTGGATGGAACTGGCCGGCGGGCAGAACATGGCCGCGGACAACATTTCCGCGGAGAACGTGGTCAGCGCCGAACAGCTCATCACCTGGGACCCGGAAGTCATCACGCTGGGCGGTTTTGACGCCCGCACCCCCGCGGAGGTTTACGCCGACAAGTCACTGGCCTCCGTCTCCGCCGTGCGCAACCGCCGCGTCTACAAGGCGCCGCTGGGCGGGTACCGCTGGGAGGTCCCCTGTGCCGAGTCCCCGCTGATGTGGCAGTGGGCGGCCGAGCTGTACCACCCGCAGCTCACCGGCCATACGCTGCGCGCCGCCATGGCCGAGAAGATTGCCTACCTGTACAACTATGAGATTTCCGAAGCCCAGATCGACGCCGCCCTGCGGCTGGACCTCAACAGCGGAAGCGCCGGCTATGACGTCTTCCGCGGTTAGCTCCGGCACGACGACGACGGCGGCGGCGGCCGCCGCCGCCCCGGCGTCGGCTTCCGGCTCCCAACCGTCACCCCAACCGTCGCCCAAACCGTCGCCGCAGCCCCGGGCCCGCAGCCACCGCATCCCGCTGCTGCTGTGCGTCCTGATCCTGTGCACGGTGGCCCTGATCTCGATGGCCGCCGGCCGGTATTGGGTTCCGCCGAACGAGATCCTGCGCATCCTGGCCAACGAGGCCACTGCCCTCTTCGGCGCAGGCGGCGGCGAAGGTGCCCTGCGCCGTACGTGGACCGAGCAGGAAGCCACGGTAATCCTGGACGTACGCCTGCCCCGGGTGCTGCTGGCCTTCCTGGTGGGCGGCGCCCTGTCCCTGGGCGGTGCCTGCCTGCAGGCGCTGTTCCGCAATCCGCTGGTCAGTCCGGACATCATCGGCGTGACCGCCGGAGCCTCCTTCGGCGGAGTGCTCGTGCTGACCCTGGGCCTGTCCGGCGGTGCGATGGTGGGCGGAGCGTTCGGCTTCGGCCTGGCCGCGCTCGCCGTCGTCCTCCTGCTCGGCCGGCTCGGCGGAAGCGGCGGTCCGATGCTGATGATCGTCCTCGGCGGAATTGTGGTGGCGGCGTTCTTCAACGCCCTGGTCTCCTTCATCACCTACACCGCGGACCCGTATTCCGAACTCCCCTCGATCGTGCACTGGCTCCTGGGCTCCATTGCCGCCGCCGGTTATGACAAGGTGCTGACCGCCCTGATTCCGATTGCCGTCGGCGCTGCCGTGGTCCTGGCCATGCGGTGGCGACTGAACGTGCTCTCGCTGGGCGACGACGACGCCGCAGCCCTGGGCGTGAATCCGCACCGCTCCCGGGTGGTGCTGCTGTGCGCCGTGGCCCTCATGACCGCGGGCACCGTGGCGGTGGCCGGCGCCGTCGGCTGGGTCGGCCTGGTGGTTCCGCACCTTGCCCGGCTCTGGGTCGGCCCGGACCACCGGGTGCTCCTGCCCGCCTCGCTGCTCCTGGGCGGCACCTACCTGATGCTGATTGACACCCTCAGCCGCTCCGTCACCAGCAGCGAACTGCCGCTGGGCATCCTGACCGCCGTCATCGGCGCGCCCGTATTTGTGGTGCTGCTGGCCCGTTCCCAGAAAAAAGGCGAGATCTCATGACCACTGTCCCCGTCCTGAACACCGGGCTGATGCAGGTCTCCGGACTGGGTTTCCGCTACTCCCGCGTCCGGCCGTGGCTGTTCCGGAACCTCGGCTTCACCTTGGAACGCGGGGAAATCCTCTCCATCCTCGGCCCCAATGCACGCGGCAAAACCACGCTGCTCAAATGCCTCTCCGGGCTGCTGACTCCGCGTGAGGGACAGATCCGCTCGGCCGCCGCCGTCGGCTACGTACCGCAGGACCACGGCGCCGGCGGCACCTCCTTCACCGTTGCCGAAATGGTGCTGATGGGACGCAGCCGTCACCTGCGCGCCTACCAAACCCCCCGCCGCGAGGACCACGAAGCCGCTGACGCTGCCATGGAACGGGTTGGCGTGGCCGACTGGGCTCACCGCGCCTACTCCGAGCTTTCCGGCGGACAGCGCCAGCTGGTCCTGATCGCCCGCGCCGTGGCCTCCGGATCCGAACTGCTGGTCCTGGATGAACCTGCCTCGGCACTGGATCTGCACAACCAGTCCCGCGTGCTCGGAGTTCTGGCCGGCCTGGCCGCCGACGGCATGTCCGTCATCATGACCACCCACCATCCCGACCACGCGCTGCATGTCTCCCGCAACGCACTGCTTTTTGTGGGCAGTGACGATACCCGCTGGGGTCCCACTGACGAACTTCTGACCGGTTCCGCCCTGTCCGCGGTGTACGGACTGCCCATCTGCACGCCCACGGTCGGCACCGGCTCGGGTAACCGTGTGATCGCGGTGCCGGACTTCGGACCGTCGTGCCGCCAGGACTGCGCCGGACCGATCGCTGCTGCACCCTCCCGAAAGGACCTCCCATGATTTACCGATTGATCGGCGGCACACCGATGCGCGGCCAGTCTGATCCCTCCTGGCGAGGCGCGCTGGAGGACGTTGACGCCTATGACCTCGACGACGACGCCGCCCGCACAAGGATCCTCGCCGCGGACGGCCTCATCATCAGCGGCGGCGCCGACCATCTGCTGCTGCACCGCCACCGCGAAGCGCTCACCGGATTTGTCCGCTCCGGCGGCCGCGTGCTGGTCAACGCCCAGGTGGTAACCCCGTTCATCGAGGGGCTGGCCGTTTGGCGGAAACTGGAATTCCGCGGGGCCCGGGACATCCATCCGCACGCTGTCACGGCCCATCCGGTATGGGAGGGCGTGGATTACAAGGATCTGCACTACCGCACCGGTGTGCCCGGTATCCACAGCTACGAAAAGCTGGAAGAAATCGGCGTCGCCGGCTTCTACGGGCGCGGCTACCACCTGGATTTGCCCGAGGACGCAACCGTCGTCACCGGCATCGGCCAGTACTCCCTGCCGCTGGATTACACCTACCGCCTGGGCCGTGGGGAAGTGCTGGTTCACGGCGGCAACGACCTGGAGAGCTTCAGCGACGACCGCTACTCCATTGGCCGGATTGGCCCCAACCTGGTGGCCTGGCTCGAGGGCGGACACCGGGTGGTGGAAACGGGTCCCCCGGCGCCCGCGGCCTCAGTGGAGGCGAGCCGCGGCGCCAACCGGGCGCCCGCCGTCGGCCCCAGCAATCCTGCGCCCGGCACCGCACCGCGTATCGGCCTGCTGCACTGCGGCACCTTCGCGCCGCTGCGCACCCTGGCCGATCCCGCCCTGCAGCCGTACCGGCTCGAGTCCGTCCACCTGCCGGAGGCTGATCCCTCGGTGCTCGCCGGCCTGGACGTGATGATCGTGGGGGACCGGCTGCACGAAGGACAGCTGGCCCGGTTTGCCCCTGCCCTCCGTGCTGCACTTCAGGACCCCGGGAAAACTGTCATTGTGCTCGGCGAAAACAAGGTGGAACAGTGGCTGCCCGGGGTTGGATACACCTTCCGGCCCACCGTGTTCTGGACCTGGCGCACGGGTGAGGACAACGGCACCCGGCTGCGCCTGCCCGAGGATCCGCTGTGGGAATACTTCACGCCCCGAGCGGTGTCATGGCACCATCACGGTCTGCTGCATCCGCCCGCCGGTGCGCGGTCGCCGGTGGTCATGGAGGAAAACGGCGTGGAAATTGGCGCCCTGCTCTACGTGGATGAGGTGAACCAGCCCGCCCGTCTGCTGGTGACCACCATGGATCCGGTCTATCACCACGGTTCAGGGTTCATGCCCGGCGCTTCGCAGCTGCTGTATTCACTGCTGCGCTGGGTCACTGCCACGTACGTTCCCGCCTAGGGAAACGCTCATCGAGATGCTGCCGGCCACCACCGCGGCCGTTCCCGCCGGCGGCGTCAGCCCAGGACCAGTTTCACCGCAAGCGCCAGCATCACGATGCCGATCAGCAGGTCCAGGACCTGCCAGGTGCGCGGCCGGCTGAGGACCCCTGACAGCATCCGGGCACCGTAGCCGAGGCCGGAAAACCAGAGGATGCTGCCCAGGGCGGCCCCGGCGGCGAAGATCCACCGGGCCGATTCGCCGTACTGGTTGGCCAGGCTGCCCAGCAGCACCACGGTGTCCAGATATACGTGCGGGTTCAGGAACGTCAGGGCCAGGGTGGTGGCGATCACCGAACTGCGCGAACCCGGCCCCTGGCCGGTCAGGGCGGAGGGTTTCAGCGCGGACAGAAAGGACCGAACGGCGAACCAGACCAGGTAGGCCGCGCCGCCCCAGCGCAGGATGTCGAGGATCGGGGGGAAGCTCTCGACCAGGGCGCCGATGCCGGCGGTGCCCGCGAGGATCAGGACGGCGTCGCTCACTGCGCAGAGCACCACCACCGTGCCGATGTGCTCCCGGCGGATGCCCTGGCGCAGAACAAATGCGTTCTGCGCCCCGATGGCCACGATCAGCCCCAACCCGGTTAGCAGGCCGGTTCCTCCAATGCTCCACATGCCTTCGACGGTAGTTCTGCGAGCCGGCACAGGCAAACGAATGATTTTGATGATGCGTTAGATTTTCTTCATGAACTTCGAGCATCTGCGGGCGCTGGCCGCCGTTATTGACGAGGGCACCTTCGAGGCCGCTGCGGACCGGCTGCACATCAGTCCCTCCGCTGTCAGCCAGCGGATCAAGGCCCTGGAGAAATCGGCGGGGCAGGTGGTGGTGCGCCGCGCTGTTCCCTGCACGCCCACCGAGGCCGGGGCCGCGCTGCTGCGGCTGGCCCGGCAGGTGCAGCTGCTGGAAGCCGAGGCCCGGCAGGCCCTCGGGACGGCAGCTCCGGCCGCCGCCACGCCGGTGGCGGTGAACGCCGATTCCCTGGCCACCTGGTTCCTGCCCGTGCTGAGGGACGCCGCCGGATGGACGGACAGCACCCTGAACCTGCACGTGGAGGACCAGGATCACAGCAGCCGGCTGCTGCGGCAGGGAGACGTATTTGGAGCGGTGACGGCGGATCCGGCGCCGGTCAACGGCTGCCGGGCCGTGCGGCTCGGCGCTATGCGCTACGTCCCCGCTGCTGCTCCGGGACTGAGCGAGCGGTTTACCGCACCGGGCGGCGTCGACTGGCAAGCGATGCCGGTGCTGCACTTCAACGCCAAGGATGATCTGCAGCGGGGCTTCCTGGCCTCCCGCGGCCCGGGGCATGAGCCGCCGAGCCACACCGTGCCGTCATCGGAGGCCTTCGTGGCCGCCGTGCGGGCCGGACTCGGCTGGGGGATGGTGCCGGAACTGCAGATTGGATCGGACCTGGCGGACCGGCGGCTGGTGCTGCTCGACGAACAGGCGCACCGCGACGTGGTGCTGTACTGGCAGTCGTGGACGCTCCAGTCCGAGCGGCTCGACCGGCTCACGTCCGCCGTCCGCCGGGCCGCCCGGCAGCTGAGAAGCTAGCTGACGCCGTCGTCGTTGGCCGCCGTGCCTGCTGCCATCGCGGCCCAGCGGGCAAAGTAGGCGCCGCCGGCGTCATCGTGAATGCGGTCGCCGGCGGTCAGGACCGGGTACGGCTTGGCGGGCACGCCGTCCGCCGGGCGGACATCCACATGCGCGACGTCGTAACCCAGGGCGTGCAGCTCATCGGCCATGGCGTAGTCGGTGCGGGAATCCCCGACGGTGCGCCAGATACGGGGGACCTCGGTGCCGGCGGCCTCCAGCAGTGCCAGGGCGCGCCGGGCGCCGAGGTCCTTGCCGACGCCGAGCGCCTCAATGTCGGTGGAGATGATGGTGGGATCGATGCGGTAGTCGATCGAGTCGTCGCTGTCCGGAACATGGTGGTCCAGCCGGCAGACGCCGAGGTCCAGCTCGCCCATCAGGGCCAGGGCATCGGCATCGAACTGCTGCTGCTCGGCCAGATATTCTGCGTTGTCCACGTCCACGTGCTGCTCCACGGAGACCATGGCGCGCTTGGTTTCGTCGTAGAACATGTGCGCGGCGTACTTCTCCGCCACCAGCTTCCGGACGGCGTCGGCGTAGTCCCCGGGAAGCGACAGGGCGGAATCCACCTGCGGCTCGCCGGGGCCGGATCCGGTAAAGGAGAACCAGACGGCGCCCTTTTCACAGATGGCGTGCACCGTGGTGTTCGTCGGCAGTCCGGCGGCGATCATCGGGGCCATGACCTGTTCGCGGATGAACTCATCGGACCGGCCGGTGTTGAAGATAACGGGCCAGCCGGCAACCGCCAGCTGCACTAGGTCAGTGATGATTCGGGGCGGTACGGAGCGGGTAACCGGGCTGGCTACCGGGCCGTCGACGTCGAGCAGCAGGCCAAAGCGGGGAGAAGTCACGGTGCCAGTATTTCACTGCGGCAGCCGCGGCGAAAAACGGCACGTGCGGGGCGTAGCTTCGCATTGATGCTGGTGAGAGCATGAATTATCCAAAAAGAACCCCTTGGCGCCCGTAATGTAGCGGAATGGATGGCGCCCCGCCGGGGCACGCTGTTTCAAAGGCCGCCGATCTTCCATACTCTGTATGAGTGATCTTCAAAGCTGTTGGCGACGGACGCCCTTACCCCGACCATGGATACGTGACACCCAAGGACTGGGCAGCGGTACCTCCCCGGCAGGTCCGGCTCGATGAGCTGGTCACCACCAAGAGCACTCTGGACCTGGGCGCACTGCTGGCCGAGGACTCCACCTTTTTCGGCGATCTGTTTCCGCATGTTGTGCAATGGAAGGACACCATGTACTTGGAAGACGGGCTGCACCGGGCCGTGAGGACTGCGCTGCATCAGCGGACCATCCTGCATGCGCGCGTCCTGGTGATCGATGACTGACGAGCCCTCCGGCGCGCAGCACCGGAACAGGGCAGCGAGGAATGACCCCACCGAGTGGCACGGCCACCGGATTGTCACCGAAGATGATCTGGGGGCTGTGTTTGATCCCGCAGCAGACGCTGCCGCGCAGCTGCGGCGCCGGAGGCGGCTGCGGCACCGGATTGTCATTGGCCTGTTGGCCGCTGTGCTGGTGGCGGCTGCGCTCTTCGCTGCGGCTGTCCTGCAGGGTTGGATCGTACTTTCCGAACCGGAGCCGGCACCCGTGGCGTCCACCGAATGCCCCGCAGGGCCCTTCTCCTATCAGGCGCCGGACAGCATAACGGTCAATGTTTACAACACGACGCCGACGGCGGGACTCGCCTCGCAGGTCTCCGAGGCCCTTGCGGCCCGCGGGTTCCAGGCCGGAACCGTGGGGAACAGTTCAGTGAACCGTGAGGGAATGACGGCCATTATTGTCTCCGGCCCGGAGGGCGAAGCCGCTGCCTTCACCCTGCAGCAACAGATTCCCGGAACGGAATATATCCAGGATGACCGGGCTGACGGCACTGTCGACGTGGTGCTGGGCTCCGGTTACACCGAGCTGGTGCCGGTGGAAAAGATTTCTGCAGCTGTCGCCGGGCCCATGAGCTGCCCCTGGGAATCGGCAACGCCGGCGCCTCCCGCCGGATAACCGGCCGGGGAGACGCCGGCGTGCCGGGCGTTGCCCGGATATCAGGCCAGGGTGGCGGCCGTGGGATCCCAGTCTTCGGGCAGGGCCGGCACTCGTGCCGCCGAGCTCTCCACTGAAACGAAATTTCCGGTTTCCACGGACTCCGTGATGGAGGCCATCGCGTCCAGGACGTGGTAAGCCATTTCGCCCTGTGCCCGGTGCGGGCGGTCCTCCCGCAGCGCGCGGGCCATTTCCAGGACGCCGCTGCCCCGCGTGGTGGTGGCACCGACGGACGGGACGGTGGTCCAGTCATCGGCGCCGGCCGCGCAGATCATGACGTTGCCGTCAAAGGTGTTGGGGTCGGGGAAGGCAATGGTGGCTTCCGTTCCGGTGACTTCCACCAGGCCGGGCCTCCGGTAGGGGGAGTCGAAACTGAAGATGCTCTGGGAAGACTCTCCGCCCTCAAACTGGGCGATGGCGCTGACGTGCGTGGGGACGGTGACGGCGAACGTCTCCCCGGCGCGCGGTCCCGATCCGATGGTGCGCAGTTCCCGGGAACGGGAACCGAAGGCGCCCACCTTGCGGATGGAGCCGAAGGTCTGGACCAGGGCGGTCAGGTAATAGGGGCCAATGTCGAACAGCGGTCCGGCGCCCTCCTGGAACAGGAACGCGGGATTGGGGTGCCAGGACTCCGGCCCGGGGGACTGCATCAGGGTCAGGGCCGTGAGCGGGGTGCCGATGTCACCGTTTTCAATCATCCGGCGGGCGGTCTGCAGTCCGGCGCCCAGGAAGGTGTCGGGTGCGCAGCCGAGGCGTACTCCGGCGGCGTCGGCAGCTTTAAGCAGCCCCAGCCCCGACTCGCGGTCCAGCGAGAACGGCTTTTCGCTCCAGACATGCTTGCCCGCCGCGACCGCCGCCGCGGCGATTTCCACATGCGCGGACGGCACGGTCAGGTTCACAATGATCTCGACGTCGGGATGATTCAGGGCCGCGTCCACGCCGCCGGATTCCGCAATGCCGAATTCCCGGGCCCGTTCCGCGGCGGCCTCAGGAAACAGGTCCGCCACAACGTGCACGGCGACGTCCGGAAAGGACGTGAGGTTGGTGAGGTATTCCTTGCTGATGACACCGGCGCCGATGATTCCGACGCCGACTGGTCCCCGCTTGGTCATGACGGCCTTCCTGCAGTGAGGTACTCGAAGCTTGCTGTGACTGCGTCCATCATGTTCCCGGCAGAGTCATCCAGCTCCACCACGCCGCTTTCCAGCGCGGATGCGGCATCGATGATGTCCCAGATCGGCAGGGTGCCGCTTCCCACGGCCACCTGGTCCGCGGGGTTGGAGGTTGCCGGGCCGTCCTTGATATGGATGAACCGGACCCGGTCGCCGAGCCGTTCCAGCAGTTCCACCGGGTCTTGGCCGCCAACGGCCGCCCAGTAGGTGTCCACCTCCAGCACCACGTCAGGGTTCAGATACGCGGCCAGTACTTCCAGGCCGGTCCGGCCGTCGGGGAGCGTCTGCAATTCCCACCAGTGGTTGTGGTATCCAACGCGGACACCGTATGAAGCGCCCTTTTCCGCCGCTGTGTTCAGGGCAGCGGCCGTGGCGGCGATGTCTTCCTCCGAGGTCCACTGTTCCTCTGCAACGTGCGGATCAATTACCGTGCCGATGCCCAGCAGCCGGGCGGCTTCGAAGATGGCATTCTGGTCGCTGCGCAGCAGGGGCGCATGTCCTGACGGGGCGCTGAGGTTGTTGTCCTTCAGTGCCGCCGCCAGCTCCTCGGCGTTGACGTGGAAGTTGTAGGGTTCCACCTCGCGGAAGCCAATGGCTGCGAGCTGCTTGAGCGTCCCCGGAAGGTCAGCCTCAAGCTCCCTGCGGACGGTGTACAGCTGAAGGGAGAATGTCACTGCTCTGCTCCTCGTTGAGTGCGATCGTGGTGCCCTGTGACCTACGGCACTCTCAATCTAGGGAGACTTATGACGACAGTCAAGCAAAAGTTGTCACCTGAGTGGGACCTGCGGCTGAGCTCCAGGGCTGGGTTCCGGGGGTCGGTTCCAACAGGATGCCCTGATGCTGGACGCCGGGGCTCCCGCTGCGAATACTCGGGTTCATGACATCACCGCATTTCTGGGAGGAACGCGCCTTGCTGGGCCTGGAGTTCGGCACGGCAGCGGCAGCGATCGGCGGGGGCATCCTGCTGGCCCTGCGTCCGGACGGAGCGTTCCTGCACGCCGATCCATCGGTCCTTCGGCGCACGCCGTTCACCGACTGGCGGGCTCCGGGGCTGCTCCTTGCCGCCGGGTGCGGGGGAGGTTACCTGGTCGCGGGGCTGCTGCAGCTGCGCCGCAGCCGTGCCGCACCGCTGGTGTCGGTCGCCGCCGGAACGGCATTGATCGGGCTGGAAGCGTGGGAGATCGCCTTCGTGGAATTCCAGCCGCTGGAAGCGGTGTTCGCCGGAGTGGGGGCAGCCGTCGTCGTGCTGGCGCTGCGCTCACCGCCGGCAGTTGCCGGCCGGACAGCCGACCGCCGGTGAATTAGCTGTCGGCGTGCGCGGCCGTCCGGCTGTCCACGGTTTCGTCGGCCAGCTCGGCGCGGACCCGGCCGTTTCCGCGCACCCACAGACGGTAGGCCACGAACAGCAGGACAATCCAGACCGCGCCCACTACCAGGGCCACGCGGGTGTCCGGCATGATGCCCAGCAGCACCACAATGAACGCCATGAACGCCAGGGCCGCGTAGGAGGCAAAGGGCCAGAACGGGGTGCCGAATTCGGAGGCCGGCAGGCCGCGGCGCTTGATCTCCCGCTTCATCGCGATGTGCGAGAGCAGGATCATCAGCCACACCCACACGGTGGCGAAGGTGGCGATCGAGGCAATGATCGTAAACAGGGATTCGGGCAGCAGCGCGTTCAGCACCACGCCGGCCAGCAGCACCACGCCCATGGTGGCTACGGTCATCCACGGCACGCCGTGCCGGGAGATTTTAGAGAACGACGACGGCGCCTGGCCCTGCTGTGCGAGTCCGTAGAGCATGCGCCCGGCACCGAAAATGTCCGAGTTGATGGCCGAGAGGGCTGCGGTGATGACCACCGCGTTGAGGATGTGTGCGGCCGCAGGGATGCCCAGGGAATCGAAGATCTGTACAAACGGGCTGGTTTCGCCGTTGATGTCCTGCCACGGGAAAATCATCATCAGCACGCCCAGGGCACAGACGTAGAAGAGCAGGATGCGCACCGGCACGGTGTTGACCGCGGCAGGAATGGCTTTCTTCGGGTTTTCGGCCTCGCCGGCGGTGATGCCGACGGTTTCGATCCCGCCAAAGGCAAACATCACAATGGAGAAGGATGCCAGCAGGCCCCAGAAGCCGTTCGCGAAGAACCCGCCGGAGCCCAGCATGGTCTCCAATCCGGGGTTGGCGGTGTCCGGCAGCCCGAAACCGAAGACCACGATTGCCGCGCCGCCCACAATCATGGCGATGATGGCGCTGACCTTGATGATGGACAGCCAGAACTCGGTCTCGCCGAAGACCTTCACCTTCATCAGGTTCAGTGCCGAAATCAGCAGGACGGCGGCCAGAATCCAGATCCACCGCGGAACGTCCTCAAACCAGAACCCCATGTAGATGCCCAGGGCCGTGACATCCGCAATGGCCACGATGGCCATTTCAAACGCGAAGGTCCAGCCTGTGATGAACCCGGCGAACGGGCCGAGGTAGCGGCTGGCGTACTGGCCGAAGGAGCCGGAAACCGGATGGCGCACCGCCATCTCCCCGAGCGCCCGCATGACCAAGAACACAGCCGCGCCGCCGATCATGTAGGCCAGCAGCACCGCCGGACCGGCTGACTGGATGGCCGAGGCAGACCCGTAGAACAGGCCCGTGCCAATGGCAGAACCGAGCGCCATGAAGCGGATGTGCCTGATATTCAGGCCGCGGGCCAGCGCCTGGGTAAAGGAGGACTTCAAAGAGAACGCACCTTGGAGATTGGGGAGGTAGGCCGAATAGTCGGCCTATCCATGGTACGCCGGTGAAGGGTTAGGTAGAGGCCGTGGTCAAGGGGGTCCCATCGGCCGTTGAACCGTCCGTCCGGCCCGGCCCACCGCCAGTCCGATCATTCCCAGGGCTGGGGAAGGAAGCCCACCCGCCAGACACGCTGATCCAGTTCTGAGAATTTCATCCCAAGCGGGCGAACGCGCGGGCCGCTGCCAGAACTTCGGGGCCGCTTTGGTCCGGGTTGGTTTCCCGGATCCAGCGGGCGGGGGAGCGGTCCTCCAGCTGCGGGTTCATACCCTGAAACCAGGTCTGGGTGATCCGGGGGCCGTTGGACTCCAGAATGATACCGGCCACGTGGTACGCCAGCCGCAGCCGGGCCTCGGTTTCGGAAGGCATCCTGCGGGTGCCTTCAGCCCACTGGCGGACCGCCCGGGTTTCTACGACTCCTGCCAGGTAGGCAACAAGTTTGGCGCCGAGCATGTCGCGGAGCTCAGCGACCAGGGGAGCAACCTCGAGGTTGATGGACTCGCGGTAGGCGCGGATGCCTGGAGAAGCTGTCTGGCTCCTAGACCGATCATCTCCCGGATCCAAGACGATCTCAAGCCGATAACAAGGCTGATCCCACCCTGAATCCCATAGTGAACCTTTTGAGCGACACTGGCTAGCTGTGCCAATTCTCTCTGTCGCGTCATGGTGGATCATCATTTACTGACGTATGCGCTGTTATCGGCCTTGTTGGGAGTAGAGCCCAGACCCCAAATACGACTGCCGTGCGACTAGGCCAAATACGCTGTGTGCCTTTCTAAAGGCTCCGCGCGGACCCCTGGTCCCTAGCGCGCGCCCGTGCCCATTAGGCTCGTCTAGGCGCCTTTGGGGGCCGCTGAGGGGGTGTTCGTGCAGCGGTCCATGAAACATGTGTTACACTTAATGTAGACCAGTTTCAGGGAACGACAAATGCCCTGCCGGTTACCTCAAGGGAGAGGGTCCATGCAGGGTAAGTAATCGTTGGAAGCGATGCATCTACCCTACTCGGACTTGGTGATCGTGTCCAATCTTGAGCACGAAAGCCCCGCGCTTTGCGGCCAGATGCCGTTGAGTGTTGGCGCAACGCCTGTTGCGTGGTTTCTGACTCTCGACCGTTAGGTCGAGGGAGAGTAGTTTATTTTGGTATTTCTTTCTGAGGCTTTTGACCTCCCCGATGACTTCCCGTTCCTGGACGTCGATGTAGATAACGACAACACCGTTTTCCTGGACCCTAGTGCCATCCGAAACTCCACCTGCGCCTACGGTGTAAGGGCTCAGTGCCGCCTGGTGGAATTCTTCGAGGAACTTGTCCGGCGACGGCAAAGCTCCGTTTTTGCTGACAAGCGCAATGGGCTCTCCGTTCTCCAGAAGATGCGGGAGCCTGGTGAAACGCGGCTGGGATACTCTGCTGCAGGCACTGATGGCAAAGGTTTTGCCGATGGCCTCGGCACGGTGCTGTGGGATGCGCTGGGATCGCCTATCTGCCAGCACCGCGCTCTCAGTAGGATTGAGCACTTGCCGTTGTTCCTCCGGGGTATCGACCGAGACCTGATCTCAGATATGGTCACGCGCATCATCATGGATATCCTGATCGAATACAGCCTGGACATGATGTCGCAGTACCCGGTGCTGGCAGAAAAAACTGTCACTCGGAGTCTGATGGTGTGGGATGACCAGAAGCTCGACTGGACCCAACGCGATTGCGAACTTCCTTTCATCGGCGGAAAGCAGCTGGTACTTGTTCCCCGGGAATGGGTGACGGCGCGGTTGCTTATGCATCCCAATCCGTACTACAACCGGTACACAACCAAGTCGCTGCAAGAGGAGCAGACAACCTACGACTCGGATGGGAAGATCGTGCGCCCCTATAAGTGGCAGATCAAGGGCGCTAACCCGGAGGTCAAGAACTTCAACTCCGCCCGCACGCTCAAGGACATTGCCACCAAGAACCACGTTCTGGAATATCAGATTGAAGTGGACCAGCGGTTTGTTCCGATTGATGCGGCCGAAGTACGACGCCGCATTTTGAAGGGTTTGCCCGAAGCCGGATAAGTCCGTAAACCTCTTAGGCGGGTGGGGCAGTTGGGCCGAAGGGTACGGCTGCCCCACCTTGGTCTTTACAGTTCACACCGAGCAGGCTGGAGCGACGACCCCATCTCGTCTGCTCCAGCCCGGCATTGTCTCTGGATGGCGGCCCGACCGTCTCTTGAGACCCTGAGAGCGGGAACATGTGGGGCGTGTAGTTCTAGACACTTTCTAAAATATTTCGAGAACGACCAGCGCCATGCCATGACAGTAAATGGTGCACGAAATGATTTAGCTCGGATGTCGACCTAGTAGCCCCATGAGTGGCATGAGGACGCAACGTGGGCAGCAGGCCGCGGTCATGGAGGTTACCCTCCATCTATGCGGGATGTCGGTTCATGTCTTGTATCTCATGAGTTGAGAGACGTCCGCACGAGACAGAGGCAGTGCCGCCACATTCCGGCACTTAGTATGTCTTGCCACTATGTGTTGCAACCTCCTGTTAGGTTTAGTGACATAAACATTGGTTGCAAGACACTTTTGGGGACTCCATGACAAAACTGATCGGGTATGCCCGAGTTTCCACCAAGGCGCAGGATGCGGACCGGCAGGTCAGGGACCTGTTGGCTGCGGGCGTCCGCCGTGATGACCTATATATTGACCACGGAGTCAGCGGCGCCAGAGCATCCCGCCCAGGATTTACCCGGGCCTTGGGCGCACTGCATGAGAGCGACACTTTGGTGATCACCACCTTGGATCGGCTCGGCCGGTCCACGGTGAACATGCTCGGCCTGTCCGAGGACCTGAAGACCAGGGGAGTGAATCTGCGGGTCTTGAATCTGGGCGGCGGGAATGTGGATACCGGCACCCCGATGGGTTCCATGGTTTTTACAGTCATGGCTGCCCTGGCCCAGATGGAACTGGAAATCAAACGTGAACGCATTAACGATTCCGTCTCCAAGCGCCGTGCGGCAGGTAAAGATCTCGGCGGGCGACGGCAGCATTTCAGCGACAGTCAGATCCGTAACGCCCGCCGCCTGATCGAGGCAGGTGAGCAGGCCACCCATGTGGCCCGCGATCTGGGCATGTCCCGGGCCACCCTGTACCGGAGAATGGCCGAACTCGACGCCCGCGAATGGGTGACCAAGCGTTAGGGCGTTGGGAGGGCGTCCCAGAGTGAAGTGGGCATGGCGTCGTGGTTGCCGCAGGAGCGACAAGTGCCGCAGCTGCTCGGACTGGATCACCGGAACTCTAGCCCTCATGGCCGGGCAGGTTATCTACGACCCAGGACGCTAATCTATTTGATTAATAGTTTGACGAGCTATCTTCACAGCAAGAAAAGGCAGAGAGGATGTCAAGATCGAATTGACACCCTCTCTGCCTTAGCTATAAAATTGGTTGCTTATATTTTCTATACTAGAGATAAAGCGAAAAGTACACATCCAGCAAGCCCAACAATTAAGCCCGCCCAAAATGCTCCCGAGTACTTCTTCCCCCCTCTAAGATAAGTGCCTCTCCCCTTTGGCGATAGCATGTAAATCATTAGGGTAAAAGTGTAAATTAAAGATATTATGGCAATCCAAATTCCGTAGTGCATCAAATCACATTACCCCATTTGTCGGATTGTTCATCTAGTTCGCCCTGGCTGCTGAGCCTAGGCGCCCTAGGCCATAACCGGTCGCACCAGCTACCGCTCCACCAGCACAAGCTCCAGCGGTTCCTCCAACTGTGTTGTCCTCTTCGGCGAGGCCGTTACCCACCGCGTAGGCTGTTACGCCGACAATGCATCCGACGGTGGCTCCGGCTGCGAGGCCCGGAAGGGTTTTTGTGACTCCAGTGGCTACGGCACCGCCCACTGCGCCAACGATTCCGCCGACCACCTCTGGTACCGCAGAATCCGTAAAGTCATCCCAGAAGCTGAGACCGGAGGTGTCGCTGTTTGTGATGGGGTTGTTGCCGCTGTAGCTGTAATGCGGGTCTTGGCCGGAGGGGTCCAGTTGCGTGAATCGTCCAATTGCTGGGTTGTAGTATCGCGCTCCGAACTTGGTGAAGCCTGTCACCGCGTCCTTATATCCCGAGACGTACTGGTAGGGGTTATTACCGGCCTGGGCTCCTGTCTGGGCGGTGTTTCCCCAAGCGTCGTAACTATAGGTTGCTGCCTTTGCCTGAGTGGCATCGGTGAGGAGGATGACGGAGCCAAGTGCATCTGTTGTGTAGTAGAAGCTGGCACCGGCGCTATTGCGCATGCTGATCAGCTTCCCGTCAGGGTCCCTGATGAATGACGTGGTGGCACCGTTGGCGGTTTGGGTGGTGACGCCGAGGCTTCCGTTAAGGAAGCTCGTGTTCCCTGAGACAGTGCGTTCGTCGTTGCGGAGCCCGGCATAAGCAAAGCTCGTCGTGGTACCGGAAACGGTCGCCGACGTGAACTGGTCAAGCGCGTTGTACGCGGAGGTGTTCGTTCCAGCCTTCGTCGTATTGCCGTTCGTGTCATAGGTGTAGGTTGTGGCTCCGGCCGGTACCGCGGCACAGGCACCTGTTGAGGCGGCGGTCCAGCAGAGCTGATCAGCTGCGTTGTATACGGAGGTCAGCGTGGGTTTGCCTGTTTTGGTTGCGCTGGTCCGGTTACCGTTCTTGTCATAGTTCCAGGTCTCGGTTACGGCACCGAGGGTGGCTGCCGTGAGCCGGTTATGAGTGTCATAACCGTACGTGGTGAGAGCATTCGCCTCGGTCTTCACGGTTGCCTGCAGGGAGCCATCCTTGCCCGTGCCGCCCGAGGTATAGGTGTAGGCACGCGAGGTCAGGACAGCGCCGGCTGAGCTATTGGCCCGCGTTTCAGAGACCCGTCCCGCATTGTCGAAGACGGTGGTGTTCTTGACCCCGTTGGGATACGTCGTGGTGGTGCGCCGGTTGCTCTTGTCGTAGCCGAAACCGACACATTTGGTGGTGTTGGGGAACGCCGGCGTTGCCGGGCAGGATCCGCCGGGTTCAGCCAGAGCGGTCAGCCGGTTCGCGCCGTCGTAGCGGTAGCCGATCGTGCCTGTCGGATCGACGAAGGACAGAATATTTGATGCCCCGTCATAGGTAAGGCTTGTGGTCGTTGTTCCAACAGTCTTTGACGAGGACCTGTTCTGCTGATCGTAGGCGTAGGTCGTTGTTCCCGAAGCGTCGACGCGCTTGGTCAGGTTGCCGTTGCCGTCATAGGTGTAGGTAACGCAGGTCGCAGGAATACAGGTGGATGCGTAGCGGACCTGCTGAATACGGTCATTGGCATCGTAGGTGTAGGTAGCGGTCTGGTTCTTCCCGTCCTTGCTGGTAGCAACCCGGCCTGCCGCGTCATACGTATTGACGATGGCACCAAGGGGTGCAGGACGAATGATTGAGGCAACGTTTCCTTGGGCGTCGTAGGTGTAGGTGGTCGCGTTTCCGTTACCGTCCGTTGTCCGGCACAGCGATCCCTGCTTAGCGCCGCAGGAGGTTCCCAGAACGTCGCCCTGGTAGAAATTAGAGACTATGACCTTCACCTTCGGGTCACTGCCGCCGCTTTCGGTTTTGCTGGGTGCGTTGGTATTGGCGTCATAGATGATGTTGGTGATGTTGCCTTCACCGTCCGTGGAGCTGGCCGGCTGGTAGTTCGACAGCGGATCTCCGGTCATGGAGTTGTAGGTGAATGACCGGTCTCCGCCGGTGCCGCCGGCCGCGCCTGCCGGGGAGGTGACTTTCGTGAGGCTGTTCCCGGTGTTGTACTGGGCGGTGGTGGTGTTCCCCAGCCCGTCCGTGGAGGCCGTTCTGTTGTCGTGGCCGTCAAACGTTCCGGCAGCGTTGTTCCCGTTGGGGTCCTTCACGGAAGTTACCTGACGGGCGGCATTATACGTGTAGGTGGCGACCTTGTTGTTCGGGTCCGTCAGCGTGGTGGTCGTGGCGTTGACGTAGGCCGGGGTGTAGACGCTCTGAACCGGTGTGCCGGTTGCATAGGTGATTTTTGAGACCCTCTTGGAGGCGTCGTATTCATAGCTGGTCTTTGCCTGGCGGGCGTCCGTGATAGCGGTGAGTTTCCCGGCCGAGTTGTATGCCAGGGCGGTGACGGCACCGGTTGCATCGGTTATCTTGGAGAGCCTGCCGCTTCCTGCGTTGTATTCCAGGTTGATGGACCTGTTCAGTGACTGGTCGGTGATTTTTGTCGGCTGGTTTGGGTTCTTGGTGTTGGCATACACGTATTTCACCGTGCGCCCCTGGGTGTCCTTCGTGGTGTCCAGAACGCCATTGACGTAGATATAGGTGATCGTGTTCGGCGTGTTTTTGTTCGCGTCGATGGATCGTGCCAGGGAGTAGTTCGCTCCGTCGTCGGTGTAGATATTGGTGACGCCGGTGTCATTGAATCTGATCCGGTACTCTTTGGCGTTTGGCTGGGTGAGGGATGCGTTCATTCCGGGAGGCATGTCCCAGACGCCGGGGCTTTTTGTCTTGAAGGTGTACCAACCGCCGTCAGGGGCCGTATAGGTCACGTTGTCGGTGGTGGTGTCCACCCGCAGGGAAGTTTCCACCCTGCCGACGTTCAGTGTGGGGCGGGCGTCATTGACGGAGTTGTACCGCCAGCTGATGTTCGTGTCCTGGCCAACTCCGGTGAGGCTCATGAGTTTTCCAGTGAGGACGGTGTTGCCGTTGGTGGGATTCCACGAGGTTTTGAGGGCATCGTTCAGAGACCGGCCGACCATGGAAGCTGCTGCACGTTCGCCGGAGGCGGCACCGTTGTTCCCGGATGCCGGTGCAAGCAGGTGCGCATTGGTAAACCAGCCCTGGCTGTCAATGACGACGTGAGCCGGCGAAGCACTGACGTTTTTGACAATGACTTTCCCGTCGACAGCTCCCGGACGTACAACAATCACGTTGGAGACGATGTCTCCTCCCAGATGATAGTTCACCTGACTGAGGGACGGTTCGGGTTCATCTGAGGGGTAGACCCGGAAGAAACCGGTGGTCGCTGCCGCCGGATCGTTGAGGGCTGCGACGTTCATGGTGACGCCGGCCAATTCGGATCCGGCTGCGGGGAAACCATCGACGCCGGCTACCTGCACTTCAAGGCTTCCGCCGGCAGGGATCGGCGTCTTGGCTCCGTCGGTCCGGCTGTCGTAGAGCCGGGTTGCCAGAGAGGTGAAGGTGCTGTCGCTGGCCTGCCCGTCGAAATAGCCTTCCACATCGATGACGATGTCCACGGGGCTGGGGCTGTAACCGACGCGGAAAGAGACTTCCCCTGCGGCGTTCATATCCAGGGTTGTTCCTACACCGGTAGTGACTCCGCCCCGGTAATGCAGCGGTGCTTCCGGGTCGGTGCCGCCGGCCGGGAAGGGATACAGGGTTGGTGTGGGGTTTGCCGGATCCCGGCTGACAAGGATGACGTTCGCGAACACCGCCCCTGCCGTGTTGGGGACGCCGCCCACGTTCTTCAGGTTCACAGTGTAGGTCTGATCATTCACCCACTGGCCCTTTGGTGTGCCGGTGCCGTCTCGTGTGTCGACCACACGGCTGCTCTTGACCGGAACGTACCCTCCGGGGGCCATGACTGCACCGTCGGTGAAATATCCCTGGACTTCAATGACGTAGTTCTGCGCCACTGAGGTCCGCAGAGCGATCTGGCCGTCGGTTCCAATCGGCACGATGGAGGTGTTCGAGAAGATCTCGTTGGCGCCGCTGGAGAGGTTTGTGGTCTGAGTCGTTGGACGGTCAGTGTTGGAGGCCAGCTGCGTCCAGCTGTCTGCCGGCGCATTAACGGACGTCACGGTGAGGACGACAGCTTCTGCGCCCTTGGCCGGAATACCCAGCCGCCCGAGTGCCTGGATGGGTACCCATGTGTTAGCGGGTACGGGGCCTGTGACGCCGCCGGTTCCGTCTCGGGTATCGACCAGCCGGCCGGGGGTCGGAACGAAGACTCCGGATTCGACAGGCGCAGCGTTTTCGGCCTGCACTGTGGCCTCGGCGACGGCGGGTTCCTGGATTGAAGGCACAGACTCCGTTACGGGCGTGGCAGTTGCCGGTGACGGAGCGATAAGCCCATAAGCGGTAACGGTTAGTGCGAGTGCTCCCGCGGCAATAACGCGGGGAATTTTAAGGGAATATCTATTTTTAGGCGCGCTGGAAAGCGCCCCGTGCGGGGTTATGTTCAATGAAGGAGCTTCCTAAGAGGTGATGTGGAAGCTCGGCAAAATAACCGTCCCCAAATCTACGAGTGATAATCGAATAGTAAGCAGGTATACCTAAAATTGCAACGAAATTTTTTCGGGCTCATTCGGTGAAGATTCACGGGTTCCTCCGGGGAATTCCAGAGTCCTTGGCGAGTTATGGAATCGGGGCCGTGCTGGAGGGCGATAGTGCTTGTGGACATCAAAGGCGGCGTTAATGCGGTGGCGCCTACGAGCAGATAACTTCCGTGAACTGGGACGCCGTCCACGCATAGAAGGCCTGGTAGGAGAAGCCCGGCACCTATGCAAGCTACGGGCGACGGCGATTCCGTCAGCCGTCTTGGTCAAGGGCCAGCGGAACTTCATTTTGAAGGCAGCTCGCGGGTGAAGAACACTGCTACCCGGCTCAGGATCTCGTTTATCTGTTCCAGCAGTCGAACCCGGTTCCTGCCTCCCTGAGCTCCGCGGCTTCCTTGTCCGTCACGCCGGGACGGGCGCCGTCCTCGATGTCGGCGTTCTTGAACCAGTTGTGCAGCGTTGCTGCGGAAACTCGAAGTCTTTGGTGATCTGCGAGACGGGACTTCGTGTTTCAGCGCAACACGGCGGAACTCAGCGCGGAAAGGCTTTGGCATGTTGATTAGCCTTGCCGAATGTTGCGGCACTGCCTCTGTCTGGCGCTGGTGTCTCTTATCCCACGCCATGCAAAGCGCCCAGGTTATGGAACCTTGAACTGTCGGAGTCCAGCAGTAGGGTGCACACATGAACTGCGGATACTGCAACCAGAACATTGATCGGGCCGACGGTCCTCATATCCACGACCCTAAGAAGTGTCGGGGATGCCGACAAATCCTTCCGGCATCAAGCTTCCCCATTCATCCATCGGCGGCAGACGGCCGCCGCCTTGATTGCAAGCGGTGTCTCACTGAGGTGAAGGCCGAAAGGAAAGAACACCGGGCCGCCCAGCGGGAAGAGGCCAGAAAATTACGCAATGCCCTCTTTGCCGAGCACGGATATAAGTGGGTCATCAAAGGCCCGGATGGTGCCATCCACACTCCGGACGAAGCCGAACGCCTGATCGATGATGCAGAACGAACCACCGACGCGCCCTTTGACTACTTTTGAACTCAGACCACCAGAACCCCAGCCTTAGGGGGGCTGCTGAAGGGTTGATTGGCGCCTACCGAAACGCCGTCAGGGTGCCCTCTCACGGCTGACGCCTATCGAGTTTGAGAAAACAAAAACACGGACACAGCAGCGTAAACAATTATCGACCACAGCTGCCAACCAAGCCTTCAGCAGCTTCCTGTCAACAGAGACGACCAACAGTAGGTAACGGCGAATGAGTCACCAAGGCACTCCAACGCAGCAGCGACATGGACCAGTCATGATCAGTGTCATCCGTGCCCTAATGACCGCAGGTGTGTGGATCAACTACCGTTTCATGCGCGCAGTCTTCGGTTTGCCGCTGCCGTTGTTTCCGATCCCAGAACGGACTCGAAACAAGATCGCCGGTGCACTATCAACCGGCTTTTGGCTCGTCCGTATTTGGACCGGTGAAGGGTACGCCGGTGAAGGGGGCGACACCGGAGGGTACGGCGCCGGACGGCCCCCTCCGGCGTCGCTCCTAGCAGCCGTCCGGACCGCAGGCAGGACCGTCCGCCGAGCCGGACGCCGGCACCGGAGTCAGGTTCACCAGCGGGTGGGCTTCCTGCCAGGCCTGTTCCAGGGCCGAAGTGAAGAGTTCGGCGGGCTGTGCACCGGAGATTCCGTACTTGTTGTCGAGGACGAAGAACGGCACTCCGCTGATTCCCAGCGACTGGGCCTGCGAAATGTCGGCGTTGACGGCGTCGGCGAATTCGTCGGTGGCCAGCACGGCGCGGACGCGTTTCGGGTCCAGGCCTGCCGCGGCACCAATCTCTGCAAGGGTTTCCGCGGCACCAATGTCCCGGCCCTTCTCAAAGTGGGCGGACAGCAGCGCCTCCTTGACGGCGTCGGCGGCCTTGTTGCCGCCTTCGGCGCGTGCGAGGTGGATCAGGCGGTGTGCGGAGAAACTGTTGGCGACCGCCAGGGAGTCGTAGTCATAGTGCAGGCCCTCACCGGCGGCCTGTTCGGTGACCTGCTCCAGCATGCCGGCGAGCTGCACAGGATCGATGCCCTTGCGTTCGCTCAGATACTCGACTTCGGTGCCGTCAAAGTGTTCAGGCAGGGACGGGTCCAGCTGGTAGCTGCGCCAGCGGACCTCCACCTCGTCCCGGTGCGGGAAGGCAGCGAGGGCGGTCTCGAAGCGGCGCTTGCCGATGTAGCACCAGGGGCAGGCAATGTCGGACCAAATATCAATCTTCATATCCGGTGCAACGCGGAAAGGACCGGAAGCCATTCCCGGAGTGCGCAAACACTCCGGGAGCGGTTCCGGTCCGTGCCTAGGCCGTAGCCAGTTCCCGCGCTTCGTGCAGGAACCGGGCGTAAGCCGGAACCGTCAGGAAGGTGGGGAATTCCTCGCCGCAGGCCACTTCCTCGAAGAGTGCCCGGGCATCGTCGAAGCGGTCGCCGTCGAAGCGCTGCAGGCTGTTGAACTCTTCCTCGAGGAGTTCTTCCACCCAGCGGTCCGTGATGATCTCGCCCTCATCGGTGACGGCAGAGCAATGGATCCACTGCCAGATCTGTGAGCGGGAGATCTCGGCGGTGGCTGCATCCTCCATCAGATTGTTAATGGCGACTGCACCGTTGCCGCGCAGCCAGGACTCGATGTAGCGGATGCCCACCTCAATGTTGCTGCGGATGCCGTCCTCGGTGATGACGCCCGGCGTGGAGGCGATGTCCAGCAGTGCCTTGTCACTGGGCACCACGTCCTCGCGGGTGCGCTCCAGCTGGTTCGGGCGCTCGCCGAGAACGCCGTCGAACACCTCCATGGCCACCGGAACCAGGTCCGGGTGGGCTACCCAGGAACCGTCAAAGCCGTCGCCGGCCTCGCGGGTCTTGTCAGCGCGCACCTTTTCCATGGCGACGTCGTTCACTGCGGCATCCCTGCGGTTCGGAATGAAGGCAGCCATGCCGCCGATGGCGTGGGCCCCGCGGCGGTGGCAGGCACGCACCAGCTGCTCGGTGTAGGAACGCATGAAGGGTGCGGTCATGGTGACCATGTTGCGGTCCGGCAGCACAAACCGGGGTCCGCGGGTCCGGAAGTTCTTGATCACGGAGAAGATGTAATCCCAGCGGCCGGCGTTCAGGCCAGCGGCGTGGTCCCGCAGTTCGTAGAGGATTTCCTCCATTTCAAACGCGGCCGTGATGGTTTCAATCAGCACGGTGGCGCGGATGGTGCCCTGGGGAATGCCCATCAGGTCCTGCGCCAGGACAAAGATGTCATTCCACAGGCGTGCCTCGAGGTGGTTCTCAATCTTCGGCAGGTAGAAGTAGGGGCCGCGGCCCTGTGAGATCAGCCGGTGGGCGTTGTGGAAGAAGTACAGGCCAAAGTCCACGATGCCGCCGGCAATCGGGGTGTTGTCAATCAGCATGTGCTTTTCCGGCAGATGCCAGCCGCGGGGGCGGACCACGATGGTGGGCAGATCGGTGAGCGAGGAGCCGGTCAGCTTGTAGTCCTTGCCCTCCGGGGAGGTGAAATCGATCCGGCGGTCCAGGACGTCGCGCAGGTTCAGCTGCCCGTTGATCACGTTGGACCACGACGGCGTGGAGGAGTCCTCCATGTCAGCCAGCCACACTTTTGCGCCGGAGTTCAGGGCGTTGATGGCCATCTTGCGGTCAACCGGCCCGGTGATTTCCACCCGGCGGTCTTCCAGCCCGGGCGCCGTGGGGGCAACCCGCCAGGAATCGTCCTCGCGGATGGAGCGCGTCTCGGCCAGGAACGCGGGGTCCGCGCCGTTGGAGATCTGCCGGCGGCGGGTCTGGCGCTGCTGCAGCAGTTCCTGCCGGCGCGTGGCCGTGGCCCGGTGCAGCGCCTTGACGAAGTCCAACGCCTGCGGGGTGAGGATTTCCTCCTGGCGCCGCACAACGGGAGCGGTGAGGGAAATTCCGTTCAGGGTGATTGGGTCATTCATGGCGTTCTCCTTCGGGTCTTCAAGATGAGGGAATCCGCTTCTGCGGACCCGCCGAGATGGCAGAAACTGCTCTTCCCGGGGCTGGTACGTGCAGTTTCTGCCATCTCGCGGGGGTGGAGCATGGGGTTTAGTGGAACTGGGCGGATTCCGTGGAACCGGCCAGGGCCAGGGTGCTTCCGGTCGGGTTCAGTGCGGTGGCAATGGCATCGAAGTATCCGGTACCGACCTCGCGCTGATGCTTGGTGGCGGTGTAGCCGCGGGATTCGGAAGCGAACTCCTTTTCCTGCAGTTCCACGTAGGCGCTCATTCCGTTGCGGGCGTAGCCGTGGGCCAGGTCGAACATGGAGTAGTTCAGGGCGTGGAAGCCGGCCAGGGTAATGAACTGGAACTTGAAGCCCATGGCACCGAGCTCGCGCTGGAACCGGGCGATCGTGTCATCGTCCAGGTGCTTCTTCCAGTTGAAGGACGGTGAGCAGTTGTAAGCCAGCATCTGATCGGGGAACTCGGAGCGGACGGATTCGGCGAACTTGCGGGCCAGCTCCAGGTCAGGGGTGCCGGTCTCCATCCAGATGAGGTCCGAGTACGGGGCGTAGGCCTTGGCACGGGCGATGCAGGGCTCGATCCCGTTGCGCACCTTGTAGAAACCTTCAGGTGTGCGAACCGGCTCTCCGTTCTCACGGATGATGAACTCCTGATCACGCTCGTCCACGTCGGACGTGATGAGCGTGGCGGCCTCGGCGTCGGTGCGGGCTATGACGACGGTGGGCGTGCCGGCAACATCTGCTGCCAGTCGGGCGGCGTTCAGCGTGCGGACGTGCTGGCCGGTGGGGATCAGGACCTTGCCGCCGAGGTGGCCGCACTTCTTCTCCGAAGCGAGCTGGTCTTCCCAGTGCACGCCTGCTGCGCCTGCCTGGATCATGGACTTCATCAGCTCGTAGGCGTTCAGCGGGCCGCCGAAGCCGGCTTCGGCGTCGGCCACGATCGGCACCAAATAGTCATCCACGGTGGAGATGCCTTCAGCGAACTCAATCTGGTCGGCACGGAGCAAAGCATTGTTGATGCGGCGGACCACGGTGGGAACCGAGTTGGCCGGATACAGGGACTGGTCCGGGTAGGTGTGGCCGGAGTTGTTCGCATCGGCTGCCACCTGCCAGCCGGAAAGGTAGATGGCCTTGAGTCCGGCCTTGACCTGCTGCACAGCCTGGTTGCCGGTGAGGGCGCCCAAGGCGTTGGTGTAGCCCTCGTCGCCGGCGTTGCGGAGCTGGTCCCAGAGCTTCTCGGAACCGCGGCGTGCCAGCGTGTGCTCTTCGGAGACGCGGCCGCGGAGCTTCACGACGTCGTCGGCGGAGTAGTCGCGCTCGATGCCGGCCCACCGGGGATCGGTGGCCCATTCCTGTGTAAGCTGCTCGGCGGTGGGTGCGGTGTTGTGTTCCTGGGTCATGACCAACGTCTCCTTGAAGTGGTGCTGCATCTCCGGCCGTTTCAACCGGTGATTTCCTCTGTGCAACCCACTCTGCGGCAATAACAACCCCCTTTCTAGGACTTTCCTCTGGCAAGAAATGCAGTTCTTCGCATAATATGAATTTGTGACCGACACAACATGGAACCGGCCCGCTCCGGCAGCCCGCAAATCCGCTCCGGGGTCCGAAGCGGAGCGCACTTTGGATGTGATCAGCCTGGGCCGGCGCGTCCGGCACCTGCGCAAGGCAAAGGGGATGACGCTCGATGACCTGGGCGCCGCCGTCGGAACCGTGGCCTCACAGCTGTCGCTGATTGAGAACGGCAAGCGCGAACCGAAACTGGGCATGATGCAGGCGCTGGCCGCCGCACTGGATGTCAGCATCGATTCGCTGCTGGGTGCCGAGCCTCCGAGCCGGCGTGCTGCCCTTGAGATTGAGTTGGAGCGGGCCCAGCGCGGACCGCTGTATTCCTCCCTGGGCCTGCCGAAGGTGCGGATCAGCTCGCGCACTCCCATCGACGTCCTCGAATCGCTGGTGGGGCTGCAGTCGGAGCTGGAGCGCCGGCTCAACGAGCAGGTGGCCACGCCGGAGGAGGCGCGCCGGGCCAACGGCGAACTGCGGAAGATGATGCGGGAGCGCAACAACTACTTTCCCGAATACGAAGCCGAGGCCCAGAAGGTGCTGGATTCGGTGGGGCACACATCCGGGCCGCTGTCCCAGCACGTGATCGCTGATATTGCCGCGCATCTGGGCTTCAGCCTGCATCACGTGCATGACCTGCCGCACTCCACCCGGTCCGTCACTGATTTGAAGAACCGGAGGATCTATCTCACGCAGTCCCAGCGGTCGGACCACGATCCGCGCTCGGTGCTGCTGCAGGCACTGGGCCACTATGTGCTCCAGCACCGGACGCCCAGCAGCTACGGCGAGTTCCTCAGCCAGCGGGTGGCCACAAACTACTTTGCGGCGGCACTGCTGCTGCCCCGGAAAGCCACCGTGGAGTTCCTGCAGCAGGCCAAGGCTGCCAAAGAGATTGCTGTGGAGGACATCCGCGATGCCTTCGCCGTGTCCTATGAGACTGCGGCGCACCGGTTCACGAACCTCGCCACGGAGCATCTGGGCATCCCCACCCACTTCCAGAAGGTGCACGAGAGCGGCATTGTCTACAAAGCCTATGAGAACGATGGCGTGACGTTCCCCGCCGATCACACCGGCGCCATTGAGGGCCAGCCGATCTGCCGGTACTGGACGTCCCGGGAGGTCTTCTCCGTGCCGGACCAATTCAGTGCGTTCAACCAGTACACCGATACCCCTGCCGGGACCTACTGGTGCACCGCCCGCACCGAACGCAGCTCCGGCGGCCTGTTCTCCCTCAGCATCGGCGTTCCCTACGCGCACGTGAAATGGTTCCGCGGCCGCGATACCACCGCACGTTCCAAGTCCCGCTGCCCGGATCCGGACTGCTGCCGCACGCCTCCGGGCGAGCTGTCCTCACAATGGTCCGGTTTTGCCTGGCCCAGCGCCCGGGCGCATTCGCATCTGCTGGCGGCCCTGCCCCCGGGAGCTTTTCCCGGCGTGGATGAAACCGAGGTGTATTCGTTCCTGCAGGCGCACGCTGCGGACTAGGGATCCCCTAGGAACGCTGAGACGGCAGCGTCAGGATCTCCGCGCCGTCGTCGGTAATGGCGATCGTGTGCTCGCTGTGCGCGCTGCGGCAGCCCGTTGCGCTTCGCAGTGTCCACCCGTCGTCGTCGGTAATCAGTTCATCGGTGTCAGCCATGACCCACGGCTCCAGCGCGAGCAGCAACCCGGGGCGCAGCTTGTATCCGCGGCCGGGCCGGCCGGCGTTGGGAACGTGCGGATCCTGGTGCATGGTGGAACCGATGCCGTGACCGCCGAACTGCGTGTTGACCGGGAACCCCGCCTCGCTCAGGACCGAGCCAATGGCGTCGGAAAGATCGCCGATGCGTGCACCGGGGCGAGCTGCAGCGATGCCGGCGGCCAGGGCGCGCTCAGTCGTCTTGATCATCTTCACGCTCTGCGGCGGCCTGGCATCGCCCACGATGAAACTGATGGCGGAGTCGGAGGCGATACCGGCTTTGAGGACGGCGAGATCCAGACTCACCAGGTCGCCGTCGGCAAGTGTGTAGTTGTGCGGAAGGCCGTGGAGTACCGCGTCGTTGACCGAGGTGCAGATGTAATGCCCAAATGGTCCGCGCCCAAAGGACGGCTCGTAGTCCACGTAACAGGACTCGGCTCCGGCTTCCGTGATCATTGCCGCAGCCCACCGGTCAATATCCAGAAGATTCGTGCCAACCACGGCGCGGCTTTTCAGCGATTGAAGAATGTCTGCAACCAGTGCACCCGTGGTGCGGGCCTTGGCAACTTCGGCGGCGTTCAGGATTTCGATCATGCGGTACCTTTCGAGATGTCCAATAACTATACCGGCCATATTATCCCGGTAGGATAGTGCCCATGGTCAGACTGTCGCTTACCCCCGGAGAAGTCGAGCGCGGACAGCGTCTTGGCGCCCTGCTGCGCCAAGCGCGGGGAGAGCGCACCATGCTGGACATCGCGCTGCACGCACATGTTTCCCCGGAGACCCTGCGAAAAATCGAGTCCGGCCGCGTGGCCACGCCCGCCTTTCCCACCGTCGCTGCCATCGCCGGGGTCCTCGGGCTATCCCTGGACGCGGTGTGGGAGGAGATCAGCCGGCCCGAGCCCGGTGTTGAACAGTCCGGTGCCAGGCGCAGCGGATCAGACCGCGGCACGGAAGAGCGGCTCGCCTCCTGAAGGCTTTGCCCCACTCCGGGCGCACTTTCCGGCGGCGGTCACTCCGGTCCTGTTCTGCACCGTCACTGACCGTTTAGGGTGTAGGCATGCCAGAGATGCCCGAGGTGCAGGGACTCGCCGATTTCCTGCGGACCAAGCTGCTTCCCGCTGATGCACCCGCCGCCGTGGTTTCCGACGTCGAGGTCCTGTCGTTCTCCGTCCTGAAGACTGCGGGAGTGCCGCTGGCAGCCCTTACCGGTGCGCCGGTGACCGCCGTCCGGCGCCGGGGCAAGTACCTGATCATCACCGCCGGAGGCGTCCATCTGGTGATGCACCTGGCCAAAGCAGGCTGGCTGCGCTGGTCCGATGCGCTGAAGCCGGGACGGCTGCGGCCCGGCAAGGGGCCCATGGCGCTGCGGGTCCGCTTTGCTGCCTCCCGGGACGACGACGGCGGGGCTGAGCCGGGATTCGACCTGACCGAGGCCGGAACCAAGAAATCCCTGGCCGTCTACCTGGTGGAGGATCTTCAGGAGGTTCCAGGCATTGCGCGGCTGGGCCCGGAGGCGTTCGACGTCGACTATGACACTTTTGCTGCACTGGTCGCTTCGCACCGCGGCCAGATCAAGGGGCTGCTGCGGGACCAGTCGGTGATTGCCGGCATCGGCAACGCGTACAGCGACGAAATCCTGCACGCTGCGCACCTCTCACCGTTCGCGAACGCTGCCCGGCTTCAGCCCGAGGAGGTCCGGCGGCTGTACGAGGCGATGGACGGCACACTGGAATCAGCCATTGCCAATGCCTCCGGACGGCCCGCTGCCGAGCTGAAGGACTCCAAACGCCGGGCGCTGCGGGTCCACGCCCGGACGGGGGAACCCTGTCCGGTCTGCGGTGACACAGTCCGGGAAGTGTCTTTTGCCGATTCTTCCCTCCAGTACTGTCCCAACTGCCAAACCGACGGAAAACTGCTGGCTGACCGCCGGATGTCCAAGCTGCTCAAGTGAGGCCGGCAGCGTTCCGGGGAACAGTAAAACAGCGGGCCCGGGATAATCTCCCGGACCCGCTGTCTTTCTAGCTGTTGGTGCTACTTGCAGTTACCGCCGTTGTCGGTGGTGTAACCGTCCAGGCGGTTGATGAACGCCGCCATGGCTTCACGCGAGACATCCTCCAGCGGGCGGAACGAGTTGTCCGACCAGCCTGTGGAAACGCCCGAGTCCTTCATCCACGAGATTTCCTTGTGGAAGAGGTTGTTCGTGGCCACGTCGGTGAAGGAAGCCGCAGCCGGGGCCTTGTAACCCGAGGCGTCCTCAACCGAGCACTGCTCGCCGGCGAACCGGTTCATGAACGCAGCCATCGCGTCACGCTTGACCGGGGCCAGCGGGCGGAAAGAGCCGTCCGGGTAACCGGTGGAAACACCCGTCTCAGCAAGCCACGAGATCTCCTTGTAGAACTGGTTGTTCGTGGCTACGTCGGTGAACGGGGACTTTGCCGGCGCGTTGTACGACGGGGATCCGGCCAGGCGGTAGAGGAACGCCGCCATGGCATCACGGTTGATCGAGCCAAGCGGGCGGTAGGTGCCGTCCGCGTAACCCGTGGTCAGTCCCTGATCTGCCATCCAGTTGATTTCGTTCTCGAACTTGGTACCGGCAACATCGGTGAAGCGCAGGGCGCCCACCTCAACCGGAGTGACCTGGTCCTTGACGCCTGAAGCGTTGTGGTGGTGCAGGAACAGGGCCTTGCCGCTGGTGGTGGAAGCCTGGCGGTTGACCGCCAGGAGTGAGGCGTTCTCGTCTACGAACACGTTGGCGCCTTCGGAGCCGGGAGCTCCCTGGAACCAAATGGCCGGTTCGGTGACATTGAATCCGATCCAGGCGGTTTCATCAACGGGAACCTGTGCGCCGTCCGCGTTCACGCTGAAGGCGTTGTACGTGGAGACCCGGTACTGCATCGGAGCGGACTTTGAGAGGTCCAGTCCAAGCGCAGCGGCCGGGATCGGCAGGGTTACCACGTTGGTGTCGAAGTTGTTGGTATCTGTCTCTCCGAGAACCCCGTTGACAGGGAAGGTGCCCAGCGGCTTCACAGCCTGTGCGCCGTTGACAACCGGGTAGAGCGAGAACACGGACAGATCGATGCCGTCAGCCGAACCCGTATTCACCAGGAAATCGGCAGCGCCGTCGTTGTTGGTGTCCAGCTCAACGGAGATCTGGCTGTTGCTGTTCAGCGACGCCCAGTTCTCCCAGGTGCTCACTCCAATATTCAGGATCGACTCCGCCAGGTCACCCTTGGCGGCGGTCAGTGCGGGAACGGTGGAAGCGGCTCCCACAGTGCGCAGGTCCAGCGAGTAGAGGGACTGCAGAGCCAGGTTGTCCCGGCGTGCACTCTCTTCACCCAGTACCAGCGGCGTTACCAGCGAGGTGTACGCTTCGGTGCCCTCGCCCTGATTAAGGTCCCGGCCGCTGAAGGTTACTGCGGCAGTACCGGCAGCAGAATCAGCAAAGGTGATCTTGGTGCTGGCCTGCATATCGGAGGTCGGCTTCGGAGCGGAGTAGACCGGCACCCGAAGGGTTCCGGCGGTGTTGCTCGTCAGCTGCAGCCGGCCGGAGGCTTCCGCCAAGTACTGGCGTTCGACGTCGCCCTGGGTCTTCTCAGCGGCGGGGTCGATCGTCTTGGCCAGCGCTGCGGGATCCTTAATGCTCAGCGTGACGGGAACCGTTGCCTTGCCGTTGGCAGGTACGGTGACCTGACCGCCGGCAGTGATGGTGACGCCCGGCATTTCCGTTGCGGCCAGGTATTCTGCCGAGTAGGTCTGCGGCTTGTCGCCCTTGTTCTCGACCGTAACGTTGCGGGTGACCTCGATGGGGCTGGACCCGAGTTCCAGGACGCCAAAGTTCACCGAGGTGAGACCGGGCTGCTCGGAATCGTAGGCCAGAACCTTCGTATTGAGGGCATCCAACGCGTCCACGCGGCCTGAACCGGTGCGGTTGGGTGCATAAACAACACCGTCAGCAGTCAGAAGGTCATGGGTGGCGGTGTTCATGATGATCGACTTGACCTCGTACGGGTTGTAGTCGGTCTCGGCGATGACGAGGGCGGAAAGTCCGGCGACGTTTGGTGCCGCCATGGAGGTTCCGCTCTTGATGGAGGATCCGGTGCCCGTGCCCACCTGAGCGGACTTGATCTGGGTGCCCGGAGCGGCAACGTCCGGCTTGACGACGCCGTTGGAACCGTGGATACCGCGTGAGGAGCTGGCGTTCAGGGTGTCCAGTGCGCCGGACTCGCCGGTCACGGTGCCCAGCAGGTCCTTGTTCAGGCGGACCTGAAGAGTTCCGGCCTCAGCGGCGGGACGCAGTTCCTTCGCGGAATCCGCGGTGACCTGCATGCCCGGAATGGTGGCGTTGCCGGCAATGCCGGCGTCGAAACCGTTGAGTGTGGAATCAATGATGACACCGGCGTAACCGGCTGCTGCGGCGTTGTTCCACCGAACTCCGGATCCGCACTCGCGGGTGCTGGAGTTGTCATCCCAGGTCAGCCAAACCCACTTGCCCTTGTTGGCGCCTGCAGGCTCGAGCGTGGCACAACCGTCGGAGTTATCTCCGGCCGGACCCATAACAACGGTGCCGGTCAGCGCTTCATCTGTTGCGGCTGCGTAGTTGTAGTTCGCGGTGTACTGGCCGGATGCAGTTCCGGACTTCTTCTGCGACGTCGGTTCGAGAACCTCGGCGGCATCAAGAGTGGTCTGGGAACCAACGCTGTTGGCCACGGTCAGAGCGGTTTCGGCGCTGCCCGGGGATCCGCCGATGTCGTAGATGTCGCCGGAGTTACCCGAGGAGACAACGGACAGGATGCCCTGCGCGGTGAGCGCATTGACAATGTCGTTTTCCGGATCGTCATAGGCCGGGAAGGAAGAGCCGAGGGACATGTTGACTACCTGGGCGCGGTCATCGAAGTTGCCGTCGCGGTTCGGGTCAAGGACATAGTCCAGTGCCTTGCCGACAACTTCCGAGGAACCTTCACAGCCGAAGACACGGACGCTGACAAGCTTGGCCATGGGCGCGGTGCCCGGGCCGATGCCCATTCCGTTGACGTCCTTGGCCGTAAGCGCTGAGTAGTCACCCCGGAAGGTGCTGCCGTCGGCGTTGGTGCCGTAGCCTGCTGCGGTACCGGCCACGTGCGAACCGTGGCTCTGGCAATCCAGCGGGTTGGCGTCCTCCACCGGGTTGGGGCTGTACAGCTCGGGGACCGAGGGATCGGCGTTGTAGTCGTCGCCCACGAGATCCCAGCCGCCGGCGAATTTCTCCGGGTCGTAAAGTCCCGAGTCCGCGGCTGGAATGGTGTCCGATGCCTGCGCCTGAGCGAAGGCATCCATGGTTCCGGGGCCGCCGAAATCCGAGTGGGTGTAGTCCAGGCCGGTATCCAGGACGGCGATGGTGACGCCCTCACCGGTCTGGTCGCGCTGAACCCAGGAGTCCAGGGCACGGACATCGATGTCCCCGCCCTTATTGTCGATCGTCTTGGGCACAATGCCGGTGATCTTGGTGATGTCTCCGCGAGCGGCCAGTGCTCGAATCGCTTCGGCGTCGCCGCGGATGGCCACACCCGGAATGGTGTTGGTGGTGGTGTAGATAATGCTGGACGACGCCTGTGCCGCAACTTCGTCGGCCTGGGCCTCGATGGAGGCCCGGATCTGCTGGACCTCGGCTGTCTTGTTCAGCGGTGCTGCAAGTCCGTCGCGGACTTCCTGCGGCTGGGTCTGCTCAAAGGCACCCTTGCCGGTGAACTGAACATATACGGAAACCTGACCTTGTTTGGTCAACAAGTCGCTGGAGACCTTAAGTTCCGGCGTCGCACGGGCAAGGCCCTTGGCCGTCGGTTCCCCCTGAGTGTTCCCCTCAACGGCCGCGGCCGGGGTCCACATACTGGAGACCAGAGCCAGACCGGCAACTGTTGCCAGCGCGGCCTTTCCTGATCTCCGATGGTTTGGATGCTTCATACTTCTCCTTATTAAGGGTCCGCCGGAGCCGGAATTGAAATCTGTTGATTTCGATTCCACCGACCGAGACCTAGCAATGACGTAGTGACGTAAAGACGGAGCTGAATCAGGTCCACGATTTTTTCGGTCAGGAAACAAATTGGGCCTTGCTTGTACCTTTGTTTGTCTCTTATCGAATGTCAACAGTATGAACGGACTCAATTTTCCCCGGAGCGCCGCCCCGGCCGGCCGGTATATCGTAGTGGCTGAAGTGGAGCCGAACTATGGGAGCCAAGTGGCATCGCACGAACCATCGCACGTAGCAGTAATCGTTAGAACCAAGGATCGGCCGCTGTTCCTGAGAAGGGCACTCCGCGACATTTTCAACCAGACGCACAGCGACTTCTCCGTAGTCGTGGTCAATGACGGAGGCAACGTCGGCGAGGTCGACGGGGTGGTTGCCGAATTGCCCCAGGAAGTCCGGGAGCGGGTCAACATTCTCCACCGCGAGAAGAGCACCGGCATGGAAGCAGCATCCAACGCCGGCATCCGCAGCTGTGATTCCGCTTACATTGCCATCCATGACGACGACGACCTGTGGCATCCGGAATTCCTGCAGCGCACCGTCCGGCATCTTGAAAATTCGTTCGATGCCGGAGTTGTTGTCCGGACGAACGTCCGATTTGAGGAAGTGGTCGGCGAAGATATCGTCGAAACCCGTTCCGAGCCTTGTTGGCCGGCTTTCAACCGGATTTCGCTCGGGGAGCAGCTGCGCATTAATCGCGCGGTGCCTATTTCCTTCCTCTACCGGCGTTCACTTCATGAAGAAGTGGGTTATTACAACGAAAATCTGGCGGTGTGCGGGGATTGGGAATTCAACCTTCGTGTCCTGGCGATGCACCCCATCGGTTTTCTCGACGGCGAACCGCTGGCGTTCTGGTGCCAGCGGCCCACCGCCTCCGGTGCCGAAGCCAACAGTATTTTTGAGAAGGCGGAGGAGCATCGGCACTTTGACCGCATGGTCCGGGATAACTTTCTCCGGGATGACCTGGCCAAGGGCGGATTGGGCTTCATGCTCCAGCTCAGCTCCTTGATGGCGCAGCAGGAAGAACTGCTGCTGGAAAACCAGCGGCGGATGGACCGGATGCAGGAGGAACTGACCCAGGCTCTGCGGCGCGTGGAAGACACGGTCAAGCGCCGGACCAGCCTGAGCAGTGTTTTCTCCAGAGGGAAAGCTGCTGTATCAGTGGTCCGGGATGCCCTGCAGTCACGGCGCGAATCATGACTGCAAAGATTGCAGTCCTTGCGGATCTTGGCCAGGATCTGTACCACGCGGGCGATGAAGCCATGGGCCATGCCGCTGCCGATGAGCTGGCGGCCCGCGGGTTCGAAGTCCTCCTGCTGTCCCGCAATCCGGAGCAGACACAGCGCCTCTTTGGGTCCGATGCAGCGGCCACTCTGCCGTTTCCCTGGCCTCCGGCCGAGCGTGAAGCGTATCTGAAGAGCATCCGCGAACACCTCTCCGGCACCGCCCCGCTTCCAGCTGGGGACCCGGCCCTGACACTGATCGCTGAGCTTCAGAAGTGCGACGGCGTCGTCATCGCGGGCGGAGGCAACCTGAATTCGCGCTATGGCTGGCTTCTGCATGAACGTGCCGCGGTGGTTGCCGTTGCCCGCTCCCTGGGGAAGCCCGTGGTGATATCCGGCCAGACGCTGGGCCCGCAGCTGACGGGCGTGGACGCAGGAATTCTGGCGGACATGTTTGAGGCAGCGAACCTGTGCTCAGTTCGGGAGCGGTCTTCGGCTGAGCTCTCCCGCCGGCTCGGGATACGGGCAGTGACCGGTCTGGATGACGCGTCGTTCCTGGCCTTCGGCGGCGGAACGGCAGGGAACGATGCAGGGCAGGAAGCCTCCGGTCTTAATCTGCCGGAAACCGGCTATGTTGCCGTCACCGTTGCCCCGCATTCAGGGAACCCCGAGAAGTTCCACGAACTCCTGGGGGCCCAGCTGGATGCCCTGCATGCCCGTACTGGACTGGCTACGGTCTTCCTGCCGCACTTCGGCGTTGGAACGCAGGACACCTGCGACAGGGAGACGCACGCCCGGATCGCGGCCTGCATGACCTCGCCCCGGCGCCAGCTTCCGGTACTGCCTGCCCGGGACGTCGCGGCGGTCACTGCCGGCGCTTCCCTCGTAGTGACAACGCGCTACCACCCCGCCGTGTTCGCACTTTCCGCAGCAGTGCCCGTGGCCGCGCTGACCGTAGACAATTACAGCGGTGTCCGGCTCGCCGGCGTCATGGCCAACTGGGGCCTGGCGGACTTTGTGGTTCCCTTGCCGGGACTGTCCGATGGACTGCTGGCCGAAGCCATGGGCGAGACCTGGCAGCGCCGGGCCGAAATCTCGGCTCATCTGGCAGAACTGCAGCCGTCCCGGAAAGCCTGGTTCACTCAGTGGTGGGACGGTGTCGCGGCGGTGCTTTCCGGCAGCAAGGACGCCTCTGCTGCTGTGGAAGACCTTGCTCCGGCGCCTGCGCTGCGTGCCGCAGGGCTCTGGCATGCGGCGGTACAAGAGGCGGCCGCCGGGTTCCATGGCCGGTCTGCGACGGCAGCCCAGACAGAGGTCGAAGAAGACAGGCTCCGCTCGTACGCCGCGCAGCGGGACCGGGAGCTTGAGGGTCTTCAGGCTGAGCACCACCGGTTGCTGAACTCCCGCACGGTCAAGGCAGCACTTTCCGCGCACCGGCTGTACACGAAAATCCTGCGTCGCTAACGGGTCAACCCGCAGCCACCTGAGATGCGGTCCGGCGGCAGCCGGGGGTCGCTTTGGCGGCAACCTGACGGCCGTTCGTTCTGCGGCGGGTGTCGCCAACCGGGCCCCAGACGGGCACCAATTGGTCCGCTGTTGCCGGGCTCCAACCCGACCCCGGCAACAGCGGCCCGCCGCAGAACCACGTGACGTTTACAGAGCAGGCCCGGAGCCCGCGCCGCCCTGCCACAGGGCGTCAAACGGTGTGTTCGAGGAAACCCGGTTGCGGATTCCTTCGGTGACAAAAGCCTTGGCGGTTTTTGCGGCCTGGAGGGGAGTGGCTCCCTTGCCGAGCTCGGCGGTGATGGCGGCGGCAAGCGTACAGCCGGCGCCGCTGACGGCGACGTCGCCCACCTTGGGTGCCCGCAGGACCTCCATGGTTTCACCGTCGTAGAACACATCCACGGCGTCGTCGCCTTCAAGCCGAACGCCGCCCTTGGCCAGGACCACGGCGCCGGAGGCTTCATGGATGCGCCGGGCGGCTTCCTTCAGGTCCTCGACGCTTTCGATGGAATCCATTCCGGAGAGGGACATGGACTCAAAGTGGTTGGGCGTCACAAAGGTAGCCAGCGGCAGGATCTGGGCCTTGAGTGCCTGGTCCGTGTCCAGTGCTGCTCCCGGTTCCTGACCCTTGCAGATCAGGACCGGATCCAGGACTATGTTGGTCCATTCCTGGCTCTGCAGTGCCTTGGCCACGGTGTCGATGGTGGCCGGGGTGCCCAGCATGCCGAGCTTGACGGTGTCCAGATCGTACGCGGACTGGATGGCTTCAAGCTGGTCACTGATGACCTGGGGATCCACGGGAACGAACCGGTGGTTCCAGTTGTCTTTCGGATCAAACGAGACAATGCAGGTCAGTGCGGCAATGCCGTAGGTGCCGAGCTCCTGGAACGTTTTCAGATCGGCCTGGGCGCCGGCACCGCCTGTGGCTTCGGAACCTGCAATGGTCAAGGTGACGGCCGGAGCAGCCGTTTGTGCAGAGTGTGTGTTAGCAGACATGCATCCATCTTCCACCCATGACAGGCTTCGGTGCCACCGACGGGCGGCTGCGCGAATTGCGCCCCCGCCCGGCCCCGGGAAGGCGGACGCCTGAAAGTGAAACTATGAGTCGATAAGGCCCCAGATGAGGGCACGGCCCGCTGCCATGGACACGCCGATCGCCGTTCCCATCAGCAGCGGAACCAGCACCGCGTGCACGGTCAGGCCAATGATGATCCAGCCGAGCAGCAGGGGCACCAGAAAGAACGCCAGAACGTGGATGCCCTGGTTCGGTACCCGGCGCAGCAACCAGCCCAGGACGAGGGCTACGGGCAGGAGAGTGAACAGGCCGAGGCCTGCGGCATAGAACGCGGCGACGATGACGGTCCATACGTAGCCCCAGAAGTCCCGCGAGGCACCCCAGCCCACCGCAACAGTGGCAATTGTCGCCAGGACAACACATGCGGCGGCATACCCGAGCGCGGAGGCCAGCGGACCGGGGACCACGTAAGGGGAGCTCACCAAACGCTGAGGGGTGAGCGGAACGGCGGGGTCGGCTGCGGAGGGAACTGCGACGTCGTCACTTCTGTCAGTCATCGCGCCTGGCTCCCTGGAAGAGGTGGACTACATCCTCAACGATATTTCGGACCACAGGAAGGCGGGAGAGGATAACGAGCTTCGCTGCCAGCGGTGCCACATTTTGCACCAGCCGGCGCGACCGCCGCTGGCCCGGCGAACGGTCATAAATCCAGAAAAGCGTTACCCCCATGTGCATCAACCACAGCAATTCGGGCAGATCGTCACGGATGGCCAGCGGCGGCTGCGGCCGCGAGACAGTCACGACCTGCCGGAACAGGGCAATTGACTTGGCGAGGCCCACTTCCGCACCGCCGCCGGAGTGGTGGCGGCCGTTGGCCTCCGCTGAGGACGACGGCGGCGTCAGGGCAGTGCGCAGAAAATGGGCGCCGAAGTCGTGGTACGGCCCCAGGATGTCCAGGTTGGCCAGCAGGACCAGACGCAGGTGTTCACTCAGGCTGTGACCGTCGCGGAGCAGTGGAAGGGCACGGCTGCGGTGTTCGTCCTGCAGGAACCGGTACAGCTCCGCCACCAGCTCGTCCTTGGACCGGAAGTAGTAGTAGGCGTTGCCCACGGATACACCCGCGGCCTCGGCAATGCCGCGCATGGTGGTTTTTGCATATCCCTGGCTGCGGAACAGGGAGAGCGCTGAGTCGATCAGCAGCCGTCGGGTCTGCTCACTCTTGACCGTCGCGGCCATTTAACGCTCCTGGATTCAGTTATTTACGGGTTTAGTCACGGGCGGGGAGGGCGAGCTTCTATGCGCGCAGCTTCCCGGCCCGCCCGCCAGTACATCATGTTTTTGAACGTGTTCAAAAAGTGTCGGGAGCCTGCCTGCTACGCTTTCGATTTTGGCGCCGGTTACGGCCGCCGGCCCGCCTTGGGTATCGATCTGTCAGGAGTTCCATGTTCATCTCGCTGTGGTGCGGAGCGCGCTTTGTCTGAGCTGCTGCTGGATGCCCGGGGGATCGTCAAGGCTTTCCCTGCTCCGAGCCGCGGCGGGGAACCGGTCTCCGTGCTGCGGCATGTTTCGGCAGCGGTCGCACCCGGAGAAATGATCAGCATTGTCGGTCCCAGCGGATCCGGGAAATCCACCCTGCTCTATTGCCTCGCTGGTCTTCAGGCGTACGACGGCGGCCGGGTGCACCTGCTGGGTGAGGACCTCGCCCGTCTTAACCGCCGGCAGCTCGCTGCCCTCCGGCGGAATGAGGTGGGCTTTGTTTTCCAGTCATTCAACTTGATCCCCTCCTTGAATGTGCGGGAAAATATCGCGCTTCCGGCCCGTCTGGCCAAGAGACGCCTCAGCGCGGAGGCGGTGGATGACGTGCTGGCTCGGGTTGGCTTGTCCGGGCAGGCAAAAAACCGCCCGGCCCAGCTTTCCGGCGGACAGCGGCAGCGGGTGGCGATCGCCCGGGTGCTGGCTCTGCAGCCGAAGATCGTTTTTGCCGATGAGCCGACGGGTTCCCTGGATACCCTCACCGGTGCCACGGTTCTGAAGCTGCTGCGCGAAGCGGCACACGGGGAGCGCGGGGTGGTCCTGGTAACCCACGACCTGGAAGCGGCAGCACTGGCTGACCGGGTGCTCGTGCTGCGGGACGGCGCCATCCACGCCGAGTTGCGGGCTCCGACACCGGCAGAGGTTTTTGCTGCGGTCGCCGAGGCCGGAATCCCTGCATGATCAAGCTGGTGCTCGGTGATTTGTGGGCCCATGTCCGCGTATGGGCAGGCGTCCTCCTGGTGTGCATTACCACCGGCGGCATCGGTGCCATCAGCGTCGGCCTGATCGAAACCGGAAATCACTACGGCGGCACCATCCAATACGACCTAGCCGGAGCCAGCACCATCCTCATCCTGTTTTCCACGGCGGCTGCCCTGATCGTCCTCAGTTCTGTGACAGGTCTCGCTGTGGCACTGCAGCAGCGAAGCTACGCGTTGTGGCAGCTGGCGGGATTGGCGCCCGGGGCGGTGACCGCCGTCGTTCTTGCCCAACTGGCGGTGACCGGATCCGTGGGAGCCGTGACCGGATGGGCCGTGGTGAAGGTGCTCTCCCCGCCGATCTTCGGTTGGCTGTGGGGGCCGCTGAATTTCGCTGAGGACATCAGTGTTCATCTCAGTGGAACGGGACTGGCCGGGATCGCCGCTGCACAGTGCCTGGTGATGTTGCTCGGCGGACTTGGCGGCGCCCGCAGGGCAGGGCGGGTGTCGCCCCTTGAAGCGCTGCGGACGGCGGAGACCGCACCGGTTCCCTTCGGGTGGGTGAGGGGTGTGGTTCTTCTGGCCCTGGCAGGTGCAGCAGCCGCATTCTCGGTGAGCCTGATGCGGGCCGGGTTTGAGACGGTTGCCGGCAGCGCGCTTTTGCTGATTCCGCTGTTTGCTGCGGTTTTGGCGGCAGCAGGAACGATGGTGTTTCAGCCGGTGCTGAAGGCCTGGACATCGCTGGTGCCCCGGCACTGGTCGGCCTCCTGGTATCTGGCGCGCAATTCCGCGGGCTACCGCCTGGGGCAGAGCACTGCTTCCATCACGCCGCTGATGATGGCCATGGCCCTGTCCGGCGGGATATTCACTACGGCAGCGACTCTTAGCGCCGCAGTGGGCGAGAAGAGGGAATTGTCGGTGGGGGTTGTCATCCTCATGATCGGCGGGCCGCTGCTGCTGGCCGGCGTCGGTGCAATGGCAACAGTGTTGATGTCCGGCTACGCCCGTGAGCGGGAGTTCGCGCTGATTCGCGCCGCGGGTTCAACTGCGGCCCTGGTGGTGCTGGCTGCAATCTGGGAAGCACTCATCTACACCGTTACCGCCGCGGTTTTGGGAACGGCAGCAATTCTTGCTGGCGCCGTGGTTCTCGCGCTGGCCCTTGGTTTGGCCGCACCGGTGCTGTCGCTGGCCAGTGTCGCCATCGTGGGCGGCTGCGGGTTCGTCCTGCTTCTGGCGGCTACCCTCGTGCCCACCTTCCTCTGCCTGCGGGCTGAGATCCCGAGCCAACTCGCCGCGGAATAGAGAAGCAGCGGCGGCTGCGCCGTCGGGGTTGGCGGAACGGCGGGCCAACGCCCGGGGAACGGATAACGTGGCGGGCGGAACGTGGCAGAATTGACGGCGGCCCCTTTGGGCAGCCCGGTGCAGCGGGCCCAGTGCTAATACAGCCGGCAACAGCTACGGCGAACCACTAAGAAACGGAACACCCCAGATGCACACGCAGACAGGCGCCGCGACGGCGCCCGCTCCGGCCTTCGCCGCGCGCGGCAGCTCACATTACGACATCATTCTGACGCTCATGTGCGTCGTGATCGTCATCTCCAACATCGGCGCTACCAAAGGTGTGGTGCTCGGGCCGATCTTCGGCGATTTCAACATCGTGACGGATGGAGGTTTCTTCCTCTTTCCCGTGGCGTACATCCTCGGCGACGTGATCAGTGAGGTCTACGGATTCAAGGCAGCCCGCCGTGCGATCTTTACGGGCTTTGCCATGGCGGCGTTGGCCGTGGTGAGTTTTGCCGTGATCATCGCGCTTCCGGGGTTCGACGACGACTACGGCCAGTCCAAGCAGGCCGCCCTGGAATTGGCGCTGGGACCCGTCTGGCGGATAGTCCTGGCCAGCCTGCTCGGTTTTGTGGCCGGACAGATGCTGAACTCCTGGGTCCTGGTGCGGATGAAGCAGAAGTTCCGGGAACGCGCGCTGATCGGGCGGCTCATGGCCTCCACCGGCGTCGGCGAATTCGCGGACACGCTGATCTTCTGCATCATTGCCGCACCCGTCATCGGCATCACGGACGCCGGCGGGTTCATCAACTACGTGATCTTCGGGTTCGTGTACAAGACGCTTGTCGAATTCCTGTTTGTTCCGGTCACGGCCCTGGTTATCAAGGCCATCAAAAAGCGCGAACCCAGCTACACAGCTGCGGCGCTTGACGGCCCGCCGGAAAACTGACGGTTCCGTCCGAATTCCTCTGGTCCTGCCGGTTCTGCTGCGCTAGCGTCGCACTCATCAGGGGGATCAGGCACCAAGCCGTTGGCCCCGTCAGGGTTCAGGCAGTGTGCAGCCGGGAGGACAGCAATGGTGCAGGAAAAAAGGCGGCCCGACGAGGAAGAGTCCGCGGACCAAGTTGCCCCGGAGGACCACAGCGCCCCGGAGGACCACGGCGTTTCTGAGGACCACGGCGTTTCTGGAAACGGCGGGGCGGCCGGGGGACCGGAAGATCCCACGGAGGCGGAGCAGTCTCCCACCGGCGAGGACGATCCGGAGCAGAACCCGCCGCTGCCCCGGGCCTGGAACTAGGCCCGGGCAGCAACTGGGTACGGAGGCTCCGGCGCGGCCCGCCGGGGCCACTGGGAACCGCTCGGTAAGCGGGCCCGGCTAGATCTTGGCGCTGTAATAGTTGCCGAGGGTTTCGGCCTTGAAGTCAAAGAACGACCCGTTTTCGATGGCCAGCCGGGCATCGTCCACAAGCTTCACCGTGAAGCGCTCATTGTGGATGGATACCAGGGTGGAGGCCACCATTTCCTTCGCCCGGAACAGGTGGTGGATGTAGGCCTTCGTGTAGTGCGCGCAGGCATAGCAGTCGCAGCCCTCAACCAGCGGAGAGAAGTCCTTCTTGAAGCGGGCGTTGGAGAGATTCAGGCGGCCGTGCGGCGTATAGAAGGCCGACGTGCGTGCCACCCTGGTGGGGGAGACGCAGTCGAAGGTGTCGGCACCGTTTTCGATGGCGGTGAAGATGTCATCGGGTTCCGAAATACCCAACAGGTGGCGCGGCTTGTCTTCGGGCAGTTCCTCGGTGCACCAGCGCACGATGGTTCCCAGGTTTTCCTTCTCCAGCGCCCCGCCAATGCCGAAGCCGTCAAAGTCCATGGCACCGAGATCGCGGGAGGCTTTGCGCCGCAGGTCCTCGTACTGGGCACCCTGCAGGACGCCGAACAGCGCCTGGTAAGGCTTGCCCACCCGCTCCTCCGTGAGCCGCTGATGTTCTTTGATGCAGCGCAGCGCCCAGAGGCGGGTGCGTTCCAGCGACATTTCCTGGTACTGGCGCGAGTTCATCAGGGTGGTCAGCTCATCGAACGCAAACATGATGTCCGCGCCGATCTGGTGCTGCACCTGCATGGACACCTCGGGCGTGAAGCGGTGCTTGTCGCCGTTGAGGTGGGACTTGAACCAGACGCCGTCGTCGTCAATGTGGGCCAGGCGCTCCTTGCCGGGGGCGACGGCGTCGTCCGCTCCCGTGGCGTGGGTGGTGCCGTCCGCATTCATATTGATGACCTTCTTGAAGCCGGCGCCCAGGCTCATGACCTGGAAGCCGCCGGAATCGGTGAAGGTGGGGCCGGACCAGTTCATGAACTTGCCCAGCCCGCCCGCGGCATCCAAAACATCGGGGCCGGGCTGGAGGTACAGGTGGTAGGCGTTGGCCAGGAGGGCCTGGGCGCCCAGATCCGCCATGGACTCGGGAAGGACCGCCTTGACGGTGGCCTTGGTGCCTACGGCAATGAAGGCCGGCGTGGCAATTTCGCCGTGCGGCGTGGTGATCGTTCCGGTGCGGCCCTGGAATTCACCGCCGTTGGCCTGCGTCTGCTCAGCTGAGGGGGCAGTGGTTTCGCGCAGGCGCTTACCGAGGGCGAAAGAAAAGGTTGAGGAAGGCACCTCTCCATTTTGCCTTACCCGGCATCTCGTCCGTGCCGCTCGGCGGGCTGCTGTACCGCCCGAGGATGAGGTGTGAAGGCATAAGTCGGGTGCAGAGGCGACGCACAGCACACTTTTCATGGTCGGAAGGGTGGCAGGCGTAACGTGGAATGGGCGATTTTCGCCGACCTCCCGTGTAAAGAAAGGCCGTACCAGACCCTTGGATCAGCTACGAGAAATGTTCCGGATTGGTCCAGCCCACAATGACCACCAGGCGGCTATCCGCTGCGGGCTGGGTGTGGGCCTTCCGCTGCTGGTGCTGCTGGGGATGGACCGGATCGATCTTGCCATCTTCGCCAGCTTCGGTGCCTTCACCGGCATCTACGGCCGCAACGAGCCGCACCGCCAGCGTCTGGGGCATCAGCTGCGCGCAGGTATCCTCATGCTCCTGGTGATTACGGCCGGAGCCCTGACTTCCCGGATTGAGCCCAATACCTGGGACATTGTTCTGGGTACGTCCATAGTTGCCGGGCTGGGAACCCTGGTCTCGGGACTCTGGCGGCTGCGTCCGGCCGGATCCCTCTTTCATATCTTTGCCTATGCCGCCATCTCCTCCGTGCCGAACCAGCCGCCGCTGTGGCAGGCGCTGCTGGTGGCCGTGTGCACCGTGGCGTTCTGCCTTCTGCTTGGCATTTCCGGCCGGCTCTTTCCCCGGCACCGCGGTCCGTGGACGAAGCCTGTCCGGCCTCGGTTAAGCTCTGCCCAGCGGAAGGCTGCGTGTGTTGAGGCCTGCGAATATGCCGTAGCCGCGGCGGTGGCCGGTTCCATCGCCACCCTGATGGGCATTGGGCACAACTACTGGGCAATGGTCGCGGCCACGGTGCCGCTGGTGGGATTGGGTGCGCGGGTACGCATCTTCCGCGGCGTGCAGCGCATTCTGGGTACGTTTGGCGGTCTGGTGCTTACTGCGCTGATCCTGCTGCCGGGGCTGAGCCCGTGGCAGATCGTCGTGGTCATCGCGGTGCTGCAGTTCGGTGCTGAAATGCTCATTGCCCGCCAATATGCCCTGGCTCAGGTTGTTGTGACGCCGCTGGCGCTGGTCAGCACCGAGCTGGCACATCCGAGCAGTCCCGGGGTCCTGATCCGGGACAGGGCCATCGAAACGGTGATCGGCGCCGCAGTGGGCATGGCGATGGTCCTCATCATGCGCCTGTGGTCAGATCACGTCCGCGGGCGTTCACGCCGAAATGCCGGGTCTGAAACCCCGGCTCCGCAGAACCCCGAAGGAGCCTAGAGGTCCTGGTTCAGTCCGCGGACCGCAATGAGCTCGTTGCGGATCCGGCGGTCCAGTTCATGTTCCGACAGCGTCTGGGAGCCGCCATGGGCACGCAGGTACAGCAGGGCGTCCAGCCGCAGGACCCGCCAGTCGCGTTCGCCGCGGTCGTCCCCGGAGTCGGACGCGCGGTGGATTTCACGGTCATATAGGTTCGGCTGGTTCAGCTGGCGCTGCAGCAGCTCTGCTGCGAGTTTGGCCTTGAGCGGATCACTTTCTGCAGTGTCGCCGGCCCGGACGGCCTGTGCATAGGCCGCTGACGTTTCCTTGTCTCCGGCCTCGTGGGTGATGCGCGCGGCCAGCGCGAGTGCACTCTGGATCCAGTTCCACCGGCCGAAGTTCCCGTCAAACGGCAGTCCGGTGATGATATTGCAGACCTGCAGCGCGTTTTCGGCGTCGTTGAGGTTCACGTAAAGCATGTGCGCCAAATCCCGGACGTCCCGAAGGTTGCTTCCGGACTTGACGTTCAGGCCGCGGCCCAGCCGGGAAGCCACCTCCTGGACACGGGCGTCGTCGGGGTGGGCATGCGCGGCGGCTTCCACGATGGCCGCGTAGTTTTCCTCTTCATGAGGGACCAGGCGGACGGCGTCGGCAGGGGCGCTGACGGGCGGGGGAGCCTGCACACGCACCGACGAGCCGTACGCCAGGGACAGCGCCATCCCGTCCTCCAGGATCAGATTGACGAGCGCGGGCGTACCGAAGTCGTCATCCTTCACCGTGCTGTCCTTCACCGGAGCCAGCGGGGCGCTTTCATGCACCGGGATTTGCCCGGGCTCCAGCAACTCGGCATTGACCCGGAATGTGTAGGATTCCGGTTGGCTCTCAGGCATGGCAGGTTCCTTCTCTTGAGGCAGTCGGCCCCCAGTATATAAAGAAGCGGTGCCGGGGCTCAGCGGCCCCAGGCAGCGGAGGCCAGAGCCTGCCGCAGCAGGTCCCCGCGGCCGCCGGCGAATTCTGCATAAATATCCGGGCTGAGGGCTTCTTCCGGTGTCAGCCATGACAGTTCCAGGGCATCCTGCCGCGGGTCGCATTCCCCGGTGACGGGGATGAGGTATGCCAGTGCGACGGCGTGCTGGCGCTCATCCGTCAGCCCCGATTGGGAGGGTGACGGGAAGTATTCGGCCACCGTGAACGGAACCAGGCTGGGCGGCAGCTGGGGCAGCGCCAGGGGGCCGAGGTCCTTTTCGAGATGCCGCAGCAGGGCGCCGCGGATTGTCTCCCGGTACATCACACGGCCGGAGACGAAAGTGCGGACCATCTTGCCCTCACTCGTGGCCTGCAGCAGGAGTCCCACTTCCGTGACGTACCCCAAGGGGTCGCAGCGGACGGGAACGGCTTCCACATAGACCATGGGCAGCCGCTGCCTCGCGTCTCTGAGTTCATCTTCTGAAAGCCAGCCGGGATAGGGGTCAGGTGTACGAACGCTCATAGCAGTGTTTTACCGCAATCCGGCGGGCGGGCTGCTGCGACGCGCGGCGCTTTGGCCCTCGGCTGAACTGCCGGCCGGTCTTCTGCCGTGCCTGCACGGAGGCTACGCTCGTGCGTATGAGCGGCAATGATCAGGAGCCGACGGCGGCCGGGTCCGTTTCCGCAGGCACCGGTGCCGGCCCGCAGGGACCCTCGACACCAAAAACTCGAGCAGCCCAAAGCCGGGCGCCCAAACCCCCGACAGCGGAACCCCCGACCTCCGAACGTCCGGCGCAGCCCAAGGCACCCAAACCCCCGGCGCAGCCCAAGGTGCTCAAACCCCCGGCGCAGCCCAAGGCCCCGCTGCCCGAACTCCTGTTGCCGGACGCTTCGGCATGGCGCCAGTGGCTGGATTTCCATCATGCGCAGTCCCCGGGCGTGCAGCTGGTTCTGGGACGCAAAGGCGGCGGCGTCACGGCGCTGACCTATGCCGGAGCACTGCAGGAAGCGTTGTGCTTCGGCTGGATTGACGGGCAGGCGAACAAGCGTGATGAGGAAAGCTGGCTTCAGCGCTTCACACCGCGTAGCAAACGCAGCATCTGGAGCCAGCGCAACGTGGGATTTGCGGAACAGCTGGAAGCCGAAGGCCGGATGCAGCCGGCCGGCCGCGCCGCCGTCGAACAGGCCAAGGCTGATGGACGCTGGGAGGCGGCGTACGCCGGTCCGGCCAGCGCCCAGATTCCGGAGGATTTACTGGCCGCGATTGCGAAGGTTCCGCGGGCTCAGGCCATGTATGACATCTTGAACTCCCAAAACCGTTACGCCCTGTTCTTCCGGCTCAGTACGCTGAAAACACCTGCGGCGCGGGAACGCAGGATTGCGGCCTTCGTGCAGATGCTCGCCGACGGACAAGCCTTGTATCCCCAGCGCCGGAGCCCCTGAGGTGTCCATCCTTGTCTTCGCCGGGAGCCCGCGGGACGCTTGAAGGAAAGTGTTGCGTTGGAGGGTAAGTCCGCGGGGGGAGCAACTGCACCGCGGCAGAACTGTGGAGGATCGCCGCATGTGTCGTCTGTTTGCAATGCACGCCGGAAAGACCCCCGTTAAAGCCACCTTCTGGCTCCTCACCGCACCGGACAGCCTGGCCGAGCAGAGCCGGCGGGACGCTGACGGATTCGGAATCGGCACCTTCGACCGGGAAGGCCGCCCGATGGTGGAAAAAGCTCCGATTGCAGCCTATGAAGACAAGGCCTATGCGGCCGAAGCCCGTGACCTGTCCAGCCTCACGTTCCTTGCGCACGTGCGGTACGCCAGCACCGGCGGAAACCTAAAGGTCAATACACACCCCTTCGAGCAGGACAACCGCCTGCTGGCCCACAACGGCGTAGTGGAGGATTTGGACCGTCTGGACGAACGGCTGCAGAAGCTCGGCGTCATGGACCTCGTGAAGGGGGAGACGGACAGTGAGAGGGTCTTCGCACTGATCACGGCCGAGGTGCGCAGCAACGGCGGCGACGTGGAGGCAGCCATTGTGTCCGCCCTGGCCTGGGTTGCGGAGAATCTGCGGCTCTACGCGTTGAATATTATTTTGACCATGGGGGCCGATGTGTGGGCGGTCCGCTATCCGGACACGCATCCCCTGTACATTCTCGAGCTGGCCGGAACGGACCCGCACCGCGGGATGCGCACCAACCGAATCAGTGTGCACAGCCAGGAACTGGGCGAAGGCCAGCGGCCCGCCGTCCTGCTGGCCACTGAAAAAATGGACGATAACCCCAGCTGGCGGCTGATGGACTCCGGCGAAATGATCCATGTCGGCCCCGGACTGGAAGTGGAAAGCAGCCGTCCGCTGCCGTCGGAACCGCGCCGCCGGCTGACGCTCGCGGATCTGGACGACCGCGCCGCGGCGTCACAGCACCCGCAGAAGGTCAGCTAGCGACTCAGTCTGCAGGCATCCGCATCCAGGCGCCCTGCTTTCAGGCGCCGCACCGTCAGGCCCGCGGTCAGCTCAGGCCGCGTCGGATCCGTGCAGCGGCTTCCAGGATTATCCAGGCAGACAGCTGCGTCGAGAGGCCGACGCCGGTTCCGGCCGGATAGTGCCGCTCCGCCGGTTCCAGCGGGTGCAGAGAGAATATTGTCCGGGCTCCGCGTTTGGTTCTTCCCTCCCAGAGGGCGTTGGCCGTGGCGTCGACCAGCTGTGCGGCTTCTCGGCGCTGATCCGGCGGGAGGGTGGGTGAAACGGCGGCAGAGGCCAGGTAGCGGCCGAGAATCCCCGTGAACAGGCCGGCATCGCCGGTGCCGTGCGTGATCAGCACCGAGGTGCCGGGGTGGGTAAGTTCCTTGCGCACGGCGTTGATCAGCTCGGCCGCACGGGCGAGGTTCGCCGGTCCGCCCAGCTCCAGCAGTGCCCCCAGAACGGGGCCCTGGTTGTAGGTGAAAACGGCCCGCTCAAGCACGGAATGCGGGGGCTGCCCTCCTTCTCCCGGCGCGAATCCGTCGGAGCTGCCCGGCCTACCGCTATCCGGGGTGCCTGCACCGGAATTGGTGCCAGAGCCCGGCTTGATGTCCGCTCCCGGCTTGATGCCGTCCAGGTACAGGCCGGTCTCCGGATCAAGCAGGGTCGTGTTCAGCCAATCGACCAGGGCCTGGGCGCGCTCGCGTTCACCGTTTCTGGCGAAGTGCAGTGCCGCCGGAGCCGTTGCCGGAGTGTTCTTGAAGGAGCGGCGCCGGTTCCAGTACAGCCCGCCGCCGAGCTCCATGGTGTGGGCCGAGCGAAGAGCGCCGGTAAGCGCAGCCAGCATTCTCGGGTGGGGCTGTGCGGACGGCACCCTGGCGCCGTCGTCGGGCTGCCTGCCGGACCTGCGCGCGGGAACAAGGGCATCAAGCCTGCTCACAGCCAGCGCCAGCCATGCCATGTCGTCAAAGTACCAATTGGTGGCCCGCAGCCCGTTCCGGAGGCGGATGCTGCGGACCACCACATGGGCTCGCCGGGCCGCATCGGGGGCTCCGCGCAGGGCAGCGTCAACGAGGGCATCAACGTAGTGTGCCTGCCACCAGTAGTGCCAAGGGCCCGGCAGTATGTGCCTCGGGGCAGGGCTCTGAACCGCCGCGAGTTCCGTGCCCGGCAACCTGAACAGTGGCCGGGCAAAGGCGTCAGTAACGGATGCGGCGGCAACGTCGGCGCGGGCCTGAATTTCATGCAGCGGTTCCGAGGACAGCATGCGACCCACCTTAGACCCGTCCGCCGTGCGGTTACAGCGGGAACGCACCGGCCGGCCAACCCGGAACCGGGCCGCGATAAACCCCGGAGACCGGCTACCAAGCACCATCAATGTGCGCTGTGTGCCCGATCACAGTAGGCTCATAATGCGCCGCCGCAGGGGCGGCAGCCCTTTTTTGCAGGAGAACCCATGGACATTTCAGGCGCATCGGCACTCGTTACCGGGGGTGCCTCCGGACTTGGGCGGGCCACGGCCCGCAGGTTGTACGACGCCGGCGCGTCAGTCATCCTGGTTGATCTTCCTTCCTCCGGCGGGCTGGCCTACGCCGCCGAATTGGGCGACAACGCCCACTTTGTGCCCGGTGACGTCACTGATCCCGAGCAGATGGCTGCCGCTGTGGAGGCCGCCATGAACGCCGGTCCGCTGCGCGTAGCCGTGAACTGCGCCGGCATTGCCACTCCGGGAAAGGTGCTGGGACGCAACGGGGTGCTTCCGCTGGAGGACTTTGCCCGCGTCATCCAGGTCAACCTCATTGGAACCTTCAACGTCAGCCGTCTTGCGGCGCAGGCCATGGCCGAAACGGAACCGGTCCAGACGGGCGGAACGTCGGAGCGCGGCGTCATCATCAACACGGCATCGGTGGCTGCCTTCGACGGCCAGATTGGGCAGCCCGCCTATTCCGCGTCAAAAGGCGGAGTGGCCGCCATGACCCTGCCGCTGGCGCGCGAGCTGGCACGGCACCTGATCCGCGTGGTCACGATCGCCCCGGGGATCTTCGAAACCCCCATGATGGCCGGTCTTCCCCAGGAGGCGCAGGATTCCCTCGCCCAGCAGGTTCCGCATCCCTCACGTCTGGGCCGGCCGGATGAATACGCCGCACTGGCCGCCCACATCATCGAGAACCAGATGCTCAACGGCGAGACGATCCGTCTGGACGGCGCTATTCGGATGGGGCCGCGCTAATTTTGGCTTTGGAATCAGAACTTGAACTTCCGGACGCGGACTTCTACGCGTTCGAAGATTTGCTGAGTGACCGGGAACAGGAGAAACTCGCCGAGCTGCGTGCGTTCCTCGAAACCGAGGTGGCTCCGCATGCCGGGCAGTGGTGGCAGGACGCATACTTTCCCGCTGAGCTGCTGCCCAAACTGGCGGCGCTGAAGCTCTCCACCCCTGTGCAGCAGGGCTACAGTCCGCTGTTTGCCGGACTGGTGATAGCGGAAATGACCCGCACCGACACCTCCATCGCCACGTTCTTCATGGTCCACCATGACTTGTTCGTGGAAGCCCTGCACGCCTTCGGCTCGTCCGAGCAGAAGGACCGGCTGCTGGACGACGCTCTGACCCTGCGGATTACCGGGGCCTTTGCCCTCACCGAACCCGACCATGGTTCGGATGTTGCCGGCGGGATGGAAACCACTGCGGTGCGGGACGGCGACTCGTGGATCCTGAACGGCAGCAAGCGCTGGATCGGCAACGGAACGTTCTGTGATTACATGCTCCTGTGGGCGCGTGAACCGGCCACCGGCAAGGTTCGGGGCTTCCTGCTGGATGCCTCGCTCCCCGGAGTCCACCGCACCCGGATCGAAAACAAGACGGCGCTTCGGACCGTGCAGAACGCGGACATAACCCTCACCGGGGTGCGGGTTGCGGAAACTGACCGGCTGGCGGGAATCGACAGCTTCGAGGACATCAAGCACCTGCTGCGCGGTTCGCGCATCATGGTGGGCTGGCAGGCTGTCGGCGCGCAGCTGGCCGCCGTCGACATTGCCCGTGCCTATGCCGTAGAGCGCAAGCAGTTCGGCCGCCCGCTGGCGTCCTTCCAGCTCGTGACCGAACAGCTCGTCCGGATGCTCGGCAACACGGTGGCAAGCACCGGAATGCTGGCCAGGGTGTCAGAGCTGGAGCGGGGCGGGTACCCCTCCGCGGAAGTCGCCAGCGGTTCCGGTGACGGGCTGCGGCCGTCCGGCGCCGGCATGGCGCAGGCTGCCCTGGCGAAGTCCTATGCCAGTGCCAAAATGCGTGAAACCGTGGCGCTGGGGCGCAGCATTTTGGGCGGCAACGGAATTGTCACCGACTACCGGATGGCCAAGGTCTTCGCGGACGCCGAAGCCATCTACACGTACGAGGGGTCGTACGAGATCAATTCACTCCTGGTGGGCCGGGATATCACCGGAATTTCGGCACTGAGGTAGGCGGAGTTTCCGGTTCGGCAGATCTTCCCCGCCGGCGCAGCTGCACCGGCGGGGAAGACCGGATCACCGCCGGAAAGCAGCCAGCGGATTGTCCAGCCGCCCGGAGAACTGCAGCCCGCCGGAGGGATCGCTGAGATCCAGCATCTGCTGGTTGTTGCGCAGCTGCAGCCGGTTCAGGCAGGACAGCGGAAAGTCCCCGGCAAAGAGGTCATGCGCGGCAAGCTCGTCCGCCAGTTCCGGATGCGAGTCCTGGTACTCCCTCACCACCGAGGCCACCGCGGCCCAAAAGTCCTGCTCGGACAGCTGCCCATCTTCGTCCAGCAGTGCGGCCAGGAAGCGGAAGATGCAGTCGAACACATCGGTGAAGATGGACAGGATCTTCTCATCCTGCGGAATCCGCACCCGCACCCGGGAGCATTCTTCGGGCATAGCCGTACGGTTTCCCATGACCACTATTTCCTCGGCAATGTCCTTCATGATCATCCGCTGCACGGCCCCGTTCTTCAGCACCATGATCAGGTTCTCGCCGTGCGGCATGTACGCCAGTTCATAGGCGTAGAAGCTGTGCAGCAGGGGCACAAGGTAGGCCCGCAGGTACTGTTCCAGCCACGCCTGCGCACTGAGGCCGGACTGTTCAATCAGGGCCGAAACGAAGGGCCGTCCCGCGGCATCGGTATGCAGGAGAGAGGCCATGGTTGCCAGCTGCTCACCCTCGCCCAGGTGCGGCACCGGGCTCTCCCGCCACAGGGCGGAGAGCATTTTGCGGTACGGCGACCCCTTGGGTGCCCCGGCCTCAAAATAGCGGTTCGTGTAGCCCACGGCGGCGCTTTCGCGCAGGATGCTGAAACCGGCGCCCTGCAGTGTGCCGTCAGCCCGGACCAGTCCGTCCAGCCAGGCATTGATGGCGGGTGTGGCCAGCATGTATTCGGGGGAGAGGCCGCGCATGAAGCCCATGTTCACCACTGACAGCGCGGTTTTCACGTAGCAGCGGTCCGTGCGGCCGCGGTTGAAAAAGGTGCGGATGGACTGCTGTGCCTGATAGACGTCTTCCCCGGTGCCCAGATGCACCAGATGGCCCTGGGCAATTTCGGCGGCAAAGGTGACGGTCAGCTTATTGGTCCACTGCCACGGGTGCACCGGCATGTACAGGTACGCGGCGGGGTCGGCTCCGCGCTGCGCCAGCCGGGCATCAAAGCCGGCGACGACGGCGGCGCCCAGTTCACGCTCCACATGGTCCCGGTACTCCAGCCCCGGAAGAGCGGTGAAGACGGCACGGTCTCGGCGCACAGCGATCCACTCCAGCTGAACCGGGGCACCGGCCTCCGGCGCATAGGCCAGGTAGTCGTCCGAGCTGAAGCCGAGACGGCCGTTGTTGGCGACAAAACAGGGATGTCCTTCGGTCATCGACCGTTCCACGGCCTGGAAGTCCGCCGCGGGGTCCTTTCCGCCGGTCACTCCTCGGGCCAGCAGATCCGACGACGGCGAGTCGGGGGAATTCTTGAAGGCGTGGGAGGCGAGGGTGCTGCTGATTTCTTCCAGATAGACGGGGAGTATCTGCTCATTGATCCCCAGCGTGCCGGAAAATTCCGTGATGAACACCAGGGCATCCAGGGCTGTTTCACGGCCGCCGGCAAACCGGCGGATGCCGGCGGCAGGAATGGACCAATGGTCCAGGGCGAGAAGCCGGGCCTCGAAGCGGTACTCGGCGCCGCCGTCGTCGGACCGCAGGCGATAGGTGGACCTGTGCGCGCCGGAGGCGGACCCCTGTGAGCCCGGCCCGCTGAGCGGTTCCGGACGCAAAATCCGTTCATGGGAAAACTCAGCCAGGGCCTTGCGGATGAGGTGCCGGTTTGCTGCTTCCCACCGTACGGAGGTCAGGTGCCTGGTGGCCGCGGCCGCGGCCGGACTCGGGGTTAGGGAAGAACTTGATGATGACCCGGAGGCGGCGAAGGGGGTGGCGGCAGGTTCGGAAGTGCCTGCGTCGGGAAGGGTGGTGGTCACAGGGCTGCTCCTGATGGTGTGGCGGGGACGGTCGGGCAATCTCGAACGGTCAGGGAATCGGGGAGTGGCTGGACAGGGGTGAGGGCACGCAGCGCACGGAGGTGGTCCGCCCGGGTGCAGAAGCTCAGGACGGCTTCCTTGTCCGGAAGGGAGATGATTCCGGCGGGTACAAAACCCATCCGGGCATTCAGTGCCGCAATCTTGGTGTTGCGTACGTCCGGTTCCACCACAATCCGCTGTGTGCGCTCATCCGCAAAGAGGAACTCCAGCACGGAGCGGAACACCGCGGTGGTGAAGCCGGGTTTGGGCTTTTCCGGCGGCCCCACCAGGAGGTGCATACCCGTGTCTCCGGGCTGCACGGCGTAAAGGCCGGCCAGCGGAGAATGCGCGGGTGCATAGGACTCCATCAGGAACGCCGGCGATCCGCCATCCAGGCCCAGCCACGCGTGATGATGCGGGTGTGCGGCAATGCTGGCATATTCGGCCTGCACCGTTTCCCGGGTGGCGTCGCGCATGCCCCAAAACCGGGCGTAATCGCGGGTCATCCAGCTGTGCAGCAATGGAGCGTCGCGGCCCGCGTCGACCGGGACAATGGTGAAACTCATGCGCCCGCCTCCGCGCCCACGGCCGTCCGGGAGGGGACGCCGACAGCGGTGCCGGCGGGCTCGGGCTCCGGAACGCCGAATTCCTGGAAGGCAATGCTGCTCTCCACCGGGTAGTATTCCCGTCCCAGCATCTGCGCAATGATCACCGAGTTCCGGTAGGCGGCCATGCCCAGGTCCGGACTGACGAAGCCGTGGGTGTGCAGCTCCGCATTCTGCACAAAGATCTCTCCCGGCACGGTGCTGATTCCATACGTCCGGTCAACATCGAACCGCCCGGCGGCATCACGCCGGATGCGCCCGCTGATTCCGGCCAGGAAGTCCGGCTCACGGTAGGCATATCCGGTGCCCAGCACGACGGCGTCGGTCTCCAGCAGGTGCCCCCGGTCCTGTTCGCCGTGGTGCAGCGTGAGGGTGTGGCTGTCCGTCTCCGGGTGGTAGCTGGCCTCGCGCAGTTCCATGTGGGTCAGCAGCCGGGTCCGGGGTTCTCCATGGAGGCTCAGGGCATACAGGGTGTCATAAATGGTGTTGATCAGGTCCGAATCGATGCCTTTGTAAAGGTTCTTCTGGGTTGCGACGAGCCGGTCCCGTGTGGGTTCCGGCAGGGCATGGAAATAGTCCACGTACTCCGGCGACGTCATTTCCAGGGTCAGCTTGGTGTACTCCAGCGGAAAGAAACGTCCGGAGCGGGTAACCCAGTTCAACTCGTAGCCGCGGGAGGGCAGGTCCTGGAGCAAATCACAATAGATCTCCGCGGCGCTTTGCCCGCTGCCGACCACCGTGATGCTGGACCGCGCCTGCAGTTCGGCTTTCCGCGCCAGATAGTCGGCGTTGTGCAGCACCAGCCCGCCCGCCCCGGTGACGGCACGGGCTGCTTCGGGGATATGCGGCTGGGTTCCGGTTCCCAGAATCAACCGGCGGCCGCGGCGGACCTTCGGCCCCTGCGGGCCAACGGTGTGCACCGAGTAGGCGCCGCCGTCGTATTCCACATCCGTGACGCGCTCGCCGAAGTGCACATTGGGCAGTGCGTCCGCGACCCACTGGCAGTAGGCATTGAACTCGGCGCGCAGCGGATAGAAGTTCTCCCGGATGTAGAAGCGGTAGATGCGGCCGGTCTGCTTCAGGAAGTTCAGGAACGAATACGGCGATGTCGGGTCCGCCAGCGTCACCAGGTCAGCCATGAACGGGACCTGGAGATGGGCGGTGTCCAGCATCATCCCCGGATGCCAGTCGAAGCCGGGCCGCGCGTCAACGAACACCAGGTCAAGGTCCGCAATCGGATCGGTCAGCGCGGCCAGCCCCAGGTTGAAGGGACCAACGCCTATGCCGACGGCGTCATGGACGTGTACGGCGTCTGCTGCGGCGCTCATGCTGCCGCCCCTGCCGCTGCAACCAGGTAGTTCTGTCCGGTGGTGCGGATCAGGGCGAGGATTTCCCGGATGTCCTCCAGGGTGGTCTCCGCATTGAGCAGGGTGAACTTCAGGTAATGCCTGCCCCCCAGCGTTGTTCCTGCGACCACCGCCTCACCCGAGGCAAAGAGTGCCTTCCGAATGTGCCGGTTGGCGCCATCAGCGCTCTCGTCATCCGTGCCCGGCGGGAGGTAGCGGAACACCAGGGTGCTCAGTTGGGCCGGTGCGGCCAGATCAAAGTCCGGATCATCGGCCAGGAGATCGGAAACCTCCGCCGCGAGGTCCACCGCGGCATCCAGCAGATGCCCGATCCCGTCGGCCCCCATCAGCCGCAGCGTGAGCCACAGCTTCAGGGCATCGAACCGCCGCGTGGTTTGAAGGCTCTTGTCGACCTGATTGGGAATGAGCTCCCTGGCTGCGCTTTCCGGATTCAGGTAGTCGGCGTAGAAGGTGACGTGCCCAAGCATTGCCGCATCCCGGACCAGCAGGGCGCTGGAGGACACCGGCTGGAAGAACGTCTTGTGATAGTCAACGGTGACCGAATCGGCGGCACCGATCCCGTGGAGCAGATGGCGGTGCCGCAGCGAGGTAATGAGCCCGCCTCCGTAGGCCGCGTCTACGTGCAGCCAGATGTTGTGGTGCCGGGCGAGGGCCGCGGCGGCCGGAAGCGGGTCAATGCTGCCGAAGTCCGTGGTGCCGGCGGTGGCAACGATGGCCATGGGCGTTTCGCCGCGGGCAATACTGGCCTCTAAGGCTGTCCGCAGTGCCTCGGGATCCATCCGGCGGCGGGAATCGCAGGGCACCGGCACCACGGCGTCGTATCCCAGTCCCAGCAGTGATGCGGACTTCGCGATGCTGAAGTGGCTTGCCTCGGAGGTGAAGATTCGCAGGCCGTCCAAAAGCGCTGGCAGGCGTTGGCCTTCGCGCCGCGGATCCAGGCGCAGCTTGGCTACCGCCTGGTTGCGGGCAATCAGGAGGCCCTGCAGGTTGGACGTGGTTCCGCCGCTGGTAAACACTCCGTCCGCCCGTCCGCCGAGGCCCAGTCGATCCGCCGTCCAGCGGATGAGCCGGCGTTCAATCAGCGTTGCTCCGGCGCTTTGATCCCAGGTGTCCAGCGAAGAATTGACGGCGGACAAGATGGCTTCCCCCACCAGGGCGGGAATCACCACGGGACAGTTCAAATGAGCCGCGTACTTTGTGTCGTGAAAGTACACGGCATCCTTCAAGTACACGCGGGCAAGTTCCTCCAGGGCGGCATCTGTGGCCTCCAGTGGTGTCTCCAGATCAATGGCTTCCACCTCCGGTGCCAGTTCTGCGGGGGTGATTCCCGTGAATGGCGCGGTGGTGCCGGCGACTGTTGCGGCGACAAGATTCACGCCCCGGACGACGTCGGCGGCGTAGCGTGCGGTGGTCCGTGCGGTGAACAGCTGGTCGGCGGCCGCTTCCCGTTCGCTCTGCAGGGCCAGACCGGAGCGCTTTTCTGTATGGTGCAGCAAGGTCACTGCGACTCCCTCGTTATGTCTCACATTGGTAACTCAGGTAACCCTTACTTAGGGTTACCTTTACGTCAAACTAATGTGACGTAATTGCTCTTAGGCCTGACATATCGCGGAAGTTAGGTACAATTTCGCGCCTGCAATGGGTCCGTAATCCGTCCTTGAGGTGTTCGAGTGGTATTCGGGGAGCTGCGTCAGTAGGCTTACTAACGACGATCTGCCGGATTTCCCCTCTTGTGCACCGGGTAATTGCATCTGGTGCACAAGAGCCGGCAGCCCGCACGCAACGGAAAGGCTAGGTTGATGACTGAGCAGAGTATTCCCGATCCCGAACTGGGCGATGATCCCGTACTGGCTGACGACATAGCCGATGTTGTGACTCCTGATGAAGTCTCGGAAGTGCCGCTCAGCGACCTGACGGATGTCGACGACCTGAGCAACGCGGATGAGTTCATTGATCCTGAGGACCTGAGCTATCCCGGTGCCGCTGAGGACAACCCGGACCGCTGGCAGGAGGATCCGCTGGTGAACGAGGAGCCCCTCATGGGGGAACCCGGAACGCTGTCGGATCAGACCCTGCGGGATGAAACCGAGCAGGAGCGCTACGAAGCGGGCGATTCCCAGATCCCGCCCGAGGTGCCGACCATCGGTGAGGCGGCGAGCGACGTCGACTTCGACGACCCCATCTCGGCCGATGAAGAAGACGCCAGCGATGATCCGGCACACCTGGGTGGAAACCCGCTGGCCGATTTTGACCCGGAAGAACGCGAACTCTAACGGCGCAGATCTTCCGCGTCCTGAGAACCTATTGAATTCTTAGGAACGAAGTCACCGGCCCGCCTGAACCGGCGGGCCGGTTGCCGTTAGCGGCTAACCTGTTTTTATGCCTTCTTTTCGAGCACAGCTGAACATTACGGGGCTAAAACCGGGCACGCCTCCGGAAGCCGTAATGGAAACAGCTGTTGCCGCACTGGCCGCAAGCCATCATGTGGAGGCCAATCACCTCGAAATAGTTGGCGGGATTCCGCGCATCACCCTGCGCTTCATGGTTCCGGATAATGAATGGTCGCTGGAAAACTCCTCCGCACTGCGAGCTGCCGCAAACATGCGCCATGCCGTGGATGAAATTGCGGAGGCGGAACGGCTGCGGGTCCTGCGGCGGCAGCGGGGCCGCTGGGTTCCGCTGTAACCGCCGGCGCCGGTCCGAAAGACTGGAAGAGCAGGACCAGCCGGCGCTGGGCCGAAAGATCAGAAGAGCAGGACCAGCCGGCCCCGGACTCCGCCGGCCTCGAGCCTGCGGTGTGCCTCTGCGGCCTTTGCCGCCGGGATCCGGTCCGCTACCCGAAGCGTCAGCGTTCCGTCCTCCGCGAGGCGGCGGAGTGCTTCCAGCTTCTGGCCTGAGTGGTATTCATCGCGAACCGCAATGGGATGCACCGTGATGCCGCGTCCCGGTTCCTCGTGCCACCAGCGGAAGGTCGCGAAGCGTCCGCCGTCTTTGATGGCGGGAACAGCTTTTTCATTCATCACAGCCGCATCGGCGAGGGCATCGACTCCGTCCGGGAAGAACTCCCGGATACGTTCGGCCACATCGTCGCCCCGCTCCACGATGTAGTCCGGACCCAGGTCGGAGACCAATTCGCGGTCCTTGGGGGCGGCGTCGGCCACTACCCGCAGGCCGGCGTGTTTGGCCAGCTGGACCAGATAATTTCCCAGGGTTCCCGCGGCTCCGGTAACGGCCAGTGACTGGCCGGGCTGCAGGTTAAGCTTCTCCAGAGTCTGGACCGCGGTGAGCCCGTTCATGGGCAGGGTTGATGCTTCGGCGAAGTCCATGCCGGCAGGGATGTGTGCCAGGGAGTCCGCAGGGGCCACCAGATATTCCGTGTATGCGCCCTGATGGTCTCCGAACGGCAGTGCAATGGTCATAACCCGGTCGCCCGCCTGCCATCCGCTGGCTTCGGAGGCCTCATCAATGATCCCGGCCGCATCCATGCCGGGCACCGCGGGCATCCGGCCGAGGTCCCTGCCGGATCCGCCGGCGCGCACAACGGTGTCGGTGGGGCTCACTGCTGCCGCCCGGACCCGGATGCGCACCTCGCCCGGCCCGGCGTGAGGCTCGGGTACATCCAGCACTGTCAGGGCCTCGGGGCCGCCGAACTTTTCCACACCAATGATCTTCATATCCGGCGGCAACCTCCTCGGCCGCTGCCGTATTCCTTGGCAGCGGTGTGCCCAGCTTTCCTTTTCTGCTGTGGTGCGATGCCGTGGCGGCTAGGCGCTGGCCAACTCGGGTGCATCTGATGGGCGGCGTCGCTCATTGTGCCGTTCCTCGCGGCGGCGTTCATGGTCCACCTGATGCCTGCGGGATCCCGCTGACACGAGGATCAGGAAGGCGGCCGCAGCCGCTGCAGCGCCAATAGCAGTCGAATCCGGTGCTCCGGTCAGCCGTTCAAAAGCAACACAGCACAGTGCCCAGACTGACGCCAGCGCCACCGACAGATGCCCGCGGTCCGTCATGCAGATTGCCACAGTGCCCACGGTGACCGTGATGAGGCCAACAAGTGCCCAAACGTTGCCGCCCCAGCCGGCCAGATCTGTTCCTTCTGCCGTCAGGATGAAGGAAAGTGCTGCAGTAAACGATAAAACGCCTGCGGCCAGAGAGAACCCCTGAGGTATGTCGGTCAGGAATCCTTCCATGCGGGATGTCACCGGGTGGCGGTTCATGCTGTGGACCGCGAACAGTCCCGCAATGATTTGAGCTGCGGCAACGGCCAACAGGAAACCCGCGCTCCCTGAAGAGACCGCCAGCAGCCATGCAAAGGCCAGGATTTGGAACGCCAGAATGAACCAGCCAAGCCGGCGGTGCCGGGGGTTTGCCCGCTGCCCGGGAAGCCACTGGTACAGGGCGTATCCCAGCCAGCCGGCCGCGATAGGCACCCACAGCCACCACACTGCGGCTGCCGGTGCGAGCAGCGATCCTGCGGCGCCAAGAACTGCCTGTGGTTCAGCGCCGGCAAGTTTTTCGCCTGTGAACGTGATGCCGCCGCCGGTCGACTCATTGGTTCGGGCAAGAAGAACGGTCGTCACCGCCGCACCCGCCGCTGCACCCGTGACGGCAATCCGGCGAATGAGGTCGAACGGGATGCCCTGAGGGCTCTGGAACCAGCTCACCCCGGAAGGACGCCGGGCGCCGGACCCTGCGGGGCTCGTTTCCGGTACCGGAGGTGTCCGGAGCCGGTTTTGGGCAGCGGCTGATTTCGACAGCGGAATCATCAGGGTCCTTCCCCTCACTCGCGGAGAGTATCCGCGGGCGATGCCCCGGACGTTTCACCCACCCTACCCAGTGACGCAGCGAAAAAGCACGGATTATTTCCTGTCTTCTCCCGGAGGACAAGCCCCGGCGGCAGTTTTGGGGCGGTCAGGGGGGATTTAACCCGGGGTGGACATACCTGCAATAACCCGGTGAGGTGATCTCCCCCGGTTATACCTTCGGAGCGTGGGACAAAGAAAGGCCGCTGCGATACTGCACGGGCTGCTTCGTTAGCGGGTCCACAAAGTCCACGGACCGGGCGAGCAGCTGCAGCGGTTGTTCGTAGTTATCCGGTGCCTGCGGCAGCAGCTCCGGATAGAAGGAATCGTTCAGGATACCGATTCCCAGAGACGCCATGTGGACCCGCAGCTGATGCGTTTTCCCTGTGTGCGGCTGCAAGCGGTACCGTCCAATGCCGTCGCGGGCTTCCAGAAGCTCAATCCGGGTTTCCGCATTCGGCTCGCCCTCCACCTCCTGGGCCAACAGGTAAGTGCGTGACTTGATCATGCGGCTGCGTACGATCCGGGGAAGCTCGAGGTCATCGCGGACCGGAGCCACGGCTTCGTATTCCTTGCTGATCCGGCGCTTTTCAAAAAGGGTTTGATACTTTCCGCGCGTTTCCGGATTGGTCGAAAACAACAGCACTCCCGCTGTCATCCGGTCCAGGCGGTGCATGGGAATGAGATCCGGAATGTCCAGCTGCACCCGCAGCCGAACCAGCGCCGATTCGGCAACATACATGCCGCCCGGCGTTGTGGGCAGGAAATGCGGCTTATCGACCACAAGCAGATTCTCATCCTGGTGAAGGATGTTGATTTCCACTGGGAGCCGCTCTTCGGGCGGCAATTCCCGGTAATACCAGATGAAAGTGTGCTCATTCAGCGGAGTCTTGGGGGTCAGCGGAACACCGCCCAGGCCCACAACCTCACCCCGGACAAACCGGTCCGTGATTCCGTCCGGATCCACGTGTCCAAACCTGGAGAGGACATACTCCATGGCAGTCGTCCACGGCCCGTCAGTTGGCAGTCGAAGACGGGTTGCGTTCACTCCGTTGCGTACCGGAAGGGGGGATTGCATCACCCTTCCAGACTACCGACGTCGCGCACCGGCCATTGACGCCCTCCCAGCAGAGATCTGAAGCAGCGGCCTGAGGCAGAGGTCAGAAAAGGCCGACAAGCGGGCCAGAAGGCGGCGTTGTTTCCGGTTCGTTTTGCACGATTTCGGTCAATCGATCGAGGCAGCGCGTCGCCGTTTCTGCCTCCTGGACGTCAGGGAGTCGGTGACCTCCATCATGCGTTCATGGAGTTGGTGCAGCGTTTCCTGCATCCCGATATTCGATTTGTCGGGTGGAATCAATCGATGGGCGTGCGTTTCGATACTCGCGAACTTGAAGGAGCGAGTCCCTCAGCTGCTTAGCCAGCGTCCATCGCGGCGGCGGGCTGGCAGTAAGGGCAGTAATACAGATCGCGCAGCTCAAGCGCGTTATCTCCTACCAGCTCGTGCACGATCTTCGTCCCGCAGCGAAGACAGCCCCGGGTCTCGCGGTTATAGACCCACAGCGGATCTCCGCGCATATTTCCGGTGGTGATCCTGCGGCTGCGCGTCTTGTTCGCTTCCAGCAGCCGTTTGGACAGGTCGACCATCCGGGGCAGATTGGGCACCTGGGCAACAGGTGTCAGCGGATGCACTCCGGCCAGGAAGCAAATTTCACAGCGGTAAACGTTGCCGATGCCCGCGAGATTCCGTTGGTCCAGCAGCGCCAGCCCGATCGGCCGTTCCGGCACGGACTGGATGCGCCGCAGCGCCTCAGCGGCGTCCCAATCCGGACCCAGCAGATCGGGGCCAAGGTAGCCGACGGCGTCGTCCTCCTCGGAGCGCGGCAGGACCCGCAGGAACCCGAGGTCAAAGCCAACAACCTGCTTTGTATCCGTTTCCAGCACGCAGCGTGCCTTAAACGCCGGCCGCCGCCATCGCTCGCCGCGGTTGTAGACGTGCCACAGGCCCTCCATCTTGAGATGGGAATGGAGAATCCACCCGGTGCTCGCATCGTCCAGCCTGATCAGCAGGTGTTTGCCACGCGAGACGACGTCGGCAACGGTTGAACCGGTGAAGTCGGTTGTCGCGAACTTGGGCACGCGGATGTCGCATTTGGTGAGTTTCTGACCGGCCAGTGCAGCGTTGAGCTCCCGAGCTGCCCGCCAGACTGTGTCGCCTTCAGGCACTTCGTCCTCCGCGGTTGGGAATCTGAGTCTGACATGGAATGCGGCGGCGCCTTTGAGCGAGGCGGTGCAGCTCAGTGAGGCGGTGTTGCTGAGTGAGACCGTGTAGCTGAGCGAGACCGTGTAGCGGAGTGAGGCGGTGTTGCTGAGCGCGGTTGCGGCTGCCCGGGCCGGTACGCCGTCGGCGATCCCATGCCGCCGGCATCAATTGGGCGAACGAATCAGACACGGTAGCGCAACCCCTTCGGCGTCGTGTAAAAACCGGCGTGGATCAGCGCGCGGGAGGCATCCGTGTCCAGAATGTCGGAGCCGTTAACTTTTTCGATCGCCATCTTTTCTGCGGCACCGCGACGGATGATGTCCACGAGGGCACCCGCCGAGAGTTCAAGCACCGCCGGATCCTCCGTGAACGTGAGCAGTGTTTTCCCGCCCCGCTCGGCATACAGGGCCAGGTTCCCGTCCACCAGCACCACCAATGCGCCGGCCTTGCGTCCGGGGCGGTGGCCGCCGTCAAGTGCCGGCCACGGCAGGGCCGCACCATACGGATTCGCAGGATCCGTGGCAGCAAGGGCTACGGCTGTGGGTTCCGGCTTCTTTAGTTGAGCGTCCTCGGAAAACGAGCGGAGCCGGTCCACCGTGGCGGGAACGGCAAACTGTGCCGCACCGAGCTGTTCAATGAAATACCCTCGCCGGCACCGGCCCATTTCCTCAAGCCGGGCCAGCACCCGGTACAGCAGGGCAAACCCGCCCGGAGTGCCCTCGCTGGCCACTGAACCCCGGGTGACCACACCGTACCGGTCAAGCAGGAGCTCGGCGGTGGCATGCGCGTGGATGGTGGCGTCCTGTTCCACGGCGGGAAGCATGCTCCAGCGTCCTGCCACCAGCGCAGGAGCGTTGCGCAGAGCCGGGGGCTGATTGCCGGCAGCGAGGCGCATCGAGCTTCCCGTAAGGGACGCTCCCGGAGCGCGGCCGAGCCGGCCCAGACGTGCAGTCCGGGCCCTGGGCGTTGCCGCACGCTGCTTGTGTGCAGTCTTGCCGCCGGAAAGCAGGGACCGGACAGGAGTGAAGGTGTCGTTGCTGATCCGCCCGGACCAGACCAACTCCCAAAGCGCGCTGATGACAGCGGCGTCCGAGGTCTCTGCACCTCTCTGCGCCAACGCGTCCACCAGCTGCCGGAAGAAGTACGCTCCTCCGCCGGACAACAAATCCAGCAGCTGCAGCTGAAGTTCCGAGGGATCAAACTCAGGCGCCGGATTCAATGTCAGGGGTGCATTTTCCGCCAGGTGAAGCGCAATCCATCCGTCGTTTCCGGGCAGTGATCCGGTTCCGGACCAGATGACCTCTCCCGTGGCTGTGAGCTCGTCAAGCATCGACGGGGAATAGTTCCGCACCCTGGACCCGAGGATGAGCGGTTCCCAGGCCGATGCCGGAATAGGTACTCCGGAGAGCTGGTCGATCACGGTGGCAACGCCGTCGAGCCCGCGCAGCGATGAGCCAACGTTTTGCCAGGCCGGAAGGAACCGGCCATAGGTGGCCGGATCCACCGGTTCCACTTCCGAGCGCAGTGCTGCGAGGGAGCGGCGGCGCAGGCGGCGCAGCACCTCGGCGTCGCACCATTCGGTGCCTGCACGCTCACCTGGGATCGTGATGACGGCGCCGGGGGTGGTGTCCACACCGGCCGCCGCGTCCAGCAGTTGAGTCTCCGCCGGCCGGAACTCTCCTTCAACAACGCGTCCTTCACCCGCGAGGCGCTGCAGGGTAGTGCTGACGACGGCGACGCCGAGTCCCAGCCGCGTGGCGGCTTCCGCAGCGGTGAAAGGCCCGTGGGTGCGTGCGTAGCGCCCGATCAGGTCACCCAGGGGATCGGCCACTGGCTCAATAAAGGCCAGCGGAACACCCATCGGCAGCGGTACGCCCAGGGCGTCGCGCAGTCGGGCTGCGTCCTCGATGGCGGCGTAGCGCTGTTGGCCGGCCACGCCAACCTTCAACGCCCGGTTGGCCCGGACCAGCTGTTCGAGCAGGTCCCCGGCGTACTCGGCAGATGCGGCATGGGCGGCAGCGGCAGCTGCGGTTGGGAGAGCATCAGTGGTGTGGGTATCTGCCGAAACGTCGGACCCTGAGATCTCTGACCCCGAGATGCCCGACCCCGCTGTGCCCGTCACTTCAGCACCCGCTGCAGGCTCCGGGTCGAGGGGCTGCAGGCGTGCAGCCACTTCAGAGACGGTCAGGGGTCCCAGCAGCCGCAGCAAATCGGCGACACCTTCAATGCCCCGCACCCGGCGGTCCTCGGCCAGCCGCTGCAGCTCGAGTTCAATCTGAGCAATGATGCGTGCATCGAGTAGTTCGCGGAGTTCTGCCCGGCCCAGCAGCTCGTTGAGCAGGGTGGGGTCAAGCGACAGGGCGGCGGCACGGCGCTCAGCCAGCGGAGAGTCACCCTCGTACAGGAAAGCTCCGACGTAGCCGAAGAGCAGGGACCGTGCGAAGGGGGACGGCGACGGCGTGGTGGTTTCCACCAGCCGGATTTCGCGGCGTTCGATGCTGGCCGCGATGTCCTTGAGTGCGGGCAAATCGTAGACATCTTGGAGGCATTCGCGCACTGTCTCCAGCACGATGGGGAACGTCGGATACTTTTTGGCGACGTCCAGCAGCTGTGCCGATCTTTGGCGCTGCTGCCACAGGGGAGTGCGTTTTCCGGGATTTTGCCGCGGCAGCAGCAGGGCGCGTGCAGCACATTCGCGAAACCGGGAGGCAAACAGCGCGGAACCGCCAACCTCGGCAGTCACGATCGAATCCAGTTCATCGGGCTCGAAGATGAACAGTTCGGCTCCGGGCGGCTCATCGTCCATCAGGGGCACCCGCAGGACAATGCCGTCGTCGGAGGCCATGGCTGAACCGTCAAGGCCGTAGCGCTGATGCAGCCTGGCTCCCACGGCGAGTGCCCACGGAGCGTGGACCGGCATGCCGAAGGGGCTGTGCAGGACCACCCGCCAGTCGCCGAGCTCGTCGTGGAAGCGTTCCACCACCAGTGACCGGTCGTTGGGCACTACGTCCGTGGCCTGCTGCTGTTCACGCAGATAGGTCATGAGGTTGCCGGTGGCCCATTCGTCCAGGCCGACGGCGGAGAGGCGTTTCGCTGCCGTGTCGTCGTCGGCTCCGGCCATTTCGCGGACAAAGCTGCCGAGGGCTCGGCCTAACTCCACTGGCCTGCCGAGGGAATCGCCGCGCCAGAACGGCAGCTTTCCGGGCTGCCCGAAGGCGGGGGAGACCAGCACCCGGTCATGGGTGATGTCTTCGATCCGCCAGCTGGTGGCACCCAGGGCAAAAACATCACCCACGCGGGATTCGTAGACCATTTCCTCGTCGAGTTCGCCGACGCGGCGGCTGTTCTTGCCTTCGGAGTCGCCCACCAAATAAACGCCGAACAGTCCGCGGTCCGGAATTGTGCCGCCGGAGGTTACGGCGAGACGCTGTGCGCCCGGGCGTCCGGTGATGGTGCCTTCGGTGCGGTCCCAGACGATCCGCGGGCGCAGTTCAGCGAATTCATCCGAGGGGTAGCGGCCTGCCAGCAGGTCCAGCGTTGCGTCGAAGGCCGACCGCGGGAGGCCGGCGAACGGTGCAGACTGCCGGACGACGTCGAACCACTCCTCCACATCGATGGAGCTCAATGCGCAGGCGGCCACGGTCTGCTGGGCAAGGATGTCGAGCGGATTGGCGGGGATGTAGAGGGGCTCAATCTGTCCGGAGAGCATTCGCTCGGCCACCACTGCCGAGTTCAGCAGATCTCCGCGGTGTTTGGGAAACATGACTCCCTGGGAGGTTTCGCCGACCTGGTGTCCGGCCCGGCCTACGCGCTGCAGGCCGCTGGCGACGGAGGGAGGGGACTCAACCTGGATGACCAGATCCACCGCGCCCATGTCGATGCCCAGTTCCAGCGAACTGGTGGCGACGACGCAGCGGAGCCGTCCTGATTTCAGGTCATCCTCAATCAGGGCGCGCTGGTCCTTCGAGACCGAGCCGTGGTGGGCGCGCGCGAGCAGCGGGTTGTCGTCATCAACCGCTGCCTGTTCCGGTTCCCGGTAGCGGATGGAGACTCCGGCCTGGGCCATGAGCTGAGCCGGCGGACGCGTTGTAGGCAGAGGGGCAGGATCCGAAAGAACGGCGCCTGCAGCGCCTGCGCCAGGACCGGCTGTTCCGGTTGCTGCCGCCGACAGGGACAGGGCAGCTGCTTCCTGCCGATACGCGTGGATTTCATTCAGCCGAGCAGTCAGGCGCTCCGCCAGCCGGCGGGAGTTGGCGAACACGATGGTGGATCGGTTCGTCTCAATGAGGTCAACGATTTTTTCCTCGACGTGCGGCCAGATGCTGGCCTGCGGAGCGTAACCGCCCTCCACGGTGTCTTCAACGGCGGGTGTGCCGCCCAGATCCGACATGTCCTCCACCGGCACCGTGACCGTGAGATCCCAGGTTTTTTTGGCTGCCGGGGCCACGATGTGTACCGGGGCGTTTCCGCCCAGGAACCGTGCGACTGTTTCCTTCGGCTCCACAGTGGCGGACAGACCGATGCGCTGCACCGGTTTGGAGAGCATCGCATCCAGCCGGGCGAGGGTCACCGCCAGATGCGCTCCCCGTTTTGTGCCGGCCACCGCATGCACTTCATCGACAATGACCGTGTCCACCTCAGAGAGGGTCTCCCGGGCACGGGACGTCAGCATGAGGAACAGCGATTCAGGTGTTGTGATGAGGATGTCCGGCGGCCGCGTCAGCAGGGTTCTGCGCTCGTTTTGGGGAGTATCTCCTGAGCGGACGCCTACCGTAATTGAGGGTGCGGGCAGACCCAGACGCTTTGCCGTTTGGGTGATGCCGATCAGTGGCGAACGGAGGTTCCGCTCCACGTCAACACCGAGGGCTTTCAGCGGTGAGATGTACAGGACCTTGGTCTTGCGCTTGGGTGCGGCGTTCTTGGTGCGTCCGGACCCTTTTGCAGGGGCTGCCTTCTTTGCGGCGCCTTTGCCCTCCTCCGCAACATGGGAGTTCTCCCCCGGAAAGCCAGCGGTTTCCTTTAGGGTGCTGCCGCTCTCCTCGGCAGCAGCGGCAGACGCAATGAAGCTGTCCAGAGCCCAGAGGAAAGCAGCCAGGGTTTTGCCGGACCCGGTTGGCGCCACCACTAACGCATTGGACCCTTCCGATATTGCGTCCCATGCGCCCACCTGCGCCGGAGTTGGCGCAGCAAAAGCACCCTCAAACCACTCCCTGGTAGCGGGAGTGAACTTCTGCAGCACCGAAGCTCCGGATGTCATGTGCACCATTGTTCCGCACAGGCCTGACACTTTTGGATTCTCTGCGGGAGTTCGGCTGCAGGCCGAATCCAGCCGAGCTGTTACGGGCGGCCCAACATCTCACGCTGCCTAGTGCTCTGCCCAGAGCTCTGCCTAGTGTTCCGCCCAGCGCTCTGCCCAGCGAATTGCGTAGTGTTCCGCCCAGCGCTCTGCCCTGTCTTCTGCCCAGGTCTCTGACTCGTGCTCTACCCGGTGGGCTGCTCTATATCTTGGCTCTCTATGTCTTGGTGCGGATGCAATGCGGTCTCCTGCCCTGGACCTGAAAACCGTCGAAAGTACGTGTTGCGCAGAGGCACCCGCTCCGGATCGACGTAGGCGGGTGGCACGAACCACGGGACACCCGACCTCATGCTGATTCGCCAGTTTTCCTTATGCACTTCATGGTGATGGTGCGAGCACAGGAGGACGCCGTTATCCGTGGCCGTTGGTCCGCCTCGGCTCCAGTGTTGAATGTGATGGGCTTCGGTCCAAGGACCAGGAATCGTACAGCCGGGAAAGGCACATCCTCCGTCTCGTGCGTGCAGCGCCTTCCTAAGATGAGGAGGAAACAGACGCTGCGCCCGGCCAATGTCCAGTATTCGGCCTTCCCCTGAAAGGACGACGGGCAGCATGTCCGCCTCGCAGGCGAGTTTCCGCACCGTTGCTGCCGGCACCGGCCCCGTGAATGCGTATGAACCGGGCATGACGGAGTCGGGACTTCTCGTCGGGCCCTGGTCCGGGGAAGGAGCTTGCCCGGAGTCCAAGCCTTTGACCAGGGATCCGTAGTCGAATTCCTTTAGGAGGGAGGGGGCATCTATGGTCACCAGGACTTGGGGACGCAATCCGCCGGATGCAGGAATGCCACCCTGAGCCAATGCAGCCTTCGCAGCATCTACCAGCCCACCCAGCAAACGTTGTGGGCGCGTGCGACGATCCAACCGGGATGCAACCTCTGCTTCAGGCAACTTCCCGTCGGAACGCTGCGCAGAGCCCGGTGCCGCATGGGCGCCGTCAGTTGTCCCCACGCCGCTTGTTGGGCCGGCGGCAGCGTTCATCACCGTCAGGAGCGTCTCGTGCTGTTCGGCAGTGCAAAAGATATTGAGATGATTCAGGCCGTTCCGCTTCCGTCCGGAGAAGATTCCTTGAAAGCGCCGCAGCTCCTCCTCCGAGGGTTCCGCACCGTCCTGATCGGTAATGAGCACCCAGCGGCGGGCCGTGCGGACAAGGAAGTCTTGGTCCTGCAGTCGGGCAATGGAGGAAAGATCCGTTTCCATTGCAGATGCTGTACCGGCGTCGGTGCGGTGGCGGACCTGATCTATGGCGTCGGCAACGATGGCGGCAGCGTGAGAGGAGATCTCTCCAGCCGCAGCGCTGTCTGCGAGAACGGGGAGGGCCGGGGTGAGATGTTCCCCGGAGGTGCTGACTGCCGGCAGGAGAACGGAGGCCAGTTTCAACCGCCGGTGCGCTTCGCCCCGGCTGATGCGAAGCCGGCAGCGCATGTAGTCCGCTGTTGTCCGGAACTCGGCGTGTACCTTTGCGGATGCGTGCTGCGCAGGCGAATCACGCGCATCGGGAGTATCAGGCATGCCCGACGGGTCAGGGGCGCCAGCGGAAATTTCAGACAGCACGGATGGAGCCGAGCCAAAAACTCCAGCTACACGATGGTTCTCCAGTGCCCCCGCGCAGACAATTTGCAGATACTCCACCGTTCGAGACAGGGCCTCCACCTGAGCGGCAAGGTGAACCGCCTGACCCGTGCTCATGAGAGCAGCGGCACGGACGGAACCCTCGCGCAGGATGTCCATCGTGTCTGCACAATCAACTGTTAGCTGCAGAAACTCAATGGGTCCGGGGTGCGCGACAGGATCGCCCGGACTGCCGGGCATCTCCGCAGCAAGAATCGTCTCCATATGACGATTCTTCCGAAAAACAGAAGTCCGAACAGAAAAAGAATCTTTATTGTGCATAAGATTCCACGCACGCTGTCCTGTGGAGGGCAACTTGCCCGCGCCATCCTGCGACCCGCGCACCTGGCTGTCTGCGGCCCGCTTGTCAGTGCTGCCCGTGGCGACCCACGCCGCCTGGATGTCTGCCGCTCGGCAACCGGCTGTCCGACTACCGGCGCTTGGCAACCGGCTGTCCGACTACCGGCGCTTGGCAGCCGGCAACCGGCTACCGCGGCAGTCGGCACGCGCCACTCGGCAACCGTCTACAAGCCACCGGCCCCACCCGGCTCGGGACCCTACCGCTTCTGCAGGGTGCTGATGGTCAACAATTCCACATTCGGGTTTTCGCAGGCGAGGATCGGGTGCTCGATCGTCAGCGACTCAAGATCTTCCGGCGGGTAAACCATCAGCTGGGTCGCCTGATGCGATTCGCATTCGGCGCCATAGTTTTCGGCGCGGGTTTCCTTCAATTCGGCCACCATTGACTGGCCGGGCTCCAGAACAAAGGATGTGCCGGCCGCTGGTCCCTCGCCCGAGCGAACAGCTGCTGCTCCGATCTGTTCTCCTGAGCCGTCAACGTAGGAGACTCCGGGGAAACCGGCGGCGGCGGTGCAGGCGTCCGGCGAGACGTTGGTCAGCACCAGGGTGCGGTAGACACTGCCGGCAGCGCCTCCGCCCTGGGTCTCTTCAACTTCGCCCGCCAATCCTGAAGCGGCACAGGCGACAGGCTCACCTGAAACGCCCCCGGCCGGGGGAGTTGCCTCGGGAAGGGCGGAGCTCGGAGATGTCATCCCGGATTCGCTTGCGGAAGGTTCCAGGCTCGGGGTGGTCTCCGGGGATGCAGAAGGGGAGCCGGAGGCGGAAGCGGAAACGGAGGACGACGACGACGGCGCTGCCGACGGTGCCGAGTCCTCTCCGCCGCTGGATCCGCAGCCGCCGACTGCCAGCACAGTGCCAAGGGCAACGGCGGAAAGTGTCATGTTCTTCCACGACGGTATGGTTCGCCCCGATACATTTTTCCGCGGTGCCGGGCTATTCCGCGACAGCTTGCTATTGTCCGAGGGCGAGGCGTTTCGCAACGATGATTTTTTCCATGACCGGTTATTCATAGGGTCACTTTCCACTTACCTGCGGTGCATCGTCAATTACGCACCGCAGGTGGCAGAATAATGACGCCGCAAACGTTACGCTTTCCGGGTTCGGTAAAGGGCGGCAGCTCCGAGAACCAATCCCAGAATGCCTGCACCGAGGCCCGCATAACCGGCAACGGCTGCTGCTTCCACATCATCCTCATCAACGGGGTCATCGTCAGCGGTGCCCTGTTCATCAGCGCCGTCCCCCGCCGCACCATTGCCGGCGCCATCACCGCTGCCGCCATGAGCGCCGCCGTTTCCGCCGTCGTCGGACGCGTTGGGCGCAGTGCTTACCGCAACCACCGGGGCCGGGAACTTCAGATCCTCCGCGGACTGGCCGTCACCGGCAACCTGGGACCAGTCAGTCTGGCCTTCCACACAGGACTGCAGTACCGGGAACGCCAGGGGATCCCCGGACCCGTCGGGAATCCGGACACTGAGCTGGAACGTGTCACGGATACCGTCGGGCAGCGGACTGTCAGCTGTGAAGACAACCTGGCTCGTCCGCGACCCGATGGAGGTGCCGTTCTCCAGAACCCGCGGTTCCTTGAACTCCTCGGTGACCTTGCTGATGCTCCAGCCGGGATGGGCGGTGGGAACGGCATCGGTGACCTGCTCGGGGAGGGTGACCGTGATCGCCGTCGTCGGCGAGCCCGAGCATCCGTGGGACGTCTCGAACGTGAGCAGCGTGCTGGCTCCGGCGTCGGCGGACTCAGGGGAGACATGGACGTGCGCCGACGCGCCACCAATGCCCGCAGCCATCAGGAGGGCGGTTGCGGCGGCGGCAGCTCCCGCGGAAGCCAGGGAACGGGAAGGACGGGGATGGCGCATGGAAAAGCCTTTCAGCGGCGGGCAGCGGAGGGAGAAAGCTGTGTTCAGGGTTGCCCGGGCAGTTGGTCTGCCGGAGCCAGGGTGGTGCGGCGGAGGGAAGACTATTCGTGGTGGTACGGGCGTCCGCCGGCGATTTCCTGTGCCCGGTACACCTGTTCGGCAAGGATCAGCCGCACCAGCTGGTGGGGGAATACCAGGGGGGAGAGGGACCAGATGAAGTCGGCGCGGTCGTGCACGCTCTGATCCACGCCGTACGCACCGCCGATGATCAGCGTGACGTTGCGGGAATTATCCAGGGGCTTTTGCAGAGTCTTGGCGAGGGCGGGTGAGGTGATGGCTTTGCCCCGTTCGTCCAGCAAAATGACGTAATCGCTGCCCACCTTGGCCAGCAGCCGTTCGGATTCCTCCTTGCGCGCGGAATCACCCTCGCGTGCAGAATGCGGAATGGAGACCCAGGTCAGGTCAAAGGGCTTTTTCAGCCGCTTTTCATAGCGGTGGATGCCATCCACCACCCAGTCCTCATGCTTCCGGCCAACCATCAATACTCGCAGTGCCATAACTCCATTGAATAGCAAGTGGAAGAACATCGAAAAAGTTGTGGGCGCGCTCACACTGCTGCGGTCTAGACTTCCCGCATGACAAACAGAAACGGAACGCGTGCAGTGGTCCTGGGCGGCGGAGGAGTGGCGGGCATCGCCTGGGAGATCGGAGTCCTCGCCACTTTGCTGGAACATGGCGTTGAGCTGAACGACGCAGACCTGGTGGTCGGCACGTCCGCCGGCTCCGTCGTCGGGACGGCCCTGCGGTTAGGCGTCCTGCGCCAGGTGCTGGCGGCGCAGCTGCATGAAGATGATCCTGCGGAGAGCACCATGGAGCAGGGCGAACTGACGCATTTCAGCACCGAGCAGTTCATGAACATGATGGCCGCGGCTGCCAGCGGCCCCGGTGGTGAGCAGGAAGCCCGGGCCCGGATTGGCCAGGCGGCGCTCGCGGCCGGCGAGGGACTTTCCGATACTGCCTGGGTGAACACCATCCGTTCGCTGCTTCCCGCCCGGTCCTGGCCGCCCGCGCTGCTGAAAGTGACCGCCGTAAATGCCGACGACGGCGAGTTCACGGTTTTCGACGCCGGTTCCGGGGCCGAACTGGCTCTGGCCGTTGCCGCGAGCTGCAGCGTTCCCGGAGCCTGGCCGCCGGTGCGGATCCACGGCATTCCCTACATGGACGGCGGGATGCGCTCGGCGTCGAACGCCGATCTGGCGGCGGGGTACGACAAAGTCCTCATCCTGTCCTGTGCACCGGAGGCCCCGGACAGCCCCTTCGGCCCCACCCTGCCCCAGGCACTGGAAACCCTGAAAGCCGGTTCCGACACTTATCTGATCGAGGCCGATGACGCCAGCCGGGCCGCCTTCGGATCCAATGTTCTGCTGCAGTCCACACGCCGCCCGTCCGCTGTGGCCGGCCGGGAGCAGGGGGCTGCGGTGTCCGACGCCGTCAAGGTCTTCTGGGGCTCCTAACGGCCGCGGGCGGAGCCCTTGGGATGCTGAAGGGCCGACCGGTGCGGGATAACAATCGATGCTGTAATGGAAAGAGAAACTGAACGTCCCCGCGCGGACGGCAGCCCACCCTCAGGGCCATTCCTACAACCCAAAAAACCGGTGATATGTCCAGCGACAACGATTCTGCCCAGCTCCCAAATGATCTCGACGAGTTTGTGTCCGAAGCAGTGCTGTCCGAGAACACCTACCGCAGGGACTATGCCGGTCTCCTGCAGGACATGGTTCTGGAAACCACTGATGTGGAGAGCTTCCTCGAGGACCTCACCCGCCTCACCGTGGATACGCTGGCTCCTGCGGGACGGGAGCTCTTTTGCGGCGTGACCCTGCTGCGCCCGGGCAGCGCCGTTACGGTGGCCAGCGACACCGAGGATTCGCGCCGCATGGACGAAGTCCAGTACAAGTTCGGAACCGGCCCCTGCCTGGAAGCGGCACGTACCAACAAAACCGTTCTGGTCCGGAACATCATCGAAGATCCGCGGTGGACGGATTATGCCGAGGCGATTGCCGGCTTTGGACTGCGGTCGATCCTGGGCGTTCCCATTCCGCTGGACGGTCAGGCGCAGTGCGGCCTGAACGTGTACGCGCGGGAAGTGGACGCCTTCACGGACGAAATGGTCCGCGAAGCAGAGGAATTTGCCCGCAGTGCGTCCACATCGCTGCGCCTCGCCGTGCGCATCGCGCAACTGGCCGAAAGCAGGGAAAACCTCAGGGCCGCGATGGGATCACGCACCACCATCGACCTGGCCGCAGGAATTATCATGGCCCAGAACCGGTGCAGCCAGGACGCAGCCGTCACCATCCTCAAAGCCGCCTCGAGCGCACGCAACCTGAAGCTGCGCGACGTTGCCGCCGCCGTCGTCGCCTCCGTGGGAGAGAAGGAACCCAAGACACATTTCGTGGACTGACGCCGGTACCCGGTTCGACGACGACGCCGGCCGCCGAACGCTGTTCCCCTCCGGCGGGCAGGGGGACACTGGGTGAATGGAACATGCAGACGCAGACGCCGCACGCACTCAGCAGGGACCGGCGGCTCAAACGAACGAAGCCCGGGACAACCCTGTGCAGCCGGGGCTGGTGATCCATGGGTTCGGCCCCGACAGCGGAACCTGGCTGGCCGGCCTGCTGCGAAGCGCGGGAAATGCGCGGCGTGCGCTGGGCCCGGAGCGGGCGGTTGAAGTGGTGGTGCAAGGGTTGGGGGTCCGGCTCCTGCGCGCGGGCATTGGGGATCAGAGCGCCCTCGACGGCGCACTTTCGGCAGACATTCACGTCCTGGCGTGCGAGAACAGCATGACCCGTGCAGGAGTGCAGAAGGATGAGCTGCACCGGGGCGTGGAAACGGTGGATGCCGCAGTGGCTCATCTGGCCCGCCGGCAGTGGGAAGGCTGGGCGTACGTCCGGTTGTAACAAGGACTGCAGGCGCTGCTCGCACAAAGGCTGGATCACAAAGCCGTGATCACGAAACAGTAACCTTCCCAACTATAATTTCGATATGTCATTCACATATATCTCCCGAGGTTTCCACGCCCCGACGACCCTGGTGCAGCACGGAGCTGTTCGTTGAGCGGCGGTCTCGTTGCCCTGCTTGACGACGTCGCTGCCCTGGCACGCATCGCCGCAGCCTCTGTGGACGATATCGCCGCCGGTGCCGCTAAAGCAGGAGCCAAGGCCGCCGGCGTCGTCATTGACGATGCCGCAGTGACACCCCAGTATGTCTCCGGCGCAGACCCGTCCCGCGAACTGCCGATGATCAAGCGCATCTTCTGGGGATCGCTGCGGAACAAGCTGCTGTTCATCCTGCCGGCACTGCTGCTGATCAGCGCCTTCATTCCCGTCGTCATCCCGTTCATCCTTATGCTGGGCGGCACCTACCTCTGTTACGAGGGCGCCGAGAAGGTCTGGCACAAGTTCTTCGGGCACCATGAGGCGGCAGAGGCGCCCGCGGTGGAGCGGGGACCCGGAGCGGAGTCCAAGGTGGTCAAGGGTGCCATCACCACCGACTTCATCCTGTCCTGCGAGATCATGGTCATCTCCATGAACGAGGTGGGTGACGCGTCCATCTGGGTGCGGGCGGCCATCCTCGTAATTGTGGCCATCTTGATCACCGTGCTCGTTTACGGCGCCGTTGCGCTGATCGTCAAAATGGACGACATCGGCCTGCATCTGACGCGGAAGGACTCAGCCGGCTCCCAGCGGTTCGGTGCGCTGCTTGTGAGGGGCATGCCGGCCGTGCTGGCTGCCATCACCTTCATCGGGACGATCGCCATGCTGTGGGTGGGCGGCCACATCATGCTGGTGGGCGTCCATGACCTGGGCTGGGATGCGCCGTATGACCTGGTCCATGCCCTGGAGCATCCCATGGCCGGCATCGCCGTTGTCGGCGGTTTCCTGGGCTGGCTCGTGAACACGCTGTGCTCGGCCGTCATCGGATTGGCCTGGGGCCTGGTTGTCATGGCTGTCCTGCACCCCCTGATGAAGGTTCTGCCGTTCGGCAAGAAAAAGGACGGGCACGACGACGGCGACACTCGGGCGGCAGCCGCCGGCCACCGTCCGCAGACCCCGGATACCGATTCGGCCAGTTAGCCAATAAGGTCGTCAGCAAAACAAAAGACCCCGCTTCCTTTTACAAGGAAAGCGGGGTCTTTCTCATTTGGCGGTGACGGTGGGATTTGAACCCACGTTGGCTTTCACCAAACAACATTTCGAGTGTTGCACCTTCGGCCGCTCGGACACGTCACCATCGCGTCAACCTTACCGGGTAAAGGGCCGATGCCCCAAAACGGCTGGCTGCGCTGTGCCGGGCGGCTACCGAAACTAGAGGTCGACGACGTCGTTCTTGCCGATGTTGGGGGTATCCCCGGTGACGGCGCTCTTGGCGATCTTAAACATGGTGGCCACACGAGGCTCATCCGTCGCCCAGTATTCAGCGGTGTCCGAATTCACCTTGATCAGGGCAATGGAAGGATCGTCCCGGCCTTCGTCAAACCAGGCGCTGACCGAGGACTTCCAGAGTTCCTCGATCTTGCCTTCGTCTTTGGTGATGGAGGCCGTGCCGCTGATGGAGAGGTAGCCCTTGGAATCATGCACCGAAACATTCACATTCGGATTGGCCCGGATCTCATCCGCCTTGGGGGAGGGGTCCTGGGTGAAGAACCAGAGGTTCCCGTCGGAATCCGTTTCCTGCAGCTGAAGCGGCCGGCTGACCAGCTTGCCGCTGAGGTCCTGAGTGGTCACCTGTGCAATGTCGGCGTGCTCGAGGATTTTGACGACTGTATTCAGTCCGTCCTGATCTGAACTCACAATTGAACTCCTTCGGGTGTCGGGTTCTGAGGTAGTAAGCCTACGTACGAAACTCGCGACTGTCAGCCTGATCGCCGAGAGCCGAAAAAGTCGGTGAGCAACCGGGCGCACTCCGCTTCGCGGACCTCCGGAAAGACCTCCACCCAGTGGTTCAGCCGGCGTTCGCGGAGAATGTCGAAAACCGATCCGGACGCGCCCGCTTTTTCATCCCAGGCACCAAACACCACCTTGGGAATCCGCGCCAGGACAATCGCCCCGGCGCACATGGCGCACGGCTCCAGCGTGACCACCAGGGTGCAGCCCTCCAGCCGCCACTCACCAACCGCAGCTGCCGCCTGCCGGATGGCCACCACTTCGGCATGTGCGGTCGGATCCCCGGTGGCCTCACGTTCATTGCGTCCGGTACCAATGACGGTTCCGTCGGGGCCAACGACGACGGCGCCGATGGGCACGTCCTGCGTCGCCAGGGCGCCGCGCGCCTCGGTGAGGGCAAGGTCCATCCAGGACTCGTGCTGCTGCGTGGGGGGCATCATGATTCCATCTTCCCGCAGTTTGGCGCCTGTCCTGCAGTGCGCCCCGGGGCGCTGCCCTGCGCATGCTCCACAGGATGGAGTTCCGCCGCGGGTGGTATTTTTGAAGCATGCGCGTACTTGTAGTGGATCACCCCCTAGTTGCCCACAAACTCACCGTTCTCCGCGATAAGGACACCCCTTCACCGGTGTTCCGCCTACTCACGGAAGAACTTGTCACCCTCCTGGCTTATGAAGCCACCCGCAACGTCCGCGTTGAGCCCGTCCAGATCGAGACTCCGGTCACGTCAGCCGTCGGCACCGGCCTGGTCAAGCCCACTCCCTTGGTGGTCCCGATCCTTCGGGCCGGCCTGGGAATGCTTGAAGGCATGACCCGCCTCGTCCCCACGGCAGAGGTCGGATTCCTGGGCATGGCGCGCAACGAGGAAACCCTCGAAGCGATCACGTACGCCGAGCGTCTGCCCGATGACCTCACCGGCCGCCAGGTCTTCGTCCTGGACCCCATGCTGGCCACCGGCGGAACACTCCGCGAAGCCATCAAGTTCCTGTTCCAGCGCGGAGCTGCAGACATCACGTGCATCTGCCTGCTGGCTGCACCGGAAGGCCTCGAAGTGCTGAAGGCCGAACTGGCCGACGCCAACGTCACCATTGTGCTGGCTTCGATCGACGAGCGCTTGGATGAGAAGTCCTATATTGTGCCGGGCCTGGGCGATGCCGGCGACCGACTCTACGGCGTCGTCGACTAAAGGACCCTGTCACCGCTAGATGGAACGTCCACCATGTGGACGTCTTGCTGAATGCTTGACTCGCACCCGTTTATGAGCTCACTTATGAACGGGTGCGTTTTTTATGCCCTCAAGCGCTCGATCCGCGCTGATTACGGCTCTCTGACGGGACTGGTAGCCAACCCGGATCACTGCCGGGTTTCACCCAAAAGGGTGAGGTGCGTCACAATGGACCCCAATCAGTCCACATGGTGAGACAAGTGATCCATTATTACTTGCGCTCCCCCCTTTGTTACATGCAATAATCCGTAATGTGAACATCCACACGGCAGCACCTGTCGCAGTCCTTCTCAACGGCATCGTTGAGAAGCAGCGCTGTTGTCGAATGCTCGCCTGAGTTACCCACCCCCATCTCTCAGGCACCACTCAGGCCCAATGACGGGCGAAACCGCGCCATCTCGACCGGGCCCACCCCCAGCATTCGAGCCGTGATGACGGTCACTCACAATGAGGTTGCAACATGTCAGTAGCATCAGGGTACGTACACATCTCACTGCGCAATGCGCAGAACCGCGCCGGTTCCGTTCGGCCCAGCGCAGCGGGGGAATTTCCCCGTCAGTATGGTGGGTATGCACCGCAGCAGTACGGGGTTTCAGGGTTTTCCCAGCAGCAGGCACGTCCGCTGCAGGCTGTTTCGCCGGCCAACGACGCGACGCCGATGACGGCACCCACCCCCGTCGTCACACCCAACGGCATTCCCGGTCCCCAGGCGGTCAGCAACGACACCGTTGCCCGCGGCTTTGTCATCTACGTGGGATTGGACGAGGACACGGCGGCTGCCAACGGAACATCACTGACGAAGCTCGCCCAAGAGGTCCGCGCCTACATTCAGACTCTTTGCCCCGGCGCCCAGAGCCATGCGGCCGTGGCGCTGGCCCCGGCCGAGGCAGCGGGAGCCGATATCGACGTCGTCCGCCAGGCACTGGGGGACCCGACGGCGCAGCGCCGCCCCCGGCCGGAAGCCGCACCTCCCGTGCAGGCACATGCCGCACCGCGCCCGTCCGGTGTCCTGATTGACCTCTCCCGCCGGGAAGTGCACCTGGACGGGGACACGCTGAACCTGACATTCAAGGAATTTGAACTCCTCAATTACCTGGTGGAGAACGGTACCCGGACCGTGGGCCGCGAGGAGCTGCTCGCCGGGCTGTGGAGGAATGTCGAGGAAGTGCCCAACGAGCGCACCATCGACGTCCATATCCGGCGCCTGCGCTCCAAGCTGGGGCGTCTCGCGAACACAGTGCGCACAGTCCGGGGGCAGGGCTACCGCTTCTACGAGCACCCCGAAGTTGTGGTCTGGGCGGCGCCGGAATACAGCATCTGATGCTGCGGCGGTGCCGGTGACGGATTTCCGGAGCCGGCACCGCCGATAGACTGGGCCAATGAGCGGCCACCACCTTAAAAAGCTGATGCTCCTGCGGCACGCGAAGGCGGACTGGCCCCGGGATGTTTCCGACCACGAGCGTCCGTTGTCCGGACGGGGCCACCGTGACGCGCCGCTGGCCGGACGCTGGATGGTGGAGAACAGTTCCATCCCTGACTTCATCCTCTGCTCGTCGGCGCTGAGGACCCGGCAGACCTGCACCTGGATCTGTGAGGAGCTCGGGGACAAGGGACCCACGCCCAAACTCGAAGACGGGCTCTACAGCGCGCCGGCCACCCGAATACTCAGCATCATCAACAATGTTCCGGAGACCGTGACCAGTCTGCTGGTGATTTCCCACCTTCCCGGCGTGCAGGACCTCGCCATGCGGCTGGCCTCCGTGACGTCGGATGAGGAGTCCGTCATGGAGATGGCAACGAGGTACCCCACCTCGGGGCTTACCGTCATGGAGACGGACAAGCCCTGGGCGGAGCTCGACGGCCGGGACGCACGCGTCACTGACTTCATTGTCCGCCGCGCTTAAGTGCCCGGCAGGGCGCCGCTAGCTGGAGCCGCTTCCAGCCGGCGCCTGCCCCTACAGCCCGCGGGCTGCGCTTACAGCCCGTACTTCTCCAGCAGGCGGAGCCAGATTTCGCTGATCGTGGGATAAGACGGGACCGCGTGCCATAACCGGTCCAGCGGGACCTCGCCCGTGACCGCAATGGTTGCGGAGTGGAGCAGCTCGGAGACGTCGGGTCCGGCAAATGTCATGCCGACCAGGACCTTTCGATCTTCGTCCACCACCATCTGCGCCCAGCCCCGGTAATCGTCCGAATGCAGCGCGGAACCGGCCACGGAGATCTCCAGCGCGGTCTCCGAGGCATTGATCCCGTCGGCCCGCGCCTGCTCCAACGTCCGGCCGACCATTGCCAGTTCCGGATCAGTGAACACCACCTGGGGAACGGCAAAGTGGTTGGCCGTGGAGGCTTCGCGGCTCCAGGGTACCGGAGCAGCGGTAGCGGCCAGATCACCCCGGGCACGCGCAGCGATGGCAGCCCCGGTGGCACGGGCTTCGTACTTGCCCTGATGTGTCAGCAGGACCTTGCCCGCCGCATCGCCAACCACATACAGCCAGTCGGTTCCGTCCACCAAGCCGGAATCATCAGAGTCCAGCCGCACAGCGTCCAGCCCCAAATCCTCCAAACCCAGGTTGGAAAGGGCCGGAGTTCTGCCGGTGGAGACCAGCAGCCGGTCAGCAGAGAGCACCGTGCCGTCGCCCAGACCCATTTCCACGCCGCCGTCCGCACCCGGGCGCACAAAATCGGTGTGGGTGTTGGTGCGGATCTCCACGCCGTCGGCGGCAAGACCTGCCTTCACCAGCTCCCTCGCAGGTTCCGGGTACATCTGCAGCACTTCATGCCGCGCCACCAGGGTCACCTTCGAGCCCAGGCGTGCCCATGCCTGGGAAAGCTCGGTGCCCGAGACTCCGCCGCCGAGCACGAGCAGCCGGGCGGGCACCTCCTGCGCCGCGGTCGCTTCCCTGGTTCCCCAATAGTCGACGCCGTCCAGCCCCTGCAGCGGGGGAGGAGTTGGAACCGAGCCCGTGGCCAGCACCACGGCCCGGCGGGCGGAAATGGTGAGGGAACCGCCGTCGTCGTAATCCACCCGCACCTCGCGCGGCCCGGTGAGGCGTCCGCGCCCGCGAACCAGTCCGATTCCGGTGTTGCGAACCCACTCCTCCTGCCCGGAATCATCCCAGTGGGAGGTGAAACTGTTGCGCCGGTCCAGCACGGCCTGCGAGTCCAGGCGACCGGTCACCGCCTCACGGGAGCCGGCAACGGTTCGCGCCGCCCGCAGCGCCGTCCCCGGACGAAGAAGGGCCTTGGACGGCATGCAGGCCCAGTAGGAGCATTCCCCGCCAATGAGCGAAGGCTCCACGAGGATGGCTTCCAGGCCGTCCTGGACCACCCGTCCGGCCGCGTTCTCACCCACCGCTCCGGCGCCCAGAACGACGACGTCGGTCTCCAGGTGCTGCGGGCGATGTACTTCGGGGCTTTGCTCCTGATCAGTCATGAACAGAGCTTGGCATGCCGGGCCGGCGGACGGAAGCCGGGGAAGGAACGGGTACGCGGAGCACGTCCGGGAACGCACCGCTGCCTGTGAAGACGATGAGGGTCGAGAGTTTCCCGAATCCTCGGGGCCGTAGTCTTAAGGGGCATCTTCAACGTTCTTCGGCTAGGAAAACAACACTATGGCTCTTGGATCCGTTCTCATCGTCGGCGGGGGCATGGCGGGCTTCGCAACGGCCAGCCAGCTGCGTTCCCGGGGATTTCAGGGGCAGCTAACGATCGTTGATCCCGAGGGGCTGCCCTATGACCGCCCGCCGCTGAGCAAGGACTATTTGCTGGGCACTAAGTCCGCAGAACAGATCCTGCTGGCCGATGCGGCGTGGTTCGCTGAGCAGAAGATTGATGTTGTTACCGGCCGGGCTTCGGCCTTGTTCCCCGACGAGGGCGGTGTCCTCCTCGAGGATGGGCTGAGTCTCACGGCCGACAGGATTGTTCTGGCAACCGGGGCGTCTGCCCGCCGGCTGGACATCCCCGGAGGCGATCTGACGTCCGTGCTGCAGCTGCGCACCCGTGCGGATGCCGACAGGCTGCGCGCATCCCTGACCCCCGGAGTCCGGCTGGCAATTGTTGGTGCGGGCCTGATTGGTGCCGAAACGGCGTCGGCAGCTTTGGATCTCGGCGCACAGGTGACCTTGATTGATCCGGTCAGCCCGCCCCTGGTTTCTGCCGTGGGCTCGGAAATTGCGAACCGCCTGCACCGGATGCATGCGGCCCGCGGCGTTCGCGTGCTGACCGGAATTCCCAAGGCCATTACCGCGGACAGTACCGGCCATCACATTGCCATGGGCGGGGGCGCTTCGATCGACGCCGATCTGGTGCTGGTGGGAATTGGAGTTCTGCCGGATGTCACGCTGGCTGCAGATGCCGGTCTGGACGTGGACAGCGGGGTCCTCGTGGACGAGCACCAGCTCAGCAGCCATCCGCACATTTATGCCGTGGGGGACGCGGCCCGGACCCGGCTGGGCGACGGCACGCTCCTGCGGCGGGCCGAGCACTGGGAGCATGCCCGGAACACGGGCACCACCGCCGCTGCCGCCCTGCTCGGCCAGGCGCTGCCGGACCACGGTGCGCCGTGGTTCTGGTCCGACCGCCACGGCGTCCACCTCGAAGGCGTGGGTTCCATGTCCGGGGAGGGGACCACGGTGGTCAGGGAAGCGGACGGCGTGCCGGTGGCCGGCTTCCGCCTGGACCCGGCGGGATACCTGGTTGGCTGTGCTGCCATTAACGGCGGCCTGCTGGTGCGCGCTGCCCGCCGCATCATCGACCGCCGCATTCTGGTGGATCCGGCCAAGCTGGCAGACCCGGCCGTCGATTTAAAGCGGCTGGCGCGCTGAAGCGGCCGGCTCGCAGAGTCGACCGCCCTGGCAACAAAAAAACCCGGTTCAACCAGTAGTTATACTGGTCAAACCGGGTTTCGCTGGTGCGCGCGAAGGGATTCGAACCCCCAACCTTCTGATCCGTAGTCAGATGCTCTATCCGTTGAGCTACGCACGCATTTGGATTTTTCTTTGTTTTCCCGGCCGCTTGGGCCTTCCTTCAAAGTTTGTCCGTGGCTGTTTTGCCGTAAATAACTATAGCCCAGATTTACGGGTGTGCCTAATCGGCATTTCCCAACCACCAAAACTAGACCGGTCTATATGACCTTCGTCACATCTGCGTAAGCTGGCCCACACAAGTTCCTTGAGTTCTAGGGAGACCCGGAGCAGTCCCGAATACAGGTATTACCTTTTCCCCGGAGGCTTGCCGCGTGCTGACAACTAGCATCAAAATCATCTCACTGGCCCAACGAAGGGAAGAATCATGGGCGATGACGCGCGTCAGCTAGTTCTCGATGAGAGCGGCGACAACGCTGCTCCAAGCCATCTGGACAGCAGCACCCCGGGGGCCGCCGAGGGTGCGCCCACCACCCACCAGGCGCTGCTTGCATGGGTTCAGCAAATGGCCGAGCTGACGCAGCCGGATCGCGTGTATTGGGTGGACGGTTCCGAGGCGGAAAACAAGCGCCTCACCGATGAGCTGGTGGATGCCGGAACCCTGGTCCGGCTCAACCCCGAGACCTTCCCTAATTCCTTCGCGGCTTTCTCCGATCCCAAGGACGTGGCACGCGTCGAAGAGCAGACATTCATCTGCTCGGAGAAGAAGCACGACGCCGGTTTTACCAATAACTGGATGGACCCGTCCGAAATGCGGGAAAAGCTCAACGGGCTTTTTGCCGGATCCATGCGCGGGCGCACCATGTACGTCATACCTTTCGTCATGGGCCACCTCGACGCCGAGGATCCCAAGTTCGGCGTCGAAATCACCGACAGCGCCTATGTTGTCGCCTCCATGCGCATCATGGCCCGCATCGGTACCGACGTGCTGCGGAAGATGGAAGAGCTGGATGCCTTCTTCGTGCCGGCCATGCATTCCCTCGGAGCACCGCTGGCCGACGGTGAGCAGGACGTTCCCTGGCCCTGCAGTGACGACAAGTGGATTGTGCACTTCCCCGAAGACCGGTCCATCTGGTCCTACGGCTCCGGCTACGGCGGCAATGCCCTGCTCGGCAAGAAGTGCTACGCCCTGCGCATCGCGTCCATCATGGCCCGGGATGAAGGCTGGCTGGCCGAGCACATGCTCATCCTGAAGCTCACCAGTCCGGAAAAGAAGGACTACTTCGTGGCCGCGGCCTTCCCGTCCGCCTGCGGAAAGACCAACCTGGCCCTGCTGGACCCCACCATTGACGGTTGGAAAGTTGAAACCCTCGGTGATGACATCACCTGGATGCGCTTTGGCCACGAGGGCGAACTGCGCGCCACGAACCCGGAAGCGGGCCTCTTCGGCGTCGCACCGGGCACCGGCTGGAGCACCAATCCCAACGCGATGCGGGCCATTGCCAAGGGAAACTCCATTTTCACCAACGTGGCGCTGACCGACGACGGCGGTGTCTGGTGGGAGGGCATGACGGACGAAGCTCCGGCACACCTGACCGATTGGCTCGGCAACGAGTGGACTCCGGAGGCCGGCCATCCCGCCGCCCACCCGAACTCCCGCTTCTGCACGCCGATCGACCAGATCGACATGCTGGCCGACGAATACCATTCCCCGAACGGAGTGCCGGTATCGGCGATCCTCTTCGGCGGACGCCGCAAGACCACAGTTCCGCTGGTGACACAGTCACGCGACTGGACCAACGGCATCTTCATGGGCTCCACGCTGTCCTCGGAAACCACGGCGGCAGCAGCAGGCCAGGTGGGAGTGGTCCGCCGCGACCCCATGGCCATGCTCCCGTTCATGGGCTACGACGCCGGCGACTACCTGCGCCACTGGATCACGCTCAGCGGCAAGGCCGATCAGGAGGCGCTGCCGAAGATCTTCCTGGTCAACTGGTTCCGCCGGACCGCCGACGGCGGCTTCGCCTGGCCCGGCTTCGGCGACAACGCCCGTGTCCTCAAATGGGTCATCGAACGCATCGAAGGCACGGCCGACGCCGTCGAAACCCCCATCGGCTACGTTCCCACCGGGGACTCACTGGACCTCACCGGGCTGGACATGACGCCCGCCGATGTGGAGGCCGCCGTGAACGTGGACGCGGAGGAATGGAAGACGGAGCTGGCCGGCATTGAAGAGTGGTACGCCCGCTTCGGTGAATCCCTGCCGGAGGATCTCGTTGCGGAGCTGCAGACGCTCAAGGAGCGGTTCGCGGCCGCCTAGGCGACCTTGATTAGCCGAGTCTGCCGGCGCTAACGCCGTCGGGCAGCAAAAAAGCCGGGCCCCTTCCAGATGGAAGGAGCCCGGCTTTTTTATCAAGCGAAAAAGTATCAGGCCTCTTCGGTGGCCTCTTCGGTGCCCCAAACCAGCCGGTCGCCCGACTCCCACTGCGGCTCGGCGAAGGTCCACTCGCCGTCGACCTCGGAGTAGGTCTGGATCGCAGAGATGCAGACGCCCTCGGAGTGCTCGGCCACCACGTGGATGGCGTCGGTGGACTCGTCGGGCAGGTGGATGTCGGAGAAGACAGCAGCGGCGCGGTTGTCGCCCTTCTGCTCCGTGAGGACCTGGTAGATGTCATCGATCATGGCGTCGGCGTCGAGGTCTTCGTCGCTTTCTTCCGGCGCAACGGCGATCATGCGCAGTTCGCCGTCATTCTGGACAACCAGGGCTGCGGGCAGGAAGGCGCCCTGTGCTTCCAGCTGCTCCTGGGCGACGCCCAGAGCGGTGCCCAGCAGGGAATTAAGGTCCTCCTGGACCTGGGCGGAAGGTTCTCCGCCGTTCAGTTCAACATCAGCCATTGGTTCAGTTCCTAACTAGATCAAGTACGCGGTCGCGGACCCGCACCATGGTGGCGAGGTCTTCGGCTTCGGCGTTCAGCCGAAGGAAGGGCTCGGTGTTGGACGCGCGGAGGTTGAACCACCACTGTCCGTCATCGGCGGTGAAAGTCAATCCATCGAGCGTATCCACGGTGACACCGTCGCGGTCAAATTCAGCGCGGACCCGAGCCACGGCCGCGGGGACGTCGGAGAGCTCGGAATTGATCTCGCCGGAGGCAAAGTACGGCTCGTATTCGCGGGCCAGATCCGAGAGCGGGAGGGTCTGTTCGCCCAGTGCCGCGAGGACGTGCATGGCCGCGAGCATGCCGGTGTCCGCGTTGTAGAAGTCGCGGAAGTAATAGTGCGCGGAGTGCTCGCCGCCGAAGACGGCGCCTTCCTCTGCCATCAGCGCCTTGATGAAGGAGTGGCCAACGCGCGTGCGGACGGCGCGGCCGCCGTCGGCCTCCACCAGCTCCGGAACCGCGCGGGACGTGATGAGGTTGTGGATGATGACCGGCGTCGTCTCCCCGGCCGCCTTGGCGCGTGCAATTTCACGGCGGGCCACGAGGGCAGTGATGGCCGAGGGGCTGACCGGGTCGCCCTTCTCGTCGATGACAAAGCAGCGGTCCGCGTCGCCGTCGAAGGCAAGGCCCAGGTCCGCACCGTGCTCGACGACGGCGGCCTGCAGGTCCCGGAGGTTCTCCGGCTCCAGGGGGTTGGCCGGATGGTTCGGGAAGGAACCGTCCAGTTCAAAGTAGAGGTCAATGATTTCCAGCGGCAGGCCCGGCAGCAGAGTGTCGCCCAGGACCGCCGGGGTGGTGAGGCCGGCCATGCCGTTTCCGGCGTCCACAACCACCTTGAGCGGACGGATAGCTGAGAGGTCCACCAGGCTGCGGAGGTATTCGGAGTAATCGCGCAGGATGTCGCGGACACTGATCTGGCCGGGGGTCTCGACGGCGGGAATCGTGCCGGCGTTCAGGTACTGCTCGGCCTTGGCCTGGATGTCATAGAGCCCGGTTTCCGAGGAGATGGGAACCGCTCCGGCTTTGGCCATCTTGATGCCGTTGTACTGGGCCGGGTTGTGGCTTGCTGTGAACGTGGCTCCGGCCGCATTCAAGGCACCGCAGGCGTAGTACAGCTCGTCGGTGGAGATGAGGTCCAGCAGGAGGACGTTGGCTCCGCGCATGGTGGCTCCGGCCGCGAAGTCCCTGATGAACTCGGGGGAGGACGGGCGCATGTCGCCGCCCACCAGGACAGTCTCACCGGCAAGATCCAGCACGTCCACAAAGGCGGCGCCGACGGCCTTAACGATCTGCGGGGTGATGGTCTCGCCTACAACGCCACGAACGTCATAGGCCTTAAAGGATGCGGAAAGATCGAATTCACTAGTCACCCGCACAGTCTATAGGCCAAGCCCCGCGGACCCCGGTCTTACACCCCGCAGCCTGTCCACAACCGCTCCCGTCCACAGAAGTTGTGCCGGCTGGAGGAAACAGTCAGCAGCGGCTGGAATAGTGGAAGGTATGGATTTCCCGCAAGACACCCCAACTTATAGTGAGACCGAACCGGACATGGCACCGCAGGCCGGCGGTGCCGGCTCCATGGATGCCTCGGATGCCAACCCCGGCCTGCGGGAGGAAGCCACCGTCCTGCTCCGCGCCCTGGTGGGCAACGACGCTGCCGAGTTCCACGAGGGCCAGTACGAAGCCATCGAGGCCCTGGTGTCCGGCGGACGGCGTGCACTGGTGGTGCAGCGCACCGGGTGGGGCAAATCGGCCGTGTACTTCGTGGCCAGCCTGCTGCTGCGTGCCCGCGGCGCCGGCCCTACCCTGATCGTTTCGCCGCTGCTGGCGCTCATGCGCGACCAGGTTGCCGCTGCCGAGCGTGCCGGCGTCCGTGCCGTGGCCATCAACTCCGCCAACCAGTTGGAATGGCAGGACATCTCCGCCAAGCTCCAAGCGGACCAGGTTGATGTTCTGCTGGTTTCCCCCGAGCGCCTGAACAACCCGGGGTTCCGGGAAACACATCTCCCGGAGCTGATTCGCCGTTCCGGGCTGCTCGTGATTGACGAAGCACACTGCATTTCCGACTGGGGCCATGACTTTCGCCCGGACTACCGGCGCATCCGCAGCCTGATCGAGCAGCTGCCCGCCTCGGTGCCGGTCCTGGCCACCACGGCCACCGCCAACTCCCGGGTGGTGAAGGACATCGAGGAACAACTGGCCGCCGGCGGCGAGGACGTGTTCACCATCCGCGGACCGCTGGCACGGCAATCCCTGCGCCTGGGCGTGCTGCGGCTGCCCAGCCCCAAGGCCCGGCTGGGCTGGCTGCTGACCCACCTCGACGAGCTGCCCGGGTCCGGCATCATCTATGCCCTGACCGTCTCCGCGGCGGAGGACACCGCCCGCTTGCTGCAGAAGGCCGGACATCCCGTCCTTGCCTACACCGGCCGCACCGATCCGGCGGACCGGGAACAGGCCGAAGCGGCGTTGAAGAACAACGAGGTCAAGGCGCTGGTCGCCACCAGCGCGCTGGGCATGGGATTCGACAAACCTGATCTGGGATTTGTGGTGCACCTTGGCGCTCCGTCCTCGCCCGTGGCCTATTACCAGCAGGTGGGCCGTGCCGGCCGCGGCACCCCGAGCGCTGATGTGCTGCTGCTGCCGGGCACCGAGGACAAGGACATCTGGGAGTATTTCGCCACCTCTTCCATGCCGGCGGAAGGCCCGGCCAATGCCGTGTTGACCGAGCTGGCGTCCGGAGCGGTGATGTCCACCGGAGCGCTGGAAACACGGGTGAACCTGAAGCGCTCCCCGCTGGAGCTGCTCCTGAAGGTCCTGGCCGTGGACGGCGCTGTGGAACGCGTCTCCGGCGGCTGGCGGGGAACCGGCGAGCCGTGGACCTATGACCGGGAGCGGTACGAACGGATTTCCGCAGCCCGCGTCCGCGAACAGCAGGCCATGCTGGACTACGAGGCCACCACGGGCTGCCGCATGGAATTCTTGTCCGTCCAGCTCGATGACCCCGCTGCCGCCCCGTGCGGCCGCTGCGACAACTGCGCCGGACGCTGGTTCTCCGGCGACATTGCCGCCGAAGCCACCGACAGTGCAGACCAGGCCCTCAGCCGGGTGGGCGTGGATGTGGATCCGCGCGGCATGTACCCCTCCGGCATGGACCGGCTGGGCGTTCCCGTAAAGGGGAAAATCAAGCCGGATCTGGCACTGTCCACCGGCCGGGCACTGGCCCGGCTGACCGACCTCGGCTGGGGCGGGCGGCTGCGGGAGATCTTTGCCCCTGACGCCGCGGACACCCAGGTGGACGACGCGCTGCTTAAGGGTTGTGTGCAGGTGCTGGCGCAATGGGGCTGGGAAGAACGGCCGGTGGCAGTGGTCAGCATTCCGTCGCGGTCCCGTCCGCAGCTGGTGGGATCCCTGGCCCACGGCATTTCCACTCTGGGACGCATCCCGTATCTGGGTGCCCTGCAGCTGCCGCACGGCGGTCCCACGGGCGGTTCAGGCGGAAACAGCGCCTTTCGGCTCGCGGCGGTCTGGGACCAGTTTGCCGTTCCCGAAGAGGGTGCAGCCTGGTTCGCGGCCAATCCCGGCCCGGTCCTGCTGGTGGATGACTTTGCTGACAGCCGCTGGACCCTCACCGAGGCGGGCCGGGTGCTTAGGCAGGCCGGCGCGGCTTCCGTGCTGCCTTTTGTCCTGGCACTGAAGGCATAGCGAACAGCTCGTACAGCGCGGGCTCCCTCGCGATTCGGGCAATCTGCGGTTCCGGACGGCTGGGCTCCGTCGTGCGACCGGGTTCGGGCTCCGCTGGGCGGCCGGGCTCGGGCGAGGCGGCGGCGGGGGTGGGCGAGGGGGCAGCTGGGGTGGGCGAGGCGGCAGTGCGCTGAACAGCGGATGCGGCGCGCGGGTCCGGAACGGGCGGCCGCACCGCTGCCTCCGGAGCTTCGACTGCTGCCTCGGCCGGAGGCTGGCGCAGCCAACGTTCCGCCGAAGCGATGTGGACGGTCATGAGGGACCGCGCCAGCTCGGCGTCGCCCAGCGTCAGCGCCTCCAGGATGGCGGCGTGCTCGGCGATGACGGACCTTTCCGCCCCGGCTTCAGTAATACGCTGCCAGGTCCGCAGCCGCAGGGCGCTGCCGGTCAGCGAGTCCAGCAGTCCGGCCAAGTAGGGATTACCCGAGGCGCGGGCAATGTGGGAGTGGAACGTGTTGTCATGGGCCGCCAACTCGGCGGCTGTTGCCCCGGCCGGCACCGAATCCAGGCAGGCCCGCAGGGCAGCCACGGCGCGGGCGTCGATGCGTCCGGCAGCATGGGCTGCGGCACCGGGTTCAAGGATGCGCCGGACCTCGATCAGTTCGGCGGCCGAGCTTTCCTGATGGATTTCCACCATGAAACCCACAGTTTCCGTCAACAGCCCCGGATCGAGGCTGGTGACGTAGGTTCCGTCTCCACGGCGCACATCCAGCACGCGGATCAGCTCCAGCGCTTTCACGGCCTCCCGAAGCGAGCTGCGGGACAGACCCAGCTGGTCGCTGAGCTCATTCTCCGGAGGCAGACGGTCACCGGCCTTGAGCTGCCCGCTGATGAGCATTTCCTTGATCTTGGTAATTGCTTCATCGGTAACAGCCACCTGACCATCTTAAGGGCCTGTCGGCGGTTGCCTGTGCGGGCAGGGGTAAATCCCGGATCCCCTAGTCGCCGGTGAAGACGGCGGGGCGGCGCTCGGCAAATGCTGAGGTTGCTTCATGGAAATCGCGGCTGGCCAGGAACGCCGAATTCCACAGCTGGACATAGTCCAGCCCGGCTTGGACTGGTGCCTCCAGCGCGTGGTTCATCACCTGTTTCACGCCCTGCACCGTCAGCGGAGGGTTCGCGGCAATCATGGCGGCAAGCTCGCGTCCCCGGCCGACGACGTCGTCGGCGAGTTCCGTGACCAGCCCCAGACGGTGGGCGCGGTCGGCGTCGAAATCCTCTCCGGTCAGGGCGAGGTGACGGGCGGGGCCCTCGCCGATGATCGCCGGGAGACGCTGGAGGGATCCCAGATCGGCAACGATGGCCACCTTAACTTCGCGCACACTGAACTTGGCTGCAGGGGAAGCGATGCGGATGTCGGCGGCGGCAATGACGTCGATCGCTCCGCCAATGCACCAGCCGTCCACCGCTGCAACGACCGGTTTGGCACATCTGGCCAGAGAGCTGACAGCGTCCTGGAGGTCCCTGATGCTGCGGCGGAAGCCTTCCCTGCGGCGCGCGTCCATTCCTCCGGCGGCCAGCAGCGGCGCAAAGACGGGAGCCATGGCCGGCAGGTCAAGCCCGTAGCTGAAGTTGCCGCCGGAACCGTAGAGCAGCACCGCCCGCACGCTGTCATCCTCGCTCAGGGCGCCGAAAACTTCGGGCAGTTCCCTCCAAAAGTCCGGGCCCATCGCGTTTCCTTTGGAGGGCCCGGTGAGCTCGACTTCAGCTATTCCGTCCGCAATGTGTACGCGCAGGGAACGCAGGGAAGTGGTCGGGCTCATGGAATCTCCTGTGATTGGCGGCGGCGGCTGCACGCCAATATACCGGCAGCGAAGCGCGGGGTATCGCTGGAAAGCTAGGATCGGTATATGGAGTTCCTGGTGATCGTTCTATTTGTCGTGGCCATTGTTGTGGTGAACTTTGTCATCACCCGTGCTCAGCGCCGGAAGAAGCAGGCAGAAGGGGAAACCGTCCTGGACGGCGGGGACCGCCCTGAGCGCGCAGCGAAGCCGCAGCGCACTCCACGCAGGAATGTCTCCGGCGCAACGGGAGCATCGCCGGCTCCCCGAACGTCCGCAGTGGCGGCGCGTGAGGCCAATGCCCGGCTCGATGCCACCCAGCACCAGCAGGTGTATGCCGCCATTGCGCAGGGGCACCCCGTCAAAGCGGTCAAGCTCTATGCGCAGTTCACCGGTGTGGGGATACGGGCGGCGGGAGCGGCCGTGGAGAATCTGGCAATGCACCCGCAGCCCTATCAGCAGCCACGTCCGGCCGGCACAACGCCGGCAACACCGCCGGCTGACGCACCGTCCGCAACACCGACGCCGGCTGACGCAGCGCCCGCTGGATCCACTCCGGCTGACGCCACGACGGCTGCCCCCGAGACTCGCAAGCCTGCCGATGATGCTGCCGATTCCACACCGAAAGCGAAGGCTGCTGAGCCGGAGAACCCGACAACGGACAACTCCGCCGCCGGCAAGGCCGCACCGGGGAGCGGCGCCGCCCGGGCTGCTGACTCCCGCCGGGAATCAGCAGCCAAGCCGCCCGCCGCACCTGAAGAAGATGAAATCAGCAAGTGGGTCAAGGACCTCCGGCCGGAAGACTTCTAAGGAAGGCCTTTAGCAGAACGGGCAATTCCCTCCGGCATGCTCCCCTCCGGCATGCACCCCTACGGCAACTGCCGTGCGCGCTGGTTGACCCCGTCCGTTCCGTACGGATAGTTGCCGACGGCCGGACGGCTGAGGTCGTTCAGCCTCTGTTCCTCCTCGGTTGAGAGCCGGAGCGAAGCCGCGCCCAAATTGTCGGTGAGCTGCTCAACCGTCCGGGCGCCCAGGATTACCGAGGTTACTCCGGGCTGATCAGCCAGCCAGGCCAGGGCCACCTGCGCGGGGCTGGCATGGTGTGCAGCGGCAATGTCCTTCAGTGCATCGAGAATGTGCCAAGTGCGCTCATTGTTGCTGCGCAGGTCCCAGCCCTGGAATCGCCTGGTGGGATCGTCTCCGACCCGCGTCTTGCCGGCAGGAACCGATTCCCGGCGGTACTTCCCGGTGAGCCAGCCGCCGGCAAGCGGGGACCAGGGCAGCAGCCCCAGTCCGGCGTCGATCGCGGCCGGCACGATTTCCGACTCGATCTCGCGCTCCAGCAGGTTGTATTGCGGCTGCAGGGTCACCGGCTCGTTCCAGCCGTGTGCCCGCGCCGTGAACACTGCTTTGGTCAGCTGCCAGCCGGTGAAGTTGGAGAGGCCGTAGTAGCTGATTTTGCCCGCCGTAACCGCGTCCTGGAGGAAGCCGAGGGTTTCTTCCAGCGGGGTGAGCGGATCCCAGGCGTGCAGCTGGTACAGGTCGATGTGGTCCACGCCCAGCCGCTTCAGGGATGCGTCCAGTGCCTGGCGCAGGTGGCGCCGGGAGGTGCCCAGATCATTGGGGCCGTCTCCCATGGGGAATCTGCCCTTCGTGGCGAGCACGATGCTCCGGGCTGCTTCCGGCCGGGCCTGGAGCCAGCGGCCCACAATCTCCTCGGAAGTCCCTCCGGTATAGACGTCGGCGGTGTCGATGAAGTTTCCGCCGGCCTCCACATAGGTGTTGAGGAGGTTGTGGGAGACATGCTGGTCGGATTCATTGCCGAAGGTCATGGTGCCGAGTGCATAGCTGCTGACAACGGTGCCGCTGCGGCCCATCAGACGCATTTCCATGGAATTCCTTTTTGTTTGAGGAGTCACAGTTCAAGCTGCAATGTGAATGTGCCCAACATAGTCCGAAAAGGGAATCGGCGACAGAAACAAAAAAACCCCCGGTTGCCCGGGGGTTTTAGCGCGGAGACGGGGAGATTTGAACTCCCGGTGGGCTTTAGGCCCACACTTCATTAGCAGTGAAGCCCATTCGGCCGCTCTGGCACGTCTCCAAAATGCTCTCTGATAGCTTCCGCTGCCAGCCTGACAAGACTACCCATAAGGGGTGGGTAAGAGCAAAACGTCACCACAGCTCAGCCGGCGCCGCCGCCCGCAGGACGTGGAGAAATGCCGGACTGTTCCGCACCGGGTTGGTACATTGCAGCGAAGAAACCGTACTTTTGGGCGTCGTCACCTGGCCCGATCCCGGCATACTCCTCAATGAGCGCATGCAGCCTGCCCTGAAAAGCTGACAGCTGCGCCGGGGACAGGAAAAGGGTGACGCTGGTTTCGGACAGGCGCCCGGACCCGGGTGCGCGGCGGTAATTCTCCAGAGCCGATTCCAGGATGGCCGGACCCACAAGAGCACTTTCCGGCATGGCGGGATTGAAGCTCAGGCCCAGAGTTTTGCCCGTCGCCCGGTAGGGAATCTCGCGGGCGTTCCGGTTGCCCGGGCGCGCTTGCTCCGCCTCGACAAACCCGTGCTCGCTGAGCAGATGCAGGTGGTGGAGGGTTGCTCCGGGTGTTGCTCCCAGCCGCTGCGCAATTTCCTTGTTGGTCAGGGTCTCCCCGCGCAGCACCTGCAGGATCCGGATCCGCAGCGGGTGGGCCACAGCCTTGGCCTCATCCGCCGTCGCCTCCCGCTTCTGCACCGGTTCACTGCTCATGGTTCACCCCAGCCGTCCGGTCAGGGCCTCCCACAGGAACTCATAGGACATGGCATGCATGCGTGCGGCCTGCCTGTTGTCCGCTGCTCCGGCGTGCCCGCCTTCCAGCGCCTCATGGAACCAAACCTTCTCGATGCCCATCGCCTTCATCCGGGCGGCCATCTTCCGTGCCTGCACGGGGCCCACGCGGTCATCGCTGGTGGCTGTCCAGATCAGCGTGGGGGGATAGTCGGCGTCGTCCTTGAGCAGGTGGTACGGCGAGAACGTCTGCACAAACTCCCACTGCCGGGGATCCTCCGGATCTCCGTACTCGGCAATCCAGGAGTACCCGGCGGACAGCTTGGTGTAGCGGCGCATATCCAGCAGCGGCACGCCGCAGGACACGGCGCCGAACAGATGCGGATGGGTGGTGAGCATGTTGCCGACCAGCAGGCCGCCGTTGCTGCGGCCGGTGCAGCCCAGGTGCTTACGGGAGGTCACCCCGCGCTGAATGAGGTCCTCGGCCACGGCCGCAAAGTCCTCATAGGCGCGGTGCCGGTTTTCCTGCAGGGCAGCACGGTGCCATTCGGGACCGTACTCACCGCCGCCGCGGATATTGGCCAGCACATAGACGCCGGAGCGCTTCAGCCCCGAGGCGTCGGTGAAGCTGCGTTCCAGCCAGCCGCGGCCCACCATTCCGCTGTAAGCCGGTGTCAGCGCCTGTTCAAAGCCGCCGTAACCGTTCAGCAGCGTGGGGTTGCCGCCGTCGAGCACCAGGTCCTTGGGGCCCACCTGGAAATAAGGCACCTTGGTGCCGTCGGCGGAAACGGCAAAGTGCTGCTCCACGGTGTCCGAGGAGGCGTCAAAGAACGACGGCGACTGCTTGACCACTGCTGCCGGCTCACCATTGGACTGCCCGAGGGTTCCGCGCGAGAGAGTGGACGGGGTCAGAAACCCGGTGCTGATGAGCCAGTAGTCGTTGCCGGCTTCCTCATCCTCATCGTCCACCGCGTACGCATCAACGCTGTGCAGCGGCGGGCAGGCATCCAGCTCGGACGCGGCCCAGCCGTTGGCCGGATCCAGCACCGAGATTTGGGAGGAGACGTCCCGCAGCAGGTTCAGCAGCAGATAGTCCCGGGTCCAGCTCCAGGACTGCAGGGATGTTGCCGGGTCCGGGGTAAACAGTGTCACCAGCTCGCGGCTGCCGGCCAGGAAGCCTTCGAGATCCGCGGCCAGCAGCGACCCGGCGGCATGCACGATGCCGTTCAGCTCCCAATCGGTGCGCGGGCGCAACACCAGCCACTGCCGGTGCACATCCACATTCACGTCCAGCGGCACGTCCAGGCGCACCCACTGGTCTGCGCGGCGCAGGAAGGTGGAGCTGTTGTAGAAGTCCACGATGTCCACTGCGAGGTCACGTTGGAAGCCGGGGGTCTGGTCATGCACCACCACCGCCATCATGTGGTCTTCGGGCACCTCGAAATAGGGTTCGGCGTCGGCCAGCGGCATGCCGCGGCGCAGAATCCGGCTGGTGCGCGGATACGAGGAGGTGGTCATGGACCCGGAGCCAAAATCGGTGCCGACATACAGCTCGTCCGGTCCCGCCCAGCTGATCCGGTTCTTCGCCGCGGGAATGTCAAAGCCCCCGGAAACAAAGGCGCGGTCGACGACGTCGAACTCGCGGTAGCGGGCGGCGTCACCGCCGTCGGGGGAGAGGACCACCAGTGCCCGGCGGTAGGGCGCACCGTCAGCCGGCCGCAGGAACGCGGAGCCGCCCCAGACCCACTCCACATCCTCTTCACGGCTAAGTTCGTCCACGTCGAGAAGGATTTCCCATTGCGGATCTTCAGTGGTAACTCTCCCAGGTGGTGCGGCGCCACAGGCCCTTGGGATGCTCGGCATCGCGCCAGAAGTTGTAGTAATGCCCGCCGCGCTTGGCTGCCATGGGAATGCGGTCAGTGGAATCCAGTACTTCCAGCAGCCGCTTTTCGGTGTCCTCAAAGCCGGTTTCAGAGAGCAGGTCCTCCGTGACTTTGTTTTCCGCGCGCACCCAGTCCAGCTGTTTGTCCCCGTAAATGTCCTCCAGCCACAGGAACTCGTCATCAGCAAAGGGACCGGCGGACAGGTCAGGAGTCGAGGAAGTCATGTGCCCATCCTAGGGGTGTTGCCGCAGCCGTCGGCCTGTGTTCGGCTGCGCCCGGCGTTCCTGCGCTGGTGATTACGGGTCCCTTCGCCCCCTCCCGCCGGCAAGGCGGCGGTGGCGCTCTGCCGAGGCGTTCAATGCATCGGAGAAGCCGCGGTCTTTGTGATCCACGCCGGACCGTTGTTTACCGGACAGATACTCTTGAAGCATGACCAACACCGCGCAGAGCTACCAAGTGGCCGTAATTGGAGCGGGTCCGCGGGGAATCTCTGTTGTGGAACGCATGCTGGCCCAATACCTTTCGCTGCCGGCATTGAACCGGCCCAGCCTGAAAATTACCGTCTTTGATCCGTTCAACCCGGGGCCGGGCCATGTCTGGCGCACGGGGCAGTCCCGGCTGTTCCTGATGAATACGCCCTGCCTTTTTCCAACAGTGGTTCCGGCCGGGGCAACGGCCGATGAGCTGGCGGCATCGCCGTCGGCCCTGTCCTTCGACCAATGGCGGATGCTGATGGACGGCGACGACGGCGCTGCTGCCCGGCTTTCGGCCGCGGACCGTGAGGAGCTGGCCGCGCTGACAGCGGGGACCTTTCCCAGCCGCGCCGTCTACGGGCGCTACCTGGAGTGGACCTTCGCCCGGCTCGAGGAAGCTGCGCTCGCCGCCGGAGTGGAACTGGCACACGTGCGTGCCGAGATCCTCGGACTCGAACGCCCGGAGACCGGGAACGGCTGGTTCCTGGAGGTTGCCGGCGAAGGCACGCTGGAGGCCGACGCCGTCGTGCTCGCCCTGGGGCACCTGCCCGCCGCGCTGAGCCCCGAACAGGACCGGCTGCGGAACGCCGCAGACCGCCACGGCCTGCGCTACCTGCCTCCCGCTGTACCCTCCGATGTGGATTTCAGCGTCTTTCCTGCCGGTGAGCCGGTCCTCGTCCGCGGGCTCGGACTGAACTTCTTCGACATCATGATCCAGGTGACCACCGGCCGCGGCGGCCGCTTTGTGGCCAGCGGCGGCCCCGCCGGCCGTTCCCTGCGGTACGAGCCCAGCGGCCGCGAGCCGGTCCTGGTGGCGGCTTCCCGGCGGGGCACCCCCTACCGCGCGAAGGCCCGCCTGGACTCCTATGTGCCGCGCAGCGTGCGGCTGAACTACTTCACCCCGGAAGCGGCTGCCGCCTTCAAGGGCCAGGGCATCCTGCCCGGCTTTGACCACGATCTGTGGCCGCTGCTGCACCGCGACGCCGTCTGGGCCTACTACTCCACACTGGCGCGGGTGGCCGGAGATGAATTGCTGGAACCGGCGGAGCTCTTCCTGGCGGAACTGCGCGCAGCCCTGGATCTTCCCGGGCCCGAGTGGGATGCGGCCAAGGAAAAGGTTCTGGACCGTTTTGTTCCGGCAACACGCCGCACCAACCTCGAAGGCTTGGCCCAGCCCCTGGGCCGGCGTCCGTACAGCGGCGCCGAGGACCTGGACAACGCAATTCTGGCTTATCTTGAGGACGACGCGGCCGGGTCGGCTGCCGGTGAAGACGATCCCCTGAAAATGGCCATCGGTGCGCTCAACGCGGGGCGCACGCTGCTGAAAGCCATAGTGGCCGACGGCGGACTCGCCGACGCTTCCTGGCTTTCCGAGCTGCGGGGCTGGTTTGAACCGCTGGTGGAAGGCCTGGCCAGCGGTCCTCCGCCCGAGCGGATCGAGCAGCTGGCAGCCCTGGTGCGGGCCGGCGTCGTGCACTTTGTAGGTCCCGATCCGCGCTTTGACATTGATGAGGCACGGGGCGTTTTCACCGCAAATTCGCCCTGGTCCGGCACCGAATACGCTGCCCGCACCTTGGTGGAGGCGATGATGCCGCCAAACCGGGTGGACCGGAACATCTCCCCGCTGTTGGGCGGAATGCTGCGGAACGGCCTGGCGCGGCCAAAGGTCATGATGGCTGCGGACGGAACAGCCGTGATCACTCCGGGTCTGGATGTCACTGCGCCGCCATACCGTCCGGTGGGGATCAGCGGTGAGCCGCAGGAGGATCTTTACGTTCTGGGGCTTCAGCTCTCCTCGGTGCAGTGGGGAACCGCCATTGCTGCCGAGGCCGGTTCGCCCGCGGGTGCCGGCGCCAGAACGCTGCGGGACGCGGACGACATCGCCGCCGCCCTTCTGGCTTCGGCTGCCGGTGCGCAGGCGCGCCCGGAGCGGCGGAACCGGGCCAACGGAGCATCAGGTACCCTGCGGGAGGATTCCCGGAGCGCGGGCTAACCCCTGCGGCGAGCCCGGTGGGCTACGTGGTCCTGTGGCGCGACGCCCTCCGTGATGCTTGCCCGCCGGCGTTTGCTTTCCTATGCTCAGGCGATGACTGCCGAAGCGGTGCCCGGGAAGACACACACAGCCCTCCGGCGCGAGCGCTCCGCGCTGCTGGCCGCAGGATTTACCAACGGTCCGGCTGAGCTGGTGGATTTCCTGATTCCGCTCTGGGCCGGCATTGCCCTTGGCGCGCAGGCCTGGCAGGTGGGCCTGCTGATAGCGGCCGAACTGCTGGTGTCAGTGGTGGTCCGGCCGATCGCCGGGCGGCTGGCGGACAGCAGGGAACGGAAATCCCTCGCCGGTGTCGGGGCGGTGGTCTACGGGCTTTCGTGCTGCGGATACGCGGTTGCCGATTCCTTACCGATGGCCTTTGCCGCGGCTGTTCTGGGCGGCATCGGCGGGGCATTCCTCTGGGTCTGTCTGCGCGCCATCGTCAGTGAACGGCTCGCAGTGGATTCCAGTGTGTTTGCCCGCCTGATGTCGGTCCAGGAAACCGGCTCATGGGTGGCCTTTGTTGCGGGGCTGGTGCTGCTGTCCTTCACGGATCTCTTTGCCCCGGTCCTGGCCGGGTGCGGTGCGGCGTGCCTGCTGGGCGCCGCCGTGCTGCTGGCGAGTCCTGCCCGGCCGGACACCGCTCCCGGACCCGACGGCGGCGCAGCCATGGCAGCCGGTGCTCCGGGTGTGAGTTCGCGCGGGATCGCCGCGCGGGTCCGGCCGATGCTGATTACTTCGGCGACCACCGCCGTGGCTGAAGCTGCCGTCTCGATCCTGCTTTTGCTGCACCTGCAGCGGGGCTTCGGCCTGGACGTCATTGAAACCGCCTACGTCTTCCTGCCGGGAGCCATTGCCCTGGCGGTGCTGCCGCCGGTGCTGCACAAGGCCGTTCGGCGGATCGGGCGGCGGCGGTCCATGGCTGCCGCCTCGGTTTTCAGTGCGGCTTTTGCCGTGTCGCTGGCCTGGGCTCCGAATCCATGGGTGATTTCCGCCCTGTGGATTCTCAGCGGAGTGGCATTCGCCGTCATGATGCCCATCGAGCAGTCGGTCATTGCCGAAGCCGCGCCGAACAGCGTAGGTACCGGCATGGGAATCTACACCGCTGTCGGCCTGCTCAGCGCGGCCGCCGGTGCACTGGCCGCAGGCATGTTGTATGAGTTCAGTTCCTGGCAGGCAGCGTGCCTCATTTCCGGTGTCCTGATCCTCAGCGGTGCTGTGCTGGGGCCGTGGGCCATCCGGAAGCTTGGGATTGCCGATGTTCCCGCCGAAGATTCGCCGGTCATTCCGGACCGGTGATCTGCGCCGCATCGGACGGGGGTGCGATGGCCAGCCGCAGCATCCGGCAGAACGCGGTGCTGTCCTCGACGGGCCACCAGTGTCCGCCGTCCACCGGGCTGATGCGCAGATCCCGCACTTCCTCCCGCAGCCCGTCAGTCAGCCGCGGGGAGAGGAACGGATCATGCAGCGGCACAATGACGTGGACCGGTACCTGAATCATTGGCGGCAGGCCGCGGGCGGGAACACCCGAACCGAGCAGATTCGCGCGGTACAGCTGCAGTCCGCGAACGGCATTGTCCGCCGCGGTCGCGGCACTGATTTCGATGCCGGATGCCCGGTTTGCGGCAAGCCGGGCGTAGCGCGGACCCAGCAGCCGCCACAGCAGTTCCGGCAGGACAGGCAGCTGGAAGAAGGCAACATACGTGCTGCGCAGGGCCTGGCTTGCTGCCAGCAGCCAACGGCGCGGTGTTTGCAGACAGCCCGCAAACCAGCGGCGGAGATGGCTCAGATCAGGGCCGGAAATGCTGGTGAAGCTGAGGATGCTTCCGGCGGCATGTGGATCGCGGACCGCGGCCCAGCATTGGACGGATCCCCAGTCATGGCCCACCAGATGCACCTGCTGCGCTCCGGCTGATGCCAGGACGGCGTAGAGGTCCGAGACGAGCAGCGGCAACCGGTACGGGGCCAACGGGTTATTCGTCTGCGCTTCCACCCGTGAATCCCCGGCATTGCGGGTGTCATAGGCCAGAACCCGGTGATCCGCGGCGAGATCCTCGATGACATTGTGGAACACGGTGTGATCATCGGGATAGCCGTGGACCAACAGAATGGTTGGAGCATCTGCGTCCGCCGGCAGGCCGTACTCGAAAACTGCCAGCCGTGCGCCGTCGTTCTCCACCGTCCACTGCCTGTTCTCCTGCATCCGGATGTCCCTTCATCTGCGTGGTGCCGGGCCGAGGGCGATACCGCGGCCGGAGAAACGGGCCTTAACGCGGGATGCCGCCCCGGCAATGTGCCGGGACGGCATCCTTTCAGCTTTGAGCGTCCAGAGGAAGCTGCGCTGCCTAACGGTGCTGCTTAGAACGGGTACTGACGTGCTCCGCGCTGCAGGGTGACGGTGTGATCCGTGGTGAATTCCTCGATTGCCCACTCGCCGTTGAAACGGCCGAGGCCGGAGTTCTTCTCGCCGCCGAACGCAACGTGTGCTTCGTCCTGGACCGGAACGTCGTTGACGTGGGTCATGCCTGCCTTGATGCGGCGGGCAAACTGGGCTCCGCGGTCCAGATCCGAGGTGAACACCGAGCTGGACAGTCCCAGGTCGCTGGCGTTGGCCAGTGACAGGGCATCTTCAGCGTCTGCGGCGCGGATGATGCCGGCGATGGGACCGAAAATCTCTTCCTGGAAGAGTTCCATGTCCTTGGTGACGTCGGCGAAGACGTACGGGGAAAGAACCTGCCCGATTGTTTCTCCTTCGACAACCATCCGGGCGCCCTGTTCCCGGGCCAGCTCGATCTTCTTCTGCAGGCCCTGGAGCTGCTTTGCATTGATGATCGGGCCCACGGTGTTCTGCGCGTCCCGGGGGTCCCCGGAGTTCAGCGTCTTGACGTGCGCGGTGAACTTCTCCACGAACTCGTCATACACGGCGTCTTCGACGATGATCCGGTTGATCGCCATGCAAATCTGTCCCTGGTGCAGGAACTTGCCCATGACGGCGGCCTTGACGGCCTGGTCCACGTCCGCGTCAGCCAGCACCACGAACGGGCTGTTGCCGCCGAGTTCCAGTGCGACGTGCTTCAGGGTGGGGCCGCTGGCAGCCAGCGCGCCGAGGTTCTTGCCCACCGGCGTCGAGCCCGTAAAGGAAATGAACGACGGAATCGGGTGTTCCACGAAGGGGTCGCCGATTTCGGAGCCGGCGCCCACCACTACGCTGAGCACACCGGCCGGCAGTCCGGCCTCCTCGAAGATCCGGCCTATCATCAGTCCGCCGGTCACCGGGGTATCGCTGGCCGGCTTGAGGACGACGGCGTTGCCCACTGCCAGGGCCGGTGCAACCGAGCGCATGGACAGGTGCAGCGGGAAATTCCAGGGGCTGATGACGCCCACCACGCCCAGCGGTCCGCGGTAGACGCGGGATTCCTTGCCGGGGACGTCGGAGTGCAGGATCTTCCCGGTGACGCGGTGCGGGAAGGTGGCCGACTCCTTGGTGATGGAGCGGGCCGAGTTGATTTCGATGGTGGCCTTGACCACGGTGCTGCCGGATTCTGCGGCCAGCCAGGCCATGATTTCGTCACGGCGTTCGTCAAAGATCTGAGCAGCCCGCTCCATGACCGCGCGGCGTGCTGCCGGGGTCTGCGCTGCCCATTCCTGCTGGGCCTCGGCCGCGGCGGTGTATGCCTCGTCCAGGTCCTCAACGGAGGCCTGGCGGATGTTCATGAGCTCCGTGCCGTCAAAGGGGCTGGTGTCGCTCAGGACCCGGTCGGAGCTTCCATCGCGCCACTGTCCGGCAATGTACTGCTTCGAGGGAATCCAATCGGTGAGCACGGTTGTGGGTGATTCGACCTGGGAGGTCATGTGGTTCTCCTTGAAATCTTGACGCATGTGCCGGATTCAACCGGAGCATCTGCTGTTTCATTCCCGGTGTGCGTTGAGATGCGCTGAGACACCTGTGGCCGGAGGAGGCAGAAAGGGGGCGTTAGCCTCTGGACGGGGGTGAAAGCGGAGCCCTACGATACAAGACACGACGCCCTCTTCCGGGGACCGCCGAAAGCACAGTGTTCTGGCCTATGCACCCAAGGGATGGCATTGCATGTCGACGCTTAAGTACTCCACCGATGAATCCGGAACTTTCGTACCGCCGCGCGTCGTGCCCCTCTCCAAGGGCCGGATTGTGGTCAACTGGCTGACCTCAACGGATCACAAGACGATCGGCTACATGTACCTGATCGCCTCCTTCACGTTCTTCTGCCTCGGCGGAGTGATGGCGCTGGTGATCCGTGCGGAACTGTTTGAGCCGGGGATGCAGATCCTGCAGACCAAGGAACAGTACAACCAGCTGTTCACGATGCACGGCACAGTGATGCTGCTGATGTTTGCCACACCGCTGTTCGCCGGATTCGCCAACATCATCATGCCGCTGCAAATCGGTGCTCCCGACGTTTCCTTCCCGCGGCTGAACGCCCTGGCCTTCTGGTTCTTCCTCTTTGGCAGCACCATTGCGGTGAGCGGATTCATCACTCCCCAGGGGGCGGCATCGTTTGGCTGGACGGCCTACGCGCCGCTGTCCGACGCCACGTTCTCACCCGGCATCGGCGGGGATCTGTGGGTGTTCGGACTGGCGCTGTCCGGATTCGGAACCATTCTCGGGTCGGTCAACTTCATCACCACCATCATCTGCCTGCGTGCTCCCGGCATGACCATGTGGCGGATGCCGATTTTCACCTGGAACACCCTCGTGACGGCCATCCTGGTCCTCATGGCCTTCCCGCCCCTGGCGGCAGCGCTGTTCGCGCTGGGCGCGGACCGGCGGTTCGGAGCCCACATCTTCGATGTGGACCGCGGCGGGTCCATTCTGTGGCAGCACCTGTTCTGGTTCTTCGGCCACCCCGAGGTGTACATCATCGCGCTGCCGTTCTTCGGCATCATCTCCGAGATCCTTCCGGTCTTCAGCCGCAAACCCATCTTTGGCTACAAGGGACTGGTTTTTGCCACCATCGCCATCGCGGCCCTCTCGGTGACCGTGTGGGCGCACCACATGTATGTCACCGGTGCAGTGATGCAGTCCTTCTTCGCCTTCATGACCATGCTGATTGCGGTGCCCACCGGTGTGAAGTTCTTCAACTGGATCGGAACCATGTGGCGGGGCTCCATCACCTTTGAGACCCCCATGCTGTGGGCCGTCGGCTTCCTCATCACCTTCCTGTTTGGGGGACTGACGGGCATCATCCTGGCTTCGCCGCCGCTGGATTACCAGGTGTCGGACACCTACTTTGTGGTGGCGCACTTCCACTACGTAGTGTTCGGAACTGTGGTGTTCGCCATGTTTGCCGGCTTCTACTTCTGGTGGCCCAAATTCACCGGAAAGATGCTCAACGAACGGCTTGGCAAAATTCACTTCTGGATGCTGTTCATCGGCTTCCACGGCACGTTCCTGATCCAGCACTGGCTCGGCGTGAGCGGCATGCCCCGCCGGTACGCGGATTACCTGCCGGAGGACAACTTCACCGGGATGAACCAGCTGTCCACCGTCTTCTCGATGCTCCTGGGTGCTTCGATGATTCCGTTCTTCTGGAACGTCTACATCACCTGGCGGCGGGGGCGGAAGGTGGGGGTTGACGATCCCTGGGGCTTTGGATGTTCGCTGGAGTGGGCCACGTCCTGCCCGCCGCCGCGGCACAACTTCACGTCGCTGCCGCGCATCCGTTCCGAGCGTCCCGCCCTGGACCTGCATCATCCGGAGCTGAAACCGCGGGCCAACGAGGAAACGGACAACCCGATGGTCAAAGTCTTCGGCGCAGCGGACATGGGCAGCGAGAAACCCAACGACCCCGATCCGCGCGACTAGCGGGACCTCCCGGCACGGAAAAGCGGCGCCGCCCGGACCAAGTGTCCGGACGGCGCCGCTTTTTGCTTGCTCGGGTCTGTCCTGCTCGAGCCGCTGGCGGTTAGCCGCGGCCGTACAGGCAGCTCACATACTTGGCCCAGTCAACGGCGTACCGCAGCCAGCCCCGCAGATCCCACCAGTGCTGCGGCGGAACCGGAGCGGTGCACACCGGAGCCGGCGGAACCGTGGGAGCGGCCTCCACCGTGACCGGTTGGGACACAGTGGTTCCGGACGGATCGGCGGTAAGCACCAAGGTGCCCGGGCCGGAGGCCGACGACGGAAGGGTGATGTTGACCGTTGCCGTGCCGCCGGCCACCGCTGCGGTGCCCAGCGCCGTGGCGGTGCCGGAGCTGTTCACCCAGCTGGCGGCGAGCGCGGTGTTTGCCGGGCTGCCCAGTGAGGTCAGATCGAGGCCGGACACCGTGAAGGACGCTGCTGCTCCGGCCTTCACTGTCCCCGGAGCGCCCTTCACAATGACACCCTGGCGGGCGAAGTCCGGGGAGAGCGGGCTGTTGGCCTTGATGTAGCTGATCCACGCATCGCGGTCCACCAGTCCCGTATCCCGGGTGTTGGTTCCTTCAGAGAAGACGGTGAAGTTGTCGCCGCCCTGGGCCAGGAAGCTGAAGGTGCCCACCCGGTAGTCGCGGGCCGGATCCATGGCGGCACCGTTGATGGTGACGGTCTGGATGCGGGAGCCGCGCGGCTGGTCGGGATCGTAGGTGTAGGTGATGTTGTCGGACAGGCCCAGTGCCAGGAAGGCACGCGAGCTTCCCTCGGGCTGCCACTGCTGTTCCAGCATCGTCTTGAGCTGGGCGCCGGTGAGCGTGGTGGTCCAGAGGTTGTTCACGAACGGCAGCACGGCGTTGGCTTCCGCGTAGGTGATCACGCCGTCGTCGCCGTAGTACAGCTCGGCCCGCAGCCCGCCGGGGTTGGTGACGCCGATTTCGGCGCCGCCGCGCTCAGCGGAGGAGAGGGTGCTCAGCAGCGAATCGGCCACCAGGTTGCCCAGCGTGGATTCCGAGCTGCGGTCATCGCGGACGGTGCCGTTGAACGCCGTCGTGATGTCAGCAGTGACCGAGCCGACCGGCTGGTTGCCGATCTCGGCGGCGGAGGCCAGTGCTGCATCCACAATGGACTTGACCTTTGCCACTGCCGGGTAGGCGGCGACGAGTGAGTCGGCGCTCGCGGTGGTCCGCGGAACGTTCGTGGCCGTGTAGGACAGGACTTCATCCGTTGCCGGGTTGTAGTCCAGGTTGATCTGGCCGATGAACTCGCCGTAGGAGCCTGTCTGCAGCACCGGGCGGGTCTTGCCGCCGGCGCCGGGAACGGGGGCATCCCAGGCGTACTGCTTGTGGGTGTGGCCGGTGTAGATGGCGTCCACCAGTGCGGTGGTGCCGGTGACAATGTCGGCAAATGCGCCGCCGTCGGCCAGTTCGGCCTCCAGCGTGGCACCGTCCGGGGTGCCGCTGCCGGCGCCCTCGTGGTACTCGGCGATGATCACGTCAACGTCGCCCTCCGACTGGAGACGTTCAGCCACGCGGTTCACGGCTTCCACCGGATCCCCGAACTCCAGCTCGGCGATTCCGCCGGGGCTGACCAGTGCAGACGTTTCTTCGGTGATGGCGCCGATGACGGCCACTGAGACACCGTCGACGTCCAGGACCGTGTACTCATCCAGTGCCGGGGTGGTGGTGCCCTTCAGATAAACGTTTGCGCCCAGGTACGGGAAATCCGCAGCCGGATCAACGCGGTCCCGAAGGTCCGTGAACCCGGCGTCGAACTCATGGTTGCCCACTGCGGAGGCCCGCAGCCCCAGCGCGTTCAGAACATCAAGGGTCGGAACATCCTGCTGCACCGAGGAGGCGAACAGTGAGGCGCCGATGTTGTCCCCCGCGGAGAGGAACAGCGAGCTGCCCTCGGGTGCGGCGGCCTTGAGCTGTTCAACGGTCCCGGCGAAATTCACGGTGTTCGCGTCGATGCGGCCGTGGAAATCGTTGATGTTCAGCAGGTTGAGTTCTTTGGTTTCGGTACCGGCCGGCGTGAGGTCCAAGCCGACGATGATCGGATCGTGGTCCGAGGAACGGTACGGATCCGGCGCGTAATAGTCGGTGGCATTGGTGTTGTACCGGCTGTATTCCAGGGCCACCGACTCCACGGAGTTGATGTTCCAGATGTCAGCACCGGTGACGGCTTCGGCCGCCGCCGGAGAAGCCATGATGTGGTCCAGTGAACCAACCAGGCCGCTGTAGGCGTAGGAGTGCTTTCCTGTTGCCTTGCCCAGATCCACGTAACCGGCATCAACCAGGGTGGTCATGGGGTCTTCGGCGGAGTAGGCGTTGAAGTCACCCAGCAGGAAGACCTTGTCGGTTCCGGCAGCCTTGGCGGTGCTGTCCGCAAAAGCGGCCAGTGCCTGTGCCTGCCGGACACGGTCGGCATTCCAGCCGCCCTGTCCGGTGTCCGCATTTTCTCCGGTCGCCGGGGCAGAGCCCTTGGACTTGAAGTGGTTGCTGATGGCCAGGATGGTGGAGCCGGCGTCGCCGTTGACAGGCTTGAACGCCTGCGCCAGCGGTTCACGGGCATTGGAGAACACGGATTCATCGTTGAGAATCACGGATTCACCAACCGGTTCTGCTGCCGCCGTACGGAAGATGAAGGCCGTGCGGATGACGTCTTCGGCGTCGGGCAGTGCGGCGGGGGAGCGCACGTAGTCCCAGGTTCCCGGTGCTGCCTCGTTCAGGGCTGCGGTCAGGTTGGCCAGGGCCTCGTCGCGGTCCTTGCCGAACACCGCCGAGTTTTCCACCTCCATCAAGGAGACGACGTCGGCGCCCAGGGCGTTGATGGCGGACACGATCTTGGCCTGCTGGCGCTCCAGGTTTTCCGGGTTCGCGGCGCCGCGGGCATCGCATCCGCCGCGCACGGTCAACGGAGCCCCGGTGCGGTCATTGTTGTAGGTGCAGCCGGTCAGGTCCGCGCCGGTGGTGCTGAAGTAGTTCAGCACGTTGAAGGAGGCGAGCTTGAGGTTTCCGCCCACGCTTTCGGGTGCTGCGGTGCGGGTGGCTTCGAACGACGCCGGGGTAACCTCGGCAGCGTTGGCGGCAGTAAGCGCAGTCAGCGGCTGAAACTTCCAGGCGCTGTTGCGGTAGTCCAGGATGACGCCGGTGGTAAAGGTGGCGGCGGCGCCGACGCGTACCGGGTTGTCCAGCGTCAGGTACGGCAGGGGAGTGCCCTGGTTGGCGGCGCTGAGGAAGTTGATGCTGGCGCCGTCGTCGAGCTTGACGGCGCGCGCAGCGTTGTCGGCGACGACGGCGGCGTGCTCGGGGGTGCCGACGGCGGCCACCGCGGTGGGCTGGACCAGGGGTGTTTCACCGGCAGCCAGTCCGATTTCCGCGTACTGGTTCAAGGAGTAGTTGTCGGTGACGGTAAAGCTGCCCTGCGGTGCCAGCAGCATGCCTTCCAGCGCTTCGCGTTCGACGTCGGTGGCCGGCCAGGCGACGGCGGCCGGCTTGACCTCCTCGGCAGGCTCATCGAGCTTGGCCAGGTTGCCGGCGGAGACGGTGAGCTGGGTGAGGCCGAAGTATTCGCCGACAGTGCCGGTGACTTCCACGTAGTCGCCGGCGGCCACGGAGGCTGCGGTGTCGGCGGAGAAGACAAAGATGCCGTCGGAGGCGGTGTGGGTGGCCGGATCCAGGGTGCCGCCGGTGCCGGGGGTCTGGATGTAGTAGCCGTTGAACCCGCCGGTGGGGTAAACCCCGGTGACCTTGCCGCGGGTGGTGACGGTTTGTCCCGTCAGCGGGCTGGCGTCGCCGGATCCCTGGATCTCGGCGATCGGAACCGCTCCGGCCGGGGGGTCTGCGGGTGCAGTGGGCGAGGGCGTGGGGGTGGGTGTGGGGGCCGGCTCGGTGGGAGCCGTGCCGCCCGTTCCGGTGGGGGTGACGTCAGCGCTCAGCACGAAGTCGGCGGCATTGTTGTTGGTGTCAGCAAAGCCGTTGCGGTTCAGGGACTTCGGATCGCTGTTGCCGGCCGGAGCTTGTGCTGCTGCGGTTTCAAAGGTGTTGGAAGTTCCGTAGCCCAGCAGGTCCACCACGCCGGGCGCAGCGGTGACCGAACCGACGGGCAGGGGATCCACGCGGGTGGCCTGGTTGGACAGGATCAGGGTGCCGCCTGCGCCGCCGAAGCTGGCGCCAACGGTGGCGTCCGCTGCCGGAAGGGGAGCGCCGGTGGTGCCGTTGGACGCGCCGGACACCAGATAGTAGCCCCCGGCGGGGATGGACCCGGAGAGCGCACCGATGCCGGTGGGAGCCGCCGTCGAGCCGGCCGCACGGTACTGCAGCGACCAGCCCTCCAGGCTCACATCCGATGAGGTGGGGTTGTACAGTTCCACGAATTTGTTGGCGAACGGCGCGTTTGCGCTGCCGCCGCTCAGGTAGGCCTCATTAATGATGATGCCGGGGGCAACAGCGGCAGTGCTGTCTTGTGCGTAGGCCGGCAGCGCCGTGATGGGCGCTGCCAGCAGTCCGGCTGAGAGGGTGGTTCCCAGCGCGGCCTTCCAGAATGTTGGGCTCATGCCTCTTGCTCCTTGGCCAGCCGGGATGCCAGCTGACGGTAGTGGCCGCCGCGAGCGGCGCCGAGGGGGGGTGTAACGCGTGTGACGCACGTAATACTAAGTGGTCTGCGTTACAAATGGGTGACACGCCGGTGGAGTGCAGGGAAACGGCGGCGGAGATGCCGCTGATCGGGAGCCCGGATTGCACGGAAATGCGAGTCTTGGGGTCGAACCCGGGGCGCCGGAATAACTGAGGCCGGCTCGAAGTTATCTGTGCCCGGGGAAGAGCTCGGGCAGCAAAAAAGCGGCCCCTGTAAAGGGACCGCTTTCTTTATTTGCGCGGAAGGTAAGGGATTCGAACCCTTGGTACGGGGTTACCGCACACTGGTTTTCAAGACCAGCTCCATCGGCCGCTCGGACAACCTTCCCCCTAGTAGTCTGGCAGACAGGTGCATTTCACCAAAATTCGATCAATCTCCGTGGAGGACAAAATGAGAGCGATTGTCATTGATACGCCCGGCGGCCCGGAAGCCCTGCAGGTGCAGGACGTTCCCGCGCCGGTGCCCGGACCCGGAGAAATCCTGATCGATGTGGCCGCAGCAGGCCTCAACCGCGCTGACGTGCTGCAGCGCCAGGGGCACTACCCGGTTCCGGCCGGAGCCTCCGAATATCCCGGACTTGAAGTGTCCGGGCGGGTCGCCGCCGTGGGAGCCGGAGTTGAAGGGTTCTCCGTGGGAGCAGACGTCGTCGCCCTCCTGACCGGCGGCGGTTACGCCGACCAGGTGAACGTTCCGGCCGGACAGGTCCTGCCCGTCCCGGCCGGGATGGATCTGGTCACGGCAGCGTCCCTGCCGGAAACCGCGGCTACGGTCTTCTCCAACCTCTTCATGGCCGCCGGAGTCACCGAGGGAGACCATGTCCTGATCCACGGCGGTGCCGGCGGCATCGGCACCATGGCGATTCAGATGGTGGCAGCCTTTGGCGCCGTGCCCATGGTGACGGCCGGGTCGGATGAGAAGCTGGAACTGGCGCGCTCCCTGGGTGCGGAAATCCTGATTAATTACAAGACCGAGGATTTTGTGGCGCGGGTGCATGAAGTCACCGACGGGCGCGGAGCGGACGTCATCCTGGACGTCATCGGAGCGAAGTATCTGCAGCGCAACCTCGACGCACTCGCAGTTTCCGGGCGGCTGGTCATCATTGGCCTGCAGGGCGGCGCCACGGCGGAAATCAACCTCAACCAGCTGATGAGCAAGCGGCTGGCAGTCATTGGAACCACGCTGCGCGCCCGCCCCACTGAGGAAAAGGCGGCCATCATGCAGGCGGTCCAGCAGTACGTCTGGCCGCTGATCGAAGCCGGCAAGATCCGCCCGCTGGTTGATCGGACGTTCCCGCTGGCTGAAGCGGCAGCCGCGCACGAATACTTCGATTCCGGCCGGCACACGGGAAAAATCCTGCTGACAACCTGATCCGGGGTTTTCGTGCAGCCCAGTAATTTGTAAAGGCGAGTAATTTGCCCCGGCGGGTAATTTGAACAGGCCGGTGACCGAGTAACGGTCACCGGCCTGCTTCGCGTTTTGTGGAGTGTGTCACAGGGCACTGCTAACCTCGATGGCAAGAGTGCGGAATGTTCCGGCTCCCGGCCGGTTCACTACCGGCTCCTCCACGCCGTTACCGCAAACAAAGGGAAATTCCCATGAGTGAGAATCGCCGGCGCAGGGCCGCGCCCGGACAGTCCCAGGACGCAGACGTCCTGCTGCAGGACCCGGATCTTCCGCCGGTAGCGGTCGATCCCGAAGTAATCGAAGCCGAAGACCGCCGCTGGACGCCCCTGAAGATTGCCGTTTGGGTCGGCATCGCCCTGCTGGGAGGCGTCAGCTGGTTCATGCTGGCCCTGGTCCGCGGGGAAACCGTCAACGCCATCTGGTTTGTCTTCGCCGCGGTGTGCACCTACTTCATTGCCTACCGCTTCTACTCCAAATTCATTGAACGCAAGCTCCTGCAGCCCAATGACCGCCGGGCCACCCCGGCGGAATACAAGGCCGACGGCAAGGACTACGCAGCCACGGACCGCCGCGTGCTGTACGGACACCACTTCGCCGCCATCGCCGGCGCCGGCCCGCTGGTGGGCCCGGTCCTCGCGGCCCAGATGGGATACCTGCCCGGCACCATCTGGATCATCATCGGCGTCGTCTTCGCCGGTGCCGTCCAGGATTATCTGGTCATGTTCTTCTCCATGCGCCGCGGCGGCCGGTCGCTGGGCCAGATGGCCCGGGAGGAGCTCGGCCGCGTGGGCGGCACCGCAGCCCTGGTTGCCACCCTGGCCATCATGATCATCATTGTGGCCATCCTGGCCCTGGTGGTCGTCAACGCCCTGGCGGAAAGCCCCTGGGGCGTTTTCTCCGTGGGCATGACCATTCCCATCGCGCTGTTCATGGGCGTGTACCTGCGCTTCCTGCGCCCCGGCAAGGTCACCGAAGTTTCGATCATCGGATTCATCCTGCTGCTGGCGGCCATCATCGGCGGCGGCGTCATTGCCGACACGGCGCTGGGCGACTTCCTCACCCTGGACAAGACCGTCATCGCCTGGGGCATCATCATCTACGGGTTCATTGCCGCAGTGCTCCCCGTCTGGCTGCTGCTCGCCCCGCGTGACTACCTCTCCACCTTCATGAAGGTGGGGACCATCGTGATGCTGGCCCTGGCCATCATCATCGTCCGCCCCGACATCACTGTGCCGGCAATCAGCGAATTCGCGTCCGCGGACAACGGCCCCGTGGTGGCCGGACCGCTGTTCCCGTTCCTGTTTGTCACCATTGCCTGCGGCGCCCTCTCCGGATTCCACGCCCTCATCGCCTCCGGCACCACGCCGAAGATGATCGAGAAGGAACGCCAGACCCGGTTCATTGGTTACGGCGGCATGCTGATGGAGTCCTTCGTGGCCATCATGGCCCTGGTGGCGGCAATCTCCATTGACCGCGGCATCTACTTCGCCATGAACTCCTCGGCGGCAGCCACCGGCGGCACCGTGGAAGGCGCCGTCGCCTTCGTCAACAGCTTGGGCCTGGCCGGCGTGAACCTGACCCCGGACATGCTCAGCACCATGGCCTCCAACGTGGGCGAGGAATCGATCGTTTCGCGCACCGGCGGAGCTCCCACCCTCGCAGTGGGCCTGGCGCAGATCATGCACAGCCTCATCGGCGGAACTTCGATGATGGCTTTCTGGTACCACTTCGCGATCATGTTCGAAGCGCTGTTCATCCTCACCGCAGTGGACGCAGGCACCCGCGTGGCCCGGTTCATGCTTCAGGATTCCATCGGCAACTTCATCCCCAAGTTCCGGGACACGTCCTGGCGCACGGGAGCATGGATTTGTACGGCCGTCATGGTGGGAGGTTGGGGCTCGATCCTGATCATGGGGGTCACGGACCCGCTGGGCGGCATCAACACCCTGTTCCCGCTCTTCGGCATTGCCAACCAGCTGCTGGCGGCTATTGCGCTGGCCATCTGCCTGGCCATCCTGGCCAAGAAGAACGTCTTCAAGTACATCTGGATTGTGGTTCTGCCGCTGGCCTTCGCCTCGGTGGTGACCATCACGGCGTCCATGTACAAGATCTTCTCCTCCGTTCCGGCAGTGGGCTACTGGGCCCAGCACAACGCCTTCAAGGCGGCCCTGGAACGCGGCGAAACGAGTTTTGGCACCGCCAAGACCGTGGCGGCCATGGAAGCGGTGGTTCGGAACACCTTCATCCAGGGCACGCTGTCCATCGTGTTTGTGACGCTGGCGATCATTGTCATCATCGCCGCAGTGATTGCGAGCATCCATTCCTACCGTTCCGGCGGTTCCCTCAGCGCCGAAGATCCGGCCGTTCCGTCAAGGATGTTTGCCCCGGCTGGCTTCCTGGCCACTCCGGCGGAAAAGGAAATCCAGGCACAGTGGGATGCGCTGCCGGCGGACAAATTGGTTGTCCGGAAGGCCCACTCATGAGCACAGCCGGCGTGAAACAGGGCCTGAGCGGATTCGTGCGGTTTTTCCGCGACGTCATGGGGGAGGACGCCTACCGGAAGTATGTTTCCTTTCATCAGTCCTCGGGATGCGCGGGAGCTATGCTGACCGAGCGCGAGTTCTGGAAGGACAAAATGGATCGCCAGGACGCCAACCCGGAGGGTCGCTGCTGCTAGCGGCAAGCCCCTTTCCGGGACGGCCTGCGTAACGGCTTTCGACCGGCCCCTGGCTCCGGAGAACGACGGCGGCACCCTCCTGTGGGTGCCGCCGTCGTGGTTTGTCCGCCTCGGCAAATCCTGCCCGACAGCTGGCCCGTCCCCGCGCCCGTCCCCGCGCCCGTCCCCGGGCCTGCCCGCCGCGCCTGCCCGCCGCGTCCGCTGAGTCCTATGAGCCCGCTGAGTCGGCTGAGCCGTCCGAACTGGCTGAGCCGTCTGTGTCGCCGTGTTGCAGGGCATTGAGCCGCAGTCCCGGACCGGCCTACCGTAAGGAGGGAGACGTCAAAAGGCCGAGGAGCTGCCGCAATTTGAGCGCAAGAAGAGCTGTAAAGCTGACCCTCCCCCGGCATTGGAGCCCAAGCATGAGAGCATTAACGCATGACTGAAGAGAACGGATCCGCCGACCGGCCGGATACGGCGCCCGCGCCCGGTTCCGAGGATTCATCAGACGCCAGCAAGGCCGGCGGCGGTCAGGAAACCCCCTCCAGCAATCCTCCGGTGGGCAACTCTGCCGCGAATCCGGGATCTGCCCAGGGTCCTGCAGTGAACGGTACGGGTGCGTCTCAGGGGGTTGTAAGCCACGCCTCCAACCAGGGTTCCGGAGACTCGGACGCCGCAGTCCGCAGCGGGGAGAGTTCCGGCCCCGCCAAGCTGCGTGAGCTGGTGGACGAGCCCGCCAAGGTAATGCGCATCGGCACCATGATTAAGCAGCTTCTGGAAGAAGTCCGGAACGCGCCCTTGGACGACGCCGCCCGCAACCGCCTGGCGGAAATCCATGAGCGGTCCCTGCGTGAGCTCGAAGACGGTCTGGCTCCGGAACTGGTGGAGGAACTGCACCGGATCAACCTGCCCTTCGTGGATGAAAGCGTCCCCACGGATGCTGAACTCCGCATCGCCCAGGCCCAGCTCGTTGGTTGGCTGGAAGGACTCTTCCGGGGGATCCAAACTGCAATTGCTGCCCAGCAGACAGCCAACCAGCAGCTGGCCTCACGCCTGCAGCTGCGCCAGCTGCCGCCGGGCACCGTCCTGGCCCCCGGGGTCATCATCGGCGAGAACGGCGAGCCGCGCCGCGCTGATGCCCCCGCCTCCGGACGACCCGCTTCAACCCGCTCCGAACCGCACGCCGGTCCCGGTCAATACCTGTAGGACAAATGGCATTATTTGCAGCCGCCCGGCAGGGGCGCAAGGACGATACACAGCTCGGCAAAGGCGTGTGGCGCAGAGCCCACGACCGTTTCACCCGTGGACTGGACCGCTACCACCAGATGTTGGAGGGCGTGGAGGATGACGCCGTCTACAACGAACTCGTGACCGTGGCCAACCAGCTGGCGGAGCTGCTGCCGCGCGTGCGCGAAGTGTGCATGAGTGCGCAGCGCCGTCTGCCCAGCAACGGCCAGGACATTCCCGGTGCGCTGATATCAGTGCACCGGGCCCTTTCACGCAGCGGAAACTCACTCGCTGCCACCGCGGAAGCTGCCGCCATGTCCCGCCTGGAAGGCGAACGCTGGGGCTTCGCCTCCGCCGGCCTGGAAAACGTCCATCGGCGCGCGCAGCTGGTGGCAGAGGACATTCTGGAGGCTGAGCGGGCCCTCAAGGCCGCCGTCACCGGTCCGGCCGGTTCCTGAAAATAATTTCGTAATCCGGGAATAGGCCCGGCAGTTTTTTCGCGGGCAGCATAGAGGCGTCATTCAATGCGGATTACTGCCGGTCATTTGCAAGGATAGGCAAATGACTACATCTCCGCTTGTGACATTCAATGACGGCAACACCATTCCCCAGCTCGGCTACGGCGTGTGGCAGGTTGAAGACGAGGTTGCCGAGAAGGTTGTCGGCCAGGCCTTCGAGGTTGGCTACCGGCACATCGATACCGCCAAGATCTACGGCAATGAAGCCGGCGTCGGCCGCGCCATCGCCGCAACCTCCGTTCCCCGCGAGGACATGTTCATCACCACCAAGGTGTGGAACGCGGACCAGGGCTACGAAGAGACCCTGAAGGCTTTCGACGCCTCCATGGAGCGCCTCGGCCTGGAAACCCTGGATCTGTACCTGATTCACTGGCTCCAGCCGAAGCAGAACAAGTACGTGGACACCTGGAAGGCACTGATTGAGCTGCAGAAGTCCGGCCGCGTAAAGTCCATCGGCGTCTGCAACTTCACCGTAGAGGCGCTGCAGGAAATCATCGACGCCACCGGCGTTGTTCCGGTTCTGAACCAGGTGGAAACCCACCCGTACCTGAACCAGTCCGAACTTCGCGCCTTCGAGGCCAAGCACAACATCCTGCACGAGTCCTGGTCCCCGCTGGGCTCGGGCAAGGGCCTGCTGGAAGACCCCAAGCTGGTGGAGATCGCTGCGAAGTACGACGGCGCCACGCCGGCCCAGGTGGTCATCGCCTGGCACCTGGCACTGGGCAACATCGTGATCCCCAAGTCCGTGACCGAGTCGCGGATCAAGGAAAACTGGGAGTCCCTGGACCTCAAGCTGTCCGACGAGGACATTGAAGCCATCAACGCACTGGATAACGGCACGCGTTACGGCGCCGATCCGGCTACGGCTGACTTCGCCTAAAAAAATCTTCAGGCCTTCCCCGAGGCCGTTGAGGAAAAACGCAAAAACCCCTGGAAACTGAGTTTCCAGGGGTTTTTGCTGTGGAGCCTCCTGCCAGAATCGAACTGGCGACCTTCTCATTACGAGTGAGACGCTCTACCAACTGAGCTAAGGAGGCGGGCTTCAACTGTCCGCTAACGGCCAGAATCCACAAGGAACTACTTTATATGCCGCGGGGCGGCTGGTCAAAACGGCCCCTCAGCCGCCGGTGTCGAGGGGAGCATAGAACCGGGACCATTTCCGGGCGGCTCCCGTCACTTGGTAGTAGATGTTGGCCATGGCAATCAGGGAGAGGGTGGTGACAACCGACAGCGCGGTGGACGCCGCCGGAACGCTGTCGACGGGCAGGCTGTAGGCCATCAGGATTCGCAGCAGACAGTCCAGGATCAGCGCAAGTCCCCACATGACACCGGTAACCCGCCAAATCCGGCGGAATCGCGGCACCCGTTCCCACACCGCATCCCAGTCGGCAGGCCAGCCAAAACGCCCTTCCATCAGGGGCCTGCTGAACAGGTAGACCAGCGGATGCCGGGTAAAGGCACTGGCCAGGAACCACACCCCGGACAGGCCGGTGGCCCAGGCTCCCCTGGCCAGCAGAAATCGTACGTCTCCGCTGAGCAGGGACACCCCGGTGCTGAAAATCATCAGGGCCACCACAAAGGCCGTCACTGGTCCGATGGTTCGCCGGCGGACAACGTCGACGGCGGTTCCAGCCACGGAAGCAGCGGTTCCGGCAAGCAGAGCGAGGTAAGCGCTGGTGCCCAAGGCGCGGAGCCCGTAGAACAGCACCAGCGGGCCCAGGAAAGCTGCAGCCGTCCGCAGGCCGCGGAGTACCAGCGGCAGGCCGGGCCTCCGCTGTGCTGCGGAAGGTGTCATGGTCGGTCCTCCTTGCCGGTCCCGGGCTGCGCCGGGACAAGCGTCCCGGAACTAGGAATACCTGTTTCCGGTTTCAGCTCTGGTGCCCAGTTCAAAGAGGGTCACCAGCTCTCCGGCATAGGCTGTGCAGTCCAGCTGCGGCTGGCGCTCCAGAAGGAACGGCAGCCCGTCCACGCAACGCTGGATGGCTGCTGCCATGACCAGCGGGTCAAAGGAACGGAATTCTCCGGACGCCTGGCCCCGGCGCAGCATCTGTTCCAGCGGGGCTCCGGCTTCGGCGTCGTCGTCGGCGGAATACTCCAGCGCGCCGGCCAGGAGGATGTCCGTCAGGGCTTTCATCGGGGCCCGGTTGTCGCTGATGAACTGCACCGTCGCCTCGATGTAAGCGCGCAGCTGGGCGGCGGCGCCGGATTCTGCGTGTACGGCCCGGCCGGTCCAGCCGCTGACGGCGCCGATCACCTCCGCTGCGACGGCGGCCATCAGGTCCGCCTTGCCGGCAAAATGATACGAAATCAGGCGCGTGCTGGAGATCCCCGCGCGCTCCGCAATACGGGCGAAGGATGCACGGTCATAACCCTGCTCGGCGATGACCGCGATGGTGGCGTCGATGATCTGGGTCCGCCGTGCGGCCCCGGTGATCGTCACCGGCTTTACCTGCATGAGTAAAAACTACGCCGTGCAGGTAAGTGTGCCTAGGGGTTATGCAAAAGAGCTGCCCGGCCGTGGTCGGCGGGGCAGCTCTTTATCGGAACGGCGGGACAGGAGCCTAGGAGCAGACCTTGTCCCCGCCGGGAAGGGTTCCGTTGATGAAGTAGTCGTCCACGGTATCGGCGATGCACTCATTGCCGCGGCCGTAGGCGGTGTGCCCTTCGCCTTCCCAGGTCACCAGGGTGGCGGAGTCCATCTGTTCGGCCAGGGCAACGGACCACTTGTAGGGAGTGGCCGGATCTCCGGTGGTACCGATGACGAGCAGGTCCGCGGCGCCGGCTGCCTTGATCTCGTGCGGGGTATTGACCGGGGGATAAGGCCACGATTCACAGGTGATTCCGCCGTAGCCCAGGAACTTGCCGATCGTGGGGGAGGCCTCCTCCAGCTGTTTGGCGTCCAGCGCCATCTGCTCATCGTCGGCCGTCATCGGATAGTCCAGGCAGTTGATGGCGCTGAAGGCCACCGTGGTGTTGGATCCGTACGTGCCGTCGGACTGACGGTCGGCGTTCAGGTCGGCCAGATAGAGCATGGTGGAGGGATCGCCCTGAAGAGCCTCGTCGAGGGCCCGGGTCAGGATGGGCCAGTTGTCCGAGTTGTACAGCGGCACGATGAAGCCGGTGACGAAGGTGGACACTGTGACAGTGCGCCCGTCCTTGGCCGTCATCGGACTGGCCTCAACCGAAGCGATCAGCTCGCGGATGGTCTTGATTGCCTCATCCGTGGTGCCGGACAGCGGGCAGTCAGCGGCGGTCAGGCAGTCCTCCACGTACGCGCGGATGGCATTCTCAAACCCTTCAGCCTGTCCGAGGGTGATTTCTTCGTTGCTGGCGGAAGGATCAAGTGCGCCGTCCAGCACCATGCGGCCAACCTTTTCGGGGAAGAGCTCAGCATAGGTGGCGCCCAGGAACGTGCCGTAGGAGAAACCGAGGTAGTTCAGCTGCTTGTCCCCGGCCACTGCCCGCAGGATATCCATGTCCCGGGCTGCGCTGACCGTGTCCACGAATCCCAGCAGGTCCCCGGATTTCTCCGCGCACTTATCGGCCAGTTCCTTCGCGTCGGCACGGGCAGCCTGCAGGCCGGCCGGTTCGGCCGGGTCGTAATACTCTTCGCGGGCGGCGTCCAGTTCCGCGTCCGTGAGGCATTCGACGGGATCGGAGCGGCCAACGCCCCGGGGGTCGAAGCCCAGCACGTTGAAGTTCTCCCGCAGCCGGTCAGTGGTCACGTAGTCCACGGAGTCATGGACAATGTCATAGCCCGAGCCGCCCGGCCCGCCGGGGTTGATCAGGATGGTGCCCTCTGCCGTGTCCTCGGATTTGGCGAGGATGACGGCCAGGTCAATGCTTTTGCCCGCCGGATCCGCGTAGTTCAGCGGGACCTCCACCGTGGCGCACCGGAAGGCGTCCGAGGAAGTGTCTTCACACTCTCCCCATGCCACTTCCTGGCTGTAGTAGTGCCGCAGGTCCTCGGGAACGTCTCCAATGACGTCCGCCGCAGCTGTGGTGGTCCCGGTGGACGCGGACGGCGAAGCGGCAGCGGAGGTATCCTCCGGTGCGCTGTCTCCGGTACAGGCGGTCATTCCGGACAGCACGACGACGGCGGACGCTGCTGCCAGCACGAGTCGGGGAAAGCGGCGGCTGGCTGGGGTCATCGTTGCTCCTGGATGGAATGGAAACTCACGGCCCGCGGAGGAGCCGGTGGGCACACGCGGGTTTATAACAGGCTAACCGCCATTGCTTCGATGGCCAGCAGCGGTGCCACGTTTGTGGACACCAGACGGGTGCGGACCAGATTGATTTCCTCCATCCGCAGCAGGGTCTGTTCCGGGGATCCGTGGGCGGCGTAGTCGGTCAGCTCACGGCGCAGGGATTCATTGACCAGGGTGTCGCTGCTGCCCATCTGGAGCATCAGCACATCCCGGTAGAAGGACAGCAAATCGGTCAATGCGCGGTCAAAGTAATCGTTCTTGGAGCGCTTGGCCCGGCGCACCTGGTCTTCTTCCAGCCGTTTAACCTGGCTGCGGATCGACGGCGGCAGCGTGCCGCTCTCGGGTGCGCCCAGCGAGGCCAGCAGCGACTTCCGTTCGGCGGCGTCGCGCTGTTCGAAGGAGCTGGTGGCTTCGGCCTCGGCCAGGGCCACCAGGTCGGCGGCGGCTTTCATGGCACCGGAGACATTGCGCAGGGACAGCGGGAGCCGCACGATGGATTCGCGCCGGCGGCGGGCTCCCTCATCCGTGGCCAGCCGCTTGGCAATGCCAATGTGGCTCTGTGCGGCACGGGCGGCGTCGCGGGCAACATCGGGGTCAATGCCGTCCCGGCGGATCAGCAGGTCGGCCACATCTTCAACAGGAGGCAGCCGCAGGCTGACAGCGCGGCAGCGGGACCGGATGGTCACCAGGACATCGCCGGGACTGGGGGCGCACAGCAGCCAAATGGTGCGCGGCGGGGGTTCTTCGATGGCCTTGAGGAGGACGTTGGTGCTGCGTTCCTGCATGCGGTCGGCGTCTTCGACGATGATGACGCGCCAGCGCCCCGTGGAGGGTTTGTCCTGTGCCTTGCGCACCAGCTCCCGGGCCTCGTCGATGCTGATGGTCACTTTCTCCGTGGTGACGGAGGTGACGTCGGCGTGCGACCCGGCGAGGGCTGTGCGGCAGGCCTTGCACTCGCCGCAGCCGCGGAGCGCGGGATCGGGCTGGTCGCACAGCAGGGCTGCGGCAAAGGCCCGGGCGGCGTTGGACCGGCCGGAACCGGGGGGACCGGTGAACAGCCAGGCGTGGTTGGGGGTTGCCTGGGCGGCTCCGCGGCGCAGCTGGTCCACCACGGGAGCCTGGCCCTGCAGATCGTCCCAGACGGTCACGGCAGCAGCTCCTTCACCCTGGTGAGGATGGTTTCCGCCAGCTCGTCCACGGGCCGGCCGGCGTCGAGCACCAGGTAACGGGCGGGATTTGTCCGCGCCTGCTCCAGGAAAGCCCGGCGAATCCGCAGATGGAACGTGTCAGGCTCTGATTCCAGCCGGTCTTCGGTTGCCTGGTTGGCGGTCCGCCGCTGCCTGCCCTGTTCCGGATCCACGTCAAGCAGCACCGTGAGGTCCGGTGAGAATCCTTCGGTGGCCCAGACGTTAAGCTGCCGGACGTCCTCGGTGCCCAGCGAGCGCCCGGACCCCTGATAGGCCACCGAGCTGTCGATAAAGCGGTCGCACACCACCATGTCGCCGCGTTCCACGGCCGGGCGGATCACCTGGGTGACGTGCGCGGCCCGGGATGCGGCGAAGATCAGGGCCTCCGTGCGGGCGTCAATCTCTCCGTTGCCGTGTTCCAGGACCAGCGAGCGCAACTGTTCGCCCACGGCGGTGCCTCCCGGTTCGCGGGTGCGCACTACCTTCCGGCCGGCAGCTTCCAGAGCCGCGGTGAGCTTAGCGGCCTGGGTCGACTTCCCGGCTCCGTCGCCGCCTTCGAACGTTATGAACAGGCCCGGCCTGTTGGCGGGGAACTCAGAAATACTCACCCTCCTAGCCTACCCAGTCGGGCTGGAGGCCGCGGCGGGCGAAGATCTGCCGGGTAACAGCTTCCCGGCCGACAGTCTGCAAAAGGGGACGGACCGCCGGCCGCAACCTGCATCCCGGACACATTGGCACTGTCTTTGCGGCTCCCACTACCCTGTGAGGATGAGCCACGCGCCGAAGAGCCACAGCACCGCAGACCTTTCCCCCGAGACCGTAGTGGTGTCCGCCGGCCGCCCCGCGCGTGAGCCGGATGCACCGGTCAATCCGCCCATCGTGCTTTCCTCCACCTTCCACGGTGCCGGAACGCCGCTTCCCGGCGAACGGGTCTATGGACGCTTCTCCAACCCCACGTGGGACCCCTTTGAAACGGCGCTGTCCGAGCTTGAAGGCGCATCCCTGCCGGCGCTGGTCTTTTCCTCCGGTCTGGCCGCCGTGGCAGCAGCGCTGTCCCTCGTCCCGACCGGCGGAATCCTGGTCATGCCGCGGCACAGCTACCAGGGCTCCCTGCTCCTGGCCGCCGAGGAAGCCGCCAACGGACGGTTCACCGTGCGCACCGTGGACATTGCCGACACGGAGCAGGTGCTCGAGGCACTCCGGGGCGAGGGTCCGGGGGAAAGCGGTTCTGCCGGTCCGGCCAGCATGCTGTGGATCGAAAGCCCCACCAACCCCATGCTGGAGGTGGCGGAAATAGACGTCCTGGCGCGTGCGGCTCATGACGCCGGGGCGCTGGTTGTTGCGGACAACACCTTTTCCACCCCGCTGGTGACCCGTCCCCTGGAACTGGGCGCCGACGTCGTGCTCCATTCGGTGACCAAGTACCTTGCCGGGCATTCCGACGTCGTCCTGGGGGCACTGGCCACCTCCGACGGGGAGCTGCACGGCCGCCTCCACAGCTACCGTTCCCTGCACGGCGCAGTTGCGGGGCCGTTCGAGGTGTGGCTGGCCCTGCGCGGCCTGCGGACCCTGGCGCTGCGCGTCGAGCGCTCGCAGGCTACCGCCGGGTTGCTTGCGGAGCGCCTGACCGGACATCCGTCGGTGGAAGCGGTCCGTTATCCGGGTCTGCCCGGGGACGCCGGGCATGCCCGGGCCGCACAACAGATGAACGGGTTCGGCTCCATCCTGTGCATCGAAGTTGCCGGCGGAGCCATGGCGGCGGAAGCCGTGGCCAACAGCGTGCGCCTGTGGCTGCCCGCCACCTCGCTGGGCGGAGTGGAATCGCTGATTGAACGACGGCGGCGGCAGCCGGGAGAGCCGCAGTCGGTCCCGGAAAACCTGCTGCGGCTGTCCGTGGGGATTGAGAACGCGGAGGACCTCTGGAACGACCTCTTCCAGGCGCTGGGCAATCGGGACACGGTAGGCTGAAGCGGTGATCCTCTTCGTCGTTCTCCTTGAGCCCCTCCTGTACCGCGCCCTCGGCCTGGCGACGCTGATCCTCGCACTGTGGGCCTTCTCCGATGCCCTGCGGCGCAAGCCGCAAATGTTCGAAGCCGCGGACAAGCGCACCAAGGGTTTCTGGCTCGGCATGACCGGAGCCGCCACCGCCGTCGGGCTGCTCAGTTTCGTAACCGCGGGAGGCCTGTTGCCCTTTACCGTGGTTGCCCTGGTGGCAGCCGGCGTTTACCTGGCGGACGTCAAACCGGCGGTCAGCGGTTCCGGCCGCGGATACTCCGGACCGTACGGCCGCTGGTAGCCGCAGCGGGGCCCCTCAGCTCGGAGCCACCGCGTCCCATGCCACGGTAATTTCGCCCAGTCGCCACCGGGCCGGGCCGGTCAGCAGCGGCCATCCGGCCGAGCGCAGGCTTTCGCACATCGCCAGCCACCGCTGCCGGTTGCCGTAGGAGGCCTGCGGTGCCGCCGAAAGCCAGGCCTGGTCCATGGCCTGCAGCAGGGCATGAACCTTTTCGCCCGGAACGTTGCGGTGAATCAGTGCCTTGGGCAGCCGCTCGGCCACGTCCGAGGGCAGGGTGAAAGCGCCGAAACGCATCGAGATGCTCAGCGACAGCGGCCCCGTGGAGTCCAGTTCCACCCACGTGGAGCGCCGCCCGATTTCGTCACAGGTGCCGTCCACGAAAATCCCGCCGGATGCGAGCCGCGACACCACCATGTTCCAGTGCGCCTGATATTCGTTTTCCGAATACTGGCGCAGCACGTTGAACGCGCGCACCATGACCGGGCGGCGCCCGTCCACCGGCAGTTCAAAGCCGCCCTGTCGAAATGACAGGCCCTCCCGCTCCAGGGACTTCGCTGAATGCACCCGGACGGGATCGATCTCGATTCCCATGACCTCTACGTCCGCGCGGACCCGTCCCAGCCGGGTGTGAAGTTCGACGGCGGTGGTGGGGGCCGCGCCGTACCCCAGATCAACGATGAGCGGGTCTGCCGCTCTGCGCAGGCGCCACCCCTGCGGTCCGGCCAGCCAGCGGTCCACCCGCCGCAGTCGATTGGGGTTTGTAGTGCCCCTGGTCACATTTCCTACGGGTTTTTGCTGCTTTTGCACTAAACAATATTACTGGTCCGCCGCCGTCGTTCCCGACCGCTGAAGGGCTGACGGCAGCGCGGGTACTGGGCTCGGGCCGGTGCCCGGCCAAAATGCCGGCTGCCGCGGCCCAGCCGGACGCAGCCCTGCCCCGGTCCGGTGTCCTCCGTTACGATGACATATATGACTTACAAACTGATCCTTCTGCGCCACGGCCAGAGCGAATGGAATGAAAAGAACCTGTTCACCGGCTGGGTGGATGTGGATCTGACGGACCTGGGCCGCGCCGAAGCCCGTCGCGGCGGCGAGCTCCTGGTGGAAGCGGACATCCTCCCGGACATTCTCTACACCTCGCGTCTTCAGCGCGCGATCAACACCGCCAACATTGCCCTGGGTGCGGCGGACCGCATCTGGATCGATGTGAAGCGCAGCTGGCGCCTGAACGAGCGGCACTACGGCGCACTGCAGGGCAAAGACAAGGCCCAGACGCTGGCGGAATACGGCGAGGAGCAGTTCATGCTCTGGCGCCGGTCCTACGACACCCCGCCGCCGCCCCTGCCCGATGACAGCGACTTCTCCCAGGCTCATGACCCGCGCTATGCGGACCTGTCCTCGGATGAACTGCCCCGCACGGAGTGCCTGAAGGATGTGCTGGAGCGGTTCCTGCCGTACTGGGAATCGGACATCTCCGCTGATATCAGGACCGGCAAGACCGTCATGATCGCCGCCCACGGAAACTCGCTGCGCGCCCTCGTCAAGCACCTGGACGGAATCAGCGACGCCGATATTGCGGCCGTCAACATTCCCACCGGCATTCCGCTGGTCTACGAGCTCGACGAGGACCTGAAGCCGATCAAGGCCGGCGGTACCTACCTTGATCCTGAGGCCGCCGCAGCGTCCATCAAGGCTGTAGCCAACCAGGGCAAGAAGAAGTAACAAAAGTTTCAGCAGAAAACGAAAGGGCGGCCCCTCGGGGCCGCCCTTTCGTTTTGGTGCATCTGTTTGCGGGCTGTTGCCTACCGGCTGGATTCTGACATGGGCTGCCATTCACCGGTCACGAGGTAGTTCACCTTCCGGGTCACCGATACGCCGTGGTCCGCGAAGCGCTCAAAGTAGCGGCTGGCCAGCGTCAGGTCCACGGTGCTGACGGCGGACACTGTCCAGTCAGGAGCCGCGATGGCCTTGAAGACGCCCGCGTGGAGCTCGTTGATCCGGTTGTTGCAGGCGTAGATCTCCGTGCTCAGCTCCAGGTTCCGGGTCTCGAGGAGCTCGGTCAGCAGCTCGGCAATCCGGATATCCAGCCGCGCCATCTCGCTGAAGGTCTCCACCATGGCCTCCGGCACCACATGCTCGGGATAGCGCAGCCTGGCCAGCTGGGCGATATGCCGTGCAAGGTCGCCCATCCGTTCCAGGGAGGCACTCATCCGAAGGGAACCGACGATCATCCGCAGATCGCTGGCAACCGGCCCCTGGAGGGCGAGGACATCAATGGCCCGCTCATCCAGGTCATTCTGGAGGAAATCGATCCGCGCGTCGGCGGCAATCACATCCTGAGCCAGTTCCGTGTCGGCACCTTCGAAGGCGAGCGTGGCTTTCTGCATCGCTTCGGTGACGAGCTCCGAAATCTGGGTCAGCTCTTCGCCAATCTGATGAAGCTCGGCCTGAAAAACCTTACGCACTTCGGCGTCCTTTCAATTGTCCAGCCTCTGTTCACGTGTCCACGGCGTCTTGTGCTGCCGTGCCCACAGGATTTCAGCCGGGGGTTAACCGCTGGGCGTCTTTTGATGAACGTTAGTTTAACGAATCCCCCAATGCCACCGCGGGGGAATCCCCGGGCCCGGCCCTCCGCCTAAGCTAGGAGGGTGAATCCTGTACTGCTGGGCTTGATCGCCGGGATCCTCGGCCTCGCCGTGGGTGCCTCCGGCGTGCTGGCATATGTGGCCAGCCGCCGCCAACGCCGGGAACTGGCCGCGAACGATGATCCGGCCATCCCCGACGGCGCGGCGGAAGTCCTTGCCGTAATCGGACGCGCCTACGTTGTGGTGGACGCGGTCGACGGCGTGGTCCGGGCCAGTCCGGGCGCGTATGCCCTGGGGCTGGTCCGCGGGCATACCCTCGTTCCTCCGGAACTGCTGGACCTGACGGCCCGCGTACGCAGGGACGGCGTCATCGAAGAACGCCAGCTGGAACTGCAGCGGGGCCCGCTGGGCCAGGGCAACACCATCCTCCAGGTCCGGGTCGCCACCGTGGGGGAGGAGTACATCCTTATCCTCGCCGACGACCACACCGAGATTGCCCGGACGGAGGAGGTGCGCAACGACTTCGTGGCCAACGTGTCGCATGAGTTGAAAACTCCGGTCGGAGCCATTTCGCTGCTTTCCGAGGCGCTGGACGATGCCGCCGGGGACGAAGAGGCCGTGCGCCGCTTTGCGGCCCGGATGAGCAAGGAATCCGCAAGGCTCACCGCCCTGGTGCAGGACATCATTGAGCTGTCCCGGCTGCAGAGCACCGACATGGTGGACCGCGCCCGGGAAGTGGACATCAACCAGCTGGTCGCGGAAGCAGTGGAAGCCAACCGGCTGCCGGCCGAGAACAAGAACACCACCGTCGTCGTCGGGGGAGCTGTGGAAGGCTCTGTCTACGGTGATGCGAAGATGCTGACCACGGCCTTCCGCAACCTGATCGACAACGCAATCCGGTATGCGCCGGACGGAAGCCGGGTGGGCGTGGGCCTGCGGTCGCGTGACGGGATGGCGCAGGTTGCCGTCACGGACCAGGGGCCCGGAATCCAGCCCGAGGACCAGGAGCGCATTTTTGAACGCTTCTACCGCGTGGACAGCGCACGGTCCCGGCACACCGGAGGCACCGGGCTGGGGCTGAGCATCGTCAAACATGTGGTCTCCAACCACGGCGGCGAAGTGAGCCTGTGGTCCCAGCCGGGGCAAGGCTCCACCTTTACCGTTCGACTGCCGGAAATGGAAAACTCCGAACAACCGCGCCGGGAACGGCCACAAAACCAAGGCGCCAGCGCCCGGCCGGCGTCTCCGCCGGCCAGCGGCGGGGCATACGAACAAGGAGTCAGTGCGTGACCAGGATCCTGATCGTTGAAGACGAAGAGTCCTTCAGCGACCCTCTTTCCTATCTGCTGTCACGGGAGGGTTTTGATGTGCAGGTGGTGGATAACGGGACAGACGCCGTTTCCGAGTTCGACCGCCGCGGCGCGGACCTTATCCTGCTGGACCTGATGCTCCCGGGCCAGTCCGGAACCGAGGTGTGCCGGCAGATTCGACAGCGCTCCGACGTGCCGGTCATCATGCTCACCGCACTGGACGGCGAGATCGATAAGGTGGTGGGCCTGGAGATCGGCGCGGATGATTACGTCACCAAGCCCTACAGTTCCCGCGAATTGACGGCCCGGATCCGGGCCGTCCTCCGCCGCCGGAAGGAGGGCGGGGAATTGTCCGGTCCCGCCGTTGAAGCCGGGCCCGTGCGAATGGATCTGGACCGTCACATTGTGAGCGTCAACGGTACGCACGTGCCGCTGCCCCTCAAGGAATTTGAGCTGCTGGAAATGCTGCTGCGCAATTCCGGGCGGGTCATGACCCGCGGGCAGCTGATCGAACGGGTGTGGGGCGCGGACTACGTGGGGGACACCAAAACGCTGGATGTCCATGTGAAGCGGCTCCGTGGAAAGATTGAGCCCGATCCCGCCGCTCCCCGCCACCTCGTAACGGTGCGCGGACTCGGATACAAGTTTGAAGCCTGACAGCTCCCTGGCCTGAAAACCGAAAAAGGGACCCGGCCCGCAAAGGCCCGGTCCCTTTCCCATGCCGGCACTGTGCCGGGCTGCGCCGCGCTGAGGCGGACTACTTCGATTCGGCGGGAGCAGTTTCGGTCGTGCCTGTGCCGGCCTGATCGGAGGGGACCATGGTGGCCGTCTCCTGAGGTGTGGCGGCGGACGTGGGAAGGTACTCGCGGTAGTCCTTCAGGGTTCCGTCGACCACGGGGATGTTCACCATCACGGTTTCGGTGCCGTTGCCGGCGTCTGCCCGAAGTCCCGTCCCGGGCAGGGTGTCCACGTTGGGCACGGTTACTTCGGAGTCCGGGGCATCTTCAAAGACAACTTTGTCTCCGGAAGCGATGTTCCAGGTGAGCGTGGTTCCGCCGGTGGCCAGCGAGAAGTCGACGTCCTCAGGGGATGCATTCACAACGGTGCCCAGCAGGCGGCCTTCTTCACCGTCGCCGTTGCTGACTACCAGGATGTTCCGCAGCTCCACCTCGCCAACGTTCTCCACAATGCCGTCCGACGGAGAGTACTCGCGCGTGGTTGCCTGCTCGCTCGTGGCGCTGCAGCTGGAGACTCCCAGTACGGCCAGCGCAATGACACCAGCGGCAGCAGCTCGCTGCGCCCTGTTCTTGGGGGTGAATCTCACAGCACAAACTCCTGGGGTATTGCGGTCTTTCGACCTGCGGCTAACTTTTGTGCCTAGCCTATCGGCAAACCGGCAAAATGTTGGATTTTCACCCGTTCCCCGGGTACCGCAAGTGTGCCGCTGGAAGTGCATCGCCGCAGGTGGGAATGGAAGAAGGGGCTCGAAAGTACCTGCGCAGATCACGACTAGGTACCTGACCTGCGGAAACTCTTCTCGGTGTGTTGCACACATGGTAAACTCGAGGTTGGGAAAGGGGAAAGTCCACATGGTTTTTGAGGTTGGCGAAACAGTTGTTTACCCTCACCACGGTGCCGCGAAGATCGAAGAGATCAAGATGCGGACCATCAAGGGCGAAGAGAAAATGTATCTCAAGCTTAAGGTGGCACAGGGTGATCTGACCATAGAAGTACCGGCTGAGAACGTTGACCTCGTAGGGGTTCGGGACGTTGTGGGCAAAGAAGGCCTGGAGCATGTGTTTGATGTGCTGCGCGCCGAGCTCACTGAAGAGCCCACCAACTGGTCGCGCCGGTACAAGGCAAACTTGGAGAAGCTGGCCTCCGGTGACGTGGTAAAGGTGGCAGAGGTCGTCCGCGACCTGTGGCGCCGCGACCACGACCGCGGCCTCTCTGCAGGAGAAAAGCGCATGCTCGCAAAAGCCCGCCAGATTCTGATTTCGGAATTGGCGCTGGCTGAAAAGACGGACGAAGACCAGGCCGCAGTTGTCCTGGACAAGGTTCTGGCAAGCTAAGCAGCATCCAAAAACGCAGCACATATGGCATGCTGCCGGTCCTTCGGGACCGGCATTTTGTCGTTAAAGGGCCTTTTGGTTTCATGGAAAGTGATGAGGCGCTTTCAGCCGGTCCGGCGCGGGGCACTAGGCTGAGGGGGTGTCTTCAACAACTTCCCCTCCGCAGCGGATCGGCGTCATTCTCGTAGCGGGAGGTTCCGGCCAGCGGCTGGGGTACGGCATCCCCAAGGCCCAGGTTCCGCTGTCCGGTGTGGCGCTGCTGGCCCACGCCCTTCAGGGCGTGGAGGAAGCCGGCATAGCCGCCGCGGTCAGCGTGGCCGTCCCGGCCGGGGACACCATCATGCATGCGTTGTGCCGGGAAGCGGGCCTGAGCGTCCCCTGCACCGTGGTTGACGGCGGTGCCACCCGCTCCGATTCAGTCCGCGCGGCACTCGCTGCGCTTCCGGCGGACCTCGACGCTGTCCTGGTGCACGATGCAGCACGGGCACTGACGCCGCCGGAGGTTTTCCGGCGGGTGGCGGACGCGCTGGCGTCCGGCGCTTCGGCTGTCATTCCTGCCGTGCCCGTCACCGACACCGTCAAGAGCACCGCGGCAACCTCTCCCGAGCTCTCAGCCATAGCCTCCCGCCGGGTCACCGGCACACCAGACCGATCGGTCCTTCGCGCGGTCCAGACCCCGCAGGGATTTGACGCCGCGCTGCTGCGCCGCGCCCACCGGGCAGCGGAAGGCTTCAGCGCAGAAGAAGCCGCAGCCATCACGGATGACGCCATGCTCGCAGAGTCCCTTGGCGCCGTCGTCTACGTTGTGGAGGGATCGGAACGCTCCCTCAAAATCACCACGCCGCTGGATCTCCTGCTGGCCGAAGCAGTGCTCGCCAGCGAACAAAAACTCCCAAAGGACTGACCCATGCCTGCAAACCTTCCCCGCACCGGCATCGGTGTTGACGTCCATGCCTTCGCTCCCCTTGATGCTCCTCGGCCGCTCTGGGTGGCAGGTCTGCTGTGGGAGGGCGAGCGGGGACTGGCCGGCCACTCCGACGGGGACCCCGTGGCCCATGCTGCGGCGGACGCCCTGTTTTCCGCTGCGGGCCTTGGCGATCTGGGCACACACTTCGGAACCGACCGGCCCGAATACGCCGGAGCCTCCGGGCTGACGCTGCTGAGTGAGGCCGCCCGGATTGTCCGCGGCGCAGGATTCGAGATCGGCAACGTGGCTGTGCAGCTGATCGGCAACCGGCCCAAGTTTGCTCCCCGCCGTGCGGAGGCTGAAGCGGCCCTTGGCGGTGCTGCCGGCGCTCCGGTGAGCGTCTCGGCGACGACCACGGACGCCCTGGGCTTCACCGGACGAGGGGAAGGCATCGCCGCCGTCGCAACCGCCGTTGTTGTCCGGGTCTAGATGTCTCCGCCTTTCGCAGTTTGCGGCCTCCCCGGGCACCGCGCGATAGCCTAGAGCGGTGAGCTTGAGATTCTATGACACCGCTTCCGCGCAGGTCCGTGACTTTGTTCCCCTGAAAGAGGGGGAGGTCAGCCTGTACTACTGCGGCGCCACGGTGCAGGGCCGGCCGCATGTGGGCCACATCCGCTCCGCGATCGCCTTTGACCAGCTCACGCGCTGGCTGCAGTTCCGCGGCTACCGGGTCACCACCGTCCGCAACGTGACGGACATCGATGACAAGATCCTGGCGAAGTCCGCTGAATCGATGGGCGCGGAACCCGGACCCGACGTCGTTCCGGACGAGCCCTGGTGGGCGCTGGCCTACCGCTTCGAGCAGGAATTCGCCAAGGCCTATGACACCCTCGGCGTGCAGCGGCCCACGTATGAGCCCCGCGCCACCGGCCATATTCCGGAAATGCACGCCCTGATCACACGCCTGATTGAGGCGGGCCACGCCTACCCGGCACTGGATGACTCCGGGGACGTGTACTTCGATGTCCGGTCCTGGAAGAACTACGGCTCCCTGACCCGGCAGAACATCGACGACATGCAGGCAGCGCCCGACGCCGGCCCCCGCGGCAAGCGCGACCCGCGCGACTTTGCACTGTGGAAAGGCTCCAAGGAAGGCGAGCCGGAGACGGCTGCCTGGGACAGCCCCTGGGGGAAGGGCCGGCCCGGCTGGCATCTGGAATGCTCGGCCATGGTCACCAAGTACCTTGGCCCGCAGTTCGATATTCACGGCGGCGGACTGGACCTGCGCTTCCCGCACCACGAGAACGAGATGGCCCAGTCGCAGGCGGCCGGTGACGGCTTCGCCAATTTCTGGATGCACAACGGCATGGTCACCTTCGAGGGTGAAAAAATGTCCAAGTCCATCGGCAACACCGTCAGTCCCGACGAAATGCTCGCAGCTGCGTCACCGCGGGTGGTGCGCTACTACCTGGGACAGGCACACTACCGCTCGGTGCTGGATTACCGGCCCACCTCCCTGCAGGAGGCCGCCGCAGCCGTGGAACGCATCGACGGGTTTATCGCCAAGGCGCACGCCAAGGTATACGGCACCGGAAATTATTCCTCTGTCCTGAACACTGATGCCATGCCGGCGGCCTTCGCCGCTGCGATGGATGACGACCTCAACGTTCCGCAGGCGCTTGCCGTGCTGCACGATACCGTCCGCGCCGGAAACACCGCCCTGGCCGAGGGCAATACCGACGCCGTCCGGGATGCGCTGCATGCGGTGCTGGCCATGACGGGCGTTCTCGGTCTGGATGACGTCCGGCAGCCGCAATCAGGCACGGGCGCCGAACACCGGGCCCTGGACGCACTGGTCCAATCGCAGCTGGAAGAGCGGCGGGCCGCCCGCGCCGCCAAGGACTGGGCCCGCGCCGACGCCATTCGGGATTCGCTCGCAGCCGCGGGCATCACCGTGGAAGATACCGCAGACGGTGCGAGTTGGAGCATGGCCCAGGCCTGATCCCGTCCAGAGGATGACCCTGGAATGTTTGCTTTCGGAGTACACTGCCGGGCGTGGAACACGCAGGCCCGCGAGCCTGCGTAAACTAGAAGTAATGCTTTCTTCTAGGTTTAAGGTGTAATCGATGGCCAACAACGGACGTCCCGGCGCAATGCGTAAAGCCAAAAAGGGCCCCAGCGGGGGCACCGGTGGATTGGGCCGCAAGGCTCTTGAGGGCAAAGGTCCCACGCCTAAGGCTGAAGAACGCCCCTATCACAAGGCGTATAAGAACAAGCAGCTGGCCGAGCGCTCGGCAGCCAAGCGCGGAGACTCCCGCGACAACCGCGCCGCCGGCGGCCGCAGCGGCACCAACGTCCGAGGCAAGGTGGCCGAAGAAGTCGTAACCGGCCGCAACTCGGTAGTCGAAGCGCTCCGCGCGGGAATCCCCGCCAAGGCCCTGCATATTGCGGTGCGGATCGAAATGGACGACCGCGTGCGTGAATCCCTCAAGATGGCGGCTGACCGCGGCCTTCCCGTGATGGAGACCCACAAGCCCGAGCTGGACCGCATGACCAACGAGGCCGTGCACCAGGGCCTCGTGCTGCAGATCCCGCCGTATGAATATGCTGATCCCACGGACCTGGCAGCGGAAACGATCGAGGCCTGGAAGAAAGGCCACATCCGCAACGCACCGCTGTTTGTGGCGCTGGACGGCATCACCGATCCGCGCAACCTGGGTGCCATCATCCGCTCCGCTTCCGCCTTCAGCGCCCACGGCGTCATTGTTCCGGAACGCCGTGCGGTGGGCATGACTGCCTCCGCCTGGAAGACCAGCGCCGGTGCAGCCGTCCGCGTCCCGGTAGCCCGCGCCGGCAACCTGAACAACACGCTGAAGACCTTCAAGAAAATGGGCATCTTTGTGCTCGGCCTGGACGGCGACGGCGACGTGTCCCTGCCGGATATCGTCCTGGCCAAGGACCCGGTCTGCATCGTTGTAGGCTCCGAAGGCAAGGGTCTGTCCCGCCTGGTCCGCGAAAACTGCGACCAGATCGTGTCCATTCCCATTGACTCCGCCATGGAATCGCTCAATGCGTCCATGGCCGTGGGCATCAGTTTGTACGAAATTTCACGGCAGCGTTCCGCCTGACCAAAGGCGGAGTAATCCGAGAGGCAGCATGGCAGACTTGACCAGCATTCCGCAGGGCCAAGCCGCCGCGCGGCGGGTGTCCCGGCCCTTTCCCCTTGGCGTAAGGAATTCAGTTCCCGGCGTTGATGAGGTGCCGGGAACCGCCAATGTCTCTGTATACGCACCGGGCCTGACCGGCGTCGACGTCTATTTTGAGACCGCGCCGGGGCAGTGGTCCTCGGCGCCCCTGGACGAGTCCGTGGCGGGAATCCACCACGGACGCGTCAGCGGCCTGGCCTACGGCAGCCGCTACGGTTTCTGGCCGTCAGACCGGGAACTTCCAGGCGAGCCGGGCACCTTCCAGCTCCTGCTGGACCCCTACGGTCGCGGAATTGACGAGGTTCCGCGCCCCGGAGACCTCCCGCTGTTCTTTTCCGAACATGTTGATCCGTCCTTTGACTGGGGCGATTCGCGCCAGCCGCATACGCCGTGGCGCGACACCGTCATTTACGAGGCGCACGTGCGCGGGCAAACAATGCTCCACCCGGACATCCCCGAAGAACTGCGCGGAACTTATGCCGGCATGGCCCATCCGGTCATGGTGGATTACCTCAGCAACCTTGGCATCACCGCCGTGGAACTGCTGCCCGTGCATTTCCATGCGGACGAAGCGCACCTGCGCCGCCTGGGCCTGACAAACTACTGGGGTTACAACACGCTGGGCTTCTTTGCTCCGCACACCGCGTACGCCACTGCGTCCGCCCGGGCGGCCGGGGCAAAGGCGGTGCAGGATGAGTTCAAGACGATGGTCCGCTCCCTGCACGACGCCGGCCTCGAAGTGATCCTGGACGTTGTGTACAACCACACCGCCGAAGGAACCAAGGACCAGCCAGCACTGAGCTGGCGCGGACTCGGCGACAACCAGTACTACCGCCACGACGGTGAAGGCAGCTATCTGGATACCACCGGCTGCGGCAACACCTTGGATTTCAGCGAACCCCGCGTCATCCAAATGGCCTTGGACTCGCTGCGCCACTGGGTCCAGGACTACCGGGTGGACGGTTTCCGGTTTGATCTTGCTCCCGCCCTGTGCCGCGGCTCAGACGGCCGCTATGACCGCCGGCACCCCTTCTTGGTGGCAGTGGCTGCCGACCCGGTGCTCCACGGCGTCAAGCTCATCGCCGAGCCCTGGGACATCGGGTATGACGGCTGGCAGACCGGGAATTTCCCGCCCGGGTGGGCCGATTGGAATGACAGATTCCGGGACACCACCAGGGAATTCTGGCTGCGGGACCAGGCATCGCTGGCTGCCGGCGGGTCCGGAGGGCCGCTGGCCAGGATTGCGGGATCGCTGGCCGGATCAGCTGATCTTTTTGCCGGGTCCGGGCGAACCTCCCTGGCCTCCATCAACATGGTCAGCGCACATGACGGCTTCACCCTGGCTGACCTCACCTCCTATGAACAGAAGCACAATGAGGCCAACGGTGAGGACAACCGGGACGGCAGCAGTGAAAACCGCAGCTATAACCACGGTGTGGAAGGTCCCACCGCGGATGAGGAGGTGAGGTCCCGACGCGCGCAGACGGCACGCAACGTCATGGCCACCCTGCTGATGTCCCTGGGTGTTCCCATGCTGACGGCCGGGGATGAGTTCGGCCGCACCCAGCAGGGAAACAACAACGCCTACTGCCAGGACGGGCCTCTCACCTGGCTGCACTGGGATCTCGACGACGCCGGCCTCCGGATGCTGGCCACCACCCGGACACTGCTTCGCCTGCGCCGCGAATTCCTCGCTTCGCAGCCGTATCGGTTTCCCGCCGACGCCAGGGAGTCCTCGCTGCTCTGGTTCGATGCGCAGGGCCAGCCCATGCCCCAGGACAAGTGGCAGGATCCCGCCTGCCGGGTGGTCCAGCTGCTGGTCGGCTCCCGGACCGGCGAGCTGAGGGGCCTGCTGGTGTTGAACGGTTCGCTGCAGGACACCGAGATAACCCTGCCCGATGCTCAGGCGCTGGCCGGCTCCGGGGCGGTCCGCGATGAGAACCGTGCCTACGAGCTGCTGCTGAGTACGGCAGACCAGACCGACGGGCACATCGGCGTGGAGCTGCGCGGCGGCGAGCGCGACGTACTGCCGGCGAACTCGGTCAGCGTGTACCGGGCCTAGGCGTTGACCACCAGCCCCAGCTCTGCCTTGGATGCCAGCCCGGAGTGAACGGGAAGCACCCGCACGGTGTAGCCGAAGGGACCGGCCTGTTCAATGCCGATCGTGCCGGAGAACTGGTGCCTGCCGGACCCGAGGTCCTGGACGTGGTCCAGCTCCGCGGTCCGGGGATCGGCCAACTGGTCGTTTTCCAGCGCCTTTCCGTAGGCAACTTCCACGCTGACGTCTTCCGGCCGCAGGGATCCCAGTGACACATAGGCCTGCACGGTAAGCCGGTCACCAATCTGGGGATCGTCCGTGATGCCGATCGAGTCCACATGTTCCACCGAAACCCCGGACCAGCCGTCACGCACCCGGGTGATCCACGCGGCCAGCTCCTTGGCTGCTGCGTAACCGTCCGCGGATGCGGCCCGCCACGACTGTCCCGCCGGCCGGTACAGGCCGTTGACGTAATCGCGCAGCATGCGGTTGGCGGAGACCGCCGGCCCCAGATCAGCCAGGGTGTGCTTGACCATTTCCAGCCACTCGCCGGGCAGGGCGTCCGACGGTGCGTCGGAAGGTCCGGCCGCACCGGCTTCGGCCGGAGGCTCCTTGCCGTAGAACATCGGGGTTACGGAGCTCTCCAACAGGTCGTACAGTGCTGACGCCTCCAAGTCATCGCGCTGGTCCGGACTGTAAACCTCCCGCGTGTGGGCGCCCCGTGTCGGGTTGGCGGAGGGAATGGCCCAGCCGTTGTCGCCGTCGTACATCTCGTCCCACCAGCCGTCCAAGATGGAGAGATTGAGTCCGCCGTTGATCGCGGACTTCATCCCCGAGGTTCCCGACGCTTCCAGCGGACGCAGCGGATTGTTCAGCCACACGTCGCAGCCCGGAAACAGTGTCCTGGCCATGGCGATGTCGTAGTTGGGCAGGAACACGATCCGGTGGCGGACCTCAGGATCGTCGGTAAAGCGGACGAGGTCCTGAATCATGCGCTTGCCCTGTTCATCCGCAGGGTGCGACTTGCCGGCCACCACAACCTGCAGGGGGTGCGTGGGGTGCAGCAGGAGCGCCTTAAGCCGCGCGGGGTCACGAAGCATCAGGGTCAGGCGCTTGTAAGTGGGGACCCGGCGGGCAAACCCGATGGTGAGGATGTCCGGATCCAGCACCTGCTCGGTCCAGCCCAGCTCGGCGTCAGTGGCGCCGCGGTTGCGCCACGCGGCACGCACTCGCTTGCGGACGTCCTGGACCAGATTGGACCGAAGGCGCCGGCGCAGGTCCCACAGGTCCTTGTCACTGATTTCGTATGCGCGGCTCCAGTCCCGGTCGTGGACGGTTTCGACGCCGAACTTCTCCCTGGCCAGCTTGGTCAACTCCGGATCGACCCACGTGGGGACGTGCACGCCGTTGGTTACCGAGGTGATCGGAACTTCGGAGACATCGAAACCGGGCCAGAGTCCGGAAAACATCTCGCGGGACACTGCACCGTGCAGCTTGGCCACCCCGTTGGCCCGCTGGGCCAGCCGAAGCCCCATTACCGCCATGTTGAATTTGGAAGGGTCTCCGCCCTCATAGCTTTCAGCACCCAGTCCCAGCACCTTGTCCGTCGGAACTGACTGAGCCAGCCCGGCACTGAAGAAATGGCGGATCTGTGACTGGTCAAAGCGGTCGATGCCTGCCGGTACGGGAGTGTGGGTGGTGAACACGGTGCCGGCGCGGGTGGCCGTCAGCGCTTCTTCCCACCCCATGCCGTTGTCCATCAGCTCCCGGATGCGCTCAATGCCCAGGAACCCCGCGTGGCCTTCATTGGTGTGGAAAACTTCGGGGGCTGCGGTGCCGGAGAGGCGTTCGTAGACGCGCAGCGCCTTGACCCCGCCCATTCCCAGCAACAGTTCCTGCTGCAGGCGGTGGTCACCGCCGCCGCCGTACAGCCGGTCCGTAATGCCGCGGGCGGCGTCGTCGTTGCCCACAACATCAGAATCCAGCAGCAGGAGGGGAACGCGGCCGACGTCGGCGCGCCAGATCTGCGCCAAAAGCCGGCGGTTGTTGGGCAACGGAAGGCTGATGCGGGCGGGCGTGCCGTCTTCTTCCCGGAGCAGCGTCAGCGGCAACCCGTTGGGGTCCAGCACCGGATAGGTCTCCAGCTGCCAGCCGTCCCGGGACAGTGCCTGCTTGAAATAGCCGGCCTGGTACAGCAGCCCCACCGCAATCAGCGGAACACCCAGGTCAGAGGCGGACTTGAGATGGTCACCGGCGAGAATGCCCAAACCACCGGAATACTGCGGCAGGACGGCGCTGATGCCGTACTCGGGGGAGAAGTAAGCCACTGCACGCGGCGCGTCCTCACCAAGGGACTGGTACCAGCGGGGTTCCTCCAGATACGCGTCCAGGTCTGCACCCAGATCCTGAATCCGCTGGACCAGGCCTCCGTCCTGTGCCATCCGTTCCAGGCTGCTGCGGCTCACTGAGCCGAGGAACTTGACGGGGTCTTGGCCGCTCGCATGCCAGGCCGCCGGATCAAGGTCCGCGAAGAGGCGGGTGGTCGGCTCATGCCAAGACCACCGCAGGTTCGAGGCCAGCTTGCTCAGGGGAGCGATGCTGTCGGGGAGGACGGTTCGGACAGTAAACCTTCGAATAGCCTTCACCCCGGTTACGCTAGCGTAACCGGGGCCCCGAATGGCATGGTAGAGCCAAAGATTCCATCAAATTACGGCCCATCACGGCCGGGCGCCGGCACTCTCGGCAATTTCCCGCAATACGCAGTGCGACGTGCGGGAAAACACCTAAAAGTACGTTGCCTTAGCATTCTGCTCCGATTGTCGCTAACGTCTAGTGTGTGACCAGTTCCAGTGCGAAGCCCCCTAATGTCCTGCCCGCTGAGGAACTCCGCTTCGGCCGGATTCCCATCATCAATGTGACCCCGGTTGTGGAATGCGGCCGCATCCCGGCCAAAGCAATTCCCGGGGAAGACCTGGTAGTGGGAGCTACCGTCTTCCGTGAGGGACACGATCTCGTGGGCGTCAGCGCGGTCCTCTACGATCCCGAAGGCATGGAGGTGCAGCGTGTCCGCATGCACCCCGTGGGAATCGGTCTGGACCGCTGGGGCGGGCTGATCCGGCCCGAAGCCACCGGGACCTGGAGCTTCGCCGTTGAGGGCTGGGCGGATCTGTACTCCACCTGGCACCACAATGCTGAAGTAAAGATCAACGCCAATGTGGACGTTGAACTGATGCTGGCCGAAGGGGCTGCCCTGTTCCGCCACGCCGCAGAGAACCGAAATGGTGACGATGCGACCGTGTTCGGCGCCGTCGCGGATGCGCTCGCGGACACCGGACTGCCGGTGGCAGAACGCCTGGCCGCCAGTGCGTCGGACGCAGTGCTGGCCGTTTTGGAACGTGATCCCATCCGTGACCTGGTGACCAGCAGCCCCCGTTACCCGCTGAACGTTGAGCGCGAGCTGGCCGGACGAGGCTCCTGGTATGAGTTCTTCCCCCGCTCCGAAGGCGCTGTGCAGGACCCCGCAACCCTCGAATGGACCTCCGGCACCTTCCGCACCGCAGCCCTCAGCCTGGAACGTGTGGCCGGTATGGGTTTTGACGTCATTTACCTCCCTCCGGTCCATCCGATCGGCACCAGCCACCGGAAGGGACCGAACAACACCCTCGTAGCCGGTCCCGGAGACCCGGGTTCCCCCTGGGCCATCGGCTCTTCAGAAGGCGGCCATGACGCCATCCACCCTGATCTGGGGACCTTCGAAGACTTCGATGCTTTTGTGGACACCGCCAGGAACCTGAACCTGGAAGTTGCCATTGACCTGGCCCTGCAGGCATCGCCGGACCACCCCTGGGTCACCAGCCATCCGGAGTGGTTCACCACCCGGGTGGACGGTTCGATTGCCTATGCGGAAAACCCGCCGAAGAAGTACCAGGACATCTACCCCCTGAACTTCGACAATGACTTCACCGGGCTCTCCGAGGAGATCCTGCGGATTGTGCTGATGTGGATCGGCCACGGCGTGAAGATTTTCCGGGTGGACAACCCGCACACCAAGCCCCTGATGTTTTGGGAATGGCTGATCAAAACCGTCAATGAGAAGCACCCGGGCGTGATTTTTTTGGCCGAGGCGTTTACCCGCCCGCCCATGATGCACGCGTTGGGCATGGCGGGCTTCCAGCAGTCCTACACCTACTTCACCTGGCGGAATACCCGCAAGGAGCTGGAAGAGTACTTCACTGAGGTCTCGTCGCAGACGGCAGCCTTCTTCCGGCCGAACTTCTTCGTGAACACTCCGGACATCCTGACCGAGTTCCTCCAGTACGGCGGTCCGGGCGCCTTCAAGATCCGCGCTGTGCTGGCCTCCACCGCCAGTCCGCTCTGGGGGGTCTATGCCGGATACGAACTGTACGAGCACGTGGCCCGTCCCGGCGCCGAGGAATACATCGACAACGAGAAGTTCGAGTACAAGCAGCGCGATTTTGCGGCTGCCGAGGCGGAGGGCCGCAGCCTGGCGCCCTACATCACCCGGCTCAACCAGATCCGCCGCTTCCACCCGGCCCTTGGAGACCTGCAGAACCTGACCGTGCACTCCAGCACTGATGAGGCAACTGTGGTGTATTCCAAGCACAAGCAGGTCCGGCCGGGGGATCCGTCCAGCAAGGACACGCTCATCATCGTGGTGAACACGGATCCGCACAGCGCCCGCGAATGCAGCGTCTCCCTTGATCTGGACGCCCTGCAGCTCAACCCGCAGGACTATAACGAAGACGGCACCTTCTGGGTGGACGACCTCATCAGCGGCCACAGCTGGCGTTGGGGAGCCAACAACTATGTCCGTTTGGACGCCCATTTTGAGCCTGCACACATCTTGTCAGTTCGGAGGAACTCCTAGTGCCCAACCAGTTTCAGCTGCATGCTCCCGGTCTCACCAACGATCCCCATTGGTACCGCAAAGCAGTGTTTTATGAAGTACTCGTGCGCGGGTTCGCAGATGCCAACGGCGACGGCTCAGGTGACTTCGGCGGCCTGATCGACAAACTCGATTATCTGCAGTGGCTGGGCATCGACTGCCTTTGGCTCCCTCCGTTCTTCAAGTCTCCGCTGCGCGACGGCGGATACGACATCTCCGATTACTACGACGTCCTGGACGAGTTCGGTACGATCAGCGACTTCAAGCGCTTAGTGGCCGAAGCCCACGCCCGCGGACTGCGCGTGATCATCGACCTGCCGGTGAACCACACCTCGGACAAGCATCCGTGGTTCGAGGAATCGCGCAACGATCCGGACGGCCCCTACGGCGACTTCTACGTCTGGTCGGACACCGACGAGAAGTATGAGGACGCCCGAATCATCTTTGTGGACACCGAGGAATCCAACTGGGCGTTCGACCCGGTGCGGCGCCAGTTCTACTGGCACCGCTTCTTCAGCCACCAGCCGGACCTCAACTTTGAGAACCCCAAGGTTGTCGAGGCAATTTTCGACGTGGTCCGGTTCTGGCTGGACCAGGGCATCGACGGGTTCCGTGCAGATGCAATCCCGTACCTCTTCGAAGAGGACGGCACCAACTGCGAGAACCTCCCGGCGACGCACCGGTTCCTCAAGGACCTGCGCACCATGGTTGATGAAAATTACCCCGGCCGCGTGATCGTGGCCGAGGCCAACCAGATGCCGCACGAGGTCGTGGAGTACTTCGGTGATGAAACCGGCCCGGAGTGCCACATGGCTTTCCACTTCCCGATCATGCCGCGGCTGTTCTACGCGCTGCGTGACCAGAAGGCCGCACCCATCGTGCAGACCATGGAAGAGACACCGGACATTCCGGCCGGCGCCCAGTGGGGAACCTTCCTGCGCAACCATGATGAGCTGACGCTGGAAATGGTGACCAACGAAGAGCGCCAGGCCATGCTCGGCTGGTACGCACCGGATTCCCGCATGCGGGCCAACATCGGTATCCGCCGCCGGCTCTCTCCGCTGCTGGACAATTCCCGCTCCGAAGTGGAACTGATCCACGCACTCCTGCTCTCCCTGCCCGGCAGTCCGTTCCTGTACTACGGGGACGAGATCGGCATGGGGGACAACATCTGGCTTGAGGACCGTGACTCGTCGCGTACCCCCATGCAGTGGAACCCGGACCGAAACGCGGGCTTCTCCACGGCCGATCCCGGAAAGCTGTACCTGCCGGTCGTTCAGTCGCTGGTGTACCACTACAACCACGTCAATGTGGAAGCGCAGCTGGCCAGCTCCAGCTCGCTCCTGCACTGGATCCGGCAGATGATCATGGTCCGCCGCGCCCATCCCGCATTTGGGCTGGGTTCCTACCGGAACGTCCCCACGGAAGCAGAGTCAGTGCTCGCGTTCCTGCGTGAGCTGCCGTCGGACAACCCCGAGGGCGAGGTCGGAGAGGTCATGTTCTGCATCTTCAACCTGTCCCAGCACCCGGTTTCCGCCACGGTCAGCCTGCCGGAATTCGCCGGCCGCGGTCTGCGTGATGCCTTTGGCGGAACGCCGTTCCCCGCTTTCGGCCCTGACGGCTCCGTGACCCTGACACTGGGCAGCCACGATTTCTACTGGCTGCGGCTGCGTTCGCCCAAGTCCAATATGTCCTCACCCCAGACCGAGGCAATTCCCCTCATCCCCATCTCGGAGGCCCTGAAGAAATGACCCAGCTGACGCCGTCCCTTCCGGAGCTCCTGACCGCGTGGCTTCCACAGCAGCGCTGGTTCCCCGCGAAGGGACGTGAAATCGTCCTCGACCGGGTCGGGGGAATCCGCCTGGAGGATGCTTCCGGGTCGGCCGAGCTGGAGGTCCACCTTATTGCGGTGAGCTCCGGCCAGCGGACCGATGTCATCAACGTGCCCGTCAGTTCCTACGGTGCGCCGGTTCCGGAACTGGAAGAGTTCCTGCTGGGGCGCGTGGAACACGCGGAGCTGGGAGAGCGCTGGCTGTACGACGCCGCCGCAGATCCCTTGTTTGTGACTGCCTGGCTGGAGATGATGCGCACCCAGTCCTCCTCCCTGGACGGACACACGCACGGCGTCGCACTGGACGGATTCGACCAGTGGCCTCCCTTTGAGGGCAAGGCCCCCGCCAAACTCATGAAGGGCGAGCAGTCCAACACGTCGGTGGTGGTGCGCTCCGAACCCACCCAGCTGATCGTCAAGTTCTACCGTGTGCTGGCCGCTGGTGAGAGCCCGGACGTGCAGGTCAGTGCGGCCCTCACCGCCGCCGGCTCTTCTGATGTTCCGGCGACGCTGGGCTGGGTGACCGGCAGCTGGAAGGATCCGCTGGCGGACGACGGCGACACCTGGGTTACGGGGCACGTCAGCGTCCTGCGCGAGTTCATCCCCAACAGCGAAGATGCGTGGCGGCCCGCTTCCGCCGCGGCCGTGAGCAACGCTGATTTCACCGCCGAAGCCGAAGAGCTCGGTGCGGTCACCGGGCGCATCCACCGGCAGCTGGCGGAGGCCTTCGGGAGCCAGCCGCCCAGCCCCGCCGAGCGCGCCGAATTCCTTGAGTCCCTGGAAAACCGCATCCGCTGGGCCTGGAAGGAAGCCCGGAGCTATGTGGGGGAGTACGACGAACCGCTGGAGCACCTCCTCCAGCAGGTCGCTAACCTCCAGGAACTTCCCAACCTTCAGCGCATTCACGCGGACTACCACCTGGGCCAGGTACTGAAGTCGGGCAGCCACGGCTGGCTCGTTCTCGACTTTGAAGGCGAGCCGCTTCGCCCTGCCGCCGAGCGCAGTGTTCCGGATGTCCCGCTGCGGGACGTGGTGGGCATGCTCCGGTCCATTGACTACGCCGCCGGCGTTGCACTCGTTGAGGCCGCGGATGACACGGACGGTGCCGGCACCAGTTCCCGCGAACAGCAGCGCCGCGGCCTCGAAGCCGCGCGCTGGGCAGCAAATGCCTCCGAAGCTTTTCTGCGCGGATACGAAAAGGAAACCGGAACGCAGATCAACCGCAGCGACCCGCTGTATCTGGCCTTGTGGCTCGACAAAGCCCTTTACGAAGTCGTCTATGAAATCCGCAACCGTCCCAACTGGATCCGCGTCCCTGTGGCTGCCGCACGGCAGATTTTGGAACAGGCCCGCCAGCAGGTTCCCGGGACGAGCAGCCAGGAAGAGAACTCAGTGAATAAGATTCCCCAGCCGGACCGCGCGGCGAAGAAGTCCGTATCGGAGCCTGCACTGCCGGCCGTTCCCGATTCAGCCGCATCCTCCGAAGCGGCTCTTCCGGCTGAACCCGCCGACGTCGTCGTCCCTGCAGCAGAGGCGACTGCCCCCGTGCCGGCACACAGCAATCCGCTGCCTGTGTCCGATGACATCCTGCAGGCCGTGTCCGAAGGCCGCTATTACCAGCCGCACGCAGTACTGGGTGCCCATCTGGATGATCAGGGGCTCGTGACAATCCGGACCCTCCGCCCGCTGGCCGAAGCCGTGACGGCGGTGACGTCCGAGGGCCGCATCGAGCTCCGGCACGAGCACAACGGCATTTGGGTGGGCACGCTGCCCGCCGCACGTCCCGGGCAGGTTCCGGACTACCGTCTGGAAGTAACCTATGAGGGACTTGAGCCGCAGCTTTTCGATGACCCCTACCGGTTCCTTCCGTCCCTGGGAGAGATTGACCTGCACCTCATCGGTGAAGGCCGGCATGAGAACCTCTGGACCGTACTGGGCGCCAACCTGCATCACTACAAGTCCATCCTGGGAGACATCGACGGCGTGAGCTTTGCCGTCTGGGCACCCAACGCCCAGATGGTACGGGTTATTGGCGACTTCAACGCCTGGGACGGCAGGGTCAACGCGATGCGTTCCCTCGGCGGCTCGGGTGTCTGGGAATTGTTCATTCCCGGCGTTCAGCCCGGCGCAAGGTACAAGTTTGAAATCCTCGGCGGCGACGGAGTGTGGCGCGAAAAGGCCGATCCCATGGCCCAGGCCACGGAGGTTCCGCCGCTGACGGGTTCCCGGGTGGTGGAGTCGACGTACGCTTTTGCCGATTCCGAATGGATGGAAGCGCGCGCTGCCCGCGATCCGCACAACGCGCCGATGAGCGTCTATGAAGTGCACCTCGGCTCCTGGCGTCTCGGCCTGGATTACCGCCAGCTGGCCGACCAGCTGGCCGAGTATGTCAAGTGGCAGGGCTTCACACACGTGGAGTTCATGCCCGTGGCAGAACACCCCTTCGGCGGATCCTGGGGCTACCAGATCACGTCCTACTTTGCTCCCACCGCAAGGTTCGGGCATCCGGATGATTTCCGCTACCTGGTGGACAAGCTGCATCAGGCCGGTATCGGCGTCATTCTGGACTGGGTCCCCGGGCACTTCCCCAAGGACGAGTGGGCGCTGGCCAAATTTGACGGGCAGACGCTCTACGAACACGGAGATCCCCTCCGGGGCGAGCAGCCTGACTGGGGCACCCTGATCTTCGACTACGGCCGCAGGGAAGTCCGGAACTTCCTCGTTGCCAACGCCATTTACTGGCTCGAAGAGTTCCACATAGACGGCCTGCGCGTCGACGCAGTGGCATCCATGCTGTACCTGGACTACTCGCGGCCTGCAGATCAGTGGCGTCCCAATGCCTTCGGCGGCCGGGAAAACCTGGAAGCCATTTCCTTCCTCCAGGAAGTTAACGCCACGGCATACCGGCGGGTCCCCGGCATCGTCATGATTGCCGAGGAGTCCACCGCCTTCCCCGGCGTAACGCAGCCCACCAGCAGCGGCGGCCTGGGGTTCGGGCTGAAGTGGAACATGGGGTGGATGCACGACACCCTCGAGTACATGGCTGAGGATCCCATCAACCGGATGTACCACCACGCCAAGCTGACGTTCTCGCTGGTCTACGCCTACACGGAGAACTTCCTGTTGCCGATCAGCCATGACGAAGTTGTGCACGGCAAGGGTTCCCTCCTGCGGAAGATGCCCGGGGACCGGTGGCAGCAGCTGGCCAACCTCCGTGCCTACCTTGCCTTCCAGTGGGCACATCCGGGCAAGCAGCTCATCTTCATGGGTACGGAATTTGCCCAGGAAGCGGAATGGTCGGAGCAGTACGGACTGGACTGGTTCCTGACTGACACGCCGCAGCATAAGGGTGTGCAGCTGCTGGTCCGCCAGCTCAATGAGATCTATCAGAACACGCCCGCCCTCTTTGACCGTGACAACGAGCCGGCCGGATTCCAGTGGATCAATGAGAACGACGGCGTCCACAACGCGCTGTCCTTCATCCGCTACGACCACCAGGGAAACCCGCTGGTGTGCATCGCCAACTTTGCGGGCACCCCGCACGAGAACTTCCGCATCGGGCTCCCGTGGGCCGGCGAATGGGTGGAAGCGCTCAACACTGATGCCGCTGAGTTCGGCGGCTCCGGTGTAGGCAACATGGGTGTTGTTGAAGCGGAGGAGGGCGCCTTCGACGGGCAGCCCGCCTCCGCAACGCTCACGGTGCCGCCGCTGGGCGTGCTGTACCTCAAGCCGCACGCCGCCTAGCTCGGGGTGAGCTGCCGGGATCGTCCGCTTTGAGCGGTTCCGGGGACGTGGTGAACATTTTTGGGTCGGTTCACCACGTCCCCAAAATCGTGCTAGAGTTAATACCCGCGCTGATCGAGGCAACGAGAACAGCTGAGCGTCACGAGGCCTAGGCCTCAACCGGTTCGCCGGATCGACAAACAGCCGTTTTGACAGCCTCCGGTTGGAGCGGTAAGATTGAAAAGTTGCTCCGGAGCGATGCAGAGCGGAAGATCCCTTGGATCTAAGCCTGTTGGTGCCGGAAGCAGTCTGTTGTTTGAGAACTCAATAGTGTGCCAAGTTTATTGATACCAATTTATTTTAATTGGTTGAACAGGCTGTGACCGCCCACACCGTGGGTATGGGACAGCTTTTTTAGCTGGTTTCGAATTTAGTGCAGGACCGTGCAGCCAATTTTCCTTGGCTCCGGTCTTGTGTCTGTAACACATTTACG
>NZ_JBZCNK010000005.1:0-407001 GCF_058269275.1 Arthrobacter sp. TJ-178 | reverse complement strand
CGCCCGGTCCCATTCCGAACCCGGAAGCTAAGACCCACAGCGCCGATGGTACTGCATCCGGGAGGGTGTGGGAGAGTAGGTCACCGCCGGACAATATTTGGTTGAGAGGTTCAGGCCCGCACCGTATGGTGCGGGCCTGAACTGTTTAACACCCCGAGTTTTTGGCGGAATACCGCCTGTCCCCGACAGGTGGGCAATCTCTCATAAAGCCGCTGAACCCGGTGAAACGCCGGCCCTGGGAAGCCGGTAACCAGGACTCGTGATCAACCGGAGCGCTGCGGCCGGCAACGCTGCAGGTGGGGAGTCTCACCTATTCCCAGCCACCCTGCACGGCACGGGACAACGATCTTCGAAGCCGACTGCACTAGAATCAAACTGTGCCTGTTTTAGGCCCCATAAACTTTGAACCAACTTTATATATCCATAGTGACGAGCGACTGCAGTAAATTCCGTTGGTCGGCTCACGACGAGAGGAACTCACCAGCATGTCAGAGCAAAATAACAGGGATCAGCGCAGCGAAGGAACCAACTCTGCCCGCAACAGCAGCTCGTCAGATCGACGCGATGACCGCGGTCGTCCTGCAACCAATGACCGCAATGCACCCAAGCGTTTCGAAGACCGCAAGCCTTCCTTCGGCGGCCGTCCGGCACGTGACGGTGAGCGCAAGTCCTTCGGAGAGCGCGGAGCCTCTTCTGAGCGCAAGCCTTATTCCAAGGATGGCAAGCCGTCCTTCGGTGACCGTCCGGCCCGTGGCGGCGATGACCGCCGTCCGGCGCGCGATAACGACCGGAAGCCTTCTTTCGGTGACCGTAAGCCGTCGTTTGGTGGGGACGATCGTCGTCCGCCGCGTGATGGTGAGCGTAAGTCCTTCGGTGACCGTGACCGTAAGCCTTCCTTCGGCGACCGTCCGGCCCGTGGCGGCGATGACCGCCGTCCGGCACGCGATAACGATCGGAAGCCTTCTTTTGGTGACCGTAAGCCGTCCTTTGGTGGGGACGATCGTCGTCCGCCGCGTGATGGTGAGCGTAAGTCCTTCGGTGACCGTGACCGTAAGCCGTCTTTCGGTGACCGTCCGGCCCGTGGCGGCGATGACCGCCGTCCGGCACGCGACAATGACCGGAAGCCTTCTTTTGGTGACCGTAAGCCGTCCTTTGGTGGGGACGATCGTCGTCCGCCGCGTGATGGTGAGCGTAAGTCCTTCGGTGACCGTGACCGTAAGCCGTCTTTCGGTGACCGTCCGGCCCGTGGCGGCGATGACCGCCGTCCGGCGCGTGACAATGATCGGAAGCCTTCTTTTGGTGACCGTAAGCCGTCCTTTGGTGGGGACGATCGTCGTCCGCCGCGTGATGGTGAGCGTAAGTCCTTCGGTGACCGTGACCGTAAGCCGTCTTTCGGTGACCGTCCGGCCCGTGGCGGCGATGACCGCCGTCCGGCACGCGACAATGACCGTAAGCCCTCTTTCGGCAAGGACAACAACCGCCGTCCGGAGCGGAGCGAGGACGCTCCCGTCACTGAGCGCAAGCACAATGCCCGCGACCTGCGCAGCGCCAACCGCCCGGACCGTGAGCGTTCGCCGGAAATCGATGATGACGTCACAGGACAGGAACTGGACAAGGTCACCCGCGCCCAGCTGCGTGTCCTGGAGGAAGTCAACGGCGAGTGGGTCTCCAAGCACCTGGTCATGGCAGGACGCCTGATCGACATCGATCCCGAACTGGCCTTCCAGCATGCGCTGGCGGCCAGCCGCCGCGGCGGACGCATGGCTGCGGTCCGCGAAGCAGTTGCACTGACCGCCTATGCCTCCGAGAACTTCGCTGAGGCGCTGCGCGAATTCCGCACCTACCGCCGCATCAGCGGCTCCAACGCCTACCTGGCGATGATGGCCGACTGCGAACGCGGTCTCGGCCGTCCGGACCGCGCCCTGGACATCTCGCGCTCGGACGAAGCGAAGGAACTGGATACCGCCGGCCAGGTGGACATGGCGATCGTAGCTTCGGGTGCCCGCATGGACATGGAGCAGTACGACGCCGCCGTGACCGCACTGGAAATCCCGCAGCTGGATAAGAACCGTGCATTCTCCTTCAGCCCCCGCCTGTTCCGTGCCTACGCCGACGCCCTGGAGCTCGCAGACCGCAACGAAGAAGCCGAGCAGTGGCGCAACCGTGCACTGCTGGCCGAAAAGGCACTGGGCATCGGCGAGTTCGCTGAGCCGGACATCTACGACCTCGACGACGAAGAGGAAAAGCCGGAGAAGCCGCGCCGTGCCCGCGAAGACCGTGAGGAGCGAAGCGGTGCAGAGCGTTCCGACACTCCGTTCGCAGCTCCGGCCGAAACCGAGCCTGCAGATGCGCTCGGCGATCTGGATCTGACGGACGACGTCGACACGTTGCCTTCCGATGACCAGGAAGGCGTGATTGGTGTCCTCGAAGCCGAGGAAGAGGACGACGACAACACCGTCGAACAGCACGACGACGGCAATGACAACGACGAATTCTCCGCCGACGCACCCTCGGGCGACGTCGACGAGGACCGCGCGTAGCATCATGCAGTCCACCGCGCTGATTGCCGGATACGACGCCGTCCTGTCGGACTTGGACGGCGTCGTCTACGCGGGTCCGCACGCCATTGAGGGTGCCGTCGAGGCGCTGCAGCGTCTCGACGGCGTGGGTGTGCAGCTCGCCTACGTCACCAACAATGCCTCGCGTTCCTCCGAAACCGTGGCCGCGCATCTGCGCGAGCTGGGGGCGCCGGCAACAGCGGAGACCGTGTTCGGTTCGGCGCAGGCCGGTGCGGAGCTGCTGGCAGCTTCCGTTCCGGTCGGCGCAACGGTCCTGGTAACCGGAAGCGCCTGGCTTACCGAGCAGGTGCGCGAACAGGGGCTGGTCCCGGTGCTTTCCGCCGATGACCGCCCCGACGCCGTCATCCAGGGCTTTGATCCCGCACTCGGCTGGAAAGACCTCGCGGAGGCGGCCTTCGCCGTCGGCCGCGGTGCCGTATGGGTCGCCACGAATACCGATATGTCCATTCCGCAGGCCCGGGGCATCGCTCCGGGCAACGGAACCCTCGTTGCCGCCGTCGCTGCGGCCACGGGCAGGACGCCCCTGGTGGCAGGAAAGCCGGAGGCACCGCTGTTCCGAACGGCGGCACGCCACCTGGACGCGAAGACGCCCCTGGTTGTGGGCGACCGCCTGGACACCGATATCCTTGGCGGCAATAACGCCGGGTTTGCCACCGCAATGGTGCTTACCGGGGTCGACACCCCGCAGACCGCGCTGGCTGCCCGCACGGCGGAACGGCCAACCTATCTCCTCGAAAACCTTGACGCGCTTTACCAGCCCTACCCGGCGGTGGAAGTGCTCGACGGCGTGGCGCGCTGCGGTGCCGCAACCGCCCGGGTGACCGGGGGCATTGTGGAGATTTCCGGGAACCGCAGCGATTTGGACAGCTGGCGGGCAGCCTGCGCCGCGTGGTGGCGCGCCCTCCCGGACGAGGAAAACGCCACCGCACCCGAGCTCAGCTGGAGTGTCAGCACCGACGGATAAGCTGGGATCCAAACGTCGGAACAAGGGATGGGCAGACGCCGCATGCAGAACACTAGCGAAGATTTCCGGGTTTCCGCCGGCCCCTGGCCCGACGGCGGGACGCAGACGGAGGACCCGGCGGTCAACGCTGCCCTGGCGGTTCTTGGACACCTTCCGGACCTGCCTTCCACCGGCCACCATGCCGTTTACTCCGCGCTCCATGACAGCCTGATGGCCGAACTGACCGCCGAACCGCCAGAGGAGCGATAGTACGTGCCAAGACTCGACCAGGAACTGGTTGCCAGGGGACTGGCCCGCTCCCGGACCCATGCGGCCAAACTTATTGCCGCAGGCCGGGTCTCCCGCGGGGGCTCCGTCCTGGGCAAAGCCTCGGTGTCGGTGACCGGCGAGGATGCGCTCTCAGTGCTCGACGACGGCATCCCCGACTACGTCAGCCGCGCCGGACACAAACTTGCCGGCGCCCTGGATGCTTTTCCGCAGGTGCAGCCGGCCGGGCAGCGCTGCCTGGATGCCGGAGCCTCCACCGGAGGTTTCACCGACGTCCTGCTGCGGCGCGGAGCCGCACATGTGGTGGCGGTGGACGTGGGCCACGATCAACTGGTGGATGTCCTGCGCCGGGACCCCCGGGTCGAGGTCCATGAAGGCCTGAATGTCCGTTACCTGGATCCGGAGGCAATTGGAGGACAGGTGGACCTCACCGTCGCTGATCTTTCCTTCATCTCCCTGACCATGGTGGTGGCGGCGCTGGCCAAAGCCACGCGCCCCGGCGGCAGCATGCTGCTCATGGTCAAGCCGCAGTTTGAAGTGGGCCGTGAGAAGCTGGAGAAAGCCGGCGTGGTCCTCGATCCGCAAAAGCACCGGCTGGCCGTTGCCCGCGTGGTTGAATCAGCCCTGGCTGAAAACCTGGACATCGCCGGACTGGCGCCCAGCCCGCTGCCGGGACAGAACGGAAACGTGGAGTTCTTCCTGTGGCTGCAGGTTCCGGAGCAGGGAGACCCTGCGACGGAAAAGCCCGCCGATGCACAGGAAGCCGCACGGCGTTTGGTGGATGAGGCCTTTGACGGGTTTGATGGAGCCGGACATAATCCGGCTGATCGGGTTGCAGGCGGGGAACGCACCGCAGAAGACTGACGGATTTCCAACCAGCTCCCTCGGGGGCGGAACAGGACACAACAGACATGAGCAGACGGATACTCGTGCTGGCCCACACCGGCCGGCAGGCTGCCATGACTGCGGCCCAGGAAGCCTGCACACAGCTTCACGCCTCCGGGCTGACCCCGGTCATGCGGCGCAAGGACCTGGAGGACATCCAGGCGGTATACGGCGTCCTGACGGCCCCCACGGAAATCCTTGATGAAGACGTCTCCCTGGACGGGGTGGACCTGGGCATGGTCCTGGGCGGAGACGGCACCATCCTGCGCGCCGCCGAGCTCGTCCGCGACACCAACGTTCCGCTGCTCGGGGTGAACTTGGGCCACGTGGGATTCCTGGCCGAAAGCGAGCGCGCCGATCTGGAACAGACGGTCCACTGGGTTGTGGAGCGCGCCTACACGGTGGAAGAACGGATGACCATTGACGTCAAGGTCTGGTTTGAAGACCGGCTCATCGTTCACACCTGGGCCCTGAACGAAGCTGCCGTGGAAAAGGCGGACCGGCAGCGGATGCTCGAAGTGGTGGTGGAAGTGGACGGCCGGCCCATCAGCTCCTTCGGCTGCGACGGCGTTGTCCTGGCCACGCCCACCGGATCCACCGCCTACTCCTTCTCCGCCGGCGGCCCCGTGGTGTGGCCCGAAGTGGAAGCCCTCCTCATTGCTCCGATCAGCGCCCATGCGCTTTTTTCCCGGCCGCTCGTCGTCGCCCCGGATTCACTCCTTGCCGTGGAAATCCTGACCCGGACCAATGCCGCCGGAGTGCTCTGGTGCGACGGGCGCCGCAGTGCCGAACTCCCGGCCGGAGCGCGGGTGGAAGTGACCCGCTCCAACATTCCCGTGCGGCTGGCCCGCACCCATGCCACGCCGTTCTCCGAGCGGCTGGTCCGCAAGTTCCAGCTGCCCACCCAAGGCTGGCGCGGTCCTGTCGGCAGCCCCGGAGACCTCTCGGACAGCGTGGAACTGACGCGTCTGACCGAGCGCGGAGGGCCGGCACATGATTGAGGAAATTCGTATCCGCGACCTCGGCGTCATCACGGACGCCACCTTGGAGCTGGGCCCCGGATTCACCGTGGTGACCGGTGAAACAGGCGCGGGTAAAACCATGGTCATCACCGCCCTGGGCATGCTCCTGGGGGCCCGGACCGACGCCGGAGCCGTGCGCACGGGCGCCAAGGCGGCACTGGCAGAAGCCGTGGTCCGGCTTCCTCCGGACAACGCCGCAGTGTCCCGTGCGGAAGACGCCGGCGCCGAGCTGGAAACGTACAACGGCATCACCGAGCTGATGCTTGCCCGGACTGTGAACGCTGCGGGGAGAAGCCGTGCCCACGTGGGCGGGCGGTCCGCTCCGGTGGGCGTGCTCGCGGAAGTGGGCCAGCATCTTGTCGCAGTTCACGGCCAGTCGGACCAGCTTCGACTCAAGAGCACTGCCGCGCAGCGAGAGGCGCTGGACAAGTATGCCGGCCCGGCGCTTGCCTCCGTGCTCTCCTCCTACCAAACGGATTATGCCCGCTGGCGGGCAGCGGTTGCCGAGCTCGCGGGCCTGCGGGACCAGGCGCGCGAGCGGCTGCGGGAAGCCGAGTACCTCTCGGCCTCGCTGGAGGAAATCGACGCGCTGGAACTGCTGCCGGGCGAAGACGAAACACTGAAGACCGAAGCGGTCCGCCTGAACAACTTTGAAGAACTGCGAACCGCTGCGGAAGGCGCCCACCAGGCGCTGATCGCAGGGGACTTTGCCGACGGAACCGATGCCACCTCCCTGGTGGACGGTGCCAAACGCCAGCTCGAAATGGCCGGGGAGCACGATCCCGCCCTGGCAGACTCCGCAAAACGGCTGGCCGAGGTTGGCTACGTCCTGGCCGACATTGCCACCGAGCTGGCCAGCTACAGTGCATCCCTGGACGGGGAAGGCCCCGAACGGCTCGCTGAAGTCGAATCCCGGCGCGCTGAAATCTCGGCCCTCACGCGGAAGTTTGCCCCGTCCGTGGACGAAGTCCTGGAGTGGGCCGAAACCAGCCGGGTCCGGCTGGCCGAACTGGGGGATGACAGCACCCGGATCGAGGCGCTGGAAGCGGAAATTGCCGACCTCCAGGCGACCCTCACCGCCGCCGCGGCGGACCTCACCAAGCTGCGGACCGAAGCTGCCGCTGACCTCGCCCAGCGGGTCAGCGACGAGCTCTCGGCCCTGGCCATGGCCAACGCCAACCTGCTCATCGAAGTGATGCCGGTGGAGGAGCTGAGCGTGCACGGGGCGGACAGCATCTCCTTCCTGCTCCAGCCGCACCCCGGTGCACCGGCGAGGCCGCTGGGCAAGGGCGCATCGGGCGGTGAACTCTCCCGGGTCATGCTCGCGATCGAGGTGGTGCTGGCCGCCGTCGACCCCGTGCCGACCTTCATCTTCGACGAAGTCGACTCCGGCGTAGGCGGCAAGGCCGCGGTGGAAATCGGCCGCCGGCTGGCCATGCTGGCCAAACATGTGCAGGTGATTGTGGTCACCCACCTTCCCCAGGTGGCGGCGTTTGCCGACCATCACATCCGGGTCATCAAAACGTCCGCGACGGGGGAAGATGGAACAGGGGTCACCGCCAGCGACGTCACCGTTCTGGACGATGCGGAGCGGATCAAGGAACTTGCCAGGATGCTTGCGGGCCAGGAGGACTCAGAGTCCGCCCGGGCACACGCCGTCGAGCTCCTGGCGGCGGCGGGACATCCGCCGCAGAAGCAGTCCAGTGCAGACAAATAACCAGTGCAGACAAAATCAGATCTACAAAAGGTGATAGGCTCGAACTCCGTGGTGCAGCGATCAAATTCCAGGTTTCCCAAGTCGTCTTCTACGACCAAACACATCTTCGTCACCGGTGGCGTGGCGTCCTCACTTGGCAAGGGACTGACAGCGTCAAGTCTCGGCCATCTGTTGAGGTCGCGCGGCATAGCGGTGACCATGCAGAAGCTCGATCCCTACCTCAATGTGGATCCGGGCACAATGAACCCCTTCCAGCACGGCGAAGTCTTCGTGACCGACGACGGCGCCGAGACTGACCTCGACATTGGCCATTACGAGCGGTTCCTTGACGAGAGCCTCGACGGCTCCGCCAACGTAACCACCGGCCAGGTCTACTCCACGGTCATCGCCAAGGAACGCCGCGGCGAATACCTGGGCGACACCGTGCAGGTCATTCCGCACATCACCGACGAGATCAAGCGCCGGATGCGCCTGCCCTCCGAGGCGAAGAAGACCCCCGACGTCATCATTACCGAAATCGGCGGCACGGTTGGCGACATCGAGTCCCAGCCCTTCCTGGAAGCAGCACGCCAGGTGCGCCAGGACATCGGCCGCAACAACGTTTTCTTCCTGCACGTTTCCCTCGTGCCGTACATCGGTCCGTCCCAGGAACTGAAGACCAAGCCGACGCAGCATTCCGTTGCTGCCCTGCGTTCCATCGGCATCCAGCCGGACGCGATCGTCATCCGTTCGGACCGCCCGGTGCCCGATGCCATGCGCGCCAAGATCGGCCGCATGTGCGACGTGGACGTTGACGCCGTCGTCGGCTGCCCGGATGCCCCGAGCATCTATGACATCCCCAAGACCCTTCACTCCCAGGGCCTGGACGCGTACATCGTCCAGCACCTGGACCTGAAGTTCAAGGACGTCAACTGGACCAAGTGGGACAAGCTCCTCGAGGTTGTCCACAACCCGAAGCACCACGTGAACATTGCCCTCGTGGGCAAGTACGTGGACCTGCCGGATGCCTATCTTTCCGTCACCGAGGCACTGCGTGCCGGCGGTTTCGCGAACAAGACCAAGGTCAACATCCGCTGGGTTCCCTCGGATGAGTGTGCAACGCCCGAAGGAGCCGCAGCTGCGCTGGGTGACGTTGACGCCATCTGTGTTCCCGGCGGCTTCGGCATCCGCGGCCTGGAGGGCAAGCTCGGCGCGTTGACGTACGCCCGGGAGAACAAGCTCCCGACCCTGGGCCTGTGCCTTGGCCTGCAGTGCATGGTCATCGAGTACGCCCGGAACGTGGTGGGCATGGAAGGCGCGTCCTCCTCGGAGTTCGAACCGGACACCAAGTATCCGGTCATCGCCACCATGGCGGAGCAGAAGCACATTGTCTCCGGCGAGGGTGACATGGGCGGAACGATGCGCCTGGGCCTGTGGGACGCCAAGCTTGAAGAGGGCTCGGTTGTTGCCAAGACCTACGGCAAGACCGCAGTGGCCGAGCGCCACCGCCACCGCTACGAGGTCAACAACGAGTACCGCGACCAGATTGCCGAGGCAGGCCTGTCCTTCTCCGGCACCACCGTTGACGGCGGACTCGTGGAGTTCGTTGAACTTCCGGCGGACGTGCACCCGTACTACGTCTCCACGCAGGCGCACCCGGAGCTCAGCTCCCGCCCGACGCGCCCGCACCCGCTCTTCGCCGGTTTGGTAAAGGCCGCCCTGGCTCGCCAGAACGGAAAGGGCTAGCACCTGATGAGTGAGACCAGAGGGTTCGCCGACGAACGCAGTCCCCGGCGCCTGTTGGATTCGCATGTGGAATACACCGGGCGGGTCTGGGACGTGGTCAGCGAGACATTCAAGCTGACTGACGACGGCGAACCCCTGGTCCGCGATTACATCCGCCATCCCGGCGCGGTGGCCATTCTGGCGCTGAACGATGCCGGACAGGTACTGCTGATCAACCAGTACCGCCATCCGGTGCGGATGACCCTCTGGGAAATCCCTGCCGGCCTGCTGGACATCGACGGCGAGGACTTTCAGGTGGGTGCTGCCCGCGAGCTGGCCGAAGAAGCGGACATCCAGGCCGCTGAATGGAACGTCCTCACCGATCTGTTCCTTTCCCCGGGCTCCTCCCGCGAAGCCCTGCGGATTTACCTGGCCCGCGGCATTACCGAGGTTCCCGAAGCGGACCGCCATGCGCGGACCGACGAGGAAGCGGAAATTCATTCCATGTGGGTGGATCTGGACGAGGCCGTGCAGGCAGCACTGGACGGCCGGCTGCACAGCCCCTCCGCGGTTGCCGGAGTCCTGGCTGCAGCGGCAGCGCGTCCCTCCGGTTTCGCGAACCTGCGCCCGGGCGACGCTCCCTGGCCCGAACACCACACCCAGCACTCCACGTGGCCGCAGGGCCCTGTTCTTTAGGATTTCAGACCGTTATGGCCGCCTCCGATCTACCTGCTGGCGGACATCATGCTGCGCCGGCACCAGCGAGCACTCCTTCCCCGACCCAGCCGCCGTCCGCGGCTGTGCACAACGACACGGAAGTGTTTGGGTTCCCTCCGCTGAATGCCACCATGCGCCTGGACTCGCCCGCGGAACTCCTCCGGGCCGCCCTGGCGCAGGACGCTGCCCAGGCGTCCGCCTCGGCTGAGGGTGAGGCGGACGCGCCCGGCACGGCAGCTGCTCCGATCCGGCCGGCGCAGGACAAGCCAGCCCCTTCAAAAACTCCCAAAACCCCCAAGGCTGCCACCCCCAAAGGCCCCTCAGCTGCGGAAGAACTCCGCAGTACCGCCGTCGGCCGTGAAATCAGCGGCTACCTGCAGCACATGGCTGTGGAACGCGGCCTGGCCGTCAATACTTTGGATGCTTACCGCCGCGACCTGCTGCGCTACGCGCGTTTCCTGGCCTCGCGCGGCGTGGAGGACATCGCCCGCATCTCCCGCCATGATGTCACCGCCTTTGCGCAATCCATCGCGGAAGGGTCCGACGGCGCCTCCGCGCTAAGCGTCCGCTCGGCGGCCCGCACCATTGTCGCCGTCCGCGGCCTGCACAAATTCTGGGCGCTGGAAGGGCTGGCCACCACGGACCCGGCGGCAGATGTGCATCCGCCGCTTCCCGGCAAGCGGCTGCCCAAGGCGATCAGCGTCAACGAAGTCACGCGGATCCTCGAAGCCGTATCCACCGAAACCCCCACCGGGCTCCGTGACCGGGCGCTGCTGGAATTCCTGTACTCCACCGGAGCCCGCATCAGCGAAGCCGTGGGCCTGGACATTGACGACCTCTCGCTGGAACGCATTCCGGCCAACGGCCCTGACGTCGTGCGGCTCTTTGGAAAGGGCTCCAAGGAACGGCTGGTGCCGCTGGGCTCCTACGCGGCACGTGCCCTGGACGAGTACCTGGTGCGCGGCCGCCCCGCTGCTGCAGTGAAGGGCAAAGGCACTCCGGCCCTGTTCTTGAACGCCCGCGGCGGACGCCTGAGCCGGCAGAGCGCCTGGACCATCCTGAAGAATGCCGCGGAAAAGGCCGACATCGGCCGTGATGTTTCCCCGCACACCCTCCGCCACTCTTTCGCCACCCACCTGTTGGAGGGCGGCGCCGACGTGCGGGTGGTCCAGGAGCTGCTTGGCCACGCCTCCGTAACCACGACGCAGGTCTACACCCTGGTCACTGCCGAGACCCTGCGTGAGGTTTACGCCGCCGCGCACCCCAGGGCACTGTGACGGCATTCCGGGCCGCTCCCGTGGTGCTCTGCTTCCTCTTCCGCGACACGGAGCAGAGCGGTCCCGAGGTCCTGATGGGACTGAAAAAGACCGGCTTCGGCCTGGGCCGGGTGGTCACCCTCGGCGGGCACATCGAGCCGGGGGAAACCCCGGAACAGGCTGCCGTCCGCGAGGTGGAGGAAGAGTCCGGGTTGTTGCTCCGGGAAACGGACCTGCAGCGGGCCGGCACCATTGAGTGGATCTTTCCCGCACAACCCGGGCTGGATATGTCCACCATCCTGTTCCGGGCCCGCCGCTGGGAGGGTGAACCGGTGGAGACTGATGAAATCCGCCCGGCCTGGTATGCGCCCGGCGAAATGCCCTACGCCAGCATGTGGCCGGATTCGGCCCACTGGATGCCCCGCCTGCTCGCGGGGGAGTATTTCGACGCCGTCGTGACCATAGCTGATGACAATGAAAGCGTTGCCGGCGTCGTCTTCTCCTGATCCCCTACCCGCGCTCCTGAACAAATAAGCCGTGCGGGAACTAGGCTGCTGCCGCCGGCCCCAACCGGTCCGCGGCCCGGCTCCCGGAGCCTGAATCCTGCACTGCCGTGACCTTGGCAAGTCCGGTGGTGGGCATTCCGACGTACATGGACTCTGCCCGGTCCACCACAAACGTCTCGTGCCAAATGCCCACGCTACCGGGCGCCTTCCGGGCAGCCCGGTTGAAGGCGGCCCACGCGGGCCGGTGCTCTGCGCTGGGTTGGGACGCGTAGGCATAGAGCTGCTCCGGGGTCTTCCAGTACTGGATTACCGTTGGGCCGCCGGAACCGACCGTGATCCGGTAGCCCAGGAGGCCGGACTCCGGGTCGGCGGAGAGCTCAGCGAGCATCCGCGGCATGGCCGCGAAGGCCGGCAGCCACAGGTCCGGCCGCCAGGGTTTGTTGATCCGCATGCCGATCAGGAAAACCACAAGCGGGCCGTCGTGCGAATGGTTTCTGCGCTGGGGATAGATGCGAGCCATGACGGCTCCCTCCGGATGTCTGGATAGTGATGGTATCCAAACTAGAGAGTTACACTATCCAGCACAAGGGGGTTTGTATGCGTATCTCAGAACTGGCCGAGCAGAGCAGTGTCCCGGTGGCCACCATCAAGTACTACCTGCGCGTTGGACTGCTCCATGACGGCCGCCTCACCGCGCCCCGCCAGGCGCAGTACGATGACAGTCATCTGGGCAGGCTCCGTTTGGTCCGCGCTCTTTTGGGACCGGGAAATCTTTCTGTGACCGAAGCGGGAAACGTCCTGCAGCAGCTGGATGATCCGCCGGAATCCGCGCATGACCTGCTGGGGATCGCGGCCCACGCGGCGGCGGCGCTGCCGGAGTCCTCCACGAGCCACCCCCGGGCCGATGCCCTGCTGGAGAAGTGGGGATGGAGCGTGGATCCCGAAGACCATGACTCCCGCTCCCGTCTGGAACAGGCACTTCGGGGACTCGAGGATGCAGGATTTGAGCCACCCGAAGGGTTTCTGGACATGTATGCCTCGGCCATGGGCAAGGTTGCCGCCCGTGAGGTGGAAGAGGTTCCCCGGGGCAGCCCCGCTGCAGCACTGAGGTACGTCATGCTCGGGACGGTCCTGGTGGAGCCGCTGCTGCTGGCACTGCGGCGGCTGGCCCATCAGGATGCCTCCGCACGGATCTTTTCGGCAGCCCCGCCTGCTGTTCCTGCCGAAGACATCCGGCGGGAATGATTCCCTGAGATTAGGACGAACGCTCTGCTTGGTCGCTCCCTAACCGAGTGACCTGAACTCCACGGCCCAACGGGTTTCCGCATCGGAGGCGACGGTAATCATGAGCCCTGTGCCGAACTCATAGGGTTCCACACCGCTGAAGATCTTCACCTGCCCGCAATCCACGTCGGCGGGCGCTCCTCCGGCCATCGAGACGGAGACGGTTCCGGTGTCACAGAGAAAGCTCGCAGCTATCGGCCCCGAAACGATGGGATCGAATCTCAGACTGCCCTCTTCGCCGGCGGAAACGGCTCCTCCGCCCATTCGGGTCTCTGTAAATTCCCCGTCCCCGCGTTGGGACGTGATGTCCTGCTGCAGCTGATAAACCTCGTCAGCCCAGGCATCCGCGGGATCCGGCGCCGTTGGCCGCCCATCGGCACTGCAGGAGACAGCAAAAACCGCCGAAGCAGCAAGAATCAAGGTTAGTTCCCAGCCTGGCTTCATGGTTTTTCCTTCCGGGTTAGCAGGAACTGTATACGCCGGACGGGAGAGTCCAAACACGCAAGCGCCCACCGCAGGAATTCCTGCAGCGGGCGCTTGCGGAGCGCGAAGCTGTGGCTGGTTAGCCCACGTGCCGTTCCTCAGGGCCGTCATAGGCGCTGAGCGGGCGGATCAGGGAATTGGCTTCCAGCTGCTCCATGATGTGTGCCGTCCAGCCGGTGATCCGGGCGGCCACGAACAGCGGCGTGAAGGTGGGCGTATCAAAACCCATCATGTGGTAAACCGGTCCGGCCGGGTAATCCAGGTTCGGCAGGATGTTCTTGCGCTCACCCATGGCGGACTCCAGTGCCGTGTACAGCTCGCCCAGGTCCTCCCGGTTGTAGTGCTTGACCATCTTGTCCATGGACGCCTTCATGGTGGGCACCCGCGAGTCGCCGTTCTTGTACACGCGGTGGCCGAAGCCCATGATCTTCTTTTTGTCCGCCAGTGCGGTGTCCAGCCAGCCCGCCGCGTGGGCGGCAACATCGCCGTCGCCCGCGCTGGCGGTGATCTCCTCGAAGGTGTGCATGACGGCCTCGTTGGCGCCGCCGTGCAGCGGGCCCTTGAGGGCGCCGATCGCACCGGTGACCGCCGAGTGCAGGTCCGAGAGGGTGGAGGTGATGACGCGGCCCGTGAACGTGGAGGCGTTGAAGGAGTGCTCCGCGTACAGGATCATCGACACATTGAACGCTTCCACCACCTCGGGGGCGGCTTCCTCGCCGAAGGTCATCCAGAGGAAGTTCGCCGAGTAGTCCAGATCGTCGCGGGGTTCCACCACGTCCTGGCCGCGGCGGCGGCGCTGGTCATAGGCCACCACTGCAGGCATGGCAGCGAAGAGGCTTACCGACTTTTCCATGTTGGCCTGCACCGAGGAATCCTCGGCCAGCTCATGGGAGGCACCCAGGACGGAGGCGGCCGTGCGGCAGACATCCATCGGATGGCAGGTCACCGGCAGGGCGTCGATAACGGCCTTCAGCTCGGGGGAGAGAGCCCGCTGGGCACGCTCACCCGACGTGAACTCAGCGAGCTCATCGGCGGTGGGCAGCTCGCCGTTCCACAGCAGGTAAGCCACCTCCTCGAAGCTGCAGTGCGCAGCCAGTTCCTGGACCGGGTAGCCGCGGTACAGCAGCGAGTTGGATTCCGGGTTGACCTTGGAAATGCTGGTCGTGTCCACGAGGACACCGGCCAGTCCCTTGTGGATTTGCTCATCTGTCATAACGAAAGACTCCTTTGTCGCGGTGGGGGTGCTGCTGGTGGATTCCGGCGCCCGTATTAGTGCTGGCCCGGGATCTGGAAGTTAAAGACGGAGGTGTCGAAGCGGTTGTAGGCTTCATAATCCACCAGATCGTACAAACGCGCACGGGTGAGCATATTGGGCACATCGTCCTGCTGGGTGCCCTTGGCCTTGATGGTGTCCAGCGTGCGCTCGGCGGCACCCATGGCACTGCGCAGCAGGGTGACCGGGTAGATCACCATGTTCACGCCCACCGAGGCCAGCTCGTCATAGCTGAACAGCTCGCTCTTGCCGAACTCCGTCATGTTGGCCAGGATCGGCACGTCGACGGCGTCGCGCATGGCGGCGAATTCCTCCAGCGTCTTCATGGCCTCGGGGAAGATGGCGTCCGCTCCGGCCTCGACGAGCGCGCGGGCACGGTCCTGGGCGGCTTCGAGGCCGTCCACGGCGCGGATGTCGGTGCGGGCCATGATCAGGAAGTTCGGATCCCGGCGGGCATCGGCGGCGGCACGGATCCGCTTGGTGGCGGTGTCCAGGTCCACGACGTTCTTGCCGTCCAGGTGGCCGCAGCGCTTCGGGTTGAACTGGTCCTCGATGTGGCAGCCGGCCAGGCCCGCGTTCTCGAGTTCCTGAATGGAACGGGCTACGTTCATCGGCTCACCGAAGCCGGTGTCGGCGTCCACGATGGCAGGCAGGTCCGTCATCCGGGCGATCTGCCCGGCGCGGGTGGCCACCTCGGTCAGGGTGGTCAGGCCGATGTCCGGCAGGCCGAGATCATTGGCGAGGACCGCGCCGGAGATGTAAACGCCGTCGAACCCCTTTTCCTCGATCAGGCGGGCAGAGAGCGGGTTGAACGCTCCCGGGAACTGCTGGAGCGTGCCGGAGGCAAGGCCTTCGCGGAAGGCAATGCGCTTGGCTTCGGGAGTGACGGAGGAGTACAGCATTTAGAAGAGTCCCTTCGGGGCGTTGGCCGGGTCAATGACGCCGTCGGCTGCGGTGATGTTCAGCTGGTCCAGCTCGCCGGCGGCCAGTTCGGGCAGGCGCGCGGCGGTGGTCAGGAACCGCTCGATCTCCTCTTCGGAGACCAGGCCGGCGGCCAGGGTGCGGAACTTGTTGATGTACTGCTCGCGGGCAAACGGTTTGGCGCCCAGCGGATGCGCGTCGGCGACGGCGATTTCATCGGTGATCTCGGTGCCGTCGGTCAGGACGATGGTGACCTTGCCGCCGAAGGCCTTTTCGTTGATGTCCAGCGAGTGGTAGCGGCGGGTCCATTCCGGATCTTCCACCGTGGTGACCTTGTTCCACAGCTCCACGGTGTCCGCGCGGCCGGCACGCTCGGGCGCGTAGGAATCCACGTGGTGCCAGGAGCCGTCCTGCAGGGCAACGGTGAAGATGTACGGAATGGAGTGGTCCAGGGTCTCGCGGGAGGCCGTGGGATCGTACTTCTGCGGATCATTGGCGCCGGAACCGATGACGTAGTGGGTGTGGTGCGAGGTGGCGATCAGCACGCTGGCCACCTTGGAGGCATCGGCTGCCTCCGGGTGTTCGCGGTGGATCTTGCGGGCCAGGTCAATCCAGGCCTGGGCCTGGTACTCGGCGGAGTGTTCCTTGGTGTAGGTGTCCAGGATGGCGCGCTTGGCTTCGCCGGGTTCGGGCAGCGGAACTTCGTAGGCGGCGTCGGGGCCGTCCAGCATCCAGGCAATGACGCCGTCTTCACCCTCGTAGATCGGGGTGGGGGAGGTCTGTCCGCGCATGGCGCGGTCCACGGCCTCCACTGCCATCTTGCCGGCGAACGCCGGAGCGTGGGCCTTCCAGGTGGAGATTTCGCCCTTGCGGGACTGGCGGGTGGCGGTGGTGGTGTGCAGCGCCTGGCCCACGGCCTGGAAGATGGTGTTGACGTCCAGGCCCAGCAGGGTGCCGATGCCGGCGGCTGCGGACGGGCCGAGGTGGGCAACGTGGTCGATCTTGTGCTTGTGCAGGCAGATCGCCTTGACCAGGTCAACCTGGATTTCGTAGCCGGTGGCGATGCCGCGGATCAGATCGGCTCCGGAGGCGCCGGTGTGCTGGGCGACGGCGAGCAGCGGGGGAATGTTGTCACCGGGGTGGGAGTACTCGGCGGCCAGGAACGTGTCGTGGTAGTCCAGTTCACGAACGGCAACGCCGTTGGCCCAGGCTGCCCATTCCGGAGAGGTCTTCTGCTCGACGCCGAACACGGCCGAACCGTTGCCGTGCGCGGAGGGGGAGAAGGACAGTGCCTGGGCGCGGGCGGCGACGATGGGTCCGCGGTTCAGGGAGGCGACGGCCACCGAGGCGTTGTCGATGATGCGGTTGATGACCATGTCCGTGACCTCGTCAGTCACGGCAACGGGGTCAGCGGCGACCTCCGCGATCTTATAGGCCAGCTGGTCTTCGCGGGCCAGGTTCTCATCGCTGCGGTGGACCCGCACCTTATGGAGATTCATGGGATGTCCTTTCGGGACGTGGTGTTTGCTTTGCTGTGGAACGTTCAGTGGTGCCGGCCGACTGCGGATCAGCGGCGGCGAGGAAGTGTTCAAGGCTCTTGTGCAGGTGAACGGATGTGGCAGCCGATGCCAGGGCAGGATCACCGGCAGCGATGGCCTCGGCAATGGTGGCGTGTTCGCCGGCGGTGGCGAGCAGTCTGCGGGGGTTGTCCTTGGCCAGCCGGCGGACGCGGGCCAGGTGCAGGCGCACGTTGGCCAGTGCCTGGGTGAGGTAGGCGTTCGCCGCGGCGGAGTCGATGGCCTCATCCAGGCGGGCCACGAGGGCGTAGTACCCGGAGCGGGACGGATCCGTCCCGGAGTCCTCAACGATGAGGTCGGCCGCATTCTCGAATTCCCGCCGCAGTCCGGCGAAGACTTCCGGAACCCCGCGGGTGGCGGCCAGCGCGGCAGCTTTGCACTCCAGCGCCTGGCGCAGCTCAAAGAGATCGGTCACGGTTTCCGGCGAGATGGAGGTGACGACGACGCCGCGCCCGTTGTGCGGCGCGGCCAGCCCGTCCGCAGTCAGCCGGCTGAGGGCTTCACGGAGCGGGGTGCGGGAGATTCCCAGACGCTGGGACTGTTCCACCTCACCCAGAACGGTTCCCGGAACAAGCCTGCCGGCCACGATGTCTTCGCGGAGCGCCCGGTAGGCGCGGTCACTGGCCCTCACAGGTGCTCCTTTCCAGCGGCGGGCAACCTGCTGGCAGGCGGTCCGAATGTGATGTTGCTCATCAGTGTATACACAACCAGACCTACTCGGCGCTAAAAGCACCCGGGGCGCGTCGTTGCATGGCGTCATGTATACACGGGGCAGTTGTAAGCCGCATACGCACTGCCCTAAGGTGATGGCTATCACATCGAATCGAGGAGGATTCATGAGCTCTGGCCTGGATGCAGGAAATGAAGCACCCGTGACCGCTGCCGCCCGCCCCCAAGGCACTGCCGGGGCAGCGGACGCCGGATATGCGCAGGCCTATGCCCGCAGCCTCGAAGATCCCGAAAGCTTCTGGCTGGAGGCTGCCTCCCTCGTGGACTGGGACAGCGCTCCGCAGCGTGCCCTCGACGATTCCGCCGCTCCGCTCTACCGCTGGTTCCCCGACGCGTACCTGAACACCAGTTACAACGCCCTGGACCGGCATGTGGCCGCCGGCAGGGGAGAGAGCGCAGCCCTCATTTATGACTCCGCGATGCTGGGAACCTCCCGCACCTACAGCTACAACCAGCTTTTGGCCGAAGTGGAAACCTTTGCCGGAGTGCTCCGCGGGCTAGGGGTGAAGGCCGGGGACCGGGTCATCATCTACCTGCCCATGATTCCGCAGGCGGTCATTGCCATGCTGGCCGCAGCCCGGCTGGGTGCCATCCACTCCGTCGTGTTCGGCGGCTTTGCCCCCAAGGAACTGGCAGCGCGCATCGACGACGCCACACCCGCCGTCGTCGTCACCGCCAGCGGCGGGATGGAGCCCAAGCGCACCGTGGAGTACCTCCCCAACGTTGCTGCCGCGCTCGCCGCCGCAACGCACCGTGTGAACCATGTGGTGGTTGCCGAACGCGAGGGATTCACCCACAGCGTCTCCGAGTACGACGGCGCGGACGGCGCCGCCTGGCACGACTGGGATGCGCTCGCCGCAAAGGCGCAGCCCGCCGGGCCGGTCTCCGTAGCCGCCACGGATCCGCTGTACATCCTGTACACCTCCGGAACCACCGGCGCGCCCAAGGGGGTGGTGCGCGACAACGGCTCCCACGCCGTCGCGCTCGCCTGGTCCATGCGCAACATTTACGACGTCGGCCCGGATCAGGTGATGTGGACCGCCTCGGACGTGGGCTGGGTGGTGGGCCACTCCTACATTGTGTACGCGCCGCTGATCGCCGGAGCCACCACCGTGCTGTACGAAGGCAAACCCGTGGGGACGCCCGATGCCGGCGCCTTCTGGCGGGTGGCGGACGAGCACCGGGTGGATGTCCTGTTCACTGCACCCACGGCGCTGCGGGCCATCCGCAAGGCGGATCCTGATGCGGCCCTGATGGAGAACTATGACCTGTCCGTGCTGCGGACCCTGTTTGTCGCGGGGGAGCGGCTGGACCCGGAGACCTTCGCCTGGGCAGGGCGGGCGCTGGATGTGCCCGTGGTGGACCACTGGTGGCAGACCGAAACCGGCTGGGCGATCTGTGCCAATCCGCTGGGGCTGGAACAACTGCCGGTCAAAGCCGGTTCCGCCACCGTGCCCGTGCCCGGATTCTCGCTCGCGATTGTGGACGGCTCCGGTGCGGAGGTCCCCGCCGGGCAGGAGGGCAACATTGTGCTGCGCCTGCCGCTGCCGCCGGGTACGCTCACTACACTGTGGGGCAGCGATGACCGCTTCCGGTCCTCCTACCTGGAGATCTTCGAAGGCTGCTACACCACCGGGGACTCCGGTTACGTGGACGAGGACGGCTACGTATTCGTGATGGGCCGCACCGACGACGTCATTAACGTCTCCGGGCACCGCCTCTCCACCGGTGCAATGGAGCAGATTGTGGCATCGCACCCCGCCGTGGCCGAGTGCGCCGTGATCGGAGTGGCTGATTCCCTCAAGGGCCAGCGGCCGTGCGGGTATGTGGTGCTGAAGGCGGGCTCTGTTGTGGGGGTGGAGGAGCTGCGCGCGGACCTGGTGAAACTGGTGCGCGAATCCATCGGGCCGGTGGCCGACTTCAAGGACGTACAGGTGGTGGAAGCGCTGCCCAAGACCCGCTCCGGCAAGATCCTGCGCAAGACCATGCGCCAGATTGCCGACGGCGATGCCTACACGGTGCCCTCCACCATCGAGGATCCGGGGGTTATCGATGCGCTGCTGCCGCTGCTGCGTCCGGGCATGTGAGGACCCCGGCGGCTTGTGCGCGTCTAGGCGGTCGCGATCCAGTAGCGGCGCTTGCCGTGACGGATGTCCTCCAGGATGCCGCCGTTCTTCTCGATGGTTGCCCGGGACCCGGCATTGTCTTCATCGCAGGTGACCAGGACCGGGGAGATTCCCAGCGAGTAGGCGAAGGGCAGGGCGTTTCTCAGTGCCTGGGCGGCGTGTCCGCGGCGGCGCGCTGACGGCCGCACGCTGTAACCGATGTGACCGCCTTGGTTCAGCAGAAAGTCGTTCAGCTCATGCCGAATGCCCAGGAACCCGATGACGGTTTCATCCTCGACGATCCACAGATGGGTGCAGGGAACGTAACCGGGCTTAAGGACAGTGCCCGGCACGGCCTGAGCCTTGAGTTCCGCCACGAACCGCCGGAATGCGCCGGGATCCCGCAGGTCTTCCAGCAGCCATTCTTCGCCGCCTGCCCCGTCCCGGTGGGCGCCCTCGAAGTCGGCGGCACACTCCAGCCAGGCGGCGTGGAACTTTTCATCCGGATGCATAAGAGAAGCCATCCGGCGATAGTACTGGCGCGTGCCTCCAGGGTCCTGCGCCGCGCCGGCGGGAGGCATCGGCACTGCTGTACGGTCGGGAGCCACTCCAGCAGCTACCGCCGCCAGTGATACTCCAGCTCGGGCCGGCCGCGGGTGCCGTAGCGGGGATTCCGGGCCACTGCCCGCTGCTCGTCCAGATGCTCCAGGTAGCGCCGGACAGTAATCCGGGACATCGTCAGCGCGGCGGAGACCTCACTGGCCGACATGGGGGCGGAAGCATTCTTCAGCGTCTCTGACACCGCCTCGAGCGTTTCGGGTGACAGGCCCTTGGGCAGTGCTGCAGCCACACTGGGACGAAGGGCGGCCAGGGCACGGTCCACCTCCGACTGGGTGGCGGACAGGCCCTGCCCGGCAAGGTTCAGGTGGTATTCGCGGTAGGAGGCCAGCTTGGCGCTGAATGCCGAAAACGTGAACGGCTTGATGAGGTACTGCGCAATCCCCGCGGACATGGCGCTGCGGACGACGGCGAGATCCCGGACTGCGGTAACGGCAATGACATCGGCGGGGACCCCGGCGCCGCGGATCCGGCGCAGGACATCCAGCCCGTGCAGGTCCGGGAGGTTCATGTCCAGCAGGATCAAATCCACCGCCGGCCCGGAGGTTTCACCGCCGTGTACGGGCAGGCCTCCGTCCGAGACGGTGCCGCTTCGCCCGGTGGCGGAGGCATTGAGGAACGTGATGGCCTCGGTGCCGGTGTGCACGACGCCGGCCAGTGCAAATCCCGGGCTGCGGCGCACATACTCCGCGTGCGCCTGCGCCGCTATGCCCTCGTCTTCCACCACGAGGACGCTGATGTCCCGGTCAGTGTTCATGGCTGGCCGCCACTGCGAGGGGGAGTACGACCGTAAAGCAGGCGCCGCGGCCCGGCTGTCCGCCCGGGTCAAGCCGGAGCGTGCCGTCCAGCCGCAGCACTGCTTGGCGGACCAGCGGCAGTCCGATGCCCCGTCCGGTGCCTGAAACACCACCGGTGCCGGAGGGGAGCAGCACCTTGGGATCCTTGGTGCTGAAGCCCTGATGAAATACCTGTTCCGTGGAGAGTTCCGGAATGCCCGGGCCATTGTCCTGCACCGTGATCTCGAAGCCGGGGGCGCCGTCGTCGTCCTCCACCAGGGCAAACCGGGCGCTCACCGTTGGCGCCCCGGCCCCGGACACGGCGTCGAACGCGTTGTCGATCAGGTTTCCCGCTATGGTCACCAGCTCTCCCGGGTCCAGTCCCAGCGGAGTGCCGGTTTCAGATCCGGCCGCAGAAAGATCGATGAGCAGGCTGATGCCGCGCTCGCGGGCCTGGACCGCCTTGCCGGTCAGCAGGGCGGCGAGGGCCGGTTCGCCCACGGCGGCGACGACGTCGTCCGCGAGCTGCTGGGACTGCTCCAGGTCCAAGGTGGCGAACGCCAGGGCATCCTGGGGGCGGTTCAGCTCGATGAGGGAGACCAGCGTATGCAGCCGGTTCGCGTGTTCATGTGCCTGCGCCTGGAGCGCTTCGGTCAGGGTGTGCATGGACTGCAGTTCTCCGGTCAGTGCTTCTATGTCGGTGTGGTCCCGCAGCGTGGTGACCGTACCTATGCGTTTTGGCGGCGCGGTCCGCGCCGAGCCGCGCAATATCCCCTTGGGCGCCGGCGCGAGGACCGGAGACTGGTTCACCACCAGGATCCGTTCACTGGCAAAGTGGAATTCATCTTCCGCCGTGCGGCCGCCGCGCAGCAGCTCGGCGAGGGGAAGCGGCAGGCCCAGCTCCCGGGGATCCCGGGGCCGGTCACCGCGCTCGGCCGGGAGCCCCAGCAGTGCGGCTGCCCGGTTGTTGTACAGCACCAGATCACCGTCCCGGTTCAGCAGCAGCACTCCTTCACGCAGTGAATGCAGGGCCGAGTCGTAGAACGCAAACATGCTCAGCAGTTCATCCGGCCTGCGGTCCGAGGTGGTGCGCCGGAGGTAGCGGCTGAGCGCATACGCAGCGAGCGTTCCGAAGGCCAGGGCGGCCACGGAAATCAGGAAGACTGTTGGCAGCTCGGCATTGCGGGCGACGGCGACGCGGTCAACAGTGATGCCCGCCGCCACCAGGGCCTTCACCTCGCCGTCGGCGCCGAGGACGGGGACGACGGCGCGCACGGACGGTCCCAGGGTGCCGGCGTAGGTTTCGGTAAAGGACTTTCCGGCAAGTGCCTGCTCCACCGAGCCCAGATAGGGCTTGCCGATCTGGGCTTCGTTGCGGTGGGTGAACCGGGTGCGGTCCGGTGCCATGACCGTGAGGAAATCGATCCCGGATGCATCCATCACATCCTGCGCGTAGGGCTGCAGGTTGGCGCCGGGCGGATTGGCGGTCACGGATTCCAGGACCAGCGGATCCGCGGCCACGGTTCCGGCCACGGCAAGCATCATGTCTGCGGTTTCTTCAAAGCTGTGGCGCTCGGCCTGCTGGTAGAGCGTCCAGGACAGCCCTGCCGAAAAGCACACAATAAACACCAGCTGCCCCACAAGCAGCCGGCTGGCCAAACTCCATTTGCGCAATGATCTTCTTTCCTGCTTGGTGCCTTGACGGCCGGTATGCCCCGGATTAAGTTCCCGGGCCGGGAACAGTATGACCACAATCGTGACAGTGGTCACAGGGGCGCGACACGATGGCTGCTGAAGACTTATTGTTCCCGGCGATTTCCGCACGGCTCCGCACCCGGAGAACCGCAGTCCCGGTGCCGCTCAGGAACAGATCAGCAACCAAGCCTAGGAGCAGCACAGCATGGCATCTGCCACCATTTCCGGACGCGCGGGCTCACCGAAGAGCCCGCGCAAGAAGGACAAGACACACTTTCTGTACATCGCGGTTATTCTCGCGGTGGTCCTCGGTGCTGCGCTGGGACTGATGGCGCCTGAGTTCGCCAAGGGCCTGAAGCCGATCGGGACCGCATTCATCTCGCTCATCAAGATGATGATCGCGCCGATCATCTTCTGCACAATTGTCCTCGGCATCGGCTCGATCGCCAAAGCAGCCACCGTGGGCAAGGTGGGCGGCCTGGCCCTGGGCTACTTCATTGTCATGTCCACCTTCGCCCTGGCCATCGGCCTGGTGGTGGGAAACCTGATCCACCCGGGCGAGGGCCTGGACCTGGCCGCCGGCGCTGAGAACGCCCCGAAGGCAGCCGAAGACGCCGAAGGCCTTTCCGGCTTTGTCCTGAGCATCATTCCCACCACGCTGCTGGCTTCGCTCACCGGCGAAAGCATCCTGCAGACCCTCTTCGTTGCACTGCTGGTCGGTTTTGCCCTGCAGAAGATGGGTTCCGCCGGAACCCCCATCCTCACGTTCATCGGCCACCTGCAGAAGCTGGTCTTCCGCATCCTGGTCATGGTGATGTGGCTGGCGCCCGTGGGTGCCTTCGGTGCCATTGCCGCCGTCGTCGGCGAAACCGGAATCGAAGCCATCAAGAGCATGGCCGTGCTGATGATCGCCTTCTACATCACCTGTGCACTGTTCATCGCCGTGGTCCTCGGCAGCGTCCTGAAGGTCTGCACCGGGGTGAACATCTTCAAGCTCATGCGCTACCTGGGCCGCGAGTACCTGCTCATCTTCTCCACGTCTTCCTCCGAGGTCGCCCTGCCGCGGCTGATCGCCAAGATGGAGCACCTGGGTGTTTCCAAGCCCGTGGTTGGCGTGACCGTGCCCACCGGATACTCCTTCAACCTGGACGGCACCGCCATCTACCTGACGATGTCCGCCCTGTTCGTGGCCTCCGCCATGAACATGCCGCTGGAACTCGGCGAACAGATTTCCCTGCTGGTCTTCATGATCATTGCCTCCAAGGGAGCCGCCGGCGTCACCGGCGCCGGCCTGGCCACCCTGGCCGGCGGACTGCAGTCACACCGCCCGGATCTGGTGGAGGGCGTTGGCCTGATTGTCGGCATCGACCGCTTCATGTCCGAAGCCCGTGCGCTGACCAACTTCACCGGCAACGCCGTCGCCACCGTCCTGATCGGTACCTGGACCAAGGAAATCGACAAGGAACAGGTCACCGCGGTGCTGAACCGCGAACGACCGTTCGACGAATCCACGATGGAAACGGATGGCCACGGGGAACAGCAGGCTCCCGACGCCGAGCTGGAAACCACCGCGGTCCGCTAACCGCACGGGTTCCATAACCGGATTCAGTCCGGCGCTAAGGGCGCTTCCGCTACCTGCGGAGGCGCCCTTCGCCGTATCCACCGTGCCGTACCGGTTGCTGTACCCGGCTCCGCACGGCGGTTAGGGTGGCGTCCAAGGAGCTGTCTGTGCGGCAGCCGTCGCAGCTGGACCCGCCGGAAGGTTGGATCATGAAGCCCGTCCCGATGCAGGAAATCTACCGGGGTGCGTTGGTGCCGGTGCTGGCCGGAATTGTGCTGCTGAGTCTGGCCTCGATCTCCGTCCTGCTCGCATCCGATCCGCCGAGCATCCAAAGGGTGGATCCCCGGACGGTGCTCCTCGTCGAAGTGGCCTTGCTCGCCCTGGCCGGCGTGGGCATCCCGATCGTTCTCCTGCTAAGCAAAACGTTGCGCCGTGAGCCCCGCATGGCGGTGAGCGCCGCCTGCGTGGCAGCGCTCATGGTGCACGCCTTCGTCCTTGGCGAGCCGGTCCGGAGGGGAGTCCAAGGCGTTGCTTCCTCCGTTGCCGCCGCCCTGGCCTTCGTTTTCTGCATCGTGGCTTTGCTCGCCGTGATGGAACGCCTCGATGCCCAACGGCAGTGCAGATGAGGTGCCCGCAGTGCCCCAAGCCCAACGTTCGACCTCTAGTTGAGAGTAAAGGCTCGCGGGTCCTCGCGGCGCCGATTCGCGGTATAGGTGTTGCACGGCTGTAATCTTGACAGGGACAGCCGGCAGGACAGCTAGAGACGGAAGCGTGGATTAATACGTGAGCAGCGATCAGAGTTCAACAACTCTGCAGGACGCAACACTGGACGGGGCCGATTCCGTGATGGGACCGACCGGACGCCCGCTGACGGAATTCCCCGAACCTCCGGTGCTCAGCTCGCACGGTCCCGCCCGGATCATCGCCATGGTGAACCAGAAGGGCGGCGTGGGCAAGACCACGTCCACCATCAACCTCGGTGCCGCCCTGGCGGAAGCCGGCCGCAAGGTGCTGCTCGTGGACTTCGATCCGCAGGGTGCACTTTCCGCAGGCCTGGGCACCAACCCGCATGAGTTGGACCTCACCGTCTACAACGTGCTGATGGACCGCAAGGTGGACATCCGCGAGGCCATCCACGAGACCGGCATCGAAAACATCGACCTGCTGCCCGCCAACATTGACCTCTCCGCTGCCGAAGTGCAGCTGGTCAACGAGGTGGCCCGCGAACAGGTCCTGGAACGCGCGCTGCGCAAGGTTTCAGATGACTACGACGTCATCCTCATTGACTGCCAGCCCTCCCTGGGGCTGCTGACCGTCAACGCGCTGACCGCCGCCCACGGCGTCATCATCCCGCTGATCTGCGAGTTCTTCGCCCTCCGCGCGGTCGCACTCCTCGTGGAAACCATCGAAAAGGTCCAGGACCGGCTCAACCCCGGCCTCCAGATCGACGGCGTCCTGGCTACCATGTATGACGCACGGACGCTCCACAGCCGCGAAGTCATCTCCCGCCTCGTGGAAGCTTTCGGCGACAAGGTCTTCGAGACCGTCATCAAGCGGACCATCAAGTTTGCCGACGCCACCGTGGCCGCGGAGCCCATCACCACCTACGCGGGCAACCACCCCGGCGCCGACTCCTACCGCCGCCTCGCCAAGGAACTCATTTCACGCGGCGGTGCCCCCTAACCGCTGTGGCAGCAGGCATTGTGGATTCCGCGGCAACGGAACCAGCCACCCCGGCCGTCCGCGGCTTCCGGGTCCGGCTGGAGAACTTCAGCGGACCGTTCGACGTCCTCCTGGGACTGATCTCCAAGCATGAACTGGACATCACCGAAATAGCCCTCGCCGCCGTCACGGACGACTTCATCGGCTACATCCGCGCCCTCGGCAACGAAGAGCAGGCCTGGGCACTGGATGAAGCCAGCGAGTTCCTTGTTATCGCCGCTACCCTGCTGGACCTGAAAGCAGCCCGCCTGCTGCCGGCCGGGAACGTGGAGGACGCTGAAGACGTAGCTGTGCTGGAAGCACGCGACCTTCTGTTCGCCCGGCTCCTTCAGTACCGCGCGTTCAAGGAGATTGCCGGCCTCCTGGACAGCAGGCTCCGGGATGAAGCGGACCGCTTTCCGCGGCAGGTGAGCCTTGAACCGCATTTTGCGGCCATGCTCCCGGATTTGATTTGGCGCACCGGCCCGCAGGATTTCGCCGCTCTGGCCACCAAGGCGCTCACTCCCCGGGAACCGGCCCCCGCCACGGTGGGCCTGACACATCTGCATGCGCCGAAGGTCAGCGTGCGGGAGCAGACGGACATTATTGCCCGCCGCCTCATGGCAGCTGGACAGCTGACCTTCACCGCGCTGGTGGACGACGCCGGCAGCTCGGTTGCGGTGGCCCGGTTCCTGGCGCTGCTGGAACTGTTCCGGGACGCGGCCGTGTCCTTCGACCAGCCCGATCCGCTGGGCGAACTGGTGATCCTGTGGTCCGCGGCACCCGGGACCTGGCCGGCCGCCGGGGGAGCGGGCAACCTTACTGAGAGCAATCCCTTGGAGAGACATGCAGCAGAATCCGTTGGCTGAACCGGAGCTTCCGGAGCTTCCCGCCGGGCGCGGACAGGATTCCGAACCCGCCGCCGAAGCAGAAGCTGAAGCAGGATCTTTGCCGGAAACAGCAGCAGCCGAAGCGGCCGCCGACCTCCGGGCAGCGGTGGAAGCGGTGCTTATGGTGGTTGACGAACCCGTCACGCCCGAGGAGCTTGCCGCGGTCCTGGAGGTTGCGGTGCCGGTGGTGCAGGCGGTCCTCACGGAACTGCAGCGTGAGTATGACGGTTATACTGGGGGAGGACCCGGTGGCACAGTACGTAGTTTCACTTCAATGCGAGGTTTTGAACTGCGGGATGTGGCCGGCGGCTGGCGGATCTACTCCCGCGCCGAGTTTGCACCCGTGGTCTCGAAGTTCGTCCTGGGCGGCCAGAGTGCTCGTCTGACTCAGGCTGCACTGGAAACCCTGGCAGTGATTGCCTACCGGCAACCTGTATCCAGGGCGCGGGTCTCTGCCATCCGGGGTGTCAATGTTGACTCCGTTGTGCGAACCCTGGTTCAGCGCGGACTCATTGACGACGCCGGTGTGGAAGCCGAGACCGGATCAATGATGTACCGGACCACGCCGTATTTCCTGGAACGGCTGGGGCTGGGCGACCTGAACGAACTTCCGCGGCTCGCACCGCACCTGCCCGGGCTGGAAAACCTGGCTGAATTTGAAGACACTACTTACTAACCGCTACACCCGAAGGACTTTTAATGACACAGGCACCCCGCTCCGGATCAGGCCGTAACAACCCGCGCAGCGGCGGGGGAGCAGCCGGCGGCAAGTCCTTCGGCAAGGGCTCCAAGCCCGCTGGCTCCCGCACCGGCGCACCCCGCGGCGGCCGCTCCGCCCAGCGCGACCCCGGCATGAGCGCCGGCGAATTCCGCGCCAACGGATACCGCCCCCGCGAAGAATCGGCTGAGAACCGTCCCGAAAAGTTCCGCTCAGCGGCCTCACGGGCTTTTGACGGCAAGGGATCCGGCGCACCCAAGGGAGCCTCCAAGGGCTCCGGCGAGTCCCGGCCTGCCGGCTCCGGCCAGTTCAAGCCCGAGGGCTACAAGGCCGGTGCGCCCAAGGCCGCCAAGCCGTACGGCACCAAGGGCGGCGCTTCCCGCACCGGAGGCCCGCAGGCCGGCCAGCGCAAGAGCGGCGACCGAGCGTTCCGCAACGAGCGTTTCGGCCAGAACCTGGGCACTGTCAAGCGCACCACCACCCGCCGTCCGGCGAAGCCCGTCATCTCGGATCATCACGATCCCGAGGGCGTCCGCCTGCAGAAGGTCATGGCCCAGGCCGGCGTGGCATCGCGCCGCGTCTGCGAAGACATGATCCGCGAAGGACGCGTGGAGGTCGACGGTGAAGTTGTCACCGAGGTAGGCGTCCGCGTGGACCCCTCCCAGGTTGCCATCCATGTTGACGGCATGCGCCTGCAGCTGGACGAGCACTTGAAGTACTACGTCTTCAACAAGCCCAGCGGCGTGGTCTGCACCATGGATGACCCCGAGGGCCGTCCGTGCATCAGCGACTTCCTCAAGAGCACCAACAAGCACGAGCGTCTGTTCCATGTGGGCCGCCTGGACACCAACACCGAGGGCCTGCTGCTGCTGACGAACGACGGTGAGCTGGCCAACCGCCTGACCCACCCGTCCTACGAGGTTCCCAAGACCTACCTCGTGCAGGTCCGCGGGCCGATGGCGCACGGCGTCGGCGCCCAGATGCGTGAAGGCCTGGACCTCGAAGACGGCTTCGCGCAGGTTGACTCCTTCAAGCTGGTTGACTCCACTCCGGGCCACCTGCTCGTTGAGGTTGTGCTGCACTCGGGCCGCAACCGCATTGTCCGCCGCATGTTCGAGGCCGTCGGCCACCCGGTGGAGCGACTGGTCCGCACCCAGGTCGGCCCCATCCGCGTGGGCGACCAGCGCCAGGGCAGCATCCGCGTGCTCGGCCGCACGGAAGTTGGCCACCTGCTGGCCTCCGTAGGCCTCTAAGCAGTGGGCGCGGCACAGGGAACAGCTACGCACCTGTCCGGTCCCGTTCTCGTGATCGGCACCGGTCTGCTGGGCACCAGCATCGGGCTCGGGCTGCGGGCACGCGGGGTGGATGTTGCACTGTCGGACATCTCGCCGTCGACGGCGGCCGTGGCCCGGGACATCGGTGCCGGCCGCCTGCTGGAAACGGTGGAGGAAGGCTTTGCCCCCGAACTGGTTGTTGTTGCCGCGCCTCCGGACGTCACCGCGGCTCTTGCCGCGCAGGCGCTGAAGGACTGGCCCGGCGCCGTCGTCGTCGACATTGCCAGCGTCAAGGGTGCGGTGCTCGCGGATCTGCGTGCCTCCGGCGCGGACCTGAGCCGTTACGTGGGCACCCATCCCATGGCAGGCCGGGAGAAGTCCGGGCCCGTTGCCGCGCTGGGTGAGCTGTTCACCTCCATGCCGTGGGTCATCTGTGCTGCGGCCGAGAGCTCACCAGCGGCGGTCAAAAGCGCCGAGGCGCTGGCGATTGACCTGGGTGCCGTGGTCTCACGGATGAGCGCCGGGGATCATGACCAGTCCGTGGCACTGGTCTCGCACCTGCCGCAGGTCATGTCCTCGCTGGTGGCCAGCCGCCTGCAGGACACCCCCGGCCAGGCCATGGCCCTGGCCGGAAACGGGTTGCGGGACGTGACCCGGATTGCCGCCAGCGACCCCAAGCTGTGGGTGCAGATCCTCTCCGGCAACGCTCCGCGGCTGGTGGAAATCCTTTACGGCGTCCGCGACGACCTGAACCGCCTTATCTCCACGCTGGAGAATCCGGTGGCCGACGGCGCCCGGCTGGACATGGCGCAGCTGATTTCCGAAGGCAACACCGGGCAGGCCCGCATTCCGGGCAAGCACGGAGCGCCGCCGCAGTCCTTTGTGTCCTTCACCGTCCTGGTGGATGACACGCCGGGACAGATTGCCCGGCTGCTGACGGAGATTGGCGAGATCGGCGTGAACCTGGAAGACCTGCGGCTGGAGCATTCCTCCGGCCAGCAGGTGGGCCGGGCGGAAATCTCCGTCCTGCCGAGCCGGGTGCACAACTTGGTACATGAATTAAGCGCCCGCGGGTGGAAGGTAGTGCAGTGAGTGTAGAACGTAATCCGGCCGAGTTCCGGCTGGGAAAGCCTCTTGTCGTGGCCATTGACGGCCCGTCCGGATCCGGCAAATCCAGCATCAGCAGGGAAGCCGCACGCCGGCTCCGTGCGGCGTACCTCGACACCGGGGCCATGTACCGCGCAGTAACGCTGTACTGCATGGAAGCCGGCATCGACCTGACGGACGCCGCCGCCGTTGAGGCCGCCGCGCGCGCCGCGGACATCGACCTGAGCACCTCTCCCGACGCCGAGTGGGTCCGCGTCAGCGGCCGCGACGTCACCGATGCCATCCGCGAACCCAACGTGTCCTCCTCCGTCAGCGCCGTCGCCACCACGCTGGGGGCCCGGGCCGAACTGGTCCGCCGCCAGCAGCAGATGATCGCTGATTCGGGCCTGCGGATCGTGGCCGAGGGCCGGGACATCACCACCGTCGTCGCGCCCCGGGCCGAAGTGCGGATCCTGCTCACCGCCTCCGAAGAAGCCCGCCTGCGCCGGCGCGGCGTCCAGCTGGGCGGCACGCAGAGCGCGGCGCAGCTCAAGGAACAGGTCCTCACGCGTGATGCCAAGGACTCCACGGTGGTCAATTTCCAGCAGGCCGCCGATGGCGTAGTCACCATCGATTCCTCCGATCTGGACTTTGAACAGACCGTCCAGGCGGTGCTCGACGTCGTGTACACCAGCACGCACTAGGACCAACACCACACACCAAGCAGCCGTGCACCGGCAGGGCCCAAATGCCCTGCCGGTGCCGCGCGTGTTTCAATGGACTGGTGGAACTGCGGTGTTAATACCCGCGGAACCCACATACACTTACCGGGCTGAACGTCCGGAGACGGCCTGCTTGCAGTGCTGCAGACCTCAACGGAAAGAAAGCAAAAATGACTAACTCCTCATACTCCGGCGCTGCCGGCGACGAGACTGGCCAGGAAGAATACGTTCCGGCCGGAGAGGACCAGGTAAACGAACGCCTGGCCAAGATGGACGACGCCGAGACCGAACTGCGCGCCGAAACCCTGCGCGCCGGCCTGTCCGACTATGAACTTGATGAAGAAGATGCCGCGCTGCTTGAGGGCGGCTTCGAGGAATACGACGACGACGCACCCCTGCGCCAGGATCCCGTCGTTGCCATCGTGGGACGCCCGAACGTGGGCAAGTCCACGCTGGTGAACCGTATCCTGGGCCGCCGCGAAGCCGTGGTGGAAGACACCCCCGGCGTGACCCGTGACCGCGTGTCCTACCCCGCCACCTGGAACGGCGTGAACTTCACGCTGGTGGACACCGGCGGCTGGGAGCACGACGCACGCGGCATCCACGCCCGTGTGGCCGGACAGGCCGAAGTGGCCGTCGACGTCGCCGACGCCGTCCTGCTGGTAGTGGACGCCACCGTTGGCATCACCGCCACCGACGAAGCCGTGGTGCGGATGCTCCGCGGCAAGGGCAAGCCCGTCATCGTCGTCGCCAACAAGGTGGACGACATCCAGAACGAAGCCGACGCCGCCCAGCTCTGGGGCCTCGGCTTTGGCGAGCCGTACCCCGTTTCGGCCCTGCACGGCCGCGGCACCGGTGACATGCTGGACGCCATGATGGAGGTCCTTCCGGAGTACTCCGCCTACGGTGGACTGGACAAGACCGGCGGCCCGCGCCGCATCGCGCTGATTGGCCGCCCGAACGTGGGCAAGTCCTCGCTGCTGAACAAGCTGGCCGGTACCGAGCGCGTGGTCGTTGATGACACCGCCGGCACCACCCGCGACCCGGTGGATGAGCTCATTGAGCTTGGCGGACGCACCTGGCGCTTCGTGGATACCGCCGGTATCCGCCGCCGCCAGCACATGGCCCAGGGCGCCGACTTCTACGCTTCCCTGCGTACCCAGTCCGCGCTGGAAAAGGCCGAGGTTGCCGTGGTCCTTCTGGCCGTGGACGAAGTCCTCAGCGAACAGGACGTCCGCATCCTGCAGCTCGCCATCGAGTCCGGCCGCGCCCTGGTGCTGGCCTTCAACAAGTGGGACCTGCTGGATGATGAGCGACGCCGCTACCTGCAGATCGAGATCGAGCGCGACCTGGCCCATGTGGAGTGGGCCCCGCACGTGAACATCTCGGCCATGACCGGCTGGCACAAGGACAAGCTTGTTCCCGCCTTGGACAAGGCACTGGAGAGCTGGGACAAGCGCATCCCCACCGGCAAGCTCAATGCCTTCCTCGGCGAGCTCGTGGCAGCCCACCCGCACCCGGTGCGCGGCGGCAAGCAGCCCCGTATCCTCTTCGGCACGCAGGCATCCTCGCGCCCGCCGAAGTTTGTCCTCTTCACCACCGGATTCCTGGATCCGGGCTACCGCCGCTTCATCACCCGCCGCCTGCGTGAGACGTTCGGCTTCGAGGGAACTCCCATTGAAGTCAACATGCGCGTGCGCGAAAAGCGCGGCAAGAACCGCTAGCATTTGGGGCCCCGGATGCCTGTGCGGCGTCCGGGGCTTTCCCGATTCGGGAAATTCACCAATCATGGGGTAGAGTATTCGAGTTGCTTCGGCCGGAAATAAACCGGCAGAACAGCGGGTTGTGGCGCAGCTTGGTAGCGCACCTGACTGGGGGTCAGGGGGTCGCAGGTTCAAATCCTGTCAACCCGACAAATAGCCCGGCGGAACGAAAGTTCTGCCGGGCTTTTGTCGTTTAAAGTGCCGTAAAGCAACCTAGTCATCGCCTCCGAAAAAGCCGCCGTCAAGGATGCGGCTATATCGCAGACGGAGTGCGCGCTCCGTGCTCGCTGCGAGCGTTGCCAGGACAAGCCCGATGTTCGCTGTAGCCGGAAGGGTGAAGGGGCTGTAAAACGTGCCCACGTTCTCCGCGATGGGTGGGAACAGCGTGATCTGTTCGACGGCCTGGGGCACGCCCAGCACGAGGGCAAGCAAGAGGACGATCAGCGACGCGGTGCCCAAGCCACGGCTCAGCGCCGGGTTGGTTTGCTGCAGGCGGGCACGCCGGCCTTCGGCTGAGGCGGGATCGGGTACCAGTTGCTGCTCTGTTCCGTCGGACCTCACGTAGTGGCAGCGTTTGAGCCCGTAACCGCTGACCTCAACCTCGATGGTGCCGCCGGGCACCGGGAACGCGGCAGGGAGTGAAGACCGGGCTCGATTGACGCCGTTGCGGTAGAGCCGTACATACGCCTCTCCATCCTCGTCACCCCCATGCCGGACATCGACGGACCAGGTCTCCGCCTTGCCGCCCTCGCCGGAGAGGTACAGGTGCAGCAGGGAACGGGTGAACAGCTGCCACCAGCGGAAGCTCGGAAGCGCATGCCCGTCTCCGGACTTCACCGTCTTGTAAGGTGCCATTGAAGTTTCCTTCTCGGTGTTGTGTTGCCCGGACCCGGGCTGTCCAGGCGGGCAGCGGGAGCTCAGACCCCGACCACGAAGGTGAGTGCCGCCCAGATCGACACAGTGGCTACGGTGGTCCAGATGATGATCGCCACAGCCTGCCACAGCAACACCCAGCCTCGAGAGGTTCCTCCGGCGATAAGGATCGCGGAAGTGAACTGGGTCGGGATCGCGAGGGGGCCGAGGATGCTTGCGCCGGGCACGCCAAAGCGGATGAGCCACGTCTTGAAACGCTGCTGGCCCTTAGTCTCGTGCCTGGCCGGTGCCGGGTCTTCGAAAACAGCAGTTCCTGAGGAACCGGTGGAACCCGGGACAAGCGCGGGGCTTCGGAGCGCAGCCCGGTCCCTGCTCCGCTTGACGACGGCCGTGCGGGTCCGCGATGTCACCAGCACCACGATAAGCACGCACAAGAAGTTGCCGGCGGCGGCCGCAACACCTGCAACAATCGGGTTGAGCCCGCCGACCATGCCGATCAAGGAGGCTCCTTCGCCCTCAATGAACGGAACGGCCCCGGCAAACAACACAACAAAGGGCCGGATGATCTCGGGCACCTGGCCCGCAAGCTCCTGAAAGTTAACAACCAGTTCCTGGACGGGATTCATGGCTTTGATTTCCTCTCTTACGCGGGTGCCGGTTCGAGTGACAACGGGTCAGTCCCCAAATTGACGCCGTGGCCCGCAATGCGGCTGTGTCTTCAGAATGCTGCGCGCTATGACGCCGACACATCGGTAAGCCTTCCTGCATGTCCCCGGCCCATACCTACCCACGTGGGGTCGACCGATTTCGTTTGCCTAGGTGAGAATTGCCTAATAGGCTTCCGGGCATGCTTTGAAGGGAGCGTCACCGGTGGACTTCCTGGGCCGGCAGGCCGAGCGCGCAGCTATCGACAACCTCATCTCACGGGCCCGAGCCGGGGAGAGCGGGGTGATCCTGGTGCGCGGAGAAGCCGGTATTGGAAAGACAATGCTTCTTGAGTACGCCCGGGGGATGGCGGAATCCTCGGGGTTCCGGGTGCAGTCCTTGGTCGGAGTGGAGTCCGAGACACAGTTCGCCTTCGCGGGACTGCACCAATTGTGTGCGCCGCTGCTTGACCGGCTGGAGGCCCTGCCCGAACCGCAGCAGGCCGCTCTGGGCGTGGCACTGGGGCAGCAAAGCGGCGGCGTGCCGGACCGTTTCCTCGTTGGGCTGGCTACTCTTCACCTGTTGGCAGAGGTCGCCGAGGAAGGCCCCCTTTTGTGCCTTGTCGATGATGCGCAGTGGCTGGACGAGGCCTCCGCCCAGGTCCTCAGCTTCGTCGCGCGGCGGATGGCGGCGGAAGGGATAGTGCTGGTGTTCGCGCTGCGGGACCCCGCCGACCGGGACGCTCGCTGGTTCGACGGTTTGTCCGTTGTGTGTCTCTGCGGGCTCGAGGAGGCCGACGCACGGGCGTTGCTGGCCACAGCGGTCCACACACCGCTGGATGAGGGAATGTGCGACCGCATTGTCGCGGAGGCACGTGGTAACCCCCTCGCACTGGTGGAGCTGGCCCGCAGTGCGCCGGCGCCATGGGTGACCGGAGGATTCGAGCTGCCGGAGGTGCCGGGCACCGTACACCGCATTGAGGTGACTTTTCGGCGCCGCGTAGCAGACCTGCCTGCGCAGTCGCGGCTGCTGCTGTTGGTTGCCGCGGTCGATCCGACCGGAGAGACGGCCCTGCTGTGGCGGGCGGCCACGCACCTGGGGATCGCCCCCGAGTGGGCAGCGCCAGCTGAAGCCTCCGGGCTCCTGGAGATCGGCAGCCAGGTACAGTTCCGGCATCCGTTGGTGCGTTCGGCTGTGCTTCGAGGAGCCGCCCCGCATGAGCGCCGCCGGGCGCACGGTGCGCTGGCCGCGGCCATCGATGCCGATGTCAACCCCGACCGCCGCGCCTGGCACCGCTCGCAAACGGTGCTGGGTACCGATGAGGGCGCCGCCGTGGAGTTGATTCGCTCCGCCGGCCGGGCACACGCCCGTGGCGGATTGGCTGTCTCCGCGGCCTTCTTGGAGCAGGCGGCCAAGCTGACCCCCGACCCCGCCGCCCGTGCATGCCGGGCGCTTGAAGCCGCCCATGCCAAACATGAGGCCGGTGCCTCCGCGGACGCCTTGGAACTGCTGGCGGTCGCTGCGGCCGGGCCGCTCGACGACGTGCAGCAGGCTCAACTCGGACTGCTGCGCGCCCGGATCTCGTTCCACCTCGCGCGGGACGGCGAAGGGCAGGCCATGCTGCTGGAAGCTGCCAAGTGCCTCGCCCCGCTGGACCCGGAGCTGTCCCGGGAGACCTACCTGGGTGCGCTGGATGCTGCGATTGTCACCGGCAACTCCCGCAGCGGCCGCGGCGTACCGACAGTGACCGAGGCTGCCCGGACCGCGCCGCCCCCAACGGGGCCGCCGAGGCCGGCGGATCTGTTGCTCGCCGGGCTGGTGACGATGTTCACGGAGGGGTACTCAGCCGGCATGCCCGGACTGCGGCGTGCGTTGGCCGCATTTGCCGACCACGAGAGCGAGGCCGGCCACGAGCCGGACATTCATGGGGTGAGCGTAACCGACGGGGTCAGCGAGACCCATCGCCGCCGCTGGGGATGGCTCGCCTGCCGAACCGCCATGGCGGTCTTCGACGATGAGATGCTCCACACCCTGGCCGCCCGGCCGGTCCAGCTGGTCCGTGATTCCGGCGCCCTGGCCGCACTCCCACGCGCACTTCTCGGCCAGTCCGTTATGTTGGTGCTCTCCGGTGAGTTCGACCGGGCCGAGGAGCAGATGGCGATCGTGGCCGCGACCAGGGCGGCACCCTTGCTCCATGCGCAGCTTTTCCTATCCGCCTGGCGCGGCCGTCCGGACGAGACCGCCGAGGTATACGCGGCCATTGCCGCGCATGCATCCGGCAATGCGAAGGCCACAGAGGTGACCCTGGCACAGTACGCAATGGCGGTGCAGCACAACGGTATGGGCGACTACCCGGCGGCTCAGGTGGCGGCAACCCGGGCGTTCGAGTCAGAGGCGTCGAGGTTCAACAACCTGGCCCATCCCGAACTTATCGAAGCGGCGTGCCGTGCCGGGCAACCGGAGTTGGCCGCCGAGGCGCTGGAAGAGCTCACCTCGCGGGCCCGCGCCAGCGGCACTCCCTGGGGGCTCGGCCTGGCGGCGCGTTCCCGGGCGCTGACCAGCACGGGGCCAGCCGCCGAGGAGCATTACCGTGAGGCGATTGAGCAGCTTGCGCGCTGCCGGATGGCCGCCCATCTGGCACGCAGCCACCTTGTCTACGGCGAGTGGCTTCGCCGCGAGGGTCGTAGGCAGGACGCGCGGGAACAGCTCCGCACCGCGCACGGGATGCTGTTGGACATGGGTGCGGAGGCGTTCGCTGCCCGCGCCGCACGTGAACTGCGCGCCACCGGCGAGTACCCGCGGAAGCGGACCGCTCAGCCAGCCGATGCACTTACAGCCCATGAGCTGCACATCGCCCGCCTGGTGGCTACCGGAGCCACCTCGCGGGAGGTTGGTACACAGTTGTTTCTCAGCCCCCGCACGATCGAGGCCCATCTGCGGAGTATCTTCCGCAAACTGGACATCAATTCCCGCCGGCAGCTCCGGGAGCTGTCCCTTCCCCGGTGATCGGAGAGCGGTATGCCAGGTAAAGCACGTCTTGCGGTGGCCTCTGCAGTTGTGGGTCTGGCAGCGGCCGGGTGCACTGCCCAACCCGCTGAGGAGACCGGGGCCGCGGTGGGGGCCGCATCCGTGGAGACCATTGCCACCGGACTCGATGCCCCGTGGTCCATCGCCTTCCACGAAGGGACCCCGCTGGTCAGCGAACGTGATTCCGCGCGGATTGTGGAACTCAACGACGACGGCGAGGGCCGCGAGGCAGGCATCATTGAAAGCGCTGCCAATGGGACAGAAAGCGGGGGAGGAGCGACGGGAGAAGGCGGTCTCCTCGGCATTGCCGCTCAGGATGGGTACCTCTACACGTATTTCACCACCGGCGGGGAGAACCGGATCGAGCGCCGCGAACTCTCGGGCGGCGTCGGTTCGCTGGACCTTGGCTTGCCGGAGATCGTTGTGGACGGCATCGAGGCCGGTCCCATCCACAACGGAGGACGTCTCGCCTTCGGCCCTGACGGGATGCTCTATGCCACCACTGGAGACGCCGGCAACCGGGGGAACGCGCAGGACAGGTCCTCCCTGTCCGGGAAAATCCTGCGGATGACTCCCGACGGCGAGGTGCCCGAGGACAACCCGTTCCCCGGGTCGCTGGTTTACAGTTACGGACACCGCAATCCGCAGGGCATCGGCTGGGACACGGACGGCGTCCTCTATGCGAGTGAGTTCGGGCAGAACACCTGGGATGAGCTCAACGTCATTGAGCCCGGCGGCAACTATGGCTGGCCGGAGGTTGAAGGTACTGCAGGAGTGGAGGGGTTTATCGATCCGGTGCAGCAATGGGAGCCGGCGGATGCCAGTCCCAGCGGCATCGCCGTCGTCGGAGACTCCGTCTATATTGCCAATCTGCGCGGAGAGCGGCTCCGGGAGGTTCCGCAAGCTGATCCGGACACCTCCACCGTGTATTTGGCCGGGGAGCACGGGCGGCTGCGGGACGTCGTCGGTGCCCCTGACGGCAGCCTGTGGGTGCTCACGAACAACACTGACGGACGGGGCAGCCCGGTACCCGGAGATGACCGGATCCTTCGTATCAGTGTTTCTGACTGAGTCTTACGACCGGCGGATTGGAGCTTCAGACTGACTGGTTGATGCGGATGAGGTTGCCCGCCGCATCGCGGAAGGCGCAGTCCCGGACCCCGTAATCCTGATCGATCGGTTCCTGGACGACGTCCGCTCCGGCGGCCTCCATTCGTGCGAAGAGCCCGTCCAGATCCCCGGAGGCCAGTGTCACCGACGCGTAGACCCCCTTGGCGATCAGTTCCAGGATGGTACGGCGTTCCTCGTCGGTGATCCCCGGATCAACGGCCGGCGGTTGCAGGACAATCGAGGTTTCCGAATGTCCGGCAGGACCGACGGTAATCCACCGCATGTCTTCGTTGCCGACGTCGTTGCGGACCTCGAAGCCAAGAATGTCGCGGTAGAACCCCAGGGCAGCTTCCACAGCGAAAGAATGGTCGCGGCGGTACACGCTCGGCGGTCCCCCCGGCCAGTTCAGTGAACCGTGTGCTGAAGGTGCCCGGGGACGAGTAACCCACCGCACAACAGATGTCCGTCACGCTGAGGTCTCCGCGCCGTAGCGCTTCCACATTCAGCGGCCGGGCGTCGTCGCGGTCAATCCGGTCACGAACCCGGCGGATGGCAGCAATGCCGCGCAGCTGCCTGACACCGAAGACATCCACCAAGCTGGTTTTCGCCGGTGCCCATGAGCCGAGGGTGCCGTGTCCTGGCCGGTTACAGCAGCGCTGACTCGTGCAGGTTGTAGTCGTACTGGGGCAGCGGCTCGCCGGCCCTGAGCGTGCGGACCACAGCCGCGTCGGCAAGGTGCAGGCGGCCGATTCCAATCAGGTCAAACTCGTCCGCTGCCAGGCGGCGCAGCAGGTCTGAGCGGTTGTCGAGGGTGGGGTTGCCGCTGCTGCGCCGGTCCTTGAGGGCCGAACCGATGCCAACACTGCCCACCGCCATGGCAGATGCACCGGTGAGCTGCTTTGCCCACCCGGCCAGCCCCAGGCTGCTGCCCTCGAAGGCAGGGTCCTGGAATCGCCGTGCGCTGGCATCCAGCACGTCCACGCCGGCCGTCACGAGCGGGCGCAGGAGGGCGCCCAGCTCTTCCGGGGTGTCGGCAAGGCGTGCGCTGAAGTCCTGCTGCTTGTGTTGGGAAAAGCGGAAGAAGATGGGCAGGTCCGCACCGATTTCTGCGCGGATGGCCCGGACCACTGCTGCCGGGAACGCGGCGCGGCGTTCAGCGTCTCCGCCCCATTCGTCATCTCGGCGGTTGGTATCCGCCCACAGGAAGGAATCCAGGAGGTAACCGTGTCCGCCGTGCAGGGCGACGCCGTCGAACCCTGCCTCGACCGCGCCCCGGGCGGCAGTCCGGTAGGCCTCGATGACAGCCTCCATGTCCGCCGTCGTCATGGCCCGGGTCAGCGGTGCAGAGGCGCGCACCAGGTCCGCGGAGTAGTTGGTGATGCCCGGAGTGCCCCACACACCGGAGGGACGCATGGGCGTCACCTCACTGCCGCCGCCCATTGCGCCCCACAGGGGGCCAACATGCCACAGCTGCGGAATGATGCGGCCGCCTGCGTCGTGCACGCCGTCCACGACACGGCGCCAGCCGGCCAGGGCCCGGGTGCCGAACATGCGGGGCACCGACGCGTGGTCAACGGCTGCGGGATGGTCGATGGCCACACCCTCGGTGAGGATGAGGCCCGTGCCGCCTTCCGCGCGGCGGCGGTAATACTGAGCCACGTCCGGGCCGGGAACTCCGCCGGGGGAGTAGGCGCGGGTCATCGGCGACATGACAACCCGGTTGCGCAGCTGAAGCGACCTGACGGAGAAGCTGCGGAAAAGCGGATCTGCCTCGCGCGCGTCGAGCTTCTCGGCGGAGCCCGGAGCCGCGGTCACAGGGTCACGCTCCGGGCACCGGCCAGCAGCGCCCGGGACGCAGTCCGGCCGTCCAGCAGCGAGTTGGTCCGGGCCGTGACTTTCCAGCCGGCGTCGGTGCGTGCCAGCTCCCACCGGTTGGCGGCGAGACGGAACACGTAATACCCGGGGTCCTCCCCGTCACGGTGCCGGACCAGCATTGAGTAACCGGTGGCGACGGCGGTGTCTGCGTCCACCCGGATGTCCGGGATGCCCATGAAGTGGCTTGAGCCTCCCGTAATGATCTCCTGATGGGAGGGGCCCTCGACCATGGTGCGGAAGTCGTCGGCTCCGGTAAGCGTGCGCTCGCCGTCGCCGTAGCTGAACGTGTAACTTCCGTCCTCAGTCCACAGCCCGGCCACCTCTTCGGCACTGCCGGAATCCACGGCGGGACCATAGGCGGCGAGCACACCCAGAATCTCTCGGTGGTCTTCAAGCCGTTGGATACGGTCGCGCAGCTCGGTGATCTCGGTCAGTGGACTCATCAGTTGTTCCCCTTCGGTTCCCTTTAGCGTATTCAACATCACTGATGACTCAAGATGCAAACAAGCGCTTGATCGGTACGAAGGGAACTGTGGAATGAGCGGATTCGAGAAGTACGGGCCTTGGGCATTGATCGCCGGCGGATCGGAGGGCGTGGGCGCAGCCCTGGCCCACCGCCTGGCCGAGCAGGGACTGAATGTGGCGATCGTTGCCCGCAAGCCCGGTCCCCTCGCAGAGGTGGCGGAATCGGTCCGTTCCGCCTATGACGTGGAGGTCCTGGCCATCGAGCAGGACCTGCTGGCCCCCGGCGCCGTCGCCGCGATCGCCGGACAGCTGGGAGACCGTGAAGTGGGCCTGCTGGTGTCCAACGCCGGTGCCAACACCTACGGCGGCGAGATTGTGACGTCCGACGCCGAGCGCGCCCAGATGGTCATTGACCTGAACATCACCGTGACCCTGGAACTCATCCGGCGTTTCGGGGCGCCGATGCAGGAGCGGCAGCGCGGCGGCATCCTGCTCACCGGATCCCTCAGCGGCTTCGCCGGCACCGCCGGGATCGGCTTCTACTCCGCAGCCAAGGCTTTTGTCCACAATCTTGCCGAGGCACTGTGGGTGGAGATGCGCCCGTACGGCGTCGACGTCCTGGAACTTTGCCTGGGACTGACCCGCACGCCCGCAATGGAACGCCTCGGTTTCTCCTTCGATGCGCCCGGCGTGCGTGCCTCTGATCCGGACACCGTGGCGCGTGAAGGGCTGGAACACCTCGCGGACGGACCCAGCTGGATCGTGGAGGGCTTTGCCGGGGATGCCGAGGCCCGCTCCGCCTTTCCCCGCCGTCCCGTTGTGGAGGCAGCCAACGCCCACTACCGCTCGCCGGCACCGGTGGCCTGATTCCCGCCGGGATGCCGCCGCGTGTGGGGGCCGGGCGGCCTCCCGGCCAGGATATTCGGAGACGGGCACGCCGGGGATTTATTTGAGTCGAAGGATGTTTCCAGCGGTTGCAGGCCGCGACGCGCGCCCGGCGGTCGGCTAGGATCGATCAACATCGAGAAAGGGCCCGCCATGTCCGATGTCGTTGACTTCGCCATTGTCCTGAATGTTCCGGACCCGCCGGCCTCTGTTGATTTCCTCTCCCGGTACTTCGGCTATCGGCCGGTGATGGGCACCTCCGGATATTCCTCTCTGAAGCATCCGGCCGGCGGACCAAGCATCATTTTTCTTCGCACCGGACTGCCGGTGTTCAAGCCTTCGGAAGTTGCGGGCAGTGCAGGCCAGGGAATGCTGCTGGTCCTGGCTGTAAGGGACCTTGACCATGAGCACGAGCGTCTGGCGTCAGCCGGCGTCGAAGTCGTGACCGCTCCCGAGCCGGAGGGCTGGGGGCAGCGGTTCGCACAGTACCGCGACCCGAACGGACTCATTGTGCATATGGTCCAGTGGGTGTGAACCCGGGGTGCGTCCTCCACATGTCGTCGCACGTCGCTCCGCAAACTGCGCATAAAACGCTCAGTGCCGTGAAAGCCCTCCAGCAGGTAGGCTAGGACAGCCGGTACGGCGAGATTTGTCAGCAGGAACTGTGCGGCCAGCCAGTATGTGAGTGGTTGGCCGCATCTTTTGGGGAGGATAAAGGACATGGCGCGCGAGGACTACAACGCCGGACAGACCGAAGATCGGCGTGAGCTGGGTGCCGAGGACACTACATCCATCAGTCTGCCGCCTCAGACCGATACGACGTCGGTGGAGCCCAAGCTCAGCATGGATGAGCGTGCGGCGGTGGCTGCGCTGCCCGCCGGGTCAGCGCTGCTGATCGCCCATTCAGGCCCCAACAGCGGTGCGCGGTTCCTTTTGGACCAGGACGTCACCACTGCAGGCCGTCATCCGAACGCTGATGTCTTCCTCGATGACGTGACGGTGTCCCGCAAGCATGTGGAGTTCCGCCGGTCCCCTGAAGGGTTCCGTGTGGTGGATGCCATGAGCCTGAACGGCACCTACGTAAATAATGACCGGGTGGACACACTGTTGCTGCGGACGGGCAATGAGGTTCAGATTGGAAAGTTCCGGCTCACCTTTTACGCAGCCCGGCCCACCGCCAGCTAAGCATCAACAAAACACGGCGGAGGAAATCCCGCCGCATGTCCAGGGAACACTGAGGGAATAGGTATAAGCATGTCAGCATCACAGCCCATCAGGCGGACCCTGGGCACGGGGAACGAGCGCCTGCGCGGCCGTGTGCTCAATATCGGAGAAGTCCTGAGCGATCTCAGCACGGACTTCCCGGGAATCAGCGCCTCCAAGATCAGGTTTTTGGAGGAAAAAGGACTGGTCACGCCGCAGCGGACGGCAGCGGGATACCGCAAATACACCACCGCCGACGTCGAACGGCTGCGCTTTGTCCTGGCACTGCAGCGGGACCAGTACCTCCCGCTGAAGGTCATCAAGGATTACCTTGACGCCATTGACCGGGGCGAGCGTCCGGAATCCCTGCCCGGGGGCATGTCGCTGACCCCGCGGGCCGTGTCCGAACAGCTGGCCGGGGAATTGTCCGCCCGGACGTTTGCCCGGGGGCTGACCTTCAATGAGCTTGTCCGCGAATCAGGCGCTTCGGCGGACCTGGTGCGCAACCTTGCCGAGTACGGCCTGATCACGGCACCCGAGAGCGGTGCCGACCCCGCCGTCTATGACGAACATGCGCTGAAAGTTGCCAAGGCCTGCGCGAAACTCCAGGCCCACGGCATAGAACCACGCCACCTGCGTCCCTTCCGGGCGGCTGCGGACCGCGAACTCGGCCTGGTGGAAAGCGTGGTGGCACCGCTGGCCTCGCGACGCGACGTTGCATCCAAGGCACGGGCGGCGGAAACAGCCCGGGAAATCAGCGATCTCTGCCTGAACCTGCACAGTGCGCTGGTGAACGGACATATTGCACGAATGGAAGGCTGAGGAATATGCGTGAAGTCGAAGTTGTCGGCGTCCGGATTGAACTGCCCTCCAACCAGCCGCTGGTGCTGCTCAAGGAAATCAACGGGGAGCGGCACCTGCCCATCTGGATTGGCGCACCTGAGGCCAGTGCCATTGCCTTCGTCCAGCAGGGGATCGTCCCCCCGCGCCCAATGACCCATGACCTGCTGGCCTCGGTGGTGCTTGCCCTGGGCCGGACCGTGCAGGAGGTCCGCCTGGTGAGTGTCGAGGACACGGTCTTCTATGCGGAACTCGTGTTCGACAACGGCGTCACTGTGAGTTCCCGGGCTTCCGACGCCATAGCGGTGGCCCTGCGGGCTCCCTGCCCCATCTTCTGCGCCGACGCGGTGCTGGACGAAGCAGGCGTGCGGATCGCGGAGGCTGAGGACAGCGAAGACGACGAAGCGGAAACGGAAAATGCGGAACAGGAAATGCGGCAGTTCCGCGAGTTCCTCGCCGATGTTGAACCCGAGGACTTCGAGCGCTGAGCCCGACACGCCTTTAGAAAAAGCGCCTGCATCTTTGACCTTGGACCTGGTCAGATCTAACGTCGAAGCATAGAGAGTTCCCACTGCACGGAGCTCCGCCATTCCTCTCCTCGGGTTCTTCCCCTCAGAGGTCCCGCGGGGCACACTGAAGGTAGTCGTTCCCGACACCCAGGTCCCGTGCCCACCCCCCCCGGGAACCGCTACAAGGAGGCACAAGTGAGTCCGAAAGGCGATGCCGGCGAGCATGTCCACGCCGTTGCGCCGGGTAAGGTTCCCGGAGCCCAGGGCTTGCTGTTCACTGAGGATCTGCCCGTTCTCGACGAGGACGCCGGCTACCGCGGTCCAACAGCCTGCAAAGCAGCGGGAATCACCTACCGCCAGCTGGACTACTGGGCGCGCACCGGACTGGTGGAACCCGCCGTCCGCGGCGCCTCCGGCTCCGGAACCCAGCGTCTGTACGGCTTCCGCGACATCTTGGTGCTGAAGGTCGTCAAACGTCTTCTGGACACCGGTGTTTCGCTGCAGCAGATCCGAACCGCTGTTGAGCACCTGCGGGAGCGCGGCGTGGAGGACCTGGCCCAGATCACGCTCATGAGCGACGGCGCCAGCGTCTACGAATGTACGTCCGCAGACGAAGTCATCGACCTCGTTCAGGGCGGTCAGGGAGTGTTCGGCATCGCCGTCGGGCGTGTGTGGCGAGAAGTTGAGGGGAGCCTGGCTCAGCTGCCCAGCGAACATGTCAGCGAGCATGAGTTTCCCGGTGACGAACTAAGCCAGCGACGGAACGCCCGCAAGATCAGCTAGTCCCGGCTCCGGTTTCACCCGCGCAACTGGACCCGGCCGCGGCACTTGCTGTTCGCACCGCCCCTTCGTTTAGGGCATTCGCAGTACGAGAAGCAGCCGCGCGTAGCGGTCCGCCGATCAGCCGGCGCGGCGTACGCGGTTGCTGCCGGTGTCCACGAGATTCTTCAGGAGCGCATCGAAGGTGCCTGCCGCCTGGCGGGCGGACTCGCCGGGCCAGTGGTGTACCGAGTGAGCCGCTCCCTGAATCTGCTGCCAGTTGGCCTGGTCCGCAACGATCGGGCTCATGAGCAGGCTTCCGAACATCTGCTTCATCTCCGCCAGCCGGAACGTGTGCTCGCTGGACGTCGAACGCACGCGGTTGGCAACAACCCCCGCCGTGGCAAGATTCGGGGCAAACTCTTTACGGAACAGCTCCAGGGCGCGCATGGTCCGTTCGGTCCCGGCCACTGAGAACAATGCAGGTTCAGCCACCAGCAGGACCTGGTTGCTTGCGGTCCAGGCCATGCGGGTGAGCCCGTTGAGGGACGGAGGGCAGTCGATGAGGACAAGCCCGTATCCGCTGACACCGGACAGGAGGGTGGCAAGGCGCCTCAGATCGCGCCGTCCCAGGTCCGGACGGTCATAAATGCCCGAATATGCCGATCCCATGGCAACGTCCAGAACAGGCCGGCGCCCGGGATTTGGATCCGCCGACCGCCGGTCGTTGGCCACCCAGCCGCTGGGAACCACATTGTCGGTCAGCTGGGTGCGGCGTGCCGCTTTGAGCATTTCGCCGATGCCGGGCTTGTGGGCAGCGCTCACGCCCAGGCCGGTGGTGGCGTCTGCATGAGGATCCAGATCCACTACGAGGGTACGAATTCCTGCTGCCATTGCCGCCGAGGCCAGTCCGAGCGTCACCGAAGTCTTGCCCACCCCGCCCTTCAGGCTGCTGATGCTCACTACTTGCACTTCTTGAACCAAAACCTAACGTGTCTAGTGGATCACGAGCGGGGCCCCTGCGAGGCTGCCGTTTCATTCTATGTGACGCCCGGCCACTGCTTCGGCATGCAGTGGTTTTGCCCGGCAGCACGGAATAGGCACAATGATGGCAAGTGAGACAGGACACCCAAGGTGCCTGCAACGAATATAGTCTGAACTAGAATCCGAGGAGGGCGGCAATATGCCGCTGCCCCCACCCCGCAACGATGCAGGAGAGCAATGTTCTCGAAGATACTGGTAGCCAACCGCGGAGAAATCGCAATCCGTGCCTTCCGTGCCGCCTATGAGCTGGGCGCAAAAACGGTTGCAGTGTTCCCGCACGAGGACCGCAACTCCATTCACCGCCAGAAGGCTGACGAGGCGTATCTGATTGGCGAGGAAGGCCACCCCGTCCGCGCCTACCTGGATGTGGATGAGATCATCCGTGTCGCCAAGGAATCCGGCTGCGACGCGATCTACCCCGGTTACGGCTTCCTTTCGGAGAATCCGCAGCTGGCGCGGGCAGCCAAAGAAGCGGGCATCACCTTTGTGGGCCCCGCAGCGGACATCCTGGAACTTGCGGGGCACAAGGTCCATGCCATCAACGCTGCGCGGGAAGCCGGCATCCCGGTGCTGCGCTCCACCCAGCCGAGTTCAGACCCGGAGCAGCTGCTCCGCGAGGCCGAGGACATCGGTTTCCCCATTTTCGTCAAGGCCGTTGCCGGCGGCGGCGGCCGCGGCATGCGCCGGGTGGACACCGCCAAGGAACTTCCCGAGGCACTGAACGCCGCCATGCGTGAAGCTGACACCGCCTTCGGTGATCCCACTGTCTTCCTTGAACAGGCAGTTCTCCGGCCCCGTCATATTGAGGTGCAGATCCTGGCTGACGGCCAGGGCAACGTCATCCACCTGTTTGAGCGTGACTGCTCGCTGCAGCGCCGCCACCAGAAGGTCATTGAGATTGCTCCGGCCCCCAACTTGGACGAGAGCATCCGGCAGGCCCTGTACCGTGACGCCGTCAAATTCGCCAAGGCCCTGAAGTACGAGAACGCCGGCACCGTGGAGTTCCTCGTGGACACCGTGGGGGAGCGCGCCGGACAGCACGTCTTCATCGAAATGAACCCGCGCATCCAGGTGGAGCACACGGTCACCGAGGAAATCACCGACGTGGACCTGGTCCAGTCGCAGCTGCGCATCGCAGCCGGGGAAACCCTCGATGACCTCGGCCTGCAGCAGGATGAGCTGCGGGTGCGCGGAGCCGCGCTGCAGTGCCGCATCACCACGGAAGACCCGTCCAACGGATTCCGCCCGGACGTCGGAAAGATCAGCGGCTACCGCTCCGCCGGCGGAGCCGGTGTGCGGCTCGACGGCGGCACGGTGTACGCCGGCGCCGACATCAGCCCGCACTTCGATTCCATGCTGGTGAAGCTGACCTGCCGCGGCCGCAACTACCCTGCTGCAGTCAACCGTGCCCGTCGCGCGCTGGCTGAATTCCGCATCCGCGGAGTTTCCACCAACATTTCCTTCCTCCAGGCCGTCCTGGACGATCCTGACTTTATTGCCGGGGACGTGGCTACCTCCTTCATCGAGGAGCGCCCCGAACTGCTCAATGCCCGCGGCTCCGCGGACCGCGGATCGCGGCTGCTGAACTGGCTGGCGGACACCACGGTGAACAAGCCCAACGGCGAGCTGCCCGTCCACATTGACCCGGCGGACAAACTGCCCGCGGACCTGCCCGAAGTCCGGCCCGGCTCCCGGCAGCGGCTGCAGGAACTGGGACCGGTTGGTTTCGCGGCCGAGCTCCGCGGCCAGCAGGCGCTGGCTGTCACCGACACCACCTTCCGGGACGCACACCAGTCCCTGCTGGCAACCCGGGTCCGCACGCGTGATCTCCTGGTTGCTGCGCCGGCCGTGGCTGCCCTGACCCCCGAACTGCTGTCGGTCGAGGCCTGGGGCGGAGCCACCTATGACGTCGCCCTGCGGTTCCTTGGTGAAGATCCCTGGGAGCGGCTTGGCTCGCTGCGCCGGGCGCTGCCCAATATCTGCCTCCAGATGCTCCTGCGCGGCCGTAACACCGTGGGCTACACCCCGTACCCGGCGGAGGTAACCGAAGCCTTTGTGCAGGAGGCGACCGACGCCGGCGTCGACATCTTCCGTATCTTCGACGCGCTGAACGACGTCGAGCAGATGGAACCGGCCATCCGTGCCGTACGCGCCACGGGGACTGCAGTGGCCGAAGTGGCCCTGTGTTACACGGCTGACATGCTGAACCCGGAAGAAAAGCTCTACACGCTGGACTACTACCTGAACCTCGCCCAGCAGATGGTCGACGCCGGGGCCCACATCCTGGCGATCAAGGACATGGCCGGACTGCTGCGGCCTGCAGCCGCCGCCAAGCTGGTGGCCGCGCTGCGGGAACGGTTCGACCTGCCCGTGCACCTGCACACGCATGACACCGCCGGCGGTCAGCTGGCCACGCTGCTCGCCGCAGCCAACGTTGGCGTGGACGCCGTCGACGTTGCCAGCGCTCCGCTGGCCGGCACCACCAGCCAGCCTTCGGCGTCCTCCCTTGTGGCCGCGCTGGCACACACCGACCGAGACACCGGCCTCAGCCTGGAGGCCGTCAGCTCGCTGGAACCGTACTGGGAAGCGGTGCGCCGCGTCTACGCGCCGTTCGAATCCGGCCTGGCCGGACCCACCGGGCGGGTCTACCAGCACGAGATCCCGGGCGGGCAGCTCTCCAACCTCCGGCAGCAGGCCATTGCCCTGGGCCTGGGCGAGAAGTTCGAAGCCATTGAGGACATGTACACCGCCGCTGACCGCATCCTGGGCCGCCTGGTCAAGGTCACCCCGTCGTCCAAGGTTGTCGGAGACCTTGCCCTGGCGCTGGTGGGCACCAAGGTGTCCCCGGCGGACTTCGAGGAGAACCCGCAGAATTACGACATCCCGGATTCCGTCATCGGCTTCCTCAGCGGCGAGCTGGGCAACCCGCCCGGCGGATGGCCCGAGCCGTTCCGGACCAAGGCCCTGCAGGGACGCACCATCAAGGTGCGCGACGTCGAACTCACCGAGGTTGACCGGGACGGCCTGGCCGGGGACTCGTCCACGCGCCGCGAAACCCTGAACCGCCTCCTGTTCCCCGGACCGGCCAAGGAATTCGCCATGGTGCGTGAAACCTACGGCGACGTCTCAGTCCTGGACACGCGCGACTACCTCTACGGGCTGCAGCGCGGCTCGGAGCACGTGGTTGAACTGGAAAAGGGTGTGCGGCTGATTGCCACCCTTGAAGCAGTGAGCGAGCCCGATGAAAGAGGCATGCGCTCTGTCATGACCACCCTCAACGGCCAAATGCGGACCGTGCTGGTCCGCGACCGCAACGTGCAGTCCTCGGTCAAGGTTGCCGAGCAGGCTGATCCGGCCAACGCCGGGCACGTGGCGGCTCCGTTTGCCGGTGCGGTGACCGTTACGGTCAAGGAAGGCGATTCGGTCACGGCCGGACAAACCGTGGCCACCATCGAGGCCATGAAGATGGAAGCCTCCATCACGGCTCCCGTTGCAGGCACCGTCTCCCGGCTGGCGATCTCCGCCGTCGAACAGGTACAGGGCGGGGATCTCCTCGTGGTGATCGACCCCCAGGCAGAATAGGCGCAGCATACGGACCGGCCGCAGCCGGTCCGGTTGGCAAAGCCGCCCGCCCAAAGGCCCCGGGATCCGAAAATCGGATGCCGGGGCCTTTGTGCCGTCCTAGACTGGGACGGTGACTCACTTTGATTTGGCCATCATCGGCTCGGGCTCGGGAAATTCCCTCATCACTCCGGATTGGGACGGCAAGAAGGTTGCCATCATCGACGGCGGTGTCTTCGGCGGCACCTGCCTGAACGTGGGCTGCATCCCCACCAAGATGTTTGTCTATCCGGCGCAGCTGGCAGCGGCCGGATCCGACGCCGCCCGCCTGGGCGTGGACGTGACCCTGGACAAGGTGCACTGGCGGGACATCCGCGACCGTATCTTCACCCGCATTGATTCCATCTCCGCAGGCGGGCGGAACTACCGCGCACAGGAGCTGGACAACGTCACCTTGTACGAAAACCGGGTGCGGTTTGTCAGCGAGCATGCCCTGGAAACCGAGGACGGCCAACGGATTACCGCAGACCAGATTGTGGTTGCCGCCGGTTCCCGCCCGGTGCTGCCCGACATCCCCGGCATGGACCTGCCGCAGGTGCACACGTCCGACACCGTGATGCGCATCCCCGATCTGCCCGAGCGCATCCTGGTCATCGGAGGCGGATACATTGCCGCCGAGTTTGGCTTTGTGTTCTCCGCCTTCGGAGCGAAGGTCACGATGGCCGCACGTTCCGGCACGCTGCTGCGCGCGCTGGATGCCACGGTGGCCGAGCGTTACACCGAGGAAGCCTCCAAAAACTGGGACGTCCGGCTGAAGACGCAGGTGACATCACTGGCAGAGAACGCCGACGGTTCCGTTCGTGTCCGTCTGGACGGACCGCAGGGGCCGAGCGAACTCGACGTGGACCTGGTGCTCGCGGCCACCGGCCGGGTGCCCAACACTGACCGCCTTGACATCCGGGCCGCAGGCTTTGACGTGCACTCCGACGGACGGCTGGCCGTGGACAAGTTCCAGCGGGTGCTGAAGGGCGGCAAACCGGTAACGGGCGTGTGGGGACTGGGAGACGTCAGCAGCGACTTCCAGCTCAAGCATGTGGCCAACCATGAGGCCCGCGTGGTGGCCCACAATCTGGTGCACCCGAAAGATTTGCGAGCCAGCGACCACCGGTACGTTCCCTCCGCAGTATTCAGCAGCCCGCAGATTGCGTCCGTGGGCATGACGGAGGAAGAGGCCTGCACGGACACCGAAGCGCGGGGCGTGGAATTAGCCCTGGCCGTTCAGGAATACGGGTCCACCGCCTATGGGTGGGCCATGGAAGACAACACCGGCTTTGTGAAGCTGCTGGCTGAAAAGGAGAGCGGCAAGCTCCTTGGCGCACACATCATGGGCCATGAAGCCTCCATGCTGATTCAGCCGCTGATCCAGGCCATGTCCTTTGGGTTGGACGCGCAGTCCATGGCGTCCGGCCAGTACTGGATCCACCCCGCATTGACCGAGGTAGTGGAGAACGCGCTGCTCTCGCTGAAGACGGGGACCGGCAGCTAGCAACGGACGCAGAAAAGGCCGGCCCGGTAATGCCGGACCGGCCTTTTTCGGCAGAAGGTGAAGCTAGACCTTCTGGCCGCTGTAGATGCTGTCCACCACGCCGGAGAAGTCCCGAAGGACCTGGGCGCGCTTAATCTTCATGGACGGCGTGAGATGGCCGCTGGCCTCCGTGAAGTCGGTGGGAACCACGCGGAACTCCTTGATGGCCTCGGCCTTGGACACGTGCTTGTTGGCGCGGTCCACCAGCGCCTGGATTTCGCTCTGCAGTTGCTCCGTTTCGGCCGCCTCGGCCACCGTGGTGCCGGCCGGCAGCTTGTGGCGCTCCAGCCAGCCGGGAAGGGCTTCCTCATCCAGTGTCACCAGCGCGGAGATGAAGGGCCGCTGGTCGCCCACCACCACGCACTGGGAGACGATGGCGTCAGCCCGGATGCTGTCCTCCAGGGCCGCCGGCACCACGTTCTTGCCGCTGGCCGTGACAATGATTTCCTTTTTCCGTCCGGTGATCTTCAGGAAGCCGTCCTCGTCCAGCTGTCCGATGTCGCCGGTCCGGAACCAGCCGTCGGTAAAGTTCTCGGCGGTAAGGTCCGGGCGGTTGTAGTAGCCCTTCATGACGCTGAAACCCTTTGCGAGGATTTCGCCGTCGTCGGCAATCTTCACCGCATTGCCCGGCAGCGGAGTGCCCACGGAGCCGATCCGAACCCGTTTCGGGGTGCTGCTGGTGATCGGAGCGGTGGTTTCCGTCAGCCCGTAGCCTTCAAGGACCAGGACACCCACGCCGCGGAAGAAATGACCCAGCCGGTCACCCAGGGGAGCGCCGCCGGAAATGGCGTACTGCACGCGTCCGCCCATGGCATCCCGGATCTTGGCGTAGAGCAGCTTGTCGAAGACTGCATGCTTGACCTTCAGCCCCAGCGGGATCTTTCCGGTCTCCTTGGCCCGGGACCAAGCAATGGCGGTGGCGGCGCCGGCGTGGAAGATCTTTCCCTTGCCGCCGTCCTCGGCCTTGAGCATGGAGCTGTTGTAGACCTTTTCGAAGACCCGCGGGACCACCAGGATGAAGGAGGGCTTGAAGCTCTGCAAATCCGGCAGGAGGTTCTTGACATCGGCGGTGTGCGCCACGGTGGCGCCCGATGCGATGCAGAGAATGGAAATGAAGCGCGCATACACGTGGGCCAGCGGCAGGAACATGATGGTTTGGGCGCCTTCGCGGCACACTTCGGGCTGCGCCGCCGCGGCGTTGCGGGACAGGTTCACGAAGTTGCCGTGCGTCAGTTCGCAGCCCTTGGGCCGGCCGGTGGTTCCTGAGGTGTAGATGATGGTGGCAAGGTCATCCAGGCCGGCTTTGGAGCGGCGGGTTTCCAGGTCTTCGTCGGACACCGAGGATCCTGAGGCCCGAAGCTCATCAAGGCCGGAGGCATCCAGCTGCCAGACGCTGTTTACCGCTGAGAGGTCCTCGTCAGCTGCGGCTTGCCGGACAACGTTTTCATGCCGGGCGGATTCAACCACCACGGCCACTGCACCGGAGTCGCTGAGGATCCAGGCCACCTGTGACGGAGAGGAAGTCTCGTAGATGGGAACCGACACGGCGCCGGCATACCAAAGGGCAAAGTCAACAAGCGTCCACTCATACCGGGTGCGGGCCATCAGGCCCACCCGGTCGCCGGCCTGGATGCCGGCGGCAATAAAGCCCTTGGCCAGCAGCCGGACGTCTGTGAGGAACTCCGTGGCGGTGATGGGCTGCCAGGCGCCGCTTGCGTCCCGGACTGAGAACAAGGCCGGATTGGACGCCTTGGCTGCCTGTTCCAGCAACAGGTCTGTAGTGTTGCTTTGCAGTGGCGATTCCACCAGAGGCGGCACACTGTATTCACGCACGATAGCTCCTTTGATATCCGGCTGCCCCGCGGACGTTCGACGCAGACATTACCGACAGCCTATAACGTGGATCACATAAAATACTGACCGGTAACTTCTCGAAGCAATAACGCTTTCGCGGCAGGGGCGGCCGGTGAATAGAATGGTTGGTTGATGCGTCCCGTAACCCCAGCGCCTGTTCCCCGTTCCTCTCCGATTCCTTGGCAGCGCCGTGCCATTGAGACTTTCCCTGCGCGCCGTCCGATCCGGCTGCCCAACCGGATGCGGAGGCGGGGATTGGCCATCGGGATCGACATTGGCGGCACCAAGGTTGCCGCCGGACTGATCGACGGCGACGGCAGAGTCCTTGCCGAGGCCCGGCGCTCCACCCCCGGGCAGGATCCGCGCGAAGTGGAATCCGTGATCGTGGATCTGGTGGATGAGCTTTCCGCCAACCGTCATGTGTGGTCCGTGGGTATTGGCGCCGCCGGCTGGATGGACCTTGCCGGCAGCACGGTGCTTTTTAGCCCCCATTTGGCATGGCGCAACGAGCCGCTGCGCGAAAACCTGGAACGGCTGCTGCGGCGGCGCGTCTATCTGGTTAATGATGCCGACGGCGCCGCCTGGGCTGAGTGGCGCTTCGGATCCGGCATGGGCCAGAGCCGGATGGTCTGCGTTACCCTGGGCACCGGAATCGGCGGTGCCATGGTCATGGACGGCCGGCTGGAGCGCGGAAGGTTTGGCGTGGCCGGGGAATTCGGCCACCAGATCATCATGCCCGGCGGCCAGCGCTGCGAGTGCGGAAACCGCGGCTGCTGGGAGCAGTATGCGTCCGGCAATGCGCTGGGCCGGGAAGCCCGGGAGCTGGCCGCGGCCAACTCGCCCGTGGCCCAGGAAATCCTGCGGGCCGTGGACGGAGACATCAGCGCGATCACCGGTGCGGTCGTGACCGGAATGGCGCTCGACGGCGACCAGGCCTGCATTGAACTGCTGGAAGAAGTAGGCGAGTGGCTCGGCTTGGGGCTGGCCAACCTGGCGGCTGCACTGGACCCCGGCATGTTCGTGGTGGGCGGCGGGCTCAGCGCAGCCGGAGACCTGCTGCTCGAACCGGCACGGCGCTCCTTTGCCCGCAACCTGACCGGCAGGGGTTTCCGCCCGGCGGCCCGGCTCGAACTCGCGGAGCTGGGACCGGCGGCCGGAATGATCGGTGCGGCAGACCTCTCCCGCATAGCTGCCCGGCGCTGACGCGCAGCTAAACGGCGGCGCCGTCGTCGTCATGGTGGGACGGGAGCCGGAAGAGCAGGTAGCCCGCCGAAGCCACGAACAGGGCAACCACTCCCGCAAAGACGGCCAGGGGGGCGCTCCGCCAGAACATGGCAAACAACAGCAGCAGGATCGGGCCGCCCACCGCTCCCATCCATGCCAGCAGCACGAGGGGTTCACCTGTGCTGAAGGGAGGGGGATCCGGCGGCACGAACTCGCCTTCGGATTCCAGCTCCTGAGGTTCGTCATAGTCCCGCGGTCCGCGCGGCGGTGCCGCCCGAAACGGCTGGTTCTCGAAAATAGCGCGCGTCCGCTCCGCTGCAGAACGCCCGGCCGGGGGAGGGTTGTCGGCAGGAAGCGGACCAGCGGCCTGCGCGTCGCCCGGGGGAACCGGTTCTGCCGAGGTGCCGGCGGGATCCGCTGTTGTGCCGGCGTCCGGCACCGCAGCCGCGCCGGTCACCGGCGGTGTGTCCCTGCCGCCATGGGTCTCATCGGCCGGCATATTCTGCAGGCGGGCAACGAGGTCCAGCCAGACCGCGTCGTCAGTGGACTCATTGCGTTCCGGTTCACGTTCTTTCATGCTGCAGCACCTGCGCTGATTCTTTGGATGAACTGATGGGAACGGTCAAAAATCAAGGGAGCATCATGGTCCATAGTGGCCACATGATAGCTGTTTTCCAAGGGCACTACCTCCAGCTCGCTGACCAAATGCCGGCGCAGGACATCCATGCTGGACTCCGGAACCACCGTGTCCACCGTGGATCGGAACACGATTACCGGCGCGCTGATGCGCGGCAGCGCGGCCGTGGTGTCCTCGAACAGCCGCATCAGCTGGTGGACCCCGCCCACCGGAGTCCGCAGGTAGGCGCCTTCGTCCTGGTCCTGGAGCTTAATGTTGTTGCCGATTGCAGGCACCGACCGCAGGACATACTTCAGCAGGCCGGAGTAGCGCGCCCTGGGATCATCGATGGTGAGACCGGGATTGACGACGGCGACGCCGGCCACCGGGCGGTGCGCGGCAAGGCGCAGGGCAAGGGTTCCGCCCATGGACAGTCCTGCCGCAACTACACGGTCCGTCCGCCCGGCCAGCTCCGAGTACGCCGCGTCGTAGGCGTCATACCAGAGCTCCCAGGGGGTGCGGGCCAACTCCTGCCAGGTGGTGCCGTGTCCCGGCAGAAGGGGAAGGCTCACGGCATATCCCTGGTCGGAAAGGTGCCTGGCCCATGCCATGAGGCTTACGGGTGAGCCGGTGAACCCATGGCTCAGAAGAACTCCGGTGGCGGCGTTTGCGCCGTGTCCGTCACTGGAAAAGGCGGCTGCGCCCGGTGGGGAAGTCATATCTCTATAGTTGCATCGATAGGCAGCTTTTCCACCCCTGCAGGTCCCAAAGCCGCGCCGCTTCCGAGTGCCGAAATTCAGTGCGGGCAAGCGGGCGCATAGAGTAGTAGAAGGGGATACCAAACCGGGTCCCTGATTTGTTTTGTCCGGACGGGAGAGCTGGCTTACGTGTTCTATTGGGTGATGAAGACCATTTTCATCGGGCCGGTGGTCAATCTGCTCTTCCGGCCCTGGGTCAAAGGCATGAACAACGTGCCGGAAACCGGTCCGGCTGTTCTGGTGAGCAACCACTTGTCCTTTTCCGACTCGATCTTCCTGCCGCTGGCGGTGCCCCGCCCCGTAAGCTTCCTGGCCAAGTCCGAGTACTTCACCGGCAAAGGTCTCAAGGGCAAGCTCACTGCAGCCTTCTTCCGGCTCACCAACCAGCTGCCGATGGACCGTTCCGGCGGCGCAGCCTCGGCAAACTCCCTGAGCGCCGGCGTGGACGTGCTGGAAAACGGCGGACTCCTCGGCATTTATCCGGAGGGCACCCGCAGCCCTGACGGCCGGCTGTACCGGGGCAAGACCGGGGTGGCCAAGCTGGTGCTCAAAACCGGCGTCCCGGTCATTCCCGTTGCCATGATCGGCACCGACAAGGTCCAGCCGATCGGCCGCAGGATTCCCAATATCCGCCGGATCGGAATCATCGTCGGAGAGCCGCTGGACTTCTCCCGCTATGCCGGTATGGAGAATGACCGGTTTATCCAGCGTTCGGTGACCGATGAAATCATGTATGAACTAATGCGCCTTTCCGGCCAGGAATACGTGGATGTCTACGCGAGCACCATGAAGGAAAAGCAGGCAGCCGCCCGCAAGGTTTCCAAGGGGGCGGAGGCCCGCAGCGCCGCGGTGCGCCTTCCGGATCCCGGGGCTGCTCCCGCTGCCGCCGGTGCGCACGATGCTGCCGGACAGGCAACCCGGCCCGGCGGCCGTGCCCGGCCCGCCGAGCAGGCTTCCGGAAAAGACCCAGCTCCTGTGGAAGATCAGGCGGGGCCTTCCTCCACCGGCCGCCGATCACTCCGCAAACCCGGGACCGTCACCACCATCGGCCGCCGGAAGACGCCGCAGGCGGACACCGGCACGGCCGGTGTCGAGCCCGAAGACACCGAGCCCCACAGCGCCTAGTTCCCGCGCGGTGGCGGTTTCAGCGGACCGTTAGCCGACGGGTCTCCCGCCGGCCGCAGCAGCTCCGGCGCGGCGGCCAAAGAAGGTCCCGTCGCCCAGGGATGTGCCGCTGATGTATCCCTGACCGTGCAGTCCCGAAGTGGCCCGCCCGGCGGCGTAGAGTCCCGGTATCGGCGCGCCGGACACATTCAGGACCTCGCCGTCGTTACCGGTTTTCAGGCCTCCGAGGGTGAAGATTTTAGCCCCGCCCCGTGATGCCCCAAGATCGGGCGAGCTCATGCCGCGGCTGACATCGATTGCCGCGAACGGAGCCTCCAGCGTCCGCAGCCAGCGTTTGTCCTTATGGAAGTAGGGGTCCTCGCCCCTTGCCGCGTGCCGGTTGTATTCGCCCAGCGCAGCCGTAAGTGCGCCGTCGGGCATTCCGATCTCCCGTTCCAGTTCCTCCGGAGTTTCCGCTGCGAAGTGCGGGAGCACACCCCATCTCTCATCCTCCGGTACTTCTTCGAAGGCCTTTTCGTCCAGGATGATCCACACCTGCATGTCCTGGCGGAACAGGGCGGCCTGGCCCAGCAGGCCCGGATACTGGTCCTCGTTGATGAAACGCTGCCCGACGGCGTTGACGAGCATTCCGCGGACGGCCAGGCCCGGCACCAGGGAAATCCCCACCTGGGCAGTTGCCATCCGCTGCACTCCGGCCCCGGCAGCCTGCCCCATGCGGATTCCGTGTCCGTCATCTCCGCCGTCGCTGGTGACGCCCCAGCCGACCAGCTGGGGAGCATGCTGGGCCACCATTTGGGTGTTATCGGCAAATCCGCCGGTTGTCAGGATGACTCCCTGCCGTGCCCGGAACGTCACAGTCTTCCCGAAACACCGGGCGGACACGCCAACAACTGCCGTCCCGTCCATAATGAGCTGCGCGGCATGTGTGTCGGTGCGGACCCGGGCACCCGCATTCTCCACTGCGCCGGTGAGCCGGTCCATGAGGACTTTGCCGCCGAAGCCCTCCGCCGTGACCCGGTGTCCGCGCGGAGCCGGCTTGGCGGCAACGGTGAACGGCCAGGCGTTTTCCCCGAGCCACATCAGCCCGTCATCGGTGGGCGGCACCCAGGAAGGGGAGTCCCAAAACGTCGGCTTGAACGGGACCCCCTGCCGAACCAGCCACTCAAAATGTTCCACGCTCCCGCGGCAATACAGCCGCACCTTGTCGGCGTCGGCCTGGGGACCGAGGGCAGCCAGCAGATAAGCTTCCATATCCTCCGCCGTGTCAGTGAACCCGCAGGCCGCCTGGACGGCAGTTCCCCCGCCCAGATAGATCTCGCCGCCGGACAGCGCCGACGATCCGCCGGCTCCGCTGGCGCGTTCCAGGACTGTCACTTCAGCGCCCCGGCTCCGCGCTTCCAGGGCAGCGGCGGCTCCCGCGCAGCCGTACCCGATCACCAGGACATCGGTTTCATGGTCATAGTCGGAGATGGTGCGGTGGTCCACGGGCTGCGCCGGCTGTTCCCTGCTCATCTTTGAGCCTTTCCGTTGGTCAAGTGGTGGGTCACTCAACCACGGCGGCCGGTGCCGGCAGTGCCCTTATCCCGCCCAGCGGGACCCGGCGAAGGAAGCCCTGTCATATGCGGGGGGACCGGTATGCCCGCGCCGCCCATACCCAACTGTGTTGCGGTCAAGCCGCCTCACGTTACGTTTCACACCCGGCGGCTTCTGCCTCCGCGGGCTCCAGACAGTACCCTTAAAGGCGTGACATACACTCCAGTTGATATCGCACTAGATTCATCTTCCGCTGCACGGAAAGGCGCGGCGGATTATCCCGGCCTCGATGACTGGCGGGCGCTGCCGATCGCGCAGCAGCCCACGTGGCGGGAGCACCCGGGTTATCAGGCCGCTGTAGCCGAGCTGTCCGCTGTACCTCCGCTGGTTTTTGCTGGTGAGGTGGATATCCTGCGCAACCGGCTGGCTGCAGCTGCCCAGGGAAAAGCCTTCCTGCTGCAGGGCGGAGACTGCGCGGAAACCTTTGAGGACGCCACGGCGGACAAGATCAGCTCGCGGGTAAAGACCATCCTTCAGATGGCGGTTGTCCTCACCTACGGCGCATCGCTGCCCGTCATCAAGATGGGCCGCATGGCGGGACAGTTTGCCAAGCCGCGCTCCTCCAATGACGAGACCCGGGGAGGACAGACCCTCCCGGCCTACCGCGGCGACATGGTGAACGGCTATGACTTCACCCCCGAGTCACGGGAGCACAATCCGGCCCGGATGGTCCGCGCCTACCACACGTCCGCTTCCACCCTGAATCTGATCCGCGCCTTCACACAGGGAGGCTTTGCGGACCTTCGGCTCGTGCATCACTGGAACAAGGGATTCACGTCCAACCCGGCCCACTCGCGTTATGAATCACTGGCCCGGGAGATCGACCGCGCCGTCCGTTTCATGGATGCCTGCGGAACCGATTTTGAGGCGCTGAAGCGGGTGGAGTTCTTCGCCAGCCATGAGGCACTGCTGCTGGACTACGAGCGGGCCCTGACCCGGATCGACTCCCGCACCGGGCTTCCGTATGACACGTCGGCACACTTCCTCTGGATCGGAGAGCGGACCCGCGACCTGGATTCCGCACACGTGGAATTCCTCTCCAAGGTCCGCAACCCCATCGGCGTGAAGCTGGGCCCCACCACCAAGCCGGAAGACGCCCTGGCCCTGATCGACAAGCTGGATCCCAACCGCGAGCCGGGACGCCTGACTTTCATCACCCGGATGGGCGCGCAGAATATTCGCGAGAAGCTGCCGCCGCTGGTGGAGCGGGTCACCGCTTCCGGCGCCCAGGTTCTGTGGGTGACGGACCCGATGCACGGCAACACCGTCACCTCGCCCAACGGCTACAAGACCCGCAACTTCGACGACGTCATGGATGAGGTCCGCGGCTTCTTTGAGGTCCATGACTCGCTGGGCACCTTCCCGGGCGGGCTGCACGTGGAAATGACCGGAGACGACGTCGCCGAGTGCCTGGGCGGAGCCGATCCGATTGACCAGGAAGCATTCCTGGAAGGGTACGAATCGGTCTGCGATCCGCGCCTGAACCACATGCAGTCCCTGGAGATGGCCTTCCTGGTGGCCGGCGCGCTGTCCCGCCAGGGGGAGTAAAGCCAGTCCCGGGACCGGCATCCTGAAAGATACCGGCAGATACAACCCGCCAAGCAATGAAGGTGCACGCCCGCCGGGCGTGCACCTTCATTGTTTTTGCGCAGACATTGTTTTCCGGAGCGAGTCTGCAAACCGCCGTACGCGTCAGTTAAACCACGCGCAGCGTGATCAGGGATCCCTCCGGTGCCATGGACCCGCCGCTGGGATCCTGTGACTGGACGATGCCCAGCAGGCCGCCCAGCAGTTCATTGATCTGGACCCGGAAACCAAGACGTTCCAGCTGCGCCTGTGCATCTTCGGGGGACTGGCGCACCACGTTGGGGACAGCCACCATCACCGGGCCCTTGGACAGGGTCAGTGTCACTGTGGAGCCGCGGTCCACCAGTTGCGAACCGGGAGCCTGGACAGCAACGGACCCGTCCGGGACGTCGGCGCTGTTGATTCGCTCCGGAAGTACCTTTGCCGTCAGCCCGGCCTCTTTGATGAGCCGCTCTGCCTCGTCCTTGCTCTTGCCGACGACGGAAGGAACCTGGACCGGAGCCGGGCCGAGGCTGAGGACCAGATTCACAGATGTGTCGCGCCGCAGCTGGGTGTCCGCCGCCGGAAACTGGCTGATGATTTTCCCTGCGTCAACGGTCTCGCTGTATTCCTCGGTAACCGCTCCTACGGCAAGGCCGGCATCCGTAATGTTCTCCCGGGCAGCCTCCGCCGTGCGGGAGACGACGTTGGGAACCTCGAAGAGTTCGGGTCCTTTGCTGATGAGCAGGGTCACCGGCTTGTAGCGCCGGATTTCAGCCGGTGCATCGGGATCCGTTCCCACGGCGAGGCCGGCAGCAACAATCTCATCGTGCACTTCGCTTGTGGAGTACTGCAGGCCTTCCCCGCTGAGCAGTGCACCGGCTGCCTCCTGGGAAACATTGGCGACGTCCGGAACGGAAACCACGGCGCCGGGGCCCCGGCCAAAGAACCACCCGGTGAACACGGCGGCGGCAATGAGCAGGACTGCCAGCACCACCAGGAGCGCACCGCGCCTGCGGGGCCGTCCGGGGCGCAGTGAGACTTCGGGGCGGTGCGCCTCCCTGCTGCTTTGCCGCTGGAATGCCTTGGCATCCCTGCGGTCCTGCCGTCGCTGTGCAATGGTTCCGGCCGGGGATCCGGTCGAAGCATCCTCGGCGTGATCAGCAGAGTCGTAGTCGTTCTCCTGCCCCGCTTCGGCAAGCCGCCGGGTATCCGAGCCTGCCCCGCCGGCGGGAAACACTGAAGTGGCGTTATCAGTGCGGCGGATAACCTCGGTGGGGTAACCGGCACCGGGCGCTGGGTCTGACGGCGCGATGACCTCGGTGGAGCCGGCCGGAGGCCTCGGAAGGGCGACGGTCTCCGCCTCGTGCGTTCCTGCGGCCTCCGCAACGGAAACGGACGGACGGCGCTCCGGCGGGCGAGGCTGCCCAACGGGGGCGGAAAAATGGTAGTCCAGTTCCTCGTCACTGAGGGACGTGCGGATGTGGCGGAGTTCGCCCAGCAGGGCCCTGCCGTCCACGGGGCGGTTGTCAGGATCCGGAGCTGTGCACCACTGAACAAGTTCGTCCAGATCGGCAGCCAGCCCCGGGCAGGCCTGAGAAGGCGCGGGAACCGTGGAGTGGACGTGCTGAAAAGCAATCTGGATGGGAGCCGTGCCCGTGAAGGGCTGCCTGCCGGTCAGCATCTCGTACAGCATGATCCCGGCCGAATAAACGTCGCTGCGCTTGTCTCCTCCGCTGCCGGTCACCAGTTCGGGGGCGAGATAAGCAACGGTTCCCACCAGCGTGCCGGTGTTGGTGCTCGTGGAGACAGCGCGGGCCAGACCAAAGTCAGCGATTTTGATGCTGCCGTTGTCCGCGAGCAGGACATTTTCGGGTTTGACGTCACGGTGGACGAGGCCGGCGTCGTGGGCTGCTGCCAAGCCGTCCACAACGGCATCGAGCAGGGCCAGGGCGAGCCGCGGGGACAATCTGGTCCGTGTTTCCAGCAGCTCACGCAGGGTCTTGCCGGGCACGTATTCCATCACCAGATAGGCCAGGTTTTCCTCGAACCCCTGGTCCAGGACGCCGACGACGTGCGGGTGCGAAAGGCGGGCGGCCGACTTTGCCTCCCGCTCAAAGCGGTCCAGGAAACCCGGGTCGGCGGCCAGATGCGGATACAGCACCTTCAGCGCAACATCGCGGTCCAGCCGCAGGTCGGTGGCCAGATAGACCGTGGACATTCCGCCGCGGGCAATACGGGAAAGCACCTGGTAGCGCTCATCCACTACGGTGCCAACTAGGGGGTCATTCACGGGTTCATGCACTCTACGATCCTACGTGTGCAAAAGGGCAGGGCCCGGATCGACACCCGATCCGGACCCTGCCCTGCTCGCGGCTGCTGCGGTTAGGAGAAGGACTGGCGGTGTGCCAGAACCGAGGCGACGTAGTTGCGGGTGTCAGGGAACATGCCCTGCGTGTCTACCGAGTACTGGCCCTGGTAGTAGGAAGCCACTGCATCTTCCAGGCTGCCGGTGGTCCTCATCAGCGAGCTGATGATGGCAACGCCCGCGGTGGCGTTGTCATACGGATCCAGCAGGTTCAGGTCGCGGCCAACGAGGTCTGAAGCCCAGGCGCCGGAGCTGGGGATGACCTGCATGGCTCCGATGGCGTTGGCGGGGGACACCGCACGCTGATCAAATCCGGATTCCTGGTAGGAGAACGCCAGGGCCAGGGCCGGATCAACGCCCATTTCCGCCGCTGTCTGCGCGACGATCTGCTGCATTTGTGCACGGTCCGGAACGTCAGAGTTGTTCAATGACTGCTTGTTGACGTTGGCATCGGCAACCACCGCGTCCGGGTAGGTGTAGTGCAGGAACGTGTTGGGGACCAGATCTGCCTGGGCTGCTTCCGCGGGTGCGTAAGCGAGCGTCGTGACTGACGCGCCGCCGGAAAGAACAACGACGTCGCCCGGGTGCAGGACGGTACTGCCGTTCATGCCGTTGGCGGACATGAGCTCGGCGAGGCCAATGTTGTGGCTGGCTGCGATTCCCGTCAGGGTGTCGCCGGGCTCAACCGTGTGGCTTGCTGCGGGTGCGGCGGACGCGGGTGCGGCTGAAGGAGCGGATCCGCCGGAAAACGAAATCTGCTGGCCGGGGTGGATGACGGAGGTCATCGTCAGGCCGTTGGCGGCCAGGACGCTGTCCAGGCTGACACCCTGAGCTGCGGCGATGCCGCCCAGCGTATCGCCGGCCACCACTGTGTAGCCGGAGGCTGAGGATGCGGCGGGGGCCGCGGGCGCGGCGGAAGCGGAACCGGTCAGGCGCAGTTCTTCACCGGCGAAGATCAGCGAGGTGGGCTGAAGGTTGTTTGCGCTCAGGACTTCATCCTGGGACAGTCCGTAGCGGGCGGCAATGGAGCTGACGGTGTCTCCGGCCTCGATCCGGTGCGTTGCGGGCACTCCGGCTTCGGCGGCAACGATGACGGGAATCTGAGCGGCCACACGCGACGGGACCACAACGGCGGCAGCCTTCTGGGGAGCCTGTACCGGCATTTGCGTAAAAACGGCTGTGCCGTTGCCCGCGGGAGCTGCATGGGCCGGGTCGGCAAGCGCCAATGCCGACAGCAGGAAAGCAGGAATGGCAGCCGCGGTCACGGCAACACTCAGCTTCCGGGGCATTCCCCGCGAGATAAAACGCTGGGAAGTGGTTCCCTGAATCGCCTGTGCAGTCATAAAGGGCTATTTCCTCATCTGTGGACGGCGCGGATTTAACCGCAACTCCGGGACATTTGTTTAGTGGTGGTGCGAGTGTGACAGAAGTGACTTCTGTGACGTAAGCGAATTTACACTACGTAGGCGCGTATCAGTACCTGAGTAGATGACAATTACGGTTTCAGCGCTCTAATGAACCCGAAACTGGCCCGGGAGAGGGTTCTCATGGGAACCTAGGGGAGTGACTGAACTTGAGGAACTAGTTTCCGACTGGCTGACCCTGCCCGATGTGGCTGAAAAACTGAACGTATCCATTACCAAGGTGCACAGCATGCTCGAAGAGCGTGCGCTGGTGGCCGTACGGCTTGGAGACCGGAAAATCCGCAGCATCCCCGCCGCGTTTATTGACGACGGCGCTGTCCTGGACAGCCTGAAGGGGACCATCTCCGTGCTGATTGACGCCGGCTACAACGACGTCGAAATGGTTCGCTGGCTCTTTACGGCTGACGATTCACTGCCCGGACGTCCTGTTGACGCGCTCCGTGAAGGCCGCAAGACGGAAATCCGCCGGCGGGCCCAGGCGTTGGGCTGGTAATCCGGAACACCCAAAAGTATGTAAAAGCATAAAAGTGCATAAAGCAGCGGCTCCCTTATTAAGGGAGCCGCTGCTTTGTTATTCCGCCGTGCTGGGTTTGTTCGCAACTTTCGCCGGCAGCGGGTCCTGCCCGCCCTGATCAGGCTTTGCGGTTAACTGCCGCGAGGGCGAGCGAGTGCAGTGCCGCACGGGTGACGGCGTTTACCGGCATTTGCTCCAGTGCATCAAAGGCTGCCCGCGTATGGCCCTCAATGAGGGTTTCGGTGGCAGCCAGGGCGCCCGAGTCTTCGATCAGGGTGCGCAGTGCGTTAACACCGTCGTCGTCGAGGTCTTCACGGCCCAGGCCGTCCGCAATGACCTTTTGGGCGGTGGATCCGCCCAGGGCCAGCGCATAAGCGACCAAAACGGTGCGCTTTCCTTCCCGCAAATCGTCGCCGGCGGGTTTTCCGGTCTGGACCGGATCGCCGAAGACGCCCAGCACATCATCGCGCAGCTGGAATGCTTCCCCCAGCGGAAGTGCGAAGCGGGAGTACCAGTCCATGAGTTCATCCGATGCACCGGCGAGGGCGCCGCCCAGGGTTAGGGGATGCTCCGTGGTGTATTTGGCGGATTTGTAACGAAGGATGTTCCGGGCGCGGACGACGGCGCGCTCGGGTTCGTGGGTTGGGCCCACCACTTCCTCGAGGATGTCGAGGTACTGGCCGGCCATTACCTCGGTGCGCATGCGGTTGAAGATCCGCCGCGCAGGAGTACCGTGAGCCGCTTGGGCGCCCACCGCAGCGAACATCTCCTCGCTCAGCGACAAGCACAAATCGCCGGCAAGGATGGCTGCGGATGAACCGAAATGGGTTCCGTCCAGGTGCCAGGCGGCCTCGCTGTGGGCTGTGCTGAACCGCCGGTGGACGCTGGGCCCGCCCCGGCGGGTGTCCGAGCGGTCAATGATGTCATCGTGGATCAGGGCAGCGCTCTGGAACAGTTCCAGTGCCGTGCCCGCCCGCACTGCTGCGGTGCCCAGCTCGGCCCCGCCGGCACCCCGCCAGCCCCAGTAGCTCAACAGGGCGCGCAGGCGCTTTCCGCCGCGGGCAAGGGATGATACGGCGTCCAGGAGCGGAAGCGATTCCACCGATACATCCTGGAGAACGGCTTGCTGCTCGCCCAGGAAGGCTTCGAGTTCCGCGCTGAGGTGCTCGCGGTAGGCGGACTGTTCCCGGGCGGCAGTCGCCTCGGCAGCCGGGAGGGTGTTTTCCACGGCGGGCCTACTTGGCTGACTCGGGCAGGGTGTTGATGCTGGCCGTGTACGTGTTGCCGCCCTCGCGGGGGACAACTGTCACGTTTGCGGTGTCATCGGCACCCGAGCGCAGGAACTGCTGCACGGTGGCGGTCTTCTGGACCTCAGGCTCGCCCGCTGTGAACCCCTGGGCAGTGAACGTCTTGGCGTAGTAGTCCAGGATCTCCTGCGCGGAGGCGGCCGTCGTCGCGCTCAGGGAAGCGGTGAACAGCGCGGGGGTTTCCTCGAAACTCGTGGTCAGCGGGGTTGACCCCGGCATCACCGGAATGAGGTCGGCGGGAAAACCCTCTGCAATGGCGGCGGATGAGGCAGAGGGGGAAGCGCTGCTGCCGGACGACGACGGACTGCCGGAGGAGGCTGAAGCGGAGGAGGAGGCCGAGCCGCTGGGTGAGGGTGAGGCTGAAGACGGCGACGCTGAAGACGGTGACGACGACGTGGAGGCGGATGCCGGGGCCGAGGCGGTGCCGGCGGAATCCGAGTCCGGAGAGCATCCGGCGGCGACCACGAGCAGGGCGGCGGAGGCAAGGGCGATCAGGGGCTTATTCATGGGTATCCGCTTCGTGTGGGAGTCAGGATCTGGTCCCCAGTCTAGGGGAAGCCCGAATGTCAGTGCCGTTGTCTACCATGAAGGAGTGAGCAACGGCCCCAGCGAAAACCGCGACTGCACCATCATGCACGTGGATATGGATGCGTTTTACGTCTCCGTGGAATTGCTCAAGCGGCCGGAACTGGCGGGCCGGCCCATCATTGTGGGCGGCCTGGGCGGCAGATCGGTGGTGCTGTCCGCCTCCTATGAAGCCAGGCGCTACGGAGTCCATTCGGCCATGCCCATGTCCGTGGCCTACCGGCAGTGCCCGCAGGCCGTCATCCTGGAACCGCACCAGGAAGATTACCGCGAGGTCTCCGGGCGGCTGATGGGGATCTTTGAATCCATTACCCCGCTGGTTGAGCCCCTCAGCGTGGACGAGGCTTTCCTTGATATTGGCGGCGCCATGCGCCTGCTCGGGCCGCCCCGCGCCATTGGCGAACTGATCCGGCGGCGGGTGGCCGCGGAGCTGGGCATCACTGCCAGCGTGGGCATCGCCGCTACCAAGTTCGTGGCGAAGATTGCCTCCACCCGGTCCAAGCCGGACGGACTGCTGCTCATTCCGCGCAGCGAGACGGTTTCCTTCCTGCACACCCTGGATGTTTCGGCTCTCTGGGGCGTTGGCGCCAAAACACGGGAAACCCTGGGACGGGTGGGCATTTCCACTGTCGAGGACGTCGCCCGCACCCCGGTGAGCGTCCTCAAGCGCCTGCTGGGGTCAACCGGGGAGCACGTGTACGAACTGGCGTGGGGGCGGGATCCCCGAAGCGTTACTCCGGTACGGACGGAGAAGAGCATTGGTGCGGAGGAGACCTTTGCACAGGATGTCTCCGAAGATGAAATCCTGCACACGGAACTGCTGCGGCTGGCGCATCGGACGGCCGTCCGGCTGAGAGCGGCGGGCATGCAGTGCCGGGCGGTTTCCCTGAAGCTGCGCTTTGCGGACTTTTCCACGATTACCCGGACCCGGACCCTGCGGGAGCCGGTGGACAGCGCCCAACTGATCTACGAGGAAGTGCGCGGCCTGCTTACGGCTCTCGGTCCGCGGCGGATGAGCGTGCGCCTGATTGGACTGCGGACCGAACGGCTCGAACCGGCAGGGAATGCGGCGGTGCAGCTGACGCTGGACGGACGGGACGACAACTGGCGGTCGGCGGAAGACGCGCTGGATAAGATCAATGCCCGCTTCGGCGAGCTCGGAGTGGTGCCGGCCCGGCTCCTGGGCCCCTCCGGGCGGGGCCGCCAGGGCCGCAATCCGGGGCAGGGTTCCGCTCCGCCGCCGGCGCAGGACTAAGCCCTAGGCGGAATGGTTCCCCGCGGCATCCCCACCGCTTTCCCCGGACTAAATTGCCACCTATCCTTAGACGTAAGCACAACTTGCGTTCTGTCCGGGTCATCGGTCCAGGTGGTGGCTCCGGGTTCCCGGGGTTCCTCCGCAGTCTTCCGGGCCACCGGAGGCGGGAACCGCTCCGGTACCGGGATCGTTGGTTGGTTTACATGGGAATTTCGGACCGCAAGGAGGCAGTAATGGCACTCTCGGAACACGAGCAGCGCTTGCTGGACCAGTTGGAGCAGCAATTACACGCCGAGGACCCCAAATTTGCCAATTCAATGGCTACCCCGGCGGCAACGGGCATTTCAACCCGGCGCATAGTGCTCGGAGCACTCGTAGCCGTTGCCGGCATCGGGCTGCTGCTTGGTGGTGTCGCCTCCGATTCCCCGTTCAGCTTGATCCTGGGAATATTGGGCTTCCTGGTCATGGGGGCCGGCGTCTACTACGCAACGACGCGTGGCAAGCGTGGGTCAAAGTCGGTTTCGCCGGCACGCCGTAAGGAACGCGAAGCAAGTTCCCCGAAGAACTTCATGAGCAATCTGGAAAACAAGTGGGATGAGCGCAAGCGCGACCAGTAGCCGGAGCCGTCCGTAAACGGGGACAGGCTCCACTTCCCTCCACGGTCAGCCCGTAAGAGAAAAAGACCCGCTCCGGCGGGTCTTTTTTGTGGCCAAAGGGAGCAAAGAAGGGAGCGGCAGCCTCGGGGTTTGCTCCGGATTCCCTCCACTCGCCTCACACCGCGCAAATATGCGGAATAAAAGGCGCGGCGCGCCGTATATCGGTGCGCCGCGTCGTTGACTGTGGAGGGAAGTGGAGTAAAGTGGAGGCCATAAGAGTGCAGAGGCAGCGCAGGAGGAAATTCTCCTCATCAGACGGGTGGTGACCGATGTTCCTCGGAACACATTCACCGCGCTTGGATGAGAAGGGGCGGCTCATCCTGCCGGCCAAGTTCCGCGAGGAGCTGGCCGAGGGCCTGGTCCTGACAAGGGGCCAGGAACGCTGCATCTACGTCTTTAGCCAGAAGGAATTTGAACGGGTCCACGAGCAGATGCGGGAAGCTCCGCTTTCTTCGCGTCAGGCGCGTGACTACATTCGGGTTTTTCTGTCAGGAGCATCAGATGAAGTCCCGGACAAGCAGGGTCGGATCACCATTCCGCCGGCGCTGCGGGCCTATGCCGGACTCGGCCGTGAACTGGCCGTGATCGGAGCGGGGACCAGGGCTGAGATTTGGGACGCCGCTGCATGGCAGACCTACCTCGAAGCGCAGGAAACGGCGTTCTCGGAAACGGATGAGGACACCATTCCCGGCATCTTCTAGTCCACTCACTGCACACAACACCAATTCCAAACCCCAGCAGTACCACCACCCAGACCCACCACCACGCAGAGACCGGACAGCAGCGGTTTCTTGCATGAGATCTCCAGCCGCCCCGCAGGGCCGGCACCTGACTCACTTCCCCGGAGCCAGGCGTCACAGCGTGAGGCGCGGATGGGGGTCTGATTCAAGAACTACGCCGCCGTCCCCGGACGCGGAAGGACAGCAGATGAGCGAAGATCGCCCAACCGAAGAACGGCACGTTCCGGTGCTGCGTGACCGCTGTATCAATTTGCTGGCACCCGCCATCGAAAAAGCAGTGGCGGATCACGGCAGCGCCGTGGTGGTTGACGCCACGCTGGGCATGGGCGGACACACCGAGGCCATGCTTTCCCGGTTTCCCCAGCTGCATGTCATTGGAATTGACCGGGACCGGCAGGCACTGGCCCTGGCCGGGGAGCGCCTGGCTCCCTTCGAGGACCGCATTGACCTGGTGCATGCGGTCTACGACGAGATTGCCGACGTCGTCCGGGACCTGGGCTTTGCCGGCATCGACGGCGCGCTCTTCGACCTGGGAGTGTCCTCCCTGCAGCTCGACGAGCGGGACCGCGGATTCGCCTACTCCTATGACGCTCCGCTGGATATGCGGATGGACACCAGCCGTGGACGCACCGCGGCGGACATTGTCAACACGTACAGCGAAGCCGATCTGGTCTCCATCATCCGCAAATGGGGCGAGGAAAAGTTTGCCGGCCGCATTGCCAGCACCATAGTCTCCACCCGGGCAGCGAAGCCGTTCACCACCACCGGCGAACTTGTTGACGCCATCCGGGGCGTAGTTCCTGCCGGAGCGGCGCGCACAGGCGGACACCCCGCCAAGCGCACGTTCCAGGCGCTGCGGATTGAGGTCAATGAAGAACTGGATGTCCTGGAGCGGGCCATCCCGGCCGCTCTCTCCGTCCTCAATCTTGGCGGCCGCGTGGTGGTGATGTCCTACCACTCGCTGGAAGACAAGATTGTCAAGGGCGTCTTCGCCGCAGGTTCACGATCCTCCGCTCCCAAGGGTTTCCCCGTGGAACTGGAACAGCACAAGGCTCAGCTTCAGCGCCTCACCAAGGGAACGGAAGTTCCCACGGATGAAGAAATCACCGAAAACCCACGTGCTGCCTCTGCAAAGCTGCGGGCCGTGGAACGAATCCGCATTTCCACCGACGGGGCAGAATCATGACACAGGTACAGACGCGGCCGCACGCATCGGCGGGTGCTGTCCGCCGGGTCACTCACGGCAACAACGCCCGCGCCCTGAACTGGGCGCCGGCACCGGGCGGCCCCGGACACGCTCCTGCCCCCGCCGCGCCCGCACCGCGCCGCCGCACACCGTTGTCAGTGGTACCCGCAGCACGTAGCCGGCGCCGCGCTCCCGTGGTGGTTTTCTGCTTTGTTGCCCTGATCCTTGGATTGGGAGCAGTACTCCTGCTGAACATTTCAGTTTCCAGCGGTCAGTACCAGCTGGTGGAGCTGCAGAATGAGCGCACCGAACTGATGCAGCGCAACGAGGCGCTGACCCAGCAGCTGGAAAACCATCAGGCTCCCCAGATGCTGGCGGCTCAGGCTGCGGAGCTGGGAATGGTGACCTCTTCATCGTTCGGCAGCATTGACCTGCAGACGCTGGAAGTAACAGGCAACCCCGTCCCGGCCGAAGAAAGCGAAGGACCTGCGGTGTTGATTCCTGCCCCCGAGGTGCTGACGCAGCCGGTTGCCCCCCAGGCGGCCGGCACGGAAGCGGAAGAAACAGGGGAGTCAGCCCGTGCAGCGGAAGCGAGGGAAGAGGAAGCAGCGGAAACCGGTCCGGTACCGGCCAGTCCTGCTGACGGCTGGACGGCTCCGGCCACCCCGGAAGCTGACCTGAACGGCGGCACCATTCCCGCACCCGCACAGATCGACGAGCAGTAGTTTTAACAGGCAGTAACACGAAGCACTAACGAGGATACGTTGTGGCAAAAGCGCAGGGCAGGGAAAACCACAGGGTAGCCGTCGTTACCGGCAGGCTCAGGACAGGACTCATTCTGGCACTGATCCTGCTGACGGGTTTGGGAGTGCGCCTTTTTCAGGTGCAGGCACTTGACCCCCAGGGAATGGCCGAAACAGCGGTCAGCGAACGGATCAGGAGCACCACGGTACCGCCCCTGCGCGGCAGCATTCTTGACTCCAACGGCAATTACCTCGCACGCAGCGTGGAGCGCTTCGACATTGTTGTGGACCAGACGCTCTCCCACGACTACGTCGAAGAGCAGGCGTACGAACGGCGCACTGCTGATGGCAAGGAAACCGTCTCCTTCGACCAAGCCTTTGATGAGCTGTCGGAAATCCTCGGCCAGGACGCGGAAACCCTGCGGGAAGCCGTGCTGGGGGACAACTCCTTCAATTTCGTGGCAAAAACGGTCACCCCGGAAACCAAGGACAAGGTCCTGGCGGTGAAATTCCCCGGCATTTACGCGGACCGGACCACGCTGCGCACCTATCCGTCCGGTGCGGTAGCGGGCTCTATCGTCGGCTTCCTGGGTACCGACGGTCCCCAGGAAGGCCTCGAGCTGACTCAGGATGACGTCCTGGCGGGGGAAGCCGGCAGCAAGACCTACGAAATCGGCGGCGACGGCATCCGCATTCCCTACGCCACCAATGAGGATGTCCCGGTGCGTGACGGAGACTCGGTGAAGCTCAGCATCGACCAGGACCTGCAGTGGTTTGCCCAGCAGACCATTGCCAGCCAGGTGGAGGATTACAACGCCGAGTGGGGCAACGTGGTCGTGGTCGAAGTCAAGACAGGGCGCATCATCACCATGGCGGAGTCCACCACCGTTGACCCCAACAACCCCGGTGAAACACCCCCTGAATTTCGGCAGCCGCTGTCCGTGACGGTTCCGTTTGAGCCGGGCTCCACCACCAAGGTCATTACGATGGCGGGCGCCCTGGAAGAGGGAATCATCAACCCGCTGTCCCAGTTCGAGATTCCGCCCACCTACACGGTTGACGGACAAACGTTCAAGGACGCCTTTGACCACGGCACAGTACACATGACGGCAGCCGGCATCCTCACCAAATCAATGAACACCGGCACCGTCATGATCGGCCAGCAGCTCTCACGGCAGGAGCGCTATGACTGGCTGCGCAAGTTCGGCTTCGGACAGCCGCTGAACGTGGGCCTTAACGGTGAAACGGTTGGTATCCTGGCCCAGCCGGATGACTGGGACACCCGCCAGCAGTACACGGTCCTCTTTGGCCAGGGCCTGGCCCAAACGGCTCTTCACACCGCCATGGTTTACCAGACCATCGGCAATGAGGGAGTGCGGCTGGCTCCGAGCCTTATCGACAGCTACATTTCAGCGGACGGCACTGAAACGCCCGCGGAAAAGGGCGAGTCCACCCGCGTGGTTTCGGAGGAAACTGCCCGTGAAGTCCAACACATGCTGGAGACGGTCACTGCTGAAGGATCCGGCAAGGGCGGCAAACTTGAGCAGTACCGGGTGGGTTCCAAGACCGGAACGGCCGAGGCGCCCTCCCACGGTGGCTATGACGGCTACACACTCTCCTATGCTGGTATTGCACCAATGGACGATCCGCAGTACGTGGTGGTCGTGACACTGCAGCGGCCCGAGGGATCACTGCAGGTTCTGGATCCGGGCAAGACTTTCAAGAAGGTCATGCAGCAGGTCCTGACCACCCGGCATGTGGCTCCGTCCGACTCGGAACCGGAGCTGTACCCCGTGGAGTACTGAGCCCGCGCCACAGCACGGGGCAGCGCCCGCTGACGCTGCCCGGCTGATTCTTTTTTCGAGTACCACGTCAATTTTCTGGAGCAATGCAGTGCCTACAAGTGATCAACGCAATCCGCAGCTGCCGGGGAGCGGAATGCGTCCGTCCGCTGTCGAGCCGGTGTCCCTGCGGGCGGCAGCGGCCGCACTCGCCGCAGCAGGTCTGCCCGGTGTTGAACCGGCACGCGCCGCAGACGCCGGAGCGGACATCATGCTCACCGGACTCACGATCAATTCACGTGAGGTCCATCCGGGTGATCTGTACGTCGCGCTGCCCGGCGCCCGCCACCACGGCGCCGTCTTTGGCGCTGCGGCGGCCGCAGCCGGTGCTGCCGCAGTGCTGACCGACGCGGACGGCGCTGCCCAGCTGGCTGAGCTGCCCGTTCCCGTGTACGTCACCGACGAGCCCCGCCGCCTGGTGGGTCCGCTGGCCGCAGCAGTCTTTGCGAGCAGGCCGCAGGACGGCAGCGCCCCCACCCTTTTTGGAGTGACGGGCACCAACGGCAAGACGACCACCACCTACTTCATCAATTCCCTGCTGGCCGCGCTGGGCAAAACCACCGGGCTGATCGGAACCATTGAGATCCTCGCCGGCGGAGAGCCCATCGCCAGTACCCTCACCACGCCGGAGTCTCCGCAGGTGCACGGGCTGCTGGCTCTGATGCGCGAAAAAGGCCTGGATGCGGCGGCCATGGAGGTGTCTTCCCACGCGATTTCCTACCGGCGCGTGGACGGCGTCGTCTTTGACGTTGCCGGCTTCACCAACCTCACCCAGGACCACCTGGACCTGCACGGTTCCATGGAAGAGTACTTTGCGGCCAAAGCCGGGCTCTTCCTTCCGGAGCGGGCTCAGCGTGCCGTCATTTGCGTCGACGATGAGTGGGGCGCACGCATGGCGGCCCAGGCGCCTGTCCCGGTGTGGACGCTGGCAACGCACGACGGCGGTGCCGAGGCAACCTGGCGCGTCACCGACATCGTGCGCGCCGGGCTCGGCCACCGCTTTATGCTGCGGGGCCCCGACGGCGCCGTCCTGCGGGCCGGAACCGGGCTTCCCGGGACGTTCAACGTCTCCAACGCCGCGCTGGCCGCGATCATGGTCCTGGCATCGGGTGTGGACATCGCCCGGCTCCAGGAAGCCCTGGACCGCAGCGATCCGTTCACCGTGGAGGTCCCCGGCCGGATGCAGCTGGTGGGCGAAGCGCCCGCCGCAATCGTGGATTTCGCCCACAACCCGGATGCCCTGGCGCGCACACTGGAATCGGTGCGCCGGGAACCCTCCGGGCCGGAAGCCGCGCCCGAGGCAGAGGTGGTTTCCGCCGCCGAGGCGCCGCGCGTCATTATTGTCTTCGGCGCCACCGGCCAGCGTGACCAGACCAAGCGCCCGCTCATGGGTGCCATCGCCGCACGGCTCGCGGACGTGGTGATCGTCACCGATGACGACCCCCATGACGAGGATGAGGCAACCATTCGTGCCGATGTCCTGGCCGGAGCGCGCAGCGCCCTTGATGGCGGAGATTTGTCCTGTGAAATCCTTGAAGTGGCACCACGGGCAGCGGCCATAGACCGCGCCGTGGCAATGGCCCGTCCGCAGGACACTGTGCTGGTGGCCGGCCGAGGACATGAAGTGTTCCAAGAAGTAAAAGGAGTGAATTTGGCCCTCGATGACCGTGTTGAACTGAGGAAGGCTTTGACACGGTACGGATTCCCTGTGCTGTCCGGCAACGGGGTAGAGTCCTAAAACGTCATGATTGAACTTAGTGCAGCAGATATAGCGGCAATTACGGGCGGCGAACTGATCGGCGGGGCCGTACAGGCAGCCGGGACGATCGTGAACTCGGCCACAACCGACTCCCGGGAAGTGTCCCCGGGTTCCCTCTTCATCGCCAAACCCGGCGAACAATCCGACGGCCACCTTTTCGTGGAAGCAGCGTTTGAGCGCGGGGCTGTCCTGGCACTCGTCGAGCGCCCCGTTCAGGACTCCTCGGGCGCCGTCTATCCGGCCGTTCAGGTTCCTGACGCGGTCCTGGCCATGGGCACGCTCGCAGCGGAGATTGTCCGCAGGCTCCGGGCCTCCGCACCGCTGACCGTCATCGGCATCACCGGATCAGCAGGCAAGACCACCACCAAGGACCTGCTCGCCGGCATCCTGCGAGCCGAAGGCGAAACCGTGGCTCCCGTGGGCTCCTACAACGGAGAGGTTGGCGTTCCGCTGACCATCTTCGGCGCGGATTACGGCACCCGGTACCTCGTCATGGAAATGGGTGCCACCGGTGTCGGGCACATCGAGTACCTCGCCTCCATGGTTCAGCCGGACATCGGTGTGGTGTTGTGCGTGGGCACCGCCCACGCCGGCGAATTCGGCGGCGTGGAGAACATTGCCCGGGCCAAGGGCGAAATGGTGGAGGCCCTTGCCCCCGGCGGGACCGCAGTGCTGAACGCCGATGACATCCGCGTGGCCGCCATGGCCTCCAGGGCCGGCAGCGGCGTCGACATCCTCTACTTCACCTCTTCTCCGGAAGAGGCACACGGCGCAAAGTCGGCGGTACGGGCCCTGGACGCCCGCACCGACGATCAGGGCCGTCCGGTCTTCACCCTCCGGTTCCCTGACGGCAGCGAGTATCCGGTGGAATCCGGCCTGATCGGCGCCCACCACACGGCCAACCTGCTGGCAGCCGCGTCGGCGGCCTTCGCGGCCGGCGTCCCCGCCGAACGGATTGCTTCCGGACTCTCGGGCCAGAAGGCGGCGAGCCGCTGGCGCATGGAACGCACCGACCGGCCCGACGGCGTCACCGTCATCAACGACGCGTACAACGCCAATCCGGAGTCGATGCGCGCTGCCCTGCGCACCCTGGCCGAACTCGGCCGGGGGCGCCGCACCTGGGCCGTGCTCGGCGAGATGCTTGAGCTCGGTGATGCTTCGGTAACCGAGCACGACGCCGTCGGCCGGTACGTGGTGCGCCTGAACATCTCCCACCTCGTCGTCGTCGGGACCGGAGCCCGCGCCATGCATACCGGCGCCGTCATGGAAGGCTCCTGGGGGGACGAGTCCATTTTCGTGGACACCCCCGAAGACGCAGAACGCCTCCTGGCTTCCTCACTGGAACCCGGTGACCTTGTCCTTTTCAAGTCCTCAAACGGCGCTGCACTGCGCCACCTCGGTGATCGGATAGCTTTGAACGCCCCATCTTCAACCTCCTCCCTGCCGCCGGCGTCCGCGCCGCAGCAAACCAGCCCGGGCACTGCCGGGGAAGCCGGAGGCGTTCAGTAGTGGTTTCCCTGCTTATCGGGTCGTCACTGGCTCTGATCTTTGCCCTCGCCGGCACCCCTCTGTTCATCCGTTTCCTGGTCAGGAAGAGTTACGGGCAGTTTGTCCGCGACGACGGCCCGACGTCGCACCACACCAAGCGCGGCACGCCCACCATGGGCGGTGCCGTCATTGTGGGCTCCGTGGTGGCCGCATACTTCATCACGCACCTGGTCAGCTTTGCGATCAACCCGGGCAGCTTCGGGCCGTCCGCGTCCGGGCTGCTGGTCCTGTTCCTGATGGTCGGCATGGGGCTTGTGGGCTTCATTGACGACTACACGAAGATTTCCCGCCAACGCAGCCTGGGGCTGAACGCCAAGGCGAAGATCATCCTGCAGACCCTCGTGGGGGTCGCGTTTGCCATCCTGGCCCTGAACTTCCCCAACGGGGAGGGCCGGACCCCGGCGTCCACCAGGATCTCCTTCATCCGCGACACCGGCCTTGACCTGGCCTTCGCGGGCACGCTGATCGGCGCCATCCTCTTCATCCTGTGGGCCAACCTGATCATCACCGGAACCACCAACGGCGTGAACCTGGCGGACGGACTGGACGGCCTGGCCGCAGGAGCCTCCATCCTGGTGTTCGGTGCCTACTTCCTGATTTCGTTCTGGCAGTCCAACCAGAGCTGCGGTGCGCCGCAATCCGGCAGCGTCTGCTACGAAGTCCGCGACCCGATGGATCTGGCCCTGCTGGCAGGAGCCATGGTCGGCGCGCTGATCGGTTTCCTCTGGTGGAACACCTCACCGGCCAAGATTTTCATGGGGGACACCGGTTCGCTCGCCATCGGCGGTGCCATTGCCGCCTTTGCCATCCTCTCCCGCACCGAACTGCTCCTGGTGATTCTTGCCGGCCTCTTTGTGATCATCACCTTGTCGGTGATCATTCAGGTGGGGTACTTCAAGCTGAGCGGCGGCAAACGCGTATTCAAAATGGCCCCGCTGCAGCACCACTTTGAGCTCAAGGGCTGGGCGGAAGTTACGGTGGTGGTCCGCTTCTGGATCGTCGCCGGGCTGTGCGTTGCCGTGGCCCTGGGCATCTTCTACGCGGAATGGGTGGTAGGAAATTGAGCGAACGCACTGATGCCGCAGCCGGAAGTTCCCGGCTGGATGAGCTGACCACCTGGGATGCGCCCTGGCGGGGACTGCGCGTTGTGGTGACGGGAATCGGACTGTCCGGATTCTCGGCCGCTGACACCCTGATCGAACTCGGCGCCCGTGTTGTGGTTGTGGACGCGCGCGACAACGAGGAGAACCGGGCCAAAGCGGACACCCTGCGCATCGTCGGTGCTGCCGACGTTCTGCTCGGCGCCGAGCACGCAGAAGCACTTCCCCTCGTGGAGGGCGAGCCCGCGGACCTGGTAGTGACGTCACCGGGCTTCAGCCCGGCACATCCGCTGATGGCGGCCGCCGCCGACGCCGGAATTCCGGTGTGGGGCGACGTCGAACTGGCGTGGCGGGTCCGCATCCGTGAAGGCCGCAAGACCGCGGAGTGGCTGACCATCACGGGAACCAACGGCAAGACCACCACCGTTTCCATGACCGAAAGCATGCTCCGGGCCGCGGGCCTGCGCGCCGTTGCCGCGGGCAACGTGGGAACCCCCATCTTGGATGCCATCCGTGATCCGGAGGGCTTTGACGTCATTGCCGTGGAGCTGTCCTCCTTCCAGCTTCACTGGTCCCACTCGCTCTCGCCGCTGGCGAGCGTGTGCCTGAACATCGCAGAGGACCATGTGGACTGGCACGGGTCCTACGAGGCCTACGCCGCGGACAAGGCGAAGATCTACGAGAACACCCGCGTTGCCTGCATCTACAACGCCGAGCAGGCCGAGACCGAGCACATGGTTGAAGAGGCGGACGTCATTGAAGGCTGCCGCGCCGTGGGATTCACCACGGGTATGCCGGCAGTGTCCATGGTGGGCATGGTGGAAAACCTCCTGGTGGACCGTGCGTTCATTGAACAGCGAAAGGACTCCGCCGCCGAACTGGCCTCCATGGCGGATCTGGGCGAGTACGCCCCGCGGCACATGGTGGCCAACGCCCTTGCCGCCGCGGCACTGGTCCGCGCCTACGGGGTGGAGCCGGTGGCAGTGCGGGACGGGCTGCGGGCCTATGATCCCGGCGCCCACCGGATCCAGCCGGTGGCCCGCCTGGACGACATTCTGTGGATCAACGATTCCAAGGCAACCAACCCGCACGCGGCTTCCGCTTCGCTGTCCGCTTTCCCCTCTGTGGTCTGGATTGCCGGGGGACTGTCGAAGGGGGTCACCTACGATGACCTCATCCGGGACCACGCGTCCCGGCTTCGCTCAGTCATCCTGATCGGCACCGACACGGCGGACCTTCGCACCGCACTGGCGCGACACGCCCCCGACGTCCAAGTGATTGACGCCGTGCCGCCCCACACTGGTGAAAGTGACGCAGCGGCAGATCCCAGCGGGGATGAGGTAATGGCTTTGGCCGTCGCCGCCGCAGCATTGCAAGCCCGGTCCGGAGACACTGTCCTGATGGCGCCCGCCGCGGCGTCCATGGACCAATTCGCGTCCTACGCGCACCGCGGGGACGCTTTCATCGAGGCCGTCCGCGGGTACGTGGAAGGACAGGCGCCGACTCCTAAGGAGCCCTAGATGGTCACTTCGTCCTCCGGGAAACCCCGCAAACCCGTGCTCCGTTCCAGCCGTCCGGCAGGCGGAGCCGGCGCTCCGGCCCGCACCCCGGCACCGTCCGCTCCGGAGCAGTCTTCCGCCGGACACAAGACGTCCGGCAGGGCCCCTGCCTCCGGCCGAAGCCCCCGAATCCGGAACGCCGGGAGCAAAACGCCGTCCCTGCTGGAACGCGGAATCGTGCTCCTGGAAGGGAGCCGGCGCAAAGCAACGGGCTCGGCCTACTACACCATCCTCGGCGCCTCACTGGCCCTGACAGCCATTGGCCTGATGATGGTGCTGTCCGCGTCCTCAGTGGAATCCATCGCTGCCTCGTCCGGCGAATCCATCAGCAGCACGTTCGGCTTCTTCATGAAGCAGGCCATGTTTGCAGCCCTGGGCGTCGTGGCCATGCTGGTGCTTTCCCGGCTGGGTCCCCAGAGCTACCGGAAGCTGGCCAAATGGGGCATGGCGCTGGCCCTCTTCCTGCTGATCCTGGTCTTTATCCCGGGCATCGGCGAGGAGGTCAACGGCAACCGGAACTGGATCAAAATCGGCCCCATCACCGGCCAGCCCTCCGAAGCGGCAAAGCTGGCCATGGCCATCTGGTTTGCCTCGGTGCTGTCCCTGCGGCAGAAGCTTCTGACCAACTGGAAGAATGTCGTGGTTCCGGTGGTGTTTCCGGGCGGTGCCCTGATCCTGGGGCTGGTCCTTATCGGCAAGGACCTCGGGACGGTCATCATCATGGGCCTGATCATGATTGCGGCCCTGTTCTTTGCCGGCACACCGCTGCGCTTCCTGGCCGGCATGGTTGGCCTGGGCGCAGTGGGAGCAATCCTGATGTCGCTGGTCAGCGGCAACCGCACCAGCCGGATCAGTGCCTGGCTGGGGCACGACTGCGGCGCAGGGCTGTGCGACCAGGCCAATGCCGGGATGTACGCGCTGGCCTCCGGCGGCTGGTTTGGCGTGGGCATAGGACAGAGCCGGCAAAAGTGGAGCTGGATCCCCGAAGCGCACAATGACTTCATCTTCGCCATCATCGGAGAAGAATTCGGGCTGCTGGGAACCCTGCTGATCGTGCTGCTCTTCGGCATCCTGGCGGTTGCCATCGTCCGGATGACCATGCGCCACACCGATCCCTTCATCCGGATCCTCTGCGGCTCCATCCTGGCCTGGATCATCGGACAGGCATCCGTGAACATCGCCATGGTGACGGGCCTGCTGCCCGTCATCGGCGTACCGCTGCCGTTCATCTCCTACGGCGGATCCTCCTTGACCTTTACGCTCGCGGCGGTGGGCGTCCTGCTTTCCTTTGCCCGCAAAATTCCAGAACACAAATTTTCCGAAAGTGAACCATCAGCTCCATGACGCAACGTCCCCTTTCCCTCGTCCTCGCCGGAGGCGGCACCGCCGGGCACATCAGTCCGCTGCTGGCGGTGGCCCGCGCCGTCCGGGAGTCCGCGCCGGAGGCCCGCATCAAAGTGGTGGGCACCGCCGCCGGCATGGAAACGCGGCTGGTACCCGCCGCAGGATTCGAGCTGGCCGTCATTGACCGCGTTCCCATGCCCCGCAAACCCGGCGGGGACCTGGTCCGGCTGCCGGGCCGGCTGCGGCGCGCCATTGCGCAGGCAGGCGAGATTCTTGACGAAGCCGCTGCCGACGTCGTCGTGGGAGTGGGCGGATACGTGTCCACTCCGGTGTACCTTGCCGCCCGGCGCCGGAAGCTCCCGATCATCGTGCATGAAGCCAATGCCCGCCCGGGACTGGCCAACCGCGTAGGTGCCCGCTTTGCCGACGTCGTCGGCACTGCCTTCGCTGAAACCAAACTGCCCGGCGCCCAGCTGGTGGGAATGCCGATGCGCCGCGAAATTGCGGAACTGGACCGCGCCGGCGCCCGCGCTGCCGCCCGGAAGGCCCTCGGCCTGGAACAGGACCGGCCCACCCTTGTGGTCACCGGGGGCTCCTCCGGAGCGGCCAGCATTAACCGGGCCGTGGAAGAGGCGCTTCCCGCCCTTGCTGCGGCCGGCATCCAAACCCTGCACATCACCGGGCGCGGCAAGCAGCTGAAGGCGGCCGACGGCGGATTGCTGGCTGCACCGTTCTATCGCCAGGTTGAATACGTGGACGGCATGGAACAGGCCTACGCCGCCGCGGACCTGCTGCTGGCCCGCTCCGGCGCCGGCACGGTGTGCGAAATCAGTGCCGTGGGCCTGCCCGCAGTCCTGGTGCCGCTGCCGCACGGAAACGGAGAACAGGCGCTGAATGCGGCCGGCCTTGTGGCCGCCGGGGGAGCACTGGTGGTTTCCGATGCACTCTTCACGGGAGCATGGATCTCGGACAAGCTGATACCTCTGCTGGCCGATCCGGCGGCGCTGGACGCCATATCAGCCGCTTCGGCGGCCGAAGGCATCCGTGATGCCGACCGCCGGATGGCGGAATTCATTCTCGACGCAAACGTAAGGTCACGCGCATGAGCACGCTGAAGCTCCAGGACCTGGGACGGGTGCATTTCATCGGGCTCGGCGGTGCCGGCATGTCCGCCGTCGCCCGGGTCATGATTGGCCAGGGAATGAAAGTTTCCGGCTCCGATTCCCGGGATTCGCCCGGGCTGCGCGCCCTGGAAGCCCTGGGCGCCACCGTGTTCGTGGGCCAGAAGGCAGCAAATGTGCAGGGCGCTGACACCGTGGTGGTTTCCACCGCCATCCGGGCCGAAAATCCTGAACTGGCTGCCGCCCGCGAGCTCGGCCTGCGGGTCATCCACCGCTCGGTGGCCCTCGCGGCAGCCATGGGGACCCAGGATGTGGTGGCCGTTGCCGGAACCCACGGCAAAACCACCACCACCGCCATGGTGACCGTCCTGCTGCGCGAAGCCGGGCTTGATCCCTCCTTCGCCATCGGCGGCGACGTTGCCGCCCTGGGAGTCAATGCGGCCTTCGGCAGCGGCAGCGTGTTCGTGGCTGAAGCCGATGAATCCGACGGCTCCTTCCTTAACTACCAGCCGCGCATCACCGTGATCACCAACGTTGAAGCCGACCATCTGGACCACTACGGCACCGAGGAAGCGGTCTTCGCTTCCTTTGACAAGTTTGTCCGGCTCCTGCCGGCGGACGGGCTGCTGGTGGCCTGTGCCGATGACCCCGGAGCTGCGGACGTGGTGCGCCGCTCCGGTGCCGCGCGGGTGCGCACCTACGGTTACAGCGAAAATGCCGACATCCGGATTACTGATACGCGCCCGCTGTCCAGCGGTTCCGTGTCTGTGCTCCGCTTCAGCCTTGACGGGTTGGAGTGCGAGCAGGAACTGCGGCTCCTGGTGCCCGGCGCGCACAATATCCGCAACGCGGCCGCCGCCTTCGCCGTGGGACTTGGGCTGGGCGTCGATCCGGCCCTGGCCGCAGCCGGGCTGTCGGTCTTCTCCGGTGCGGCCCGCCGCTTCGAAGCCAAGGGTGCCGAGCGCGGGGTGCGGGTCTTTGACGACTACGCGCACCATCCCACCGAGCTGGTGGCAGCACTGGAAGCGGCACGGACCGTTGCCGGAGACCACCGGGTGCACGTCCTGTTCCAGCCGCACCTGTTCAGCCGGACGCAGGCTTTTGCCGCGGAATTCGCCTCCGCGCTGGAACTTGCGGACAGCGTTGCCGTACTGGACATCTATGCCGCCCGGGAGGACCCGGTGCCCGGAGTTACCAGCGAACTGATCACCTCACGGGTGAACCGGCCCGGAGGCTATGCCCCGGATGCGGACCAGGCCGTGCGGGATATCTGCCGCCGCGCCGAGCCCGGAGACATCATCCTGACGGTGGGAGCCGGAGACGTCACCCGGTTTGGTGCCGTCCTGGTCCGCGCGCTGGCTGAAACAGCTGCAGCTGACACCGCCGCTGATACGGACGACGCCGGCACGGCCGGCGCTGCCGAAGCTCAGCCGGTGCCGCGGCAGGTTTCCCGTGGTTAGCCGGAAACCGCGCCGGCCCAAGGCCGATACCACCCGTGCGGTATCCGCCGGGGGCGGCACGGAGAACGGGCGCCGTTCCGGGCACGGGGAGCCGGAATCCCGGGGGAGGACCCCTCAGCGGGCCGCCGGCTCTTCCTTGTCTTCGGGGTCAGCGGCGTCTTCGGGGTCAGCCGCCGGCCCGGACAACGGCTATTCCCGGACTGCGACCGATACGGCTGCGCCGGACACCGTCACCGCAACCGTTTTGGCTTTTCCCGAGCCGCCGGTCCGCCGGCGCCGTCGCTGGCTCATCATCTCCGTCGTCTCCGTGCTGGTCGTGGTTGCCGCGTTCCTGGCCTTCCTGTTCCTGTCTCCGGCACTGGCGCTGAAGACAGTGACCGTGCAGGGGATTTCCCTGCTGTCCGAGGAACAGGTCAACAGTTCCCTGCAGCCCTTGATGGGCCGGCCCCTGACCACCATCGGTGATGACGACGTCGCCGCGCTCCTGGCCGACCGGCCCGAGGTGGCCGGGGTGCACGTTGTTGCCAAGCCGCCGCATGAGATTGAAGTGACCATTGCCGAACGTGTTCCGGTGGCTGTCCTGCAGAGCGGCACGGAGTTCCTGCTGATCGACCAGGAGGGCAGGGTCATCGGCTCGGCGGCCAACCGGACGCAGGCGCGGCTGCCGCTGATCGACGGCGGGACCGAGGCCGTGAACAGTGCCGTCTTCAGCACTGTCACCTCGGTGCTGTCCGTTCTTCCGGAGAAGGTGCTTGCGGAGCTGGACCACGCTTCGGCGTCGTCGGTTGATTCAGTGGAACTTAAGCTCCTCAACGGACAGACGGTATTCTGGGGGAGCGCCGAAGCCAATGTGGCCAAGGCGCGCGCTGTGGAAGCCCTGCTGCAGATGCCGGAAAAGGACCCTCCGGTCCGCGTCTTTGACGTCAGCACCCCCACTGCTCCTGTGACACGGTGATTTTTACCTCCTGCGGGAAAGAAAATTCCGACACGCGGCAGAGGTAATTGCACAACGGGTGTCAGCCCCATAGCGTCACAGGTAGAGCATTACTTGACATAACTATAACCTTCAACCAGAAGCTTAGACTTCCGGGCTGAAGGTTGCAGGTCAGGTTCAAGGTTTTTCGGCCGGAAATACTCCGGCCACCCAATGATCAGTTGCACAGATTCGAACAAGGGACACAGGACGTGGCAGCACCGCAGAATTACTTGGCCGTCATCAAGGTCGTCGGCATCGGCGGCGGTGGCGTGAACGCCGTAAATCGGATGATCGACGTGGGACTCCGCGGCGTGGAGTTCATCGCCATCAACACCGATGCACAGGCACTGCTGATGAGCGATGCCGACGTGAAGCTCGACGTCGGACGCGAACTCACGCGCGGCCTGGGCGCCGGTGCGGATCCCGAGGTGGGCCGCAAGGCCGCCGAGGATCACGCCGAAGAAATCGAAGAGGTCCTGCGCGGAGCGGACATGGTCTTCGTGACCGCAGGCGAGGGCGGCGGAACCGGTACCGGCGGCGCGCCCGTCGTGGCCCGCATCGCCCGTTCCCTAGGTGCCCTGACCATCGGTGTGGTGACGCGCCCCTTCACTTTCGAAGGCCGCCGCCGCTCCAATCAGGCTGAATCGGGCATCGACACGCTGCGCGAGGAAGTCGACACGCTCATCGTCATCCCCAATGACCGCCTGCTTTCCATCAGCGACCGCAACGTGTCCATGCTGGACGCCTTCCGTTCCGCAGACCAGGTGCTGCTTTCCGGTGTTCAGGGCATCACCGACCTCATCACCACTCCGGGCCTGATCAACCTCGACTTTGCCGATGTGAAGTCCGTCATGCAGGGTGCCGGTTCGGCCCTCATGGGTATCGGTTCGGCACGGGGAGAGGACCGCGCGGTCAAGGCTGCCGAGCTGGCTATCGCTTCTCCTCTGCTGGAAGCCTCGATTGACGGCGCACACGGTGTGCTGCTGTCCATCCAGGGCGGCTCCGATCTCGGCCTGTTCGAGATCAACGAGGCGGCCCGCCTGGTCCAGGAAGTGGCGCACCCCGAAGCCAACATCATCTTCGGTGCCGTCATTGACGACGCCCTGGGTGACGAAGCACGGGTCACCGTCATTGCTGCCGGATTCGATCAGGTGGACGTAACGTCCCAGCCGATCTCGCACAAGCCGGCCGAGCCGGTTGCACCGCCGGCCAGCGCTCCCGCCGTCGGCTATGCCGGTGCTGCGCCTGCTTCCGCCGGACTTTCGGCATGGTCGCAGCGCCCCACCCAGCACACTGATGTTCCCGCCGATGCAGGTTTTGACGTAGACCTGCCGGCAGTTGTTGAGTCCGACCTCTCCACGGGCCGGAACGATGACCTGGATGTCCCTGACTTCCTGAAGTAGCACCCGGTCCGGGCAGCAGTCCGGCCAACACACAGCAGCGAGGTTGTTCGACAATGTTTTGGTGGCAGGCACAGGCCGGTGACGGTCTGACGGTCGCGTTCACCAATACGGCGGCGGGCAACCTCGCTTTGCATGTGGGGGACGATCCGGCGCAGGTTCGACGCCGCAGGGCGGCGCTTGAGCAGCACATGGACGTTCCCGCCGGTTCGCTGGCGTTTGTGAACCAGGTGCATTCCAATGTGGTCGCAACTGTTCCCGGATTGCGGACGCCCGGTGCCGATTCCTCCCCGGTGTCATCCGAGGGGGATGTCTCTGCTGTGGAGGGTCCCGCTGTTGATGCCCCCACGGCGGACGCACTGCTGAGCCCGGACGGCTCCGTGCCGCTGGCTGTCATGGTGGCCGACTGCGTCCCCGTGGTCCTGGCCGGCCGTTCCGGCACCGGGGTGGTAACCGCCGTCGCGCACGCCGGCCGGCGCGGCCTGCTGGCCGGCATCCTGACGAACACCGTGCAGGAGATGCGTGCAGCCGGTGCGCTCAGCCTGCAGGCCTGGATTGGACCCGCTGTCTGCGGATCCTGCTACGAGGTTCCCCCGGCCATGCTGGAGGAGGCAGCCGAAATCCTTCCGGCAGTTCGCTCACGCACCCGCTGGGGCACGCCTGCCCTGGACCTGCCGGCCGGCGCCCAGGCGCAGCTGGGGGAGTTGGAGGTGGATGTCCTGCGCGTCGGCGGATGCACCCTGGAATCGGATGACCTCTACTCGCACCGCCGCAGCAGCGCCGCAGGGCGCTTCGCCGGCCTCATTTGGAGATGAGCCCATGACGAACAGCACCACCGCTGCGGAGCGATCCGCTGAACTCGCAGCCCGGCTGGACCGGGTGCGCACGCGCATTCAGTCAGCTGTGCACGGCCGGGCCGCTCCCACCCTGATTGTGGTCACCAAGTACTTCCCGGCCAGCGACGTGGAGCTGCTGGCCGGCCTGGGCGTCACAGACGTCGGAGAGAACAAGGACCAGGAAGCCGCCGCCAAGGCTGAGGCCACGGCCAGCCTGCCCCTGAACTGGCATTTCGTCGGGCAGCTGCAAACCAACAAGGCCAAATCAGTGGTTCGTTACGCCGCCGCCGTGCACTCGGTGGACCGGGACTCGCTCGTCCGGGCACTGGGCAAGGCGATGGCCGGGGAACAGCAGCGACGCGACGCCGCAGGGCTGCCTCCCCGGGACGCGCTGGAGTGCTTTCTCCAGGTGGACCTGAGGACCCCGGAAGCCGCCGGTGCCGGTGACGGAACGACGTCCGCAGCCGGACGCGGGGGAGCGCAGCCCGGCGAGATTCCTCTTTTGGCCGACGCGGTGGCCGCCGCTCCGGGACTGCGGCTGGCCGGCCTGATGGCCGTGGCCCCGCTGGGAGCTGACCCGGAGGAAGCCTTTGCCTCGCTCAAGGAGTTGTCCGACCAGCTGCGCAGAAACCACCCGGAAGCAGGTGCGATCTCTGCCGGCATGAGCGGGGATCTGGAAGCCGCACTGGCGCACGGGGCGACACACCTGAGGGTCGGCTCCGATATTCTGGGGCAGCGCCCCCCGGTGCGGTAGCGTTTATTGGAAGTAAGTCTCTCATTTGGCGAGAGACGGGTGCTACGGCGCTGAAGTTTTATGAAGGAGCAACCATGGCTGGCGCAATGCGCAGGACAATGATCTATCTTGGCCTTGCCGACGGTGAAGAGCCCTACGAGTCTGAGCAGAAGAGCCAGCGGGAAGCTCCGGTGCGCAGCACCGAGGAGTATGTCCCCGACTATGAGCGGACTGAGCGCGTCGAACGTGCCGAGCGGTCCGAGGAGGCCGAGCCCGCCGCCGCACCCGTGGCACGGACTGCCGTCGAAGAATACCGCGCCCCGGTCACCCCCATCAAACGAGTTCAGTCATCCCGAGAGGAAGTGGATGGCTTGCGCCAGATCACCACAGTCCATCCCCGTTCCTACAACGACGCCAAGATCATCGGTGAGAGCTTTCGCGACGGCATCCCCGTCATCATGAACGTCACCGACATGGGTGAAGCGGATGCAAAGCGTCTTGTCGATTTCTCTGCTGGTCTGGTCTTTGGCCTGCGCGGTAGCATTGAGCGCGTGACCAACAAAGTCTTTCTCCTGTCGCCGTCCTATGTGGAGGTGTTGGGAGATGACAAAAAGGTCAGCGAATCCCAGTCGGCATTCTTCAACCAGAGCTGACCGCATCCCCGCAGCAGCGGGGTCACTGCGGAACGCTGAGGCTTCCCCGGAAACGAAACCACACGCGTGAGTATTATTTTTTCCCTGCTGTATGTCCTGCTGGTGCTCTTTCAGTTTGCCCTGATACTGAGGATTGTTTACGACGCAGTGCAGATCTTCGCGCGCCAGTGGCGCCCGAAAGGTCCCGCACTGGTTCTGGCCTCGGCTATCTACGGTGTCACCGATCCGCCGATCCGCCTGTTGCGCAGGTTCATCCCCCCGTTGCGGCTCGGCGGAATTTCGCTGGACCTGGCCTTCATTGTGCTGTTCATCGTGGTGGCGATCGCCAAAGCGGTCGTGGCCAACGGCATCGCCTAGCAGCAGCCTCAATCCGGCGGACGTTAGCATTCCCCACCCGGCAGATATACTGTGAAAAGCAATAAGTCTCCTTGGAATTTATGTTCGTTGGATTCTGTACGTAGAACCGTCTGCCTGACTCGCAGGCGAATCTTATAAACCAGTGTGAGGTGACCAGATGGCTCTGACGCCAGAAGATGTTGTTAATAAGCGGTTCCAGCCGACCAAGTTCCGTGAGGGCTACGATCAGGACGAGGTTGACGATTTCCTTGATGAGATCGTGATTGAGCTCCGCCGCCTGAACGCAGAGAATGAAGACCTCCGCACCCAGCTCGCTGAATGCGTTGCCGGTTCCAAGAGTGGAACTTCAGCAGGCACCAAGAGCGAAAGCTCCGTTCCCGCACCGGTTTCGGCCGCTGCCAAGACCGGACAGGTCACGGCGCCGGTCAAGGAAGAGAAGAAGTCGGGTTCGGTCAAGGCCGAGTCTGCCAAGTCCGACGGGTCCAAGGCTGCGGCTGCGCAGACCTCCACGGCCCCGGCCAAGCCTGCGGCTGTGGCTGCTGCGGCTTCCGCACCTGCTGCCGGCACTTCTGCAAGCGCCGTCAGCGAGACGGAGACCGCCGCCGGAATTCTCGCCATGGCCCAGAAGATGCATGACGACTACGTCGGCGCCGGCGTTGAGCAGCGCGACAAGATCATCGCTGAAGCGCAGCTCGAAGCCACCGGCCTCATCACCGATGCCGAGGACAAGAGCGCCAAGATCCTCAACAGCCTGGAACAGCAGAAGGCTACCCTGGAGCGCAAGGTCGAGCAGCTGCGCGGTTTCGAGCGCGACTACCGTTCACGTTTGAAGGCCTACATTGAAGGCCAGCTGCGTGACCTGGACGCCAGCGGCACCGTTGCTTCGGAGACGGCTGACGCCTAACCTGCGGAACCAGGGCACCACGGGTGCACTAAACTGAAAATATGCACGGGCCGGCTGGCCGGGACGCCCCGGTCCGCCGGCCCGTTGTCTTGGCGCCCCGGCGTCCCCGGTGAAGCGACCCAACGAATGAAAGCACCATGACTAAATCTTCTGAGGAACCCGTGGCCGCAAGTGCCGCAGGCGGTCCCGGCGCGCATGTCCGCCCGGCCTGGTCCGGTTATGCCCTGCTCATGGCAGGTTGTGCCGTTCTGGGACTGGGCATTGACCAACTCACCAAATGGTGGGTGGAGAGCACCATGCGCCTGGGCGAAGTCACGGACGTTCTGCCTCCCGTGCTGCGGTGGCACTACATCCTCAACCCCGGCGCCGCCTTCTCCATCGGCACCGACTACACCTGGGTGTTCACCATCATCATGGTCGCTGTCTGCGCCTTCCTGATCTACCTCATGCTCAAGGTCCGGTCCGTATCCTGGGCCGTTGCCCTGGGCCTGGTTCTGGGCGGAGCGATGGGGAACCTCACGGACCGGCTGTTCCGGGAACCCTCGTTCGGCCAGGGACACGTGGTGGACTTTATTGCGCTGCCCAACTTCGCCATCTTCAACATTGCCGATTCCTGCGTGGTATGCGGCGTGATCCTGGTCTGCCTGCTGACCCTTCGGGGAGTGGGCATGGACGGACAGCGGACCCCCTCCGAGACAAAGCAGGATCCTGCGGCGGAGGCAGCGGAGGGTTCCGGCCCCGGCATCGTGGGCGGAACAGCAACACCTGCACGGGAAACCGGCACCACAGATACAACGAACGGCGAAAGCAACAAATGAACGAGATCCACACCGTCCTTTCGATTCCTGACGACGCCGACGGCAAACGCGCCGACGCGGTCCTCGCCAAACTCCTGGAAGTCTCACGCTCCACCGCCGCCGCCTGGTTCACCGACGGCTACTTCAGCAAGGGGGGCCGGCCGCTGGACAAGTCGGACCGGCTCTCCGCGGGAGACCGGGTGGCCGTGGACATTCCGGAGCAGCGCGACCCGCTCGCCGTCGTCGTCGAGCCGGTGGAGGGCCTGAAGATCCTGGCGGACGACGAACATTTTGTGGTCATCGACAAGCCCGTGGGCGTGGCTGCCCACCCCTCACCGGGCTGGGTGGGGCCCACCGTGGTGGGCGGTCTGGCCGCTGCCGGCTACCGCATTTCCACCTCCGGGTCCCCGGAACGGCAGGGCATCGTCCACCGCCTGGACGTGGGAACATCCGGTGCCATGGTGGTGGCCAAAACCGAACACGCTTACACGCTGCTGAAGCAGGCCTTCAAGGAGCGGACCGTGGAGAAGATGTACCACGCCGTGGTCCAGGGGCTGCCGGATCCGCTGCGCGGCACCATCGACGCGCCGATCGGCCGCCACCCTTCCTATGACTGGCGCTTTGCGGTGCTGGAAGGCGGCCGTCCCTCCGTCACCCACTATGAGGTGCTGGAAGCCTTCGGAAAGGCCTCCCTGGTGGAAGTCCACCTGGAGACCGGACGCACGCACCAGATCCGCGTACATTTCTCCGCGCTGCGCCATCCCTGTGCCGGAGATCTCACCTACGGTGCGGAAGCCAAGCTCGCAGCCGAGCTGGGCCTCACCCGGCAGTGGCTGCATGCCCGGAAGCTGGCGTTTACTCACCCCGGCACCGGTGAACGCGTGGAAGTCATCAGCGAATATCCCCAGGACCTCCAGTACGCGCTGGACGCCCTGCAGCGCGGGGACGTCTGAGGCACTGAGCACATGCCGGGTCGGCGGGCGGCGTGCCGTCCGGTGCCCGCCCCGCCCGGGCCTAGAATAGTTCGGTGGCTTCAGCAACTTCTTCGAAATCGTTTGTCCATCTTCACAACCACACCGAGTACTCCATGCTGGACGGTGCGGCCCGCCTGACGGATCTCTTCAGCCACGCTGAGGAGCTGGGCATGAACGCCGTGGCCACCACCGACCACGGTTTCGTGTTCGGGGCCTTCGACTTCTGGAACAAGGCCCGCAACGCCGGCATCAAACCGATCGTCGGTGTGGAGGCCTACCTGACGCCGGGTACGGCACGGGCGGACAAGACCCGCGTGAAATGGGGCGACGGCGGACGCAACGACGTCTCCGGCGCCGGCGCCTACACGCACATGACCATGTGGTCCGAGACCACCGAGGGCATGCACAACCTCTTCCGGATGTCCTCCCTGGCGTCCCTTGAAGGATTCCTCTACAAGCCGCGCATGGACCGGGACCTGCTCCAGACGTACGGCAAGGGCCTCATCGCCACCACCGGCTGCCCCTCCGGCGAGGTCCAGACCAAGCTGCGCCTGGGCCTTTACAAGGAAGCCGTCCAGGCAGCCTCGGACTTCCGGGACATCTTCGGAAAAGACAACTTCTTCTGCGAGCTGATGGACCACGGCCTGGACATCGAGCGCAACGTCCAGGCGGACCTGATCAAGCTGGCCCGCGAGCTGCAGCTGCCGCTGGTGGCCACCAATGACCTGCACTACACGCACGCTGAGGACGCCTCCGCGCACGCCGCGCTGCTGTGTGTGCAGTCCGGTTCCTCCCTCGCGGACCCCAAGCGCTTCAAGTTCGACGCCGACGAGTTCTACCTGAAGTCCCCGGCGGAAATGCGGGCCATCTTCCGCGACTACCCGGACGCCTGCGACAACACCCTGCTCATTGCCGAGCGGTGCGATGTGGAATTCAACACCAAAGCCAACTACATGCCGCGGTTCCCCACCCCCGAAGGGGAAAACGAGGAATCCTGGTTCGTCAAGGAAGTCGAAAAGGGTCTGCATTACCGCTACCCGGCCGGCATTCCCGATGCCGTCCGCAAGCGCGCCGACTATGAAGTGGGCATCATCGCCCAGATGGGTTTCCCGGGATACTTCCTGGTGGTGGCCGACTTCATCAACTGGGCCAAGGAAAACGGCATCCGGGTGGGCCCGGGCCGAGGCTCCGGTGCCGGTTCCATGGCCGCTTACGCCATGCGCATCACCGATCTCGATCCGCTGCAGCACGGCCTGATCTTCGAGCGCTTCCTGAACCCGGACCGCGTCTCCATGCCTGACTTCGACGTCGACTTCGATGATAGGCGCCGCTCCGAAGTGATCCACTACGTCACCGAGAAGTACGGTGATGAGCGCGTGGCCATGATCGTCACTTACGGCACCATCAAGGCCAAGCAGGCGCTGAAGGACTCCTCGCGTGTCATGGGTTATCCGTTCTCCGTGGGAGAGCGCCTGACGAAGGCCATGCCGCCGGACGTCATGGGCAAGGGTCTGTCCCTGCAGGATGTCCACAACAAGGAAGCCAAGCGCTACGGCGAGGCCGAAGAGCTGCGCGAACTGCTGCGCACCGATCCCGACTCGCAGCGTGTCTTCGACACCGCGCTCGGATTGGAAGGCCTCAAGCGGCAGTGGGGCGTGCACGCTGCCGGCGTGATCATGTCCTCCGACCCGCTGATCGACATTGTCCCGATCATGCGCCGCGAGCAGGACGGGCAGGTCATTACGCAGTTCGACTACCCCACCTGCGAAGGCCTGGGGCTGATCAAGATGGACTTCTTGGGCCTGCGGAACCTGACGATCGTCTCCGACGCCGTGGAGAACATCAAGAACAACCGCGGCGAGGACCTGGTCCTGGAAGACCTGCCACTGGATCTGAAGGAGGCCTACGACCTCCTGGCCAGCGGCGACACCCTCGGCGTGTTCCAGCTCGACGGCGGGCCCATGCGTTCGCTGCTCAAGAGCATGCGCCCGGACAACTTCGAAGACATCTCCGCCGTCATCGCCCTGTACCGGCCGGGCCCCATGGGTGCGAACTCGCACACCAACTACGCCCTGCGCAAAACCGGACAGCAGGAAATCACTCCGATCCATCCGGAGCTTGAGGAACCGCTGGCGGAGATCCTGGGGACCACCTACGGCCTGATTGTCTATCAGGAGCAGGTTATGGCCATCGCCCAGAAGGTGGCCGGCTTCAGCCTTGGACAGGCCGACATTCTGCGCCGTGCCATGGGTAAGAAGAAGAAGTCCGAGCTGGACAAGCAGTACGCCGGATTCCACCAGGGCATGATCGACCGCGGCTACTCGGAGGCGGCCATCAAGGCGCTCTGGGACATCCTGCTGCCGTTCTCCGACTACGCCTTCAACAAGGCGCACTCGGCTGCCTACGGCGTCGTCTCTTACTGGACTGCCTACCTGAAGGCGCAGTATCCGGCCGAATACATGGCCGCCCTGCTCACCTCCGTGGGTGATGACAAGGACAAGCTGGCCATGTACCTGAACGAATGCCGCAAGATGGGCATCACGGTGCTGCCGCCGGACGTGAATGAATCGTCAGTGAACTTCACCCCGGTCGGCAAGGACATCCGCTTTGGCATGGGGGCCATCCGCAACGTCGGCGCCAACGTGGTGCAGTCCATGGTGTCCGCCCGCGAGGAAAAGGGGGCGTTCACCAACTTCAAGGACTTCCTGATGAAGGTCCCTGCGGTGGTCTGCAACAAGCGCACCATCGAATCCCTGATCAAGGCCGGCGCTTTTGACTCGATGGGCCACGCGCGGCGTCCGCTGGCCATGATCCACGAAGAGGCGATCGATTCCGTCGTCGTCCTCAAGCGCAACGAAGCCGTGGGCCAGTTTGACCTCTTTGCCGCGATTGCGGACCAGGAGCCGGAAGACTCGATCAGCATCGAGATTCCGGACCTGCCGGAGTGGGAGAAAAAGGACAAGCTTTCCTTCGAGCGGGACATGCTGGGCCTGTACGTCTCGGACCATCCGCTGCAGGGCCTTGAGGGCATCCTCAGCCAGCACGCGGATTCGTCCATCACGAACATTGTGGGAGAGGAAGGCCCGCCCGACGGCGCCATTGTCACCATTGCCGGCATGATCACCTCGCTGCAGCGCAGGATTGCCAAGAACAGCGGCAACGCCTACGCCCGGTGCGAGATCGAGGACCTGGCCGGCTCCATGGAAGTCATGTTCTTCGGCCAGGTGTACGGCCCGATTGCCGCAGTCCTGGCCGAGGACCTCATCGTGGTGGTCCGCGGCCGGCTCCAGCGGCGCGACGACGGTGCCGTCACCCTGAACGCGCAGGAGCTCACCGTTCCGGACCTGAGTGAGGGCCATTCCGGGCCGGTGGTCATCTCCATGGCCACCTACAAGGCCACGGAAACCGTGGTAACCCAGCTCGGGGACGTGCTCCGCACCCACCCCGGCACCTCCGAGGTGCAGATCAGGCTCAACGGATCCCGCACCGTGGAAGTCATGAAACTTGGCGTTGACATGCGCGTGAACCCCACGCCGTCGTTGTTCGGTGATCTGAAGGTCCTGCTCGGCCCGGCCTGCCTGGATGTCTAGTACCGGCACCGCCGGGCGAACCCCGTAACTGAAAGACCTCCGGGTTGGCGGCTCTGATGAGCCCGCCAGCCCGGAGGTCTTTTTGATGCCCCAACCTTAGACGGCTGCGGCAGCTGCCTTTGGAGTTCCGCGGCGGCCAAAGCGCTTGTCATAGCCGGCGGCGGCCAGGAAGGCGACGGCCAGCGAGATGACCAGGATCAGCATCAGTGCCAGCACATGGCCGCCGAGCCCCGTGTCAGTGCCCGACCCGAAGTACAGGACCGCGCGGACGGCGCCGGCGATGTGGTGCAGCGGCTCCCAGGGTGCAATGGCCCGGAAGAATCCGGGCAGGGCTTCCAGCGGCACCACGGCTCCCGATGACGGCAGGCCCATAAGCACCAGGTAGACCATCGAGACCAGCAGTCCGGCGTTGCCGAAGATCGTCAACAGCGCAACCACTGCTGCCGACACCGCGGACATGGCCAGCCAGCTGATGAGGAAGAGCGTTCCGCCGTTGGGCAGGGGAACGCCTGCGGCGGAGGCCACCCACATCACCACGGCGGCGGCCGGTGCTGCAGCGGTGACAAAGATTCCCCACTTGATCAGCAGGGTCTTCCACCGGGAGAGGCTCATCCGCCGGGACTCCAGGAAGGCCGGTCCCATCTCCAGCGGCGTCATCCCCAACCGCCCGTCCACGAGCACATTCACGCCGATGGACCCGGTGAGCCCCAGGACCAGGAGCAGGATCGCGTAGTAGAAGGAGCCCATGCCCAGTGCCGTGCCCTCCTCCACGGGATGGTACGTGGTGGAGTTGATCTGCAGGGGATCCTGCAGCAGGACGGCAGTGGACGCGCTGACGGTGGGCGCCAGCTGGTCTGCCAGGGCCGCAGGTGTTCCGGCCTGCTGCCGGGCAAGCTCTTTGGCGAAGGCTTCCGTGGCCGGGCCCGCCTTGGCTGCTGCAGCCTGCGTCTGGCGCGCCTGCTCATTCTGTGAAGCCGTCAGCTGCTGTTCCACTGCGGTGCGTGCCTGTGCCTCGGCGTCGCCTGCTGCAATGGTGAGCTGTGCACCTATGGACGTGCTGGCCTGCTCCAGGGCCGGCTCGACAATCCCCGAAGCCAGCCGTGCGGCCAGGGCACCGGCCAACGGATCGGTGTACACCGTGACGGTGGGCCGGGCAGTTGCCTCCTGCGTCAGGGCACCGGCAACCATGCCGGCGGCGTCAGAAGAGAAAGTTCCAGGGATGACGACGGCGGCATACACCTCTCCGTTTTCAAGCTGCTCCCGGGCTTCCTCCCAGGACAGCACCCGCACATCCAGTTCATCGCCCTCTGCGGCGCGGTCCGTAAACCCGTCAACGATCTCCTGGCCCAGGTTCTGCGGTGCAGCCCCTGCGGCTGTTGGTTCCGTGCCGGAGTCCTGGTTGGCAATCGCCACCGGGAAGTGCGTCAAATGCGCTGTTGGGTTAGCCAGGCCGCCCATGTACAGACCCGTGCCGATTGCAGCAAGCACGATGACCACAACCATGGGAAGAAGCCAGAACATCGGCGCTCTGTACGGCGAGGGTTGCCGTGGTGCCGGGCGGGCAGCGTGGCGGGGGCGGACGGGAGTAGACGTGGACATGCGGGCAAGATCCTTTGGGCAAGTTGGATACACTGGTGTATTGACTCCCTAAGACGATACACCCATGTATCGTGCGGAAATGCACCTGCAGGAAAGAGGATGACCATGGGCGCTGAGTCCGACGCCGGACCCTCCAGAAGATCGCGGACCGCCACCCGCAGCCGCCTGCTGTCCACCTCGGCGGAGGTGTTTGCCGAGAAGGGGATAGAAGCAGCCAGCGTCGAGGAGCTGTGTGCTGCGGCCGGCTTCACGCGGGGAGCGTTCTACAGCAACTTCGCCAGCAAGACCGATCTTGCGCTCGCCATGTATGAGGAGCACATCCGGCAGCTTGCGGAACGGCTGAACGGCCAGCTGGATCAGTGGCTGAACGCCGGCGGAGTGGAGCCGGCCGCCGTCGTCGAGCGCGTCCTCGAGGGGATGGCGGACTTTACGTCGGACACCGTATGGCATGCGGTGCGGCTGGAGCTGCTGCTGGCTGCCCGGAGGTCCGAGCAGGTGGCTGCCGTCGTCGACGGGCAGCGAAAGATGCTGGCCGATACCGTCACCGCAGCGCTGGTTCGGATTGCGGCCGCCCACAATGCCGTCTTTACGGTCGATCCCGCGGAACTGTCACGGGTGCTGCTTGCGGTTTACGGCGGCCTGCTGAACGAACAGATTGCCGGCGGCGGCGGCAGCCATCTTCCGCAGTTGAACCTTGTTGCCATGACGTGGCAGAGCCTCACTGCGCCCGGGCCGCTCCCGGCACCGTAACGGACCGGCAGCCATCGGCGGAAGAACGGGTGCTTAGGTAGACTGGGAAACGTGATTCCTCCTTCCAGCTCAGACCCCGTCTTCGTTTCCTTCGGCACCATCGACCTGCGCGGTCAGCATCTGACGCCGGCCGGACTCAAGCACGCGATGCCGCGCGCGGAGACCACCACGGACGTGGCTTCGGATGCGGCTGCCGCCATCATTGCCGATGTCCGCTCCCGCGGTTATGAAGCACTCGCTGAACTGGCCGCTCGTTTTGACCATGTGGAGCGGGACTGCCCGCTGGTTCCCCGTGCGGCACTGAAGGAAGCCCTGGAGCAGCTGGATCCCAAGATCCGCGCCGCCCTGGAGGAATCCATCCGGCGTGCCCGGCTCTTCGCTGAGGCCCAGCGCCCGCGGGACACCGACCTGCAGATCGGCCCCGGAGCCAGCGTCAGCCAGAAATGGCTTCCCGTTAACCGGGTGGGCCTCTACGTCCCCGGCGGACTGGCCGTGTACCCGTCCTCGGTGATCATGAACGTGATCCCTGCCCAGGCCGCCGGTGTTTCCTCGCTCGCCCTGGCTTCGCCGCCGCAGCGGTTCTTCGGCGGTTTGCCGCACCCGACCATTCTGGCAGCGGCTGAACTCCTGGGCATTGAAGAGGTGTACGCCATGGGCGGCGCCCAGGCGATTGCCGCCTTTGCCTACGGTGTTCCGGCCTCCGGCGATAACCCGGAACTGGAGCCGGTGGACGTGGTGACCGGGCCGGGCAACGTTTACGTGGCCACCGCCAAGCGCCTGGTCAAGGGAGTGGTGGGCATTGACGCCGAAGCCGGGCCCACGGAGATTGCCATCCTCGCCGATGGGGGTGCGGATGCCAGGCTGGTGGCCGCGGACCTTATCAGCCAGGCCGAACACGATCCCAATGCGGCCTCTGTCCTCGTTACCGATTCTCCGGATCTGGCGGAGCGGGTCCGGGAGGAACTGAGCCGCCAGGTTCCGGCAACCCGGCACAGCGGACGGGTGGCCACCGCACTTTCCGGTCCCCAGTCGGGAACCATCCTGGTGGATGACCTGGAGCAGGGCATTGCCGTCTGCAACGCCTACGGAGCCGAACACCTGGAAGTTCAAACCGCCAACGCTGCAGACATTGCTGCCCTCATCACGAGTGCCGGCGCCATCTTTGTCGGCAACTACAGCCCCGTCAGCCTCGGCGATTACTGCTCCGGATCCAACCACGTGCTGCCCACCGCCGGAACCGCTGCCTTCTCTTCGGGACTGAATGTCACCACCTTCATGCACGCTATACAGGTCATCAACTATGACCGCGCCGCACTGGAGGAAGTGAGCGGGCATGTTGTCGCCCTGTCACAGGCCGAGGACCTCCCGGCCCACGGCGACGCCGTATCGGTCCGTTTTTCCTCCTGACACTTGGAGCCGCAACCCCCACATGTAGTACCAGCAGGTACAACATGTGGGGGTTGCAATTGGTGCTGACCGGCCTGCGGCCCTAGAATGAGTGCGCAGCCGGCGCCGTGCCGGATGAACCGAGCTTCTCTGGGATGCAGCAGTCATCGCAGATGCTGTCCCGGGCCCTGAACGCCAGCGAAAGGACACCGGATGTATTGTCCGTTCTGCCGCAACGCTGATTCGCGCGTAGTGGACAGCCGCCTCGCCGACGACGGCTCCGCCATTCGCCGACGCCGCCAATGCCCCGACTGCGGGCGCCGTTTCAGCACCGTGGAGACCACCAGCCTGAGTGTCATCAAGCGCTCCGGAGTGGGGGAACCGTTCAGCCGCGGCAAGGTTATCAACGGCGTACGCAAGGCCTGCCAGGGCCGGCCGGTCAGCGAAGATGACCTGGCCATGCTGGCACAGGAAGTGGAGGAATCCATCCGTGCCAGCGGAGTGGCGGAGATTGACGCCCATGAGGTGGGTTTGGCCATCCTGAAGCCCCTCAAGAAGCTGGACCAGGTGGCTTACCTGCGGTTTGCGAGCGTCTACCAGGCGTTCGATTCACTGGAGGACTTTGAAGCAGCCATCGCGGTGCTGCGCGAGGACTCCCTGAATCCCCAGACCCGCACCGAGTCAGTGCAGCGGCCGCTCACTGCACGCTGAAGCGGCAGTCGGTCCCGGCAGCACGCTGCCACAGATTCACTTTGCACAGATTCGCTTGTACAGATTCGCTTGTACAGATAATGCGCCTATTCGGCCCTGAGAACCCCGTTATCTGTACAACCGATGACTGAGAACCCCGTTATCTGTACAACCGATGCGTGCGCACTCGGAATCCCCGGCACGGCATCAGCAGCTCCTCCGGCACGGCGAAGCGGCGGCAGGTAATCCTGCCGCCGCTTCGCGCTATGTTCCTGCCGGTGGGTCCGCAGGGCCTACTTGATGTAGTCGAAATGCAGGGCAGCCTGCAGGGCGGCGCCCACAATGCCGGCGTTGTTCTTCAGGTTGGCCGTGACCAGGGGAGTGCGCAGGTCAAGCAGCGGCAGGAAGTCCTCGCTGCGCTTGGAGATGCCGCCGCCCACAACAAAGAGGTCCGGGGAGAACAGGAACTCCACGTGGGAGAAGTACCGCTGCAGGCGCTGCGCGTATTCTTCCCAGCTGATGTTGTCGCGTTCACGGGCTGAGGCCGAGGCCCGCGTTTCCGCGTCCACACCGTCAATCTCCAGGTGGCCGAGCTCGGCGTTGGGCACAAGCTGGCCGTTGGAAATGAGCGCCGAACCGATGCCGGTGCCCAGCGTGATGATCAGGACGGTGCCGTCGACACCGCGGCCGGCACCGTAGCGCGCTTCGGCCATACCGGCAGCGTCGGCGTCGTTCATGACCTGCACTTCACGGTTCAGCGCGTTGGTGAGCAGGGCATCGACGTCCGTGTCCACCCAGCTCTTGTCCACGTTGGCAGCGGAACGGGCCACGCCGTGCTGGATGATCGCCGGGAACGTCACGCCGATCGGGACCTCGGTCCCGGGGCCGTCCGGACGGGAGGAGAGCTCGGCAACAATCTGGCCGACGACGCCGGCTACGGCTTCCGGGGTGGCCGGCTGCGGGGTGGGAATGCGGAAACGGTCACCGATCAGCTTGCCCTTGGCGAGGTCGACAATGCCGCCCTTGATGCCGGTGCCGCCAATATCAATGCCGATCACCGCGTTTGCCTCGCCGTGCTTGGTCTTGTGCTTCTTCGCCATGGTTCTCCAGGGGTAGGTCTGTCTCGTGTCGTGGACGCTGTTAAGGGAGGGTCAGAACTTCGGCGCCGGTATCCGTCACGAGCAGCGTGTGCTCAAACTGGGCGGTGCGTTTGCGGTCCTTGGTGAGGACTGTCCAATTGTCATCCCACATGTCCCACTCAATGGTGCCGAGAGTGAGCATAGGCTCAATGGTAAACACCATTCCCGGTTCAATGAGCCGGCTGTAGGCCGGCGCGGCGTCGTAGTGGGGAATGATGAGTCCGGTGTGGAAGGCTTCGCCCACTCCGTGGCCGGTGAAGTCACGGACCACGCCGTATCCGAACCGCTTGGCGTAGGACTCGATGGTCCGGCCGATGACGTTGATTTCCCGTCCCGGCATGACGGCCTTGATGGCCCGGCGCAGGGACTCCTGAGTGCGTTCCACCAGCAGCCGCGACTCTTCGTCCACGTCGCCCACCAGGAACGTCCAGTTGGTGTCACCGTGCACGCCGTTGATGTAGGCGGTGATGTCGATGTTGATGATGTCGCCGTCCTCGAGCACCGTGGTGTCCGGGATGCCGTGGCAGATGACCTCGTTGACGGAGGAGCACAGCGATTTGGGGAAGCCGCGGTAGCCCAGGGTGGAGGGGTACGCATGGTGGTCCAGCAGGAACTCGTGGCCTACCCGGTCCAGCTCATCGGTGGTGATGCCCGGAGCAATGTGCTTGCCGACTTCCACAATCGCCTGGGCGGCAATCTTGGACGCTGCACGGATCTTCTCGATGGTTTCAGGGGACTTGACCTCGGAACCGGTGAAGGGGGCCGGAGCTTCCTTATCAACGTACTCCGGACGCGGAATCGATGCCGGGACTTTGAGCCGGGGGCTCACGTTTCCCGGCGTCACGTGGCCAAGGGGTGCAGTGTCAACAGTGTGGGGCATACCATCGATCTTATCGCCGCGGGGCCCCTGCCCCGGTACGCGGACGGCCCGTCGGGGGACGCGCGGGCGTATTTGCGGAGCAGTTCCGCTGCTGGGATGTCCGCGGCGGGTAACAAGAGCACCATGATCAAGGAGACCGAATTATGGCCGAGTACTGGTTCAACGTTGTCACGCACGAGGTCGAAGAGGGGCCCCAGTCCGACTGGACCAAACTGCTGGGCCCGTACAAGACGCAGGAGGAGGCCCAGTCCGCGCTGCTGAAGGTCCAGCAGCGCAATGAGGCCTGGGACAAAGAAGATGAAGAAAACCGCAACTGGTAGCGCGAGCGCGGTCGGGGGCTAAAAGCTGTGCTCCGGGCCGGGAAAGGCGCCGCTGCGGACTTCATCCGCGTAGGTTCGGGCCGCATCTGCCAGCACCGACCGGACATCGGCGAACGCCTTGACGAATCGAGGCTGCTTGCCGCCGCGCAGGCCCGCCATGTCCTGCCACACGAGCACCTGGCCCGTGGTCGCATTGCCGGCGCCGATGCCGATGGTGGGAACGCCGACGGCGGCATCCACCTCGGCAGCCACATCGGCCGGAACCATTTCCATCAGGACGCAGAACGCACCCGCATCGGCCAGGGCCGCGGCGTCGTCGAGCACTGCACGGCGGGCATCGCCGCGGCCCTGCACCCGGTAGCCGCCCAGGGCGTGCTCGCTCTGCGGGGTGAAGCCCACATGCGCCATCACCGGAATGCCGGCCGCCGCGAGGGCCCGGACATGCGGGGCATAATGCGCCCCGCCTTCCATCTTCACGGCATGCACCAGACCTTCCTTGAGCAGCCTGATCGAGGATTCCACGGCCTGGGCCGGGGAGACTTCGTAGGAGCCGAAGGGCAGGTCGCAGACCACCAGGGCGCGCTGGGCTCCGGCGGTGACGGAGCGGGCAAAAACGATCATTTCATCAAGCGTGATCGGCAGGGTGGTGGCGTGGCCCATGACATTGTTGGCCGCTGAATCGCCCACCAGCAGCACTTCAATTCCTGCCTCGTCGAAGATGGCCGCGGTGTACTGGTCGTAGGCCGTGAGCATTGCAAAATGTGCCCCGGCGTCCTTGATCTGCTGCAGGTGCGGGATGCGGATCCGTCGCGGGCCCTCGGGATTGCCGGGACGCCCGGGAGCGGCGGAGGCGGAGGCATAGGGTGCGGGATGTTCGGCATCGGTCATTCCCCGAGCGTACTAAAAACGCGGACTGTTGCGGCTCCTGTCCCGGAAGCTCCTTCAGCCCGACGTAACGCACGGCCGTAACGCAGGGGCAGCTGCAGGCTCGGCGCGGTATTCGGCGCAGTGATGGGTAGAGTAAACGCAGGCTTGTAACACTGGGACGGCCCGGAGGATCCGGGTCCTCCCACCGTCCGGAAAGAGGTAGGGATGAACCGCCAGCAGGAATTCGTTTTGCGCACCATTGAAGAGCGAGACGTCCGGTTTGTGCGGTTGTGGTTTACCGATGTTGTGGGCACGCTGAAATCCGTGGCGCTGGCTCCGGCCGAGGTTGAAGGCGCGTTTGAAGAGGGCCTGGGCTTTGACGGCTCCTCCATTGAGGGGCTGGCCCGTGTCTTCGAATCCGACATGCTGGCACAGCCGGACCCGTCCACCTTCCAGATCCTGCCCTGGCGCGGAGAGTCTGAGCAGACTTCGCGCATGTTCTGCGACGTGCTCACTCCGGACGGACAGCCGTCTGCCGCGGATCCGCGGAACGTGCTCAAGCGCCAGTTGGCCAAGGCTGCGGACATGGGCTTCACCTGCTATACGCATCCGGAAATTGAGTTCTACCTGCTGAAGTCCGATGAGCTCGGACCCGACGGCGAACCGGTCCCCGTGGACCGTGCCGGTTACTTTGACCATGTTCCCGGCGGTGTGGCTCAGGACTTCCGCCGCACCGCGGTGTCCATGCTGGAGGCCGTGGGGATCTCCGTGGAGTTCAGCCACCATGAGGCCGGCCCGGGCCAGAACGAGATTGACCTGCGCTACGCGGATGCGCTGCAGACAGCGGACAACATCATGACCTTCCGCACGGTCGTCAAGGAAGTGGCGCTGACCACCAGCTGCTACGCCACGTTCATGCCCAAGCCGTTCTCCGACCACCCGGGCTCGGGCATGCACACCCACCTTTCCCTGTTCGAAGGGGACACCAACGCCTTCTTCGAGGCCGGTGCCCAGTACCAGCTGTCCCGCACCGCCCGGCAGTTCATCGCCGGTATCCTGCGCCACGCTCCGGAATTCACTGCGGTCACCAACCAGTTCGTGAACTCCTACAAGCGGCTCTGGGGCGGCGGGGAGGCTCCGAGCTATGTGTCCTGGGGCCACAACAACCGGTCCGCCCTCGTCCGCGTCCCCCTGTACAAGCCGGGCAAGGGCCAGTCCGCCCGCATTGAATACCGCGGCATCGACTCCGCCGCCAACCCCTACCTGTCCTATGCCGTCCTGCTCGGCGCGGGTCTGAAGGGCATCGAAGAAGGTTACGATCTGCCCGCCGGTGCCGAGGATGACATCGAGAGCCTCTCGGCGGCCGAACGCCGCGCCATGGGCCTGGATCCGCTGCCGGCGTCGCTGCATGATGCCGTGCGCGCCATGGAGGAATCCGAACTGGTGGCGGACATCCTGGGCGAGCAGGTCTTCGAGAACTTCCTGCGTAACAAGCGTGCCGAGTGGAACGAGTACCGCCAGCACGTCACGCAGTTTGAACTTAAGAAGAACCTGGGCATTCTTTAGTCCGGCCCCCCGAAGATCTGCGGTACCCAACGGCATGGAGGAATGAGCGATATGGAGGACCTCCGATGAGTCTCACCCGCCGGCTGATTGCCGCAGGCTTCACTGACCTGGAAAAGAGCAGCCGCTTCCTGCAGGCTCCGGAACTGGAGGGCCTGGACGAATCCGTGCTGTTCACCGGCTTCCTGCAGGCCGCGGACCCGGACCTGGCCCTGCAGTCACTGGTCCGGCTGCTGGACCGGGTTCCCTCACTGCGGGAACTGGTGGAAGGCGGCGAGGAGGAAAGCGAAGCACTGTTCCGGCTGCTTGGAGCCTCCGAGGCGCTCGCCGAGTTCCTCATGCGCCACCCGGAGGCAGCGGAAAGCCTGCGGTCTCCGCTGCGCGCGGAGCCCGCGGAGGTAGCCGGTGACATCCTGCGCGCCTCGCTGCTGGAATCCGTGAAGGCCGGCACCGGAGACGCCCCGGTGGCCGGCATCACCGGCACCGAAGCCTATGTGGCGCTTCGCTCCCGCTACCGCCGGCATCTGCTGGACCTGGCCGTGCGGGATCTGGGTGCAGCCTCGCCCACCGATGTGCTGCCCGCCGTCGGCCGTGAGCTCGCGGATCTTGCCGGTGCGGCGCTGGAAGCGGCGCTGGCGGTGTCACGTGCCGAATTGGCCGCCAGCTATCCGGCCGAGGACATTTCGCGTGTCCGGCTGGCCGTGATTGCCATGGGCAAATGCGGCGCCCGGGAGCTCAACTACATCTCCGACGTGGACGTCATCTACGTGATGGAAGCGCAGGACCTGGATGAAACCCCCGCCGCCCGGATCGGCACCGCGCTGGCGGCCGGTATCTCCCGGGCCATCAACGCATCCGCGCCCGAGCCCGGGTTGTGGGAAGTGGACACCAACCTCCGCCCGGAGGGCAAGGACGGGCCCCTGGTCCGCACCCTGGACTCACATCTGAGCTATTACTCGCGCTGGGCGCACATCTGGGAGTTCCAGGCATTGCTCAAGTCCCGCGCTGCAGCGGGGGACCCGGACCTGGGGCGGCGCTACGAGGAAGCAGTGGCCCCGCTCATCTGGTCCAGCACCGAGCGCGAAGGCTTCGTGGAAGCGGTGCAGGCGATGCGCCGCCGCGTCACGGACAACATTCCGGCCCACGAGGAGGCCCGGCAGCTCAAGCTCGGCAGCGGCGGGCTTCGCGACGTTGAATTCACCGTCCAGCTGCTGCAGCTGGTTCACGGACGCACCGATGAGTCCCTGCGCGTGCGCAGCACGACGGCGGCCATCGCCGCGCTGAGTGAGGGCGGCTACATCGGCCGTACCGACGCCGTGGACCTGGACGCCGCGTACCGTTACCTGCGCGTCCTGGAGCACCGCATCCAGCTGGTGCACATGCGGCGCACGCACCTCATGCCGGAGACCGAGCCGGCCCTGCGCGCCCTGGCCAAGGCCGCCGCCGGCTCCCTCGCCGTCGGCCGTCCCACCGCGGAGCGGCTCACCGACACCTGGCAGCGCACCAAGCGGCTGGTTCGCCGGCTGCACGAGAGCATTTTTTACCGTCCGCTGCTCAACACCGCTTCCAACCTCAGCGTGGACGAGGTGAAGCTCTCCCCGGCGGCCGCCCAGGCGCGGCTGGCGGCACTGGGATATGCCGATCCCAAGGGCGCCATGCGGCACATTGAGGCGCTTACCGCCGGGATCAGCCGCCGGGCCGCCCTGCAGCGCCAGCTGCTGCCGGTACTGCTGGGATGGCTGGCCGACGGCGTGGACCCCGACGCAGGCCTGCTGGGCTTCCGCCGGCTCAGTGAGTCGCTGGGGGAGACGCACTGGTACCTGGGCATGCTGCGCGACTCCTCGGCAGCGGGGGAGCGGCTGTGCTCGATTCTCTCCTCCAGCCGGTTCATCACGGACCTGCTGGAAGTCTCTCCGGAAGCCACTGCCTGGCTGGACACGGACAAAGACCTGGTCCCCATGAGCTTTGACGCACAGTGGCAGGAAATCCGGTCCAAAATGTCCCGCCATCCCAAGCCGCAGGAGGCCATGCGCCTGATCCGCCTGATCCGCCGGCGCGAAATGCTGCGGATTGCCCTCGCGGACAGCGCCGGGCTGCTCTCGCAGGAGGACGTGGGACTGGCGCTCGCCGACGCGGACCGGGCCGCCGTCCTGGGTGCGCTGCATGTCGCCGAGGGCGAGGTCTTCGGCGCGGAGGAAAGGCTCACCGAGATGCTGGTGGTGGCCATGGGCCGCCAGGGCGGACGCGAAATCGGCTACGGATCCGACGCCGACGTCCTCTACGTCCACCGTGCCCTTCCCGGCGCCGATCCGGGCGCCGCCCAGTCCCAGGCCGAACGCATTGTCGGGCAGCTCTCGGCGCTGCTGCAGCAGCCGTGCACCCCGGCCGTCCTGGCGGAAAAGGTGCTCATCCTGGATGCCGGACTCCGCCCCGAAGGCCGCAACGGGCCGCTGGTCCGCAGCCTGGGGTCCTACCGGGAGTATTACAGCCGGTGGTCGCTGATCTGGGAGGCGCAGGCACTGCTCCGTGCCCGCCCCATGGCCGGCAGCGATGATCTGGCAGCGGACTTCATTGACCTGATCAACCCCATCCGTTACTCCGCCGGGGTCACCGAGCACGACGTGGTGGAAATCCGGCGGATCAAGGCACGCGTGGAAAACGAACGCCTTCCCCGCGGCGCCGATCCCTCACGCCAGCTCAAGCTGGGCAGGGGTGCGCTCAGCGACGTGGAGTGGCTGGTGCAGCTGCTCCAGCTTGAGCACGCCGGCAAGCATCCCCAGCTGCGGACCACATCCACCCTGCCGGCGCTCGACGCCCTGGCCGCAGCGGCCCTGATTCCGGAGGCGGATGCCGCCATTCTGCGTGAAGCCTGGCTCCTGGCCAGCAGGATCCGCAGCGCCAACGTCATCCGGGGCGGACGCAACGCAGACGTGTTGCCTTCCTCACGCCGGGAGCTGGAGGCAGTGGCCCGATGGTGCGGTTACGGGTCCGGCCAGGGCGGCGTGCTGGAGGAGGATTACCTGCGGATTACCCGCCGTTCGCGGGCTGTTTTCGAGCGCTGGTTCTACGGATACGGCTCTCACTGACCCCTCGGGTGAAGCCCGGAGGCCGCTCGGCTGAGCCTGCCCCTGCGGCCTCCCGGTTAGTTCCTGAGCCTCGCGCTGGGTAGTCTCTATGAGGCATTATCGGCATTTTTGTGCCGTTCCGGAACATCTAGGAGACGTTTTTACCTTGCATACAGGCAATCGGGTCCGTCGAGGCCCGGCCAAACTCGCTGCCCCGTTCATAGCGGCGACCGCGGCCATCGCACTGCTCCTTGGCGTCCCCGCAACGGGGGCCAGCGCCGCGGAAACTCCCAATGCGGCCGAGGGCCAGAGTTTCTCCGTCGGCACGGACACCACCTTTGCCCCCTTCGAGTTCCGCCAGGACGGCGAACTTGTGGGTATTGACATGGATCTCCTGAACTCCATTGCCGAGGAAGAGGACTTCACCGTTGATATCCGCTCCCTGGGCTTTGACGCGGCGCTCCAGGCACTGCAGTCCAACCAGGTTGACGGTGTCATTGCCGGCATGTCCATCACCGAGGAACGCCAGAAGACCTTTGACTTCTCGGATCCGTACTTCGAGTCCGGCATCCAGATGGCCGTCGCCGAGAACGACGACGAGATCAGCAGTTACGAAGACCTGGCCGGAAAGCGCGTGGCCGTCAAGACCGGCACCGAGGGCCAAACCTTCGCCGAGTCCATCAAGGACCAGTACGGATTCAGCGTGGTGGCCTTTGCCCAGTCCGCCCAGATGTACGACGACGTAAAGTCCGGCGGCTCCGTGGCAGTCTTCGACGACTACCCCGTGCTCGCGTACGGGGTGAAGTCCGGCAACGGCCTCAAGACCGTCACGGAAAAGGAAGCCGGTTCCTCCTACGGCTTCGCCGTGAACAAGGGCACCAACCCCGAGCTGCTGGCCGCCTTCAACTCCGGCCTGGCCGAGCTGAAGGCCAGCGGCGAGTACGACGAGATCCTGGACCGCTACCTGGAAGCCGGAGCCGAAGATTCCAGCTTCTGGTCCCTGGTCACCGACAACGCCCCGGCCTTTGCCAAGGGCATGGGCCTGACCCTGCTGGCCACCGCCCTGTCCCTGGTCTTCGCGCTGGTGCTTGGTGTGCTGTTCGGCTTCTTCAAGGTCAGCTCCAACATAGTGCTGCGAGGCATCGCCACCACCTACGTGGCGATCTTCCGCGGCACCCCGGTACTGGTCCAGGCATTCTTCTTCTACTTCGGCCTGCCGCAGCTGATCGGACACCCGGTGGACGTCCTGACCGCGGGCGTGCTGACGCTGTCACTGAACGCCGGTGCCTACATGACTGAAATTGTCCGCGGCGGCATCCAGTCGGTGGACCCGGGCCAGATGGAGGCTGCACGCAGCCTGGGCCTTGGCTACGGCAAGACCATGCAGAAGGTCATCATTCCGCAGGCCGTGAAGATCATGACGCCCTCCTTCATCAACCAATTCGTGATCACCCTGAAGGACACATCGCTGCTGGCCGTGATCGGCTTTGCCGAACTCACCTACCAGGCACAGCAGATCTACGCCGTGAACTTCCGCACCGCAGAGGTGCTGTTGATCGTGGGTGCCCTGTACTTCATCGTCATCACGCTGCTGACCAAGCTGGCAGATGTCCTGGATAAGAGGTTTAACAAGTGAGCAAAATCGAAACCCGCGGACTGCGCAAGTCCTACGGCACCAATGAGGTCCTCAAGGGCCTGGACGTTTCCATTGCCGAAGGCGAGGTTGTCTGTGTCATTGGACCCTCCGGCTCGGGCAAGTCAACCTTCCTGCGCTGCCTGAACAAGCTCGAAGACATCAGCGGCGGCGAAGTGGTGGTTAACGGGGCCAGCCTGACCGATCCCAAGGTGGACCTGAACAAGGTCCGCCAGAACATCGGCATGGTGTTCCAGCACTTCAATCTGTTCCCGCACATGAGCGTGCTGCAGAATGTCATGCTGGCACCGCTGGAACTGAAGAAGGGTTCCAAGGCGGAGGTGCGGGCAAACGCGCTGCGCCTCCTGGAGCAGGTGGGTCTGGCGGACAAGGCCGACGCCCGCCCGGCGCAGCTTTCCGGCGGCCAGAAGCAGCGCGTGGCCATTGCCCGTGCCCTGGCGATGGCCCCGGACATCATGCTTTTCGATGAGGCTACGTCCGCCCTCGACCCGGAAATGGTGGGCGAGGTCCTGCAGGTCATCCGCGACCTGGCCAAGGCCGGCATGACCATGGTGGTGGTGACCCACGAAATGGGCTTTGCCCGCGAAGTGGCAGACCGTGTGATCTTCATGGCCGACGGCCACATTGTGGAAGAAGGCGAACCCGAGTCGTTCTTCTCCTCACCCAAGCATCCCCGGCTGCAGGATTTCCTGGCCAAGGTGCTCTAACGCTCCACAGCACTGCGGCGCCGCACCGGCGCCGCAACGACGACGGCGGCCGTTCCCATGGCGGGGACGGCCGCCGTCGTCGTTGCAGGTCCGGGTGCGGGTGAGCAAACCCACGTTGAGGTCGCGGCCGAAGGCACCTACAGTTAAAGGAGCAGGACTCACAGGCACGTCGGCCCAAGCCGACCACAAGCCCCCCTGCACTGCAGCGGTTGCGCTGCACATCAAAGACTGCACTGCAGCAGCCGCACTGCCTTCCCGGCAGGAGCAGGAACCGCATTCCCATTCCGGCGCAGAGCCGCCATGTCCGCGTGCCTTCGCCGCCGACCGGGAATGCCGCCACAATCGATTGGAGAATTGTTAATGTTGAAGCGTGCCACCACGACCCGGCGCAGGACAGGGTCAGCCGTATCGAGGCAAATGACAGCCATAGCAGTGGGCTGTGCCCTCATTGCCGGAGGTGTATCGGCTGCGGAGATCAGCATGCTGAACAACTCCCGTGCCGACACCTCCGTCAGCACACAGTTCGTTCCCTAACCCGCAGCAAGAGCTGTGGACGGAGGACTCCGGTTTGCGCTGCATCGGATACGTTTGGTTTGACGACCTGTCCGTTAGCGCAGCGGCAACCGCCGCCTTCCTCACCTGGAGACTCCCATGACAACGCCACTGCCCGGCTGGTATCAGGATCCTGCCCAACCAAACCGGCAGAAGTGGTGGGACGGCACGGCGTGGACGAATTACACGCTGCCGTTGGCAGAGCAAACACAGGCTGAACCAGCCGAGCAGTCAGCGGGGAACTCCATTCCGGATACAACCGGAACGGACGTTGATGATGTTCCCGGCCACGTGCCGCTTGCCCCGCTGTCCATCCCTGATTCCACCGGCCGGGAGGGCGGCTCCGTCCCCGGTCCGGGCAATGCGCAGGGCTACCCGGGGTACCAGCAGGGCCAGCACGGCGCTCAGGGTTATGCGCAGCAATACCCGGGGTCGGCGCCGGCGTATCCCGCTTACCCCGGATATCCGGGCTTCCCCGGCAACCAGATGCTGAGGTCCAACCCCCTAGCCCTGACCGGATTCATCCTCGGGCTTGTCAGCATCCTTCTTTTCTTCATTCCCCTTTTCGGCACGGCCGTCTGCCTGGCCGCTGTCGTGTTCTCCGCCGTCGGGCTGGCCAAGCAAAGAGGCCGTGCGCCCAGGTACAAAGCTTTCGGCATCATCGGCCTGGTTCTGGGCATCCTTTTCTCCCTGTTGTCGTTGGCGCTGACAATTGCGATCTTTGCCAGCCCGTACTACTACTGACAGCTTCCGGGACGCAAAGAGCCCGCATACCCTGCCGGAAGGCGGGGCATACGGGCTCTTTTGCTCGTCTGCGGGAAATCCCGCTTCCGGAGCTAGGGCTTAGCAGCCGTAGTAGAGCTCGAACTCGTAGGGGTTCGGGCGCATCGCCAGGGGCAGGATTTCGTATTCGCGCTTGTACTCGATCCAGCTCTCGATCATGTCCTGGGTGAACACGCCGCCGGCCTGCAGGAACTCATTGTCGTTCTCCAGGGCAACCAGCGCCTCCTCGAGGGAGCCGGGAGCCTTCTGGATGTCCTTGGCCTCTTCGGGCGGCAGCTCGTAGAGGTCCTTATCGATCGGGTCCGCCGGCTCAATGCGGTTCTTGATGCCGTCCAGACCGGCCATCAGCTGCGCAGCGAAGGCCAGGTACGGGTTGGAGGAGGGGTCAGGGGCACGGAACTCGAGGCGCTTGGCCTTCGGGTTGGAACCGGTAATCGGGATGCGGATAGCAGCCGAACGGTTGCCCTGCGAGTAGACCATGTTCACGGGAGCTTCAAAGCCCTTGACCAGGCGGCGGTAGGAGTTGACCGTCGGGTTGGTGAAGGCCAGGACAGCGGAGGCGTGCTTGAGCAGGCCGCCGATGTACCAGCGTGCAACGTCGGACAGGCCGGCGTAGCCCTTCTCGTCGTAGAACAGGGGAGTGGAGCCGTTCCACAGCGACTGGTGGCAGTGCATGCCTGAACCATTGTCGCCGAAAATCGGCTTCGGCATGAAGGTGGCGGACTTGCCCCAGGCATCAGCCACGTTCTTCACGATGTACTTGAACTTCTGCAGGTCATCCGCTGCATGGGTCAGGGTGGTGAACTTGTAGTTGATCTCGGCCTGGCCTGCACCGCCTACTTCGTGGTGGGCGCGTTCGACCTCGAGGCCCGCATTGTCCAGCTCCACGCTGATGGCGTCGCGCAGGTCAGCCTGTTTGTCCACCGGAGCCACGGGGAAGTAGCCGCCCTTGTAAGGGGTCTTGTTGCCGAGGTTTCCGCCCTCTTCTTCGCGGCCGCTGTTCCACGGGGCTTCGATCGAGTCGACCTTGTAGAAGCTGCCCTTGGGGAAGGACTCGTATTGGACGTTGTCGAAGATGTAGAACTCAGCCTCAGAACCAAAGAAGGCCGTGTCTGCGATGCCGGTGGAGGCCAGGTAGGCTTCTGCCCGCTCGGCCACGCCGCGGGGATCGCGGTGGTACGGCTCGCCGGTGCGCGGGTTCACGATGGAGAAGTTCAGAGCCAGCGTCTTCTCGATGCGGAAAGGATCGATGAACGCCGTGGTGACGTCAGGGATCAGCTGCATGTCCGATTCGGCGATGCCCTGGAAGCCGCGGATGGATGATCCGTCGAACAGTTGACCGTTGACGAAGAAATCGGCATCTACGGTTTTGGCCGGTACGTTGAAGTGCTGCTGCACTCCGGGAACGTCGGTGAATCGGATGTCGACGAACTTCACATCTTCGTCAGCGATGAACTTGAGGACTTCGTCCGCAGTTTTGAACATCGGTACTTTGCTCCTTATACACGATTTGATTGGATGACTCCGGACTGCACAGCCCCGGCCGCAGAGCCGGAAACAGCTCCCCGTCAACTCCTTAGAACTGTAGGGCCAGCTAATTTCTCATCCGTGTCGGCCGTGTTTCAGGTAAGTTACGCAACCCGAAGTCTCTCCTCTACCCTAGCGTGAACACTGCCACAGAGGGGCATTGCCGGCCCAAGCGGAGGCTTTCCGGAAGCCGGGTAGTCTTAAACGGTGGTTGACAGAAGAAGCTTAGGTTCGTGGCTGGAAGGCCCTCCCTCCGACGAGAATTCCTGGCCGGGCAAGCGCCTGGGCCGGCCCAAGACGGGTCCCGGCAGCATAGGACGAGTGGGTCCGCGCCTCGGAGCCATCATTATTGACTGGGCCATTGCCTCAGTGATTGGTTATGCGTTTTTTGACGGCTCGTCCGCTGCCGTCCTTGCCATTTTCGCCGTTGAGCAGATTGTGCTCGTTTCCCTATTGGGCTACGGCATTGGACACCGGGTCTTCAGCCTGCAGGTCCAAAAGCTGGACGGCAGCCCCGCAGGCCCGCTGGCCGCCGTCGTCCGCACGCTGCTGCTGTGCGTGGTGATACCAGCCGTCGTTTTCGACGAGGACCAGCGCGGGCTGCATGACCGCGCCATGGGCACCGTCCTGGTGAAGGTCAAGCACTAGCATCATCAAACACTGAAAACAGGCTGTCCGCGGTTAAACCATGAAGGGCCCCTCCGATGGAGGGGCCCTTCATGTGTTGGACACCGTGTGTCCGTGGTTGAGGCTACCGTCCGCGGGAGGCCTTGCGGTCCGGACGGGCCTTGTACGGGTCAATGCCCTTGGGGATCGGCAGGCGTGTTCCGAGAGCAGCCAGGCGCTTGTTGACGGCCTGGACTTCCTGCTTGGTCAGGGCCTTGGGCAACTTCTTGGCTTTCTTGGCGACCTGGGAAAGGGGCGTCAGATTCTCGCCGCGGCCGGTCTGGATGACGTGCACGGGTACGTTCGGGGCAATGCGGTTCATGCGCCGGCGTTCGCCGTCGGCCAGCGCCTTGGCGCGTCCGGGGGCACCCTCGGTGACCAGGACGATGCCGGGGCGCCCGATGGCACGGAACACTGCTTCCTGGCTGCGCGGGTTCACGGCAACGGGCTGTTCCTCCAGGATCCAGCCCCGGCGCAGGATGCTCAGGGCGGCACCGGAAGCACCGGGCTGGCCCTCAATCTGCGTAAAGGCGGCGCGTTCGGCGCGGCGGGACAGCACGAAGACAGCTGCCAGCACACCCAGCGGGATCCCGATAATGAGCATCGTGATCCAGTTGTCGATCAGCAGGCCGATCAGCAGTGCGACGGCGACGATGCCCAGGAACGTGCCTGCCATCACCCACACCAGGTTGGGATCGTTGCGCCGCGTCATCTTGAAGACGTCGGCGATCTGCTTCATGCGGCCCGGGCCCTTTTTCTTCTTTTCCGCTTTGGGCTTGCGGGAGAAGAGACCGCGGCGGGCGCTCTTGGGTGCGTCGGAATCTGTGCTGTTGGCCATAGTGGTTCAATTCTACGTGATAGCCGCCGTGGGTTTGTCCGTCCACCGCACGGGCAAACGCGGAATTCCGCGGTTCCCGCGAAGCAGGTTCGCGGCAGGCGTACACGCGCCGCTGTGCGTTACCTCGGCCAGCGGCGGTGCGGACATCAACCGCGGGCGAGAATGGAGGAAGCCTCCTGCAGCGTTGAGCCTGAATCCTCGATGTGCGCCAGCAGCGGAGGCAGTTCCAGGCCCTTCTTGCGCATGGCTCCGGCCCACAGCCGTCCGGCCCGGTAGGACGAGCGCACGAGAGGACCGCTCATCACTCCCAGGAAGCCCAGCGCGGTGGCTTCATTGCTCAGTTCGACGAATTCCTGCGGCTTGACCCACCGGTCCACGGGCAGGTGGCGCTCGCTGGGGCGCAGGTACTGGGTGATCGTGAGGAGGTCGCAGCCGGCGTCGCGCAGGTCCCGCAGTGCGCCGGAAATTTCCTCGCGCGTTTCCCCCATGCCCAGGATGAGGTTGGATTTTGTGACCATGCCCAGTTTCTGGCCCTGGGTAATGACATCCAGCGAGCGTTCGTAGCGGAAGGCCGGGCGAATGCGTTTGAACAGCCGGGGTACGGTTTCCACGTTGTGGGCAAACACCTCGGGACGGGCATCACAGATCGCTTCGATGTGCTCGGGCTTGCCGGAAAAGTCGGGAATCAGGATTTCGACGCCGGTGCCCGGGTTCAGCTCATGGATCTTGCGGATGGTCTCGGCGTAGAGCCACACGCCCTCATCTGCCAGGTCGTCGCGGGCCACCCCGGTGACGGTGGCGTAGCGAAGGTTCATCTTTTGCACCGAACGGGCCACCTTGACCGGTTCGAAGAGGTCTACGGCTGAGGGCTTTCCGGTGTCAATCTGGCAGAAGTCACAGCGGCGGGTGCACTCGGAGCCGCCGATGAGGAAGGTGGCCTCCCTGTCTTCCCAGCATTCAAAAATGTTGGGGCAGCCTGCCTCCTCGCAGACAGTGTGCAGGCCCTCTTTTTTGACCTCCCCCTTCAGCTGCACGTACTCGGGGCCAATGGCCACCTTGGCCTTGATCCATTCCGGCTTGCGTTCCACGGGTACGGCCACGTTGCGCTGTTCGATGCGCAGCAGGCGGCGTCCTTCAGGGGCAAGAGTCATAGGAGTGCTCCTTTCGACCGTCCGGCTGCGGTGGCGCCGGTTTCCGGTGAGGGGGTGTCCGTGGCCCGAACAGGGTGTTCGCGGACAAGGTGTTCCCGGCGGCGGAAGAGTTCTTCTTCCACCCGGGTCACCAGATCGGCCGGTGCAACGGTGCGGCCGGTTTCGGCCGAGATTGAGGTGGTGCCGGCATCGGTGATGCCGCAGGCGACGATCTGGCTGTAGGGATCGAGGTCATTGCTGCAGTTCAGGGAAAATCCGTGCATGGTGACGCCGTGGTTGACGCGGATGCCGATGGCGGCAATCTTGCGGTCCGGACCGCCGCCCCGGATCCACACTCCGGACCGGCCGGCAACGCGCTCGCCGGTAATCCCGAAGTCGGCAAGGACCGCAATGAGCACGTCTTCGAGTGTGGAGACGTAGTCGGCGATCTTGCTCGGGTCCGGCAGCCGAAGGATCGGATAGCCGACCAGCTGTCCCGGCCCGTGCCAGGTCAGCTTGCCGCCGCGGTCCACGGATACCACCGGGGTGCCGTCGAAGGGGCGCTCATGCTCCTCGGTGCGCTTGCCCGCCGTGTACACCGGAGAATGCTCCAGCAGAAGCACCGTGTCCGGTGCCGTACCGGTCAGGACACTCTCATGCAGGGCGCGCTGCCGGTCCCAGCCGTCCAGGTAATCCACGTAATCCGGGGCAAGACCGATGCGCAGGAACTCCAAAGCCATGGGGACAGCCTAGACTGCCGCAGTCAAAGTTCCGACTATGGCCTTGGTCACACTGCCTCTGTGGCCCGGAGCGCTGTCGGGAAAGGCTTGTGGATAACTTCTGCAGGCAGCCGCAATGGGGGCTAGAACAGAGTCCATGGACAATCAAGGAACGGCCGGCATCCCTGCCCCGCCGGTGGTTGAGCAGGGTTATCAAGCGGGCGGGCTCCTGGGATCGGGGCGCACTGCTGCGGTGTGGCTGACTCAGCGGGAGGGGGACGGTGCCCGCTTTGCGCTGAAAATTCCGGCCGTGGCAGCAGGAGGACCAGGAACCACCTTTGAAACCCGGCGTGAGCTGAACATCCTGACCCGGTATGAACACGCTAACCTCCTGCGCCTGCACACCGTGCTGGAAACGGACCAGGGTCCCGGGCTGCTGATGGAGTGGGCAGCCGGGGGCTCCTTCGCCCGTCTGTCCCGTGCCCGGGGGACCCTGTCTCCGGGGGAGACTGTCACCGTGCTGGTGGGCATTGCATCCGCACTCGATTATCTGCACGGCCTGAACGTGTCCCACTCGGACGTGTCCCCGGGCAATATCCTTTTCACCGCAAACGGCAAGCCGCTGCTCGCGGATCTGGGCACGGCCCGGCTGTTTGGAACAGGTACGGGAATATCCGCAGCACCGGAAGAGGACATCTTTGCCTTGGGAGCCGTGGGATGGCTGGCTCTGACGGGACGGGCGCTGCCCCCGGCAGAACGACGCTTGCCGCTGGCTGCGCTGGTGCCGGAAATTCCGGAGGCGCTCGCCGAGGCGGTTGACGCCGGCCTGCAGGAAGACCCGGGACTCCGCCCGAATGCCGCCGAGTTCTCCCGTCTGGTTTATGCGTCGGCCGCCGCGCAGCCGTTGGATTTGGCGTTGCCTGAGGCAGCAGCCGCTCTTCCCGGGCCGCAGACGCGGCGTGCCCGCCGGGACTCACATCAGGCAGCGGGCAGGGTTTGGAAGCAGTCTGTGAGGTTGCGGCGCGAACCGGACGCGGAAAGACCGAGAGCTTCCCGGCGTCAGCCCAGCCCGCTGGTGCTGGCGGGAGCGGCGGTCCTCGTGGCGGCAACCATGGGGCTGGGAGCTGTTGCCGTGGCAGCACCGGAGATCCTGCAGAGCGGGGGGAGGGAGTCCGCTTCGGGAAAGGAAAATACAATGGGGGAGAGCGGGGCATCCGGGAATCCGGCGCCGGCAGGGGACGGGGCGCAAGCGCAGACGGAGGCAGGGGTTGGGGAGCAGCAAGCCCCGGAAGCCGCACCGGTCCCGGCGAACGCTCCGGCACCGGGCACCTCCCCGCCGCAGCCGGGGCCTATGTCTTTGGCGCCCGCTCACGATCAGGACCTCCAGCAGATGGTGCGCGGCGAAGACCCTGTGCAGGCCGCTCGGGCACTCGCGGAACTGCGGGCACGGGCCTTTAGCGCCGCTGACCGGGAACAGCTGAACAGCGTCAATGCACCGCGCTCGCCGGCCATGGAAACGGATCAGGAGGAGATCGGCAAACTCAAGGCATCAGGCACCGTTCTCTCCGGTCTCGGGGTGGAGATTGTCTCGGCCGAGCCGGCCCGCCCCGGTCCGGAAGGGCGGGTCAGTGTTCGGGCAGGAGTCTCCACATCCGCGTACGAGGAACGGGATGCCGGAGGCGGCGTGGTGCGGAACGTGGCTGCGGTGCCCGCTCAGGACGTAGTGCTGGTGCTGCTGCGGAGCCCGGACGGGTGGCGCATTGAGGACGTCCTGGCACCCCCTGCCTGAGACCACCGGATACCTCTGGCCCGGGTTCGGGAGACAGTTCTAAGGAACACGTTTCGGCTAGGTTTGGGAGATGCTGACCCTGGAAACTCCCCGGCTGTTCCTTCGCCCCTACACCGACGACGACGCCGCGTTCGTCCTGGATCTGTACTCGCGCCGGGAAGTTCAGCAGTTCCTGGGCGTTTCCCCGAAACTGATGAAGGATTCCGCCGAAGCGCTGGCTTTGATCGCCGCCTGGAACAGGCTGGACGACGGCACCTGCGGCGTCTGGGCCGTCCAGGTCAGCGACGCCGCGGGTCCGCGGAACCTGGCCGGGACGCTGCTGTTGAAGCCCATTCCGGCGTCCGGGCCCGAACGGAGGCCGTCCGGGGACATCGAAATTGGCTGGCACTTCCACCCGGACAGCTGGGGAAAGGGGTACGCGCCGGAGGCCGCAGCCGCAGTTCTGGACCATGCACTAGCCCGGGGGCTGCCGAAGGTGGTGGCCGTCATCAATCCTGCCAACGGAGCTTCCCGGCGGGTGTGCGAGAAAATCGGCCTGCATCATCAGGGAATCACGGACCGGTACTACAACGCGGTCTGCGAACTCTTCAGCACAGAAAAGCCGGCCTGTCCCTGAGTTGCCCGGACGTTCCTGAAAGATAGGATCGCACCATGAGCCCAACTGCGTACCTTCGTTATCCCGATCTGCACGGCGACCTTCTCACCTTCGTGGCCGAAGACGACGTCTGGATGGCTCCGGCCGACGGCGGACGCGCCTGGCGCGTCTCGGCGATGGCGTTGCCCGCACGCAGCCCGAAATTCTCTCCGGACGGCACCGCCCTGGCCTGGCAGGTGGTCCAGGGCGGCGCTCCGGAGATCGTCACGGCGGATGTGGAAGGCGGAAACTTCCGGCAGCTGACCTTTTGGGGCAGCCAGAGCACCCGTCTGAAGGGCTTCAATTCTGCGGGGCAGGTCATTGCCACTACCTCGGTGGAGCAGGAGGACAATCGGCTGCGGTGGGCTTTCAGCGTGCCGCTGAACGGTTCGGCGCCCACAAAGCTCCCCTTCGGGCCGGTGGAAACGATCGCTGAGGGCCCTGCCGTCGGAGACGAGCGCCCGGTGGTCATCGGCAGCATGCTGACCCGTGAGCAGGCCTGGTGGAAGCGTTACCGCGGCGGTACGGCAGGGAAACTGTGGATCGATTCGGACGGCTCCGGGGAATTCGAACGCCTGGTTCCCGAACTCGACGGCAATCTCTCGGACCCGATGTGGATTGACGGCCGCATCGTGTTCCTCTCCGATCATGAGGGCTACGGCAATCTCTACTCGGTTACGCCCCGGGGCACCGACCTGCGCCGGCATACCGATTTCGACGGCTTTTACGTGCGGCATCCTTCCTCCGACGGGACCCGCATCGTCTTTGAGTCCGCCGGCCAGCTCTGGCTCCTGGCGTCGCTGGATGCGCACGCCCAGCCGGTGGAGATAGTTCTTGGCTCGGCGTCCAGCGCCCGCCGCCCGCGGCCGCTGGACGTATCAAAACACCTTGCCGAGGTTGTTCCCGAGGCCACGGGTACGGCCAGCATCGTGGAAACCCACGGCACCCTGCACTGGCTGACCCACCGTGACGGACCTTCCCGTGTTATCCGGGCGGACTCATCCGTGCGCGCCCGCCTGGGCCGGCCGCTGGGGAATTCCCGGGCCGTGTTTGTGGCCGACGACGGCGGCGAAGAAGCCCTTTACCTCAAGGATGTCTTCGCTGATATCGACACCGCTGCCGCGGCCGCAGAGTCGACGGGGAACCTGGCCCGGGACATGCCCGCCGCGGCACACCGCCCGGAGGCCCCCGGCGAAAGCGCCGGCTTTGTCCTGCCCAGCCCGGTGCCCGCAGCCGGGGCGGCCGCAGGCTCGGAAGTCCGGGGTCCGCGCGGCGCCGGCCCCGGGAATCCGGACTTCGAACAGCATCAGGATCCATTGGCTGGCCCGCGGCAGGCGCCGGGGGCCGGCACCGTTCGCATTGGCTTTGACCGTCCGACCCGGGTCAGCCAGCTGGTACCCAGCCCGGACGGTCAAAACGTGGGCGTGGCGACCGAGTACGGTGAAGTCTTTGTGCTTGATGTCGCTGCGGCGCGGCTCGTCCCGGTTGCTGCCTCCGAGTTTGGAGCCGTTGACCAGCTGGCCTTCTCGCCTGACTCCCAGTGGCTCGCCTGGGCGGAACCCGTCAGCGCCCAGGGCCGGACCAAGATCCGCCTGCGCTCCGTACGGGACGCCGCGGCACCGGTGCTGGACGTGACCGACGGCCGGTTCACCGACCACGATCCGTCCTTCACCACGGACGGCCGGTACCTGGCATTCCTCTCCGAACGCAGCTTTGATCCGGTGTACGACACCCACCGGTTCGACCTGAGCTTCCCGTCCTCCACGAAGCCGTTCCTGGTGGCGCTTGCTGCCGGGACGCCGTCGCCGTTCGGCCCGTCGGTTTCCGGCGGCGGGCTGCCGGAAACCGTGAACTCGGCGGCGGAGGGCACCGCATCGACGGCTGACTCCGCCGCGGATAAGGCGCCGGCCGTGCGGGTGGACGCGGAGCGGATTGGGGACCGCATTATTGCCGTTCCCGTCCCGCAGGGGCGTTACGACAGGCTCCGTGCCGCTGAAGGCGCCCTGCTCTGGCAGGCCACGGACATTTTTGGAGTGACCGGCGACGGGAGGGCCACGGCTGCAGACCGTGACCCGGCATCCCGGCTGGAGCGCTTCGATCTGGCGACGAAGGAAACCACCGTCCTGGTTCCGGCCCTGGACAGTTTTGAGGTCAGCGGTGACGGCACCAAAGTGGTGGTGCGTCACGACGGCGGTGCCCGGGTGATCCCGGCAGGCTCGAAGGTGGAGGAGGACTCCGCAGAGAGCATCCGCGTTGATCTGGACCGAATCCGCGTCCGGCTTGATCCCGTCAAGGTCTGGGGCCAGGCCTTCGACGAGGCCTGGCGCCTGCAGCGGGATTTCTTCTGGGCTCCGGACATGGGCGGACTGGACTGGCAGGGCGTGCACGCCCGGTACCGTCCGCTGGTGCAGAATCTCGGCAGCCATGATGACCTGGTGGACCTGCTGTGGGAAATGCACGGCGAGCTGGGCACGTCCCACGCGTACGTCACTCCGACGCCCGTCACTGAACAGGGATCCGGAGGTCAGGGATTCCTCGGGGCAGACCTGCGCCCCGGAGTCCGCGGCTGGGAAGTGGTGCGCATTCTCGGTGCGGAGTCTTCCGACCCGCAGGCCACCTCGCCGCTCAGCGCCCCCGGAGCCGACGTTCATCCCGGGGACGTCATCGCCGCGGTCGACGGCGTTCCGGTGCCGCCGGGCGAAGGCCCCGCCCCGCTGCTGGCGGGTGCAGCCGGACGCACAGTGGAGCTGACCATCGTCTCCGCCAACGACGGCGCCCCGCCCGCGCAGCGGCGCATCGCCGTCGTTCCCCTGCGCAGCGAGGAGCGGCTCCGCTACCAGAACTGGGTGCACGCGAACCGCCGCATTGTCCGTGAAGCGTCCGGCGGTGCCTTCGGGTACCTGCATATTCCCGACATGGTGGCCAACGGCTGGTCGCAGCTGCACCGGGACCTGGACCAGGAAGCATCCCTGCAGGCCCTGGTGGTGGACATCCGGCGTAACCGCGGGGGACACACCTCCCAGCTGGTGGCGGAACTGATCGGCCGGAAGGTCACAGCGTGGGAAAACCCCCGCGGCGGCCAGCCCTCGACGTATCCGGCTCATGCTCCGCGCGGGCCCGTGGTGATCCTGGCGGATGAGTTCGCCGGCTCAGACGGAGACATCGTCACCCAAACCGCCAAGCTGCGAAGCATTGGTCCGGTGGTGGGCACCCGTACCTGGGGCGGCGTCGTAGGAATTGACGGGCGTTTCGATCTGGTGGACGGCACCGTGGTGAACCAGCCTCGGTTTGCCTACTGGTTCACCGGCGGCGTGGGGTGGAGCGTGGAGAACCGCGGTGTGGACCCGGATATCGAGGTGGCATTCCCGCCGCAGGCCTACGTAGCGGGGGAGGACCCGCAGCTGGAGCACGGCGTGGGAATCCTGCGCGAAATGCTCTCAGAACTGCCCACCGACCAGCCTCCGGCATTTGCGGGCTACCGGTCCCTTCAGCCGGGTCCGCTTCCGCCGCGTCCGCAGGCTGAGCTGGGGCCGGCGATATTGGATGAGGGAACCGTCCCGGGACCAATTGCGGCCTCCGGGTGGGGTCCGGGCATTTCCTAGTTCCCTGGAGTCGGCGGTAGGCGCGGTGCGGGCGTCTGCCGCTCTGGAGCGCTGGATGGCTTGTCAGCGTTGTCTGCGGTTTGCAGCGCCGGTAAAGTCAAGCAGATGGGTACGTCTCCCGATTCCCCACCAAAGCACCCCGTCGCCGTCGGCGTTTATACCTGACGCCACGCAGCCTCGGAGCAAGGAATAAGTATGAGTACCGGCACCCGTCCGTCATACCTGCGCTGGGCAGCTATCGCACTCGTCTTTGTCGGCGGCGGATTCGGTGCCGCCAGCCGCGAGGGCCTTTCACTCGTTATCCCAAACCTCGGTCAGGTACCGATCGCCATCCCGATCATCAACGTGGTCGGCGCATTTCTGCTCGGCTACCTCTACGAAGCCGTCACCCGTCTGGACAGCGCGCGCCCCACGGGCGCGAACCTCAAGCTGCTTCTGGGCACCGGATTCTGCGGCGGCTTTACTACCTACAGTTCCCTGGCCACGGACACCGCGGTGCTCTTCCGCGACGGACTGCCGGGCTCTGCGGTGGTCTACGCCCTCGCAACAGTGATCGTCGGCGCCTTCGCCACCTGGGCGGGCATCGCCATTGCGACCGCCGTCAATAACCGCAGCACAGGGCCGCGCAAAGATCAGCAGGAGGATGCGACATGACCCCCGGAATCTTCCTGTTGCTTGCCCTGGCCGGCGGTGTGGGCGCCGTGGTGCGGTTCATGTTGGACGGATTCATCCGAGCCCACTCCAAGACGCGGTTCGCGTGGGCGACGACGATCATCAACGTCTCCGGTTCCCTCGTGCTCGGCTTTCTCACCGGCCTCACCATCGAGCACCTGGTGTCAACCGATGTCAGCATCGTGATCGGCACCGGATTCCTCGGCGGCTATACGACGTTCAGCACCGCGAGCTACGAGACGGTGCAACTGATGAAAAAGGGCCGCTACGGTGCGTCATTTGTCAGCGGCATTGTCATGCTCGTGCTTTCCGTAGCTGCTGCTGTGATCGGCCTCTGGGCGGGCGTGGAGCTGTAAAGGCACCGCGTTGGCGCCCAGGCAGGGCCGCGACGGCGAGAGGAAGGGCTTGACCTCAGGCTCGGCCCGTCAGCCCGCAGCCGGCGCGGCCGTACTGTCACGGACGACGAGGCGCGTTGCGAGGTCCATCCGGGGGATGGTTTCGAGGGTGCTCTCGCTCATGCGGATCACAAGCCGCGCCGCTTCCTCGGCCATCTCCGTGAGCGGCTGATGAACGGTTGTGAGTGCAGGACTGGACCACTGAGCGAGCTGCAGATCGTCGTAACCGACGATGGACAGATCAACGGGCACCCGGAGCCCGAGGGTTCTGGCCGCCTCGATGACGCCGAGTGCCTGGAGGTCGCTCCCCGCGAAGATCGCTGTGGGTCGGTCGGGCAGCGTCAGGAGTTCGAGAGCGATGCTGCGGCCGCCGTCGACCCGGAAGTTGCCGAATCGAACGAAGCGTTCATCGATCTCAATACCGGCCGAGTTCATGGCGGATCGGTATCCGTCGACGCGGGCGAAGGAGCACATCATGTCGTCGCGGCCGGTGATCGCGGCAATCCGGGTGTGTCCCAGTTCGATGAGATGGCGAGTGGCAACGAGGCCGCCTGACCAGTTCGCCGACCCGACCGCGGGGACATCGGGAGCCGGATCGCCGGCCGGGTCGATGATCACGAACGGAATGGCGCGGGATTGGAGGGCCGCCTTCGCTTCCGCCGCGAGATCGGCGAAGAGGAGCACCACCCCGACCGGGCGCCGGCGGAGAACCCCGGTGATCCAGGCCGGGGACGGAGAGTGGCGGTCACCTGATTCGGTAAGCACGACGCTCAAATCGTTGGCACGAGCGACATTTTCGACTCCACGGATAATCTCCATGGCCCAAGCTGTCTCGAGTTCGGGGAAAACGAGCTCGATCAAGGTGTCTCTGTTGGGCAGGCCCGGGCGTCGCTGGTAACCGTGCTTGCCGAGGAGCTCTTCGATTTTCGCCCGCGTCTGTGCGGACACGTCTGACCGTCCGTTGAGGACTTTCGAAACCGTGGAGAGCGAAACTCCGGCCTCATCGGCCAATTCATTGAGTTTGACCTTGCGACCTGAGCCGGTCATGGGCGTCCAATCTGTATTTGTTGCGGGAAACACTTGCGTTTCACCGTGCCACTGCTAGGCTCACACCACACTAAGTGCTTTCGACAGAAATGTCGAAACTTTCGAGAGGCGTTCAAAGATGAACAAGCACAGTATCAGGAAGCTGCTGACAGTCGGGGCGGCGACCGCAATCGCCCTCGGCGGCCTGTCAGCGTGTGGCTCCGACGGTGGAGCAACAGAAGACGGTGACGTCACCATGACGTTCTGGCATAACTCGACCACGGGCGCCGGCAAGGCGCACTGGGAGAAGACGGTCGCAGCGTTCGAGGAGGCAAACCCCGGCGTAACGATCAACATTCAGTCCGTCCAGAACGAGGAGATGGACGGGAAGCTCCAGACGGCGCTGAACTCCGGCGATGCACCCGACATCTTCATGGCGCGGGGCGGCGGCAAGCTTGCGGATGTCGTTGCGGCCGGCCAGGCCATGGATATTACGGATTCCATCGACGACGCCACCAGGGCCGCTGTGCCCGAAGGTGTTTTGAATGCCTTCGAGGTCGACGGCAAGATTTACGGCATGCCCACCGCCGTGCTGCCTGGCGGCATCTTCTACAGCCAGGATCTCCTCACCGAAGCGGGCGTCGACACGGCGCCGACGACAATGGATGAGCTCGGTTCCGCCGTCGACAAACTCAAGGCTGCCGGAATCGCCCCCGTCGCCGTCGGCGCCAAGGACGCCTGGCCTGCTGCCCACTGGTACTACTTCTTCGCGCTGCGGTCGTGCTCGCAGGACACGATGAACGAAGCGGCCGAGTCGAAGAAGTTTGACGACCCGTGCTGGCTCGAGGCTGGTAAGGAGATGGAAGCGTTCGTGGAAACGGAACCGTTCAACGACGGATTCCTCACCACCTCGGCACAGCAGGGAGCAGGCAGCTCTGCAGGTCTCCTCGCGAATCACAAAGCAGCAATGGAACTCATGGGCGCATGGAACCCGGGCGTCATCGCATCGCTGACCCCTGACGAGTTGCCGCTGGAAGACCTGGACTGGTTCCCGTTCCCGGCCATCGACGGTGGCGACGGCGCCGAGGGCGCCATGATGGGTGGCGTCGACGGATTCACCTGCTCCGCCCAGGCGCCGAAAGAAGAATGCACGGCATTCCTGAACTTCTTCATGCAGCAGGAGTACCAGGAGGACTACGCGGAGGCGTTCCAGACTCTCCCCGCCAACCAGGACGCCCAGGCAGCTGTCACTGATCCGGCGCTCCAGTCGATCCTTCAGGCGTACAACGACGCACCGTACGTTACGGTGTGGCTCGACACCCTGTTCGGCCAGAACGTCGGAAACGCGCTGAATAAGGGCGTTGTCGACATGCTCGCCGGTCAGGGCTCTGCTGAAGATATCGTCTCCGCTGTGAACGACGCAGCGGCCAAGGGATAGCAGCAGAAAATGACTGAACCTGCAGGCGGTGCTCCGTTGATGACGGACGCTCAGCCGCCGCGGGGCACGGTTACGGCAGGGGACGGCGCCCGCGCGTCGTCCCCTGCCGCACCGCGGCCCAGGCGGCGTCCAACGGACTGGCGCAAGCGCCTCGAGATCACGCTTCTGGCCGGGCCGGCCATCTTCGTGTTTGTCGGCTTCGTCATCTTCCCGGTCGTCCTCGCCGGCTACTACGGCTTCTTCCGCTGGAAGGGCTTTGGGCCGGCCACAGACTTCGTCGGTTTCGAAAACTACAAGATCATCTTCCAGGACAGCGCGTTCCACGACGTGCTGCTTCACAACGGGTTCATCCTGGTGCTCTCCCTGGTCATCCAGGGCCCCATTGCGGTCGTCCTCGCCCTCCTGCTCAACCGGAGTATCCGGGGCCGCTCGCTCATCCGCGTCCTCATCTTCGTCCCGTACATCATCTCCGAGGTCATTGTCGGGATCGGCTGGGGTCTCATGCTGCAGACATCCGGCGCCGTCAACGGGCTGCTCGACAGCATCGGGCTGGGAGCCTTCAAGGCAGACTGGCTTTCCGATCCGAAGATCGCCATCTGGTCCCTGATGGTGATCATCTCGTGGAAGTACATCGGCTTTGCCGTCATCCTTTTCCTCGCCGGGCTGCAGAGCATCCCCACCGAACTGTTCGAGGCGGCCGCGATCGACGGCGCGAGCTACTGGCAGATCCAGCGCTCCATTACGCTGCCCCTCCTCGGGCCGACCGTGCGGATCTGGGCGTTCCTGTCAATCATCGGTTCGCTGCAGTTGTTCGACCTGGTCTTCATCATCTGGGGCCAGTACGTCGCCTCGACTGCCGGGACATCGACCATGGCCACCTACATGGTCGCCAACGGACGCACGTCGGGCAACTTTGGCTACGGCAGTGCTGTCGCCGTCGTCATGTTCCTGATCTCCCTCGTCATCGCATTGATCTACCAGCGGTTTGTTCTTCGGCGCGACACCGCCGGTGCCCTCACGTCAGGAAAGAAGTGATGACTGTTCTCGAAACTCCCACGCTCCCGCGCACGAAGCGTCCGCCGAGGGAGCGCCAGCCGTGGGGCAGCCCCGCGACCTACTTCGTCGCCTTTGTCTTCATCTCACTCTGTCTCGGACCGGTCATCTACATCATTCTCGGTGGGTTCCGCGACAACTCGCAGATCACCAATTCGCCCGCGGGATTCCCGAGCCCGTGGAATTTCGGCAACTACGCGGAGGTGCTCGCGAGCCCGACCTTCTGGCACCAGGTCGGCAACTCGACGATTGCCGCGCTCGCTACGACCATCGGTGTGGTGGTGCTCGGCCTGATGGCAAGCTTCGTCCTCGCGCGATACACGTTTGTCGGCCGCGGAGCCATGTATTCACTCTTCGCCGCCGGGCTCATGTTCCCGATGACCGTGGCGATCACGCCGCTGTACATCCTCGTTAGGGACCTGGGCCTGATGAACAACCTGGGCGGCGTGATTCTCCCGCAGATCGCCTTCGGGCTGCCGGTGACGATCATCATCCTGGTGCCGTTCCTCAAGGCAATCCCCGATGAAATCGAAGAGGCGGCGTCGATCGACGGCACCAGCCGGCTGGGCTTCTTCTTCCGGATGGTCGTTCCTTTGTCGCTGCCGGGAGTGGTGACGACGGGCATTCTTGCCTTCGTGGCGAGCTGGAACAGCTATCTTCTGCCGCTGTTCATCCTCAGTGACCAGGCGACGTACACCCTGCCGCTCGGAGTCCAGGCGTTCGCTTCGCAGTATTCGGTGGACACGGCAAAGGTACTTGCCTTCACCTCACTGTCCATGATTCCAGCACTGATATTTTTCACGCTGTTCGAGCGTCGCATCGTCGGCGGACTCACCGGCGCGGTCAAAGGTTAGGACTTCCCTTGAGCAACACAACATCCACGACGACTACGCCGGCATGGCACGACGTCAGCGCATCCGCTTCGGACCGCGTCGAAGCACTCCTGGCCGAGCTCACGCTCGAGGAGAAGATTGCCCAACTGTTCGGCGTCTGGGTCGGCGCGTCCAGTGAGGGCGGGGACGTTGCCCCGCACCAGAACGACATGGACGACCTCGTTGACCTCGATGCGCTTCTGCCGAACGGGCTCGGCCAGTTGACCCGGCCGTTCGGCTCGGCTCCGGTCGACCCGGCGCTCGGGGCGCTGTCCCTCCTCCGCAGCCAGCGCCGGATTGCGGCATCCAACCGGTTCGGCATCCCGGCTGTTGCGCATGAAGAATGCCTTGCCGGCTTCGCCACCTGGGGGGCGACCGCCTATCCGGTGCCCCTCGCCTGGGGGGCCTCGTTCAATCCGGAGCTCATTGAGCGCATGTCACACCGCATCGGGTCTGACATGCGCTCGGTCGGCATCCACCAGGGCCTTGCCCCGGTGCTCGACGTGGTGCGGGATGCCCGCTGGGGTCGGGTCGAGGAGACTATCGGCGAGGACCCGTATCTCATCGGCACCATCGGAACGGCGTACGTCCGTGGCCTCGAGTCAGCAGGGATAGTCGCAACTCTCAAGCACTTCGTCGGATACTCGGCGTCGAAGGCCGGCCGTAACCTCGCGCCGGTCTCGGTCGGTCCGCGTGAACTCGCTGACGTGCTGCTCGTCCCGTTCGAAATGGTCATGCGCGAAGGCAAGCCGCGTTCGGTCATGCACTCCTATACCGACCTCGACGGCGTGCCATCCGCGGCTGACGAGTCGCTGCTCACCGGAGTCCTGCGCGACACCTGGGGTTTCGACGGCACCGTCGTGGCCGACTACTTCGGGATCGCCTTCCTGAAACTGCTTCACGGCGTCGCGGGTTCGTGGGGCGAGGCCGCCGCTCTCGCGCTCACTGCGGGCGTGGATGTCGAACTGCCGACGGTGAAGACCTTCGGTGCGCCGCTGACTGAAGCGGTCCGGTCGGGTGCCCTGTCCGAGGCGGTCATAGATCGTGCCCTCCGGCGTGTGCTGCGCCAGAAGGTCGAACTCGGACTGCTTGATCCTGACTGGGATGCCACGCCTGCAGCGTTGCGCGGCGCCGACGTGGACAACGCGGAAGGCATCCGCGGCACCATCGACCTGGACAGCGCCGGTAATCGGACGGTCGCCCGCCAGATCGCCGAACAGTCCATCGTGCTTTTGAGCAACGACGGGATCCTTCCGCTCGCCGCCCCGCGCCGGATTGCTGTCGTCGGGCCGACGACCGACGACCCCTTCGCCGTTCTCGGCTGCTACTCGTTCCCCGCGCATGTCGGCGTGCAGCACCCTGACACGCCCCTCGGTATCGAACTGCCTACCCTGCTGGACAGCCTCCGCATCGAGTTTCCCGAAGCCGACATCGAATACGTTCCCGGGACGACGATCGACGGAGGAGAAACCGCCGGGATCTCCGCAGCGGTGGATGCTGCAACGCGGGCCGACGTCGTCATCGTCGCCCTCGGCGACCGGGCCGGGCTCTTCGGCCGCGGCACGAGCGGTGAGGGCTGCGACGTCGAGTCGCTCCGTCTGCCCGGTGCCCAACAGAACCTTCTCGACGCCGTCCTGGCAACATCTACTCCTGCCGTCGTCACCCTGCTCGCCGGACGACCGTACGCGCTGGGATCCGCTGTCACGGGCGCCGGCGCGATCCTGCAAGCGTTCTTCGCAGGAGAAGAAGGAACCGCCGCGCTTGCCGGCATCCTCTCCGGCCGGGTCAATCCGAGCGGACGCCTGCCTGTCAGCATCCCGGCCTCAGAGGGGACGCAGCCGTCCACATACCTGGCCGCTCCTCTGGGGCGCTCCAACGGAGTGTCCAGCATTGACCCGACCGCCGTCTTCCCGTTCGGACACGGGATCGGGTATACGACCTTTGACTGGAGCGCCGGCCAGCACGGGCCGGGAACGATCGGAGTCGACGGCACGGCGACCCTCGGCCTCCGTCTGCGCAACACCGGTGACCGTTCCGGGACAGAAATCGTCCAGATTTACGTCCACGATCCTGTCGCGTCAGTGGTGCGCCCGGTGCAGCGTCTGGTCGGTTTTCATCGCGTTGACCTGTTGCCGGGCGAATCCGTCGAGCTCTCGATACACATTCCCGCAGATGTCACCAGCTTCACCGGCCGAAACGGCGAGCGGGTGGTCGAACCGGGGGAGATCGTCCTTGGTCTCGGAGCGTCGAGCACCGACATGCGAATCACGCAGTCGGTGCAGCTCTCCGGTGAAGCCCGCGTCGTGGGCTTTGACCGGGCCTTCCACCCGAGTTTTAAGGAGATCGCACGGAGCGCCTCATGAGCGTCGATCACCGTCGGGGAAGCGCGCAGGTCACCGTGCTGGACTCCGTCGGCAACCCTGTGCCCAACGCGGAAGTCACTGTCGAACAGCAGCGCCATCACTTCGCCTTCGGCAACATCGGTTTCGACTTCATCCCGCTCGCCAATGGGGAGACCGAGCAGGATGCCGCCGCGGAGCCCGTTTTCGGCGGGGCAGGGCTCGCTGGGCTGCCGGATCTCGAGGCGATGTGGCTCGACCTCTTCAACACGGCGACCCTTCCGTTCTACTGGCGGGGATTTGAGCCGACCCGCGGCAAGCCTGACACCCGAAGACTTCTCCGGACCGCCTCGTGGTTCGCTGAGCACGGAGTGGCGGTGAAGGGGCATCCGCTTACCTGGCACACGCTCGCGCCCGAGTGGCTCACCGGTTTACCGGCAGCGGAGATCGAGCGGCTGCAACGCGAGCGGATCCGGCGCGAGGTGACCGACTTTTCCGGGGTCATCGACACATGGGACGCCATCAATGAAGCCGTCATCATGCCCGTGTTCACTGCAGAGGAAAACGGTATCACCCGGCTTGCCCGGAGCATTGGCCGCGTGCCCATGATTCAGCTCGCGTTCGAGGAAGCCCGCGCCTCCAACCCTTCGGCGACGCTCGTCTTGAACGACTTCGACTTGTCCAGCGACTACGAAGCTCTGATCGAGCGCGTGCTTGAAGCGGGGATCACCGTGGACGCGATCGGCCTGCAGACGCACATGCATCAGGGATATTGGGGAGAAGAGACCATGCTGGCGGTGGTCGACCGATTCGCCCGCTTCGGGCTGCCCCTCCATCTGACCGAGACAACCCTGCTGTCGGGGGACCTCATGCCGCCGGAGATCACCGACCTCAACGACTATCAGATCCCCTCCTGGCCATCGACACCCGAGGGAGAGGCCAGGCAAGCGGACGAGATCGTGCGCCACTATCGCTCACTCGTTGGCCACCCGGCGGTGCAGGCCATCACCTACTGGGGGCTTACCGACGACGGAGCGTGGCTCGGCGCGCCGGGCGGGTTTGTTCGCGCCGACGGCACGCCGAAACCCTCCTTTTACGCGCTGCGGTCCCTGATTAAGGGCGAATGGTGGCTGCCGCAAACGACGATGCGCACGGATCATGACGCACGCTTGTCGATCACGGGTTTCTTCGGTGATTACGTGATTAGGCGCGACGGGCAAAGCGCACCGCTCTCGCTCTCGCCGGGGCGTGACACGGCCACCGTCCGATTCCGCTGACACCTCAAAAGACTCTCCACGCGGCGAGTGCAGGTCGCCGCGGCTGAATAAGCTTGGAGGTCTCCTGCACGCCTAGGGGCGCTTGGCCGCAGGAATGTAATGGGCAATGACCAGGAACACCCAGGTGGTGAGGATGTACGGCCAGGTGTAGGTGGGAGCGTCAAGGCGGTGCATCACCACTGTGACCACAGCGGTCACCACGGTTCCAATCACGGCGAGCACCCAGGACACTGAACTGCTGCGCAGGAACACCACGGCGAGCGCGATGGCGGTGAGGACGCCGGAGTAGCCGGCCAGACCGTTTGCGGTTTCGGTGAGCGACTCTCCCATTGCCAGGGCACACAGGCTGCCCACCACGCTGCCGAGCAGCCCGGCCAGGCCGACTTTCCACCCGGCCACGAACAGCCCGATCAAAATGAGTGCCCCCGCCCACACATTGTTGATCAGCACCACTTCGGACACATTGGTCAACAGGGAGCGTGCAAAGGCGAGCGGCTCCGAGTCTATGGTGCCGGACTGCGCCGCACTTACACGCAGCGGTTCGGTGCTGAGCAGTATGACCGTCGCAACAAGGCAGAACGGTGCAGTCGTTGACGGCAGGTTATAGGCCTTCAGCGGCGTCTTCGTGAACAGTGCGACCACCAGCCATGTGACCGGGGCACACAGCAGCCCGCCCAGGAGCGCGATGGGGTATGACTCCCACCGGCCGCCGATGGCAGAGTAGGTCCCGGCACCCACCAGGGCGCCGCAGAAGCCCTGCAGACCCGAAGTCACGGACGACGGATCGGCCTTGAGCAGGAGTCCTCCCAGCGTGTTTCCCGCACAGCCGATCAGGACAAGCAGTGCCATGCGCCAGTCAGCGACGACGAAGGCGGCCAGGATCAGCAGCGCCGTGTAGGTATTGCTCTGGAAGAAGATCTGCGAGAGCCCCTGACACCAGCCCTTTAGCCAACCCGCGCCCGAGATGGGAGAGTTCGATGCGGTTGCGCCAATGCTGCTCATGGTCAGCTCCTGTTCGGAATGTCGTCGGGCGGCGTCCCCGTGCCCTCGCCGGGCCCCGGACCGCCCGGTGCGGTCGAGCCGCCGCCCGCCAGCGCCCATCGCTCCTCCACATGGCCGAACCGCCAGTAGGCGGTGGAGGTGAACCAGACCAGCAGCAGCGTGCCGACGACGATGTAGCCCACGTTCTCAAGGTCGATGGCGGCCACCCACCCGGTGAGGGGGTCGCGCAGCCCCAGCTTCTCGTTCAGCAGCCCGACCAGCTCAATGCCGCCGATCATGACGGCGATCATGACCGAAAGCCCGGTGATGGTGAGGTTGTAGTACAGCTTGCGGACCGCGTTGACGCTCGCCCAACCGTAAGCCTTCACCATCACGGCAGAGTCAAGAGTGTCGAACAGGCTCATGCCGGCCGCAAAAATCAGGGGCAGGCAGAGGATGGCGTACCAGGGCAATCCTGTCGCGGCCCCGGTTCCGGCCAGGACCAGCAGAGCGATCTCACTGGCGGTGTCGAAGCCGAGCCCAAACAGAAAGCCGACGGCGTACATCTTTCCCGGCCGGTCGATGCTCCGCAGCATCGGCCGGATGAGGCGGCTGATGAGGCCCCGGCCCTGCAGATGCCGCTCCAGCTCCAACTCATCGAGGTCGCCGTTGCGCGATGCCCGCCACACCTTGAGGATTCCCACGAACGCCACGGCATTGATAAGTCCGATCAACAACAGGAAAACGCCGGACACCAAAGTGCCGAACACGCCGAGCCCGTTGCGCACTTCGTTGCCGTCGCTGCTCAGCCCCACCGCCCAGCTCACCCCGAGCGCCAGCAGCGCCGCCATCAGAAAGACTATGGTGGAGTGCCCGAGGGAGAAGAACAGGCCCACCCCTGCGGCCGGCTTGCGCAGATCCACCAGCTTGCGGGTGGTGTTGTCGATGGCGGCGATGTGGTCCGCGTCGAAGGCGTGCCTGACGCCGAGTACATAGGCCACCACGGCAATCCCCACCCCGAAAACGGAGGAACCCAGCCGCAGATGCAGCGGCTCGACCAGGAAGAAGAAGAGTCCGAACCCCGCGATGTGCAGGAGGGCGACCGGAATGAAGGCGCGCACCACCTGCGCCCGGTAGGATCGCACCGGTTTCATCGCCGTCTCTTGCGCCGTAGCCCGTTCACTCACCTTTTGTCCCCTCTAGCTCTTTCGAATTACGGGTGCCTGCCGCCCGGTCAGCAGTTCGTGAACGGCTGACGCCGCGGCTGTGTTCGCGGCAGCCACGGCAACGGTGTCATTGCCCACCAGGCGCATCCACACGCCGGCATCGTGTGGCAGCGTGCTCACCCCGTAGATGAGGTCACCGCCGCTGCCACCGAGTGCCCGGTGCAGTGTGTCAGCGAGCTGGGCAGGGGTGGCCAGCGGTGTGAGGACGTAGAGCATCGTGAGCACATCGTGGTCCGCGAGCACGCCCAGCCCGTTCACGCCGTCGGCCGCTGCGCCGGGTTCCGCACCGTTCTGCGGGCACAGCCGCACCCGGTCGAGGGCGACCAGGCGGCCGTCCGGCCGCCGCACCTCGAGGTCCGAGGCATAGACGTCGTAGGCATGCCGCTCTCCGCGGGCGAGCCTGCCGGCATACACGGTCTCGCCGAGCAGCAGTGTTGCCGACTCATCGAGTACCACCGAGGTCTGCTGGTAGAAACGCGAATCCGCGAAGGGCACGGTGGGCTCAGGCAGGTACTCCACATAGGCGTCCTGCTCCACCTCAATATTCATGATCGCGGCGGCGTAGTCGTGGTCCATGCGGTAGACCCGGGTGTGGGTCTGCGTGGCCAGGTACGCCGACGTTCCGGGGCCGAAATGCAGGTCGGTGCGCAGCCGGTCACCCTGCAGAATGCCGCCGCCGGAGGACATGAGGTAGGTGTAGGCCATGTCCGGACGCAGCGGATTGAAGTAGAGCGGATGCATGATTTGCAGCGGAGACTTCTGATAGTGCTGCACGAGCTCGGTGCGGCCGCGGTTGCGGGCGAACCCCAGCTGCAGCACGCCCACCTTGCCGGGGCTGCCAACGGGCAGGGTGGGCGCACCGGCATGGCGCAGCACTTCGGCAGGCACCCGGGCCGGCTCATAGTACGCCGGCTGGAGCCGGTAACCGCCGGTGCTCGGTTCCCGGCCGCCGGTCTGCTTGGGCGGCGGGGGAGGCACGGGAATCACGCCGGCTACCCCGTCACCGACGGCGGGGGCATTCCCGGCAGGTGCCGGCGTGTTTCGCGGTTCCGTCACCTTGACCGTCATCCGATGAGCTCGGTTCTGGCGCCGTTCCACTGCGTCATGATCTCCCGGTAGAGTTCGTCGACCCCGTGTCCGGTGAGTGAGTTTGTCAGCACCACCGGCCGGTTCTCACGCACCCGGTGCGCATCGGATTCCATCACGTCCAGGTTCGTGCGCACGTACTGCGCAATGTCGATCTTGTTGATCACCAGGATGTCGCTGTCCGTAATGCCGGGCCCGCGCTTGCGCGGCATCTTTTCACCCTCGGCGGTGTCCAGCACGAAGACGAACACATCGGCGAGCGCCGGCGAGAAGGTAAGCGTGAGGTTGTCGCCGCCCGACTCGTAAATCAGGGTGTCGATGTCGGGAAACCGTTCCAGCATCTCTGCGCCGACGGCCAGGTTCATGGTCGGATCATCGCGTACGGCCGTATGCGGGCAGGATCCGGTCTCAACACCCACCACCCGCTCGGGGTCCAGGATGCCCGCCAGCTCCCTGCGCACGTGGTGGGCGTCCTCCTGGGTATAAATGTCATTCGTGATCACACCGGGTGTGCGCCCGGCCTCAATGAGCAGCGGCACCAGCGCCTCCGTCAGCGCAGTCTTCCCGCTGCCCACGGGACCGCCGATGCCGATCCTCAAAACGTTCTCGCTCATCAGTTCCTCATTTCAGTGATCTCTGGTGTTCTTCTGCCTGCGCGCCGGGTCTCAGGCGCCGCGCTTTCTGTCTGTCCGTACCGGTGTCAGCTGGCAAACAGCCGAGCCTCGGCTCGTTCGTGCCGGGCCGACATGATGTCGGCCATGGGTGCACAGCCGCCAAGGTCGGCAAGATCGCGCTCAAGGGCTTCATCCGTCGCCTGCTCAATCACCCCGGCCGTCCCCAGCAGGATTGCCTGGGCGTGCCGGTGGTCAGTCAGCCTCAGCCGCAGGGCGGCTCCGACAAAGCTCGCCGAAAAGGCGAACAGGTCTGATGCCACGGCCTGCGGGGTGGTTACCCCGGCGGCGGCATACACCACCGCCGTCGCGACCGGCTGGCAGCCGGGTGTGCTGCGCAGCCGCACCCGTTCGCTGTACTCCGCGAGCAGTGCGTTGTCGATCAGTTCGGCGCCCAGATCGATCAGCTGGTGCCCGCTGCGCACGGAGGCGGTGCGCATCTCGGCGTTTAGTTTTGAGGCGAACAACCGCTGGTCGATCTCCTGGACGAGTTCGACGTCGCCGCCTGCCGCCGCGCGGTGGGCGGCGGCAAGTGCAGTGGCGTCCCCCGGCCCGACCGAGTGCAGCAGCAGCTCGGCGAGCAGCTGCTGCACTCCGTTCCGGGACACGAGCCGGGCCTGGCTGTAGGCCTCGAGCCCGTGGGACATGGTGTAGAAGCCGCTGGGAAAGGCCGAGTCGGCGAATTGCAGGCTGGTCAGCAGCTGGTTCACATCCGTCATGCGGTGCCCCTATGCGAGGAAGAACAGCTGAGTCAGCGGCAGGGTCTGCGCCGGCGGAATCGTGGCCAGCGTCCCGTCGTATGTCACGTCGTATGTCTCGGGGTCAACTTCAATATGCGGCGTCGCGCTGTTGCGCACCATGTTCTCCTTTCCGAGGCCGCGGCAGCCGTGCACCGGAAGGATCTGGCTTTCCAGCCCGAGCCGCTCGGGAACGCCCTTGTCGATGGCCGACTTGGACATGAACGTCGCCCGCGTGCTCTGCAGTGTCTTGCCCTGCGCACCGAACATGGGCCGGTAGAACACCGGCTGCGGAGTTGGCAGCGAGGCGTTCGGGTCGCCCATCAAGGCCCAGTTGATCAGGCCGCCTTTGACAATCAGCTTGGGCTTGGCGCCGAAGGAACCCACGGGCCAGAGCACGATATCGGCCATCTTGCCCTCTTCCAGCGAACCGATGTAATCGGATACGCCCTGGGTAATGGCCGGGTTGATCGTGATCTTGGCGAGATAGCGCAGGACCCGGAAGTTGTCGTTATCGGCACTGTCTTCCGGAAGGGTGCCGCGCTGGTCCTTGCAGTGGTGGGCAATCTGGAAGGTACGCATGAACGACTCTCCGATGCGCCCCATGGCCTGGGAGTCGGAGGAAACCATCGAAATGATCCCCTCGTCATGGAAAACCGTTTCGGCCGAGATCGTCTCGGCACGCACGCGGGAGTCGGCGAAGGCTACGTCTTCGGGGATGTCATGGGAGAGGTGGTGGCAGACCATCACCATGTCCAGCAGCTCATCCACCGAGTTGGCGGTGTAGGGCAGGGTGGGGTTCGTCGAGGACGGGAGTACGTTGGGGTGGCCGGCCACCTTGATGATGTCCGGTGCGTGCCCGCCGCCGGCACCCTCGGTGTGGAAGGTGTGGATGGTGCGGCCGTCGATGGCATCGAGGGTGTTCTCGACATAGCCGGCCTCGTTGAGGCTGTCGGTGTGCACTGAAACCTGCACATCGTAGGCGTCAGCCACGGAGAGTGCGTTGCTGAGCGCGGCCGGTGTGGAACCGTAGTCCTCATGCACCTTGAGTCCGCAGGCCCCGCCCTGCACCTGTTCGATCAGGGCCTCGGGCAGCGATCCGTTGCCCTTGCCGAGGAAACCCATGTTCACCGGCATCGCCTCGGCTGATTCCAGCAGCCGGGCAAGATTCCACACACCCGGGGTGGTCGTGACGCCGTTGGTGCCGTCGGTTGGACCCGTACCTCCGCCAAAGAGGGTGGTGATGCCGTTGGAGAGGGCGGCCAGGGCCTGTTCCGGCGAAATGTAGTGCACGTGCGAGTCGATGCCGCCGGCAGTGGCGATAAGGTGCTCGCCGGCCAGCAACTCGGTGCCCGGGCCCACCACAAGCCGCGGATCCACTCCGCTCATGGTGTGCGGGTTCCCCGATTTGCCGATGCCGGCGATCTTTCCGTCGCGCACACCGATGTCGCCCTTAACAACGCCGAGCACCGGATCCAGGATGATGGCATTGGTGATGACCAGGTCAAGCACGCCCTCCGCGTCAGTTGCAGACGGGTCCGCTGCCATGCCGTCACGGGCGGTTTTTCCGCCGCCGTAGACCACCTCGTCGCCGTAATGGCCCTCGTTGTAATCCTTCTCGATCTCGATCACCAGATTGGTGTCGGCCAAGTGGACCCGGTCGCCGACGGTGGGACCAAAGAGGTCCGTATATTGCTTGCGCGAGATGATAGCCATTACTTGTTCCCCTTAGATGCGTCGCCGGTTGCGTTGGCACTGGGTTTGGCGCTCGGTTTACCGTTTTTGAATTCGAGTTCTTCCATTCGTGCCATCGCCCGGATCTTCGTTGCCGCGGAGTCGAGTCCGCCGTCCACGAGGTTGTTGAAGCCAATCACCCGCCGGATTCCGGCGTACGCGGTGAGCGTCACTTCCCGGGTGTCACCGGCCTCCAGCCGGATGCCGGTTCCCGCGGGCACATCCAAATGCATGCCGTAGGCAAGTTCCCGTTCGAACAGAAGTGCCTTGTTGGCCTCGAAGAAGTGGAAGTGCGAGCCGATTTGTATAGCCCGGTCGCCGGTGTTGCTCACCAGCAGCGTGACGCTTGGCCTGCCGGCGTTAATCTCGATGTCTTCGTCTTTATGGTGATAGGTGGGGCTGCCCAGCATGGTGTTTCCTTCCCTTGCGGCGCGATGCGGGATCGCTGCGCGCGGCATTGCGGTGTAGGAGGGATCCGATCAGCTCGAACGGATGGGGATGGGATGGTGGTGCGTGTGAGAGTCGGCCTGGCCGTGGTGATGCGTATGGGAGTGACCGTTGGCTTCCTCGAAGGCATGCGAGTGGGCATAGCCGTGACCGTGGTCAGCCGTCAGGCCTGCCTCGATGCCGTTACGGCCGTGGCGCAGGTTGTGCAGAGCGTCGCGGACCCGCTCGCGGATGACGCGCAGCACGGCCTGCTCGCTCAGCAGTGCACCGTAGAAGCCGGCATCGGCGAAACCGCCCTCCCCGAACGGCACGGGTTCCCCGCGCACGGTCGCCACCCGTCGGAAACCTGCCGGGACGACGACCGTCTGCGCGCTGCCGAGCAGCCGCAACCGGTTTACGACCGCCAGGAGTCCGGCTGTGTCGTCAACGGTCGCCGTGTCCACAGGGTTGCCGGCCCCGTGAGTGCGCACCAGATGTGCGATGCGGTGGAGCTCGGCGTCGTCGAAGGGGTTGGCAGCATCCGCGAAGATCAGGACAGCCGCCTCCGGTGCGCGCCGGCGCACCTCGGTGGCGGCAGCCCGAAGCCATGCCGTCAGGTGGTCACCGGTGCCAAAGGCGTCGGCCAGAACCATTGGCACGGGGGAGGACGCGGTGCCGTTGCTCGAGGGTGCCTGGACGCCGAGCCAGCTGAGCGTCTTAGCGATGTCCGCCACCAGGGTCGGATTGCGGCCGAAAGTCATGGGCAGCACGACGATCGGTGCCGGCTCTGCGCCGGACCCCTGACGACTGCGCGCGAGCAGGTGTGTGAGCGTGTTGTGCAACGGCCGGCCGGCCGGGGTGATGAGAGCACCGGGAACCAAATCCGCCGCGAAGGAGAGATCCGCTCCGTTGTTACTCTCGTGTCCGCCGACCAGCACCACGGTCGCTTGGGACTCGAGGAGCTGAGTCAACTCATACCCCGATGGGATCGTGGCAGGAGACGAGCTTGCTGCCGTCCACAAAAGTTGCCTCGACCTGCAGGAGCGGCAGCCGCTGACGGACGCCGTCCATGCACTGGCTTTCAGAGACGATGGTCTTGCCAAGCTCCATCACCTCCGCGACGGTCCGGCCGTCGCGGGCGCCTTCCAGAATCGCCTCGCAAATGAGAGCGGTGGCTTCGCTGACATTCAGTTTGGTTCCGCGTTCGCGCCGTTTACGGGCCAAATCGGCCACTTGGTATATGTACAGCTTGTCTATTTCTTTTGGAGTGAGGTCCATTGCTTCACCTTCAGCCGCAGTTGTGATCACTTTGTTTGTGCTCGGCGCACCGGCCGAACCCGCGTAGAAGAGACGCTACCCGCAGCAATTGGCAGCCAACACCCTGTGATCCGGAACTGGGGTTGGTACGGTGCAGAGAAATGTCAGTGTTGATTCTGTACCTCGGACAGGCACAAAAAACCCGTGCTTCCCTTGACTTTCCAAGGGGAACACGGGTCGTTTGCGCACCGGTGCCAAGCCGGCTCGGGCTTAGGACTCCAAGACTTAGGACTCCAGCGTGGCGTCCAGCGAGATCTTGATTCCGGCGAGCGCCTGCGACACCGGGCAGCCGCTCTTCGCGGCCTCTGCGATGTCCGCGAATTCCTCGGCGGTCAGGCCGGGAACCACAGCGGTGACCTTCAGGCGGCTCTCGGTGATGCCGGTGCCGGGGACGAAGGTTACGTCCGCGGAGGTCTGGATGCGCTCAGCGGTCTTCCCGGCTTCGGCCAGTCCGTTGCTGAAGGCCATGGAGAAGCAGGCAGAGTGGGCTGCGGCAATCAGTTCCTCCGGGCTGGTCTTGCCGTTGGCTTCCTCTGCGCGGGCCTTCCACGTGACGTCGTAGGTGCCCAGGCCGGAACTGTCGAGGGTGACATCACCCTTGCCGTTGAAGAGGTCGCCGTTCCAGACGGTGTGGGCTGAGCGGACTGTAGCCATGGGAAGCTCCTTAAAAGCGGATGGGATGAAGGCCGGCAGGTGCCGGGACTTCATCCCATCCTATTCAGTGACGCTGAGCGGGTTCTACTGTCCTAGTGCCACATGGTTGCAACGGCGATGTTAACGACGGCCAGGATGCCCACGCCGTTGGCCAGGGCGGAGCTCACAGGCTCGCCCTTCTTGTACTTGCGCTGGCCGACGAACGCCAGCACGGCGATGACCAGAGCCACCAAAAGCTTGACGGCGATTTTGAGGTGGTTGACGTCGTAGTCATCCATTTCTGCCAGGCCCACCAGAAGAAGGCCTGTCACCAGCTGCAGGAGTGCGCCGTGGAACTGCCCGGGCATCACGGTGGGGTTCTTGATCTTGGCAAACCAGATGCCGACAATGATTGCCGCGCCGAGGATGTGCAGGAATACGAGAAAGCTCTGTAGGAAGTCCATACCTCCAGCTTACGGACACCTTGTCAGCATTCTTGAACTCACCGGACCGTCCTGCGGTAACTTTTCGACAACATGTAGAAAATCAGCCCGCGGCCGTGCTGCCACAGGGCAACGCCAACGACGGCGGAGCACAGGAAAGGGCGCTTCCCCGAGGGGAAGCGCCCTTTCTAAGCGGCAATCAAACCGGGACTAGAGGCCCAGGTCCGAGGAGAAGTTGCCTTCTTCAAGGCGTGCCTTCAGCGTCTGCAGGAACCGGCCTGCATCAGCACCGTCCACCAGTCGGTGGTCGTAGGACAGGGACAGGTACATCATGGAGCGGATGGCGATGGTGTCATTGCCCTCGGCGTCGGTGAGGACGACGGGACGCTTGACGATCGCACCGGTGCCCAGGATGCCCACCTGCGGCTGGTTGATGATCGGGGTGTCGAACAGGGCACCCACGGAACCAATGTTGGTGATGGTGAAGGTTCCGCCGGACAGCTCGTCCGGTCCGATCTTTCCGGCCTTGGTGCGCGAACCGACGTCGCCGATGCGCTTGGCCAGGCCGGCAATGTTCAGGTCGCCGGCATCGGTGATGACGGGAACCAGCAGGCCCTTTTCGGTGTCCACGGCAATCGCGAGGTGCTCGGCGTCGTGGTACGTGATCTGCTGGGCATCCGAGTCGTAGGACGCGTTCAGCTTCGGGTGCTGCTTCAGTGCCTCGGTGACTGCCTTGGCAATGAAGGGCAGGAAGGTGAGCTTGGCGCCGTTCTGCTCCAGGAAGGAGTTCTTGGCCGAGGCGCGCAGCTTGGCGACGCGCGTCATGTCCACTTCCTGGACCTGGGTCAGCTGGGCCGACACCTGCAGGGATTCGACCATGCGGCGGGCGATCGTCTGGCGGATCCGCGGTGCCTTGACCGTGGTCCCGCGCAGCTTGGCGCTCTCTTCGCTGATCTTTGCCGGTGCAGCAGCCTTGTCCGAGGACGGGGCAGCAGCCGGTGCAGCCGCGGCGGCCGGAGCAGCCTCGGAAGCCTTCTTGGCTTCAGCGGCTTCCAGGACATCCTGCTTGCGGATGCGGCCGGCTACGCCCGAACCCTTGACGGTGGAAAGATCCACGCCGTTCTGGTTTGCAAGCTTGCGCACCAGCGGAGTGACGTAGGTTCCTTCGGACTCGGAAGCGGCGGGAGCTTCCTGCTTGGGAGCTTCCTGCTTCGGAGCTTCGGCCTTGGGCTCGGGCTTCTTCTCTTCCTGCTTCGGGGCTTCCTTCTTCTCCGGCTCAACTGCCGGAGCTTCGCGCTCGTCCTTGGAAGCGGCCGCTACCGGCTCGGCTTCCTTCGGCTCGGCCTTGGCCGGAGCACCTGCACCCGAACCGATGACGGCCAGGACGGCGCCCACCTCGGCGGTGTCATCCTCGTTCACGCGGATTTCCAGCAGCTTGCCGGCCACGGGGGAGGGGATCTCGGTGTCAACCTTGTCGGTGGAAACCTCAAGCAGGGGCTCATCCACCTCGACGTCATCGCCCACGGCCTTCAGCCAGCGGGTGACGGTGCCTTCGGTGACGGACTCGCCCAGGGCCGGAAGGGTTACTTCGGTGCCTTCGCCGGAACCCGAGTCGGAGGCGGGAGCCTCTTCAGCCGGAGCTTCCTGAGCCGGGGCTTCCTCAGCAGGAGCCTCTTCGGCCGGTGCTTCCTGGTTGGCGGCGCTGCCGCCGTCGTCCTTGGCATCGGCGGAACCGGAGCCGTCGCCGATGCGCACCAGCGCCTCGCCAACCTCTGCGGTTTCGTCTTCGGCGACGAGGATTTCCTCGATGACGCCGGCCACGGGGGAAGGAATTTCGGTGTCAACCTTGTCGGTGGACACTTCCAGCAGCGGCTCGTCTACCTCAACGCTGTCTCCGACAGCCTTCAGCCAACGGGTAACGGTACCTTCGGTGACGCTTTCACCAAGGGCGGGTAAGTTCACGGTTTCAGACATATTGTCCCCGTTTCTCCTTATTAGATCTTTTGAACCAGCCGTACCGCTGGTGCTGGTGGTGGAAAGCCTAGTGCACCCGGGTTTTGGGAACCCGGGTGCACCGGGCAGGTAATTCTTTGCTTTAGCCGTGCAGGGGCTTGCCGGCGAGTGCCATGGCGGCCTCGCCGAGGGCTTCGTTCTGCGTGGGGTGGGCGTGCAGCAGGCTGGCCAGGTCCTCCGGGTATGCTTCCCAGTTCACGATCAGCTGTGCTTCACCGATCTGCTCGCCGATGCGGCCGCCGATCATGTGGACACCCACAATGGGGCCGTCCTTTTCGCGGACCATCTTGATCAGGCCGGAGGAACCCAGGATGGAGGTCTTGCCGTTGCCGGCCAGGTTGTATTCCTGGACCTCGACGCTGTCATCACCGAACTTGGCCTTGGCGGCCTTCTCGGTCAGGCCCACCGACGCGATTTCGGGCTCGCAGTAGGTGACCTTGGGGATGTTGACGTCTTCAACGATGACCGGCTTCAGGCCGGCGATTTCCTCGGCCACGAAGATGCCCTGCTGGAAGCCGCGGTGGGCCAGCTGCAGGCCGGGAACAATGTCGCCCACGGCGTAGACGTTGCCGACGCCGGTGTGCAGGCGCTCGTTGGTGATGACGAATCCGCGGTCCATAGTCAGGCCCGTTTCCTCGTAGCCGAGGTTGGCGGTGACCGGTCCGCGGCCGACTGCCACGAGCAGGAGGTCGGCTTCGTACTTCTTGCCGTCGGCCAGCGTGACGACGACGCCGTCGTCGTTCTGCTGGACGTTGTCGAAGAAGATGCCGGTGCTGAACTTGATGCCGCGCTTCTTGTAGGCACGCTCAAGCTGCTTGATGATTGCTGCGTCTTCGTTCGGGACCAGGGAGGGCAGGCCCTCCACGATGGTGACGTCCACGCCGAAGGAGTTCCAGACCGAGGCGAACTCGACGCCGATGACGCCGCCGCCGAGGATGATTGCGCTCTTGGGAACGGTGTCCATCTTCAGGGCCTGGTCGGAGGTGATGACCTTGCCGCCGATTTCCAGGCCCGGCAGTGAACGGGAGTAGGAGCCGGTGGCCAGGATGATGTTGGCGCCGGTGTACGTCTCGCCGTTGACCTCAATGGTCTTTTCGCTGGTGAGCTTGCCTTCGCCTTCGATGACAGTGATGCCCTTGGACTTGATCAGGCCCTGTAGGCCGCGGAACTTGCCCGCAATGATGTTGTCCTTGTAGGAGTTCACTGCCGTCATGTCGATCGAATCGAAAGTGGCGTTGATGCCGTACTTCGATGCGGTCTTGGCATTCTCGGCAATTTCGGCCGAGTGCAGCAGTGCCTTGGTGGGGATGCAGCCGTTGTGCAGGCAGGTGCCGCCCAGCTTTCCCTTTTCAATGAGTCCTACGGAGAAACCCAGTTCCACGGAACGGAGAGCAGCGGCATAACCACCGCTTCCTCCTCCGAGGATCAGGATGTCGAATTCTTGCGCAGTTGCCTTTTCGGCCACTTGGACGCTCCCTCGCGTAATCGGTGACGCACATGGGCGCGTCGTTTTAGTGATTTGGGCGGTTGTGATCGTCTCTCACACTATCCCGCCGGCAGGGCTCCATCCACTCGCTGATGGGCCGCCGGCGGGAAGTGTAAGGAGAAACACCAGCCGTATTGCTTGTTCCCGGTAGTCCCCGGAGGGTGCCGGTGCTATAGGTACGCCTTAGGCGGAGCGGGAGACAACGTCTTCCGCGTAGGCCACCAGCGTGCGGACGGCGACGCCGGTGCCCTCCTTGGGCGTGTAGCCGTAGGGCGAGCCTTCGTTGAATGCCGGTCCGGCGATGTCCAGGTGGGCCCACGGGATCTTCACGCCGTCGACTTCTCCGACAAACTCCCGCAGGAAGCTGGCTGCGGTCATCATGCCGCCGAACCGCTCGCCGTGGTTGGCGATGTCCGCCACCTGGGAATCCAGGGATGCACGCAATTCTTCGGGGATGGGCATCGGCCAGAACAGCTCTCCGGCGCGGTCCGCGGCGACCTTGACGGCGTCGCGCACCCCTTCCTCGCCCATGACGGCGGAGACCCGGTTGCCCAGGGCGATCATCTGCGCACCGGTGAGGGTGGCGACGTCGATCAGCACATCGGGAGCTTCTTCGGAGGCTGCGACCAGGCCGTCGGCCATGACCAGGCGGCCTTCTGCATCGGTGTTCAGAACCTCAACGGTGCGTCCGCCGTAGGTGGTCATGACGTCGCCCGGACGCTGAGCGGTGCCTGAGGGCATGTTCTCGGCAAGGCACAGCCATGCGGTGACCTTGACCGGCAGGCCCAGTTCGGCGATGGCCAGCAGGGCGTTCAGAACGACGGCGGCCCCGCCCATGTCGCACTTCATGGTCTGCATGCCGGCGGCAGGCTTCAGCGAGAGTCCGCCCGAATCGAAGGTGATGCCCTTGCCCACCAGGGCGAGCTTTGCCTTGGCGCGCGTGGGAGCGTATTCCACCTTGACCATGCGCGGCGGGCGGGAAGAGCCCTTGCCCACGCCCATCAGTCCGCCGAAGCCGTCACGCTCCAGTTTCTTTTCATCCATGACGGTGATTTTGACCTTGGACGAGAGGGGCTTGGCCAGATCCTTGGCTGCCTGGGCAAACGTCTCCGGGTACAGGTGGCTCGGCGGCTGGTTTACCAGGGTGCGGGTGGCGTTGACCGCGCGGCCCAGGATCCGGGCCCGGTCCAGTGCGGGCTTCAGTGCCTTGTCGTCCGCGGCCGGAGTGACAACGATGATGTTGCTCACCGGGTCCTTGAGTTTGGCCTTGTCCGTGCGGTGTTCGGTGTAGCTGTAGGCGCCGAACAGGGCGCCCTCGGCGACGGCTGCGGCGTCGGCCACAGTGGCGGCCGGCAGGGCAAGGGCCACGGTCTCGGTGCCGGCCAGCTGCCGGACGGCGGAGCCGGCGGCGCGGCGCAGTGCCTCGGAGCTCAGGGGAACGCCTGCACTGACCTTGCCCACGCCGGTCAGGACCAGCATCTGCGCGTCGAGTTCCGGCAGGCCCGGAAGGCGCAGGACCTCGTCGGCGGCACCGGTGGCTCCGAGCAGGGGAAGGGATGCCGCGAGGGCGGTGGCTGCCTTGGAACTGAGCGGGCTGTCAATCAGAACCGGACCGCCGGGGGTCTGGCCTATGCCCACTACCAAAGCCTGGGCCGGCACCTTTTGCACGTCCCGGGAGACCACCGTCAGATTTGGTTCGTTCGTTTTGACCACGAAGTTACATCCTTAATATTCCGAAATATTGGCTGGTGCCGCTTTCCCGCGTCCCGCGTTATGCCGGAGCGGCGCCTTATTACCGATCGTAGTCTCTTGGCAGTGGTGCTCCGCTTTGCTAAGCCGCGGGCGTGCGCCCGCGGCGGACGGGAATGAAACGCGGGGGCAGCGGCGTTTACCCTTGAGTAAAGAGCGCAGCAAGCGCTGGCACGCCGCTTTTGGCAGTTTTTCCCAAATCGGCGGCACACCCTGATATCCCTCGAAACCCAAGCGCATGGAAGCACAGAAGGGGAAGACATGCTTGATCCGCTGACCCTGTTCAATCTGAATCCGGAGGTGGCCGACGACGCCGGCCTGCACGGATTGCAGCTTCTGATGGGCTTTACCGGCTTTGCCGAGGCAGGCCATGTGGTCTCCCAGATCCGTGATGAGCTGCTGGAAACCCTGGACCATGACCTGGTGGCGACCTTCGATTCGGACCAGCTCATCGATTACCGGGCGCGGCGTCCGCAGATCGCCTTTGTCCAGGACCATCTGGCCGATTACGAGCCGCCGCAGTTGAATCTGTACCGGCTGCACGACGGCCTGGGTGAACCCTTCCTGTTCCTGACCGGTTTTGAACCGGACGTGCAGTGGGAACGTTTCGCGGCCGCCGTCGTCCACCTGGCCAAGAGCTTTGAGGTGGAGCGGGTGAGCTGGATCCATTCGATCCCCATGCCGGTGCCGCATACCCGTCCCGTGGGCGTGACCGTCCACGGGAACCGGCCTGACCTGATGGCCGGCATCAGCGCCTGGCGTCCCAATGCGCAGATCCAGGCAGCCGTGGGGCATGTGCTGGAGCTGCGGCTCATGCAGGCCGGGTTCGACGTCGTCGGTCACGCCATGCACGTGCCGCATTACCTGGCCGAAGCCGAATTCCCGCCCGCCGCCGTGGCAGGCCTGGAGTACCTCGGTGCTGCCGCCTCGCTGGTGCTGCCCACCGACAGGCTCCGCGAAGCCGGCCGTGAAGTGGAGCGCCAGATTGCCGAACAGGTGGAAGCGTCCGCGGAAGTGAAGGGCGTGGTGGCCACCCTCGAAAAGCGCTATGACGAATACACGGACAGCACTGTGCGCCGGTCCCTGCTTGTTAAGGACAATGACGAGCTGGCCGATGCAGAGGAACTCGGTGCCGCCGTCGAAGCCTATTTGGCGAGCCCGCAGGCGGAGGAAGAATCCGAAGCACTGCGGCCTGAAAACAATCTGGATACAACGGAGGACGCAGAAACTCGTGGGAATGCCGATACATCCGGAGAAACGAATTCTTCCGGCCCGTCCGACCGGGAAACGGGGCCAGCTACCGGGGACTAGCCCGACGGCGGTTCGGCCATGAACTCGAAACGCGCCTGGCTTGTATGGGGCGTCAGCGTCCTGGCCTATCTTGTTGCGGTGACCCAGCGGACCACCTTTGGCGTTGCCGGTCTGGAAGCGACGGCCCGTTTTGACGCCACCGCGTCCATTCTTTCGGTCTTCACGGTGGTGCAGCTGCTGGTTTACGCCGGGCTTCAGATTCCCGTTGGCGTGCTGGTGGACCGCTTTGGGCCCCGGCTGCTGATCGCCGCCGGGGCCGCACTGATGGTGGCCGGGCAGCTGCAGCTGGCCACTGCCGACACTGTGGGCGGCGGCATCCTGGGCCGGTCCCTGGTGGGCGCCGGTGATGCCCTGACCTTCATCAGTGTCCTGAGGCTTCTGCCGGCGTGGTTCTCCGGCCGGCAAATCCCCGTACTGACGCAGTGGACGGGAATCATCGGCCAGCTGGGCCAGATTGCCAGCGCCGTTCCTTTTGCCTTTGTCCTGCACCGCTTCGGCTGGAGCACAGCCTTTGTGTCCGCGGCGTCCCTGTCCGTGCTGGTCCTGGCGCTCACGCTCGTCTTTGTCCGCAACCGGCCCTCCGGCGCTGAGGCGCCGGTGCTGCTGCCCCTGCGGCAAACCGCGACCTCCCTGGGCCAGGCCTGGCGCCAGCCGGGCACCCGGCTGGGAATGTGGACACACTTCACCATTCAGTTCCCCGGCACCGTGTTCGTCATGATGTGGGGCTTCCCGTACCTGGTCAGCGCCGAGGGAGTGGAATCCTCCTGGGCATCGGCCCTGATGACCCTCTTTGTGGTGGTGGCCGTCATCTGCGGGCCCTGGCTGGGATCCTGGGTGGGGCGCCATCCGCTGCGCAGGTCCACCATGGTCCTGCTGATCGCTGCCGCCATGGCCTGCGCCTGGCTCGCGGTGATGCTTTATCCCGGTCCGGCACCACTGTGGCTGCTGGCCCTGCTCGTCGCTGTCCTGGCCATTGGCGGCCCCGGCTCCATGATTGGGTTCGACTTTGCCCGCACATACAACCCGGGCCACCGGCTGGGCACCGCCACCGGGATAGTCAACATTGGCGGGTTCATCGCTTCCCTGGTGTCCATGTACCTGATCGGAGTGGTGCTGGACTTCCTGAACGCCCGCGGCTTCTCCGGCGGAGACCTGTATGCGCTGGATTCCTTCCGCATCGCGCTGGCAGTCCAATTTGTGGTGATGGCTGTGGGAGTCGCCGGAATTCTGCGCACCCGGTCCCGGGTGCGGGCACGGATGGCCGACGACGGACTGCGGCTTCCGCCCCTGCGCGAAGCAATGGCCCGCGAACGGCAGCGCAAGCAGGCCGAACGTGCCGCCCGGCAGGCCGCCCGCGGCTCAGGCTCCGGTGCCGGGACTGACTCCGAAACCGAAGCGGTTGCCGGACGCCGGACCAGTGCCGGGAGCGGCACACTCGGCGGACATGACCCGGATGGCGGTCCGGACACGGATTAGGACCCTGCGGCGGCGGGACGAGTCCTCCTCCACCGGGACGGCAGCGCGGCCGGCGGAGGCGCTGCCTCCACAGCAGCGGCTCCGGCACCGCTGCGCGCCTTCCGCGCCGCAATGCTTGGGTTCATGACGAATTCTCCCAGCGGCCGGCGGCCCCAGGAACCGTTTCCAGTTCGCGGACCTGAGGACATTCTGGCCTTCATACCCCACAGCCTTGGTTTCGTTCCGCGGAACTCGCTGGTCCTGATGACCGTCGACGCCGTCCGCCTGGGGGCAACGCTGCGCCTGGACCTCCCGGCCTCAGCCCTTGATTATTCGGACTTTGCTGCAAAAGTCTGTGAAATTCTGCGCTCGGACCTCTCGGCAGACGGCGTGTTGATGGCCCTGTATACGGACCGCGCCTGGAAGCGTCCGGATGTTCCGCCGTACCGCAGGCTCGTCTCAGCCCTGGACCAGTGCCTGGCTGATGCAGGCATGCCCCTCCGGGACGGCTGGGTGGTGTCCGCCGCCACGTGGCGGGAGTACTTCTGCGTTGACGGCAGCTGCTGCCCCTGGCCGGGCCATCCGCTGGGTGAGATCAGCGCCAGTACCCTTAGCGCCGAAATGGTGTACCGCGGCAGCGCTTTTGCCCCGTCATTGGGCGAGGCCGTGGACATGGACCTGCCGCCGCTGTGGGCGGACGCTTCAGAAGCCGCGGCCCACTGTGCTGCCTACGCGCGCCGGTTGAAGGGCAGATGGTGCGGGTACGAACAATTTGCGGACACTTTACAAATTTGGAACTGGTTCTTTTCCGCTGCGGCGGCGGATGCCCGCCCCTTGCCCGGTGCCGGACCTGGCTGCCCCAGCGTTCGCGCCGACCTTGAGGCCGCCGGCTTCCTGCTGGCGAGTCTGCACGCCCGGCCGGTTCGGGACACGCTCCTGGTCATGGCCGCCCTGGGCATGGAGCAGGCATTGTCCGGTGCTGCGGACTGTCACCTCCTGTCGGCAGACGGGAAACGTCCGCTCGTGCCTCCGGGTTTCGGTGCTGCCGCTGCCGCGGAACACGCCGGGGGGCAGGGCGGGGGACGTATCCGGCAGCGGCCGGACAATGCAGCCCGGATCTTCCGCGACGTGCTGGTGGGACAGTACCGGCGGGCACCGCAGTGGCGCGGCATGGACGCGGCTTTTTCCGTCTTCACGGAACTCCTGGCGGCAGCTGCGGCTGACCGGTGTGCGGACCGGGAGGCAACCGCGGCCCTGCTGAGCCTGCTGGCCTGGATTGAATGGGCCCGGGGGAGAGGATCCAGGGCACAGGTGTACCTGATCCGGTGCCTGACTGCCTATCCGGGATACCGGCTGGCCCAGCTCCTGGAAGAATTGCTGGCAACCGGCCTGTTCCCCCTCTGGGCGCGGACAGCGCAGACAGCTTGGAAGGGGTCGTAAGGAACAACACCCGGCGCCGCCCGGACATGAGCACCGCGCCGCCCCGCCAGATGCGGGTCCGGTGCTGGCAACAGCGGGAAATCGTGAGACAATGGGAACCGAGACCCGGTCGGGTTCGTGTATCAAGTGTCGCTTTTGATTCCTTTGCCTTACGGCAGGGGAACAGAAACCAGAGCGTGAGTGTTCTCCCAAGGAGCACCACTGCAGACGGGATCGCTTGAATCCAAGCACGGACTTGACAGGGTCATAGTGGTGTTGCCCCTAATGGCGATTCCACAGCCCGCCGTATGAAAGGTTTTCTGTGTCGCCGAGAAAGTCAACTGCAGTCGAAGAGACTGACACTGCAAGCAAGCGCACTGCCGTAGAGGAAACGCCTGCTCCGATGGAAACGGCCGCCGGCGAAAAGACCGCGGTAAAAACCGTCCGCAAGGCTGCGGTGCGTAAGCCTGCCGCAAAGTCAGGTACCGCTGCAGCCGGCCGCAAGACGCCCGCCAAGTCTGCCAAGGCCGCGAAGGCTGCCGCAGCCGAAGAGGAAGAGTCGCGCAACGAGTCCGAGGCCGAGCCGGAGGCTGACGCGCCTGACGCACCCGAAGCAGCGCCGACCGGCTCCGGATTTGTCTATTCGGATGCCGACGATGACGACGCACCTGCCCAGCAGGTCGTTTCCGCCGGTGCCACGGCCGATCCGGTCAAGGATTACCTGAAGCAGATTGGTAAGGTCGCCCTGCTGAACGCTGAGCAGGAAGTCGACCTCGCACTGCGGATCGAAGCGGGGCTGTTTGCAGAAGAGAAGCTTGCAGCCGATCCGAACATGGACCCCAAGCTCAAGCGCGAGCTTGAGTTCATCGTCCACGACGGCAAGCGTGCCAAGAACCACCTGCTGGAGGCCAACCTCCGACTCGTGGTCTCCCTGGCCAAGCGCTACACCGGCCGCGGCATGCTCTTCCTGGACCTGATCCAGGAAGGCAACCTGGGTCTGATCCGTGCAGTCGAGAAGTTCGACTACACCAAGGGCTTCAAGTTCTCCACGTACGCCACATGGTGGATCCGCCAGGCCATTACCCGGGCCATGGCCGACCAGGCCCGCACCATCCGTATTCCGGTGCACATGGTCGAGGTCATCAACAAGCTTGCCCGCGTGCAGCGCCAGATGCTTCAGGACCTGGGCCGCGAGCCCGCTCCGGAAGAACTGGCACTGGAACTGGACATGACGCCTGAAAAGGTAGTCGAGGTCCAGAAGTACGGCCGCGAACCGATCTCTCTGCACACCCCGCTGGGTGAAGACGGCGACTCCGAGTTCGGTGACCTCATTGAGGACTCCGAGGCCGTGGTTCCGGCTGACGCAGTGAGCTTTACGCTGCTGCAGGAACAGCTGCACTCCGTGCTGGATACGCTCTCCGAGCGTGAAGCCGGCGTGGTGGCCATGCGCTTCGGTCTGACCGACGGCCAGCCCAAGACCCTGGACGAGATCGGAAAGGTTTACGGGGTTACCCGTGAGCGCATCCGCCAGATCGAGTCCAAGACCATGTCCAAGCTGCGTCACCCGTCGCGGTCACAGGTTCTGCGCGACTACCTGGACTAAGCATCAGCAGTACCAGCTGCAACTCTGGGGATGCGCCCCCTGTTCCGCCTCGGTGGAACAGGGGGCGCACTGCTTTAAGCGGCCGGGACCTTAGAACGCCGTGCATCCGCAGGACCGCGGGCATGGAAAAGGCTCCCCCCGCCGGGCGGGAGGAGCCTTCCAAGCTGTACGCGGTGTCCGGGTAACCGGGTTCACCATCACTGCGGCACTAGTCTGCCGGGACTGCTTCTGCCTTCGTCATCAGGCGGGACGTCTCGTCCTGCCATTCCGAGGTCAGCGGGCGGAGATTCGTCTCCACTGCCCGAGCATGGTGTCCGCAGAAGAGCAGTTCCCCACCCGAGGATTCAAGTACCGCACGTACGTACGCCTGGGCGCCGCACCGGTCGCAGCGGTCCAGCGTATTCAGTTCACGAGTAGCTACTGCTGCTGTCATGAAAGCCTCCTAAAGGGTGTTGATACTTTATATAACCATCTTTGAGGCCCAAGCCTTTGCATACAGGCCGGTCTTTCGCTCTGCGCGTACCAACCCGGCGGATGGTTGTGAGGTATTTCACCGCGGCTGAGTCGCTGGCGTGCAGTGTCAGTGGCGGGCCTTAACCTAGGAAGTAGCCCGGTTCCCTCCGGGCATGAGCTGGATCGGCGATCTGCCGGCCAACGGTCCCAAGGCCTGAGGAGTTTCAAACACGTGGCGCCCCCGAACACTGAGTACAACGCCCGCCACCTTTCCGTCCTGGAAGGGCTCGAAGCCGTCCGGAAGCGCCCGGGCATGTACATCGGCTCCACAGACTCCCGCGGACTGATGCACTGCCTGTGGGAGATCATCGACAACTCCGTGGATGAGGCTTTGGCCGGGTACGGCCAGAGCATCAAAATCATCCTCCATCCGGACGGATCGGTGGAAATCCACGACGACGGCCGCGGCATCCCCGTGGACATCGAGCCCAAAACGGGTCTGTCAGGCGTGGAGGTCGTCTTTACGAAGCTGCATGCCGGCGGCAAATTCGGCGGCGGTTCCTATGCTGCCTCCGGCGGCCTGCACGGCGTCGGCGCCTCTGTGGTCAACGCCCTCTCCTCCCGCCTGGACGTCCAGGTGGACCGCTCCGGCAAGACCTACCAGATGAACTTCCGGCGCGGCGAACCGGGTCACTTTGCCGACACGGGCAAGACTCCCCGCCCCGACGCGAAATTCACGCCCTTCCTTGAAACCTCCAAGCTCGAGGTGGTCGGCAAGGCCAAACGCGGCGTCACCGGCACGCGGATCCGCTATTGGGCGGACCGCCAGATCTTCACCCCCGACGCCAAGTTCTCCTACACGGAACTGCAGTCCCGCGCCCGGCAGACCTCGTTCCTGGTTCCCGGCCTGCGCATCACCCTGCGGGACGAGCGCCGGCTTCCCGGCACCGCCGGCGAAGCAGGACCGGTGGAAGAAGTCTTCCAGCACGACGGCGGCATCACCGAGTTTGTCGAATTCCTCGCGGCGGACGCTCCCGTCACCGACATCTGGCGCCTGCAGGGCAGCGGCAAGTTCAAGGAATCCGTGCCCGTCCTCGACGATTCCGGCCACAGCAAAATCGCCGAGGTGGAGCGTGAGTGCGAGGTGGACATTGCGCTGCGCTGGGGGATTGGCTACGAAACCAACATCCGCAGCTTCGTGAACATCATCGCCACCCCCAAGGGCGGAACGCACCAGGCCGGGTTTGAGCAGGCACTGCTCAAGACATTCCGCAAAGTGATCGAGGCCAACGCCCGCAAGCTCAAGGCCGGCAATGACAAGATCGAAAAGGACGATGTGTTTGCCGGACTCACTGCAGTCCTCACCGTCCGGCTGGCCGAGCCGCAGTTCGAGGGCCAGACCAAGGAGATCCTCGGCACCTCCGCCGTCCGCGCCATCGTTGCCAAGGTGGTGGACAAGGAAATCACAGCCCGGTTGAACTCCACCGCCCGCGCGGACAAGCAGCAGTCCGCGCTGCTGCTGGAAAAGGTTGTCTCGGAGATGAAATCCCGCATCTCCGCACGGGTCCACAAGGAAACCCAGCGGCGCAAGAACGCCCTGGAGACCTCCACCATGCCGGCCAAGCTGGCAGACTGCCGCATCGACGACAGTGAGCGCTCAGAGCTGTTCATCGTCGAGGGTGACAGCGCGCTCGGCACGGCCAAGCTGGCCCGCTCCTCGGATTACCAGGCGCTGCTGCCCATCCGGGGAAAAATCCTGAATGTCCAGAAGGCCTCCGTGGCGGACATGCTGTCCAATGCCGAATGCGCCGCCCTGATCCAGGTGGTGGGCGCCGGTTCCGGACGCAGCTTCGCCCTGGAAGCCGCCCGCTACGGCAAGGTCATCTTCATGACGGATGCAGACGTTGACGGTGCCCATATCCGCACCCTCCTGCTGACGCTCTTCTTCCGCTACATGCGCCCGCTGGTGGAGGCCGGACGCGTGTACGCGGCGGTTCCTCCGCTGCACCGGGTGGAGGTCATCAACCATGGTTCCAAGGCCAACGAGATGATCTACACCTACAGCGAGAAGGAACTGCACCAGTTGCTGGCCAGGCTGCAGAAGGAAGGCAAGAACTACAAGGAGCCCATCCAGCGGTACAAGGGCCTGGGTGAAATGGACGCGGACCAGCTGGCCGAAACCACCATGGATCCGCGCCACCGGACGCTGCGGCGCGTGCGCATTGATCAGGCAGCCGACGCCGAACGTGCCTTTGAGCTGCTCATGGGCAGCGATGTGGCCCCGCGCAAGGACTTCATTATCGCCGGTGCCGCCATGCTGGACCGCGACCGTATCGACGCCTAGCAGTCACCCGACAGAGGAAATCGGCCGGAGGAACCAGGCCGGATGAATCTGCCCGGCAGCAGGGGACCGGGCGGGGTCGGAAGATCCCGCCCGGAATCAGAGGATGCCCGGAGTGACCAGAAGCGTGGTGGGCACGGCCAGCAGCAGGCCGGCCAGGATGAGCACACCCGCGCGCTGCCAAGCAGGCAGCGGCGGCAGGGGAGTCAGCAGCCGGCTCAGTCGGTGTACGGTACCCAGTTTTTCCTGCTGGTCCGGGCTGTCCGGCAGAAGGCCCCGGGGTTCGGCCGCATTGAGTGCCTCGGGGGCCGCTGCGCCGGTTCCCACGATTGCCACGGCCCGGATCAGGGTTTCGGGCTGAACGGTGCGCAGTGCGTCGTCGTCGGCCAGCATCTCGATCAGCTCGTTGACCGACTGCTGGGCCAGCTGGGAGGTGGGCAGCCACGGAAGGGCGGCGCGCCACGCGGCAAAGGCCCAGAGCAGCAGGTGATGGTGCTGGGCCAGATGGGCCTTCTCGTGGATCAGGACGGCTGAGAGCTCCTCGTCGGAGAGCATTTCCAGCAGCCCGTCCGAGAGGACAGTGACTGAACGCGCGCCGCCCGGAAGGCAGTACGCCACCGGTGCGGGGTGGTTGATGACCACGGTGGCGGGCCGGGTGGCGGAGGGAGAGCTGAGCAGTGCCAGCATGTCCCGGTGCCTGCGGCGGCCGCGCCGGATCCGGTAATAGGTCAGCAGCAGGGTGAAAATGAGGTGGGCGCTGAGCAGCAGGGCAGCGCTGAGGGCAAATACATGCACCAGGCCCAGCGTGGTGGCCGGCGCGCCGTTGATCAGGATGTTCCAGAGCCCGCGGAGCGCATCGACCAGGTTGTCGCCAAGGGGCTCAAGGCCCCAAGTGAGCATGGCGCCGATCATGGACAATCCGCCGGCGAGGGCGATTGCCTGCCAGAGCACCATGGCGGTGAAGGGTGAGCGGGCAGGCCACTTGGCCCGGGACAGCGCTATTGGAACAGGCCACGCCAGCACGAGGGCCAGCGCGGCCAGAGCATATGAGGCCCAGAACACCGGGGCGGAAAGTAGCTGCCGCTACCGGGTTAGACGCTGCCGAGCAGCCGGCGAAGGGTCTCTGCCTCGCTGACGGACACTGAACCGATGAAGCGCGCCAGTACGGCTTCGCGGTCGCTGACGGATCCGAGGACCTCGTGCATCAGTTCGGCTGTGTGCTCGGCCTTGGTGGTGATGGCACGGTAGCGGTGCGGACGGATGTTCCGCTCACGCTCCACCAGTCCCTTTTTCTCCAGCCGGGAGAGGACGGTGAGGATAGTGGTGACCGCCAGGCCTTTGCCGTCGCCCGAGCCGGCCGCGGGGTTGGCCTCGGCCAGTGTTTCACGCAGTTCGTTTGCTGTGGACGCTTCCGCGGACTCCCAGAGGATGTCCATGGTTGCCCGTTCCAGCTCGCCGAGGGTAGCCATCTTTTGTTCCTGTCCTTCACATTGCAATCCGCCCGAGTCTGCTCCCTGGTCCCGCGTCCCGAGGGGACGGCAGGGGGAGCGGCGGAAGAGGTCTGACTCTCTAATGTACAGGGTTTTAGAGCTGGGTTCTACGTCACGTAGAAATCTTTTTGCATCTGATCTACGATCGGAAGCAGAATGAAATTCTACGCTCTGTAGAAGTTATGGTCCTACTGAAGGAATCCCCCCTTGGAAGCACTCGACATTGCCCGCTGGCAGTTCGGCATCACCACCGTTTACCACTTCCTCATGGTGCCGCTGACCATCGGACTGGGCCTTGTGGTGGCCACCCTGCAGACCATGTGGGTGCGCACCGGCAAAGACGAATACCTGCGGATGACCAAGTTCTGGGGAAAGCTCTTCCTCATCAACTTCATCATGGGTGTGGCAACCGGCCTGGTCCAGGAGTTCCAGTTCGGCATGGCCTGGAGCGAGTACAGCCGCTTCGTGGGAGACGTCTTCGGCGCCCCGCTGGCCCTGGAATCGCTGCTGGCATTCTTCACTGAATCCGTGTTCCTGGGCCTGTGGATCTTTGGCTGGAAGCGGTTGCCCAAGAAGGTTCACCTCGCCACCATCTGGATTGCCACGCTGGCCTCCGTCCTCTCCGCCTACTTCATCCTGGCCGCCAACTCCTGGATGCAGCACCCCGTGGGTGTGGAGATGGTGGACGGCCGTCCGGTCCTGACCGACATCTGGGCCGTGCTGACCAACAACACCCTCCTGACCGCGTTCCCGCACCAGATCACGGCAGCGCTGTCTGTTGCCGGCGGCTTCCTGCTGGGCATCGCCTGGTACCACCTGTGGAAGCGCCGCCGCGACGGCATCGACACCGTTGATGAAAACGGCAAGGTAGTGGTTGGCTCCCGTCCGGAAACCGGCCGGGACAAGTCGGACTACAGCGTGTGGATCAAGTCCCTTCGCATCGGCGCAGTGGTGGCCATGGTGTCCTTCGCCGGAACCGCCATCACCGGTGACCTGCAGGGCAAGCTCATGTTCGAGCAGCAGCCCATGAAGATGGCCGCCGCCGAGGCCGCCTGCCATGACGGCACCTCCTTCTCGATCCTCTCCGTCGGCGATGTCGGGGCAGAGAACTGCGACGACGTCACCGCCGTGATCGAGGTGCCCGGTCTGCTGTCCTTCCTGGCGAACAACGACTTCGACACCGAGATCAAGGGCGTCAACACGCTGATTCCGGAATACCAGGAAGCCTACGGCACCCACATTCCCGATGATCCCAAGTACGGTGCACAGGCCGGTACGGAGATTGACTACCTGCCGGTCATGTCAGTGACCTACTGGGGTTTCCGCATCATGATCGGCTTTGGCGGCATTGCCGCCGCTGCATCCGCCGCCGCGCTCTGGATGACCCGCAAGGGCACCGTGCCGCAGTCCAAGTGGCTGATGCGCCTGGCCGTGTTCGGCATCCTGGCCCCCTTCGGCGCCAACAGTGCCGGCTGGATCTTCACCGAGATGGGACGCCAGCCGTTCGTCGTGGCTCCCAACCCGAGCTTCACCGGCATTGACCAGGTGTTCATGTTCACGGCGGCCGCAGTGTCTCCGGGCGTCTCCATGGCTGAGCTGATCTTCTCGCTCTGCGCATTCGCCCTGGTGTACCTGGTGCTGCTGGTGGTGGAAGTGCGGCTGCTGTTCAAGTTCACCCGCGGCGGCGTTCCGTCCGCCATGCCCGAACTGCTGCACGGCGGGGGGCACGACGGCGGTTCCTCCGGCGGCATGGATTCCGCCGGCGGTGACGACGGAACGGGCAGCGACGGGTCCGACACCAAGACCAAGCAGCCCGACGATGTCCTCGGCTTTGCCTACTAAGCGATCTGGAGCACAGAAGTGATTTCGCTACCCACCCTTTGGTTCATCGTCCTGGCCTTCCTCTGGACCGGTTACCTCTTCCTCGAAGGCTTCGACCTCGGCGTCGGCATGCTCATGAAGCTGATGGGCCGCAGCGAGAAGGACCGCCGGGTCATGCTGAACACCATCGGCCCGGTCTGGGACGGCAACGAGGTCTGGCTGATCACTGCCGGGGCCATGACGTTTGCCACCTTCCCGCTCTGGTACGCCGCACTCTTCTCGGCACTGTACATCCCGCTGGTGCTGGTCCTGCTGGGACTGATCTTCCGGGCCGTATCCATCGAATACCGCGGCAAGCACGACGATGACCGCTGGCGCAGCCGCTGGGACTGGGCCATGGCCCTGGGCTCCTTTGTCTCCGCCTTCGGCGTCGGGGCAGCCCTCGCGCTGACCACCACCGGGCTGCCGTTGAACGAAAACGGCGACCGGGTGGGCGGAGCCTTCGCCTGGTTCAACGGCTATGCGGTCCTGGGCGGCCTGGCCGTCGTCGCATTCTGCCTGGTCCATGCCTGCGCCTTCCTGGCGCTGAAGTCCCGCGGCGACATCGAAATGCGGGCCCGCCGCGCCGTCGTCCGCTGGCTGCCGCTGGGCGTGCTGCCCATGGCGGCCTGGGCCATCGTGGTCCAGCAGCAAAACGGCAAGGTACTGACCCTGGTTCCGCTGGTGATCGCCGTAGTGGCCGTGGTGCTGGCCTGGGTCACGGCACGCCGCGGCCGCGAAGGCTGGAGCTTCACGTGGATGGGGCTGTTCCTGGTGGCAGGTGTGTTCACCATCTTCGCCTCGCTGTACCCGAACGTTCTGCCCTCCACCCTGAACCCGGCCTGGAACCTGACCGTGGACAATGCGTCGTCCTCGGACTACACGCTGACCGTGATCTCCTGGGTCTCGCTCTTCGGCCTGCCCCTGGTCGTGCTCTACCAGGGTTGGACCTACTGGGTCTTCCGCAAGCGCATTAGCGCTGACTCCATCCCCGCTGCCCACTCGGTGACCGCCCAGTGAAACCGGTTCTTCCGGTCAGTTCCGCCAGCCGGCGGGCGCTGTATCTCCTGGGGCTGCTGGCTGCCGTCAAGGCGGCCGGTCTGGTGCTCCTGGCCACGGGCGTGGCCGCCGGGGTTGCCGGTCTTGCATCCGGCGAACCGGACTGGCGCTGGGTCTTCGCCAACGGCATCGCCGGTGCCGTGCTGCGGTCCCTCGCGGTCTGGGGAACCGAAACGGTATCCCAGCGCGCCGCGGCGGGCGTCAAGGAGGAACTGCGGGCATCCCTCACCTCGCGGGCGCTCGACGACGGCGGCAGTGTTCCCGGCATGGGCAGCGGTGCGCTGAGCGTACTGATTACCCGCGGACTGGACGGGCTGGACAACTACTACGCCAAGTACCTGCCTGCCCTGGTGACCTGCGCCGTCGTGCCGTTGCTGGTGGGCCTGCGGATCCTCTCCGCTGACTGGCTCAGCGCGGTGGTGGTTGTCCTGACCGTGCCGCTGATTCCGGTGTTCATGATCCTGATCGGACTGCACACGGGAGATAAGACCGCCGCAGCCGTGGACGCCTTGAACCGGCTCTCGGACAACATGCTGGAGCTGGCCAAGGGGCTGCCCGTCCTGGTGGGCCTGGGCCGCGCCCGGGCCCAGACCCGGGCCCTGCGCGACGTAGCCGAGAACTACCGCACCCGCACCCTGGAAACCCTGAAGGTGGCGTTCCTGTCCTCCCTGGCACTGGAACTGATTGCCACCATCTCCGTGGCCCTCGTGGCAGTGGTGATCGGCGTGCGCCTGGTGCACGGCTCCATGTCCCTGGAACTGGGCCTGCTGGCCTTGATCCTGGCCCCCGAGTGCTACCAGCCGCTGCGTGACCTGGGCACCGCACACCACGCGAGCGAGGACGGGCTCGAAGCGCTCAAGCGCACCAACGCCGTCCTGGACGCGCCGGCCGCAACGCCGCTCATCCCGGCCGCTGCTGACACCGATGCTCCGGCTGACGCCGATGCCTCAGGCATCACAGGTCCTGCCGCTGCTCCCGCCGCTGCCGCACTGTCCGTCACAGGGCTGACCATCCGATACGCCGGGCGTCCCCGTCCCGCAGTGTCCGGCCTCAGCTTCGACGTGCCCGCGGGCAGCATAGCGGCACTGACCGGATCCAGCGGCAGCGGTAAAACCTCCGTCCTGGAAACCCTCGCCGGACTGCGCCGCAGCGGCGGCGACACCACGCTGGAAGGCACCGTCACCGGCGTCGACCGTTCCGGCATTGCCTGGATTCCGCAGCACCCGGTGCTCGTGGAAGACACCACCGTGGAAGAAATTGCCCTGTACTCCGGCCTGGACTCAGCGGAGGAGGGACGGCAGGCAGCCGCAGATGCGCTCGCCGCCATTGGGTCGGCGCACCTGCTGGACACCCGCACCGCTGACCTGAGCCCGGGTGAACAGCGCCGCGTGGCAGTTGCCCGGGCGCTGGCGCGCCTTGCCTGCCAGCCGCAGGTGCACGTACTGCTGGCCGACGAACCCACCGCCCACTTGGATGCCGCCAGCGCCGCGGCCGTCATCCGCGCATTGGATAGCCTGCGCGGAACCGTCACGGTACTGCTCGTGGCCCATGACAAGGCGGCAGCGGCCATTGCCGACCGGATGATCCCGGTGGATGCCGGGTCCCCGGAGGCGCCGGCACCAGATGCCCCGGCGCCGGCGGTTTCCGGCGCTGCAGCCAGCGCCGCCGAGGACACCGCGGCCGTGCCCGCCGCAACAGCTGCGACTTTTGCCGGCACAAGTGCCGCTGCCGGCGGGGCAACCGCGCGCTGGCAGGATGAACTCGCGGAGACCGAACTTCATCCCGTGCATCAGCCGCTGTGGAAGAACCTGCTGGTCCTGCGGCCCTGGAGCGGCCAGTTCCTGCTGGCACTGCTGCTGGGCACCGGCGCCACCCTGTTTGCCGTGGCCCTCACCTCGCTGTCCGGCTGGCTGATTGTCCGGGCCTCCGAACAGCCTCCCATCCTGCTGCTGCTCGGCGTGATTGTGGGTGTCCGGTTCTTCGGCATCGGCCGGTCCGTGCTGCGATACCTGGAGCGGCTGCGCCTGCACGACGCCGTCTTCCGGGCCACCAACGCCATCCGGATCCGCCTGTGGAACGGACTTCTGCAGCGCCCCGAGGGCTGGCGCCGGCTGGCCCGCGGCGGAGGAGCACTGGAACGCCTGGTGGGCGACGTGGACGAGCTGCGCGATATTGCACCGCGCGTCGTTTTTGCACCGCTGACCGGTTTCTTTACCGCAGTGGCCGCATGCATCGCCACCGGCCTGCTGCTGCCCGGGGCCCTTGGTGCGCAGATCCTGGTGTGCGTGGTCGGGCTCGTTGTTGCCCCCCTCGCGGCCGTGGGAGCCGACGCAGCCGCACGCGCTGCAACCGTGCGGCTGCAGTCCCGGTCCATGGCAGCCATGGCGCGGCTGCTCGAGGCCGCACCGGATTTGGAAGCCAACCGCAGTGCCGCACCCGTGTTTGCCCGCCAGCAGGAGCTCGACGCGCGGGCCTCTGCTGCCGTGCGGCGCAGCGCCTGGGCTCAGGGCCTGGCCAACGCGCTGACGGCACTGGCCTGCTCCTTCGGTGCCCTGTACATGCTGACCGTGGCCGGGAACGTCTCCGCGACCGTCGCCGCCGTCGTCGTACTGATGCAGCTGGCCCTGATCGAAGCCTTCGTGGCCGTCAACGGATCCATCCAGCAGTTCTTTGCCTGGCGGACCCTCGGTGACAAGGTGCTGCCGGACCTGGGCACCGACACCGTGGAGCCCGAGGCGGAATCCGGGGACCCGGCTACGGTCCCCGCCGTGGAAACCGTTGAACTGCGCGGCATCAGCTACAACTATCCCGGCTCCGACACTCCGGTGTTCGAGGATCTGGACCTGGACCTGCGCCCGGACAGCTGGCTGGCCGTCACCGGCCCCTCCGGCAGCGGAAAGTCCACGCTGCTCGGCGTCCTGCTGGGCTTCCTGACCCCGCAGGAGGGAACCTTCCGGATCAACGGCCGGGGAGCCGCGGACCTGCCCCCGGCGGCACGGCGGATGGCCTGGTGCCCGCAGGAAGCCCACTTGTTCGACTCCACGCTGCGCGGCAATCTGCTGCTGGCCCGGGACCGCCGGCACGCGCCCACCGAAGCGGAAATGGCGGCGGCCCTGGACGCCGTCGGCCTCGGTCCGTTCCTCGCCGGCCTGCCGGAGGGACTGGATACCCGCGTGGGGGGCGGCGGACATTTCCTGTCCGGCGGACAGCGCCAGCGCCTTGCCGTTGCGCGCGCCCTCCTTACGGAAGCCGACGTCGTCCTCCTGGACGAGCCCACGGCGCATCTGGATGCGGAAGCAGGCGAACAGCTGATGGCCGATCTCGCTGCGGGCCTGCGCGGAAAATCCGTGGTGGTGGTCACCCACAATCCGGCGGACACCGTCTGGTGCGACCGCAGACTGGATCTGGGACAGCCGGTATGCGCGGGGTCACACCGGTAGGAAACGCCCGAAGCAGGTGTCATAGTCTGGAAAGATGAGTATCTCGACACCACCGGAAATTCCTGGTCCTGCAACGGGTCTGCGCTGGCGGGCCATCACGGCGGAGGACGTAGACGCCTGGCTGGAGCTGGTTCGGCGCATCGCCGCAGTCGACAAACCCGGTTTTATCCAGCAGCGTGCGGATCTGGAACACGTGCTGGAAGCCAGTGCCGACACCCCCGCCCGCGACACCCTGCTGGGGCTGGACCGGGACGGCGTGCCGCGCGCCTACGGATACCTGGTCCGGACCGAGGGGTCGGACAAGATCCACGGTGCCGGCGGAGTGGACCCGCAGTGGCGCCGGCGCGGGATCGGCACCGCACTGCTGCGCTGGCAGCAGCAGCGCGCCCGCGAGCGGCTGCTGGAAACAGGCCATAAAAAAGGCCTGCTGCGGTTCATGGCGGAAGAGGACAACGCCTCGCACATTGCACTGTTCCACGCCGCCAATGCGTCAGTAGTTCGCTACTTCACTGAAATGAGCCGGCCCCTGGAAGCGGACATTCCGGATGCCACGCTGCCGGAGGGACTGGAATACGTGACCTTCAACGAGGACATTTCCGAGGCGCTGCGCGTGGCCCACAACGAAGTCTTCCAGGACCACTGGGGGAGCGAAGAGCGGGATCCCGAGCGCTGGCAGCACAACGTCGAACACCCGCATTTCCGGCCTGACTGGACCTTCGTGGTGATGGATACGTCAGCCGGGGAAATTGCCGGCTACAACATTGCCTCCTTCGACCCTGAGGGGCAGAAGCTCAACGGCTACAGCGAGGGTTACACCGAACTCCTCGGCGTGCGGCGCAGCTACCGCGGCCTGGGCCTGGCTCCGGCGATGCTCGGCGAAGCAATGCGCCGGTACAAGGCATCGGGCATGGAACGTGCCGGTTTGGGCGTGGACACCGAGAATCCGTCGGGAGCCCTGGGGCTCTATGAGAGCCTGGGCTACACGCCCACCTACCGCGAGGTGGTCTTCGACCTGCACGTGCTGCCCCAGGAGTGAGTCCTGCCGGCGGGTGAGCTCAGCCGGGCGGGTGAGCTCATCCGCCGGGCTGGCTCATCCCGCTGTTGCGTCCTGCCGGCTGTCCGCCGCGGCGGGCGCCGGCAGGACCCAGATGGACTGTGCTGCCGGAAGGCCCAGTTCCAGCTGTTTGCCGTGTGCCGCAACGGTGAGGGTTCCGGCGTAGGCCTGGCGCGAGAGAACGTGCACCTGCACGTCCAGATGCAGTCCCAGCCCTGCCAGATACCGCAGCAGTTCCGGGTCGGAGTCCGAAACCCGGGCGATGCTCACTCTGCTGCCCGGCTCGCAGCCGCTGAGCCGCACTGCTGCCAGCGGCGGAAAGCTGCCGTCCCGTGTGGGGATGGGGTCTCCGTGCGGGTCGCGGACGGGATAACCCAGGCGCCGGTCCAGGGCGTTCACCAGCTTTTCCGAGACGGCGTGTTCCAGATGCTCGGCTTCGTCGTGGACCTCGTCCCAGCCGTAGTCCAGGTACTCCACCAAAAATGTCTCGATCAGCCGGTGCCGGCGCACCATGGCCACCGCTTCACGCGTACCCTCTTCCGTCAGCGCGATCGAGCCGTAGCGCGCATGGGTCAGCAATCCCCGGGTTGTCAGCTTTTTGACGGCCTCTGAGACCGACGACGGCGAATTCCCCACGTGTGCGGACAGCGCGGAAACCGTGACCGGCGCGTCGGTCCATTCCTGGGCGGTCCAAATGACCTTGAGATAGTCCTCGGAAGCGGCTGAAAGCGAATTGGTACCCACGCCTCCACCTTACGTGTTGCGGCTGGCCGGGCTCCTGCGGTCATCCAGCCCTTCGTACACCAGCCAGAACTCGCTCATGGGCCGGGGGCAGCCCCGGAGCAGATCTTCGAGGTACAGCAGATGCGTCTGCCAGCCGGGCAGGTAGTTGGCGGTCTCATCTCCCAGCCCCTCGTGGACCAGCAAAAGCTGCGTGCTGCTGCCGACCGGGGTCAGCTCAATACGCAGAACGGAGAGCGGCTCATCCGGAAACGACCAGGTCATCGCCAGCAGCCTTCCCGGTTCCCAGTCTCGGATCTCACTGATGCAGGAATAGCCCACGGAGTGCTGGACGGTGACCACGCTGTCTGCAGCGAATTCACCGGAGGTGACGGTCCCCATCCAATGCGGCAGCGCTTCCGGGCTTGTCAGTGCGTGCCACACCCGGTCCGGAGACGCGGGCAGGGACCACTGCAGGGTCACACACCCGGACGGGGTGTCCATCAAACGGCTGGTCAGAGGCATGGGCGGAGCCTAATGGACTTTATCTTCGTCCACCAGCGTCCAGGCATCGCCGTGTTGCGCCCGGTGCCAGTGCTGCCGGGGGCTGTCGATTTCACGGACGACGTCGGTCAGCCAAATGGTCCGGTCCGGATCCCAGCCGGCAATCACGGAAGCCCACTCCTCATCGACGTCGAGAGCCCGCCCTGCGCTGCTGAGATATCCCGCCACCGTCAAATGAACCGCATCCCATTCCCCAGCCACACGCTCCCAATCCGGAATCAGCCACCGGCCGTCACGTCCAGTGACATGGAACCAATCGTTGCGGCGGGATGCGGTGACGTCGAGCGGAAATTTCCGGCAGAGCGCTATCCAGTCTTCTCCGGTGCGGATTTCATACGTCCGGCCTGCACCGCGGACCGGGATGGTGGTGGCGTCCAGCCAGCCAAGGGAATCCTCAATGAGGTTCAGGGCAGCGGGGATCCGGCTGACAGTGCCGACAAGCCCAAGGGGAAACGACCACCATGAACCGGTCCAATTCGAGTGCAGTCCGCGTGCACTTGCCTTCCATTTCATTTCCTCGGCACGGATGTTCCGCCCCCACTGGGCCAGTTTCCGCTGCGGAGCGCTCCCCAGCGGCGCCGGGTCATCCGGGCCCCGCCAGTCGATGGCCCACTGTTCAGTGCCGCGGGGCGCTGCACTGTGCTGCATTGCCGGCATGGTCCCGACCCGGACGGCCAAGGGGACAAGTGCCTTCCGGATGACCGGCAGCGCGGCGAGCACATCCTCACCGTCGGGGGCCTGCCAATACCTGGCAGCATCCACCGCAGCCTCGAGGGCCGGCTGAATCAGCTCATTACGCAGGCCCGAAAAATCAAGAGAGAAGAGCGCGGCGGCCAGCTCCTCGGGCGAGGCAGAAACGGGGACACCGGCGTCGTCCTCTTTGGTGCCGTCGTTTGTTTCTTCAGGACTCATCAGGCCGAACATCACCGTGGAAGTTCCTTTGCCGGGATCGAGCTCGTAACCCAGCCGGAACACGGCCGTGCTGACGTCCGGGTCGAGTTCCGCCGCGAGCTGCAGGCACATCCGGCGGCCCCGTGGGCCGGCGAGCAGCGGTTCAGTCTCTGCGTTCATTCGGTCATCCTTGCACGCTGCAGATGCAAGGAGGAGAAGCCGTGCAGGTGAACCGCAGGAGAAACGCGGGACGGCAGGCACCCGGTATGCAAAGGTGATGCCATGGGTTCTCCTCAATCGCTGAGCGAAGCAGACCGGCGCACTCTGGCTGTTTGGGCCGCTGACTGCGCCGAACGCGTCCTGGCATTGTTCGAAGCGGACGTTCCCGATGATGGTCGGCCTCGGGATGCCATCGAGCGCGCCCGGGCTTTTGGCTCCGGTGAACTCAGCGCCGCCGGTGAGATCCGGCGTCGTTTTCTTGCCTTCAGGGCCGCCGGCGCCGCCGCGACGCCTGCCGGTGCTGCTGCCGCCAGAGCGGCGGCGCAGGCCGCAGCTGTTGCACATATGGGAGCACATGCCCTGGGTGCTGCGGCGTATGCCGCCAAGGCCGCCGCCCTCGCCGACACTGACCGGTCCGCCGCGGGCGCAGAACTCCAATGGCAGGTCGCCCGCATGAGCCCACAAACCCGGAGCGTTCTCCGCCTGCTTCCGCCGGTGGGGGAGGACAGGGCCGGACCTCTGGGCCCGGGGCTGCTCGCAACCGGTGAGCTGGGGGCGGCCATCCGCACCATTCAGTCCGCCGTCAGCTCCGGCGATTGACCCGTGGGGGGGGAAGCCGCAGCGCGCTCCTGAGCCTGCGGCGCTCGCCGGTTACGCTGACCTCCATGACAGCCCTGATCTCACATACGTCCTTTGACAGCCTTGATGCCTTCGCCCAGTCAGTGTTCTGGAAAGAGGCGCTTGGTTTCCATGACGATCCCCACGACCCGAATCATCCCGGCGACGAGGAGTGCATGATTGCCTCCGACGACGGTTCCCAGCGCCTGCTGTTCATCAGAGTTCCGGACGCCAAGCAGGTCAAAAACCGGGTGCACCTGGATCTCAAGCCGGCCGAAGACACCCGCGACCGGGAGCTGAAGCGCCTGCTGGGATTGGGGGCCCGGGAAGTTGCGGACCGGCGGATGCCCGACGGGACCGGTTGGGTGGTCCTCGCGGATCCGGAGGGCAATGAATTCTGCATCCTGCGCAGTGACGCCGAGCGCGCGTAACCGCGCACATGAGCATCACCGCCTGAGCCCCCGATGCTGCCCACCCCAACAGCTGGTAGATACCCCCTAGGGGTACTTGACGCATACCCCAAGGGGGTATATCTTCGTGGTAGATCGAACCTTAGGAGCGCAGATGAGCACAACCCAGGAACCGGCCGCCGGCGGCCTCGCAGAGCAGGATCACTCCGGTGCCCACGGGTATGCCTCGGACAAGGAGGCCTACCTCAAGCGGCTTCGGCGCATTGAGGGCCAGGTCCGCGGAATTGCCCGCATGGTCGAGGAAGACAAGTACTGCATTGACATCCTGACCCAGGTCGCGGCCATCAACAAGGCGCTGCATGCCGTGAGCCTGGGCCTGGTCCAGGACCACATGTCCCACTGCGTCGTGGGTGCTGCCCGCGAGGCCGACGCCACCGGCAACCCGGAACTGGTGCAGGCCAAGGTTCAGGAAGCCACGGACGCCATCGGCCGGCTCCTGCGCTGACATCTCCCTGCACCGCAGCTTTCAACGCCTGCCAAAGCAACCCATACCGAAAGAGGAACCCCATGGAAACCACACTGAACATCTCCGGCATGACCTGCGGACACTGCGTCGCCTCCGTGACTGAGGAACTCGAAGCCCTTAACGGCGTAGAGAACGTCAGCGTCGACCTCAACGCCGGCGGGATCTCCACCGCCGTCGTCACCTCCAGCCGCGAACTCTCACCTGTCGAGCTCGGCGAAGCCGTGGCAGAGGCGGGCTACCTCGTGGTGGAACCCTCCGCCTAGCAGCAACGGTTTCGACGGCGGCGCGTCCCGCACCTGCGGGCCCGTGCCCGCACCGCAATACCTTTGGAAGGACAGCATCCCCATGAGTACCGAAAAACTGCTCCAGCAGCCGCAGCCGCGGGTCATCGACCTCAAGGTTGAAGGCATGACGTGCGCTTCCTGCGTGGGCCGGGTGGAACGGAAACTGGGAAAGATTGAGGGCGTCGAAGCCACGGTCAACCTTCCGCTGGAATCCGCGCGGGTGCGTGTTCCGGACGGTGTCACGGACGAGCAGATCCTGCAGGCCGTGGATTCGGCCGGCTATAAGGCCAGCCTGGTCGGGCCCGCCGGATCGTCGCGTTCCGCCGTCGGAGCGCACGGCGGCACAGCGCACGACGGCGGGGCGCACGGGAGCGCCGAGGAGCATGCAGACCATGATGGCCCCGGCATGGAGCAAACCGGCGAGGACCACATGGCTCACGGCGGAACGGCGGCCACGCTGCGTCCGCGGCTGATCCTGGCCGCCGTCCTCACGGTGCCGGTGTTCCTCATTTCCATGATTCCGGCACTGCAGTTCAGCAACTGGGGCTGGGTTGCTGCGCTGCTGTCCCTGCCGGTGGTCACCTGGTCCGCCTGGCCCTTTCACCGGGCTGCGGCGATCAACGCCCGGCACTTCGCGTCCACCATGGACACCCTGGTGTCCCTGGGCGTCATCGCGTCCTACCTGTTTTCGCTGGGCATCCTCCTTGCCGATCCTGCCCTGACCGCCCACGGCGGCATGTCGGATATGCAGGGAATGGCCGACGGCGGGCACGCCAACCTCTACTTCGAAGTTGCCTCCGTGGTGGTCACCTTCCTGCTGCTGGGAAGGTATCTGGAGGCCAATGCCAAGGCCCGCGCGGGCGACGCCCTGAAAGCACTCCTGAGCCTGGGTGCCAAGGATGCCACCGTGCTGCGCGACGGCGCCGAGGTCCGGGTTCCGGCGCAGGACCTGGTGGTTGGCGACGTCATTGTGGTCCGTCCCGGTGAGAAGATCGCGGCCGACGGCGTGGTCACCGACGGACACTCGGCGGTGGACGCCTCCCTGATCACGGGAGAATCCGTTCCGGTGGAAGTGGGTCCGGGGGATACCGTCACCGGTGCCACGGTCAACACCTCGGGCCGGCTGCTGGTCACCGCCACGCGGGTGGGCAGTGAAACCACCCTGGCCCAGATGGGGCGCCTGGTCAGCGACGCGCAGTCCGGCAAGGCACCGATCGCGCGGCTGGCGGACCGGATCAGCGCCGTCTTCGTGCCGATTGTCCTTGGCATTGCCGTGCTGACCTTCGTGCTGTGGCTGGTCTTCAGCGGCGACCTGCAGGCAGCCTTCACCGCCGCCGTCGCCGTCCTGGTCATTGCCTGCCCGTGCGCCCTGGGTCTGGCCACTCCCGTTGGCCTGCTCACCGGCACCGGCCGCGGAGCCCAGCTGGGCATCCTCATCAAGGGCCCGCAGGTGCTCGAAGACACCCGCACCGTGGACACCATTGTGCTGGACAAGACCGGCACGGTGACGGACGGACGGCTGTCCGTGGTGCGGACCGTGACCCTGGATCCGGTCTTTGATGAGCAGGAACTGCTGCAGCTGGCCGGATCCGTGGAGGCGGCGGGGGAGCATCCGATCGCCGTCGCCGTCGCCGCCGCTGCTCAGAATGCAGCACCCGACGGCGCACTCGCCCCGGTGAGCGGGTTCGATTCGGCGCCCGGCGGCGGTGTCCGCGGAACAGTGAACGGACGCGCCGTCGTCGCCGGACGCCCCGGCTGGCTGGAAGACAACGGGATCCACCTGCCCGAGGAGGCCCGGACAATGCTGCGGGCCGAGCAGGAAGCCGGATCCACGGCTGTCCTGGTGGCCGTGGACGGCCGGGCCGCCGGAATCATTAGCCTGCAGGACAACCTCAAGCCCGGTTCCGTGGCTGCCATTGCACGCCTGCGGACCCTGGGACTGCGGCCCGTGCTGCTCACCGGAGACAACGCGGTGGTGGCCGGCCGGGTGGCGGCCGCCGTGGGGATCGCCCCGGAAGACGTGCTCGCTGACGTCCGCCCCGAGGGCAAAGTGGAAGCCGTGAAGCGGTTCCAGGCCGAAGGAGCCACCGTGGCCATGGCCGGCGACGGCGTGAACGACGCCCCGGCGCTGGCGCAGGCGGACCTCGGCATCGCGATGGGCTCCGGCACCGACGTCGCCATCGAGGCAGCGGACCTGACCGTGATGGGCAACGATCTGGGTCAGGTGGCCACGGCCATCGAACTGTCCCGGCGCACCCTGGGCACCATCAAGACGAACCTGTTCTGGGCCTTCTTCTACAACGCAGTGGGCATTCCGGTGGCGGCCCTGGGGCTGCTGAACCCGATGATTGCCGGCGCCGCGATGGCCGCCAGCTCCGTGCTGGTGGTCGGCAACTCCCTGCGGCTGCGCAACTTCGGCAAGCAGCACAGCTAGGCGGGGCAAGTCCTGCCGCGGCAGATCTCCGGCGGAATCACTCCTATATCGAATCATGCAGTCAGAACTGCGCCCGCCGGTCCCTCTGGGCCGGCGGGCGCAGTGCGTTAACGGACAGCGGAACGCTGTGGAGTCCGTGGCGGATCCAGTGTTCAGCCTTTTGGGGACTTTCAACCAGCCGGATCTACGCACAGGGTTACTTCGCCGCATCTTTCGTGCAGATAACGGGCCTTGCGGAATTCCTGCGTGCAGATTAGGCCCTTATCAAGGCCGATATGACGTGTTTGAGTCCGTTATCTGCACGAAGAAATTCACAGGACCGTTTTTCAGCCCGTTACGTGCACGAAGGATCCGGGGGCCGGCGATTTAGCGCCGCTAGCTGCACGAAGGATCCGGGGGCCGGCAGTTTAAGCCCGTTAGCTGCACGAGAGATCCCGCGCCGGATTCGTAGTGGCCTCAGGAGACAGCGAAGGCCGGACGGTCCGCAGACCACCCGGCCTTCGCCTGTGCCGGACCTAGCCCGCGGCCGGATCCTCGCCCGGCTCAACCGGCGTGTTGCTCGGCCCCACCTGGTCCACCTGGTTGGTCAGCGGAATGCCGGAGCCGTCCCGCCGTCCGTGTTCGGTGGGCAGTGCCCGGGCCACACCGTTGGCAGCGGCAGCCTTCGCCGGACCGTGCCCGGCCCACGCCACCGCCAGCGCATCCTCGCCCTTCAGGAAACGGTGGGCGCGCACGCCGCCGGTGGCCCGGCCCTTCACCGGATACTCGGAGAACTCGGTCACCTTCACCGAACCCCCGGGCGTCCCGGGGAGGGTCTCGGCGCCCGTGGACACGGTCACAACGACGGCGGCCGGATCATTCTGCGCCACCACGCCGAAGAACAGCACCCGGTCATCGGCACCGAGCTTGATGCCGGCCACACCGCCGGCGGTACGTCCCTGCGGACGGACCAGCGACGCGCTGAAGCGCAGCAGCTGGGCCTGTTCGGTAATGAACACCAGCTCGTCGGTGTCCTGTGCGGCTACCCCCAGGCCCACGACTTCGTCCTTGGGCTTGAGCGTAATGGCTTCCCAGTCGTCGCGGTTCAGCGGGTACTCCGGGTTGACCCGCTTCACGATGCCGTTCCGCGTTCCCAGCGCAATGATCTCGTTCAGCGGCACCAGGCCGATCAGCTTCTCGCCCTTGGCCAGGGTCATGAAGTCCTTCACCGGAACCCCGCCGGCCATGTTGGGCAGGCCCGCGGTGGGAGGCAGGGCCGGCATGTCCAGTACCTGGACGCGGATCATCCGGCCCGACGACGTCACCGCCCCGATCTCGCCGCGCGCCGTCGTTTTCACCACGGACCGGAACACATCGTGGCGCACCCGCTGGCCGGCTTCGGTGAGCGGCTCCTGGTTGGACGTGCGGGCCAGCTGGCCGGAACTGGTGAGGATAACCCAGCAGGGGTCATCTGCGATCTCCAGCGGCATTGCCGCCTTGGCGCCCTTGCCGGTGACGGCGGGAGCAGCGGCCACACCCTTCAGCGGAGAGGCGGCCTCGGATTCGAGCAGCACCGTCCGCCGCGGGGTGGCGTACTTCGCGGCCACCTCGCCGAGCTCCTCGGAGACCAGGGCGCGCAGCCGCGGCTCTGAATCGAGGATGGCCTGCAGCTCCTTGATCGCCAGGAGCAGGTCATCCTTTTCCTTCTCCAGCTCGATGCGCGAGTACTTGGTGAGCTGGCGCAGGCGCAGCTCCAGGATGTGGTTGGCCTGGATTTCCGTGAGGTCATAGACGGCCATCAGGCGTTCACGCGCCTGTGCCGTCTCATCCGAGGTGCGGATGATCTGAATGACCTCGTCAATGTCCACAATCGCAATGAGCAGGCCTTCGACCAGGTGCAGCCGGTCCTGCTTCTTGCGCAGGCGGAAAGCGGTGCGGCGGCGCACGACGCCGAGGCGGTGCGCCACATAGACCTGCAGCAGCTCCACCAGACCCAGGGTCCGGGGCTGCCCGTCCACCAGGGTGACGTTGTTGATGCCGAAGGAATCCTCCATGGGCGTGTACCGGTACAGCTGGGCCAGCACGGCGTTGGGATTGAAGCCGTTCTTCAGCTCAATCACCAGGCGCAGTCCGTGGCTGCGGTCGGTCAGGTCCACCACGTCCGAGATGCCCTGCAGCTTCTTGGAGGTCACCGCATCCTTGATTTTCTCGATGACCTTTTCCGGACCCACCATGTACGGCAGTTCCGTGATCACCAGGCCGGTGCGGCGGGCGGAGAGCTGCTCCACCTCCACCTTGGCGCGGGTCTTGAAGGAACCGCGGCCGGAGGCATACGCGTCGCGGATGCCGTCCAGTCCCACAATCCGGCCGCCGCTGGGCAGGTCCGGGCCGGGGATGAAGCGCATCAGCTCATCCAGTGTGGCGTCCGGATTGGCGATCAGGTGCTGGGTGGCGGCAATGACCTCGCCGAGGTTGTGCGGAGCCATGTTGGTGGCCATGCCGACGGCGATGCCCGTGGTTCCGTTGACCAGCAGGTTGGGGAAGGCCGCCGGAAGCACCTCGGGCTGCATCAGCTGGTTGTCATAGTTGGGGACAAAGTCCACTACGTCTTCATCCAGGTGATCCGTCAGCGTCAGCGCCGGTGCGGCCAGGCGGGCCTCGGTGTACCGCGCGGCGGCGGGGCCGTCGTCGAGCGAACCGAAGTTGCCGTGTCCGTCGATCAGCGGCAGGCGCAGCGCCCAGTCCTGGGCCATGCGGACCATCGCGTCGTAGATGGCAGAGTCACCGTGCGGATGGAGCTTGCCCATGACCTCGCCCACCACCCGGGCGGATTTCACATGGCCGCGGTCCGGCCGCAGACCCATGTCCGCCATCATGTACAGGATGCGGCGCTGGACGGGCTTGAGGCCGTCGCGGGCGTCGGGAAGGGCGCGGGAGTAGATCACCGAGTACGCGTACTCGAGGAAGGAACCTTCCATCTCGGTGGTGACATCAATGTCGATGATGTTCTCGGCGATTTTCTCGCCGGGTGCGGTTTTGGAGACGGGTTGGCGCCGGGCCATGCTGTTGTCGGGTCCTTGCATTGGTAGGGGGCAAACGGGGGTGCAGGCGGGTTCGGCGCGGCGGCCGAAGCGTCCTGCAGACAGCGGAGAAAATTTCCCACTACTCTGAGTCTATGGCGGAGCAGGGACATTACCCCGAATATTGGGAAGCTGACGTGGTGTTGCGGGACGGCGGCACAGGGCATCTGAGACCTGTGACACCCGGGGACGCGCAGGCGCTGCAGGAGTTCCACATGCGCCAGTCCCAAAGCTCCATCTACCTGCGCTTCTTCACCTACAAGGCCAAGCTCAGCAACAAGGAACTGGCACGGTTCACCAACGTGGACTACAAGGACCGGGTGGCCTTTGTCATCACCATCGGCTCGGAGATTATCGGCATTGGCCGCTACGACCGCCTCGATGACCCCACCGAGGCCGAGGTCGCCTTCAACATTTCGGACGGCCACCAGGGCCGCGGGCTGGGCTCCATCCTGCTGGAACACCTGGCCGCCGCCGCGCGGGAAAACGGCATCCGCCGGTTCTCCGCGGAAGTGCTCCCCGAAAACCGCAAAATGATCGGGGTCTTCGCGGACGCCGGCTACGAGGTGCGCCGGCATTTCGACGACGGCGTCATCGCCCTGGACTTCAACATCGACCCCACGGACAAGTCCCGGGCCGTGATGGAAGCACGCGAACACCGAGCGGAGGCCCGCAGCGTGGCGGACCTGCTCTCGCCGTCGTCCGTGGCGGTCATCGGAGCCAGCCGGGAGTGGGGCAAGGTGGGCTACCAGCTCCTGGAACACATCATCGAGGGCGGGTTCACCGGCGCCGTCTACGGGGTGAATCCGGAGGCCTTCGAGCTGGCCGGAATGGTGTCCTACGCGCGGATCGCGGATGTGCCGGAACCGGTGCAGCTGGCCGTCATTGCCGTCCCCTATGACCAGGTGCTGCCTGTGGTGGAGGAGTGCGGCCGTGCCGGCGTCAAGGGACTGCTGGTGGTCACCGCCGGTTTCGCGGGCGACGGCGAACGCGGCCTGGCCCGCCAGCGCCGGCTGGTGCGGCACGCCCGCGCCAATGGCATGCGCGTGGTGGGCCCGGCGTCGCTGGGTCTGATCAACACCCGGCCGGACGTAAATCTGAACGCCTCCATGGCGCCGTCCATGCCGGTGCCCGGGGGACTGGGACTGTTCAGCCAGTCCGCGGCGATCGGGGTGCTGCTCTACGCGGCGGCGCAGCGGCGCAGCCTGGGGCTGTCCTCCACCATCTCCGCGGGAAACCGGGCCGACGTCTCCGGCAACGACGCCATGCAGTACTGGGAGGATGACACTGACACCCGGGTGGTGGGCATGTACCTGGAATCCGTGGGCAACCCCCGCAAGTTCTCCCGCATCGCCCGGCGGCTGGCCACCTCCAAACCCGTGATCGTGGCGAAGTCCGATGTCACCGGGCTGCAGCTTCCCCCAGGCCATGCCGTGCGGACCACCCAGGCGCCGGCCGGGGCACTGGATGCCATGCTGCGGCAGTCGGGGGTCATCCGGGTGAACACCAACGAGCAGCTGATGGATGTGGCCCAGATTGCCGTGAGCCAGCCGCTTCCGGCCGGCCGTTCCCTGGCGGTTTTCAGCAACTCCGCCGCGCTGGGACGCGTGGTGGCCGATGCCGCCGTCGGCCTGGAACTGGAAGTGGGCAGCCTGCAGACTGACCTTTCCCTGGACAGCGGCATGAGTGTTGCCCTGCCGCTGCTGCGGGCCACCGTCACCAAGGCGCTCGCGGCCGACGGCGTGCATGCCGGCGTGGTGACGCTGCTGCCTTCGGTCGGGCTGACCACCGAGAAAATTGCCCAGTGCCTGCAGGAATGCGTGGCGGAAACGGGTAAGCCCATCGTCGCCGCCTTCACCGGCATCATGGATCCCGGTGCGCATGTGGAGGGATTGTTCACGGCGGGAGGCCGGGAGGAGGACGGGCGCCAGTCGGGCCTGCCGTGCTTCGCCAGCCCGGGCGCCGCCGTTGCCGCGCTCGCCGCCCTGATGAGATACACCGAATGGGCCGCCCGGGACCACGGCCACTATGTGGAGCCGGCCGGCGTGGATCCGGAGGCCGCCCGCGCCTTGATTGAGGAACAGCTGACCGGCGTGACCGGTGATGAGCTGATGCGGCTGCCCTCGGCGGCGGCCACGCAGCTGCTCGGCCACTACGGCGTGCAGCTGCTGCCCTCGGTTCCGTTTACCAGTGCGGAGGAGGCAGTGGCGGCAGCGGATTCCCTTGGCTGGCCGGTTGCCATCAAAACCATGGACGAACACCTGCGGCACCGCCTGGATCTGGGCGGAGTGCGGCTGAACATCTCCACGCCCGAGGAGCTCCGGACCAACATTGCGCAGATGAAGCAGGCGCTGGAACCCTACGGCAGCTTTGAGCTTGAAGTGCAGACCATGGCTCCCGCCGGGCAGGGCTGCACCGTGCGGGCCATCGAAGATCCGCTGCTGGGACCGGTGCTGTCCTTCGGCCTGGCCGGGGATGCGGTGAACCTGCTGGACGACTGGGCACATGGCATTCCGCCGCTGACCAACACCGATATTGCCGACCTGGTGCGCGCCCCGCGCGCCTCCGGCAAGCTCTTCGGCTACCAGGGGCTGCCCAAGGCCAACGTTGCGGCCCTCGAGGACCTGATTTCCCGGCTGGCGCTGCTCAAGGACGAACACCCCGAGATCGCCCTGCTGGAGATCAACCCGGTGCTGGTTTCCACCACCGGAGTCACCGTCCTCAGCGCCGACGTCCGCGTCGGCAACCCGCAGCAGCGCACCGACAGCGCCCGGCGTGCCATGCGGGATTAAGGCCGGACCACGCGGGATCCGGGGGAAGGCGCAAAGCGATCCAGGACTCACTTGGTGTGCTCCCGCGCGCCATTTAGGTGCTGGGGCGCTGTCTGGGGGAAACTGGAACCATGTCGCCGTTACTTTCTTCTGAACGCCGCAGCCTGGACGCATCCATGGAGCGGGCCGGCTTTTACCCCACGCTTCTGGCCGACGTCGTCCACGACGCCCTGGACGGCCGGGAACCGCTGTCCCACCTGATTCACCTGGAGACCCACTTCGAGCGCACCGAGGTGCACCGCCACATCACCGTGCTGGTGCTCACCGAGGACATGCTGGTGATCACCCACGTGGATGACCAGCAGCTGGACGAGGCCGGGGAACAGATGATGGCGCAGGTTTCCACCGAATCGGTTCCGGTAACGCAGATCCGGTCCGTGGTCCTGGGCTACATGTACGCCCAGCCGCAGAACTACAAGCCCTCCGACCAGGCCCGCGAACTGACCCTGGCCATCGCCTGGTCCGGCGGCCAGCGGCTGGACATGGGGCCGGCAGGATGCGCGGACCCGCAGTGCGACGCCGACCACGGCTACACCGGCAGCATCGCCCAGGAGGACATTGTGCTCCGGGTCAGCGCCGAGGCGGACGGAGCCCAGGCGGTGCAGAATGCCAAGGACTTTGCCCGGGCCCTGCGAAAGGTCAACACGGACACCGTGAATCTGCGCGCCCTGGACACCGGGGAAGCGCGCCAGCGCGCCGCCGGCCTCGGCAGCCGCTTCAACCGCGGCCACCACCAGCGGTAAGGGGCCATGAACTCGCCCTCCGGAACAAGCTCGCCCTCCGGTGAACCGCTGCCTCCCGCTCCCGGCTACGGACGCAGCAGCGTTGCCGATGTCCTTACCAGCTCCGCCGCCGTGCTCGGAGTGCCAGGGTTCGAAAACACCCTGAACCTGCCGGCCGCCAAACGCGTCTGCGTCGTCATGGTGGACGGCCTTGGCTGGTCCCTGCTCAAGCAGCGCGGCGGCCACGCACCCTTCCTGCGGGGCTTTCTGCCCACGGCGCGCGTCCTCACCGCCGCTTTCCCGACGACGACGGCGGCGTCCCTCGCTTCGCTGGGCACCGGACGCCCGCCGGGTGAGCACGGCATGGTCGGATACGACGTGCTGGACCCGGAGCAGGACAAAGTCGTCAACATGCTCGGGAACTGGGATGCGGGGGTGGACCCCGCACGGTGGCAGCCCTGCCCCACGGTCCTGGAACGGGCGGCCGAGCACATTCCGGTGGCATCGGTCAGTCTTCCCCGCTTCGAGGATTCCGCCATGACCCGCGCCGCCCTGCGCGGGGGCGACTTCATCGGCGCCACCGGTGTCCACGCCCGGGTTGCCGCCGCGGTTCAGGCCCTGGCCGGATCCCCGAAAATGCTGATGTACCTGTACTGGAACGAGCTGGACAAAGCCGGACACAAGCACGGCGCCCAGTCACAGCAGTGGGGCTTCCAGCTGGAAGAGCTGGACAGTGCGCTCAAGCTCCTGGCCGCCCGCCTGCCGGCTGACACGCTGCTGCTGCTCACCGCGGACCACGGCATGGTCGATGTTGCTCCCGAGCACCGCTACGACTTCTCGGAAGACCCCGCACTCATCGCGGGGGTCCGCCACACGGCGGGGGAGCCGCGGATGGTGCACCTCTATCTGGAACCCGGCACCGACGAGCAGGACCGCGACAAGCTGATGGCTGCCTGGCGCAGCGCGTACGGCAATAAAATCTGGATCGCCACGCGGCAGGAAGCCATTGCGGCAGGCTATTTCGGCGCCGTCGTGACGGAGGCCGTGCTGCCGCGCATCGGTGACGTGCTGGTGCTGGCGCGGGAGCCTATTGCCCTGTATGACCTGCGCCGCATGCGGCCGGCTTCGCTGGAAGTGGTGGGCCAGCACGGCTCCCTGACCCGCGCGGAGCGGGAAGTTCCGCTGCTGCAGCTCGCTGCACCGGCCGCCAAGCGCAACCCCGGGGCTTCTGCCGGCGGGAGAAAGAAGTAACAGTGGCTGAGCTTGTTTTCTTTTCCGGAACCATGGACTGCGGAAAATCCACGCTGGCACTGCAGATGGACTACAACCACAGTGCCCGCGGCCGCGGCGGGATCCTGTTCAGCCGCAATGACCGGGCGGGGGAGTCAATGATTTCCTCCCGGTTAGGTCTGCGCACCCCCGCAGTGGAGGTCACGGACGCCACGGATTTCTGGGACGAAGTGACGAACCGCCGCCAGGCAGGTTTCCGGGTGGATTACCTCATCTGTGACGAAGCCCAGTTCTACGCCGCGGACCAGGTGGAGCAGCTGGCGCGTGTCGTGGATGAGCTGTGCGTGGATGTGTTTGCTTTCGGCATCACCTCCGACTTCCGCACACGTCTTTTCCCGGGCTCCCAGCGGCTGATCGAACTCGCTGACCGGACGGAAGTGCTCCAGGTCCGCGCGCTGTGCTGGTGCGGCCGGCGGGCCACCCACAACGCCCGGACCGTGGACGGCGTGATGGTGGTGGAAGGCGACCAGGTGGTGGTGGGCGACGTCGGCAAGCATGCTCCCGCCGCGGCACCGGCCGGAGCGGCACCGGGTGTCACCGAGGAACCGCTGTTCTCCGCGGAAGCCGTGGAAACAGCGCCCGTCGTGGGATATGAAACCCTCTGCCGCCGGCACTACATGCGCCGGGTCACGGCCCACCAGGCGGAGTCGATCTCCGCTGCTGATGACTCTCCGGCCGACCTGGACGTCTGCGCGGTTCATCCCCGCATCCCCTAAGGAGCTCAGGTCCCGTGGCCTCGCGTGAAGTCATGGCAGACCGGCGCGCCACGTCGATCTCTGCGTGGCCGGCACGCTGAACGTTCGGCAATCACCTGGCCGTGAGGGACATCCTGAGGACGTATCCTGCGGGACCGCTACGGCAGCGCCTGGCTGCGCCGGGGCTGGCCGGAACCCTTGACGAGAGCTCGCGTGTAAAGCAGGCTGTACATGTAAAGCAGTCTGTACATGACAAGCGGGCTAAACATCGGAAGGGGAGAGCGGGATGGAGACTGAAACGCGCACCAAGTGGGGACAGGCGAGGTTTGGTTCCGGCCGGGTGCCAGCCATGGCAGTCGCTCTGCCCTGCGGGCTGCTCCTCGGAGCAGGCGGAGGATGGCTGGCCGTGGTCACCGGCGTCACAGAGGCGAATCCGGTGCTCGGCTTTTGCGTCTTCGCGGTTATGCTCACGATGCCCGCAACCCTGCTGGTGTACGCGGCAGTTGTTGACCGCAACACCATCGAGGGAGCGGTCGAACGGCCGGACGATTCGATCGAGGCTGGCTGGTATGACAAGGCGGCGTCCCGTTCCTTCACCGATCTCATCCTGATACTCGGAGTCGCGGGGACTGTTCTCGCATTCCTGCCGGGGGAAATTACCGTGAACTTGAAGCTTGTGCTGCCGGCCGTGCTGGTCCTGTGCGCCGTGCTCTTTGGCGTGCGCTATCTGCTGCAGCGGCGCCAAGGCTGACGTGCGCAATCGAGTTAAGGAATTCCGCTCGAACCGTGAGTGGTCCCAACAGCACCTCGCCGATGAGCTCGGCGTCTCGCGCCAAACCATCATCTCCATTGAACGCGGACGGTTTGATCCGTCCCTGCCGCTGGCCTTCCGGCTTGCGTCGCTCTTCGGCAGTACCATCGAAGACCTGTTTATCCCCGACGACTACTCCTCAGGCGCGCCCGGAACATCCCAAGCACCGGGTGCGCCCCAGGCGTGAAGGCTAGTCGCCCTTGGTGCCGAAGACGATGTCGTCCCAGCTGGGTACGGAGGAGCGCTTGGGCTTGACTGCACGGCGGTCGGTGCCGTTCTCATCCTTGCCGGAACCGTCCTCACCTGTTCCGGCGTCAGTACGGGCGGCACCGGAACCCATCCGGTCCCAGGGGAAGTCGGTCCGGCCGCCCTTGCGGCCCCCGGTCTTGGCCTTGCCTCGGGCCGCAGCTGCCTCGGATGAGGTGTTGGTGTCTGAAGCAGCGGCATCCTCTGAGGCAGGGGAAGGTGCCGTATTCGCGGCTGCCGTGAGGCCGCTGTCGGCTTCTGCTGCGGGCGCGGCCGCCTGGACGGCGTTCTTCACGGGTTTGGAGTTCTGAGCTTCTGCACTCGATGCCGCGGCGTTTCCATCCGTCGACGGCTTGTCACCGGCACCGGCCGCTGCCTCGCTGCGACGGCGGAGCGGCCGCGTCAAGACGCTGAGTTCGCGGGTGTCCCGGTTGACTTCGCCGGGCAGCCGGTCCGCATCCACGGCATCTGGTGCATCCGCCGCGGTATTCACGCCAGGGGCCGCCAGGGTGAGATGTCCGGTGCGGGGACGGCTGGAAGCGGAGTCATCCGCGTCGGAATGTCCGTCACGGGGATGGGCTGCCGGGATGCTGCCCTTGGCCAGCAGGGCGGCCAGAGCATCATCGCCGTTTTCATCGGCACCAAGCCGCTGACCGCGGCGGGAACGCAGGACCTCCAGCAGGTTGGCGTTGTCCTCGTCGCCTTCCACGATTGCTCCGTCTTCTTCAGCCGCGGCGGCCTCAAAATCAAAGACACGGTCTGCAACAGCGGTAAGCCTGCGGGACGGGAGAGGGGAGTCCAGGGGTTCCAGTTCACTCAGCAGCTGCGCCCAGCGGTTGGCATTGGAAATGCTCTTCCGCAGGGGGCTGAAGGTCCAGCGGGCCGGTGGTTCTTCACCTACTGAGACCTGTGAGCCGTCCTGCAGATCAAACCGGGCCACCACATCCCAGGTGGAGTCGGGGCGCCGCCAGGCGTCCCACTTGACGCTGTCCGGGTCCACGCCGAAGGCCTTGAGCCGGTGATTGACCATATCGCCAAGATTTACCGGGCTGTCCCCAAAAGTGCTGCGGTAGCCGTCGTGTGCGGCGGGCAGGGGGGCTGCCACCTCAACGGACTGTGCCTGCCGGGCGACGTAGTCGCGTTCGGCGCGGACCGGGCCCTCGTAGCGGCGGATGTGGGCGAGGTCCAGGCCGGAAGCTTCAGCGACTTCTTCGGCGCTGGCTCCTGACCGGATCCGGGCCTGGATGTCGCGCGGCGCCATGGCCGGACCCTCGGGGCGTGCGGCAGCGGCGGTGGAGCGGTGCATGGAGCGGGATACTGCCACCCGAAGCGCTTCATCCATGCGCAGGCGGTATGTCTCTCCGCCCTTGCCGCTGAGCAGCAAATGCTCGCCACCCTCATGGACACCCACGAGACGTAGATCCTGCATGAACCAATCCTCCACCCGATAGCAATTCCTTCTGGAAACAATGCCACCCGGCGGGCCGAAAGCCTACTGTTTGCGCGGGTGTGGCGCGGATTCGCCCCGGCGGGAGCCATGTGTTTTTGGCCTCCCGCAGCCCGGGCGGAGCCCCGGTGTGGTGTTTTGCTTCCGGGTCCGCAAAAATCTCGGGTTTACGGGCACAAAACCCCAGCTCATTGCGTTGATACCTCAGAGCCGAAGAAGCTTGCCGGTCCAGCCGGCAGGTCGGCCCGATTAACCCTCCCGACAACTCGACCGGATGGTGAGAGTACTAATTATGGCGACTGACTATGATGCGCCGCGTAAGACCGACGAGGACATCAGCGAGGAATCTCTCGAGGAACTCAAAACACGCCGGACTGCCACCACGCAGTCGGCGGTTGTGGACGAAGATGAGGCTGAAGCGGCAGACAGCTTCGAACTGCCCGGCGCGGACCTCTCCGGCGAAGAACTCCTGGTCCGGGTCCTGCCTGCACAGGCTGACGAATTCACCTGTGCATCCTGCTTCCTGGTTCGGCACCGATCTCAGATAGCTGCTGAGAAAGACGGGCTGTACTACTGCATCGACTGTGAGGGCTGAAGGCTCACCCGAGCCTTCAGTGCGCAGGCGGCCGGCCGTAACCGCCACCTGCACCGGCAGTCCTAACTGCTGAGCGCGCGGACCAGCTCTTCCGGGTGGCGGGTGGACGTGAGCCAGTATGGCGTGCGGTCGGCGGGGTCGGTGATTTCGATTTTGACCACCGGCGAAATCCACCCGCGGAAGCACATGAAGGCCGTGGCGTTCAATCCGCGGCCGCGCTGGTATGTGGCGTCGTCTCCCCGGAAGCCCTCCACAGCGCCCACGTAGCGCCGCTCAATTTCGGCCTTGCCCACCTGCAGGGTGTCCGCCGTAACCCGGATGGTGGGAGTGGACAGCAGCAAAAGGGTCACCAGGATTGCCGCGAAAACGATGGCGGCAATAATCCCGGTTTCGACGCTGATCGGCAGGAACACAAGGATGCTGGCGCAGGAGGCCCCGAAGACCATCACCCAGATCCAAAATGAGGGAAGGAGCCGCTCCGTGTATAAAACGGTGCTGGCCGGGGTCTGGGAAGAGGGGGATGACATACCTTTAGCTTGGCACTTTTGTGCCGGTATTTCATCTTGGACCCGGGCGGGTGGATTGCCGGTTCGACGCGTACGGAGAAGCGTCAGGAAAACGCGCTAAAGTGAGGTTCGGTATTCCCGGGAGGCATCCGGGGCGCGCGCTGATCCGCTTGGAACGCGTACCAGGAATCACACAAGGAAAGTCGGAGACACTGGTGTTTGAAGCAGGCCCCACCATGACCGTGCAGCTGAAAATGCTCGACGACGGGCTGGAACCGCCGTCGTACGCCCACCCGGGCGACGCCGGAGCGGACCTTCGCACACGCGTTGACTTTGTCCTTGAACCGGGGGAGCGCAAGCTTGTTCCCACCGGCGTGGCCCTGGCGCTTCCCTTTGGTTACGCGGCGTTTATTCACCCCCGGTCCGGGCTTGCCACCAAGCACGGCCTCACTGTGGTTAACGCTCCCGGCACAGTCGACGCCGGCTACCGGGGCGAGATCAGTGTCACGCTGCTTAACACGGACAGCTCCAATTCCATCACCCTGAGCCGGGGTGACCGGATCGCCCAGATGGTGATCCAGCGGGTGGAGACGGCGTCTTTTGAACTGGTTGATGAATTGTCCGAGTCCGTCCGCGGCGTCGGAGGATTCGGTTCCACCGGCGGTTTTACTGCACTGCCTGCCTAGAGCGGCTGTCCCCGGGGGCCAGCAGCGCGCGGCCCTCCCCATACGAGAGAGGAACCCGGTCATGGCATTTGGGCGGAAGAAAAACAAGCAGGAACAAGATCAGCAGGAACTGAGCGGCGAGGAGCAGAGCGAAGCCCGCGGGGATGCCGGATCTGCGGCTGCCGGTTCGGCATCCTCAGACGTTGTGAACGGTTCGGCGGCAACAGCGGCCGCGGGCCCCTGGGACGCCGCCGACAAGCCGTCCCTGGACGGCTACGTGGATCTGGGCGCGCTGCGCATCGCTGCGACCCCGGGTCTGCAGCTGCGTCTGGAAGTGGAAGAGAAAACCCAGCGCGTCGTGGCCGTAACACTGGACCTCGACGGATCCAGTCTGCAGCTTCAGGCGTTCGCGGCGCCGCGCTCGGAGAGCCTCTGGGACGACATCCGCGGCCAGATCGGCAAATCCGTGGGCTCGCAGGGCGGCACCGTGGACGAGATTGCCGGCGTCTTCGGCACCGAGCTGCTGGCCAAGGTCCCTGCCCAGGCACAGGACGGCTCCAAGGGCTACCGGGTGGCACGGTTTGTAGGCTTTGACGGACCCCGCTGGTTCCTGCGCGGTGTCTTCGGCGGACCTGCAGCATTGAACCCCGAGGCCGCCAAGCCGCTGGAAACGGTCTTCCGCGACGTAGTGGTGGTGCGCGGCGAACAGCCGCTGCCGCCGCGGGACCTGCTGCAGCTGCGGCTGCCGCGCGATGCCTCACCCCTGCCCAAGCGCACCGACGATTCGGACCGGCCCGCTCCTCCCGAGCGGGGCCCCGAGATCACGACCATCGGCTGACCTGATGCCCTCCCAGCAATCCCTCCCGCCGGGCAAGCAGGAGCCGGTGCACGTCAGCGCCCTGCCGGACCGCGGCCGGGTGTACAGCGGCGGCTACGTGGAGTCCATCACCGTGGTTCCGGCGACGGAACCTCCGCGCTTCACGGCGATGGTGGAGGACCGGGAAGCGGCGTACCGGGATCCGGCATCCCGGAAACCGCGTGCACGTGTCCGGCTTATCTGGCTGGGTCAGCGGCGGGTGCCGGGGGTGGAAGCCGGTACCCAGCTGGCCTTCGAAGGCATGGTCAGCACCGTGGGAAGTTACCCCACCATCTACAACCCCCGCTATGAAATCATCGGACGTCCGGAGAATGAAACATGACTGAGCGACCCGGCAGCGACGGGCCCGAACCCTCGACGGGCAAGGGCAACAGCGGCGAGCAGCCCAGTTTCGGCGACGTAGCCGGCGCCTACGCCGCCCGTGCCGGTGTGGAGCGCAAGGACGACGGCCAGATTGATGTGCTCAAGTCCGTGGGCGGAGTCCGGGGCCTGGCGGAAGCCATTGTTCCCGGCCTGCTCTTTACCCTGCTCTTCACCCTGACGTCCGGGCTCTACCTGTCGCTGGCCGCGGCCGTGGCCTCGGCTGGCGTCTTCTCGGTGGCCAACCTGGTCCAGAAGCGCCCGCTGATGCAGTCGCTGACCGGGGTGATCGGCGTGGTGATCTGCGCCGTCGTCGCCCTGCGCAGCGGCAGCGGCACGGAATTCTTCCTGCCGGGCTTCTACCTCAACGCCGCCTACATCCTGGCGTTCGGCCTGTCCATTGCCGTCCGCTGGCCGGTGGCGGGCCTGCTCTTCGGGTTTATCCGGGGGGAAAACGTTGAATGGCGCGCCAGCCGCAAGCGGACCCGTGCCTACGCGCTGGCCACCTGGATCATTATTGCCGTCTTTGCGCTGCGCCTGGGGGTCCAGCTGCCGCTCTATCTGGCGGACAATGTTGGTGCCCTCGGCACCATGCGCCTGGCCATGGGAGTGCCCCTCTACGCGCTGGGGCTTTGGCTGGCCTGGGTGGTTTCCCGGCCGCTGCCGCAGCAGAACCCCTAGAGAAGCGGAACCCCTAGAGAAGCAGAACTCCTAGGGCAGCAGGACCGCCCGCAGCTGGTCCTCGGCGGCAATCGTGCAGATGAAGAAGAGTTCGTCGCCGGGCTCGATGACGTCGTCGTTGCTGGGCGTGATGGGCGCGTCGTCGCGCAGGATGGCGGTGACGGCGGCGTCCAGGGGCCAGTCGATGGACCCCAGCGTCCGGCCGGTCAGCGGCGAATCGGCCGGAACGGTGAATTCCACCATGGAGGAAACGCCGGTCTGCAGCGTCAGCAGCCGCACCAGGTCGCCCACCTCCACTGCCTCTTCCACAAGGGCCGTCATCAGGCGGGGCGTGTTGACCGCCACATCCACGCCCCAGGAATCATCAAACATCCAGTCGTTCTTGGGATTGTTCACGCGGCCCACGGTGCGTGCCACGCCGAACTCGCTCTTCGCGAGCAGGGACACCACCAAATTGACCTTGTCGTCGCCGGTGGCGGACACCATGACGTCGGCCTCCTCGAGCCGGGCATCCTTCAGCGTGGTCAGCTCGCACGCGTCCCCGATCAGCCAGTGGGCGCCCAGCAGCCCGCTGCGTCCCACCACCTCCGGCTTCTCATCAATCAGAAGAACTTCATGCTTGTGGGAAAGCAGCTCCTTGGCGATGGAGGACCCTACGCTGCCGGCCCCGGCTATGACGACTTTCACTGGATCTCCTTGACGGGCGCAACGGACAAAATACGGCTGATTTCGCTGGTGCGTTCCACGTTCATCATGGCGTGCAGGACGTCGCCCTGCTGGTAGCTGGTGTCAGGCCGGGGGAGTATTCCCTCGCCGAACCTGGTCAGGTACGCGATGCGGACACCGGCGGCCTGTTCAATGCCGGTGAGCGTGGCGCCCATCCAGCCCTCATGCAGGGACAGTTCGCCCAGGATGAGCCGGCCGGAGGACTCGCGGAAGTCACCGTTGATGCTCTGCTCCGGCAGGATGCGCCGCAGGACCTGATCCGCGCTCCAGCGCACCGCGGCCACTGTGGGGATGCCCAGGCGCTGGTAGATCTCAGCGCGTCCCGGGTCGTAGATCCGCGCCACAACGTGGGGAACGTGGAACGTCTCGCGGGCAACGCGGGTGGCGAGGATGTTTGAGTTGTCGCCCGACGACACGGCCGCAAAAGCGTAGGCCTCCTCGATCCCGGCCTCCTTCAGGGTGACCCGGTCAAAGCCGACGCCGGTGACCTTCCGGCCCGTGAACGTGTGGCGCAGGCGACGGAAGGCCCTCTCGTCCTGGTCAATGACGGCCACCGTGTGCCCGGCATTGTCCAGTGTGTGGGCGAGGGACACGCCTACGCGTCCACACCCCATGATGACGTAATGGGCCACCTGCTACCTCGGTTCCTGATGATCTGCTGCGAAAAAACCCAACCGCCAGCATAGACCCCGGACCCGGGCGAATATGCACCCGGGTCCGGGACATGGTGTGATGGTCTTTTAGGCTCCATCAGGAAGTATCCGGCACTATGACGACCGACACCACCGAATCCGAGATCGAACTCACCATCGGCGCGCCCGCACACGGCGGCCACTTTGTGGCCCGGCACGAAGGCCGCGTGGTCTTTGTCCGCCATGCGCTGCCGGGTGAGCGGGTCCGCGCCCGCCTGACGGAAGCGGGCGACGGCGCCAAGTTCTGGCGCGCGGACGTTACCGAGGTCCTCGAAGCAGCTCCGGGCCGGGTGGAGCACTTCTGGCCCGAAGCCGACGCGCTGCGTGCGGCCTCCCGCGGGCGCCTGCCGGTGGGCGGCGCCGAATTCGGCCACATCGACCTGTCCGTGCAGCGCGAGCTCAAGGGACAGATTTTCGCAGAGCAGCTGCACCGCCTCGCCAAAGTGGACCGCGATGTCATGGTGGAACCGGCGCTGGACGAACGCGAAGACGGACTGCACTGGCGGACCCGCGCCAGCTTCTCGGTTGCTCCGGGCGGCCGGCTGGCCATGCACGCCCACCGCTCCGATGAACTGATCCCGGTCCAGCGCATGCCGCTGGCCGTTGACGCCGTCAATGATCTGCAGCTGTGGGACGTTGACTTCAGCGGCGTCTCCCGCGTTGAGGTGGCCGTTCCGTCCTCGGGCGCTCCGCTGGTGCTCCTTATTCCTGCTGAAGGCGCCCATCCCAAGGCCCTGGGCCGGATTGCTTCCGCCCTTCCCGAGGGAACTTCCATTGCCTCCTGGGATCCCGAAACGTCCACCCTGAACCGGCTCCGCGGCCGCACCTGGGTGTCAGAAAACGTGCTGGGGCATGACTACCGGGTGACCGGTGCCGGTTTCTGGCAGATTCACCGCAGCGCGCCCGCCACCTTGGCAGGGGCGGTCCTGGAGGGACTGCAGCTCCAGCCGGGCGAGCAGGTAGCGGACCTGTACGCCGGTGCCGGACTGTTCACGGCACCGCTGGCAGACGCCGTCGGCGAGACCGGCCGCGTGCTGTCGGTGGAAGGTTCTCCTTCCGCCAGCCGCGACGCCCGCAAGAATCTCTTTGCTGCTCCGCAGGTGGAGATCCTGCAGGGACGCGTGGACAAAGCGCTGGCCGCCTACGAGGGCCGGCTCGACGTCGTCCTGCTGGATCCGCCGCGCGTGGGCGCAGGCAAGGATGTGGTGGCCCGGATCGACGCCGCCGCGCCCCGCGTCGTGGGCTACGTGTCCTGCGATCCGGCGTCGTTTGCCCGCGACCTGGGCTACTTCCAGGACCTCGGCTGGCAGCTGGACTCACTGCGGGTCTTCGACCTGTATCCGCACACCCACCACATGGAATCCTTTGCGGTTCTGACCCGCCCGTAGCCGGACCCGGCTCGAGGGGCCGTCCGCAGAATTGGGAGGTTCCCCGGGCCGCCGGCCAAATTTGGCGGGCGGCTCGGCGGTGTCTTCGGGCTCACAGGCCCGTGTAACGGATAGTATAAGAGCAGTTGTGCAGATCCGCGCCGTGTTGGGGAGCTTTATCCGCTTAAGCGGAAAAGATTTTTCGTCCGGCAGGGGGCTTCCCGGCTGCGAAAATACTCCACCATTTTCCGGCCGTCCCCCGTGGCCGCCGGTTAGGGAAACCTAACTGGCATGCCGCGGACCGCTGGACAAAGATAAAACGGTGGCGAGAGGAGTCCTATTATGACTAATGTGGACAGCTTCGGATCCAAGGGCGTACTAAACGTCGGCGGAAACGAATATGAAATTTTCCGGTTGAATTCCGTCGAAGGTGCAAAGAGCCTTCCGTTCAGCCTCAAGGTCCTGCTGGAGAACCTGCTGCGCACCGAAGATGGTGCCAACATCACCGCGGATCACGTACGTGCACTTGCACAGTGGGATGCGAACGCGGAGCCCAGCACCGAAATCCAGTTCACCCCGGCCCGGGTGATCATGCAGGACTTCACCGGCGTTCCCTGCATTGTGGACCTGGCAACCATGCGTGAAGCCGTTGCCGAATTGGGCGGAGATCCCAAGCGGGTCAACCCCCTGGCCCCTGCGGAAATGGTCATTGACCACTCCGTCCAGATTGACGCCTTCGGCAATTCCGGTGCGCTCGAGCGCAACATGGAAATCGAATACCAGCGCAACGGCGAGCGTTACCAGTTCCTTCGCTGGGGCCAGACGGCCTTCGACGACTTCAAGGTAGTTCCCCCGGGAATGGGCATTGTCCACCAGGTCAACATTGAGTACCTGGCCCGCACTGTCATGACGCGTGAAGTTGACGGCGTCCTGCGTGCCTACCCGGACACCTGCGTCGGCACCGACTCCCACACCACCATGGTCAACGGCCTGGGCGTGCTGGGCTGGGGCGTTGGCGGCATCGAAGCCGAGGCTGCCATGCTTGGCCAGCCCGTCTCCATGCTCATCCCGCGCGTTGTCGGCTTCAAGCTCACCGGTGAGATCCCGGCCGGCGCGACCGCGACCGACGTCGTCCTGACCATCACCGAAATGCTGCGCAAGCACGGTGTCGTGGGCAAGTTCGTTGAGTTCTACGGTGAAGGCGTCGGAGCTGTTCCGCTGGCCAACCGCGCCACCATCGGCAACATGAGCCCCGAGTTCGGTTCCACTGCCGCAATGTTCCCGATCGACGATGTGACGCTGGATTACCTGCGTCTGACCGGCCGTTCGCAGGAAAGCGTGGACCTCGTTGAGGCCTACGCCAAGGAGCAGGGCCTGTGGCACGATCCGTCCGTCGAGATCCAGTACTCCGAGTACCTGGAACTGGACCTGTCCACGGTGGTTTCCTCCATCGCCGGACCGAAGCGCCCGCAGGACCGCGTGGAACTGACCAACGCCAAGGAACAGTTCCGCAAGGACCTGAAGAACTACGTCCACGAGACGGTTGAAGCCGAGAGCGGCACTGTTGACGAGGCGCTGGAAGAGACCTTCCCGGCCTCGGATGCGCCGTCGTTCAACGCCAACGCCACTCAGGTGGAAGACCACGGCCACGACCTGGTGGAAAAGGCTGACGCTCCGGCCGAACGCTCCACGAACTCGGTTCCGGTCACCATGGCCGACGGCCGCAGCTTCGAGCTGGACCACGGCGCCGTGTCGATCGCCTCGATCACGTCCTGCACCAACACGTCCAACCCGTCGGTGATGATGGCAGCAGCAGTGCTGGCCCGCAACGCCGTCGAAAAGGGCCTCGTCACGCAGCCGTGGGTCAAGACCTCGATCGCTCCGGGTTCCAAGGTAGTCACCGACTACTACGAGAAGTCCGGCCTGATTCCCTACCTCGAGAAGCTTGGCTTCTTCGTGGTCGGCTACGGCTGCGCCACCTGCATCGGTAACTCCGGCCCCCTGGAAGACGAAATCTCCACGGCCATCCAGGAAGCCGACCTCGCCGTCACCGCTGTCCTCTCCGGTAACCGCAACTTCGAAGGCCGGATCAACCCGGACGTGAAGATGAACTACCTGGCTTCGCCGCCGCTGGTAGTTGCCTACGCCCTGGCCGGCACCATGGACTTCGACTTCGAAAATGACCCGCTGGGCCAGGACGAAGCCGGCAACGACGTTTTCCTGAAGGACATCTGGCCGAACCCGGTCGAGGTCCAGGAAATCATCGACGCCTCCATCAACAAGGAGATGTTCAGCAACAGCTACGACACCATCTTCGAAGGTGACGACCGCTGGAAGTCCCTGCCCACCCCCGAAGGCGCAACCTTCGAGTGGGATACGGAGTCCACCTACGTCCGGAAGCCCCCGTACTTCGAGGGCATGAAGGCACAGCCGGAGCCCGTCACCGACATCGAGGGCGCCCGCGTCCTGCTGAAGCTCGGCGATTCGGTCACCACCGACCACATCTCCCCGGCCGGTTCCTTCAAGTCCGACACCCCCGCGGGCCGCTACCTGCTGGATCACGGTGTTCAGCGCAAGGACTTCAACTCCTACGGTTCGCGCCGTGGCAACCACGAAGTGATGATCCGCGGCACGTTCGCGAACATCCGCATCAAGAACCAGCTGCTCGACGGCGTTGAAGGCGGTTTCACCCGCGACTTCAGCCAGGCCGATGCACCGCAGGCAGCCGTTTACGACGCCTCGGTCAACTACCAGGCCGCCGGCATTCCGCTGGTTGTCCTGGCCGGCAAGGAGTACGGTTCCGGTTCCTCGCGTGACTGGGCAGCCAAGGGCACCGCACTGCTGGGCGTCAAGGCTGTTGTTGCCGAGAGCTACGAGCGCATCCACCGCTCCAACCTCATTGGCATGGGCGTCCTGCCGCTGCAGTACCCGGCCGGCGTCAACGCCGAGTCCCTGGGCCTGACCGGCACGGAAACCTTCGCAGTCACCGGCGTGACCGAACTGAACAACGGCAACACGCCCAAGACCGTGACGGTTACCGCCACCCCGGAGAATGGCGAAGCCATCACCTTCGATGCCGTCCTGCGCATCGACACCCCGGGTGAAGCGGATTACTACCGCAACGGCGGCATCCTGCAGTACGTACTGCGACAGATCACCGCCAAGTAACACGCAGCGTGTCCGGAGCCGCTGACGCGGAGCCGGAAAACGCGGAGCCCCGCCTCACGAGTATTTGACCTCGGGAGGCGGGGCTCTTTGCCTGTTATGGAACTGGCGGCGCTTCCTCAAGCGTTAGAGTTAAACCGTTGTGACGGTGTGCAGTGCCGTTGCCTGAAAGCAAGGGAGACGCCCGTTGGGACTTCTGGAAACCATCCGTGATCCGCGGGACCTGAGCAAACTCTCCATGGAGCAGCTGGAACGTTTGTCCGAAGAGATCAGGTCCTTCCTGATCAGCAATGTCGCCCAAACCGGCGGTCATCTGGGCCCCAACCTGGGTGTGGTGGAACTGACCGTGGGAATCCACCGGGTCTTCGACTCGCCCCGGGACAGCATCGTCTTTGACACCGGCCACCAGTCCTATGTGCATAAGATCCTCACCGGACGCCAGGATTTCTCCACCCTGCGCCAGCAGGGCGGCATGTCCGGCTACCCCTCGCGGGCCGAGTCCGTGCACGACATCGTGGAATCCTCCCACGCTTCCTCCTCGCTGTCCTGGGCGGACGGCATCTCCCGCGCCCGGCAGCTCACCGGCGAAGGCGACCGCTACACCGTGGTCATGGTGGGCGACGGCGCCCTGACCGGCGGCATGGCCTGGGAAGCCCTGAACAATATCGCTGCTGACCAGCGCCGCCGGGTCGTCATCGTGGTCAACGACAACGGGCGTTCCTACGCCCCCACCATCGGCGGCGTCGCCGACTACCTCGCGTCGCTGCGCCCCACCCTCGACGCCGTCCGCACCCACCGCGCCTACGAAAACACCCTGGGCTGGTGGAAGAACCGGCTCCAGCACGGCGGCCCGGTCGGCAAATTCACTTACCACAGCCTCCATGCAGCCAAACGCGGGATCAAAGACTGGTGGGCTCCGCAGGGCCTGTTCGAGGACCTCGGCATGAAGTACATCGGGCCCATCGACGGACATGACATGGCCGCCGTGGAACGCGCACTGACCAAGGCGAAGAATTACGGTGGTCCCGTCCTGGTCCACGCCATGACGGAAAAGGGCCGCGGCTATGCGCCGGCCCGCGCCAACGTGGCGGACCAGTTCCACGCCGTCGGCATTATTGATCCGGAGACCGGAAAGCCTGTTGAACCGGGTGGAAAGCAGTCCTGGACCTCGGTCTTCGCCACGGAAATTGCTGACATCGCCGATGAGCGCGAGGACATCGTGGGCATCACCGGCGCCATGCTGATTCCGGTGGGCCTGCATCGGTTCGCTGAAAAGCATCCGGAACGGGTATTCGACGTCGGCATCGCCGAACAGCACGCCCTCACCTCGGCGGCGGGCATGGCTTTCGGCGGGCTGCACCCCGTCGTTGCGCTTTACGCCACGTTCCTGAACCGCGCGTTTGACCAGCTGCTCATGGACGTGGCCCTGCACAAGGCAGGTGTCACCATTGTCCTGGACCGCGCCGGGGTGACCGGGCCCGACGGCGCCAGCCACCACGGCATGTGGGACATGTCCATGCTGCAGATTGTTCCGGGACTGCACCTGTCCGCTCCGCGAGATGCCACCCGGCTCAAGGAAGAGCTGCGCGAGGCGGTCGCCATCAGCGACGCGCCCAGCGTGGTCCGGTTCTCCAAGGGCACGGTCGGACCGGATGTGGATGCGCTGGAACGCACCTCCGACGGTGTCGATATCCTGGCCCGCCGTCCGAGCGGTGAGCAGTCCAACGACGTCCTGATCGTCAGTGTCGGTGCCATGGCCGAGATGGCACTGCAGGTGGCAGGCCGGCTTGGGGACCAGGGCATCAGTTCCACAGTGGTGGATCCCCGCTGGGTCCTGCCGGTGCCGCGCTCCATCATCCGCATGGCAGCCGAGCACCGGATTGTGATCGTGATCGAGGATGGCGTGCGCGCCGGCGGCGTCGGTTCCAGGATCCGCCAGGAAATGCGTGCTGCGGGTGTGGATACCGCTTTGAACGAGGTGGGTCTTCCGGTGGAATTCCTTGACCACGGCACCCGCGGGGAAGTTTTGGAGCGCGTCGGGCTGACTGCCCGGCAGGTGGCCAACGACGTCGTCGCCCAGGTCCTGGGGACAAAGGTGCCGTTTGCCCGCCCGCTTCCCGGGCAGGAAATGCCCACCGGACAAATCCCGAAAATCCAGTAGGCACAGTCAGCGGCAACTGCAACGGCGAGGAGCGGACACCATGGCACAGGAACAACCCGACGTCGCTGTCACCGGCGCCACCGGAGCACTCGGCGGTGCTGTGGCCCGGCTGTTGGCAGAAGCAGGCATCCGGCAGAGGCTGCTGGCGCGGCATACCGCCAAGCTCCCGGAGTTTCCCGGCACGCCGTCGTACGCCATTGCCTACTCCGACCGTGAAGTGTCCGCCCGTGCGTTGGAAGGCGTCCGGACACTGTTCATGGTCTCCGCGGCGGAGAGCCGGTACCGGCGCCAGGACCAGCGCACCTTTGTGGACGCCGCCGTCGACGCCGGTGTGCAGCACATCGTGTACACCTCCTTCATGGGAGCAGCGCCGGATGCAGTCTTTACGCTTTCGCGTGACCACTGGGACACCGAGGAATACATCAGGTCCAAGTCAGTGGGGTACACGTTCCTGCGGGACTGCCTGTACCAGGATGTCCTGCCCTCCTTCGTGGGGCGCGACGGAGTGCTCCGCGGTCCGGCCGGCAGCGGCCGGCTGGCCGCCGTGGCGCGTGCGGATGTTGCCCGTGCCGCCGCCCGGATTCTGGTGGACCCGCAGGCCCACGCCAATGCGGTGTACACGCTCACCGGTCCGGAGGCGCTGACCTTTGAAGAAATCGCCGAGATCCTGACCCGGGTGACCGGTTCAGAGGTGCGCTTCCACAATGAAACTGTGGAAGAAGCGATGGAATCCCGCCGGGGCAGTGATGTGGAGAAATGGCAAATAGAGGCCTGGGTCAGCACCTACTCCGCCGTCGCGGCCGGTGAGATGGCGGAGGTTAGCTCTGACATTGAGCGCCTCACCGGAACTGCGCCGCTGGCGCTGGAGGAATACCTGCTTCAGGGGTGAGAGGTAAACAGCAGCTGCTGTTTATCTCTCTGATTGGTGCACAGCGGCTTCCGGATGCCGGGGTTATTGCCTAGGGTCGAAGCATGTCAGAGCAGATTCCCGATCCCATCTCCCTGTTCTTTGACGAGTGCACCCTGGCGGGGCTCGACGAAACCGAGACCGTGCCTGCCGCCGACCTTTACGGCATGTACATGGTCTGGTGCGAGAACTCCGGCAGGGAGCCGGCATCCGCACACCACTTCCATGATGCTGCCCGCAAGGCAGGCCTGCCCGAATCGCGGCGGCGCTCGGAGCGGGTCTATGAAGGTGTGGTTCCCACGGGTCCCGTTCCAATTCAGTACATCATGGAGACAGACAAGGCCCCCGGACCGAACACGAATCCGTTCCCCTTCACCGGTTGAGGCTTCCCCGGGCGTCATGTCGCGGGTCGTGTACAGGTGCTGCCGCAGCGGGCCGGGAAATTCGGTACCGTGGGCACCATGACTTCATACAACAGACTCGGAAATTCCGGCCTCACCGTCTCCACCGTCGGGCTGGGCTGCAACAACCTCGGCCGTCCCGGCACGCCCACCGAAACGCAGGAGGGGACCGACGCCGTCGTCAATGCAGCGATCGACGCCGGCATCACCCTGTTCGACGTCGCTGACAGCTACGGCCGCACGCCCGGACTGAGCGAGGAAATGCTGGGCAAGGCCCTGGGCAGCCGCCGCGACGACGTTGTGCTGGCCACGAAGTTTGGCATGGACATGAAGGGCGTCAACGGACGCGACTTCGATGCCCGCGGTTCCCGCCGCTACATCGTCAAGGCAGCCGAAGCATCGCTGCGGCGGCTGGGCACGGACTGGATTGATCTGTACCAGTTCCACACCCCGGACCCGCTGACCCCCATCGAGGAGACGCTCGCTGCGCTCGATGATCTGGTCACCGCCGGCAAGGTCCGGTACATCGGGCACTCCAACCGCTCCGGCTGGCAGATCGCCGAAGCCGAATTCACTGCCCGGATGGGCGGTTACACGCCGTTCATTTCCGCCCAGAACCACTACAACCTGCTGGACCGCCGCGCCGAACTCGAGGTGACCCCGGCTGCCGAGGCTTACGGACTGGGCGTGCTGCCGTACTTCCCGCTGGCCAACGGCCTGCTGACCGGAAAATATGGCAGCGGCAAGGCCCCCGAAGGCAGCCGCCTCTCGCACTCCCGGACCAACCTCTTGGAAAATGCTGATTTCGACCAGCTGGCAGAGTTTGGCTCGTTTGCGAAGGACCGCGGACTGACCGAAATTCAGGTGGCCTTCTCCTGGCTCGCCGCTCAGCCGTCCGTGGCTTCCGTGATTGCCGGAGCCACCAAGGTGGAGCAGGTCCAGCAGAACGCCGAGGCTGTTTCCTGGGAGCCGTCGGAGAAGGATCTGGAAGAACTGGACCGGATCTTCCCGCAGACGCCGAAGGTTGCTTTGTTCTAAGGCTTCGTTTCCTCCCTTGGTGGCCATTGGTCGCCTTGGGCGCGCCGGAGGGTCCGGAACGGCGGCAACGAAAATCCCTCGCTCGCAGAGCTCGCCGGGATTATTAAAGCCGCCTAACCCGGGCCCTCCGGTTGCTCCCGGGCACTCGCCCAACCCGGGCCCTCCGAATGCTCCCGGGCACTCGCCTAAGCCGGGCCCTCCGCGGCCAGGTTACTTCGCAATGGCGGAAAGAAATGCTGCAGCCCCGGGGCCGGAGAGCTCGTTGGAGTGAACAGGGCGCCCGGAGACTGCAAGCAGCAGGACGATGGCCGGACCGTGGACCTCGGGGCCGGACCCGTGCGAAAACGCCGCGTCAGTGGCCACCAGCCGCCAGCCCTCGGCAGGTTCTTTCCCGCCTCCCATTTTGACGGTCGTTTTCAGCTGGTATTGCAGGGCGGTGAGTACGTGGGGAGTTGGATACGTCCGGCGGATTCCCAGCGGACGCCGGATGTCCTCACCGTGAATGAAGGCTTCGACCAGCCGGGTCGCAAGCGGCACCGGCGGCCCGGTCCGCCGCATCTGAACCGCCCTGAACCCGGCAAGAGCAGCACCGGAATGTGCCCTTCTCTCATGTGCTATCCCCGAGGCGTTGGCGCGGTCGAAGTCGAATCCGGCAGCGACCATGCCGCGCACAAAGCTCAATTTGGTGGTCTTTGCGGTATCAGTGAGGTGGGCCAGCACATCGTGGACAGTCCAGCCCGGACACAGGGACGGCGTCTGCCATTGGACGGGCGGTAAGGCCTCCAGATCCTGGATTAATGCCCGGCGCTCTTCGTGCACCACCGGCCAGATGATGGAACCGCTCCGTGATGTCCTGCGGGAAAAGAACATGTTGAGGACCTTATCCGTGTGTTCCGTGCCAAAAAAGACATCCCAGGGGTCCTAGCCCTGCTCACCCCGGGTGTCGAAGGCCAAGGGCAGCAGTTCGCGGGCGGCAATGCAGGTGAGTCCGTCCGGCGTCGGCATGATGACCTGAATGTCGGGGTAGTAATCCGCGAAGACCTGCCGGTCCCGTCCGCACGGACTTTTGACTCCGCGGCCGTGGTTGGCCACGGCAACGATGTGCGTGAACTCGGTGGCGCCTGCAGCCCTTGCCGCTCCGAGTGCCACCAGCTCGGCGCACGGACCGCCGGCGAAGTGATAGAGGTTGACGCCGGCAAACATGCGGCCGTCTGCGGACCGGACGGCTGCACCCATGGTGTGGATGCCGTCTTCGCCGGGTCCGGCGTCGGTGGTCGCGTCGATGGTCGTCCGGGCCAGATCGATCAGGGCCTGTTCCATTGCCGGAAGAGCTTGCGTCAGCTGAGCTGGGTTTTCATTCACGGCCCTATGCTAGCCGCGGATCTGACCCGCAGGGGTGAGCGAAACGTGGCACCCGTTAGGCGGGCCTGCTCGCTCTGCCGTCAAGCCACAGAAGCTCGGTCTCATCACGGTGCGGCCCGTCGGTGCCAACATGTTTGGCGTCGATCTGCGGACCGTTCCGGATGACGTGGACCAGTGCCATGCCGTGGCCCCGGCCCAATCCGTAGTCGGACTTGAGCCATTCCAGGATCTGCTCGGCCTTAGTGTCGCTCTGGTCGAAGCCTTTTTGCCGTGCCAGTTCAAGGAGCTGACGGGGCGTAAGCCCGGTCTTGTCCTCGATGGTGTCGAGGTACGCCTGGAATGACATCGGATTCCACCCTTCGCCTGGTTTCCGGCCATACTCACTCCAGCGTAGGCCCGCATCCATCTTCAGAACAGGACGGGCGCAGGGAGGTAACGAAAGCGGCGGACGGACCGTTCCGGTCGCGCCCGTACGGACAAAGAGGAGGGCTCCCGCCAAAAACCGGCGGGAGCCCTCCTTCCCAACAGACTAGGAAGCGGCCTGAGCCGGCTCCTTCTCGGCGTGGAACTTCTTGCCGTTCACGCGCTCGGACGCACCGACGCGGTCCAGGTACGGCGTGATCCCGCCCAGGTGCATCGGCCAGCCGGCGCCCAGGATCATGCATAGGTCGATGTCCTCGGGACCTGCGACAACGCCTTCGTCCAGCATGCGGCCAATTTCATCCGCCAGGGCATCCTGCGTGCGCGTCAGGACTTCTTCGGAAGTGGACGGCGTGTTGCCGAAGTCGAGCATTTCCAGGGTTTCGGCCGGGATGTAGGGCTTCCCGTCCTCGTCCTTCTGCCAGAGCGACTTGATGCCGGCGTCGATGATCTTCTGGGAGTTCTTCGACAGCCAGAACCGTTCGCCGAAGGCAGCGTGCAGGGATTCCTGCACGTGCTGTCCCACCGGCAGCCCCACCAAAGCCAGCAGGGTGAACGGTGACATTGGCAGGCCCATGGGGCGCAGTGCATTGTCGGCCGTTGCAGCGTCGGTGCCCTCGTCGAAGACGGCGGTGATTTCGCCGAACATGCGGCCCAGGATACGGTTCACCACAAACGCGGCGTCATCCTTGACCAGCACGGCGGTCTTCTTCAGCGCCTTGGCCAGGACGAACGCTGTGGCCAGCACGGCGTCGTCGGTCTTGGGGGCCCGCACAATTTCCAGCAGCGGCATGACGGCCACCGGGTTGAAGAAGTGGAAGCCCACCACGCGCTCCGGGTGCTGCAGGTCAGCGGCCATCTCCGTCACGGACAGCGAGGAGGTGTTCGTGGCCAGGATGCACTCGGGGGAGACCACGGCCTCCACCTCGGCGAAGACCTGCTTCTTCACGGAGAGTTCCTCGAACACGGCCTCGATGACGAAGTCGGCGTCGGAGAACGCTTCCTTGGACACCGATCCCGAGACCAGCGCCTTGGTGCGGTTGGCGGCGTCGGGGGAGATGCGCTTCTTGGCCAGCAGCTTGTCCACCTCGGCGTGCACGTAGCCCACACCCTTGTCCACGCGTGCCTGGTCAATGTCCGTCATCACCACGGGCACCTTCAGCTGACGGGCGAACAGCAGTGCGAGCTGGCTGGCCATCAGGCCGGCACCCACCACGCCCACCTTGGACACCGGGCGGGCCAGCTTCTTATCCGGTGCACCGGCGGGACGCTTGCCGCGCTTCTGGACCAGGTCCAGGAACGCGTAGACGGTGGAGTGGAACTGCGGAGTCTGCATCAGTTCGGCCAGGGCTTCGCACTCGGCGTCGCGGGACTGCTCGGCGGTCCAGTTCTTGCCGGCCTCGAGCAGGTCCAGCACCTTTGCGGGAGCCGGGGCTGCGTTGGAGGTGCGGGCCTCCACCACGGCACGGCCGTGTGCGACGGCGGCGTCCCAGGCTTCGGGGGTGGCGGAGGGATCCGCGGCGTTGGGCCGTGAGACGGTTTCTTCACCGGTGATGACGCGGGCGGCCCAGGCGAGGGACTGCTCCACGAAATCGGCCGGCTCAAACATGGCATCGGCAATGCCGAGTTTGAACGCTGCCGGACCGGAGAGGGTGCGGTTGTTGCTCAGCGGGTTCTCGATCATGACCTTGACGGCGTTCTCGGGTCCGATCAGGCGCGGCAGGATGTACACGCCGCCCCAGCCCGGAACCAGGCCGATGAAGGCCTCCGGCAGGGCCAGTGCACCGGCGCCGGTGGAGACAGTGCGGTACTGGGACTGCAGGGCGATTTCCAGCCCGCCGCCCAGTGCCACGCCGTTGATGAACGCGAAGCTGGGTACGCCCAGGGTGTGCAGCTTGCCGTAGACCTCGTGGCCCAGGCGGGCCATGGCCAGTCCGTCCTCGTAGGAGGCCAGCTTCTGCGTGGCGGACAGATCGGCGCCGGCCACCAGGTAGTGCGGCTTGCCGGTGACGCCGACGCCAGCAATTTCGCCCGCCTCGGCGCGCGCCTTCAGGGAATCCAGGACCTGGCCCAGTTCCAGCAGGGTGTTGGGGCCCAGCGTGGTGGGGCGGGTGTGGTCGACGTCGTTGTCCAGGGTGATCAGCGCAAAGGTGCCGGCACCGCCGGGCAGGGCGATGTCCGAAACGTAGGAGTGGGTGACAACCTCGGTGGGGAAGAGGCCTGCCAGCCGCTGGTAATCGCTTGCAGTCATTACTTTGTGGCCTCCGTGGACTCGGTGTCGGTGTTGTAGTCGGGGTGGAACGCGTTCTCCCAAATGATGGTGGCGCCCATGCCCAGGCCGATGCACATGGTGGTCATGCCGTAGCGCACCGTGGGGTCTTCTTCGAACTGGCGGGCCAGCTGGTTCATCAGGCGCACGCCGGAGGAGGCCAGCGGGTGTCCGACGGCGATCGCCCCGCCGTAGCGGTTGACCCGGGGGTCGTCGTCGGCGATGCCGTAGAAGTCCAGGAAGGAGAGCACCTGGACGGCGAAGGCTTCGTTGATCTCGAACAGTCCGATGTCCTCGATGGACAGGCCGGTCTGCTTCAGCACCTTCTCGGTGGCCGGAACGGGGCCGTAGCCCATGACCTCCGGTTCGACGCCGGCGAAGGCATAGCCAACCAGGCGCATCTTCACGGGCAGGCCCAGTTCCTCGGCGGCGTCGGCGGAAGCGAGCAGCGCGGTGGTGGCGCCGTCGTTCAGGCCCGATGCGTTGCCGGCGGTGACGCGGCCGTGGGCGCGGAAGGGGGTGCGCAGCTCGGCGAGGTCCTCCACCGTGGTGCCGGGACGCGGTCCCTCATCAACGCTGTTCAGCGTCCAGCCCTTGCCGGGCTTCTTGGAGGCAACCGGCACCAGGTCCGGCTGGATCTGGTTGTTGGCGTAGGCCTTGGCGAGCTTCTCCTGGCTGGAGGCGGCGTACGCGTCGGTGCGTTCCTTGGTGATGTCCGGGAAGCGGTCGTGCAGGTTTTCGGCGGTATTGCCCATGTTCAGGGCGGCCGGGTCCACAATCCGTTCGGTGACGAAGCGCGGGTTGGGGTCGGCGTCCTTGCCCATCGGGTGGTTGCCCATGTGCTCCACGCCGCCGGCGATGACGACGTCGTACGCGCCGAAGCCGATGCCCGAAGCAGTGGTGGTCACGGCCGTCAGGGCCCCGGCGCACATGCGGTCAATGGCGAAGCCGGGAACCGACTGCGGCAGTCCGGCCAGCAGTGCTGCGGTGCGGCCGATGGTCAGGCCCTGATCACCGGTCTGCGTGGTGGCGGCGATGGCCACTTCGTCGATCCGTTCCGGCGGAAGCGAGGGGTTGCGGCGCATCAGCTCGCGGATGCACTTGACCACCAAATCATCGGCGCGCATGCCGGCGTACATGCCTTTTTCGCCGGCTTTTCCGAAGGGAGTCCGCACTCCGTCAACGAAAACTACGTCCCTGATCTGCCGTGCTCGGCTTTGTGGGCTCACGTGCAACTCCTCTTTGAGATATGAAACGGAACACTGTCCGGCCTTGATGTTACTCGCCAGTAACATAGCCTGCAAACGCCGTGCCCCCGACACTACCGACATACCGCCGGCAGGCGTAACGGATGTCATTGCCGCACCGAAATGTCCTCATCTGTAAGCGAACGGTTGCCGGCTCAGCATTCGTCCAGACTTTTCACGTATTATCGTCGGACTATGGATGACCCTCCCTCACATAAACCCTTGCCCCTCCACGCTCTGACCGGATTCCCGGCCACAACCAGAGAGGGGCGCCCCAATGTATGAGCTGATCATGCTCGCGGTTGGCCTCGTTCTAACGGTTGGCACCGGGTTGTTCGTTGCCTCGGAATTTTCGCTGGTCAATCTTGACCGCAACGACCTGGAGGCACGGCAGGCACAGGGCGAAAAACGCCTCGGCCCCACCATCAACGCCCTCAAGATCACGTCGACGCACCTCTCGAGTGCGCAGCTGGGCATCACGCTCACCACGCTGTTGACGGGCTACACCTTTGAACCGGCCATCAGCTCCCTGCTGCGTGAGCCGATGCTGGCCGTCGGAATTCCGGAAGCAGTTGTCGGCGGAGCAGGTGCCGTTATCGGCATCTTCCTGGCCACGGTGTTCTCGATGATTATCGGCGAACTCGTGCCCAAGAACTTCGCTCTGGCCCTTCCACTGGCGACCGCCAAGGTGGTTATCCCGTTCCAGACCCTGTTCACCACGGTGTTCAAGCCTGTCATTCTGCTGTTCAACAACACCGCCAACGCGATCATCCGTTCCTTCGGCATCGAACCCAAGGAAGAGCTATCCGGTGCCCGCAGCGCCGAGGAACTGAGCTCTCTGGTCCGCCGCTCCGCCTTGGAAGGCGTCCTGGACCTGGACCATGCACAGCTGCTCAGCCGCACCCTGCGGTTCTCGGACCACACGGCGGCCGACGTCATGACTCCCCGCGTCCGGATGCGCTCGGTTGCAGCAACGGACACGGCCGAACAGGTCATCGAGGCAGCCGTTTCCACCGGTTACTCCCGGTTCCCGGTGATCGGCCGCGACTCCGACGACATCCTGGGCGTGCTGCACGTAAAGCAGGCCTTCGCCGTCGCTCTCGCAGAACGCGGCGGCATCACCGCCGGAGACCTGATGGTTGAAGCCCTCCGGGTGCCCGAATCCATGGGCGTCGACTCCCTCCTGGGGCTGCTGCGCCAGCAGGGCCTGCAGGTGGCGGTGGTCTCCGACGAGCACGGCGGAACCGCCGGCATCGTGACCCTGGAAGACCTCGTTGAGGAAATCGTCGGTGAACTGGAAGACGAACATGACCGCGCCCGCGTCGGCGTCGTCCGCTCCGGCCGCTCGCTCACGTTTGACGCGTCGCTGCGCCCGGACGAGCTGCGGGACCGCACCGGCGTCGTCGTGCCCGACGGCGAGGAATACGACACGCTTGCCGGCTTCGTCACCGACCGGCTGGACCGGATTCCGGAACTGGGCGACGAGGTATCCCTGGAAAACGGTGTCCTGCGCGTGGAACGCGTGGTGGGAACCCACGTGGAGCGCCTGCGCTTCACACCCACGGAGGGATCGCTGCCGAGCACCCACGACCAGATCATTGACGAACTGACGAAGGACCTGGCATGAGCGAATATCTTCCCGGAATCATCTGGCTGGTTGTTCTCCTGGTCGTCAATGCCTTCTTTGTCGGAGCGGAGTTTGCGGTCATCTCCGCCCGGCGCTCCCAAATCGAACCCAAGGCGGAAGCCGGTTCCAAGGCTGCCAAGACCACTCTCTGGGCGATGGAACACGCCACGCTGATGCTCGCCACGAGCCAGCTCGGCATTACCGTCTGCTCGCTGGTGATCCTGAACGTCTCGGAACCGGCCATTCATCACCTGCTGGAAATCCCGCTGGGCCTGACCTCGCTGTCCGGCGAAACGATTGGCATCATTGCGTTTGTGGTGGCGCTGCTGTTGGTGACATTCCTGCACGTGGTCATCGGCGAGATGGTCCCCAAGAACATCTCCTTCTCCGTTCCCACCCGCGCCGCCCTGCTGCTGGCCCCGCCGCTGGTGATGGTGGCCCGGATTTTCAAACCGGTGATCTGGTCACTGAACGGGATTGCCAACAGCGTCCTGCGCCTGTTCAAGGTGGAGCCCAAGGATGAGGCGACCAGCGCCTACACCATGGATGAAGTGGCCACCATTGTGGAGCAGTCCACCCGCGAGGGAATGCTGGCCGACGCCAGCGGCACCCTGAGCGCGGCCTTCGAATTCACCAGCAAGACCGTTGCCGATGTTGAAGTGCCCATCGACCGGATGGTGCTCCTGCCGGAAACCGCCACGCCCGCGGACATTCAGGAGGCGGTGAGCCGCCACGGCTACTCCCGCTACATCCTCACGGACGACAACGGCGACCCCAGCGGCTACCTGCACCTCAAGGACGTCATGGACCTGACCAAACCGGAGAAGTTCGCCGCCCCGGTGCCCGCCAAGCGCATCCGCCGGCTGGCGTCCGCCTTTGTCGGCAGCGAGCTCGAGGATGCCCTGGCCACCATGCGCCGCAGCGGCGCCCACGTGGCACGGGTGTTCGACGCCGAAGGCAACACCACCGGTGTCCTGTTCCTGGAGGACATCATCGAGGAACTCGTGGGCGAGGTGCGGGACGCCACCACTGTGTAGCGTCCGGCACTGATCCCTTCCTTCAACTACCGGTTCCGCCGGCTGCCCCTCCGGGTGGCCGGCGGATCTCCTTAACGCAGGCCAGGTTTGCAGCCGCTGATACGATCCCGGGAACTGTAGGAGCCAAACAAACGGGGGAGTGACGGCGATGGAGGAGAACTACTACGCCCGGCCGGAGCTCGCTCAGCGGTACGACGCCGACACGCAGGACCGCGCCGACCTTCCCTTTTACCTCGCTCTGGCCCGGGAGCTGATGCCTGCCTCGGTGGCCGACGTCGGCGCCGGAACCGGGCTGTTCTGCAGTTTGCTGGCCGGCTCCGGGGCGAGGGCGGCGGCCCCTTCGCCGGGAGCAGTGCCCGGAATCAGGATCTTCGGAGTGGAACCGCAGCAAACCATGCTCGACGTCGCCCGCCGGCAGCCGCTTGCCGACCGGGTGGATTGGATTCACGGCACGGCAGCGGACCTGCCCGGTGCAGCGTTCGATCTGGTCTTTATGACCGGACACGTGGCCCAGTATTTCCTTGATGACCGCGCCTGGATCGAAGTCCTGCAGCAGATCGCCCGGGCCCTCGTGCCGGGCGGTCGGCTCGTCTTCGAGGTGAGGAACGCTGCCGCCGAAGCATGGCGTGAGTGGAATGATGACGAGCCCCGGCCGATTGGCGGCGGATCGGTTCGTCAGCGCACCACAATGGCCGGGGACCGTGCCACCCATGTTGATGAATGGACCATCGGCGGCCGGACCTTCACCACACGGGAGACACTCCGCTTTCCGGACGACGCCGCCATCTTTGGGGGACTCGCTGCCGCCGGTCTGCAGATGGAACGGTCCTGGGGCAACTGGGACGGGTCCCCGGTCACGGCGGACAGCCCCGAGCGCATTCTCATGGCACGGACGCCGTATCCGCCGTCGTCGTCGCTTTCCCCGTTTTCGGTGCGGTGAACGCAATCCCTAGAATGGATGGGTCCCCCCCCGCGCACGTTCAGAATTGTGGAGTCTGCATTGTCCCGAGGAAAACACCATCCGCCGAGGCCCAAGCCGGCCAACAGCGAAGGGCTGCTGATTGCCAACGACCTGAAAAAGGACCGGGGCTGGACGGACACGCAGATCAAGACCTTCCTGCCCGAACCGGACCAGACTGCCCGCAACCCGTTTTCCCGCAAGGCTGCTCCGATGAAGCTGTACGCGCTGGAACGGGTGGAGGCCATCGAAGCCACTCCCGAATATCAAAAAGCCCGGGAAGCATCACGGACCCGGCAGATTGCCGCCCGCACCCGTGCCCTGGTGAAGAAGAAGGAAGCCGTTGCCGCAGCGGAGGCGCTGGAGCTGAGCATCGTGCCGGAGCCGTGGCAGGAGATGCAGGACAAGGCTATTGCGCACTTCAACAGCCGGCTCCGCCGCAGCCAGTCCCCGGCCAGCCGGAACACCTCCAAGGCTCGGCTGGACCGGCTGACCGTGAATTACCTGCGGCACAAGCAGACCTCCTACGAGGAGGAGCTGAAGGAATTCAAGGGAGTTGTCGGCGTGGGGGAGGCGTACCTTGTGGTCCGCAACCGCATCCTGGACCTCATCGCAGATACCTATCCGCTGCTCCGCGATGAGTGCGAGCGGCAGAAGTTCGAAGCCCCTGAGCTGCCGGACGGCGTGCAATTGCCCGACACACTCACCGTCCAGGGCTAACCTGCCGATACTTGGGCTGGGGTCTTGGCTGATCCAGGATCCGAACTTGGAGGCCCGAATCTGTGGTCCGGATCCTTCGGGCAGATAACGGGACGTGCCGAAATCCTTCGTGCAGATCAGGGGCTCAAACGCGGCTGTTTGACGATTTTGAACCAGGTATCTGCACGGAGGATCTGCGGGCCTGCTCTATGGGCCCGGTATGTGCACGAAGGATCTCCGGGACCGCTCTTTGAGCCCGGTATGTGCACGAAGGATTCACCCGAGACGCCGGCCCCGGCGAAACCGTGCAGCTGCCGGACGGCGTGACGCTCTAGGCGGAAAGCCTGCTGATCGTTTAGTCCCGCGGCCGTCTCCTCGGTAGGCTTAAACCGATGAGTACTGCTGATTCCTCCCCGAAAACTGCCCAAGCTGTCAGCACCGACGTGAGCGCCAGCGGCATGGTCCGTGTGCGCGGCGCGCAGGAAAACAACCTGCGCAACGTCGACGTCGACATTCCCCGCGATGCGATTGTCGCCTTCACGGGGGTGTCCGGCTCAGGCAAGTCCTCGCTGGCGTTCGGCACCATTTACGCGGAGGCCCAGCGCCGTTACTTCGAGTCGGTCGCGCCCTACGCGCGGCGCCTGCTCGCCCAGGGCCACACGCCCAAGGTGGAGGAAATTACCGGGCTGCCTCCCGCCGTCGCGCTCCAACAGCGCCGCGGCACCCCCAGCTCCCGTTCCACGGTGGGCACCCTGACCACACTCTCCAACTCCATGCGCATGCTCTTCTCCCGCGGAGGAACCTACCCGGCGGATGCGAAGCCGGGCAGCCTGGACTCGGACGCGTTCTCGCCCAACACTGCGGCCGGCGCCTGCCGGGAGTGCTCGGGTCTGGGGATTGCCCACACGGTGACCGAGGATTCGCTGGTGCCGAACCCGGACCTGACCATCCGGGACGGGGCCATCGCTGCGTGGCCCGGCGCCTGGCAGGGCAAAAACCTGCGCGATATCCTCATCCAGCTGGGCTACGACGTCGACGTGCCGTGGAAAGACCTGCCGAAAAAGGACCGCGACTGGATCCTGTTCACCGAGGAACAGCCCGTGGTGATGATTACCCCGCAGCGGGACCGCGTGGCCAAGCCGTATAAGGGCCGGTTCTGGAGTGCAAAGTCGTACGTCATGCACACCCTGGCCGACTCCGGCAGCGAGCAGATGCGCAAGCGCGTGCTCGAATTCATGGTCTCCGGACCGTGCCCGGTCTGCGGCGGTGCCGGGCTGCGTCCCGAAGCGCTCGCCGTAACGTTCGCCGGGCGGAACATCGCCGAGCTGAACGGCGCCACCCTGAGCGAACTGGCGGAAATCATCCGGCCGACGGCGGAGCTGAAGTCCGCGGGAACGGCCTCGCGTGCAGCGGCGTCCAACGAGGACACCGAGGTTGCCGTCACCATCACCCGCGACCTGCTGTCGCGGCTTAAGATCCTCATCGACCTGGGCCTGGGGTACCTGAGCCTGTCCCGGTCCACGCCCACCCTGTCGCCCGGTGAGATGCAGCGCCTGCGCATCGCCACCCAGCTCCGGTCGGGCCTGTTCGGCGTCATCTACGTCCTGGACGAGCCCTCCGCGGGTTTGCATCCGGCCGATGCCGAGCCGCTGCTGGCCGTCCTGCAGGAACTGAAGGATGCCGGGAACTCGGTGTTCGTCGTCGAGCACAACATGGATGTGGTCCGCAGCGCCGAGTGGATCGTGGACGTTGGTCCGCAGGCCGGCGACGGCGGCGGCACCGTGCTCTACAGCGGTCCCGTGGAGGGTCTGGCGCAGGTGGAGGAAAGCGCCACCCGTCCGTTCCTGTTCCGTGAGGCGGAGGAGCCGGCGTCCGCAGGCCGCACGCCCGAGCAGTGGCTGAACCTCAAGGGCATCAGCCGGCACAACCTGCGCGAACTCGACGCCGAAATTCCGCTCGGTGTCCTCACTGCCGTCACCGGTGTTTCCGGCTCCGGCAAGTCGACCCTGGTCAGCCAGGTGCTGGCCGAAACCGTGGGCGTGCACGTCAACGGTTCCGCCGCCACGGCAGCAGAACGGGAGGAAGACCCGGACGTGGAAACGCAGGACGACGTCGATCCCGGTGCCACGGTGCGCGACATCGCCGGGCTGGAGCACCTGGACCGCCTGGTCAGGGTGGACCAGCGTCCCATCGGCCGCACGCCGCGCTCCAACCTGGCCACCTACACCGGGCTGTTCGACGCCGTGCGCAAGCTCTACGCCGGCACCGACGAGGCCAAGGCCCGCGGCTACACCGCAGGCCGTTTCTCCTTCAACGTGGCCAGCGGACGTTGCCCCACCTGTCAGGGTGAAGGCTTCCTCGCCGTCGAACTGCTGTTCCTGCCCGGCACCTACGGCCCCTGCCCGCAGTGCCACGGTGCGCGCTACAACGAGGAAACCCTGGAAGTGACCTACCGCGGCAAGAACATCGCCGACGTGCTGGGCATGCGGGTGGAAACAGCTGCGGAATTCCTCGCGGACGTCCCGGCGGCGTCGCGGAGCCTGCAGACCCTGCTCGACGTCGGTCTGGGCTACCTGCGCCTGGGCCAGCCCGCCACCGAACTCTCCGGCGGCGAGGCCCAGCGCATCAAGCTGGCCACCGAGCTGCAGCGTGCCCGCCGCGGACACACCCTGTACCTGCTCGATGAGCCGACCACCGGTCTGCATCCCCAGGATGTGCGCCTGCTGCTCGCGCAGCTCAACCGGCTGGTGGACGCGGGCAACACCGTGGTGGTGGTGGAGCATTCCATGAACGTGGTCGCCGCGGCGGACTGGGTGATCGACATGGGACCGTCCGGCGGCGACGACGGCGGCCGCATCATCTGTGCGGGCACCCCCGCCGAGGTGGCCGCCTGCGAAGCCAGCCGGACCGCTCCCTACCTGACCGCTGCCCTGCAGACGCTGCGGTAGCTTGCCGGGTCAGTAAGCAACTTGCCGGGTCGGCAGGCAAGCGCCGGGGTAGGCTGTGGCGTGCTTACCAACTCGCAGGACTTCCCCGCCGCCACGCTGCTGGACAGCATCACGCTCACCGTACTGAGCCCCGATGACGCTGACCGGCTCGCGACCACCTACCGGCGCAACCGGGATTATCTGGCGCCGTGGGAGCCGGTGCGGCCGGACTCCTTCTTTACCGAGGCAGGCCAGCAGGCCGTGATCGACGCCAAGCTGGCCCTGCATCAGGCGGGCAGCGAGGTGCCGATGATCCTTTCCGAGGGTGGGCGGATCATCGGCACCATTACCCTGACCGGGATTGTCCGCGGACCTTTCCAGTCAGCCAATCTCGGCTACTGGATTGACGAGGGCTGCGCCGGACGGGGTGTGGGCACCGCAGCAGTGGCCGCCGTCGTCGAGACTGCGCGGGAAATCCTGGGCCTGCACCGCATCCAGGCGGCCACGCTGCTGCAAAACGCCGCGTCCCAGCGGATTCTGGAGAAGTCCGGTTTCGAGCGGATCGGCCTGGCGCCGCAGTACCTGAAGATTGCCGGGCAATGGCAGGACCACCTGCTGTTCCAGCGGATCCTTTGACCGGCGCGGATCCAGCCCTGAGGGCCGGGCTCATCACCACACCCCGTCTGACGCTGGAACCGCTGGGCGTTCATCACGCAGAAGAGATGACCGCAGTGCTGGCCGGAACGGGCATCTACCGGTACATCGGAGGCCGGGCCCCAACAGTGGAGGAATTGTCCGGCCGCTACGCCTCCCAGTGCGTGGGCGCGTCCAGGGACAGCGGCGAGACGTGGCTGAACTGGATCATCCGGGAAACGGGCACAGCGGTAGGTTTTGTGCAGGCCACCGTGGTCACGGAGGCCGCGGGACCGACGTCGTACATCGCCTGGGTGGTGGGCGAGGCGCACCAGGGCAAGGGAATTGCCACCGAGGCAGCCAGGGCCATGCTGCTCTGGCTGGCACCGCGCACAGGCGGGTCCGCGGCGGCCTCTATTCATCCGGGGAACCGGGCCTCGGCCGCCGTGGCGCGGAAGCTCGGCCTCAGTCCCACCGGGCGGATGGACGACGACGGCGAGGAACGGTGGGAGGGCGGCCTGCCGGCGCCGGGAACCGGAACTGCTCCATGAAAAAGCGGCAGGTGCCGGAGATCTGCTCTCCGACACCTGCCGCCCGGGCTTCCGGTTCAGGGCCTCTGCTGATGGCCCCCGGGGTGTGGTGCTACTTGACCTTGACGGTCATCATGCCCTTGGAATTGCTCTGAATAACCTCGATGCTGGTGCCGGACCCGGCTACCCGAACACTGCCCTGCGGGTTGGCGGGGTCGTAGTAGGCATTGGGGTTGCTGTCGTTGAAGACGGCAACGCCGGGACGCGACGGAACATTGAGGGTGGTCATGCCGGCCGCGGTCTCCCGGTGCAGGCTCAGCGGATCAGTGGCTTCCTTGCCGAACGTGGCGTCGAAACTCTGGAAGCGGTTGCGGGCAACCACGCCGTCGGACCACTTCAGGGCCTGCGGGCGGGCGTCGACAGGAAGGACCAGTCCGGCGCCGGGGTGCTGGCTGGTGTTGTTGTTGCGCTGTCCGGCGTTCCAGTACGTCACGAGCAGGCCGTTCTGGTACGGGAAGTGCTCCACCCGGTCCGGAGAGCTCAGTGCCCAGCCGAAGTTGTACGGTCCGGTCTGCAGCGTGGCGTCGTATCCGACGTACTGACGGTTCTCCGCGAGGTAATACCGGCCGTTGCCCTGGGCGTCCTTGGGCAAATTGACCACGAGGGCCTGCTGCTTCTTGGTGGCGTGGTAGGACGGGCCAAGCATGTGCGTGGATTTCACGCCGGCGGTGGCTACGTCATAGTCCAGCCAGCCCAGCTGCAGTTTCTCCCAGGCGCCCATGTGGTTGGGGGTGGTCCCGATGGAACCGGTGCCGCGGCCAAGCCAGGAACCGGAGCTCATGAGAGTCCAGAAGCCGGTGCCGTTGTCTCCGCCGGCCGTGTCGTAGAGATCGGGCAGGCCGAGGTCATGGCCGTACTCGTGGGCAAAGACACCCAGGCCGCCGTTCTCGGGCTCGGTGGTGTAATCCCGGATCCACACCTGGGAGTCGCCGATGCGGATGCCGCCGAAGGGGTTGGCGGCCGGGCCCTGCGTGCCCCGGCCGGCCTGGCCCACGGACCAGCGGTGTGACCAGATGGTCGATTCCGGTGCGCCGGCTTCTTCACCTTCGCCGGCATGGATGGCTTGGAAGTGGTCGATGTAGCCGTCAGGCTCATCGAAGTTTCCGTTGTTGTTGTAGTCGTAGCGGTCCCACTTGTCGAAACCGGCCAGATACGTGTCGATGTCGGCGGCTGACTTGCCGGAGGCCAGCTGTGCGTCGTACCAGGCGTCCGCAGCGTCCTGGACAAAGCGGGTCATGTCCGCCTGGCTTTCGGTCTGGCCGTAGCTGGCGGAGTTGTAGGGGACCGTCACCCACTCGCTGACATCGCCGTCCACCGTGTAGCGTCCGCTGGACATCTCTTCATAGAGGGTCTTCAGCGACTCGCCCTCGGTGTCAAAGAACATGTCCTGGTAGTGGTCACGGCTGAAATCGGGCAGCCAGTTTGTGGAGTTGTCCACGCTGCGGTTCGGCTCCGGGATCTGGTTGTGCACCGGACCGGGTGTGGAGGCAGGGAAGCGCGGGTCCACCTGGGTGCCGAAATCAATGAGGAAGGACAGGATCTGGTCGCTGTCCTCCAGCCCGTACTGGGCCCACTGCCCGGGTGCCACCTGGACGGACTTCGAGCCGCCGCGCTGCTGCACGGGAGCTTCGCCACGCACCACCTTTTCCACCGCCTGCTGGTTGAGCGTGCGCCGCTGTTCCTCGGCGGTGTCCGTGCGGTCATCGGCCTTGGCAGCGGTGCCGTTGGCTCCCGGGGCTCCGAAGGAGCTGCTGTTTTCAGGTGCCGGCGGCGGAGCGGACGGAGCCGCGAAAGCGGCCGTCGCCGGAGAAAGAAGAAGGGCTCCGCTGACGGCCAGTATGGCCGCCTGCCGGGCATTGCCGTGTTTCTTAACCAATTGGTCCCCTTAGAACGGGTGTGAAGTGAGGTGGAATAAAAGTATGTCCGGAGAACCAAACCGTGAAACCCGGGGTGTCTTTGGAAGTAATTTCCGCAAAAATCATCGTCATTTGGCACGCGCCTCTGTTGGAATTGTCCTTTAACCTGTAAGGGTGCCTAGGGGGACTTTTATACGTACTACTAGGAGTTGTTTACATTGCTGTTTTCATCCGCCCGACGCCGGGGTGCTGCCACCGCAGTCACCGCCGCCGTGGCAGTTTCACTTGTTTCCATGACCCCTGCGGCAGCGGCGCCGCCGGAGCATGCAGGCAAGGATCAAAAGACCAGCGTCACCGTGCTGGGCACCTCTGATCTGCATGGGTACGTGGAGAACTGGGATTACTTCAAGGACGGCGAATACGACGACGCCGCACACAATGACGTGGGCCTCGCCAAGATCTCCACCCTGGTGAATTCCGTCCGCGCCGACCGCGGGCGGGAATCCACCCTCCTGATTGATGCCGGGGATACGATTCAGGGCACCTCACTGACTGATTACTTTGCCAACACGGAGCCGATCACCGAGACCGGCGAAATCCACCCCATGGCGGCGGCCATGAATGCCATGGACTATGACGCTGCCGCGCTGGGGAACCACGAATTCAACTACGGGCTGGACATGCTCCGCGGATTTGAAAAGCAGCTGAACTTCCCGCTGCTCGGTGCCAACGCGGTTGATGCAAAGTCGGGCAAGCCCGCATTTACTCCGTACATCATCAAAACGGTCAAAACCAAGGGCAACAAGCCCGTCAAGGTTGGCATCCTCGGAGTGACGAACCCCGGTGTGGCCATTTGGGACAAGAACAATGTGGAGGGCAAGCTTGTCTTCCCCGGAATTGTTGAGCAGGCACAGAAATACGTGCCGGAAATGAAGGCCCGCGGCGCCGACGTTGTGGTGGTCAGTTCCCATTCGGGAACCTCCGGAACCTCGTCCTATGGGAGTGAGCTGCCCCTGGAAAACGCGTCCACGCAGCTGGCCGAAACAGTCCCCGGCATTGACGCCATCCTGGTGGGACATGCCCATCAGGAAATACCGGAGCGCTTTGTCACCAACAAAACCACGGGCGAGCAGGTGCTGCTCACCGAGCCGCTGAACTGGGGCATGCGCCTGTCCGTGATGGACTTTGAACTGACCAAGGTGCGCGGCCAGTGGGACGTGACGGCGGCGTCGTCGTCCCTGCTCAACGCCAACACGGCAGTTGCCGATCCGAAAATCTCCAAGCTGGTGGCCGAACAGCACCAGCGTGTCATCGATTACGTCAACACCCCCGTTGGCACTGCCACCGAAACCATGCCCGCGCGTGAATCCCGCTACCGCGACACCGCGGTGATGGACTTCGTGAATTACGTGCAGGCTCAGGCGGTGGACCGCGCGCTCGACGGCGGACCCAACGCGGACCTGCCGGTGCTGTCCATTGCCGCGCCCTTCAGCCGCACCGCGGAAATCCCCGCCGGCCCGGTCACGATCCGCGACCTTGCCGGACTGTACGTGTTCCCGAATACGCTCTTCGGAGTGGAAATGACCGGAGCCCAGGTTCGGGAGTACCTGGAGTACTCGGCCAAGTACTTCGTCCAGACCGCACCGGGAGCCCCGGTGGATCCCGAGACGCTGACCAACGCCGACGGAACCCCGGACTACAACTACGACATCATGTCCGGAGTGTCCTATGACATCGACATCTCCAAGCCGGTAGGGCAGCGCATTCAGAACCTCAGCTTCAACGGGGCTCCGCTGGACCCGGCCCAGCGGTTCGCCGTGGCCACCAACAACTACCGGCAGTCCGGCGGCGGAAACTTCCCCTACATCGCCGGCGCTCCGGTGCTCGTGAACCAGCAGACGGAAATCCGTCAGCTGCTCATCGACTACGTGGTGGCCCAGGGATCGGTTAACCCCGCGGACTTCGCGGAAAACAACTGGCAGCTGGTGCGCAACGGCGTGCCGGTCTTCGAGTAACACCGGAAGAAAACACCGGAACATAGCAGCGAAGCCGAAGCGGGCAGTGGATCTCAGCCCGCTTCGGCTTCTCTCTGTCAACTTGGCCGAGAGCCGTTTTACGGCCCGCCAGACAGAGCTGAAGCGGAACTGGAATTCGGAGGCGCGCGCCTTGCGCAGGCCTGCAAGGTCGGAGGGCCGCACCATCACCGGGTCGTCCCCTGCCCCGGTTCCTCCTGCCATGTTTCACGCATCGAAGCGGACAAACGCCCGCAGCGGCAGCCCGCCGTCGTCGGCGTCTCCGCCCGCCTGCCGGTAGCCGAGAGATTCGTAAAAGGCCTTTTGCCCCGGCTCGGTATCCGTCAGCAGGACTTTCTGCCGCACATGCGCATAGGGCGCCAAAACGAGCTCGACGAGACTCCTGCCGAGCCCGGTGCGCTGGTACCGCGGATCAACCAGGACATCCTGGAGATAACAGATGGAATGACCATCAGAGATAACCCGGGCCAGACCCGCCAGATCGTTCCCGTCGCGGGCCACGGCCAGCAGCGTGGAACCGGCGAGGGCAGCGGCCAGCTTCGGCGGGTCTTCGGTGTACGCGCTCCAGCCCACCGCATCATAAAGCCGCACGACGGCGGCAAGGGGCAGGTCTGATCCGTCGGAGTATTCAAGTTCCATGGCCCCAGCCTAGCGGCGGCTCGGTCAGCCTGACGGGCTGGCGGTATAGGTACCCGCGCTGCGTCGTCATGCGCCTGCGCGGACTCTTCTGCCATAGTTCTCTGTCATGGGGAACGTAACACGGAACGGCAGCGCGCCAGCGGACAGCACGACCAAGACCACCGCGCCTGGAAGACCGCCCGGCCGGGGGACCGGATACCTCCCGGCCAACAAATCGGGCCTGCCGTGGATGCTGGACCCCGCTAGCCCTGAACTGATCCGCCGCCTGCAGGACACGGCTGACGGACCGGACACGCCGGCTTGCTGGCAGGACTACCTCCGTGACGCAGCTGAACTCCGGGACCTGCTGGCGAAGAGGCACATGGCCGTGGTGCTGGATCCGGCGAAAAGACGGCTCACCGACGAGGTGGTGGACCGCTGGGTCAGCTATCTGCGGGAGACCCGTCCGTCCACCCGCGCCGGATGTGCCGGAACCCTTGGCCGGGACCTCGCCCTTGCCCTGCAGGACGGACACCTGCATGTCCGCCACAGTGCGGGTGCCCATTCGGCCCGGAAAGCGCAGCAGGGCTCTGACCCCGGTCCGGCCTGGGAGGCATGGACCAGTATGGGTGTCAGGATCATCCGGGCCCGAAGCCTGGATGGATCCGACGGAGCAGAGCAGGAACTGCTGGCCGGGGCTGCGAACCATGCTGAAGATTTCAGCCACGCGAAAATCCTCGTTGATCTGAGGGGGAACGGGGGTGGCGACGACTCCTATGTCCAGTCCTGGCTGGCGCCGTATGCGCGGCAGTCCGCTCCGGTCTGCAGGGAACGCGGGATGACGCTGATGGACGGCACGCCGCTCATCTTTTGGAATCACTTGGTGTGGCTGCGGCTCACCGGACACGGGGTTCCCGATGCCCTCCGGCAGGGGTCCGCTCCGCCTGCTCGCGACGACGAAATCAGGATCAGTGACAGTGCGGAAACGCCCTGGAACGGCGACGACGGCACCGGGGATCCGGGAGCGGCCGGCACCGCGGGATGGGACGGCCGGATGATGGTAATGATCGACGGCGGCACCGGGTCATCGGGAGAATCCGCGGCGCTGATGCTGCGGGCATCTTTCGGCGCTGCCCTCGTGGGTGCGCCCAGCTACGGCATCATCGATTACGGCAATGCCGGACCGTACATTTTGCCGGCCAGCGGGCTGGAAATTCGCTTGTCCTCCCAGGCCAATGACTGGGGAACTGCCGTGGACTTCAGCGGAATCCAGCCGGACCTTCCGGTGGCCGTGGACCTGCCCGCCGAGTCCCTGGCCGCAGACTTTGACGGTTTGTTCGCCGCGGCCGCACTGAAGCGGTCCACGACGACCGACAGCCTTAGCGGGACGCGGCGGCGTCCTTTTCCTTCTCCACCAGCGGATCCGGATCCAGGAACGCGACGGCGAGCACGGCAGCCGTCTGCTCGATCTGCCATTCACGGGCACCAAGATCACGCAGCGCCGCGCTGATGGACTCCAGATTGATCTGAGCCGGGGGACGCCAGGCGACCCGGCGGAGGGTGTCGGGGGTCAGGAGATTCTCGATGGGCAGATTCAGCTTCTCCGCAAGTGCGGCCAGACGCGGCTTGGCCGTCTGCAGGCGGGCTGCGGCGGCCGGATCGTTCTTGGCCCAGACCCGCGGAGGCGGCGGGGCGTGGGTGGGGATATGCAGGGGCGGCAGGTCGCTCGTGGACCGGGCCGCCGATATGCAGCGCATCCAGCGCGGTGCTTCCTTCTGCGCGGCGCGGCCGTGGAAGCCCGGAGTGCCCAGCAGCTGCGGAACCGTGGTGGGCATGGCCCGTGCGGCAGCGACGATCGCGGAATCAGGAATGAGCCGTCCCGGCGCAGTGTCGCGGTTTTCCGCCAGGTGTTCGCGTTCAGTCCACAGTTCGCGGACGGCGGCGAGCTGGCGCCGGTCACGCAGCTGGTGCATCCCGCTGGTGCGTCGCCACGGGTCCACGCGCGGGGCCGACGGCGGTGCGGTGCGGATCGCTTCGAACTCCTCTTCGGCGAAGGCGAGCTTCCCGGCGTCGTCGAGCACCTTGATCAGTTCCACCCGAAGCTCCGCGAGGACCTCAACGTCCAGGGCGGCGTAGCGCAGCCACGGCTCGGGCAGCGGGCGGGTGGACCAGTCGGCGGCCGAGTGTTCCTTGGCCAGGGTGAAGCCGAGCAGGTTTTCGATGACGGCGGCCAGGCCCACGCGCGGCAGGCCCGCCAGGCGTGCGGCGAGTTCCGTGTCGAAGAGTTTGTCCGGCCACATGCCCAGTTCGGACAGGCAGGGAAGGTCCTGGGTGGCTGCGTGCAGGATCCATTCCACGCCCTTCAACGCATCGTTGATGATGTCCAGGTTGTCGAACGGTTCCGGGTCAATCAGCCAGGTGCCTGAACCTTCGCGGCGGATCTGGACCAGGAAGGCCCGCTGGCCGTAGCGGAAACCGGAGGCGCGTTCGGCGTCGACGGCGGCAGGGCCGGTTCCGGAGGCAAGTGCCTTGGCGGCCCGTTCCAGTCCGCGGGGAGTATCGATGACCAGCGGCACCCCGTCTTTCGGTGCCTCCAGCAGCGGGAGCGCAACGGGCTCGGCGTTCGGGTCGGCGGTTTGGTCAGCGGAAGAGGTGTGCGTGGCGGAGCCGGGTATCTGCGCGGTCATAAGGAGTCCAGTCTATCGAGTCCGGCAGAGCCGTGCTGACAGTCGGTGCCTGCGGGCGGCGTTCTGCGCGGGGTTGGGCACCGGTTTGGTGCCGGAGTTGGGGTGCACAGGGTTAGCTTCGGCGTACCCGCGGGAGGGGAGTGACGCCGTCGGGCAGGGGAGGCAGTCCGGCGAAGGTGCAGACCATGTCCGACCAGGCCTCCAAATGTGCCTGCACATCAGCCGAATCCGGGGTCCAGGAGGCACGCAGCTCAATGTCGATGGCGTCTCCGCGGCCGGCCAGGGTCCCGTAGCTTTCGGAGAGGATGCGGGTGGCAGTTCCGCCGGCATGGGAGTATCCGGCGTTGTGTTCCTGCAGGGCGTCCACAAGCCAGGTCCACGCCACAGAGCCCAGCAGTTCATCGTTGCCCATGTCCGGTTCAAGTTCGGCGCGGATATAGGTGACGATCCGGAAAGTGCCGTTCCAAACGGGGGAGCCTTCGGGGTCGTGCAGGAGGATAAAGCGGCCGGTGGCCAGCTCGGTCTGCTCCGGAATCACGATCCCGGACGGGCCGTGGCCGAGTCCTTCATCGCGCGCAAGCGGTCCGCTCGCCAGGATCTCCGCACCGAGCGACACGGCAAACGGCGCCAGCCGGGCCGGAGCCGGAATCTCGTTCAGATGCAGCTCCGGGCGGCACCGTGCACGCCGCAGGGAACCGAGGGCTTTCAGGAAGTCTGGGGGTACTTGTGATAAGTCACCGATTGCACTCACCTTCGCAGACTACGGGCGCGCGGTTCAGACCACGGGACGGGCTCGCCGCCGTGACCCATTCGTTACCTGTCCAGCGTAGGCCTCGGGGTCTGTCTTTGGGGAAGACTCCAGTCGCCTCGGAGGATTCGGTGCCATAGGCTTTGGGTAGCCTTTAATTGCGTCTCACTGCAGCGCTGTACATATTTATGCGTGAAGACCGGGAGCCCCGTGTCAGCCGCTAGCACGGCAAATATGTGCGTGCGTGCGCGACTGAGTAGGCCAGGGCAAGGGCGATAGAGTCACTGGCGACCTAATGGTACACAGACTGACTATATCGGGCTGTAAGAGTCCCTCCTCAACACGAGGATGAGGTGCTGGATGACTCATCCAGTAGAGCCTTACTTACTAGCTCGAGAGTTCTACAACTGATGGCCTGACACTGCAATATCTTAATCCTAGCAAGTCATTGCCACGAGCCAAAGTCACAATATTCCTCGTTCTTAGATAAATCGATATACAGTGCCGCCTCCCAATAATTTACTCCCCGCGATTGAGCGATCGAATAACCTTCGCTCATGAAATATTTTGAAACCCCCTTGGGTCCCAACGTAAAATGCAATGATTTAATTTTCTGGGAACGGCCGCTTAATAGCTGGATACTCCGCCTACTAAAACGCTCATCCAAATGAAAAGACTCGAAGGCGGAACTGACTTCCAATAAAGTAAAGGGGTGCATTCCTGAAGGATCTTGCACTGAAAACTCGTACTTTACATTAGAACCTGTAATGATGGCGTCAACGAATAAGAATCTGTCTGGCAGTTCACGGCTGAAATAAGGATGACGGTACGACCATCCGGAAGTGAGAAAACTACGATTCAGTTTATGCTTATTGCACTTACCGCATATGGGCACCAAGTTGCTTATATGGATCATGAATTCAGGCCAAACCGAACGCGGAAGAACATGGTCCAGTTCGGCACTCTCGCCAAAGCCGCAATAAGGGCAAACGGGTACAGCGTCAATGAGTAATTGGCGCACGTTCGAGGGATTTATACCTTTATTCCCGAGACGATTGAAACATCGTGTCAATGCATCTTCTAGACCTTGACTAATATTAGACATTGGCAGAATACTTGCACTGCTTCCCTGTTGAGCATCGTATGTGCGGTACGCAGCTAAAATCCGCCTCTCCACGCTTCTGAGATTCGCTAGGTCGACATTGTCGGCCGTGGGGAACATCGACAGAAATAGGGCCTCTGAGTCATATGCAGGCTGCGGTGTCTTCGATAGCATTAGAACTGAATGCCCTCTTGCATCAAAATCGCGCGTGCTTGTCCGCTCAAGCCGTCGGGAAACAAGTCTTCAATCGTAGCTAGGGTCATGTTCGAAGCCATGGCTTGAAGTACCCCTTCATAGGAGCTTTCCATATTGTCCAAGTTGAATACCTCAGAGGTAAGAATCTCCAAGTTTTCTCCATATGTCTCCCGAACGGGTTTTTCAAATCTCCTTACAGTATCGATTCGCCTCAGGACGTGGACACAAGACTTTGGTACTTCTTGGATAACCACTGGAGAGTGGGTCGCAATTACCGCGAACGATGATGTCTTGTCTAGAGCCACTCCTATGCCCTTCATTAGAGCTGCAAGTAGCGGCGGGTGAAGGTGGGATTCAGGTTCATCTATAAGCGCTAATGAGCCTATCCTCATGTGGGTGACCAGCTGCACGATCATAGCCAGCGCGATCTGGTGGCCACTACTTAACAATCTGAAATTCTCTTCCCAAGAACTGTCTTGGAACGAAAAGTCTGTCCCCGACCTCCGGAATGACGGCTCATTGAGAAGCGGCTCAAGAGCCTCATCCAAAGCTTCGTTCCTGGCGCTCGTTGTAATGAGTGAGATTGCCTCACGAAGTTCGCTTAGCCGCTCCGTTTCAGACTTTAGTTCATTAGGTGAAGAAGGGTCATCATGTCGTCGAAGGCCGCAATAGAAGTATCCAAAGGGTTCCTCGTTTGTGTCGTCTTCCGTCGGTTCACGAAAGCCAATCGGTGGAACTCTGAATGTGTCAAAGGCGCTGTATGACACAGCAATAGTGGTTGGAAACCTTTGTAGGCTACCAACGAAGCGTCCGTATGTCTCGGAGATTTCCTTTTCATCGCGGCGCTTAAGCGTTGAAGCAGCAATTTGAGCAATATTCGCTAGTACTGTTGTCTTTCCGACACCGTTGTATCCGATCACTGCGTTTATACGGCCGGGCACAATAGGGCTGCTTGTGAAGTGTAGTGGAAGTGAGGCTCCATCAGGCGTCACATACGTTAGTCCGAGTTCCTGATCTACTGGATCACCGGGTGATATCAAAATGGATGCATTCGCAAGTGCTGCGGCTGCAGACGAGCTCCGAAGTAGAGACTCCTCAAATCCAGGCCTATCAGAAAAACGGTCCCTGATGGCTTGATCGAAAACGACGTCATTCATTGACCGAAGATAAAGGTCGCGAGTTTCCTTGCTGAGATCGTTCAGTTTCTCATAATAGTCAAGCGTTCCTAGCGAGCAAAACTCTACGCCTAGTTGATTAAAGGTGCTAGGCAGCCGTGTAGTAAAAGGCTCATTCGGATAGTCGTAATGGAGGATTTTTACTCCGCCAAGATCGACGGACTGACCAAATGACAAATGTAGAGTTGCGTCAAAGAGCGTTTTGTATCCGAAATCGTCCCATTTGTCGACGATGAGGACAAGACAAGGGTACGTTTGGTTTTGCGCAGGCAAAAATTCCCGGTTTTGTACTATAACAGTCAGTCTTTTCCCACTTTGTTTGGGGGGTGTAAGCACGTGGCCTGTCTTTCTGGTCTGGGATCACTTCAGCGTTTTAGTAGGACGATAGACTTAGAGATCGACGAGTAGTCTGAAACTTCGTATTTGTAGCTCAGTATCGGCAGTGTCGTGAAAGTCTAAGTTTAGTTCGCCAGACCTCAGGACCGGCATTAGCTGTGTCACGAGTCCCCTGGAACGTCGGGATCCGCAGCAACCTCGCGGGCAATTGCTTCGGCGAAGGCGTCGACGTCGGCTTCGGACGTGTCAAAGGTGCACATCCAGCGCACCTCACCCGTGGCCTGGTCCCAGTCGTAGAAGCGGAAGGCGGTGCGCAGGCGGTCGGCAACTCCTGCCGGGAGCTTCGCGAACACGGCGTTGGACTCGGTGGGCTGGGTGAGCTCCACGCCGTCGATCTTCTCCACGGCCGCACGCAGCCGCTGCGCCATCGCGTTGGCATGCGAGGCCGAGCGCAGCCACAGGTCGTTCTCATACAGGGTGACGAACTGGGCGGAAATGAAACGCATCTTGGAGGCCAGCTGCATGTTCATCTTGCGCAGGTAATCCAGGCCGGGGGAGGCCTCCGGATTCAGCGAGACAATGCACTCGCCGTACATCATGCCGTTCTTGGTGCCGCCCAGGGACAGGATGTCTACGCCGGCGTCGGTGGTCATCGCACCCATGCCCACGCCGAGCGCCGCAGCGGCGTTGCCCAGCCGGGCGCCGTCCATGTGCAGGAGCATGCCGTGCTTGTGGCAGTGCTCCGCGATGGCGGTAATTTCCTCCACGGTGTACAGGGTGCCGAGCTCCGTGGACTGGGTGATGGACACGGCCAGCGGCTGGGCGCGGTGCTCATCTCCCCAACCCCAGGCCTCCTGGTCGATCAGCTCGGGCGTCAGCTTGCCGTCCGCGGCGGGGATCTGCAGCAGCTTCATGCCGCCGATCCGCTCCGGTGCACCGTTCTCGTCCACGTTGATGTGGGCGGTGGAGGCGCAGATGACGGCACCCCAGCGCGGCAGCAGGGACTGCAGGGCGGTGACGTTGGCGCCGGTGCCGTTGAAGACCGGGAAGGCACGCATCTGGCTGCCGAAGTGCGCGGACAGGACCTCGCGCAGCTTGGCCGTGTACACGTCTTCGCCGTAGGCCACCTGGTGGCCCTGGTTGGCGGCGGTCAGCGCATCCAGGATTTCGGGGTGCACTCCGGAGTAGTTGTCGGAGGCAAACGCGCGGATGGATATGTCATGCAGGGGGGAAATGTTGGTCACAGTGTCCAGTATCTCTTACGGGGTGTTCGGTTTTGTCCGGGCAGTGCCGGAGTGTGCAGGCGGTCCGGCGCAGCCAGTGCAGCTCAGCGCTGCGGAACCAGCGAGATGCGCTGTCCGTTCAGCTGCGCGGCATCCTGGCCAAAGAGGCCGACGGCGGCATCGGCCAGGGTCTGTACGTCGGTGTAGGTGCTGAAGTCCCGGTCCGGCTCGGCCGCGCGCATGGAGTCGTCCACGAGGGCTTTGACCACAAACACGACGGCGGCCGAGTGCTGCGGCTGCGGGTTCTCCTTGGCGCCGGACTGGGCCCGGCGGAACCCCTGCGCGATGGCCTGGACCCAGGCCTCGGCCGCGGCCTTGGCTGCCGCATATCCGGCACCGCCGGCGGTGGGGGATTCCACGGCGGTGGAGGACACAATGGCCAGCCGGCCGTCGTCGGACGCGGCCAGCTGGTCATAAAAGCTGCGGCTGACGTTGCGCAGCGTCTGCAGGATGTTGGTCTGCAGGAAGTCCCAGTCATCTTCCTTCTGTCCGGTGATGCCGCCGCCGCCGCGCCAGCCGCCCACCAGATGGATCAGGCCGTCGATGCCGCCGTACATCTCCTGCAGATCCTGAGACAGTGCGTCCACGTCGCCGGGACGGGACAGATCGCAGGTGCGAAGGTCCGCGTCGAACAGGTCGAAGAGGGTGTTTTCCAGCCGGGCGGCGTCGCGGCCCACTGCCACCACCTTGGCCCCGGCGGCTTCCAGTGCCTTGCAGACCGCCACGCCGGAGGGCGAGGCGGCGCCGGCCACGAGGACGGTGCGTCCGCGGACGGAGGACGCGGTAACAGATCCTGCGGCCGGCTCAGTGCTCATTTACTTTGAACTCCCTGTAATTCCCGAGGTGGACTCGATGACCGGAGCCATCTTCTTGGACAGCGCTTCGTAGAACATGGACAGCGGAAATTCGTCGTCCAGGACCTGGTCGGTGAGCCCGCGCGGCGGGCCGTCCAGCGGCAGGGCGTCCGGGCCCTTGGCCCAAACGGAGGCCGGGTTGGGCGTCAGTGTGGCGGACACCAGATCGTAGGCGGCAAACCAGTGGGCGGTCTTCGGCCGGTCGATGGAGCGCCAGTACAGTTCCTCAATGTTTGCACCCAGGCGGACAACGACGTCGGCCACGTCTTCCCAGTCGATGCTCAGCTTGCCGTCGGTCCAGTGCAGGACGTGGTTCTGGTGCATCCAGGCGAACAGGAGCTGGCCGCCGAGGCCGTCATAGTTGCGCACCCGGCTGCCTGTAATGGCGAACCGGAAGATCCGGTCAAAAATCACCGCGTACTGGACCAGCGTGGCATGTTTGCGAGCTTCGGGGGAAGCGTCCTCGTCCTTTTCGATCTTCACGGCTTCACGGAAAGCAGTGAGGTCGCAACGCAGTTCCTCCAGGGAGTAGAGGAAGTACGGCATGCGCTGCTTGATCATGAACGGATCAAAGGGAAGATCGCCGCGCATGTGGGTGCGGTCATGGATGAGATCCCACATGACAAAGGTGTCCTGGGCCAGTTTCTGGTCATCCAGCAGGGCGGCGGCGTCCTCGGGCAGCTGCAGGGAGGTGATCTCCGCTGCGGCACGCAGCACGCGTCGGAACCGGGCAGCCTCGCGGTCGGCAAAGATGGCGCCCCAGGTGAAGCTGGGGGTTTCGCGGACGGCCACGGTTTCGGGGAACAGCACGGCGGAGTTGGTGTCATAGCCGGGGGTGAAATCGAGGAACCGGATCGGGACAAAAAGCTTGTTGGAGTACTCGCCGGCTTCCAGCTCGCTGACGAACTCCGGCCATACCACTTCGATCAGCACGGCTTCCACGTAGCGGTTGGTGGAACCGTTCTGCGTGTACATCGGGAACAGGACCAGGTGCTGCAGTCCGTCCGTGCGGTCCAGCTGCGGGGAGAATGCGAGCAGGGAGTCCAGGAAATCCGGTTCGCCCAGTCCGTCGGCAACCCAGCGCTCAAGGTCGCTGACCAGCAGGCGGAGGTATTCGGCGTCGTGCTCAAAAGCGGGAGCCAGAGCCTGGACGGCGGCGGCAATGACGGAAATGAAATCTTCCGCTGCACTGCGGTTTTCCGGGTCGACCGAGCCGTTCTTGTTCTGCAGCGGCTGCAGGTCGGTGGCGGCCTGCTTTAGCGCCTGCCAGGCCTCGGAGGTTTCCGGTGCAGTGCCGGCGGGAACGGCGGCAAAATCCGGGCGGGAAAGCGAGGGGAACGCGTGGACAGACATGGCTGCGACCTTCCAGAGGGAGGCCGCCCCGAAGCAGTGGAGCGGCAGTGAAGTATTGCGAAGAGCATACTCACGAAAAACTAACGCTTACGCTGTTTCGGGGTAGAGGTAAGCATTCCTTATGCTCGGGGTTCCCGGTCAGGGCCGTGACCGTAACGTGTGCTGCGGGTCACAGGCGTATTAGGAGGAGGAAGAGGGCTGCAGATCAACCGTGCCGTCCCCGATGACAACCTGCTGCCCCGGACACACCCGTTCGCTGAGGACAGTCTCCTGGCCGGAAGGGAACTGAACGCTGATGTCATCCTCGCTGCAGCCGTAATCCAGGATCACCACTCCGCCGTCGGCATCGACGGTGAATTCCTGGTCCCCGGTGGAGACCGTCACGGCCTCAGGGCCCTCGTTGCTGAACTCGAGGTCGCCGTCGGCGCTGCACCCAGTGAGGGCACCGGCCAGCGCCACCACGAAGAGCACGGTTCCCGCGAGCTGCTTTATCTGTCTCATTGCGTCCTCCGCCGGCTCGTATGTCGCTTTCGTCAGCGAGCCTATACGGGGCGGTCCGTTTTGGTGCGGCACGCCGGTCACAGCCCACACTTCGTCAGACATCACCTCACGCGACACCATGTCTCACGGCCGTCTGGCGTGCTCGGTCCACATGCCGAAGGACACCCCGGTTGGATCTCGAAAAATGCCGAACCACCGATCGTCGGCACCCAAAGCAACCCGGGATCGCTCTATCAGGCCGCCGAGCGCAGCAACACGGTCGAGTGCTGACTCAAGATCATCGACAGCCACATACAATCGTGGTCCTGCAGACGGAGGAGATGCCGCCGGTTCGGCCCGTTGAAGCCCACCGATTCCGCGATCGCCTGCCTTGATGATCCAGTAGTCCGCACCCAACTCGGTGTCCCCGAAGGCAGGCTCAAAAGACCAACCTGACAGCGCCGCATGAAACTCCTGAAAGAGCTCCGGATCGGTCGTCTCGACTTCCCACCAAACAACCTTGTCCATGGGCTCATGCTATGGAAAAGCAATCAGGCCACGTTTAGCAACACGCCCTAGTAGCTCCGGCTGTTGGGGGATTCGGTGCCGATGACGCTCAGCGACACTTCGGGGTGGTTCTTTTCCACGCGCCGCAGTGCCCAGACGTCGTTGAACAGCGCCAGGAACGCACCGTCGGTGCGCTGCAGCACTTCGGCGCCGTGCACGTTGGAGAGGATCTCCGCTGCGTCAGGCGTGGTGAGCCGTGCCAGCGAGTAGGAGAGCTGCTCGTAGCGCATGGGGGCGTTGAAGTCCTGCGTCATGCGGTCCTCCACCACCTCGAACTGCATCGGGCCGACGGCGGCCAGCACCGGAGCCTGATCTCCGCGCCGGTCCGAGCGCAGCACCTGGATGATGCCTTCGTGCTCCAGCTGGTCGATCCCGCGCCGGAACTGCTTGTAGCGGCTGGGGTCCTTGGACCGGGCCACGCGGAAGTGTTCCGGGCTGAAGAACGGAATGGGCGGGTACTCCACCGGCTCCTCAACGTACAGACTGTCGCCCACGCGCAGGGCCGAAGCGTTTACCAGCCCGACGACGTCGCCCGGGTAGGCCTGGTCGATCACTTCGCGTTCACGGCCGAACAGGTGCTGGGCGTACTTGGTGGCGAAGGTCTTGCCGGTGTTGGAATGCGTGACCACCATTCCGCGCTCAAAGATGCCGGAGCAGACACGGATGAAGGCAACGTGGTCGCGGTGGGCCTTGTTCATGCCGGCCTGGACCTTGAAGACGAACCCGGAGAACGGGGCCTCGACCGGGCGGAGTCCGCCGTCCTTGTCTTCGCGCGGTCCGGCGGAGGGCGCCAGATCCACCAGTGCGTCCAGGATTTGCTTCACGCCGAAGTTCAGTGCGGCGGAGGAGAACAGGATGGGAGTGGCCTTGGCGGCCAGGAACGCATCGCGGTCAAACTCGCGGCCGTCGATGACCAGCTCGGCTTCGCCCAGGGAGTCTTCCCACACGTCGCCTTCGCGGGCGAGGGCGTCTTCGGGGCTGAGGTGTTCTTCCTTGGCCAGGGAGGCGCCGGAGTTCTGCCGTTCAAAGTGGACGTATTCGTCCTTCTGCAGGTCCCAGACACCGCGGAAATCCCCGGCGATGCCCACGGCCCAGGTCAGCGGCATGGGGGTGAGCCCGGTGCGTTCGGTGATCTCATCCATCAGGGCCAGCGGATCCAGTCCGGGACGGTCCCACTTGTTGATCACGGTGATGATCGGCAGGTTGCGGGCGCGGCACACCTCGAAGAGCTTCATGGTCTGGGTTTCCAGGCCCTTGGCTGCATCCACCAGCATGACGGCGCAGTCAACGGCGGCCAGCACACGGTAGGTGTCCTCGGAGAAGTCGGCGTGGCCCGGAGTGTCCAGCAGGTTGATTACAGTGTCGCGGTACGCGAACTGCAGGGCCGTCGAGCTGATCGAGATGCCGCGGTCCTTTTCCATCTGCATCCAGTCGGAAACCGTCTCGCGGCGGTTTTCCTTGCCGTTGGTGGCACCGGCGGTGCCGATTACGCGGGCGTGCAGGGCCAGCGCTTCGGTGAGCGTGGACTTACCGGCGTCGGGGTGTGAGATCACCGCAAAGGTGCGTCGCCGGGAGGACTCCCGGGCGATGGCCTGATTCGCCGATTTGCCGGCCGGGCTGGTGGTGGCGCTGACGGTGGGCTGAACCTGTAAGGACACTCCGCTGCTTTCACGTGTGGTGGGTAGGTGGCCGCGGGGGTTGGACACTCGCGGCGGTGCTGCCAGTGATGGCAGCCTTTCCATTCTAGCCGGTGCGGGGCCGGGGCCCGACGGCGCAGCTCGCGGCAGCTTGCCGGCGCGCATACCGGCAGTCGGGTGCCGCCGTCGCCGTCGTCCTTTACTGTGGGGGGAAAGCAGCAGCTCTTACGACGACGAAAGGCCTGTTCCATGGCTGAAGCATTCATTATCGACGCAGTGCGCACCCCGGTGGGCCGGCGCAACGGCGGTTTGAGCACCATTCACCCGGCCGACATGGCCGCCCATGTGATTGCCGAGACCGTCCGGCGCACCGGAATCGATTCAGCGGAGTTTGACGAGGTCATCCTCGGCGCCATCGACCAGGTGGGTCCGCAGGCCATGGATATTGCGCGCACCTCCTGGCTGGCGGCCGGGCTGTCCGAACGGGTTCCCGGCACCACGGTGGAGCGCCAGTGCGGTTCCGGACAGCAGGCGGTGTCCTATGCCGCGCAGGCCGTCATGAGCGGCACCAGCGATCTGGTCCTGGCCGGCGGAGTGCAGAGCATGTCCTCAATTCCCATCGGCTACGCCAACACCGCTGCCCGCGAGCTCGGGTTCCCGAATCCCTTCGCCGGGTCCGCCGGCTGGGCCGAGCGCTACGGGGACCAGCAGGTCTCCCAGTTCATCGGGGCGGAAATGATGGTGGACAAGTGGGGCCTGACCCGCTCCGAGATGGAGGACTTCGCCGTCGAATCCCATGTCCGGGCGCTCGCCGCCCAGGCCCAGGGCCGCTTTGACCGGGAGATCCTGCCGCTGAACGGCCTCAGCGCGGACGAAGGCCCGCGGGAACCGAACCGCGCCAAGATCGAGTCCCTGGCTCCGCTGTCCGACGGCGGCCGTCTCACCGCTGCCACGTCGTCGCAGATTTCGGACGCCGCTGCGGTGCTGCTGCTCGCGTCCGAGGACGCTGTGCGCCGGTACGGCCTCAAGCCGCGGGCACGCATCCATTCCATCTCGGCCCGCGGCGACGACCCCATCATGATGCTCAGCGCGCCCATCGAAGCCACGCGGCACGCCCTGGGCAGGACAGGCATCAGCCTGGACGACATTGACCTGCTGGAAATCAACGAAGCCTTCGCCTCCGTGGTGCTGGCCTGGCAGCGCGAACTCGATGTGGACCTGGACAAGGTCAACGTCAACGGCGGCGGTATTTCCCTGGGGCATCCCATTGGTGCCACCGGTGCGCGGATCATGACCACCCTGCTGCATGAACTCGAGCGCACCGGTGGACGCTACGGTTTGCAGACCATGTGCGAAGGCGGCGGCCAGGCCAACGTCACCATCATTGAACGCCTCGATGAGAGCTTCCGGCTGTAGGGCAGATTCTCCGGCCGGGGTTAGTATGGGGCGCATGAACCTTTGCCCCATGAGCTGGTGGCGGCTGCACTAGGCAGCCGGTTCATTCATCATGTCCGCGGGCTGCACGGCAGCCCGCGACGCGTTCCTTCTCCGCTGTCCGCAGCGCTGTGCAGCCCTCCACGCTCAGTTAGAGGAATAGCCATGAATTCATTTGCCGCTGCGGAACAGCGTTCCCGACAGCTTTCGCAGACCATCCTGCAATCGCCCCGGGACTATCGGGTCCTCACCGGTGAACGCCCCACCGGCTTCCTGCATCTCGGTCACTTTTTCGGAAGCATCGTGGAGCGGATCAGGCTCCAGCGCGCCGGGGTGGAAGCCTTTCTGGTGCTTGCCGACTATCAGGTGATTACGGACCGCGATTCCCTGCCGCGGGTGCGCGAGTACGTCTACAGTGCCGTTCTCGATTATCTTGCCGCCGGGATGGATCCGGACCGGACGACGATCTTCACCCATTCGTCGGTTCCGGCACTGAACCAGCTGATGCTGCCGTTCCTCAGCCTGGTCACTGAAGCAGAGCTGCACCGCAATCCCACGGTGAAGTCGGAGCTGGCTGCCTCCGGGCGGGCGCTGAGCGGGCTCCTGCTGACCTATCCCGTGCATCAGGCTGCGGACATTCTGTTCTGCAAAGGAAACCTGGTGCCGGTGGGGAAGGACAACCTGCCGCACGTTGAAATGACGCGCGTCATTGCGCGCCGCTTCAACGAACGGTACGGCAGGGTTTTTCCGGAGCCGGAGGCTTTGATCACCTCTGCTCCCGAGGTGCCGGGGCTGGACGGGCGCAAGATGTCCAAAAGCTACGGCAACGCGATTTCGCTGGGGATGTCTGCTGACGAAACAGCGCAGGTCATTCGCCGAACTCCCACTGATTCGGAGCGCCGCATCAGTTTTGACCCCGCGTCGCGTCCCGGAGTGTCAGCCCTGCTCTCCACTGCAGCCCTGTGTCTGGGGCAGACGCCGGAGGAGGTGGCGGAAAGCATCGGGGACGCCGGCAGCGGGGCGCTCAAGAAAAGAACAACGGAGGCGGTCAACGGCTTCCTTGCCGGCCACCGCGAGCGGCGGGCTGAGCTGGCCAAAGACCCGGGTTTCATCGGGAAGATTCTGCAGCAGGGCAATGATCGGGCCAATCAGGTGGCCGAGCAAACCCTGGATGAGGTTCGGACGGCGATGGGCACGCGCTACGAGTGAGAGCGTCGTGCCATCACCGGACCGGTCCGAGAGCCGGCATGGCACCCGCATGGCAGAAAGGGAGACCGCCATCACCGATGACGGTCTCCCTTTCCGGCGTGGTCCTGTCCGGAGAATCCGATCTTCTTGACGCGTTCTCCTTTAGGGGCAGGTGTCCAGCGGGGTGGCTTCGCTGACGTTGAACGGTGCACGCGCATCAAAGATCAGCGGAATGAGAGTCTTGGCGGGCTGGGCCATGGTGACAATGGCTCCGTCCCTGTTTCTCTTCCACGTAATGCCGTGCAGTTCCAGAACCGGCCGCAGATCCGTCAACTGAGTGGCGGAGAGCTGGTAACCGCACATCGGGTGGGGCTCTGCACCGTCAGGGGTGGTGGGCAGCATGTCATCCTGGCCGTCGAAGTACACAACACCGGAGCGTTCGGCACCGGCCTGGGCAGCCTTGCTCGCGGCATCGACTGATGCCTGCGCCAGGGTCTGCCGGTTCTCGATGAGCATGGAGACCGAGCCCACGGCACTGTCATACTGACCCGCCACGCGGCGCCGGTTGAGCAGCGTCACGTCGCTTTCTTCCTCCGGGGTCACAGCATCGCTGGCGGTTTCGGTCAACTGGCCCGTGATGTGCCGGAGACCAGCGTAGTTGCGGAGGATCCTGCCCTGCCCGTCGCCGGCGATCTGCTGGAAGGGAACACCGTCCTTGACCAGTTGTCCGTAGATGCCCGTGGTGTAGCCGTCGGATGCGACCTGCGCCAGGGAATAGTCATTCACCATGGTCTTGGAGAGATCGTGAATCTGCGGATCCACGTTGCGGTTGCGCGGCCACAACGCCAGCACCTGTGAGTCATAAAACTCCCTTGGGCCGAATTCGTGCAGGTCATTGAGGACATCCGGCTTCCAGTCACGCATGACCTTGGCCAGGGCGCGGGCTTCGGGTGTGGAGAGTGCAAGGAAATCGCGGTTGATATCAACACCGGCAGCATTGCCGCGGGTGTCGGCCTGCCACCCGTCAGGATTAATGGTGGTGAACAGCACCGTGGTTTCTTTCAGCAGGCGGATCCAGGAAGGATTTGTCGTAGTAGACATGTCCCGTGCCAGCTGCATGCAGCCTTCCCTGCCGGAAGGCTCATCACCGTGAATGGAGCAGTTGAAGAGAATCACGGATCCTTTAGCGGCCTCGGAAACGGGTTTGGGCTCCGGATATCCGACTGACACCATTTGAATCGGCTGTTTGGCCCCCGAGGTTCCGATCCGTTCCACCTTGACCCGTGGACTGCTGTCGTCGAGCTGCTGGTTGAACTTCCGGGCTTCAGCCACTGACGTCCATGCCGCGCCGTTGCTGATCTCGAACGGCGTCCTGAGGTCCTGGACCTTCGCAGCCGTTGCCCGGACCGAGGTGTCCTGGATGCTGGTGGGGGCTTCCTCCAAGGTCCTCTTCAGCTCATCCGCGGAGGTATCCGACAGGGATGTCACACCGGCTACGGTCCGTGGCACGGCAGATGTCACCGGTGCATGTCCGGAGGTGAGCAGGGCGCCTGATAATGAGGTGACGCAAATTAATAACGCTGAGCGTTTGAAATGCATTCGATTATCCCCTTTGCGAGTGATGCCATCGCATTCGCAAACGGTGAGTGCACCGCGCCATGCGATGCGCTCAACCTGCCATAACGCCGGAGCAGTTTTGGAGGATGGCTCACTAAAAGACGAATTCTCAGGGCCAACATGGCGCCGGAGGTCGTTGAGGATTACTGTTCCGATTTGGAGCCGGAAATCCGAACACCCGGAACCGTTCCCGCCAATCTTCTGTTTGCAATGAGCTGCACCGCCGAATCGGCACACCAGGCCGCGGCAACGCCGGCCGCGTAGGCGGGCAGATCCCAGGGGTTGAACGTTGTTCCGAACACCAGACGCAGCGGCGGCCACTCAAGGGCCCACTGCGCGGGCCAGGGGGTGAGCTGGAACAGCTCGACCAGGACGCAGAGCACGACGGCGGCAGCGGCCACTGCAGAGCAGCGAGCCCGGGGTGCCGCAAATGCCAGCAGAAGGTAGATCAGCACCGCGTACAGGATTCCGCCCGCGGCATCTCCGGCGGATCCGGCAAGGGCGACGCGTGCCCAGAGTCCTGCGCCCACTACTGTGACGGCCGCTCCGGCCAGCAGGAGCCGGCGGGAGGTCACGGAGCGGTCCGGGAAGGACGCTCGTCGGAGGGAGGACATGGTCGCAATCTACCCCAGAGGTTCAGCACCAACGGTTTGTCGGGTGAGAGCGGGGTGCAGACAAATGGACCGGCTGCTGGCGGTTACCTGAATGAGGAAAGCCGGATCAGCACAATAATCAGATCAGCCCGGCTGACCAGCGCAGCCGCAGGCTCTCCTCCAGCTCCTGTTCCGCGATCTTCCGGCCAATCTCCGCCAGCTGTTCGTGAAGCAGCGGAATCCACCTGTTCTCCACGGCGCGCTGCCGGGTGCGGGTGGCCACCAGTTCACGGGTCACCAGTTGCAGGGCCCGTTCGGCGCTCGCCGCCGCCACGGCTGCCTGCAGGGCGTCCCGATGCGTGGCGCCGGCGTAGGCGAGGGCTGAACTTCCGCCCGTCGGTGCGGCAGCGGGCAGGACGCATTCAGCACCCTGGGGATAGGAAATGCCCATGGCCCCTCCCCATTGCACCTGTACGGTTGCGGGCGTATCCGGTGCGGCTTCACTGATCCGGTCCGAGCCGTCGAGCCCGGCAGCCCGCTGCAGCCACACCGCCGCCAGGGCTGCCTGCTCCTGCCAGGCCAGCCGCGCGGCGTCGGCCTCGCCCTGCAGCCCTTCAATGGCGCGCTGCAGGATGCGCTGTTTGCGGTCCAGCAGTTCAGCTCCGCGGGTGGCGGTGGCCAGGCGGCGTTCAATGTCGGCCTTGTCCGCCCGGCTGCCGCTGCTGCGGAACCCGCTCACGACGCGTCCGCGCTCACCGGGCATCACCCTCGGGACCGGGCAGGTACTTGTCCAGGAACTCGTTGGACAGCATGTTCAGTTCCCGGCGCGGCAGCAGCGACAGCGCCCGCCAGGCCCGGTCCATGGTTTCCTCGAAGGTCCGCAGCTCGTCCCGGCCCTGGTTCAGCAGGTCGTGCTCCACCACGTTGCGGAACTTGATGTAGGCATTGTCGGTTTCACTCAGTGCCGCCGTTCCCACCAGCTCCGCCAGTTCCGCTGCAGATCTTGCGCGGGCCATGGCGGAGAGGATCTGCGCCGCGACGTCCAGATGGTCTTCCCGGGTGCGGCCCTTTCCGGCACCGCTGCGCATCAGGCGGGACAGGGAGGAGAGCTCATCGACCGGAGGATAAATGCCGCGCGCATCGATGTCCGGTTCCAGCACAATCTGCCCTTCGGTGATGTATCCGGTGAGGTCCGGAACGGGATGAGTGATGTCCCCGGCCGGCATGGTCAGCACCGGCACAATGGTGACGGAACCTTCCCGGCCCTGCACCCGGCCGCAGCGCTCATACAGCGTGGCCAGGTCGCTGTACAGATACCCCGGATAACCCCGGCGGGCAGGGATTTCCCGGCGTGCGGCGGAGACTTCACGGACGGCTTCGGCGTAGCTGGTCATGTCCGACATGATCACCAATACGTCGGAGTCATGGTCGTAGGCCAGGGACTCGGCCACGGTCAGGGCAATCCGGGGAGTAAGGATGCGTTCGATCACGGGATCATCCGCTGCATTCAGCAGCAGCACCAGCTCCCCGGCAGCGGAGCGTTCCTCCAGCCGGTCGCGGATGAAGGCGATGTCCGCGTGCGTCATGCCCATGGCGGCGAACACCACGCGGAACGCCCGGCCCGCGGAGGTGGCCGCCTGGGCGGCGATCTGCGTGGCCAGGGTCAGGTGCGGCAGGCCCGGCACGGAGAAGATGGGGAGCTTTTGTCCGCGCACCAGCGTGGTCAGGGCATCGATCGCGGAGACCCCCGTGATGACCGGATCCTTGGGCGGTTCACGGAACACCGGGTTCAACGGCCAGCCGCCCACGGGGGCCGAGGTCTCCGCGGTAACCGGCGGCCCGCCGTCGAGCGGCTCACCGCGTCCGTTGCACACCCTGCCCAGCCAGCCGGTGCCGGTGGGAACTGCCAGCGGCCGCCCGGAGAAACGGACCTCGATGCCGCCCAGCGACATGCCCTCGGTGCCTTCCAGGATCTGCAGCGTGGTCTCATCCCCGTCCACTTCCAGCACCAGCCCGTGGCGGTCCGGCTGCCCTGCCACGGAAACGGCGGCGAACTCGTCCCAGCCCACTCCGGCGGCGTCGCCCAGGACCAGCAGGGGCCCGCGCAGTTCTCGCACGCCGCTGTGGCCCACCCGGGGGACTGCAGTGCCGTCAGGTTCCGCCATGTGCGCCTCCAGGTGAGTTCGCGGCCGTTTCTGCCGGCCCGTCCAGCTGCTGCAGTTCGCGCAGGAACGCGCGTCCCCGCGCCACGACGCCGTCGGCATCGGTGGGACCGGTGTCCTCACGCAGCCTCAAAATCGGGGTGAAGTCAACGCGTTCGACGTCGGCAGGCGGCACCCCGCGCGCCACCAGGGCCTGGCAGACGTCCACCACCTCCAGCACAATCTGCAGCAGGGCGGAGCCCTTTTCGGCGGAGGAGTAGCCGTCATTGGGGCTGAGGGCGTTCTGCAGCAGGACACCGTCGCGTATCAGGCGCCCGCCCAGCAGCACCATCTGCTCATGCCCGGGCAGGGACGTGGTGCCGATGATGTCGGCCAGCGCGGTCAGCCGGTCCGCCTCGGAAAGCAGCAGGGTGGCGGAGGCACGCCGCTGGGCCCAGAGCGGATCCCCGTGTGCTGCGTGCCAGAGGGCCAGTGCCTCCGCATCCCGGGAGAAGGAACCGCGCCAGCTGACGGCAGGGTAGTGCCGGGAGTAGGCCAGATCACGGTCCAGCACCCAGAGGGAACGCACAAAGCGCTGGGTGTCTGTGGTCACCGGTTCGCTCATGTCTCCGCCGGGAGGGGAGACCGCACCAATGACGGTGACCGACGCCGTCGCCCCGCCCAGGGTGCGCACCCGCGCCGCCCGCTCGTAGAACGCCGCAAGCTCACTGGCCAGGGAGGCGGGATAGCCTTCTTCGGCGGGGAGATCTCCGTTGCGGTTGGCGAACTCGCGCAGCGCTTCGGCCCAGCGGGAGGTGGAGTCCGCAATGACCACGGCGTCGTACCCCATGTCCCGGAAGAACTCGGCTACCGTGACCCCGGTGGCAATGGAGGCTTCACGCGCCATCATGGGCATGTTGGACGTGTTGGCAATGATCACTGTCCGGTCTATGAGCTTCCCGCCGGTCCGGGGGTCCTCCAGGTCGGAGAGCCCGTCCAGCACGTCCGCCATCTCGTTGCCGCGCTCGCCGCAGCCCACATAGACAATGACATCGGCGTCGGACCATTTGGCGATCTGCTGCAGGGTCAGGGTCTTGCCCGTTCCGAAGCCGCCCGGCACGGCAGCTGCGGAACCCCGGGGGAGGGGAAAGAGCAGATCGAGCACGCGCTGGCCCGTCTGCAGGGGCACGGCCTCGCTCAGGCGCTCGCCGAAGGGCCGCGGGCTGTGCACGGGCCACTGCTGTGCGAGCGGCACGTCCACTCCGCCCACCCGGGCCACGGGATCCAGCGGACGCACCGGGCCGTCGGCCAGCCACTGAACTTCCCCTCCAATGTTCGGCGGCAGCAGGACCCGGAACTCCACCGTCCCCGCGGCCGGCACTGTGCCCAGAACCTGCCCCGGCTGCACCGTGTCGCCCACGGAGACCGACGGCGTGAACCCCCATTCGGTTCCCAGCACCGTTGGATCTTCTGCGGAGGCCTGGCGATCCTGGGTCAGCCACAGGGGTGCGGAGGACAGCGGCCGGAGCAAACCGTCAAACACCGTCCCCAGCAGCCCCGGGCCCAGCAGACCGGAGAGCTGGCGTCCGGTGCGCTCCACGGGGTCACCGGCTTTGAGTCCGCCGGTGTACTCGTACGCCTGAAGGGTGGCATCCGCACCGTTGATGGCAACGGCCTGGGCGGAAATCCGGTCAGGCCCCACGGCAACAACTTCCAGCATGGAAAGACCCGGCAGCCCGGTGACCTCCACAAGGGGGCCGCTGACCCGCGTGATGGTCCCCGTGCCGGATGCGGAACTGTTGCCGGAAGCGGAGCTGCTGCCCGAGGCGCTCACTCGTCGGTCCATAACCGGCTCACCTCCCCGGCACGGTTCTCCAGGGCCTGTTCAGCCAGCGCCGGCAGCGACAGGTCCAAATGCCGTGAACCGGCCGATCCGGTCACACCGCCCTTGTAGCTTTCCGTCACCGAAGCCAGCGGCCCCAGGATCGCGTCCGCCCGCTCCGTCAGGAGCCGGAGCATCTGGGGATAGCGGGGGTCGCTGCGCAGCTGGCCGGCTTGTTCCATGACGCTGCGGATGAGTTCGGTGCGCAGCGCTTCCTGCTGTGCCAGGACAGTGCGGCGTGCCTGCCGGCGGATGCGTGCCGATCGCCCGGCCGCTTCAGTGCGTGCTGCCTCGCTGCCCTGACGCACAGCTTCCTGCCGGATTTGTTCTGCCTCGGCCCGGGCCGAGGCGAGAATCTCGGCGCTTTGCCGCCGCGCGTCGTCGGCGTCGCCCCGGGCCTGCATTTCGGCACCGCGGCGCAGGGCGTAACGCACCGGTTCCAGAGCGGCATCCGACCCCGCTGGCAACCGGCTCATCAGGGCAGCACCGCTGACAGGGGTGCTGCCGGGTCATCGCGTTCCGCGGTGAGCACGCCCGCGGCCGCCGGTGTCAGGATTACTGCCGCCACGGTGTCCGGCAGGCTGCGCCACGCGGCACGCACCTGGACGGCGTCAGACGCCGGATACAGGACGGCGCCGGCCAGCTGAAATCCCTGAAGCAGCGCCGGTTCGCCGAGTGCGGCCACGGTGCCGGGGCTGGTCATGCCTGCCCAATCAGGATGATGGAAATGATCAGCCCGTAGATGGCGATGCCTTCGGCCAGACCCACCACCACCATCGCCCGGCCGAAGATCTCGGGCCGTTCACTCATGGCGGCCAGAGCAGCGGAGCCGGTGTAGGCCACTGCAATGGCGGCACCAATCGAGGAGCCGGCGACGGCGATCGCGGCCCCGATCAGCGCGGCACCGCTGCTGTCGCTTCCCTCAGTGGCCGCAGCGACGGCGGTGGATGCGGCGCCGCCGTCGCCCACCCCTGCGGAGGCCGGGGCGGCATTCAACGCGGCCGCGAACAGGGCCAGCGCTCCGGCCATCAGCAGTGCGTTCACGCCGAGCAGCGCCTTGATGCCGGTGCGCCTGTTGCGGCGCATCAGCATCACCGCTCCGGCCATCAGCGCGATAACGAGGACGAGGACCAGCGGAAGGCCGGCAAACCAGGGATTCATGGGAGGTGCCTTTCAGCCGGAGACGGGGAAGCTTGCTGTGCCTGTAACGGTTGGGCGGAGGCCGCCGGGAGGGGCGTCCGCGGCTGTTCGCCGGTGTCGGGATGCCATGGCTGGAAACGTCGGCCCTCTTCCTGGAACACGCGGGAGAACAGCTCGTAATACTCCAGCCGCAGAGCCTGGATGCCGGCCACCAGTCCTTCCAACGCGAAGGTGAGAATGTTGCCGACGATGAAAACCAGGATGGCCAAAACCGCCCGCCAGTCCGGTGCCCAGAGAGCTGTGGTCGCCTGCCATACCACCATCAGGAGGGCGGCGTGCGTAAGGCCAAAGGCCGCCAGGCGGGCGAAGGACACCAAGTTGGAGCCGAGCTGCACCACGGAGTCCACCAGTTCGACGCTGGCCTGCAGCCCGCCCGTGGCTCCGCCTCCGGACTCGGTGAAGAGGCCGATGAACATGAGCACCAGGGCAATCAGTGCGGCCACGGCCGCGATGACGAGGATGCCTGCATTGGAAGCCAGCAGCCCCCATGCCAGCAGGCCCACCGCAGCGAACAACAGTGCTCCGGCCAGGCCGGAGCGGGCGTACAGTGCGTAGGCCCAGCCGCCCTCACGGACCCGGTTGATGGTGCCCAGAGTGTAGGAGCCGGCCAGCAGGACCGCGCCCAGCACCACGGCCGCGATCATCAGCGGGATCGGTTCTTCCAGGGGCTCCAGCCACAGCACCGGGATCACGCCGGTGGGTCCGAAAAACTCACCGTAGAGGAAGCCGAAGAAGACGGCGGCCACCCCGGCCCCGGTAATGAACAGCCAGGTCCGGCGGAACCGTTCCAGCCACGGCACCTTCAGGAACCGGATCAGCAGTCCGGCAATCACCAGCAGGGCTCCCTGCCCGGCGTCGCCGAACATCACGCCGAACATCACCACGTAGGCGACGCCGGCAATCCTGGCCGGGTCCAGATCCGCGTACGGAACGGTGGTGTAGGTGTCCACGAGCAGGCGGGACAGCACCGGCACCTGGCGGCGTTTTCTGTCGTCGCCGGTCAGCAGGGTGGGCGGCTGCACGCCGCGCGGGCGCCGGAGCACGACGGCGGAGGCTCCGTGCGGTTCCAGCGCCGCCTGCAGTTGGGGCAGTTCGCGGGACGGTGACCAGCCCACCAGGGCGGCCACAGGGCCGTGGACGACGGCGGCTTCCGCTGCCCGGTCGATCTCCTCCGGGCCTGTTCCCGCCTCGTACGGCAGGTCAAGTTCCACTGCATCGGTGCGCGCCACATCAACCAGCATGCTGTGCTGTGCCTCCAGCGGCGCCACCAGGGCAATGCGTTCCATCCGCACAGGGCTAAGGGTTTCACGCCACGGCATTGAGCACCTCACTGGATCCGGCATTCACGGCTGCGGCAGCGAGCGCGGCCCTCACCCGCCAGGCGTCCACTGCCAGTACCGCCATGGCGCCCAGCACGACGTCGGGCCCCGGCAGCCCGGCACGGAGCAGGTGAAAACCGTCCGTCTCCACGCGCGTGGCCAGAGCCGCCTCAGCCCGCCACAGGTCCATGGGGTCTGCCACTGGTTCCAACACCCGGGCTGCTGCCGGCGGCAGGGAAGCGCGCAGGGCCTCGGGGGTATCAGCGCCCGTCCACCCGGTTCCGATCAGCGGGCGCAGCAGAGTCAGCAGCCGCTGGTCCGGGGCCGTCCTGTTCACCAGGACCAGGCGGGCACAGAGCAGTGCTCCGGCCGAGGCTGCCCAGGGCCGGACTTCAGCGGCTTCGGCGGCAAGTCGCCGGAGCCAGACAACGGTCAGCACGTCCGCCAGGGCGGCTTCCGTCCCGGGATCGCCCCAGGGCGACGCCGAGAGGATCAGCCGAAGGTCCTGCTCGGAGCCTGCCGTCCGGAGCCGCGGCCACGCTGTGGCCAGCCCGCCGAGATCAAAGAACTGCTGGTCCCGATTTGCTGCGGCAGCATGCCGGTCGCCGGCAGATGGACCCGCGTCCGGCGCCTGCTGGCCACGGCGCAGAAGCAGATCCAGGGCAAGGATGTTGTCCGCCTCGAATGCTGCTGCCGCGGCGCGGACCAGCCGTGCTCCGCCGGCGGGAAGCCAGCCCGCCATGACGCGCAGCTGCCACAGCACCGTTCGCCGGGTGGCAAGGTTCGCTTCCGGCAGTGTCCGTGCCGCGCGCAGCTCGTCGCTGTACGCGCTCTCGGAAAGCCGCTCGAGGCCGGCCTGCAGATTGGGGGCTGCGGCGACAATCCGGCAGGTTCCTGCTCCGGCCCGGCGCTGAGCCATCGAGCGCGCACGCACTGATGCCGCTACCCAGTCGGATCTCATCGCCGAACATTCCTCATGTGCAGGTACCTTTCACTGGCTGTTCCCCGTGAGTCATTCGGTGCTGTTCTCCGCCCCTGCACCTGACGCGGAGCTGAGCAGGTTCCGCACCAAGTCGGCCACAATCACCGCTGCCAGCTGCGGCACCCGTGATTCTCCCCGCCGCTTGATTTCGTCCGCTTCTTCACGGGCCCGCTGGAGCATCTCCTCATCAGCAGCCGCGGCTTCCCGGGCGACGGCGGCGGCAGCCTCTGCGCGCACTGCTCCGGATTCCATGCGGGCCTTTTCCACCATGGCTGCCGCCTCCTCGCGGGCCTGTTTTACACTCTGCACTGCCCGCCTCACCGCGTCTGTTGTCAGTGCTTCGGTTTCCCGGACAGTGGGATCCAGCGCCTCAAAGACCGGGACGAGTTCCGCCTCAGGGCCCTGATTGTCCGTGGCCGGAACTCCGGCTGGTCCGGCCGGCCCCGGGGCACCCACAGGACGGAACCGGTCCAGCAAGCTGTTGCGTGCCATCAGGGCACCTCCCGGGAAGCAGTTGTGCGGATGTTGCGGACTTAGCCGCCGGTTTGTGCGCCGGAACCCCCGGTGCTGTCTTCTGTGGCTTGAGCCTCTGACGCTTCGCCGTGCTGGACGATGTCCCCGTCGGTAAAGAGGATGCCGCGGGCAATTTCCCGCCACAGCGGTGTCCTTCGCAGCAGGAACTCAAGTTCCATGCTGAAATGCTTGAATTCTTCGCCCAGGGAGTCATGCATGATGGCCCGTGATTCCGCGTCTGGCTCTACTGCCATGCGCTGCACATACCAGCCGATGGCCTCGGCCTCTTCGCTCAGGCTGGCGCACATCCGCGCAAAAGTCCTGGTTTCGGCGGGAAGTTCAGACGGCGGCTCGTGGTACTGCTCTGTTCCCATGATGATCTCCTGATGCGGCCCGGTTCAGGCGCGTGTCCGGGTTGGAGAAGAGCCCGCAAAGTACGGCACTCTTCCGATGCATCCCCCGTGGTTGCCTGTTATCCGAGGTTAGGGTGGGCCCTGCAGGGAAACAATGGCGCAGGCCCGGGGTCCATCGGTGACATGCAAAAAGGCCCGGATGCACTGAAGAGGTACAGCGCATCCGGGCCTGGCATCGGTGGGAATGGTCCGGTCTGAACGGACGGGTTCTGAAACGAAGCGGTGCGAAAGAACGGAAATGCTAGGCGAGACGTCCGTAAGCCGAGGCGAAGTGCACCAGCGGGTCGGCGTCGTCGTCGGCCGAGGCGCGGCGGCCCATCGCCACCACTTCACCCACCACCAACTGATGGGTGGCCGCCGTCGTCACCTGGGTGGTGCGGACTTCAAACCAGGCAATGCAGCCCTCGATGACGGCCGCGCCGGTGACGGGGCCGCGGCCGTAATCCACCTGGCTGAGCAGACCTTCCAGCGGAGACCCGGGGCTGGCCAGCCAGTTTGCTGTGCCCCGCTGGCGGGCGGAGAGCAGGCTCAGCGCCCACGTGCCGCTGTCCACCACGGCCTCAGCGATCCGTGACTCGGCGTACAGGCTGACCAGCAGCGTTGGCGGGTCGTAGGAAACCGAAAGGAAGCCGCTCACGGTGGCCGCGTAGTCTCTTCCGCGCAGCCGGGTGGAGACAACAGCCACGCCGGAGGCAATATCGGCGCTGAGCAGGCGGTAGCTGTCGATCGCCTCATCGGACACTTCCGGGGAGGGCACCAGCTCTCCCCGGAAGACGCCGTGTTCCACCGTGCTACTTGGCGTTGTCGCCGGAAGCGGAATCCGCGGGAACCAGCTTCACGGACACGGAGTTGATGCAGAAGCGCTGATCCGTGGGCGTATCAAAGCCTTCGCCCTCAAAAAGGTGGCCCATGTGAGAGTCGCAGTTCGCGCAGCGGACCTCAATCCGGTCCATCCCCATGCTGCGGTCATGAAGGTAGCGGACCTTGCCTTCGGACAGCGGGGCGAAGAAGGACGGCCAGCCGCAGTGCGAGTCGAATTTCTCGCTGGAGGTAAACAGTTCACTGCCGCAGGCGCGGCACTGGTACACGCCGGCAGTCTTGGTATCCCAGTATTCGCCGGTGTAGGGGCGTTCGGTTCCGGCCTTGCGCAGGACCTGATATTCCTCGGGGGTCAGTTCCTCACGCCATTGATCGTCGGTCTTTTGTACGGGCACGGTGCCGGTGGTGTCTTCAGTCATATTCGCGTCAACGCTTAAGAGTCGCCAATAAATCCCGAACCGGAGTAGAGATGCAGCACCGGCACTCCCAGACGGTCCTGCGCCTCGTTCGCCCAGTCGGTGCGGAAGGTATCTTCCACCGCGTGCGGCATGGTGATGACCACCACCTGCTGCGCGTTGGAGGCTTTGGCTGCGGTGACCACGGCCCGGACCGGGTCCTCTCCGGTCACTGAGCCGGTGGCGTCCAGGCCCGACGACGCGAGCAGCTTCAGCGATTCGGCCAGCTCCACTTCCGCGGCCTTGGTTTCCTGGTCCTTTGTGGGCTTTTCACCGGTCAGGTTGCGAAGCGCTGCGGAGAAATCCAGCATGCTCAGGTTGTCCAGGATATCGACCAGCAGATTGCGTCCGGTATCAGCCGGCACCAGGACCTCGAACCGGGCCGGGTTGTCCTGGATCAGATACCGCAGGTTGGAGATGTCCACGTCGTTGAGGGACTCTTCGGTCAGCACCACGATTGTTGCAGTCATGCGGACAGCTTAGTCCTACCCCGGACACTGCAGATGCTGCCAGCACCTCCAGCCGCAAGAGGCCCCTGAATCTTGTGCAGTAAAAGATTAGGGGGGTTTTGAAAATCGGTTGACGGAAAAGGAATTTCGGAAAGTCCTTGTTGATCGAAATATTCAAAACGTATACTCGGTGCCTGCCGCTGTTGGAACGGCTGTCCCGAACGTGGAAGCGAGCAAATACCTTGTCGATTAACGCCACCGCAAAAGAGCATCAGGCCCCGAAAGTGGAACAGGAACGGGAACGGAAGCTGAACCCGGAATTCGTGGAGGCACTCAGCAAGGGCTTTACCTCGGATCCGCGGCAGGTACGCGCGCAGAACGCGGTGACAGCTGTCCCGGTCAATGACGTGGCCCTGAACCGGAGCCGCCTGCTCACGGTTACCAAGACCATGTCCCACCGGCTGGACGACTGGGATGCGGCGGACCAGAAGAAGAGCGGCCGCTGCTGGCTCTTTGCGGCACTGAACCTTCTTCGCGCAGACGCCCGGAAGAAGCTGTCGGTCAAGAACTTTGAATTCAGCCAGAACCACGCCATGTATTGGGACAAGCTGGAGCGGGCCAACAGCTTCCTGGAGGACATGATCACGCTCACGGACCGAAGCCCGGATGACCGGCTGCTGTCCTTTCTGCTGGGGGACGTCATGAACGACGGCGGGCAGTGGAACATGGCAGTCAGCGTGTTCAAGAAGCACGGCGTGGTGCCGAAGGAGGTCATGCCCGAGACGGAGTCATCCTCGAACACCTCCGCCATGAACCAGTCGCTGAGGAGCTATCTGCGCAAGGAAGCGCGGGTTTTGCGCGACGTTGCTGCCTCGGGCGCAGGACCTGTTGAGGTGGCCGCCCACAAGGAGCGGATCCTGAAGGATTTCCATGCCATCCTGACCATTCATCTGGGTACGCCGCCGCAGGAATTTGAATGGGCCTGGAATGATGACAACAAGGAATATCACAATGCCGGATCCTTCACTCCGCAGGAATTCCTCACGGAGTTTACCGAAATTGCTCTGGACGAATACGTCTGCCTGGTCGATGATCCGCGTCCGGAGCATCCCAAAAACACCCCGCTGACTGTGGCTCATCTGGGCAATGTGCTCGGCGGAGATCCGGTGCTCTACCTCAATGCCGATATTGCCGTTATGCGGGAGCTGACGGCAGCAGCGATCGCCGGGGGAGAGCCGGTGTGGTTCGGCTGCGACGTCTCACCGCAGATGTCCGGCAAGGACGGAGTGTGGGCGGGGGACCTCTTCGACTATTCCGGGGTCTACGGAGTGGACATGGTCTCCACGAAGGAAGACCGGGTGCGGTACCGGGATTCCGCGATGACCCACGCGATGCTGTTCACGGGTGTCGATCTGGCGAACGGAAAGCCGCGCCGCTGGCGGGTCGAGAACTCCTGGGGCACCGAGAAGTTCGACAAGGGCTTCTGCACCATGGATGATTCCTGGTTCGAGGAGTACGTCTTTGAAGTCGTCGTGCATAAATCCCGGCTGACCGGTCCGTTGAAGGCCGCGTTGTCGGAAGAGCCGCTGGTCTTGCCGGCCTGGGACCCGATGGGGGCGCTTGCCTGATTCGTTGACGAGGCAAATGACGGCCGTGCGCCGGCCGAAAGGTGTGTCTCAGGCGACAGTTGGGTGTCAGGCGGCACGGGCGCGCTGCGCTGCGTTAATCCATCGGTAAGAATGGAGGTATGCCTCTCTCCATCCCCTCGCTTCCGTTCCCGGCTGTTACCGATGTTCCCGCACCCGAGCCCGCGTCCGGGCTTTCCGCTCCGTGGATTAAATGGACGGCTTTCGGTGCGGGGGTGGGCGCGGCGGCAACAGCAGCGCTTTTCGCTGCGACGTCCGGGCTGGGTGTCTACTTTGCCCGGCAGGTAGTCACTCCGCGCCGCACCCGTGATGCCAATTTGGAGATCCTTGCCGTATTCGATTCGGAGCACGGGAAGCAGATCATTCTTCCGGCCAATGAAGACACCACTGTGGACGGCACCTACAGCCTGTATTTCGACGGCGGCAAGGGCCATGCGCGGATCGGTGCCATCCGCTCCTACGTTCCCCGCGAGGGAACGGTGCAGCGCGACGTCGAGGAAATCTACAGCGGCGACCTCGCCAAAGCCCTGCGCGGCTGGTGGAGCGGTGCCATCTACCCGTCCCCGTCCGCCGTCGGCCTCGCAGAGGAGGAAGTTCACGTTCCCGTGGACGGCGGCCTGGCACCTGCCTGGCTGGTGCGCGCGGATCCCGACGCCGCCACCTGGGCCATCATGGTCCACGGCCGCGGTGCCCAGCGGACCGAGTGCCTGCGCGCGGTGCGCACTGCCCGTGAGGCCGGGCTGACCAGTCTGCTCATTTCCTACCGGAATGACGGCGAAGCTCCCTACACGCCGGACGGACGGTACGGTTTGGGGCTGACTGAATGGCACGACGTCGAAGCTGCCATCCGATACGCCCTGAACCACGGTGCCAAGGACGTTGTCCTCTTCGGCTGGTCCATGGGCGGCGCTGTCAGCCTCCAGGCTGCCGACCGTTCTCCGCTGCGCCGGCACATCCGGGCGCTGGTGCTGGACGGTCCCGTCATCAACTGGCTCGATGTGCTCAGCCACCACGCCCGCCTCAACCGCATTCCGGTGCAGTCCGGACGGCTGGGCCAGTGGCTGATCTCGAATCCCGCCGGCCGTGCCCTCACCGGTCTGGCCGCGCCGCTGGACCTCAAGAGCATGGACTGGGTTTCAAGGGCCGAGGAGATCCGGATTCCCACCCTGATCCTGCACAGCGAGGATGACGAGTTTGTGCCGTCCGGTCCCTCTGCCGAGCTGGCGGAAAAGAATCCCGGCGTGGTGACCTTCGAGCGGTTCTCCAAGGCCGGCCACACCAAGGAGTACAACGTGGATCCCGAGCGCTGGGAGACTACGGTGCTGGTGTGGCTCAACAACATCCTGGGGCGCACCCGGCATCCTGCGGTGCGCCGGCTGGACGCCGAAACGCCGTCCCCGGGTCTTTAGCGGCGGCCGCTCCGGTTAGGACGGCTGCGCGGCGATCGGGGCCGTCAGGGCCTGCGTGAGCCGGATCAGGTCAAAGGGGGACAGGCCTATCTGCAATCCGCGCCTGCCCCCGGACACGTACACGGTGTCCAGCAGTTCCACCCGGCTGTCGATCCCGGCGGGGGAAGAGCGCTTCTGCCCCAGCGGGGAAATACCTCCGACCACGTACCCGGTGCGTTTCTCCGCTTCGTGCCGGTCCGCCATCACGGCCTTGCGCGCACCCATGAGGGAAGCGAACTTCTTCAGGTCCAGGTTCAGCGCCACAGGCACCATCGCTACCGCCAGGCGGCCACCCAGGTCCACCATCAGCGTTTTGTAGACGGTTTCGGGCGGCAGGCCCAGCTTTTCGGCTGCTTCCAGCCCATAGGAGGGGGCACCGGCGTCATGCTCGTAGTGGCGGACCGTGTACGGAATCTTCTGGTCGTCCAGCAGCTGCGTGGCCGGCGTGGCGCCCTTGCCCGAATGCTTGTCCCGATTCCCTGCCATGACTGCGGCCCTCCTGGGTTAGTAGCGGTGCTTATGCCTGTGCCGGCTTCTCACTGTCCGCGAGGCGTCGCTTGATCCGGCCAAGCATGGCGGACATTCCGCGCATCCGCAGCGGGGTGATGGCGCGCGTCAGGCCGAGCCGGTCGGGAACGTCCGCCGGAACCGCGAGGATCTCCGCGGCGGGGAGGCCGTTGAGTCCTTCGTGCAGGACGCTGGCGAACCCGCGCGTTGTCGGTGCTTCCCGCGGTGCCGAGAAGTACAGCTGGACGCGGCGCTCGGGGGAGTCATCCACCTCGATGGTCAGGAACAGCGGTGACTGGCATTCCACGACCTGTTCGAGCAGCTCGGGCCGGTCGGCAAGGTGCTCGGGAAGGGCCGGAAGGGTCCGCGAGAACTCCAGAAGCAGCTCGAGCCGCTCAGCTTCTTCCAAGGCCTGGAAGTCCTCGATGATTTCCGCGAGCTGCGCGGGGACGGTGGTGGGTGTTGTGGTGCTCATGTGCTTCGGCTTTCTGCTGTGGCGCTGGTCTGCTGTTTGGTTGGGTGGATGTGCTGCGCGGGTTAGCGTGCAGCCGGTGCTTCGCCGGGAGCTTCACCCTTGACGATGGGAACGCGGACTGCGTTGCCCCATTCGGTCCAGGATCCGTCGTAGTTGCGCACGGAATCAAAGCCGAGCAGGTGCTTGAGGACAAACCAAGTATGGCTGGAACGTTCACCGATCCGACAGTAGGCAACGACGTCGTCGCCCTCCCGAAGGCCTGCCTGGTCCTGGTACAGGGCCTCCAGCTCGGCGCGGGTGCGGAAGGTTCCGTCCTCTGCGGCGGCCTTGCCCCACGGCACTGAGGCTGCGGTGGGAATGTGTCCGCCCTTCATGGCACCCTCGTCCATGTAATCGGGCATGTGGGTACGGTCGCCGGTGTACTCCGCGGGGGAGCGGACGTCGATCAGCGGCCCCTTGCCCAAGTGCGCCAGGACGTCCGGCAGGTAGGCGCGGATGGGTGCGTCGTTGCGTTCGACGACGGGGTAGTCGGTGCGCGACACCTCGGGCTTGTCCTCGGTCAGTTCGCGGCCTTCGGCGATCCACTTGTCCCGGCCGCCGTCGAGCAGACGGACGTCCTCATGGCCAAACAGCGTGAAGACCCAGAGGGCATAGGCGGCCCACCAGTTGCTCTTGTCTCCGTAGATGACCACGGTGGAATCACGCGAAATACCCTTGCGGGACATCAGATCAGCGAAAGCGGCACCGTCCACGAAGTCGCGGGTATCGGCGTCGTTAAGGTCCGTGTGCCAGTCGATTTTCCGTGCGCCCGGAATGTGGCCCGTGTCGTACAGCAGGATGTCTTCATTGGATTCCAATACCACCAGGCCCTCGGAGCCGAGGTTTTCGGCCAGCCACGCAGTGGAAACGAGCCGTTCGGGGTGGGCGTATTCGGAGAACTTGGATGCGGTGTCAGGGGCAATCGACATGTACGGGCGCCTCTTTCGGTGTCGGATTGTCTGCTGCCGAACGCAAAAGCGGCGGCACGGGCTTACCTCTAGCCTAACGATGTGAGCCGGTGAAAACTTCCTCAGCGGCTAGGGCCGGCATTCCAGGGAAGAGCAGAGAACTTATCTGCGGAGTTTGCTGAACGGTTTCGGTGACCCGCCCCGGTGCCGATCCGGCCAAAACGGAGGGACCGCAGACGGGCGGCGGCGCACTGTTGGCGTATCGTTGCAACGGCGGCATTTTGCCGGCGGCAGCTTGGTACCACTGGCCGCATCAACCGGGGACCTTTTTGACGGCTTTCAACATCGGATGGACGGATTGCGCACAGTGGCACAAGCGGAGCACCTTGTAGAGCGGACTCCCCGGGTCTCGACGGACGAACTGCTAAAGGGTTTCTACCCTTCGCCCCGTTTCGGTCAGGTTTCCTTCGACAGTTACCGTCCTGATCCCTCGCAGCCTTCGCAGGCGCAGGCCGTGAGCGCCATGCGGAACTTTGCCGTCGCCGTCGACGTCCCCGAGCCCACAGGCTTGCGCAAGCTTTTCGGTGCCAAGAAGCCTGATTCCAAGGCCGGGTTCTACCTCGACGGCGGTTTCGGCGTCGGCAAGACCCACCTGCTGGCCTCACTCTGGCACGCGGTGGAGGGTCCGAAGGCCTTTGGCACGTTTGTGGAGTATACGAACCTTGTGGGCGCACTCTCCTTCCGCAAGACCGTCGATGCCCTGAGCGCCTACAAACTGGTGTGCATCGACGAATTTGAACTCGATGATCCGGGGGACACGGTGCTCATGTCCCGCCTGATGCGGGAACTGGCCGATGCCGGCGTCAAGCTTGCCGCCACTTCCAATACGCTTCCGGGTTCGCTGGGCGAAGGCCGCTTTGCTGCCGTTGACTTCCAGCGTGAAATTCAGGTTCTGGCGGATCAGTTCGACGTCGTGCGCATTGACGGTGACGACTACCGGCACCGCGGGCTGCCGCAGTCTCCGGATCCTGTCAGCGAGGAAGAACTGGAAAGCCGGGTTGCTGCAGAGTTCAGCGGCAAGGTTGTTGCCGAAGATGACTTCAGCACGCTCATCAATCACCTTTCCAGCGTCCACCCAAGCCGTTACCGCCAGCTCATCGAGGGCATTGACGCGGTTGCCTGGCACAACGTGAGCACGATCACGGAGCAGTCCGTTGCCCTGCGGTTTGTCGTCCTGGCTGACCGGCTCTATGACAAGGATGTTCCCATCCTCGCCAGCGGCGTTCCGTTTGATCAGCTTTTCACTGAAGAAATGATGAACGGCGGATACATGAAAAAGTACTTCCGCGCGGTTTCCCGCCTTACCGCCCTGGCGCGCGAAGGCCAGACCGGGGAAGTTGCCTAGCCTGTCGGGTCGTTAGCTGGTCAAGTCGGCGCCGTGCTTCAGAACTGCAGACCGGCATTAACGACAAAGGGTCCTGGTGCCGCCTCTCGGCGGGACCAGGACCCTTTGTCGTGCTCTGAAAGCTTATACGGCCGGAGGAGTCGGTCCGGATTCGGTTCCGGGACCCTGATTGCGGTCGACCTTGTCTACCGCCTCAGAGGCCTTGCTCTGGAAGCCATCGATCTTGTCGGAGTACTTTCCGCCGGTCCTCTGATCGACAAATTTCCCTGCGTGATCGATGCCGCCCTTGATCTTGTCAGCATTTCCGCCCACAAGCTCGGTAGCCTTGTCCTTCAGCTCTCCGGCCTTGCCCTTGAGCCCGTCAAATACAGACACGGACCACCTCCTTTCGCAGGGGAAACCATACGTTTCCCGTTCACCACCCATGGTAAGCCACCTGAGTAGCTGGGCCAAGGACTGAAAAACAAGGGGGATGGAGCCGATCCATGGCCCGGGATGCTCACGGGGTCAACGCTCCTGCATCCGGCGATCCTTGCCCGCCCGGGTGAATGACTCAGCGACTACACCAATGAACACCAGGACAAAGAGTGCGACGGCGGCCGGAATTGCCACCTCGGGCGGGATCACCCCATTTCGGTCGAGAATATCCAAAAGGAAAAACGCTGCGATCAGGATGGCTGCATACCTTATTCGACGATCCATGCGGGACACGTTATCACGGCGGTCTTGACGCGAAATATCGATGTACTTTGTCTGCTTACCCCACATTGAATGATCAAGGCGGAAAAAATATAAGCAAGGGAATGTTGGCAAGCAGCCGCTGTAATTGTGGCCACCGAGTGGGAGGGTCATGAGCCCCGGCCCATATAGTCCTGCCCGTTGCCGGGTTGGTGGATTTTTCTGGAGGTAAGCGGGAGGCGGCCCATTTATGGATCGAAAGATCTCGTATTCATACAACCCTGGGGGGTGCTAATGTCCGGCAGTCGTCGAAAAAGAGCAGTCCGTACGCCGAAGCCGGCACTTATTTTCACTGCACGGATTCCAATACTCCGGTGACAATTCACATTGAACACACATACGCCTCGCTTGAAATGCGTGCGGCGCCCGGGGAGACCCGCCTCTATGCTGATCCATCCATTGGTGCATTGAAAAATGTTTGGACCATGGGTGCCTGCGAGTTGGCAGGGAGGCTTAAAGCACTGAAGGAGCAGGCTAAGTAGCCTGCTCCTTCAGTTGCTGCTCTGCAGCGTTGCGAGCGGACGACGGGATTCGAACCCGCGACATCCACCTTGGCAAGGTGGTGCTCTAGCCAGCTGAGCTACGTCCGCAAAACAAGACAACCAAAGTTGTCCGTGCGCGATACTGGGATCGAACCAGTGACCTCTTCCGTGTCAGGGAAGCGCGCTACCGCTGCGCCAATCGCGCTTGATGCATCAAGTCTCCCTGGCGGGGGACCGGTGCAGTCAAGAGAGCGGACGACGGGATTCGAACCCGCGACATCCACCTTGGCAAGGTGGTGCTCTAGCCAGCTGAGCTACGTCCGCAAAACACAGTTGTGCGTCAAAAACACAAACTGTAGTGCGCGATACTGGGATCGAACCAGTGACCTCTTCCGTGTCAGGGAAGCGCGCTACCGCTGCGCCAATCGCGCCCAAAAGGGCTTGCAAGTCCTCTGTGGAGGTGGGGACGGGATTCGAACCCGCGTATACGGCTTTGCAGGCCGCTGCCTCGCCTCTCGGCCACCCCACCGTGACCGCTGCGTTAGCATAGGCCGACCAGTCAGAATCAACCGGTTTGTACAGTGACTTGCGAGCGGACGACGGGATTCGAACCCGCGACATCCACCTTGGCAAGGTGGTGCTCTAGCCAGCTGAGCTACGTCCGCATGCTGAAGAAGTAAGGTAATTAACCCCGAATCGCTTTCGCTTTTCGCGGCGAACTCCCGCTTTCCAACGAAGAAAAACTCTATAGGACTATTCGCGGTTCGTCCAATCGAGCCCAATTTCGGGTTGAACAGGCAGCTGATCGGCAGCGGCACGTCGTCGCAGGTGGGTGCGGGAATCGGCCGCAGTGGTTCGTTTTTGAGGAGCGTGAACGGTCCGCTTAGTCGTTGGTACCAAGGCAAAGGTACGACGACGGCGGCCAGGGAGGTGCCGCCGTCGTCGTCGTACCTGGCCGACGGCCGAACCCGCCGCGCTCACGCGGACCCGTGCAAGATTCGTCAAACCGGCGTCGTAAAAGCAGCTTTAGTGAAGGGCTGACACGCGAAAGCACCGCCGGTTTGGAGCCTGTCCCGATCTGGGCTAGCATCTTTAGATGTTGCAGTTGTGAAAACAACACGCAGCTATGGGGGCGATTGGCGCAGTGGTAGCGCGCTTCGTTCACACCGAAGAGGTCACTGGTTCGAACCCAGTATCGCCCACCAAATAACAATGGAGGTCCCGTCCGGGGCCTCCATTGTTGTATCTGGAGCCAGTTAGGACCCTGTGTGGAACCGTTTCCGGTGGCGGTGCCGCCTAATTCCTGCCGGAAAGCCAAACCCCGCAGCGGGCGGGTTGCCGGCCGTGTCCCGGAAGGCCCCGCCAACTTCTGTCAGTGCACAGTGGCAAACTGAAGATATGACTGAACCAGCTCTGGCACATGCAACAGAATTCGGGCGGATGTACTCCCGTTCCCTCTCGGAACCGCCCACGGTACCCTCCATCACCACCGTGATCGCACAGGGATCCACCTCTCTGGACGGCTGGCACAGCCACATGGCGGCCACCGCCGTGGTGAAGGATCCCAAGCTGCCGGCAAGCCTGGGCAACCCGGGTGCACTGCGCTCCCTCGTTAAGGAAGCCTCGCGCGCATCGGAGCGTTACCGGGACCAGGCAGCGGAACGGGGCACCCGCGTGCATTATTACTGCGAACAGGTTTCCCTGCGTGCATTGGATCTGCCGCACGAGCTGGAAGCAGCACGCACGGCGCTGCTGGAACACGGAGAGCACCAGTTTGCCGACCGGTTTGATGAGTGGTGGGACCTCTATCAGGTGGAACCGCTCGCACCGGAAATCACCGTGTGGAATGACGAGCTGGGTTACGCCGGAACACTTGACCTGGTGGCGCGCATCAACGGCCGCCTCTGCCTCATTGACTACAAGACCAAGAACACGGACCGCGACGGCCAGGTGAAGCCGCTGGATGACAAGGTTGTCATGCAGCTGGTGGCGGGCATGAAGGCGAAGGAATCACTCGTCGACGCCGGCACGGGCAGCTGGGAGCCGTGGGCCTACGGCGAGGACCCGCTGCTGCTCGGCGTCGCCATCGGGCAGACCGAAGTGCGGCCCATGCGTGCCAACCCCGCAGTCCTGCCGCAGCACTGGTTCAAGTTCTGTGCACTGCGCCGGCTCTGGCAGACCTCGTACGACGTCGCGGGGGCGGGCCGTGCGCTCCTGCCCATCGCGCCGCCGCCGGCGGGAGCCCACGCGGTCCGCGCACCCCAGACGTCTGCGACCTAGGCAGGCACGCCTGTTCGTGCGGGGGCGCAGCAACGTGCCGGGCACAACTAGACTGGTCTGAGCAACAATTCGTCAGCAGCAGCGCAGAAACAGTCAGTAACAGTAAGGAACGAAACCTAGATGGCAATCCTGAACATCCGGATTATCGGTGACCCCGTCCTGCGGACCCGGGCCGAGGAGGTCACGGACTTCGGGCCGGAACTGGCCAAGCTCGTCGCCGACATGGAAGAAACCATGGTGGATGTTGACGGCGCCGGACTTGCCGCACCCCAGGTGGGCGTGAGCCTCCGGGTGTTCACCTACCGGATTGACGGTCAGGCCGGGCACGTGGTGAACCCGGTCCTGGAACTCAGCGAAGACCGCCAGGAGAACCAGGTGGAGGGCTGCCTGTCCATTCCCGGACTGGGCTTTCCCGTTCCGCGCTACCGCTGGACCCGTGTGACCGGCGTGGATAAGGACGGCAACCCCGTAACCCTCGAGGGTGAAGGAATGCTTGCCCGCGCCTTCCAGCATGAAACCGATCATCTGGACGGCGTGCTGTACATCGACCGGCTGGAAGGCGAGGACCGCAAGAAAGCGCTGCGCGCCATCCGCCAGGCGGACTATGACGCCATTGCCGGACGCACAACGGCAGAGCGCGCCCAGACTGTCGGTTCCGCGTTCGGTGCCGGTGCGTCATTCGGTGCCGGCAGCTCATTCGGCACCGCCGGACAGGCCTAGCGCTCCGTGGCTATGCGTGTACTTTTCGCCGGCACCCCGTCCGTTGCCGTCCCCTCGCTCAACGCCCTGCTTGAAGCCGGGTTCGACGTCGTCGCCGTGCTCACCCGCCCCGACGCACCGCTGGGCCGCAAGCGCACCCTGACGCCGTCGCCCGTCGCCGCCCGTGCCGAGGAACTGGGCCTGCCGGTGATCCGTGCGGCCAAGATTGACGACGACGCCGTTGCCGCCATCCGCGCTGCCAACCCCGACGTGGCTGCGATTGTTGCCTACGGGGGACTCATTCCCGAACGGGCGCTGAGCATCCCCGAACACGGTTGGATCAACCTGCACTTTTCCCTGCTGCCGGCCTGGCGCGGCGCCGCGCCCGTGCAGCACGCCGTTATCAACGGCGACGACGTCACCGGCGCTTCGACCTTCCTGCTGGAAAAGGGACTGGACACCGGTCCCGTCTACGGCCAGCTGACCGAGACGCTGCACCCGGAGGACACCAGCGGTGCCCTGCTGGAACGGCTCTCACACAGCGGCGCCGTGCTGCTTGCGCAGACGCTGAGCGCCGTCGACGCCGGCTCAGCGCAGGCCGTGCCGCAGTCCGGGGAGATCACCCTGGCTCCCAAACTGACCATTGACGATGCCCGCGTGCACTGGGACCAGCCGGCCCTGGCGATCCGCCGCCGGATCAACGGCGTCACGCCGGAGCCCGGTGCCTGGACCACCTGGGACGGTGCCCGGTTCAAGATCGGCGCCGCGGTGCTGCGCCCCGACGTTGCCGATCTGGCTCCCGGCCAGGTCCGCTTCACGGGCGGGGCGCAGGCAGCAGCCGTTGTTGGCACCGGTTCGTACGGCCTGGAACTGGCGCAGGTGCAGCCCGCCGGTAAGAAAATGATGCCGGGGGCCGACTGGGCCCGCGGCCTGGCCAACCGTGAGGATGTGGTCTTCGAATGACCCCCCAGAACAGCACACCGCAGAACAGCAACCCCTCCAACCCTTCAGCCCGGGGCAAGGTGCGCAACGAAAAGGGACATGAGCGCAGCCGTCCCTCCGTGCGCAGCCACACCAAGCAGGCACCGGGCCAGCGCACCCGGGCGGCCGACCCGGCACGCCTGGTGGCCTTCGAGGTGCTTCGTGCGGTCTCCGAGGACGACGCGTACGCCAACCTGGTGCTGCCCAAGAGCATCCGCAAGCATCACCTGGACAAGCGCGACGCCGGTTTTGCCACCGAGCTCGCCTACGGCGCCCTGCGCGGCCAGGGAATGTATGACGCGATTCTCGCCAAGTGCGTGGACCGCCCGCTGGATAAGCTGGACCCCGCTGTGCTGGATGCCCTGCGCATCGGCGCCCACCAGCTGCTGGCCATGCGCGTTCCGGCTCACGCGGCCCTGGACCAGACCGTCGGCCTGGCCCGTGCCGTCATTGGAGCCGGCCCGTCAGCCCTCATCAACGCGGTGCTGCGCAAGGTTGCAGCCCGGGACCTGGCCACCTGGCTCGAAGAGCTGACCCGCGGCGAAACCGACGCGACCAAGCGTGCCGCCATTGAACACAGCCACCCCGAATGGATCGTCCGCGCCCTGCGCCAGTCGCTGGTGGCCCACGGCCGCAGCGTGGACGAGATCAGCGACCTGCTGCAGGCGGACAACGATGCCCCCGTGGTGAACCTGGTTGCCCTGCCCGGACTGGGCACCCTGGATGAAGCCCGCGCAGCAGGGGCCGTGGACGGCGAACTCGTTGTCGACTCGGCACTGTACTCGGCCGGCGACGTCGGCCGACTGGACTCCGTCCGCGCCGGCACCACCCGCGTCCAGGACGCCGGTTCCCAGCTCGTCGCCCGCGCCCTGGCCGGCGTGGACATTGGCGACCGCACTGCTGACGGCAGCCGCGACGGGGAACAGTGGCTGGACCTCTGCGCCGGCCCCGGCGGCAAGGCGGCCCTGCTGGCCGCCCTGGCCAACGAAAAGGGTGCCGTCCTGCTGGCCAACGAACCGGCAGAACACCGTGCCAAGTTGGTCCGCCAGGCCCTGGAAGCAGTTCCCGGTGACGTCTGGGACGTCCGCACCGGCGACGGCCGCAGCATTGCCGAGCAGTACCCGGACACCTTCGACCGCATCCTCGTGGACGCCCCGTGCACCGGCCTGGGTGCCCTGCGCCGCCGGCCGGAATCACGCTGGCGCCGCAAGCCCACCGATGTGGGGGAACTCGGTGCCCTGCAGCGCGAGCTGCTCACCGCGGCCGTGGATGCCGTCAAGCCCGGCGGCGTCGTGGCCTACGTGACCTGCTCCCCGCATCCGGCCGAGACCACCGCCGTCGTCGCCGACGTGCTGCGCCTGCGCAATGACCTGGAACTGCTCGACGCCGGAGCGGCGCTGGACAATGTCAGCCTCACCGGCAACCTCGGAGCCGGACACGAGCTCACCGCGCAGCTGTGGCCGCACATCCACTCCACGGATGCGATGTTCCTGTCCCTGATCCGCCGCAAGGTCTAATCCAGTCCCGATCTGCCCTGCGGGGCGGGCCGGCGCGCGCCGGTCCGCCCCAAAGCAGCTACAAGGAGAATCATGAGCACGTGCTGTATCAACCCGAGCATCCTCTCGGCCGACTTCGTTAACCTGCAGGCGGAGCTTGAGCGGATCAGCACTGCCGATGCCGTCCACGTGGACGTCATGGACAACCATTTTGTGCCGAACCTGACCATCGGACTGCCAGTGGTGGAACGGATCCAGCAGGTGTCGGCGCTGCCGCTGGATGCTCACCTGATGATTTCCGACGCCGACCGCTGGGCGCCGCTGTACGCAGAGCTGGGACTGGCCTCAGTGACTTTCCATGTGGAAGCCTCCGCCGCGCCGATCAAGCTGGCTCGGGACCTGCGGGACCGCGGCGCGAAGGCCGGCATGGCGCTGCGGCCGGCCACCCCGGTGGAACCGTACCTGGACATGCTTTCCGAGCTGGACATGCTGCTGATCATGACCGTGGAACCGGGCTTCGGCGGGCAGAAGTTCCTGGACGTGACACTGCCGAAAATCCGCCGTGCCGCCGAGGCCGTCCGCGGCTCGAACCTGCCGCTGGCCATCCAGGTGGACGGCGGGATTTCGGCCGACACCATTGAGCGCGCCGCCGAGGCCGGGGCCAACGTGTTTGTGGCCGGATCCGCCGTTTACGGCAGCGGCGATCCCAACGACGCCATCAGCAAGCTGCGCGCCGCCGCGGAAGCTGTCTCCCGGCGCTAAACGGTTCCGCCGCCGTCGTGGCGTGACCATTATTACTTGAACCTTCACCAAATTTTGGCGCTTCACCACCGCGTCTGTGTAAGAATGGTCTTAACAATCGTGCTCCGGGGTCGGTGTAATTCCGAACCGGCGGTTATAGTCCGCGACCCGCACTGCAGCTCCCGAACCCCGGGAAAAGCGGTGCGGTTGAACTGGTGAAATTCCAGTACCGACAGTTAAAGTCTGGATGGGAGAAGCACGTGCAGTTTGTTGAACCGACGTTTAACGTCTCCGCATGCGGGGACGTCTGAGCGTCGATGCATCGCACTGTCGTACCCCCGGAGCCGCCGCTAAGGGGATAGGAACGACATGGATTTTTTGCGGTGGCTCTTTGACGCTCAGGTACAGGTAGGGTCTTCATCCCTGCTGGTCCGCGAGGTCGTAGGCAACATCTTTGGGCTCCTCAGCGCCCTCGGCGGTATGCGCCGTAAAGTCTGGGCCTGGCCGGCAGGCATTCTCGGCAACATCCTCCTCCTCACCGTCTTCCTCGGATCCCTGTTCGGCGACGCGGACTCCGCAACGCTCCTGGGCCAGGCCGGACGGCAAATCATGTTCATCGCCGTTTCCATCTACGGCTGGCGGCGCTGGCAGCAGAGCCGGAACGACGGCGGCAGTGCCGTTACGCCGCAGTGGGCCTCCAACCGGGAACGCATCGGCCTGGTGGCCGCCCTGCTGATCGGAACCGTGGCACTGACCCCGGTCTTTGCGCGGCTGGGGTCCTATGAACCGGTCTGGGCGGATGCCTGGACCTTCGTGGGCTCCCTGCTCGCCACCTACGGCATGGCCAAGGGGTGGGTGGAGTTTTGGCTGATCTGGGTTGCCGTGGACATTGTGGGCGTTCCGCTCCTGTTCAGTGCCGGCTACTACGCCACGGCGTTCATGTACGTCTTCTACGGCATCTTCACGCTGATCGGGTTCTTTGTCTGGGCCAAAGCCAAGAAGAACGAAAAGCCCGAGATTGAGACGGTGATGCCGGACCCCAGGATCGTGCGGTGACCGGCCTGCACGGCGAAAGTCCGGCTGACGGCGGCGCTGCCGAACGCAGTCAGCGCAATGCCATGGCGCTCGCGCTGGACCTTGCTCGCAAGGGCGTCCGCGGTGCGAACCCCCTGGTGGGTGCAGTGATCCTCGACCCCGCGGGGGCGGTCCTGAGCAGCGGCTTCCACCGCGGCGCCGGAACCGCCCACGCGGAAGCCGATGCCCTCGGCAACGCTGCTGCCAGCGGAACAAACGTCGCCGGGGCCACTATGGTGGTCACCCTGGAACCGTGCGACCACACCGGACGGACCGGCCCCTGCTCGCAGGCCATCATCGATGCCGGCATCTCGCGGGTGATTTATGCGGCAGCAGATTCCACCGCCGAAGCCGCCGGGGGAGCGGCAGCCCTTGCCGCCGCCGGGGTTCAGGTTCAGAGCGGCCTGCTGGCGCAGGAATCCGCCGAGTTGAACCACCGCTGGATCCGCGCCGCGCAGGAGAAACGGCCCTTCGTGACACTCAAGACCGCCCAAACCCTGGACGGCCGGACCGCAGCCGTTGACGGCAGCAGCCAATGGATCACCGGCGCCCCGGCCCGCGCCGATGCTCACGCCATCCGCTCTCGGGCGGACGCCGTCGTCGTCGGAACCTCGACAGTGCTCGCCGACGATCCGCAGCTGACCGCGCGCGACGCCGCAGGCCGCAACGCTGTCCGGCAGCCGCTGCGGGTGGTCGTCGGCCGCCGGCCGGTACCTGCCGACGCGGCCGTCCGCGGGACCGACAGCCAATTCCTGCAGCTGGAGGAGCATGACCCGGTGAAAATCTGCCGGGAACTCTACGCCCGCGGCGTCCGGCACCTGATGGTCGAAGGCGGTGCGACAGTCACCAGCGCCTTCCTGCGCGCCGGGCTGGCGGATGAGCTGGTGGCCTATGTGGCGCCCCTCCTGCTCGGCGCCGGCACCCCAGCGTTCGCGAACCTTGGCGTGAGCACCCTCGCCGATGCCTCCCGGTGGCGCTGGGATGAGACCGGCGGCGGTGCCGCCCGGCCTCTGGGTGCCGACCTGCGGCTGCGGCTTGAACCGGTGCCAGAATCGGCCGGCCTTTCTCCCGAACTACCGTAAGGAGCACATGTGTTTACCGGAATTGTCGCTGAACAGGGCAGCGTTGTATCCCTGAATCCGAGCACTGCCGAGCAGTCAGCCGTACTCGTCATCAGTGCTCCCGCGACGGGAGAGGGACTGGAGCCGGGCGGATCGATCGCCGTGAACGGTGTCTGCCTCACGGCGACGTCTCTGGACGGAGACCGGATCTCTCTGGACGTCATGGGCGAAACCCTGGACCGGACCACCACGGGCAGGCTTCGTCCGGGAATGAAGGTCAATCTGGAACGCTGCGTGCCGGCCGGCGGACGGCTGGACGGCCATGTGGTCCAGGGTCACGTGGACGGTGTCGGGGAACTGCTGGAACGGGAAAACGCGGGCAACTGGGACCGGCTGCGCTTCTCGGTGCCGCTGCAGCTGGCCAGGTACATCGCGGAAAAGGGTTCCATTGCGGTGGACGGCGTCTCGCTGACGGTCACCGCGGTCAGTGGCGCCCAAGAGCCGCAGCAGTGGTTTGAGGTGGGTTTGATTCCTACAACACTGGCGGCGACCGGCCTGGGTGCACTCGACGTCGGGGGAGCGGTCAACCTGGAAGTGGATGTGCTCGCCAAGTACGCTGAACGGCTGCTCGCCTTCACCGCGTCACCGGCTGCGGCACCCGCCGCGGAAGGAGGACACGCATGAACATCCGGACCCGCCGGGCCGCCGCGCGCGCCGATGTTACGCGCGGACTGATCCTGCTGGACAGCATCCCCGCAGCAATCCAGGCCATCGCGTCGGGCCGTCCCGTCGTCGTCGTGGACGATGAGGACCGCGAAAACGAAGGCGACATCATCTTCGCCGCCCAGCACGCAACGCCCGAGCTGATGGGCTGGACCGTCCGCCACACCTCCGGCGTGATCTGCGTTCCGCTGCCCGGCGATTTCGCTGACCGGCTGAACCTGCCGCCGATGACCGCCGTGAATGAGGACGCCAAGGGCACGGCGTACACGGTGTCCTGCGATGCCGCGGAGGGCGTGACCACGGGCATCAGCGCAGCTGACCGCGCGCTCACCTCCCGGGTGCTGGCGAATCCGGCCGCGACGGCGTCGGATCTGCACCGTCCCGGACACATCTTTCCGCTGCGCGCGCACGACGACGGCGTCCGCGGCCGCCGCGGACACACCGAGGCGGCAGTGGAGCTGGCCCGGCTGGCGAACTGCACCCCCGTGGGCGTCATCGCGGAACTGGTCCACGATGAAGGGCCGATGATGCGGCTGCCGGCACTGCGCGCCTTTGCTGACACCCACGCAATACCGCTGATCTCCATCGACGATCTGGTGACGCACTTGAACGGTCTTGCTCCGGCCCGGGCCGTCGACGGTGCTTCCGGACCCGTTGTCGGTGCCGGCGGGGAGGACCGGCCGTGAGCGAGGCGCAGAACCTGCCCGCCGGCGTCGTTCCCGGCCCCGAAGTCCACCTGCCTACTCCCTATGGCAACTTCACCGCCCAGGCGTGGACGGACCGGCGCACCGGGGCTGAACATCTGAGCGTGTCCGCCCCCGGAACGGGAATCCAGCAGGACGCCGCCGGGGCGGAGGCCGACGGCGGCGGTCCGGCCGCTCCGCTGGTGCGGCTGCACTCCGAATGCCTGACCGGTGACGTTTTTGGCTCCTACCGCTGCGACTGCGGCGAACAGCTGGAGCAGGCACTGGAACTGATTCACCTGCACGGAGGCAGCGTGCTCTACCTGCGTGGACACGAGGGACGCGGGATCGGTCTGGCCAACAAACTCCGTGCCTATGCTCTGCAGGAGGCCGGAGCGGACACCGTGGACGCGAACGAACAGCTGGGCCTGCCCGTGGATGCCCGCGATTATGAGGCCGCCGCGGACATCCTGCACGCCCTCGGAATGAACCGGATTCGGCTGCTGAGCAATAACCCGGCCAAACGGGATCGGCTGCAGCACTATGGAATCACCGTCGCGGCCATGGTGCCCTCGGAGGTTCCGGTCCGGGCAGAAAACGAACGCTACCTGCAGACCAAGCGGGACCGCATGGACCACCGGCTGACGATGCTGCGCACGCAGCCCGTCCGGCAGGGTTAACGGTCTGCCCCTCACCTCACCACCATTGAATCGAACATCAGGAGAAGAACCCATGAGCGGACACGGCGCACCGGACAACGACGTCAGCAGCATCAAGGCCGAGGGCCTGAATCTTCGCGTGGCGATTGTCGCCGCCAGCTGGCACACCGAAATCATGGACGGCCTGATCGCCGGAGCCCTGCGAGCCGTGGCGGATGCCGGGCTGCTGCCCAAGCTGATCCGGGTTCCCGGCAGCTTTGAACTTCCCGTGGCCGCCGCCCGGCTGGCACCGCACTATGACGCCGTGGTGGCCCTCGGCGTCGTCATCCGCGGAGGGACTCCGCACTTCGACTACGTCTGCTCGGCCGCGACCACCGGTCTGACGGAGGTCAGCGTCCGCACCGGAACGCCCATCGGTTTTGGCGTGCTCACCTGTGACACCGAACAGCAGGGCCTGGACCGGGCGGGCCTGCCGGGTTCCTCGGAGGACAAGGGCTACGAGGCGGTGGCGGCCGCGGTGAATACCGTGGCGGCTCTGCGCGGCGCGGGCGTGTGAACGATGACGGAAATCAACGTCCGGCCGCTGACCGGCAGGGAACAGGATGCAGCGCTGGACATCCTCGTGACGGTTTTTGCAGCCGACCCGAGCTTTCAGCGTCTCATCCGCATCCGGAGCCTGATCCGCCCGGTGCTGACGAGTTACTACCGGCGCTGCCTTCGGCAACTGCTTCCGGAGTCCAACGCGGATGGCGCTTGGGACGGAGACCGCCTCGTGGGAGTGGCACTGTGGTATCCGCCGGGCCAGCGCCCGAGAGGCCTGATGGGACGGACTGAGCGGTTGTTTGCACCACGGCAGCGCAAGGCACGCGGCGGGTGGCTGCTGGAGGGTATTGCCGTTGCCGAAGAGGGCCGCGGAAAGGGAATCGGCAGCTCTTTGCTCGAGCACCGGCTGGCTGGATGCACCGATACGGTTCATCTGCAGTCGACCACCGAGGCCAGCGCCCGGCTGTATTCACGTTTCGGCTTTGTGGCCGACCAGGGTCAGAGTACCGGCGGCCTTTGGATGACGCGGCCCCCTGCAGCAGACCATCGGTAACCGGGATGGCTCCGGCGGCTGCCGAAGCTGATTCGGGTTCCCGGCAGCTTTGAACTTCCCGTGGCCGCCGGCACCGTGTTCGGGGCGCGCGCTGCGGCCGCGGCGGTTTGCACATTAAAAACGACGACGCGCCATCCGGTGTGGGATGGCGCGCCGTCGCGTTGAGCTGAAGCGCTTGTTAGGCGTTGTTGTTGATGCGGCCGCGGTTACCCGACTTGGCCAGGCCGCGGGCGACCATGAAGCCAACCGTCAGCCAGGTGATGTACTGCATGGCCTGGCTGGCGTCGAATGCGTCAACGCCGTTTTCGCTGGCATTGTCTCCGACAACAGCTGCCGTGATGATCGTGGCAATGACGGCCAGGACATAGAGGACGAACTCAAGTGTGCGAGCTGAAACCTTGATGTCGTTCTCGTTGGCGTGAACCGTGTTGGTGTTGTTATGGGTCTGCGTAGCCATGTGCTTTGTATCTCCTGGAAGTAGTGGGGTGAGAGCGGCCTTGGGCCACGTGGACGCTGATTCCGCTTTGGGAACCATGTCGACAACTTCTCTACACTGTAGACATTAGCTGTATATTTTTACGATAGCAAGCCTACTGATAATAAGCATACTGATAGTGACTGCACTCAGTCCAATACGGCGCCAGGGCTTCTATGTCTAACCGGTGCCGGCACCGTTCATCCTCATGATCCGTCATCCAGCTTGGCGGTCCGGCGGCCGCGGATTCCGGATGCCCAGCACAGCTGTCAGCGCTGCAGCGAAGAAGAGCACTGCTGTGGCCAGGGCGGTCTGCCGGAAACCCCTGTAGCCCAGGGCTCCGCCGGAAATGGTGCCGACCAGGGCCACGGCGATCAGCCCGGCCACCCGCGACACGGCGTTGTTGACCGCGGAGCCTATCCCGGCGTCGTCTTCCCGCAGCTCGCCCAGGACCGCGGTGGTCAGCGGTGCCACCATGATGCCGAGCCCGACTCCGAACAGCACCAGCCCCGGCAGCAGTTCGGTTCGGAAGTCCACAGGCGGCTGCACTGCCAGCAGCAGCAGGAATCCGGTTCCGCAGATGGCAGGTCCGGCCGTCATGAACAGCCGGGGCCCGTACTTTCCCGCCAGGCTGCCAATGTAGGGGGACAGCAGCAGCAGGGCGATCGGCAGCGGAAGTGAGATGAAGCCGGCTTCGATGGCACTGAATCCGGCTGCTTCCTGCACAAAAACGGTGATCGAAAAGGAACCCAGTGAGATGGCTGCGTAGGCCGCGGCCGTCACCAGGTTTCCGTAGCGGAAATTCCGGGTCCGGAACAGGGACAGCGGCATCATCGGCGCGGGCGCGCGGGCCTCACGGAGGAAGAAAAGCCCCAGCGCCGCAAGCCCCAGGACCAGGGGCACGACGACGGCGGGAGCCCGCCACCCGAGCCGGTCCTGCTCGATCAGGGCATAGACCGGCCCCGCCAGTCCCGCCACGGCCAGCAGTGCGCCCGGAACGTCGAGTGCTGTGTTTCGCCGTGGCGCACTCTCCCGAAGTCCGGCCGTGAGCATCAGCGTCACTGTCACCGGCAGCACGTTCACGGCGAAAATCAGCCGCCAGCTGGCCAGATCCACCAGGACTCCGCCCAGCAGCGGGCCGATGATGGCTGCCGTTCCCGTTCCGGCCGTCCACTGACCAATGGCGCGGGCACGCGCGGCGCCCTGATACGCCGTCGTTATCAGTGCCAGCGAGCCCGGGACCAGCAGGGCCGCCGTCATGCCCTGGACGGCGCGGGCGATGACCAGCAGCGTCGGATCCCACGCAAGAGCGCAGGCCAGGGACGCGGCGCCGAAGCCGATCAGGCCAAGGCGGAGGACCCGCAGCCGGCCGAAGGCGTCGGACAGGGAACCGGCGAGCAGGATTAATGCGCCCAGGGTCAGGGTGTAGGCGTTCACCGTCCACTGCTGGGTGGCCAGTCCGCCGCCGAGGTCGGCGCTGAGGGCGGGCAGGGCCACCGTCACGATGGAACCGTCCAGGAAGGCGACGAACGAGGCGAGGATCGCAACTGCCAGCAGCCTTCCCCGTCCCGATGCGCGGGTGGCTGCACCTGCCATTGCGTGGGGGTCCTTCCGGATCCGGGGAGTGTGCCTCCATGCTGGCATCCGGTGTCGGGTTTGGACAGGCGGGGCGACACTGAACCGGACCCGGATGTTACCCGGCTTGGTGCCGCTGCAGGTACGCTCGGCTGATGTCCCTTGGCCGCGCCTTCCATGTCCTGTGGGGCGCCAACGCGGCGTCCAACCTGGCTGACGGACTGGCCTTCGTTTCCATGCCGCTGCTGGCCGCGTCCCTGACTGATGATCCGCGGTGGGTTGCGGGGCTCGCCACGGTGTACGCGCTGGTACGCCTGCTCGCCGCACTTCCGCTTGGCGTGTGGGTGGACCGCGCGGACCGGCGGTCCCTGCTGGCGGCAGCGAACCTGTTGCGCGGCGGCGCGGTCCTGGCCCTCGCCTTATGCGTCTCTTATGGGATCGGCGGACTGCTCCTGCTCTACGGGGCGTTCGCACTCATCGGCGTCCTGGAAAGCGCGGCGGACAACGCAGCCGTGTCGCTGGTGCCCGCCGTCGTCCGGAGCCGCAACCTGGACCGGGCGAACAGCCGCCTTTCGGCTGCCCAGCTCATTGCGGACGAGTTCACCGGCCCGCCGTTGGCCGGATTTCTTTTTGCCTTTGCCGCTGCGGCACCGGTGTACGCGATGGGCGGGCTGTGGGCGGCGGCCGGGTTCCTGGCGCTGGCGCTGCCCAAGCGCGGCGTGATTTCGTCCCGCGCCGGGGCGGTTAGCGCTGGACCGGTTACCGCTGGGCCGGCTTCAGCGGGAACCGGACGGGCCCCGCTGTGGACAGAGGCCGCAGCGGGCATACGATGGCTGGCCCGGCACCGGGTCATCGGCGGGCTGGCCCTTACCGGCGCCCTGGCCAGCGTCGGCTACATGCTTCCCTTCTCCGTTCTGGTCCTCTTTGCCCAGCAGCAGCTCGACGTCGATACCGTGGGCTACGGCATGATTCTCTCCGTCTCGGCGCTCGGCGGACTGGCCGGATCTTATGCTGCGCCGCGGATCCGCCGCCGGCTCGGATACCGGTGGACAATCGTGGCGAGCCTGTTGATCGGTGCCGGGTCCCTCGGCGCGCTGGCTTCCGCCCGCAGCGGGTTAGCGGCTGCACTGCTTTTGGCGGCGTACATTTTCCACGCGGTGGTGTGGGGGATCTGTGCAACGTCGCTTCGCCAGCATCTCGTGCCGGATGACCTTCGGGGCCGGGTCAATGCGTCCTCCCGGGTCCTGGGGTTGCTGGGACTCGCGCTCGGGTCTGCTGTGGGCGGTGTCCTCGCGTCTTGGCATATGGCCTTGCCGACGCTTGCCGGCGCCCTAACGTTCGTAGTCTGCGCCGCCGTCGCAGCCCTGGTCCTGTCCGACCTAAATTCCTCTGGTCTGGACGACTGCCCGGCATCTGCCGGACACCAACCACGGTAGGAGCACTGGCGGCCAGCTTTGGTCCGCATATACGCAGTGGCACTTGTACAGGACCTTCTCCCGCGGGCACCTCTCGTATTCGTGCCCGCCCGGGCATCAGCGCTGACGTGTAGTTGCATGCACCCAGCTGTAGCGCTCGGGCCACCGCACCGCGCATCCTTGCGGGCGAGGCATACGCAAATCCGCGGCGCCAGCATCGACATAGCTATGTCCGCGGAGGGGAAGCGGTGGTCGCGCGTCGCGCTGGAGGACCGGCTTACGCACACCGAGTTGCGGCCGCTGACGTCTGCGGTTGGTGCTACTCTTCTTCGAGTTTCCGTCTGCCCGGGCGCAGGGCGCCGGCCTGAACGGGTTCCCACTTTCCGCTATGTTGCCGAAAGGCTGACCACAGTAGGGTCGTCGACATGAAGTCCTACCGAATCATCCACCAAGTCCTCTTCGTCCTGGCCTTCGTTCCGATGCTGCTAAACCTAGGTCCGTGGTACGTCACGATCCTCCTGCCGCTTGCGTTGATCGTGCCCTACGGCATCAACGAGATGATTATTACTCGAAAAGAACGTTCGGTAGCTGCAAGGCGCTCACCCCCCTACGCAAGCACCATCGAGCATGCCTATAGGGAGTCTAAGTCAGCAGATTTGCGGTAGGACGTGCGTTAAGGGGCCCCTTAGCGTGCGATCAGGTGAGGGCTTCTTCATCGGTTAGTTGATCGTGCTCGACGTTTGCCTTTCGGAACTTGGAGAACAGCAGCATCGAAGCTGACAGCAACATGACTCCGGCGGCGGCCCAGAGGGCGATGGAGGAACTTGTGATGGTGGCAACGAAGCCTCCGAGGGGTGCGCCAAGGACGATCATTCCCCGGTTCATAGAGCGTCTGGTGGCACTCATTCTTGCGATGAGTTTGTCCGGCGTTACAGCCTGCCAGTAACCCATCTCCAGAGGGCCCTCAAAGCCCATCGACATCCAGAAAAGGAACTGTCCTCCCACGGCGACGGCGAAAGCGGCCCAGAGCGGTGTCGGCCAGGCAGCAGGCGATCCATAGGCTTGATCAGTCAGTGGACCGTATGCGGCAGCAACCAGCGGAGAAAAGGCGATCAGCGCAAGCGCTACCGGTTGGATGAGTCGAGCAGTGACGATCGTTCTACCGGTACCCCACCGCTGCCCTATACGTATTGAGATGAGGGTTCCCACGACGGAACCGATTCCTGCACCAGTGAGAACCAGACCGAGTCCCAGCGCACCGATTCTCAGGTCATTCAATACCAGTGCCGGAAGGACTGCCCCCATCATCGCGGAGCCCATAAACCAGGCGTGGCTGGACCAAGCTAATGGTCCGAGCCGAGGGTGGCGGTAGATCCAGCGCAGACCCTCGCCTACCTTGCGAGGCACGGACCCTGCCGTGCGCAAGGGGTACTTGTCAGCCGCGGCGTGTTTCAGGGACAGCAGTACCGCCCCCGAAACGAAGTGAGTTATTGCGCCTAGCAGGAGAGCGAAAGGTGCCGTTACCAAGACGACCAAGCCGCCGGCTACCGCACTTCCCGTAGTTTGAGCGACTGTGTCGCTTTGCTGCAGTCGAGCATTGGCTCTTGTGAGAAGAGGCCTAGGGACGAGTTTTGGCAGAAAGGATTGGTACGCGGCGTCGCTCATCAACGCCAGTGTCCCAAAACCGAACATCAACACCATCAGAGTAGGAACGTTGAGGAGCTGCAGCGCACCGAGCAGGCACAGCGTCGCCAGAATCAGACCCCGCCCGAAGTCGCCGGTGATGAGGACCGTGCGTCGCCGGAAGCGGTCCACCCAGATCCCGGCGAGTAACCCAAAGAGTAGGTAGGGTGCCCAACGTGCAGCGTTGACCAGACCTTGGTCCAAAGCGGTGCCATTCAACGACACAAGGATCAGAACCGATAGCGCCACCGTTGTGATGTACGTGCCGAAATCTGAAACGGTCGATGCAAGCCAAAATCGGACGAAGGCTGAGTTGTTTCGGAGTTTCATACCCAATGTAAGGATCGTCGGTTGCATGGCCCCCTCAAACCCTTGTCCCCCTTTCAGCCGGGCGTGGAATCCACGTCTTCCCGGCCCAATGGTCTTCACATAGTACCTAGCTGATTATCAAGGGATTCTGAGGCCGTCCGTTGGGGGTGAAGCGCAGTTCGGGGTCGGTGGTGAGGTTTCCGCTAACGGTGAGGGTGGTTTCGCCTGCCATGGTGATCAGCTTCCTTTGGATAGGGTGGTGCTGCTTTTTATGGGTTAGTGCGTTTATCCAGCTCGATGACTTCATTGATCTTGTCTGGCTGCAGCAACGAGTTCCTGCCGATGCCGCCTTATCCGGTGGGCGCTCCTCTGTGGGGCGGCGCCGTGGGAACCGTCGTCGAGTCTGCATCCGGTGTGCCAGTTGGGACAGCCGTACAGCATATGAGCGGTTGGCGCGAGGAAAGCGTGGGAGACGCGTCCCTTTTCCGGCCTGTTCCGACGGGAGTTTTTCCCGGCATCGAATACGTCCTGAACCAGGGTGTCACCGCGTATCACGTGGTGGCGGATGTGGCAGCGGTTCAGGAGGGGGACGTGGCGTTTGTGAGCGGCGCCGCCGGAGGGGTTGGTTCGCTGGCCGGGCAAATCGCCAAGGCCCTCGGAGCGAAGACGGTCATCGGCAGCGCGGGCAGCATTGAGAAGGCCGGGTATCTGGTGGAGGAACTCGGCTTCGACGCCGCCATCAACTACGGGGACGGGCGGATCGCATGACGGCAATCGTCAAGCAACTGTCCATCCGCCGTTCTCCACGTTGCATACTCCGGAGCAGGTGGCCGCTTGGGAAACCCGCTACGGCCGGTGGCTCGCTGACGGACAGCTGGTTTTCCCGGGCCGTAGGATTCAGTCGCCGTAGGATTCAACCATGAGTTTGTATCAACCACCGCTGCTGCACCCGGTACATCGGATCGGGGCACGCACCCTGGATTTCCGCCGCCAGGTGGCCTTGATGGCCATCATCAACCGCACTCCGGATTCCTTTTACGACGGCGGCCGAACGTTTGCACTGGACGCTGCGGTAGGAGCGGCGCTGCAGGCAGTGCGCGACGGCGCCGACTGGGTGGACATTGGCGGCGTACCGTTTGCGCCGGGTCCTGCCCTGGATGCCGCAGAGGAGGCCGCCCGGGTGGTTCCGGTCATCAGGGCCGTCCGGGAAAGCAGTGACGTAATTATTTCCGCGGACACGTTCCTGCCCGCAGTGGCAGAAGCGGCCATTGAGGCAGGAGCCACCGTCATCAACGACACCACCGGCCTGGCCAACCCGGACCTGGCCCGGGTGGCGGCGGCTGCAGGGGTGCATCTGGTGATCACCCACAGCCTCGCGGCGCCCCGCACCGCTTATCCGCGTCCGCAGTATGCAGACGTAGTCGCCGAGGTAGCGGAGTTCCTGCGCCGGCGCAGCGGGTATGCGCAGGAACTGGGAGTCCCTCCGGAAAGCATCATCATTGATCCCGGCCACGACCTGAATAAGAACACCCTCCATTCCCTTGAGCTCACCCGCCGGCTCGCCGAGGTGGCAGAACTGGGATATCCGGTGCTTGCAGCGGTTTCCAATAAGGACTTTGTGGGGGAGTCCCTGGACGCAGCAAAGGCGGACCGCACGGAAGGGTCCCTCGCGGCGGGAGTCGCCAGCATCCTGAACGGCGCGCGAATTCTGCGGATGCACAATGTCACCGCCGCAGCTTCCGCCATTCGGATGACCGAAGCCATCCTCGGATGGCGGGAGCCCGCCTATCTTCGCCACAACATGGGCGACTTCAACGAACCGGCCGCGCTCGCATGACCACAGCCATCACTGCCGCGGGCTCCGCGGCTGAGCTCAGTGACGACGAACTCATGGCAGCTTACGCCTGGGATGTTCCTCCGACACGGCCCGGGCGCCCGCATATCCGGTTCAATTTCGTAGCCTCAGCCGACGGCGCCGCGGCAATCGACGGCCGCTCCGGCGCCCTCGGTGACGGCGCAGACCACCGGGTGTTTGAACTGCTCCGGCAGACCGCCGACGTCATCCTGGTGGGCGCGGGGACGGTGCGCGCCGAGGGTTACGCCGGGGAACTCCTGGGTGCGGAGAGCCAGGCCTGGCGTGAGTCACGGGGGATGCCTGCCCATCCGGGGCTGGCTATTGTTTCGGGAACCCTGGACCTGGACCCGGATGCCCCGCTGTTTGAACAGGCTCCGGTCCGGCCCCTGATCCTGACGGCAGCGGCCGCACCCGCGGACCGCAGGGCAGCGCTGGAACGGGTTGCCGACGTCGTTCCGGCGGGGGAGCGGACGGTGGAACCGAAGCAGGCGGCAGCCGTGCTCGCGCAGCACGGCTTCCACCGGGTGCTCTGCGAGGGCGGCCCCCGGCTCTTCGGATCATTCCAAACCGATGGGCTGGTGGACGATCTGTGCCTGACCGTCAGTCCGTTGATGGCGGCGGGCAGCGCGCTCCGCATTACGTCCGGGGCGCCCGAGGCAGTGCCCCCGCGCCGTCTGGAGCTGGCGCACGTCCTCCGCGGTGGCGACACGCTGCTTCTGCGCTACCGCAGCGCCGATGCGGCGGCAAAGTCGAACCGGGCGCCTAAGCCGAGTGAAGGCGAGAGACTTAGCTGGCAGCACACTTAGAAGTCTCTCGCCATCGACTAGCCTTTGACTGAACCCGAGGCCAGACCGGAAACGTAGTAGCGCTGGAGCGTCACATACAAAATGATGCAGGGAATCATGGCAATCACGGCACCGGCCGCCAGCAGTCCGAAGTTCACCTGTCCGTAGGTTCCCTGCTGCAGGTTCACCAGGCTGACCGGGAGCGTATACAGGTCCTCGTCCGTAAGAAATGTGAGCGCACCGAGGAACTCGGTCCAGGAAGCCAGGAAAGCATACAGAGCTGCTGTGGCTGCTCCGGGAATGATCAGCGGGCGTACTACAGAGACCAGGATACGCAGGGTGCCCGCCCCATCCACGTGGCCGGAGTCCTCGAGTTCCGCCGGAACAGCTTCAAAGGAATTCCGCATCACGAAGACACCGAACGGCAGGCTAACGGTGGTGTAGAAGAGGACCAGTCCCAAGAGTGAATCGGTGAGGCCCATGGTGTTGAGCTGCAGGTACAGCGGCGTCAGGATGGCTTGGAAGGGCACCATCATGGTCAGGACGATGACTGCGAAAAGCACTGACGCCCCCCGGAACCGGAACTTTGCGAACCCGTAGCCGGCGAATACCGCCAGGACTGCGGTGAGAACCGCCGTCGACAGGGAGACGATAAGGCTGTTGATGATGGACCGGCCCAACTGCGGCTGGTTCGCCAGTGCCCGGAAGTTCTCCAGCGTCAGGTCGAAGAACGTTCCTGAATCAGGGGCGCTGACCACCACGGCGTTCGGCTGCAGGGAGCGGATCAGGGCAAAGACCAGCGGCACGGCGAAAACCAGAAACGCCCCGGCTCCGCCCACCACATAGCCGATGCGTTTGGTCCTGCTGTCGCGGTTTTCCGACGATTTTCTGGACGGTCGCCGGGATCGCGGCGCCGGAGCTTTCCGTTGGTGCTGCTGCCGGGGCGCGGTGTCTTGGATCGTTGTCATGGGATCTCACGGTTTCTCTCGAAGGAGCGCAAACTGGACGGCCGTCACCAGGCCGGTTATGGCAACAAGAATGAGTGACATGGCCGTGGCGGCGCCCAGTTGAAGGTCCACGAATGCCCGGCGGTATACGGACATGACCACGGTTGTTGTTTCGGACCCCGGCCCGCCCCGGGTCAGGATGTAGAACTGTGTGAAGGCGAGAAAGGAACCGATGATGGAGATGATGACCGTCAGGGCAATGGTCCGGCGCATCATGGGCATAGTGATTCGGCGTTCGGCCTGCCACCAGGAGGCCCCGTCTAATTCAGCCGATTCGTAAACTTCCCGCGGTATCCCTTGCATGCCGGACATGAGCAGCACCATGGTCAGCCCGGAAACACTCCAGATCACCAGCACGATGATCAGCCCGGTTGCCAGCGGTCCGTCTACCAACCATGCAGTGGTTCCGTCAGTGATGCCCAGGAAGCGCAGCACCGCGTTGACCGCGCCGCTGTTGGGCTGGGCTTCGAGAAGCATCAGGAAGCTGACGGTCGTCAGGCCCACCACGTAGGGAAGGAAAAAGACGGTCCGCAGCAGCGTGGCGCCGCGCCGCCGCGCCCGGACCAGTACGGCCAGGGCGTAACCCACTACCAGGATCGGCAGGGTCACAATCGCGGTGTAGACGAGCGTATAAAGGATGGCCCGCCAGAACACGGGATCGCTGAACGCCAGCCGGAAGTTCTCCAGCCCGACGAATTTGACGGGACCGATCAGCGGGAAGTTCGTAAAGGAGATACCCACCGCGGCGACAAGCGGAACAAAGACGAAGACGACGACGAACATCACCGCCGGTGCCACCAGGAGGAGGCCGACCCGTGCGGGGTGTGTCAGTGACCCTGCCCGCTTCCGCCGCTGGACGGGTGGCGCAGGATCGGCAGTTCGTGGGGGATAGGTGGTGGTCATGCGTCCCCCTGCTGCAGGATCTGGTCATAATGCTTTTGGGCAACTGCCATGGCTTCTTCCGTCTGTCCGTCGAACACGGCGCGCCGGAACATTTCCAGCCATGGGCCGTCACTTTGGTTGTAGATGCGGTTATAAGAGAGCGTCAGTGGAGCGTAGCCCGCGTCCAGCTGCTCCAGCGGTCCGGTGGCCAGCGGATATGCGGCGCGGAAAGCGTCGTCCACAACATCGGCCCGGATGGGAGTAAATCCGCCCGCCGGGAGTGTCGCCTGCTGCGGAACATCCAGACAGAAACGGACAAATTCCCAAGCCGCCGACGGATTGCGTGAGCCATTGGGAATGCAGAGGTTGTCGCCGCCGTCGAAGAAGGCCCTCCCGCCCTCCGGCCCGGCCATGACGCGCACCTCCACCCGCTTCAGGAATTCCGGGTCCTTTCCCAGCACCACCGTTCCGTAGGCGCTGGGGATCATTCCGACCTTGCCGGCCAGGAAGTCCGTGCCCCAGCGTGACGCGTCGTCGGAGAAACTGGCCGGTGGCACCAGCTGTTCGTTCCACATGGTGCGCAGCAGCTCCAGCGTGGACCGGACGGCCCCGTTGCCCTCCACGTTGCCGCGCTGGCCTCCAATGTCTTCAGCGATCAGATCCGTCTGAGCCGCCCAGATGTGCGGCTGCACCACGAACCCTAGCGCTCCCGCGGAGTTCCCCGGATACGTCCAACCGTACGTGTCCGGCGCCAGTGCGGTAATGGCTCGGGCCGCCTCCAGATAACCCTCGAAACTGGAAGTGGTTTCGTCCAGATCCATTCCCGCGCGGTCAAAGAGTTCACTGTTGCACCACAGCACCGAGTTATCCGCCAGAAACGGTGCACCGTAGTACTTTCCGTCCCGGGCTGCGAGTGCCAGGTGGCCGGGACTCAGCCGCTCCTTGTCAGGGATTGCGTCGATGAGCGGTGTGAGGTCCGTAAACGCGTCCCGGTAGATGAATAGAGCCGAGTTGATGTCATCGATGTCCACCAGGTCCGGTACCCGGCCGCCGCGGATGGCGGTGGCCAGCTTGGTCACATACTGGCCGCCCAGCACCGGGGTGAGTTCCACCCTGATGCGATCCTGGGCGGCGTGGAAGGCTTCGACCATGGTTTTGATTCCGGTTTGTGTCTCGGAGCGGCACCAGACGGAGAGGGTGCCTTCAGCTCCTTCTCCAAAGCCCGCGGCTGATGTGGCCGCTGGTTCAAGCCTTCCTGCACAGCCGCTCAGCATGGCGGCCAGGGATCCGCTTCCAGCTAGGGCCAGAAGGTGTCGTCGTGAAAGCGCCATTGCTTTTCCCCTTCGGCTGGTTAAAGGACCGGTGTCCAAACGCGCATCGGCTGCGGTCCGCGGTTAGCCCACGCATAGTACGGAATGGCAGTGAGCTGGAGATTTCCGCTGACCAGCGGCTGCGGTCCGCCCAAAGGTACATAGGGTGAGCGCGCCTCCGCCGGTGGGGTGCCCGCCGCGCCGCGGGCGGACAGGACCGTAATGCCGCCCAGCAGATCAGGGTGGTGCTGTGCCGTGATCGGTGCCTCCGGTGACAGAAACAGGAAATCGACGGGCGCCGTCTGGTCTTCCTGCTCCAGCGCGTAGACCAGGGGTCCGTATTCGATTGCCGCGCAGCCGCGGACGGCATCGATACGCGGGTCTGCAGCGGTCAGCCGCGGTTCCAGCGGCAGCTGCAGTAGCACTTCGTCGCCGCTGTGCCAGGTCCGCTCCACGCGGGCATACGTCCCCGGGTCAACGGCACGGCCCTCAAGCGTTGCGCCCCGTGCCCACGACGGCACGCGGAATTCGATGGCCGTGGCAGTGGCCGGGGCAGATTCCACCCGTATCCGTATGTCCCCGTCCCATGGATAGCCGGTTTCCACCGTCAGGTTGAGGCCGGCTGCCTGGATGGCGGAGGGAGCGTACTGGTGGATCTGTACGGTGGGGATCTCCGGTTCCCCGGCGGCGACAGTTGCCATGTAGGCGTCAAGGCTGGAGAGGGTGCGCATGATGTTGGGTGGACAGCAGGCGCAGTCAAACCAGCCGCGGCGTCCGTGGGCGGGGCTGCGGTTCTCCTCCGGTGAGGCGTCCCCGCGCAGCTGCAGCGGATTGACGTAAAAGTACTCGGTGCCGCTCAGAGATATCCCGGCAAGGAATCCGTTCAGGAGCATCCGTTCAATCTGGTCGGCGTACCCGGGGGCGCCGGTGGCCAGCAGCAGGCGCCACGCCAGCTGCACCCCACCGATCGCGGCACAGGTTTCCGCGTAACCGCGGTCCGTGGGAAGTTCATATGGGTCCCCGAAGGATTCTCCTTCCCAACGGGACCCGAGTCCGCCGGTGATGTACTGCTTGGACCGTTCCATGGACGCGTACTGGATTTCCAGCGCCTGCAGCAGGTCCTGGTCGCCGGTTTCCATGGCCACGTCCGCGGCACCGGCGGCCAGATAGACGGCACGGACGGCGTGGCCTTCCACAGTGTCGGCATCCCGCACCGGGACCCGATCGGAGAAATATGTGGGCTCCTTGCCGTACGAGGCCATCAACCCGTGCCCGCGCGCATCCACGAAGTACTTGGCCAGCGTGAGGTATTCCGGGGTTCCGGTTTCCCGGTACAACTCCACCAACGCCGTTTCGATGACGGGGTGCCCGTCGACATCGTGCCGTTTGTCCGGGCCGAACGTGTCCACCAAGTGGTCGGCCGCCCTGACCGCCACGTCCAGCAGTTCGCGCGAGCCCGTGGCCCGGACCTGGGCGACGCCGGCCTGGATCAGGTGGCCCATGCAGTAATGCTCATGGCTCCAGGGCAGCTCCCGATAGCGTTCTCCCTCGCGTATCTGCACCACGGAATCGATATAGCCGTCCGGCGCCTGTGCCCGGGCGACGGTTCGGGCGAGTTCGAGCTGGTCGTGAAGGAGGTCTTCATCGCCGGACCTTGCGTATTCCCAGGCTGCGGCCTCCAGCCATTTGTAGACGTCCGAGTCGGCAAATACCGGCCCAACAGCTTCGCCCTTTGCTGTTCCGGCGGCAATTTCCAGGTTTCTGATATTGCCTGCCGAGTGCAGGCGCGCCAGGCCCTCGGGTATGGCGGCGCCTCGGTTCGCTTCGGCCCGCTGGTGCCACAGCCCGCCGGTGATGCGTACTTCGCCGATGGCCAGGGGACGCAGTGAGACTGCAGCGGAATCGGTGGGGGCTGCGGGACCGTTGGCAGATTCTGAGGTGGTGCTGACCGTCATTTTTCTCTCCATTGAGATGGCAGGAATGTTTCGTTTAGGAACACAGTTTGGGAAAATCAGGAACACGTTGTCCGAAAGACTAGGGGCCATCACGGAGGCCGTCAATCCTTTTAGAAAAAGCCGATTACCATGAGTGCTGGAGCATCCTCGAACAGCACTTACTGCCGTCTCAGGAAAATAGTTCCGGAAGAAGAAGGAGCCTGCATGACAGGAACCAAGCCAGCCCGCATTGTCGATGTTGCCGCCTTGGCCGGGGTCACGCCCAGCACCGTCTCCAAGGCGTTGAACAACACCGGATCCCTTAAGGAGAGCACCCGTATGCGGGTGCGCCAGGCAGCCGAGGAGCTTGGCTTCATACCGGACCTGGGCGCACGGGGCCTTTCGGCCGGTCGAAGCTACACTGTGGGGTTGCTCAGCACCGACGACGCCGGGCGCTTTTCGCTGCCCGTGGTCCTCGGCGCTGAAAATGCGCTCATTGACGGCCAGATTTCCGTGCTGCTTGCCACCTCCCGGCATGACCCGGCACGCGAGCAGCACCACATCCGCACCCTGATAGCGCGCAGGGTGGACGGGATCATCGTTGCTGGGCGGACCACCGATCCCCGTACTCCGATCAAGGCGCCGGTTCCCATTGTTTATGCGTTCGCCCCGTCCAGCGACCCAACGGATGCATCCGTGGTTCCGGATGACGGAGCCGGCGTGGCGGAGCTGGTGAGCCACCTCCACCTGCTCGGAAAAAGGCGGGTCGCGCACGTCGCTGGGCCGGGGGACCGGCACATCAGCCAGGTCCGCAGTGAAGCCCTTCTCCGCGCCTTGAACACCATGGGCATGGAACTCGTAGGGCCGCCGCACTTTGGTGAGTGGAGCGAGCGGTGGGGGCGGCGGGGCGTTGACCTGGTTTTGGGAGCTGACAGCTCGCCGCAGGGTCTTCCGGTGGACGCCATTGTCTTCGGATCGGACCAGCTGGCGCGGGGCGGCTGTGACCGGCTGCGGGAGAGGGGCATTTCCGTGCCGGAGGACATTGCGGTGACCGGTTACGACGATTGGCAGGTGATGTCTCTGGCCAGCCGTCCGCCGCTGACCACTGTGGACATGCAGCTTGAACGCCTTGGCCGGCGTGCAGCGGAACTGCTGCTGGGCGCCATCGCCGGCAACCCAGCCAGTGGAACCGAACTGGTGGTACCCCGTTTAATGCCCCGGGCGTCAACGCTGGGCAACGACTAGGCACCATGCCCGAAAGTCCGTTCCCCGGCATCTGCTTGTTCCTTGACTGTGTCGCTGGACAGCCGTCCACGGGTCGATTCAAGGCACCCCCGAAGTTTCTATCAACTACCTATGTCCATTAGTCCACTAATGGACTAGCGTCAGGGCCATGTTCACAGGTGAGGGGCCGATCTTCCAGCAGCTCGCTGCCCGGGTTGCTGACGACATCGTGGCCGGAACCTATCCGGAGGAGACCGCGGTGCCCTCGGCCACCGACTTCGCCCTGTTCCACCAAATGAATCCCGCCACCGCCAGCAAGGGCGTGAACATGCTCGTGGACCTGGGCGTGCTCTACAAGAAGCGTGGCATCGGAATGTTTGTTGCAACCGGAGCACGCAAAATCCTCCTTACCCAGCGGCGCGAGGAGTTCCGCAAACAATTTCTGCAGCCGCTTCTTCAAGAAGCCGCGGTTCTGGATATCACACCCGCCGAACTGCATTCGATGATCGACCAGGAACAGGATCCCGTATGACTAACGCAATCGATATCCGCTCCGTGAGCCGCATATTCGGGCGCTCCACGGCGCTGGAGGACGTCACCCTCAGCGTGCCTGAGGGTGCAATCTGCGGGCTCCTTGGCAGGAACGGTGCCGGCAAAACCACCATCATGTCACTCCTCGCGGGCCAGGACCGGCCCAGCTCGGGCACGGTGGCGGTGTTCGGGGAAAATCCCTTTGAAAATGAAGCGGTCCTGTCCCGGGTCAGCTTCATCCGTGACAACCAGCGGTATCCCGACGGTTATCTGCTGCGCCATGTCCTGCGAATCGCCCCCGAATTTGCGCCGGATTGGAACGCGGACGTTGCTGCCGAACTGGTGGAGGGATTCCGTATTCCCGACAAAACCCCGATCAAGAAATTCTCCCGGGGGCAGCTGTCCTCCGTCGCCATCGTTCTGGCCCTGGCCTCCCGCGCGCCCCTCACCCTGCTTGATGAGCCGTACCTCGGTCTTGACGTCACGGCGAGGGCGCTGTTTCACAACATACTTCTCCGCGATTACACGGAACATCCCCGCACCGTGATCCTCTCCACCCACCTCATCGAGGAATCCGAAGCCCTCTTTGACCGTGTGGTGATTGTTGACCGCGGCCGGATATGCGTCGACTGCGGCAGCGAAGAAACACCCGGTCTTGCCCTCACCGTCAGCGGGTCGACGGAGGCGGTCGGGCGGCTTTCAGCTGGCAGAACTGTTCTTCTGTCCCACACGGTCGGCAACCTGAAATCAGCCACTGTCAGCGGAACGGCCGACGAAGATTTCCATGCTCAGGCACGCACGCTCGGAGCCACAACGTCACCGGCGACCCTTCAGGAACTCGTTGCAGGGTTCGGGGCGGGCGCACCGGAACCGGTTCGGATTCAGAAAGGGGCCCGCGCATGAGCGCCGTCGTCTCAACCGTCAAATTCCACCTCAACCGGAGGACGGAAACCTTCGTCGTGCCACTTGCCATCGCAGCCGCGGTCGCCGTTATCTCGGTTCTCATCGCACTGATCTTCTGGCGCTCCGGCAGCCAGCCGGGCACACAGGCGTGGATCCAGGGATCTCAAAGCAACCCGGGAATCGTGTACGCCCTGGTGGGGTTCTTCGGCTATCTCGGTGTCGCGAGCGTCGCAACAACCTTCCCGTTCGCCTTGGCTCTCGGCGCAACCCGGCGGGCTTTCGTGGCCGGCACCTTCATCTGGAACGCAGTCACCGCCGCCTATGTCGCCCTGATTCTGGCAGCACTGAATGCCGTCGAAATCGCCACGGATCACTGGTTCGCCGGCTTCTACATCTTCGACATCCATGTCCTCGGAGGCGGTGACCCACTGCGCCTGCTGCCCATCGTCTTCCTTGGAGTGCTGGCGACCCTGACGATCGGGGGAGTCTTTGCCGCGGCTTGGGTGCGCTTCGGTGCACGTGGCCCCCAACTGCTTGCGGCCGTCGTGGTCCTCGCCCTGCTGGTGGCGGCCATCATTCTCGTACCCCAGGCGGCAGCAATTGCCGCCGCCTTCCACCTCTGGTGGCTCATGGTCGCAGCCATTGGCGCGGTTGTGCTTTCGGCCGCCGGAACGTGGCTGCTGTTGCGGCCCGCCGCCGTCCGGTGACAGCCGCCCGGGCAGCTTCTCGCGACTGCGCAGCGGGGAATCCGCGTTGTGCAGCGAACCGGAGAATGAGCGCGGGCTCCCACATTTAGTGACAGGCCGGATCAAAACAACCGTAGGGCGCGTTTCGCTGTGACGTTGCGGTGACCTTGTCCCGTCAGGATTTCCGGCACGAACCCCGGTGCTAGCGTGACTCCACGGCTGGCCTCCGCCACCCGGAAAACCAGCACAAAGGAGTGCACCGTGAGACCACCAACCACTCGGTCCGGTTTAGTTATGGCCGGCCTTTTAGCTGCCGCTCTGAGTTTTCCAGCCACCGGTGCGGCAATGACAGCTCAAACCGATCCGGACACCACTCCCGGCGATGAAGCCAGCTCCAGCACCGTGGAGCCTGAAGGCACCTCCGGCGGCTCGCATTCCTCACCGCGGTGGATCGGCAGCTGGGCCGCTGCCATGACGCCGGCCGGCGCCGAGGACACTATTTCCGGAGCAGGGTTCACCGACACCACCCTCCGGCAAACCGCCCATTTGTCCGTCGGCGGAGACCGCTTCCGCATCCGCATCAGCAACGATTTTGGAACCACCGCGCTGGTGGTCGGGGCGGCCACGGCATATCCCGGCTCCGCCGCTGCGGATCCGGATCCGGGCCAGCTGCGCCAGGTGACGTTCGACGGCGCCGCATCAGTGACCATTCCCGCGGGCGCCGAGTGGGTCTCCGATCCGGTGCAGCTGCCGGTTAACAGCGATTCCGACCTGACGGTCAGCATGTATCTGCCCGGTCCAACGGGACCGGCCTCCGTCCACAGCCTGGGAATGGCGACGTCGTACCGCGCAGCAGGGGACGCCACCGCCAGCCCGTCGGCGTCCTATGAAAAGCTGGACACCTCACGGTACTTTCTGGAAGGGGTGGATACGACGTCGAATGCACTTGGCTCCGTGGTCTTCTTTGGTGACTCCATCACTGACGGATATGCCTCGACCGTCGATGCCAATCTCCGGTACCCGGACCAGGTTGCGGACCGGTTGCTCCGTCGGCCCGAGGGCAGGCAGTGCGGCGTCATCAATTCCGGAATCAGCGGTAACCGTGTGTTGGAGGATGCCGGTACAGCCGGGGTCTCCGCACTGTCACGTTTCGAGGACGATGTTATCGACCAGACCGGTGTGCGCAGCGTGGTCCTCCTCGAGGGGATCAACGACATCGGCCAATCGGCGGGAGCCCTGGATTCTGCATCACTGATCGCCGTTTACAGGCAGTTCATCGAACGGGCCCATGACCACGGCATCAGGGTGGTCGGTGCCACCCTCACTCCCTACCGCGGTGCCGGGTATTACAGCGACGCGGGTGAGCAGGACCGCCGGGCGGTGAACTCCTGGATCCGCACATCGGGAGAATTCGATGCCGTCATCGACTTTGACGCTGCGGTCCGCGACCCCCGCGACCGCAGCCGCCTCCGCCCCCAGTTCGATCCGGGTGACCACCTGCACCCCAACGACGCAGGCTACGCGGCCATGGCGTCAGCGGTTCGCATCCAGGACATTTGCCGCCGCTAGCGAAGCCGGCTTCGGTAGCAGGTTCAACGTGGGGCTGCCTGAAAGGGCGGCCCCACTGTCGTTGAACTGCCGCAGTGCCTGGATGTTAGGCCGCGGTGTCCTTTATGACGGTGTAGGACGCAACCGCGTTGGGAGCCTGCATCCCCGGGGCCTGGTCATCGGAGTGCGAGGCCTTGAAGGAATCCGATTTCAGCCACGCGAAGAAATCCTCCTTGGAATCAAACTCCATAGTGGACAGATAGGTGTTGCTCTTTCCTTCGGGGCGCATCAGCGTGCTCCGGCTCAGCCCAGGCACCCCTTCGAGGTTGGCCATGCTGTCGACAAAGGCTTTTTCGAAGGCCTCGGCGGTCTCGGGGCCGACTTCCAGAGTGTTGACCACTACGTACATTTGTGTCCCTCCAGCTGTTTCAGGACAGACCGTTCTGTCCGACGAACAACATCATACCGACACAGTGTCAGGAAGTGTGGTCATTCGGGACATGTACCCGCTTGAGAAGATTGCGGACCCGCACCGAGCCGTTGAATCCGGCGGTGGCTGGGGCAAACAGGTCATCTGCATCGGAGCGTGACCGCCTCCCCGACAGCGCGGGCGCGGTTCGGCTTCGCGGCGGGGATGTCAGCAAGCCTGATCTACTCGTCGTATCACCGGATAAGGTGCAGGGCCAGGGTTCCAACGGGTCGTGAGTCAGCCCTCCAGATCGTAGACCATGTCGGGATCGCGTTCGAGGATCCGGTCGCGCATTTCGCGCTTGAGGACCTCCAGATGGGCCAGCTCCGCGGCGGTCTTGTCCGGCTTCGCGGTCAGCTCGATGAACTCGTCCGCAACGATTCCCTCGTCCCGGAGCACGCAGGTGACAGTCGCGTCTCCGGTGCTGATCTCGAATACGTAGCGGGCCAGGGTGTTGCCGCGCTCGGGCCGGGCGAGTTCCGGCAGCACGGTGAAGCGGTCCCCGGTGACCGCGCGGGTCACCAATTCGAAGGCGTCGCGGCCGCCGGGGCCGCCGAAGGGGGTGCGGATCCGGATACTGCGGCGCTCCACGCGTCCGCCCGGGGCGCGCGCCGCCAATTCCGGCAGCGCCCGGCCGAGTGCGGCGAAGGCATGCGCGACGCCGCCGGGGAAGCCCGGGCCGTGGTACCTCATGCAGTCGGCAAAGGTGAAATCCAGCTGCTCGCCGTCCTCCCATACGGTGACGGTGCGTTCGGGCGCTGCGTGGCTATCCATGGTGGGTTTTACTCTCGGTGCGGGGCGTGACTGGGTACGAAAAATTCTACCCACCTGCGGTTTCAGGCACATATCCGGGGCTGTGGCGGCGACGAGCATTCAAGCGTGCAGCCTGAAGCGTGAGGTGCTCGCGCTCCGCCAGGTTCGGCACCAGCGCGGCCGCCTTTGCAGAGAATCTCACCGACCAAGCCGGTAACGGGGATTCGATGGGGACGCAGTGGTCAGGCCTGGATGTCTCCATTTGGTCACGCTCGATGGGTAGGCAGATCGGGGCAAGGTCACACCGCGACCCCGATTCCATCACCTGCCGCGCCAACGCGTACCCTTGACCATGTGAAAACCTTTGAAGACCTCTTTGCCGAGCTGAGCCAGAAAGTTCAGGACCGCCCCGCCGGGTCACGCACCGTGGCCGAATTCGAGTCGGGCGTGCATGGCATCGGTAAGAAGGTTGTTGAGGAGGCCGCCGAAGTATGGATGGCCGCCGAATACGAATCCGATGCCGAATGCGCCGAAGAAATCTCCCAGCTGCTCTACCACCTCCAGGTCCTGATGCTCGCCAAAGGCCTGACCCTGCAGGACGTCTACAAGCATCTCTAGCCGCGCGCTGACTTTTCAGCGTGTGGCCCGCCGGTCGAATTACTCCCTAAAGCAGTGACAAACTTCCAGCGAAAGATGCAACCCATGCTCCGTGTAGCCGTACCCAACAAGGGTGCCCTGTCCGAATCCGCCTCCGCCATGCTCAACGAGGCGGGCTACCGCCAGCGCCGCGACAGCCGCGAACTGGTCATGGTGGACCCGGACAACGACGTTGAATTCTTCTTCCTCCGCCCCCGCGACATCGCCGTGTACGTCGGTGCCGGCACGCTCGACGTCGGCATCACCGGCCGCGACCTCTTCCTGGACGCCCAGGTGGACGCCGAAGAGCTGATGAGCTTGGGCTTCGGCGCCTCCACCTTCCGTTTCGCCGGTCCGGTGGGCGACTTCGATTCCATCGAGCAGCTCGAGGGCAAGCGCCTGGCCACCAGCTATGACGGCCTGCTGCGCGACTACCTCACCGAGCGCGGCATCAACGCCTCCGTGGTCCGGCTCGACGGCGCCGTGGAATCCTCGGTGCGCCTGGGCGTCGCAGATGCGATTGCCGACGTCGTCGAAACCGGCACAACCCTGCGCGCCGCCGGCATGGAGATCTTCGGCGACCCGATCCTGAAATCCGAGGCCGTGCTGATCGGCCGCAAGGGCGCCGAACACCCGGCCGGCCTGGACGTGCTGATCCGCCGCCTGCGCGGCGTGCTGGTCGCCCGGCAGTACGTGATGATGGATTACGACGTGCGCCGCGACCTGGTGGAGCGCGCCGCCGCCCTCACCCCGGGCCTGGAATCGCCCACCGTTTCCCCGCTGCGGGACACCGACTGGGTGGCCGTGCGCTCCATGATCAAGCGCACCGACACCAACCGGATCATGGACGAGCTGTACGAGATCGGCGCCCGTGCCATCCTGGTCAGCACCATCCACGCCTGCCGGATCTAGGGGAGAACACCATGAGTGTTGCCATCCGCGTCATCCCCTGCCTGGACGTTGACGCCGGCCGCGTGGTCAAGGGCATCAACTTTGAGGGCCTGCGCGACGCCGGGGATCCGGTGGAACTCGCGCACCGGTATGACAAGGCCGGCGCCGATGAACTGACCTTCCTGGACGTCACCGCGTCCTCGGGCAACCGGGACAACGTGTTCGACGTCGTCTCCCGGACCGCGGAGGAAGTGTTCATTCCGCTGACCGTGGGAGGCGGAGTGCGCGGCATTGCGGACGTGGACAAACTGCTGCGCTCCGGTGCGGACAAGGCCTCCATCAACTCCGCCGCCGTCGCCCGCCCCGACGTCATCGATGAAATCACCCGCCACTTCGGTTCGCAGGTTCTGGTGCTCTCCGTGGACGCACGGCGCACGCACGACGGCGCCACGCCGTCGGGCTTTGAAATCACCACCCACGGCGGGCGCCGGGGGACCGGGATCGACGCCGTCGCCTGGGCCAAGGAAGCGGCAGACCGCGGCGTGGGGGAGATCCTGCTGAACTCCATCGACGCCGACGGCACCCGCGAGGGCTTCGACATTGAGATGATCCGTGCCGTGCGCGCCGCGGTGAAGGTTCCCCTGATCGCCTCCGGGGGAGCCGGCAAGCCCGAGCACTTCCCGGCAGCCGTGATCGCCGGGGCTGACGCCGTGCTGGCCGCATCGGTGTTCCACTTCGGCCCCGACGACGCCATCCACCAGGTCAAGCAGGCCATCCGTGAGGCCGGGTTCCCGGTCCGCTAGCTGACCCGGCCGATACGGAAGGAGCCCCGCCAGGGGCTCCTTCCGCGGTCAGGGAAATAAATTGCGCCCGTGCCGACTTGTGCACTAAGTGCCCTCCGGCACTGTTTTCCCCCACAGCATGGAGAAATATGTCTACCGCACGCGCTTATGCCGCCACCTCGCCCACCGATGACCTGGTTCCCACCACCATCGAACGGCGCGACGTCGGCGCCCATGACGTCCTGATCGACATCGCCTACGCAGGCGTCTGCCACTCTGACATCCACACCGTCCGCGGCGAATGGGGCCAGATCAAGTACCCGCAGGTGGTGGGCCACGAAATCGTGGGCACCGTGGCCGAGGTTGGCGCCGAGGTAACCCGCCACAAGGTTGGCGACCGAGTAGGCGTTGGCTGCATGGTCAACTCCTGCCGCGAGTGCGAGAACTGCAAGGCCGGCATGGAGAACTACTGCCTCAAGGGCAACACCGGAACCTACACCAGCGTGGACCGCGACGGCAGCATCACCCAGGGCGGGTACTCCACGTCCATCGTGGTGGTTGAGGACTTCGTTCTCAGCGTTCCCGAGAGCATCCCGTACGAGGCAGCTGCTCCGCTGCTGTGCGCCGGCATCACCACCTACTCGCCCCTGGCCCACTGGAACGCGGGCCCGGGCAAGAAGGTCGCCGTCGTCGGCATGGGCGGACTCGGCCACATGGCCGTCAAGATTGCCGCCGCCATGGGCGCCGAAGTGACCGTGCTGTCACAGTCGCTGAACAAGCAGGAAGACGGTCTGCGTTTCGGTGCCGAGCACTACTACGCGACGAGTGACGCCGGCACCTTCGAGAAGCTGGCCAACACTTTTGACCTGATCATCAACACGGTCAGCGCTCCGGTGGACATGCAGCAGTACCTCTCGCTGCTGCGCCTGGACGGCACCATCGTTAACGTTGGCGCCCCGCCCGAGCCCCTGCCGATCTCCGTGTTCAGCCTCATGGGCAACCGCCGTTCGTTCGCCTCCTCGGGCATCGGCAGCATCGGCGAAACCCAGGAAATGCTGGACTTCTGCGCCGAGCACAACATCGCGCCGGAGATTGAACTGATCGACGCCGCCGAAATCAACACCGCCTACACGCGCGTGCTGAAGTCCGATGTGCGCTACCGCTTCGTCATCGACGCGTCGACCATCTAACCCAATAGTCGGCGATAATCGGCCGGCAGAATAAAGGCACCCCGCCGTTTGGCGGGGTGCCTTTTGCGTTTCACTCACTTCGGCGGCACGACGACGGCGGTTCGTCCGCCGTCGTCGTGCCGCCGGCAGAAGCGTGTTCAGGCTGCCGGTTGGCGGTTCACCAGCAGCGCAACCAGTTCGTCCAGGGTGCCCTCGCCCATGAAACCGTCGCGGGCACCGCGGGTAATGTCCAGGTGGTAACTCAGCCCGTCACCGGCCAGCAGCGCCAGCTTGGCCAGTGCCGGATCTCCCAGTGCTTCCACCAGCAGGGCATACCAGCGGTCGCGGCCGGAGCGCAGGACCTGGGCAGCTTCTTCATTCCCGCTCTGAGCCAAACGCGTTGCAGCCACAACCATGCGTTCCAACGGGGACGCTTCGTCCAGCGACGATGCCAGGTAGTAGTGCACTGCGCGTTCGGGCGCCTGGGCCATGGCTGCGACGTCGTCATCAATCAGAGTGCGCAGCCGGCTGACGAGCCCGGCGTCCAGGGCCTGCCGTGAGGGAAAGTGATGTAGCAGCCCGGCCTTGGACAGCCCGCAGTGGCGGGCGGTTGCCTCGATGGTCGCGTCATGGAGTCCCTGTTCGGAAAGCAACGCGACGTAGGAATCGATGATGTTGTCCTGCTTGCTGCCTGTGGTCATTTACAGTGGTTCTCCGGAAATAAAAGCGGCGGCGCACCCCTCGGGTTGCGGAGGGAATGCGCCGCCGACGCTCAGGTTCTGCTGGTCTGGTCTACTTCTCGACGATACCCCACGGCGAACCGTAGCCGGCGGGCTCCTCGGCAGCCAGAAGCTCAAGGAAAGGCTTCGCGTCGAAGGCCTCGGGGCCCAAAACGCCGGCGCCCTTCCAGACGCCGTTGGCCAGCAGTTCCAGGGCGATCACCGGGTTGATGGCTGTCTGCCAGACCACTGCCTGCGAATCGTCGCGTTTCATGGTCTCTTCATTGTCGGCCACGTGGTAGAGGTAGCGTGCGCCCTTCGAGCCGTCCTTCAGGACACCGCTCACCAGGACACCGGCGCAGGTCTTGCCCTTCATCAGCGGTCCCAGGGAAGCGGGATCCGGAAGGCAGGCGGCGACGACGTCGCGCGGGGACACCTGCTGGCCGCGCACGGTCACCGGTTCGGTGGAGTCCAGGCCCAGCTTGTGCAGGGTCCGCAGCACCTCGATGAATTCGTTTCCCAGTCCGTACTTGAAGTCCACCCGCTTGGCGTCGATCCAGCGCGGCATCAGGGACACTTCTTCGTGTTCCACGTTCACGCATTCAACTTCGCCGATTCCCTCGGGGAATTCGAAGGTAATGGGATCCGAGAACGGCTCCGCGGCAAACCAGCCGCCCTTGTCCTTGTCAAAGAGCACCGGGGGATTGAGGCATTCCTCAATGGTGGTCCAAATGGAGAAGGAGGGGGCGAAGTCGTAGCCCTCGACGGTGAGGTTGGCCCCGTCCCGCACACTGATTTCCTCGATTTCGTCGAACAGTTCGTCCGCGGCATAGCGCGCCAACACGTCGGAGAGCCCCGGCTCCACGCCAATGCCCACCAGCGCCAGCTGCTCGTCCTGCGTCCACTGGTCGGCGACGGCGAACTGGTCGTCACCCAGCATGACGTGGGTCTTGGTGAACGGCTCTTCTGCGTGTCGGATCGACAGGCTCATGGCCATGTCCAGATAGGTTACCCCGGCGGTTTTGCAGGCGTTGAAGATCGGCATGACAAAGCGGGGATCGACGGCGTTGAGCACGTGCGTAGCCTTGCTGGAAGAAATCAGTTCCACCAGGCTGCCCTCGCTGGAGGCATCCACCTGGGCGGCACTGTACCGGGGATCTCCGATGGTCTGGACGAGTGCTTCCGGGCGGGACGCGTCGTAGTCCGCGATGGTCATCCGGTCGAAGAACGGACGGCGGGAGGCGATGCGGGCTGCAGCGGATCCAACGCCGCCGGCACCGATGATGAGAATATGCATGATTCTTTACTTTCCTTAGGTGAATGGGGATATGGAGTTGGGGATTGGAAGTTGGAAGGTGCCTAGTGTTCGGGGACCAGAACGGGGGTGTCTGCGTTGAGCGACCGGCCCTCAAAGTAGTCCCGTGCCGCTGGCCTGCGTGACCAGACGGCCATCACGGCAAGGCCTGCAGCGAGAGAGCCGATGCCCATGACAAATGTGCCGCTCACGCCCAGGACGGTGGTGGTCCCGTATTCCGGATCCAGCATGCTGACTGCGGAGAAGAGGAAGACGGTGGTCATCATCAGTCCGCCAATGAGCGGCATGGCGAAGCGCAGGGTGAAGTTCCGTGCGGAAGAGAACAGGCTGGAGCGGAAGTACCAGATGCAGGCGAATGAGGTGATGGCGTAATACATGGCCACCGCCAACGAGGTGCTTTCAATGGTGTCGGCCAGAATGTCGCCGGAGACGATCGTCATTCCCACATAAAAGACCAGGGAGGCCGCCCCGGTGAACACCGTGGAATAACTGGGGGTTTTGTACAGGCTGCTAATGGCGGCAAAGCTCTTGGGCAGCGCTCCGTACACGCCCATGGCCAGGGTGCCGCGGGCGGTGGGCAGGATTGTCGTCTGGCAGGTGGCCAGTGCTGAAACCGCGACGGCGAAGACCAGCAGCCAGCCCCAGGACCCCAGGGCGTCGGTGCGCAGTGCAAAGAAGACGTCCTCGGCGCCGTCGGGATTCGACAATCCCTTGCCTTCGGTTCCCACCCCGGCAAACAGCATGGCCAGGACGGTGATCCCGATATAAGTGACCAGCAGCATGACGGTGGAAAGCAGTGCCGCGAAACCCGGCGTGGTGCGGGGGTTTTTTGTCTCTTCAGCGAGTGCCAGGCAGGTGTCCCAGCCCCAGTAAATAAAAATGGCAATCAGCACGCCCTGAATGAATCCCGCAGGATTGTCGGTCGCGAAGGGATTGAACCAGTCCCAGGAGAATTCCAGCCCCAGTGTTGGCGCAGCAGCAATGGCGAAGTAAAGACCAATGCAAAAGGCGATGATTGCCGCATATTGGAGGGCCATCAGCAGGTACTGCGTCCAGGCGCCCGTCTCAACATCGCGGTAGGAAATCCAGGTCATCACCACGATGATGACCGCACCGAAAGATGTGACCAGAACCTTGTTCTGAGCGATCGAGCCGTCACCTATCAGGAGCAGTAGGTACTTGGACGCAACCTCTGTCTGGCTGGCCATCACGATGACACCCGCCACCATGACGCCCCATCCGGCCATCCAGCCCGTCCGGGGGCCAAAGGCCTTGGCTCCCCAGGTGAACGCCGTGCCGCTGTCCGGAATTGCAGTGTTCAGCTCGCGGTAGGCGAATGCAGTCAGGCACATCGGGATGAAGGCTGCGATCAGTGCTGCGGGTGCCTGGGCGCCGGCAGCCACCACAATGAAACCCAGAGTGGCGGCAAGGGAATAGAGCGGTGCGGTGGATGCCAGCCCAATCACCGTCGAGGGCAGCAGCCCCAGCTTCCCGGAGGCCAATCCTTTGCCGCCGTGATCCAGCACAGTGGTCGGTCGGCTTTGCATGGAACTAGCCATCAATCCCCCCAATTTTCTGTCTCGTCCATAAAGCCGACCAACTGGTCGGTCGGGAACATCCTGACCGAATATAAAGAGTGAGTCAAGTCACGTTGCGGCACAGGGAAAGGCGGAAACCATGAGCGATCGTCCTGGCAGGGTGGAAATCAGCAGGGTGTTGTCCCGTGCGCTTCGTCATGCTCCGCGCGAATATGGGCTGGTGTTTGATGCTGAAGGGTGGGTGCAGGTGGATGAGGTGCTGTCTGCCCTGCACCGGTTGGGGGAGAGGTGGGCATCCGCAATCGGGCCGTACACGGCCATTCAGTGCCGGTGCAGCATGTGGAACAGGCGCGGGAGGTCGGACGACGCAGGGACACGGGCCCGGCCATCCTGGTGGTGGACACAGCTGTGGCACTCTCGCAGGGACTCGCCTTTTACAGGTCGGATTCGGGCGTCGGGCTATCCGGTCCGGTTCCCGCCGCAGGGATAGGGGTGCTGGACGCGGGTGGCTGGTTAAGCCCGTCAGCCCGCCCGGCGGTCAGGGGAACAGGATGACGTGCTGGGCGAATAGAGCACAGCCGGCGGGGAAGGAACAGCGGTGCCAAACCGCCGCACTAAAGAGCCTAAAGGCCTATTTCCGCGCTCTGCAGGAGCGCAACGGCGTCCGGCTGGCCCTCGAACATCACGAGCGCCTGCTTGGTGCGGCCGTGGGCATGCATCAGCAGTTCGCCCGGCTCGCCGACGATGGCCACGGACACGGGGGCACGCTTGGCCACGTGCCGCGGTCCGTCCGGACGGACCAGCACAATGCCCAGGTCCACGCCCCGGTACAGGAGGGCGGCACGCTTGATGAGGTCGGCCCACAGAGCGTCCGAATACTCGGCGTCCAGGGCGCGCGGTGCCCAGCGGTCACCGGCGCGGCGGACGTCTTCGGTGTGGATGAAGTACTCGGTGAGGTTGGCGCTGTTGTCCACGGCGCCAAGGCGCATGGGGGACAGGCGCGGAGGTCCGGAGCGGAAGGCGCGGACCAGCTTGGCATAACCTTCCACGGTGTTTGCCTGGGCCGTGGTCTCCTCCATGGCCCTGTCCGTCTTCGCGGCAAAGGGCTTCAGGAAGAATCCCAGTGCGGCGGCGGGTTTATGCTCCCGAAGATACAGGTGAGCGGCAAGGTCTTTCGTCAGCCAGCCTTCACACAAAGTGGGTGCTTGAGGGCCGGCCGCAAGCAACGTTTCGGCCAGGACTTCACGGGAGGGCTGTACAAATCGCATCACTGCTGAAACTAGCACGTTAAGAACCGTTTGGCTTGGGTGGCGGGCTGTGCCGCCGGCATCAGCGCCAAAGGTTTTCCGGCGGCGGGTCAGTGCTGCTGGTTGCTCGGCCTGACAACAATCTCGTTGACGCCCATCCGCCGCGGCTGCGCCAGGGCAAATACGATGACACCGGCTATGTCCTCGGGGGTAACGGTGATGTGTGAATACAGTTCCTCGGTGGATTCGCGTGCCGCGGAGTCCGTGATGTGCGTGGGCAGATCAGTGGCCACATACCCCGGTTCAATTACCGTCACCCGGACATCGGGCAGCAGCTCCTGCCGCATGCAGTCAGAGAATCCGATCAGCCCCCACTTGGTGGCCGCGTAGACGGCGGCTCCGGGCCGCGCCGTGCGGCCGGCCACGGAGGACATATTGATGAGGTCACCGCCGCCGTCACGAAGCTGGTCCAAAAACACTTCAGTAGCTGTGATGGCACCCAGCAGGTTTACGTCAACCATGGTCCGGTAGTCGTCATCGCGGTCCGGGCCAAACGCGCCGAGGAGCATGACGCCGGCGTTGTTGACCAGGACGTCGGTGCCGCCAAGTTCGCTTTTCACCCGTTGGGCGGCCGCCTGAAGGGCGGCGCGGCTGGTGACGTCCGCCTCGACGGCTATGGCGCCTCCACCGAGTTCCGCAGCAAGGGCGTCAAGGCGGTCCAGCCGCCGGGCGAGCAGTGCAACCCGGTATCCTGCGGCATGAAGCGCCCTGGCTGTTGCTGCGCCGATGCCTGACGAAGCCCCGGTAATCACGGCTACGGGGCCGGCAGCTGATGGTGAAGCGGTCATGGCGGGGTCCTTCCCGGCTGATCTGGTGTCCCGGCGCGGGTGGCGTTCCTTCCACGGTAGCGGCGCGGTTTCCGCCCCATAAGCTCCCGTCCCGAAAGCGGCGTGGAAAGCTCCATGAACAGCGGGGAGGGTCACGGCGAATGCGCAGCGGCCGCACCCACTAGAATCGATACGATGTCTCCTTCACTTTCTTCTTCCGAATTCCCGCCGGCGCCCGGCCTGGACCCTGCTATCAGCGCCGCCCTGAAGCGCGACCCGGCCGGCCTGGTGGCCGCCGTCGTCCAGCAGCATGACACCGGCGAGGTGCTGATGCTCGGCTGGATGGACGACGAAGCGCTGCACCGCACCCTGACCACGGGCCGCGTGACCTTCTGGTCCCGCTCGCGGGAAGAGTACTGGCGCAAGGGCGACACGTCCGGACATGTCCAGTGGGTCAAGTCGGTGGCACTGGACTGCGACGGCGATGCCCTGCTGGTCCGCGTGGACCAGGTGGGAGCCGCGTGCCACACCGGAACCCGCACCTGCTTTGACGGGCGGGACCTGCCGGTCCTGGCCGCGACCGACGCTTCCAGCTGACACGGAAAGAAAACACACATGCAGGATCTTGGAGTAATCCGCCCCGGCCTCGAGGAATTCCGGGCGCTCGCCGCTGAGCACCGCGTGGTTCCGGTCCACCTGAGCGTGCTGGCCGACGCCCACACGCCCATCGGCATCTACCGCAAGCTCACTGCGGGCGCGTCCGGAACCTTCCTGATGGAATCGGCAGCCGCCGGCGGCGTCTGGTCCCGCTACTCCTTTATCGGTGCGTCCTCCCGCGCCACGCTCACCACGCACGACGGCGGAACCCACTGGCTCGGCGAGCCGCCGGCCGGGGTGCCGGTGGACGGAAACCCCGTGGAGGCCGTGGCCCGCACCATCGAACTGCTGAAAACCGAACGGCTGGACGGCGTGCCGCCCTTCACCTCGGGACTGGTGGGATTTGTCGGCTGGGAAACCGTCCGGCACTGGGAGAAACTGCCCAACCCTCCCGTCGATGACCTGGACCTGCCCGAGCTGGCCATGAACCTGGTCTCGGACATGGCCATCCATGACAACTCGAACGGCACCGTCATGCTGGTGGCCAACGCCATTAACATGGACGGCTCCGACGAACGCGTGGACGAAGCCTGGCACGACGCCGTCGCCCGGGTGGAATCGATGCTGCAGCGGCTGGCCGAACCCACCCCGCAGCCGGTCTCCGTCCTGCGCGGCGGCACCGTGGACACCTCCACCCTCACGGACGGCGTCACAGAATCCTGGCCGAAGCCCGAATACACCAAGGCGGTGCAGCGGGGCAAAGAAGCCATTGTGGACGGGGAAGTGTTCCAAGTGGTCATTTCCCGCCGCTTCGAACTGGAGTGCGCCTCGGACGCGCTGGATGTGTACCGCGTCCTGCGCAACACCAACCCGAGCCCGTACATGTACCTGTTCAACTTCGAGGACTCGCGCGGCAACCCGTTCGCCGTCGTCGGCTCCTCACCCGAAGCGCTGGTGACGGTCACGGGCAGCGAAGTCATTACCCATCCCATCGCCGGATCCCGGCCGCGCGGAAAGACCACGGAGCTGGACCGGGGGCTGGCTGATGAATTGCTGGCGGATGAGAAGGAACGCGCCGAACACCTGATGCTGGTGGATCTGGCCCGCAATGACCTTTCCAAAGTGTGCGTTCCCGGCAGCGTGGACGTCACCCAGTTCATGGAGGTGGAGCGCTTCAGCCACATCATGCACCTGGTCTCCACGGTCGTCGGCGAACTCGCCCCGCAGCGCAGCGCCTACGACGTCCTCGCCGCAACCTTCCCGGCGGGAACCCTGTCCGGTGCCCCCAAGCCGCGCGCCCTGCGCCTGCTGGACGAGCTGGAACCGCACCGCCGCGGCATCTACGGCGGCGTGGTGGGCTATCTGGACTTCGCCGGGGACATGGACATGGCCATCGCCATCCGATCCGCGCTGCTGCGGGGCGGCAAGGCCTTTGTCCAGGCCGGCGGCGGAATTGTTGCGGACTCCGACCTGGAAGCCGAGGCACAGGAAACCGTCAACAAGGCAGCGGCACCGCTGCGTGCGGCGCTGATCGCCGGAAGCCTGGAAACCGTCAGCAGCACAGAGCAGTTGAGCAGCAGCGAGCAGTTCTCCAGCACAGAGCAGTTTTCCAAATCATAGAAGTTCCACCTCTCAGAGCAGGAAGTACCGCAGTGAGCACACCCACCAAACGGTGGCAGCGCAAGGGAACCGTCATTATGGCGGCGGTGCTTTTCGGCATCGCAGCCTTTGCCACCACCACGCGCACCTGGCTGGATGTCCAGCTGCCCCGCACGGCCGTCCAGACCCCGGACCTGGCCGTTTCGGGGTCCGACGCAGCGACGGCGGTCACCGCCTTCGCCGTCGTCGCCATTACCGCCGGCCTGGCGGCCTCCATCGCCGGACCGGTGGCCCGCTGGATTGTCAGCGTCATTCTCCTCATCTCCGGCGCGGGCATTGCGGCGGCCAGCTGGACGGTTATTAACGACCCCGCACAGGGTGCGTCCGGCGCCATTGGGCAGGCCATCGGCGTCAGCGGAGCGGACAACACGGTCATCACGCTGACCGCCATGCCGTGGGCCGCTTTGGTATGCGGAATCCTGGTTGCGCTCACCGGCGTCTGGCTGGCCGCGGCCAGCCGCAGCTGGAAGTCCTCGCGCCGCTACGCACCTGCACCCGCTGCGGCGGGCGAATCCGCCGACGTGCAGGCAGGTTCGACAACAGCAGGCCTGGAAACAGCAGGTCAGGAGACAACGGCGGGGGAGGGCACGACGACGTCGTCCGCGGCGGCTGCTGACAACTCTGCTGACAACTCCGCTGACAGCGGCGCCGGCCCCGAACCCGTGGACGAGATCGACAGCTGGGACCGGCTGACCCGCGGGGACGACCCCACCAACTACCGCTGATTTTCATGTCACCCGCTCCGGCACAGCGTCGGGCGCACCGAAGCACCGCAATATGTGAAAGAGTTTCCGCCAGTCAATGGCAGAATGGAAACTGATTCGTCTAGAGGAGATTTACCATGAGCTCAAACGCCACCAGCAGCAACGTTGACACCAAGCCGGAAAATGAAGCCGAGCGTCACGCCAGCATCCACGATGAGACCATCGGTCACGGCAACACCCCCGCAGCCTGGACCTGCGTCCTGATCATGATCGTCGGTGCCGCGGTGTCCTGCATCGCCTTCATCGCCGCCAGCACCCTGTGGTTCTGCGTGGGCCTGGGCGTCATGATCGTCGGCCTCCTTGTCGGTTTTGTCATGAAGAAGGCCGGCTACGGCGTAGGCGGCTCGAAGCTTTCCAACAGCGGACACTAAATGAGCGTCCTGGACGACATCATCGCCGGCGTCGCCGAGGACCTCGAGGCACGCCGGCGGTCGGTTCCGCTGGAGCAGATGCGGGAGCGTGCCCGTGCGGCCGCTCCCGCCCTGGACGCATTTGCCGCCCTGGGCGGCAATGATTCCCCCCGCGGGGAACTGCGCGTCATTGCCGAGGTCAAGCGCAGCAGTCCGTCCAAGGGCGCCCTGGCTGAAATTGCCGACCCCGCGTCACTGGCCGCCAGCTACGAGACCGGCGGCGCGGCAGTCATTAGCGTGCTCACCGAACAGCGCCGCTTCGGCGGCTCCCTGGCGGACTTCGACGCCGTCCGCGCAGCAGTGGATATTCCGCTGCTGCGCAAGGACTTCACCGTTGATGAATACCAAATCTGGGAAGCCCGTGCCCACGGCGCGGACCTGGTGCTGCTGATTGTTGCAGCCCTGGACGATGCCCAGCTCAAGGACTTCCTGGCGCTCACCCATGAGCTGGGCATGAATGCCCTGGTGGAAACGCACACCGCGCAGGAAGTTGAACGAGCCGTCGCCGCCCGCGCCCGCATCATCGGCGTAAACGTGCGCAACCTGAAAACCCTGGACGTGGACCGTTCGGTCTTCGCGCCGCTGGCCGGCAGCATCCCCGCCGCAGCGCTCGTGATCGCTGAATCGGGCGTCCGGGACGCATCCGACGTCGAGCAGTACGCTGCGGACGGCGCCAATGCCGTCCTGGTGGGCGAGGCACTGGTGCGCCACAACGATCCGGCTGCCACCATCGCCGAGTTCACCCGTACCGGCCGAGAGGCGATTGCCGCCCGCAGCAGTTCCGGCAGAAGCTGACGGCAGGCACAGACAGAGCAATATCTTCCCTGTCCGGGCGGTCCGCCGCCCGGACCAAAGCAGGACAGGAACCAGCCCCATGACCGGGAACCCGGATATGACAGGCGCGGCACAGAGCAACGCCGCAGCACCAGCACCCGCCGCTGACACCGCGCCCGCGGATGACGCCCAGCGCGCCGCGGCCGGAACCGTCACGGAGGAGGTGGCCGAGGCCTTCCTGAATGTGCACGGCTCGCTGCGCCATGCCGCCGGACCCTACTTTGGCGAGTACGGCGGGCGATGGATGCCCGAATCCCTGATCGCTGCCCTGGATGAGCTGGAAGACACCTTCGAGAAGGCCAAGGCCGACCCCGAGTTCCGCGCCCAGATTGCGGATCTGAACAAGAACTACTCGGGCCGACCGTCACTGCTGACCGAGGCCAAGCGCTTTGCGCAGCATGCCGGCGGGGTGCGGATCTTCCTCAAGCGCGAAGACCTCAACCACACCGGGTCCCACAAGATCAACAACGTCCTGGGCCAGGCGCTGCTGGCCAAGCGGATGGGTAAGACCCGCATCATCGCCGAGACCGGTGCCGGCCAGCACGGCGTGGCCAGCGCCACCGCGGCCGCCCTGCTGGGCCTGGAGTGCGTGGTGTACATGGGGGCCGAGGACTGCCGCCGGCAGGCCCTGAACGTGGCCCGGATGGAACTGCTCGGCGCCACCGTCATCCCCGTCACGCACGGCTCCGCCACACTGAAGGACGCCATCAACGAAGCGCTGCGTGACTGGGTCGCCAACGTGGACAACACCCACTACCTTTTGGGCACCGCCGCCGGAGCGCACCCGTTCCCGGCCATGGTCCGCTACTTCCACGAAGTCATCGGCGAAGAGGCCCGCGCCCAGATCCTGGAACAGACCGGCCGGCTGCCCGACGCCGTGTGCGCCTGCATCGGCGGCGGCTCCAACGCCATCGGCATTTTCCACGGCTTCCTGGATGACGCGTCAGTGAAGATCTACGGCTTCGAGGCCGGCGGCGACGGCGTGGAAACCGGCCGGCATGCGGCCACCATCACCCTGGGCCGCCCCGGTGTGCTGCACGGCGCCCGCTCCTACCTGATGCAGGATGAAGACGGACAGACCGTGGAATCACACTCCATCTCCGCCGGACTCGACTACCCGGGCGTCGGCCCGGAGCACTCCTACCTTTCTGACATCGGCCGGGTCTCCTACGAGCCCATCACCGACAGCGAGGCCATGGACGCTTTCCAGCTGCTCTGCCGCACCGAAGGCATCATCCCCGCCATCGAATCCGCGCACGCACTGGCCGGCGCCATCAAGGTGGGCCAGCGGATTGCCGCTGAAGCGGCCGACGGCGGCGCAGACGTGTCCGAGAAGATCGTGCTGGTGAACCTGTCCGGCCGCGGGGACAAGGACGTGGCAACGGCTGCGGAATGGTTCAACCTGCTGGATGACAAGTCAGCCGAAGCAGAAATCGGCAAAGAGGGAGAACAGCTGTGAGCACCGCAGTGGACAACACATCCGGAGCCGGCACCACCGCCGCCAGCAAGTCAGCGGCAGCCATTGACCGTGCCGCCGCGGACGGCCGTGCCGCCCTGATCGGGTACCTGCCCGCCGGCTACCCCACGGTGCAGGAAACCATCGACGCCGGTATTGCGCTGGCACGCAACGGTGCGGACCTGATCGAGATCGGCATTCCGTACTCGGATCCGGTGATGGACGGCCACGTCATCCAGGCCGCCACCACCGAAGCGCTGGCATCCGGTTTCCGTGTCAGCCAGGTGTTCGACGTCGTTGCCGGCATTACTGCCGCCACCGACGCCGCCGTGCTGGTCATGACGTACTGGAACCCCGTGGTCCGCATGGGCGTGGACGAATTCTCCCGGCGGCTGGCAGAAGCCGGGGGAGCGGGCCTGATTACTCCGGACCTCGTCCCCGATGAAGCCTCCGAATGGATGGCTGCCTCGGACAAGTACGGCCTGGACCGGGTGTTCCTCGTGGCTCCCTCCTCCACTCCTGAGCGGATGAAGAGCACCGTGGCCGCCAGCCGCGGTTTTGTCTACGCCGTGTCCATCATGGGCGTCACCGGCGCCCGCACCTCGGTGAGCAGCGCCGCCAAGGACGTAGTGTCCGCCGCCCGTGCAGCGGGCGCGCAGCGGGTCTGCGTGGGCCTGGGAGTCTCCAACTCCGGCCACGTCAGGGAAATCGGAGCCTACGCGGACGGCGTCATTGTGGGCACGGCCCTGGTGGCCGCCCTGCGCGACGGCGGCGTTCCCGCCGTGGCGGACCTGACCCGCGAACTGAGCACCGGAACCCGAAAGAGCAGCTAATGAACCTGATGTCCGTGACGGCTCCGGCCAGCATCCCCAGCCCGTCCGCGGACTTCAGCAGTTTTTCGCTGGGGCCGCTCACCATCCACGCCTACGCGCTGTGCATCCTGGCCGGCATCATCCTGGCCCTGTGGATGACCTCCGTGCGCTGGAAGCGCCGCGGACTGCCCGAAGAGGCCGTCTGGGACATCGCCATCTGGGCCATTCCCTTCGGCATCATCGGCGGGCGGCTCTACCACGTCATCTCCTCTCCGGACGCCTACTTCGGCGCGGACGGGGACCTGTCCCTGATCCCGCAGATCTGGCGCGGCGGGCTGGGCATCTGGGGTGCCGTCGCCCTGGGCGGCTTCGGCGCCTGGATCGGCTGCCGGCGTGCCGGGATCAAGCTCTCCGCCTTTGCCGACGCGGGCGCCCCCGGGCTGCTGCTGGCCCAGGCCGTGGGCCGCTGGGGCAACTGGTTCAACCAGGAGCTCTTCGGTGGTCCCACCGACGTGCCGTGGGGCCTGGAGATCGACCCCAACAACGCCAACTTCCCCGCAGGAACGGCGCCGGGCACGCTGTTCCATCCCACCTTCCTCTACGAGTCCCTGTGGAACCTGGCCGGCGTCGTCCTGCTGCTGGCCCTGGACAAGCGGTTCCGGCTGCGCGGCGGACGCCTGTTCTGGATTTATGCTGCGTTCTACACCGTGGGCCGGCTCTGGATCGAGCTCCTGCGCATCGACGACGCCGAAATGATTACGTTCCTCGGCGTCACACAACGGCTCAATGTCTGGACCAGTATTCTGATCTTCCTCTTCTCCGTGGGCATGTTCATTTTCCTCACAATCCGCGCAGGTAAAGGGCGCAGCGACTCCCTTTACCTTCCCGGAAGGGAACCGGCAACCGTGGAAGCCGAAGACAGCGCAGATAACGACACCGAAACGGAACTGCAGGATTCCGGATCCGTCCCGTCAACCAAGCGGCCGCGTGCTAATCTCGCAGAGACAAAAAACGAGGACATCGATTCTCGTAAGCCCGGAAACCCGGGCACTGCCAAGTAGCACCCGGCCCGGATTACCCTCCCGGCGGGTGCTTCTGCCACGTTGATGTGGCCGCCCGGGAGGGAACAGGGGAACCACCCCGCATCTCTCTTCCGCGGCGAACCGAAACACCGCGGAGCGCTTAGGCCTGCCGCCGTGGGGCCAGCGCTGTCCCCTCCCAGCTCTCAATCAGGGGGAAGGACTTACCTCTCATGACTGAACCGTTTCCGCCCGGCGAAGCAGACGCTTCATCTGTGCTCTCACCCTTCACCCGATTCGCCAACTTCCCGGCGGATTCCGGGCTGTACCGGGCCGAGAATGAAAAGGACGCCTGCGGGCTGGCCGTTATTGCCACCCTGCGCGGAGAGCCCGGGCACGACATCGTCGACGCCGCCCTGACCGCCCTGCGCAACCTTGAGCACCGCGGTGCCGTGGGTGCTGATGAAGGCACCGGCGACGGCGCCGGGCTGCTCACCCAGGTGCCGGATGAATTCTTCCGGGCCGTGACTTCCTTTGATCTTCCCGCGGCCGGCGCCTACGCCGTCGGCACCGCGTTCCTGCCCACCGAGGGCCGGGAGCAGGACACCGCCCGCGCCGGCGTGGAAGCCATGGCCGAGTCGGAGGGCCTCACTGTCCTGGGCTGGCGCGAAGTTCCCGTGGTGGCCGACCTGGTGGGCGCCATGTCCCGGGCCTGCATGCCGCACTTTGCCCAGGTGTTCCTGGCTCCGGCCGACGGCGATGCCTCCGACCTGGATGCCCGCGCCTTCCGTGTGCGCAAGCGGTCGCAGAACAAGTTCGGCGTCTACTTCCCGTCGCTGTCCTCCAAGACCATGGTCTACAAGGGCATGCTCACCACCGCGCAGCTGGAACCGTTCTACCCGGACCTTTCGGACCCGCGCTTCAAGACGAAGCTGGGCATTGTCCATTCCCGCTTCTCCACCAACACCTTCCCGTCCTGGCCGCTGGCCCAGCCGTTCCGCACCATTGCGCACAACGGCGAGATCAACACGGTCAAGGGCAACCGCAACTGGATGCGCGCCCGGCAGTCCCAGCTGAAGAACCCGCTGCTGGGGGAGACCCCGGAAGAGCTGTTCCCCATCTGCACCCCAGGGGCATCGGACTCGGCGTCCTTTGACGAGGTTGCCGAACTGCTGATGCTCTCCGGCCGGCCGATCACCCACGCCATCATGATGATGATCCCCGAGGCCTGGGAAAACCACGCCACCATGGATCCGGCCCGACGTGCCTTCTACCAGTACCACTCCACCCTCATGGAACCGTGGGACGGTCCCGCTGCCGTGTCCTTTACCGACGGCACCTCCGTGGGCGCGGTCCTGGACCGCAACGGCCTGCGCCCGGCCCGCTACTGGGTGACCGAGGACGGCCTGGTGGTGCTCGCCTCCGAAGTGGGCGTGGTGGACATTGATCCGGCGAAGGTGGTCCGCAAGGGCCGGGTTTCCCCGGGCAAGATGTTCCTGGTGGACACCGAAGCCGGCCGCCTGATTGAGGACTCGGAAATCAAGGCCGAGATGGCCGCCGCCAACCCGTGGGCCCAGTGGGTGAAGGAAAACCAGGTTTCCCTGGAAGATCTGCCCGAGCGCGAACATGTGCTGCACACCAAGGCGTCCATCAACCGCCGCCAGCGGACCTTCGGCTACACGCAGGAAGAACTGCGCATTCTGCTGGGCCCGATGGCCCGCACGGGAGCCGAACCCCTGGGCGCCATGGGCTCGGACACGCCCATCGCCGTGCTCTCGCAGCGCCCGCGGCTGCTCTTTGACTACTTTGTGCAGTCCTTTGCCCAGGTCACCAACCCGCCGCTGGATTCCATCCGCGAGGAACTGGTGACCTCCATGCGTGCCTCCATTGGGCCGGTGGGCAACCTGCTGGCCGCCGGCCAGGTCCGCACCCACCAGGTGGCCCTGAACTTCCCGGTGATCAACAACGACCAGCTGGCCAAGATCGCCAAACTGACCAACGCCGACGGCGAGAAGATCGCACTCAAGGTCCGCGGCCTGTACCGGCCGCAGGGCGGCGAAGCCGAACTGCGGGCCCGGCTGGCAGAAATCTGCGAGAAGGTTTCCGGCGCCGTCAACCGCGGCATCGAGTACATCGTGCTCTCGGACCGCGACTCCAGCGCGCAGTGGGCACCCATCCCGTCGCTGCTGCTGCTCTCCGCCGTGCACCACCACCTGCTCAAGAGCGCCAACCGCACCAAGATTTCCCTGCTGGTGGAAGCCGGCGACGTCCGCGAAGTCCACCACGTGGCAGTGCTCATGGGCTACGGCGCCTCCGCGGTCAACCCGTACCTGGCCATGGAAAGCTGCGAGGAACTGGTCCGCAACGGGGACATCACCGGTGTCACCCGCGAAGAAGCGGTCGCCAACCTGATCAAGGGCCTGGGCAAGGGCGTCCTGAAGATCATGTCCAAAATGGGCATCTCCACCGTGGCCTCCTACTGCGGCGCCCAAACGTTCGAGGCCCTGGGGCTGGGCCAGGAACTCGTGGATGAGTTCTTCCACGGCACCCAGACCCAGCTCGGCGGCGTCGGCCTGGACGTGATCGCGGCGGAAGCTGCCGCCCGGCACGCCAGCGCCTACCCGGACGACGAAATCGAGGATCCGCACCGCCCGCTGGACAACGGCGGCGAATACCAGTGGCGCCGCGAAGGACCGCCCCACCTGTTCAACCCGGAGACGGTGTTCCGGCTCCAGCACGCCACCCGGGAACGCCGCTATGACGTGTTCAAGGCCTACACCACCGGCGTGGATGACCAGTCCCGGAACCTCATGACGCTGCGCGGCCTGCTGGACTTCCGCGTCGGAGAGCGCCCCGCTGTTGCGCTGGAAGAAGTGGAACCGGTATCGAGCATCGTCAAGCGCTTCTCCACCGGTGCCATGAGCTACGGCTCGATCTCGCAGGAAGCCCACGAGACGCTGGCCATTGCCATGAACCGGCTCGGCGGCAAGTCCAACACCGGCGAGGGCGGCGAAGACCCCGAGCGGCTGCTGGATCCTGAGCGCCGGTCCGCCATCAAGCAGGTGGCCTCGGGACGCTTCGGCGTCACCAGCCTGTACCTCACCAATGCCCAGGACATCCAGATCAAGATGGCCCAGGGCGCCAAGCCCGGCGAGGGCGGGCAGCTGATGGCGCAGAAGGTGTACCCGTGGGTGGCCCGCACCCGGCACTCCACGCCCGGCGTCGGCCTCATTTCGCCGCCGCCGCACCACGACATCTACTCCATTGAGGACCTTGCCCAGCTGATCTACGACCTCAAGCGCTCCAACCCGAGCGCCCGGGTCCACGTCAAGCTGGTTTCGGAAGCCGGGATCGGCACCGTGGCGGCGGGCGTGACGAAGGCCAAGGCCGACGTCGTTCTCGTCTCCGGGCACGACGGCGGCACCGGTGCCTCGCCGCTGAACTCGCTCAAGCACGCCGGAGCGCCCTGGGAACTCGGCCTCGCCGAAACCCAGCAGACCCTGATGCTCAACGGCCTTCGGGACCGCGTGGTGGTACAGGTGGACGGCCAGCTTAAAACCGGCCGCGACGTTGTCATTGCCGCGCTGCTCGGCGGCGAGGAATTCGGCTTCGCCACCGCTCCGCTGGTGGTCTCCGGCTGCGTCATGATGCGCGTGTGCCACCTGGACACCTGCCCGGTGGGCGTGGCCACGCAGAACCCTGAACTGCGGGCGCGGTTCTCCGGCAAGCCCGAATTCGTGGTCAACTTCTTCGAATTCCTGGCCGAGGAAGTCCGCGAAATCCTGGCCGAACTTGGCTTCCGCTCACTCGAGGAAGCCATTGGCCACACTGAGCTGCTGGACACCAGGGCCGCGATCGACCACTGGAAGGCCGACGGCCTGGACCTGGAGCCGATCCTGCGCGGCGCCGACGTCGTCGAACCCGGCACGCCCATGCGCAGCATGGTGAAGCAGAACCATGACCTGGACTCGCACTTCGACAACAAGCTGATCGAAATGAGTGCCGACGCCCTGGCGAACCGCAATCCGGTGCGCATCACGCTGGACGTGGTGAACACCGACCGCTCGGTGGGCACCATGCTCGGCCACACCGTCACCAAGACATTCGGCATCGACACCCTGGCACCGGACACCATCGACGTGACCCTTACCGGCCAGGCCGGGCAGTCACTGGGCGCGTTCCTGCCGGCCGGCATCACGCTGCGCCTGCTCGGCGACTCCAACGACTACGTGGGCAAGGGGCTGTCCGGCGGACGGATCATCGTCCGCCCGGACCGGGCCAACGTCTTTGACGCGGCGCACAACGTGATTGCCGGCAACGTCATCGGCTACGGCGCCACCAGCGGCGAAATGTTCCTGCGCGGCCAGGTGGGTGAACGCTTCCTGGTCCGCAACTCCGGTGCGACGGCGGTGGTCGAGGGAATCGGCGACCACGGCTGCGAATACATGACCGGGGGACAGGCCCTGATCCTGGGGCCCACGGGCCGGAACTTCGGCGCCGGGATGTCCGGCGGCACCGCCTATCTGCTGGACCTTCGCACCGAACGGATCAACAAGGACTCGCTGGAAAAGGGCGAGCTGCGCCTGGAGTCCCTGGACGCCGAGGACGCGGACATTGTCCGCGGCCTGCTGATCCGGCATGTGGAGGAAACCGAATCGGTGCTGGCAGCCTCCCTGCTGGAGGATTTCGCCAACACCGCAGGCCGGATGACCAAGGTGCTGCCGCGTGACTTCGCTGCCGTACTGGATGCCCGTGCCTCCGCCGTCGAAGCGGGCCTTGACCCCGACGGTGCCGAAGCATGGACCAAGATCTTGGAGGTAACCGGTGGCTGACCCACGCGGATTCTTGAAAGTACGTGACCGCCAGACCCAGCCCCGCCGGCCCGTGCCGGTGCGCATCATGGACTGGAAAGAGGTGTACGAAGCCCAGGAGAAGGGCGTCCTGAAGGCTCAGGCCGGACGCTGCATGGACTGCGGCATTCCGTTCTGTCATCAGGGCTGCCCGCTGGGAAACCTCATCCCGGAATGGAATGACCTTATGTGGCGGGACAAGGGACGCGAGGCCATTGAACGGCTGCACGCCACCAACAACTTCCCGGAGTTCACCGGACGGCTGTGCCCCGCACCGTGCGAGGCCTCCTGTGTGCTGGGCATCAACCAGCCGGCGGTGACCATCAAGCAGGTTGAGGTCTCCATTATCGACCAGGCGTTCGACGAAAACTGGGTGACCCCGCACGCGCCCGAGCGGCTCACGGACAAGACCATCGCCGTCGTCGGCTCGGGTCCCGCAGGCCTGGCCGTGGCCCAGCAGCTCACCCGCGCCGGACACACGGTTGCCGTGTACGAACGCGATGACAAGATTGGCGGGCTGCTGCGCTACGGCATCCCCGACTTCAAGATGGAAAAACTGCAGGTGGACCGCCGGCTGGACCAGATGCGCGCCGAGGGCACCCGCTTCCGCACCGGCGTCGAGGTGGGACGGGACATCAGCTGGGAGCAGCTGCGCCGCCGGTACGACGCCGTGGTGGTGGCCACCGGCGCCACCGTGCCCCGTGACCTGCCCATCCCCGGGCGGGAACTGTCCGGCGTGCACTTTGCCATGGAGTACCTGGTGCAGGCCAACCGGGCAGTGGCGGGGGAGCCGGTCCGGAACTCCATTTCCGCCGAGGGCAAGCACGTGGTCATCCTGGGCGGCGGAGACACCGGCGCCGACTGCCTCGGCACCGCGCACCGCCAGCAGGCTGCCTCCGTCACGACACTGGCAATCGGCCAGCAGCCTCCGGCGGAACGTGCCGCGCATCAGCCGTGGCCGATGTATCCGACCCTGTTCGAAACTGCCAGTGCCCATGAGGAGGGCGGCGAGCGGACCTACCTCGCTTCCACCGTCGAGTTCGTGGGCGAAAACGGGCGGCTTACCGGTGTGAAAATTGCCGAAACCGAGTTTGTGGACGGCCGGCGCGTCCCCAAGGCCGGAACCGAGCGGATCATTCCCGCGGACCTGGTGTTCCTCGCCCTCGGCTTCACGGGTCCGGAACCCGCAGGCCTGGCGGACCAGGTGCACACGGAGTTCGACCAGCGCTCCAACGTAGTGCGCGACGGCTACTACATGACCGGCACTCCCGGCATTTTTGCTGCCGGTGACGCCGGCCGCGGCCAGTCCCTGATTGTCTGGGCAATTGCCGAAGGCCGTGCCTGTGCGGCAGCGGTGGACCAGTGGTTGATGGGCTCCACCAGGCTGCCGGCGCCCGTGGCTCCGACGGACCGGGCCATCACCCCGCTGTAGGGTTTGGGCAGCACTGCTGATTCGCAGGGCCGGCGCCGGGGAATCCACCCGGCGCCGGCCCTGTGTCTTTAAGTGCTGTGTCTTTAAGTGCTGTGTCTTTGAGGGCTGCCGCTTTCCGGCCTGCGTCTTTGAGGGCTTTTAGGCTCTCGTCTCCCGGCCCGGTGGCTTAGGCCAGTGCGGCCAGGGCGCGGACGGTGAGCGGCAGCAGTTCCTCGCCGTCGAGGCGCACCCAGTACTCCAGTGCCACGGTGGCTGCCGCCCACATGACCGCCACTTCCACGCGGGCCGCCAGCTCGTCCCCGGGGCCCAGTGTCCGCAGGTATGTGGATGTCATTTCCGCCAGGAGTGACTGGTTGTACTCGGCTGCGCTGGCACGAAGGACCCGGTCCTCCCGCATCAGCCGCCGCAGCATCAGGTATTCCTGGCGCCGGGGTTCGTAGTCCGTTGCCGCCTGCAGCAGCGCCTGGTGCAGTGCTTCCCGCGGCTCGGTGGTCTGGCTGCGGAGCTCAAAGTCCGCCTCCATGTTGTCCAGCGCCTGCCTGCTGGAGTGGAACAGGGCAGCGTCCTTGGTGTCGAAATACCTGAAAAAGGAGCTGCGCGAGACTCCGGCTGTTTCCACGATCTGGTCCACGGTAACGGCAGCGAATCCGTTCTTGGAGAACAGTTCCCGGGCTGTCTGCAGGAGCAGGGCCTGGACCTGTGCTTTCTTGCGTTCTCTCAGTCCCGGGGCAGCACCGCCGGCTGACTGTTCCTGCGGCTGCGACACGCTTCCCGACATGGTGCTCCTGATAATCGTTTGCTTGTAGTGTCCTGCTGCCAGGTTCACGTCTTTCCAGCCTACTTGGAGACCTGCACATGTCTGTAAATGTTCCTCCGGGCAGCTCCGCTAACCAGATCTGATCAGCCGCCCGGCCGGGGATCCGGGCCGACTCGGCCTCTGCATCCATGCAATAAGTGCTTGTTTATCGTCTGGGGAAAGACCCGCTGCGTGCTTGCCCGAGGTTTTTTGAGACCAATAACACGGGGGGCAGTGGAAGCTGCCGAAGGTCAGAGCGGCCTGCCTTCATGCGTAATCGCTGCAAGGAGACTAGGCTAGAGCATATGAGACGCGCAAAAATTGTGGCCACATTCGGCCCCGCAATCGCAAGTTATGAAAACACGCTCGCGGTCCTCCGTGCAGGTGTGGACGTTGCTCGCATGAACATGAGCCATGGCGATCACGACGTACATAAGTCCGTCTACGACAACGTGCGCCGCGCTTCGGAAGAACTGGGCAAGCCGGTCGGCATCTTCGCCGACCTGCAGGGCCCCAAGATTAGACTGGGACGTTTCGTTGACGGCCCGCATTACCTGAACAAGGGTGACGTATTCACGATCACCATTGAAGACGTTCCCGGCACCAAGGAAATTGTCTCCACCACGCACACGGGCCTGCCCAATGACGTCAACGTGGGGGATACCCTCCTCATAGACGACGGCAAGGTTTCGCTGCGCGCCACTGCGGTGGACGACGTCCGGGTTGTCACCGAGGTGACCGTTCCGGGTCCCGTCTCCAACAACAAGGGCCTGAACCTGCCCGGTGTTGCTGTGAGCGTTCCCGCCATGAGTGACAAGGATGAGGCTGACCTCCGTTGGGCCATCCGCACCGGCGTTGACATGGTTGCCCTGTCCTTCGTGCGCAATGCCGTTGATGTGCGCCGTGTCCACGAAATCATGGACGAGGAAGGCCGCCGCGTTCCGGTCATCGCCAAGATCGAAAAGCCGCAGGCAGTTGCTGCGATCGAGGAAATCATTGACGCCTTTGACGCCATCATGGTTGCCCGCGGCGACCTCGGTGTTGAGCTTCCCCTGGAAGACGTCCCCCTGGTGCAGAAGAACGCCATTGAGTTGGCCCGCCGCTGGGCGAAGCCGGTCATCGTGGCAACCCAGGTCCTGGAATCCATGATCGACAGCCCGCGCCCCACCCGCGCCGAGGCTTCCGACTGCGCCAACGCCGTTCTTGACGGTGCCGACGCGGTAATGCTCTCCGGTGAAACCTCCGTGGGCAAGTACCCGATCGAGACCGTGACCACCATGGCACGCATCATCGAGTCCACTGAGGAGCACGGCCTGAACCGCGTTCCGGCCCTGGGTTCCAAGCCGCGCACCCGCGGCGGCGCCATCACCCGTGCCGCTGTTGAGATTGCCGACCAGCTGGACGCCAAGTTCGTGTGCACCTTCACCCAGTCCGGAGATTCGGCCCGCCGGCTCTCCCGCCTGCGTCCGAAGAAGCCCGTTCTGGCCTTCACTCCGGTTGCTGAAACCTACCGCTACATGACCCTGTTCTGGGGCATCCAGCCGATGCTGGTGGAGTTCGCTGAGAACACCGACCAGATGACGGCCCAGGTGGACCGCACCTTGTTCGAGAACGACCTCGTGGAACTCGATGACCTCGTGGTCATTGCCGCCGGTTCGCCTCCCGGACAGGCCGGTTCCACCAACTCCATCAAGGTTCACAAGGTGGGGGACATCGCCGACGCCGGTCAGCGCCTCGACGGACAGATGCAGGTCAAGGAGAAGGTTGGCCCGTGGCCGATCAAGAGCTCCAACAAGGGCAAGGCCAAGTCCATCTAGTTTGGATTGAACCGAGTTCTGCCAAGCTGCCCGGCCGGTTATCCGGCCGGGCAGCTTTTTGCTCGCTGTCTATCCAACTCCATACATTCATATCCAGTTTTTCAAATATGCATCATCAGCGCTAAGTTTCGCCAAGCGGGCGGCCGCCCATCCTCGCAGTGCACGCCACCACTTAACGGGGCCGGCCCGGAGAGGCTTTGACGGCGAGGGTCTCCGGATACAGGAGCTTTGTCCTGTGCTGCCCGTATATGGCCGGGAAGCATGGTTCTGCTGATGCGGGACGTCAATACTGGAAAGACCTGCGGGGAGACCCCGCCGTCGTCGTGCCGCTGGGGGCTATAGGCAGGCGTAATGCACCCGAAGCGAAAGCGGGAAACCGGTATGGATTTTTGGGACAACTTGTGGAATATCGTCTGGTGGGTTTTGAGCGCTGCGGTGTTCTTTGCCTACCTCTTTGCGCTCTTTGCCGTCATCAGTGACCTCTTCCGGGATCAGAGCCTGAGTGGCTGGGCGAAGGCCGCGTGGATCATCTTTATGGTCATCTTCCCGTTCCTGACGGTGCTCGTGTACATCATTGCCCGGGGCAAGGGTATGAACGAACGCGCCATCGACCAGTCCAGGGCCGCTCGGGCATCCACCGAGGACTACATCCGCCGGGTTGCCGCGAGCCCAAGCGACGAGATTGCCAAGGCGCAGGATCTGCTGAACGCGGGATCGATCAACCAGGAGGAATTTGAAATGCTTAAGAGGAGGGCCCTCGCCGTTGCTTAACGGCGGGGCCCTCTTCTTGTCGGCCTGCGCGGCCGGGCGTGCGCTCCGGAACCCTAGTTGACCTGGTTGATGATGGTCTCGGCTACTTCACGCATGCTCAGCCGGCGGTCCATGGAGGTCTTCTGGATCCAGCGGAAGGCCTCGGGCTCGGTGAGGCCCATCTTGGTGGTCAGGAGCGACTTGGCGCGTTCCACCAGCTTGCGGGTGGCGAACTGCTCCTTGAGGTCGCTGACCTCTTCCTCGAGGGCTTTAATTTCCTCGTGGCGGGACAATGCGATCTCGATGGCCGGGATCAGATCGGCCGGGGTGAAGGGCTTGACGACGTAGGCCATGGCTCCGGCCTCGCGGGCCCGGTCCACCAGTTCCTTCTGGCTGAACGCGGTCAGCAGGACCACGGGCGCAATGCGGGCCTTGACGATCTGCTCAGCGGCTGTGATGCCATCCATGACGGGCATCTTGACGTCCATCAGGACCAGGTCGGGCTTGAGTTCGGTGGCCAGCGCTACGGCCTTTTCGCCGTTGTCCGCTTCACCCACGACGTCGTATCCCTCGCCTTTGAGAATTTCCACAATGTCGAGGCGGATCAGCGTCTCATCCTCGGCGACAATGACTCGCCGTGCCGGCGTGTTGGAGGGGGCGGGCTCGGTTGACTCAGACACAGGTGCTCCTCAGGGTGCGGTTGGACTGCCGTGTGCGAACTGACAGTTCACAGAAATAGCCTATCCGCATGTACAGTAGATTTGCGCCCAACACGGATTGTGAACTTGTGATTCACACCGCAGGGAAAGCCCGAATGGCGGAATTGGCAGACGCGCTGCACTCAAAATGCAGTATCGAGAGGTGTGTGGGTTCGAGTCCCACTTCGGGCACCAAAGGAAATCGTCGGGACATCGTTCCCGGATGAGTTGCGACACAGGTAACACCCCGGTCTTCGGACCGGGGTGTTTTCTTTTGCCTGATCAGTTAGGGAGCCCCCGGCACGGGTCCGCAGATTTCGGTTCTCCGATTTGCAAAAAAGTTGGCGGCATGTCTTGACAATTCTTTGAATTGGTGGAGGAGGTCGCTATATTTGTGTTCAGAGAGCCCAAGCTGGGGCGACGTGCCTCCGGCTGTGGGCCGCTGACCACGGGGATGGGCCACGAAGACGAAGGAGACTCTCGTGTCACACAACCTTTCCCTGCGGAAACTGGCGGCTGCAGCAGTGCTGGTTCCGCTCCTTGCCGTAGGTGCCTGCTCCAGCTCAGGGGGACGCTCCCCCGAAGCGGACAGCGACAACGGCGGCACCGTCGCCGACACCGACCGCATCAAGATCGCACTCATCACCCACTCCGGCCCCGGAGATACCTTCTGGGACATTGTGCGCAAGGGCGCGGAAGAAGCCTCGGCAAAAGACAACGTGGAACTGCAGTACCTCTCGGATCCTGAGGGCGGCCGGCAGGCCCAGCTGATTGAACAGGCCGTGGAACAGAACGTGGACGGAATTGCCGTCACCCTGGCCAAGCCGGATGCGGTGGCTTCCGCTCTCGCGAAGGCAGAGGCCGCCGGCATTCCCGTGGTGAGCCTGAACTCCGGGGAGGACAGGTCCGCGGAACTCGGAGCCTTCACCCACTTTGGATCCAACGAACGCCTCGCCGGAGAAGCCGTGGGACAGCGCCTGGTAACGGACGGCTACACGCATCCCATCTGCGTCATCCACGAGCAGGGCAACGTGGGACATGAAAACCGCTGCGCGGGCGTGAAGGCGGAAGTGCCCGGCACCGAAATCCTGTACGTCCAGGGAAGCGACATGACCCAGGTGGAATCCACTGTGACTGCCAAACTGCAGGCAACCGCGGATGCCGACGTCGTTGTTGGCCTGGGTGCCCCTTACACGCTGACGATTCTCAAATCCGTGGAAGCCTCCGGAAGCGGCGCAAAGGTGGCGTCCTTTGACCTGAACCCCGACCTGGCGGACAAGATCGTCAGCGGCGATGTTGTCTTCACGGTTGACCAGCAGCCGTGGCTGCAGGGATACGGCGCGGTTGACGCGCTCTGGCAGCACACACGCGGCGGGTTTGAACTTGGCGGCGGCCAGCCGGTCCTCACCGGGCCCACCATCATCGATTCCTCGAACGCCGAGCAGGTCGCAGAATTCGCCGCGGACGGTATCCGCTGATGTCTTCCTCCAGACCGGTCTGCAGTTCAGAGACACACCCGGGGAAAGCGGCACGCAGAAATGGCTAGTTCAGTTCAGGTCTCCCCGCCGTCGTCCGACGAACGGGTCGGCGGCAAGAGCCCGATTGCCAAAATGCTGGGACGCCCTGAGATCGGCGCCCTCGTAGGGGCCATCGCCCTTTTTGTCTTCTTCTCCGCCGTTGCCCCGGTGTTTCTCCAGCCAGGGTCCATTGCCACTGTCCTGTACGGAGCGTCCACCATCGGAATCATGGCGGTGGGAGTTTCGCTGCTGATGATCGGCGGCGAGTTTGACCTCTCCACCGGTGTCGCCGTGATCAGCTCAGCCCTGATGGCCTCACTGTTCAGCTGGTATTTCTCGACCAACGTGTGGGTGGGAGTGGCGCTGGCGCTGGTGATGTCACTGGCCGTCGGCTTCGTGAACGGCTGGATCCTGGTTAAAACCAAGCTTCCGTCCTTCATCGTGACGCTGGCATCCTTCCTGATGCTCACCGGCCTGAACCTTGGCCTCACCCGGGCCATCGGCGGAAGCGTCGCGTCGCCCTCCATCTCCAACATGGACGGCTTCGACTCAGCCAAGGCCGTCTTTGCCTCGTCGGTTACCCTCGGAGGCGTTGAGGTCCGGATCACCGTCTTCATCTGGATTGCCCTGGTGGCCGTGGCGTCGTGGATCCTGCTGCGGACCAGGATGGGTAACTGGATTTTCGCAGCAGGCGGAGACGATTACGCGGCCCGCGCCGTCGGCGTTCCCGTGGTGAAAACCAAGATCGGGCTCTTCATGGGCGTTGGCTTCTGCGCGTGGATCCTGGGGATGCACAACCTGTTCGCGTTCTCCACGGTGCAGTCCGGAGAAGGCATCGGCAATGAATTCCTGTACATCATTGCTGCTGTGATCGGCGGCTGCCTGCTCACCGGCGGCTACGGGTCCGCCATCGGCGGGGCGATTGGCGCCTTCATCTTCGGCATGGCCAACAAGGGCATCGTCTACGCGGAGTGGAACCCTGACTGGTTCAAGTTCTTCCTCGGCCTGATGCTGCTGTTGGCCACCCTCGTGAACCTGGTGGTCAAACGCCGGGCCGAACAAAGTTAGCGGACGGACAACAGGCATGGACACCAAGAAAAACGGCTCCCACCCGCAGTCCGACGGCGGCGCTGCCGCACCCGGGCCGGCATCGGAGCCTTTGCTGCGGCTGGACAAGGTTGGCAAGCATTACGGCAATGTCATTGCCCTGCACGATGTCACGATGGACGTTGAAGCAGGAAAGGTCACCTGCGTGCTGGGCGACAACGGCGCCGGCAAATCCACCCTGATCAAGATCATTGCCGGCCTGCATCCGCACGATGAGGGCACTTTCTCCGCACTTGGGGCGGAGCGTCGGTTCTCCTCGCCGCGGCAGGCACTGGATTTGGGGATCGCCGCCGTCTACCAGGACCTGGCTGTGGTTTCGCTGATGCCGATCTGGCGCAACTTCTTCCTCGGCTCCGAGCTGACCACCGGCGTCGGCCCGTTCAAGCGGCTGGACGTTGAGCGGATGAAGCAGATCACCAAGCAGGAACTGCAGGACATGGGCATTGACCTGCGGGATGTGGAGCAGCCCATCGGCCAGCTTTCCGGCGGTGAGCGGCAGTGCGTCGCCATCGCCCGCGCGGTGTACTTCGGTGCCAAGGTGCTCATCCTGGATGAACCTACGGCGGCGCTCGGCGTCAAGCAGTCGGGGGTGGTCCTGCGCTACATCCTGCAGGCGCGGGACCGCGGACTGGGAGTAGTCTTCATCACCCACAACCCGCACCACGCCTACCCGGTGGGGGACCGGTTCCTGCTGCTCAAGCGCGGCCGGTCCATCGGCTACTACGGGAAGGACAACGTCACCCTGGACCAGCTCACCGAGCAGATGGCAGGCGGCGCCGAGCTCGTGGAACTGGCCCAGGAACTCGAGACGCTGGGCGGGCACAGGGACGTTATCGCCGAGGTGGAAGCCGAGGTCCGCACCGAAACGGTCCGCGGCTAACTCCGCGCCTGGCCGCACCTGTTGCCGACGACTCAGCCGGCTCAGCCGGCGCAGGGTCACGCGTAGCGGTCAAAGGAGTCCAACAGCCGCTGCACGGACCCGCCGAGGTTCCACTGATCCGCGAGCCGCTCCAGTTCCGCACGCGCCTCGCCGGTAACTGGCTGAAGCCGCGCACCGGCGTCGGCCGGGGCGGGCACCGCGAGATCGCGGACCACCCGGACGACGTCGGGCGCCACCGCAAGGTAGTCCGCAGCAGCCGCCAGCTTTGAGCGCACCGGCCCGGAGACGGAGCTGGCCGGATCGGCCGCCGCCGCGAGCAGGGCATCCAGCGTGCCAAACTCGCCCAGCAGCGACGCCGCGGTCTTCTCACCGATTCCTGCAACACCCGGCAGCCCGTCGGAGGCATCTCCGCGCAGCGTGGCGTAGTCGGCATACTGCTGCGGCAGCACCCGGTACTTGGCCACAATGGAGGCTTCGGTCAGCACCTCGAGGTTCTTCATGCCCCGCGCCGTGTAGATCACGCGGACTCTGCGCCCGTCGTCGATCACCTGGAACAGGTCCCGGTCCCCGGTCACCACGTCCACGGGCGAATCGGCGGACGTCGCGTAGGTGCCGATCACGTCGTCGGCCTCATGGTCCCGAACACCGACGACGGCGACGCCGGCAAGTTCCAGGGTGCGGCGGATCATCGGGATCTGGGCCTCCAGCGGGTCAGGGACCACTTCCACGTCCGGCGCGCCGGCCACCTCCTCGGCCACCCGGTGCGCCTTGTAGGTGGGCAGCAGATTCACGCGCCACTGCGGCCGCCAGTTCTCATCCCAGCACGCGATCAGATCCGTAGCTTCATAATCAGCGGTCAGCCGGGCAATCATGTCCAGCAGGCCGCGCACAGCGTTGACCGGCGTGCCGTCACTGCGGCGGATCGTGTCCGGCACGCCGTAGAAGGCGCGGAAGTACAGGGAAGCAGTGTCAAGCAGCATCAGGCGCCGGTTCATAGGTGTGATCCTCGCACGAACGGGCACTGGAACGGTACGACGCCTAGGATGAGTCCATGATCTGCAGTGCGGGGATTCTGCTGTACCGCCGAGCCCCGGCGGACACGGGAACAGAGCAGCTCGAGGTATGGATCGGGCACATGGGCGGGCCGTTCTGGGCCCGTCGGGATGATCATGCCTGGTCCATCCCCAAGGGCGAGTACCCGCCGGAGGAAGATCCGTTGGCCGCCGCGCTGCGGGAATTTGCTGAAGAAATGGGCACCCCGGCGCCTGCCGCGGACTACGCCCTGCTCGGCAGTTTCCGTGCTTCCGCCAAGAAGACCATTACCGTTTTTACCGCAGAAGCGGACTTCGCACCGGAGCGCATTGAGAGCAACACTTTTCTCCTGGAGTGGCCGCCCAAATCCGGCAGGGTCCGGGAGTACCCAGAAATTGACGACGCCGGCTGGTTCCCTGAGCCCGTTGCGCGCACCAAACTGGTCAAAGGCCAGCAGCAGGTCCTTGATGCGCTGATCCTGCGGCTGAACGGCTGATGCACCTGATGCACCTGCTGATTCAGCGGCGGAAGTCAGCCGGCGGGGGTCGACTGTATCGGTGCTGAAACGGCGCGGATACCCTCGAATAAGCAGGACGATCCCACATCTTTATGCCGGCGCGGCTGCCGGGCCTTTGGAGGTATGTCCCATGCCCGCACACCAGATGAACACAGACTCACGAGACTCAGGAGAATCGACAGCGACGGGCTCAAGGGGCCCTGGCTTCTTCGTATCTCCCCGGACGTGGCTGCTGCCGTTTCTGGTCCTCCTGCTGCTGGGCGGAACAGGTACGGCTTTGTATATCGGCGGGCTGGGCAGCCCGGGCAACCATTTGGATCATTTCCCCATGGCGGTGGTGAATCAGGACAAGGGCACGGTGACGGCGGACGGCGGACGCGAGGACCTGGGGCAGAACATCACGGACGAGATTCAGAAGGGATTCAGCAGCTCGGACAAGATTGATCTGCGGGTCCTCTCCTGGGATGACGCCCAGGACCAGATGCGCACGGGCGAGCTCCACGGCGCCGTTGTCATCCCCGAATCCTTTTCGGCGGACGCCACCGCACTGGTGAGCGGGGCGCTCAGCGCCGATGAGGTGTCACGGCCCTCAATCACCGTCTACACCAATCCCCTGGCCGGGCCGCTGGCCAGCAGTCTGGCCACAAATGCGATCAATCCGGCACTCGAACAGGCGAACCGCGGGCTGGGCGAGCAGCTGTCCAGCTCCGCCATGCAGGCGCAGGATCAGGCCCGGACGGAGCTCCGGGGCCAACTGGAGGAGCTGGGCACACAACTTCCCGCCCAGCTGGAACAGCAGATTGCCCCAAAGGTTGGCGGAACATCGGCCGATCTGCTGGCTGATCCGATTGCGATCAAGACCACAGCGTTCGAAGAGCCCCCCGAGGGTGCGGCCCTGGGCGAGGGGGCGTTCTTCTATTCCGTGCTGCTGATGGTGGTGGGCCTCAGCGGATCCGTGGCCCTGCACTTCCTGATTGATTCCCGGCTGGGGGTGGCGCCGGTCGAACTGGGTCCGCGTTTTGTCCTGGGGCCGCAGCTGCGCCCGGCACGCTGGTTCACGTATCTGGTCAAGTGGGGCATCGTGATCATTGCGGCACTGCCAACTGCCGGCCTGATGATGTGGGTGGCGTCCGCCGTCGGAATGGCCATTCCGTACGGAGGCTGGTTTTTCCTCACCACCTGGCTCTCCATTGTGACCGTATCCGCGGTGACCTTTGCACTGATTACCCTGTTCGGCAGCGCGGGCATGATCCTGTCCCTCATTTACGTGGTGTTCATGGGACTGCCGGCCGCCACCGGAGTGGTGCCGCTGGAAGCCCTGCCCGGGTTCTTCCGGGTCATAGCCCCCGCTGAACCGCTGTACCACATGACCATGGCCAACAGGGCGGTTCTCTATTTTGACGCGAATGCCGGGGCGGGCGTGCAGAGCGGGATTATTGGCATGCTCGTCATCACACTCATTGCCGTGGTGGCGGCCGTGGTGTTCTCAGCCATTTATGACCGGATGCTGGGCAGACGCGGTGCGCGGATGGAACAGGCAGTATAAGACCGGCGCGCAGCCCGGCCCCGGCGGGAGATGCGGAAGTCGCTATTTTGCGGCGGGCCGTGCCCGCAGGTGGGCCCGCTCTCCCTGGGGGCCAAACAGGGCGAGGAATTCCACGCTTTCAGCTGTGGCGTTGTCCATCCAGTGCGGGGTCCGGGTGTTGAACTCGGCGGCCTCGCCCGGTTTCAGGGTCAATTCCTGCCCGCCCAGCACCAGCCGCAGCCTCCCGCTCAGGACGTAGAGCCATTCGTAGCCCTCATGGGTCTGCGGATCCGGGGTGCCCGGGGATTTCCTGCCCGGAAGTATGTATTTGTACGCTCCAATTCCTCCGGCCTGCTCCGTCAACGGAATGATGGTTGCACCGTGGCGGCGGATCGGACGCATATGCACGCGGGGGTCCCCGGTGGCCGGAGCATCCACCAGCTCATCAATAGTCACCCCGTAAATCTTCGCCAGGGGCATCAGCAGTTCCAGTGTGGCTCGGCGCTGGCCGGATTCCAGCCGGGAGAGTGTGCTGACCGAAATTCCGGTACTGGCGGAGATTCCGGCAAGCGTCAGGCGTCTTTCAATCCGCAGCGCGCGGAGCCGGGCACCGACGCCAGTGAGGGCAGCAGCAGGGGAATGATCCATAGCTGCCATTTTGCCATCACGGCAAAGAACTTTGCCCACTCTCGCAGCTCCATCCGACACTGGGATCAGTCCCCGGCCCCAACGGCAGGGGGATTGGGCAATGGCAGCGGTATCACCTACAGGAGTGCGGACATGGAAACAGCAGCAGGGACCACCAGCGGAAGAGCCGGCAACCGGTACGACGTCGTCGTCATTGGCGGTGCCGCAGCCGGACTCAGCGGAGCGCTGGCTCTGGCACGGGCACGCAGGTCAGTACTGGTGGTGGACGCGGGGGATCCGCGCAATGCGCCGGCGGCCCACATCCACAACTACCTTGGCCGCGAGGGCGTAGCGCCGGGGGAGCTGTTCGGCACCGGCGCAGACGAGGTGCGCAGCTTCGGCGGCACCGTGCGGGCGGGCAGGGTGACCACCGTGACCCGGGATGCCGAGGGAGGCTTCCGGGTGCACCTGGCCGACGGCGGGCAGGTGCCGGCCCGCCGGGTGCTGGCTGCCACCGGGGTACGGGACATCCTGCCGGACCTGCCCGGGATTCAGGAGCGCTGGGGCACGAGCGTCCTGCACTGTCCGTACTGCCACGGCTGGGAAATCCGGGACAAGGCCATCGGCATCCTGGCCACAGACCTGGGCATTGCCATGCACCAGGCCCTGCTGTGGCGCCAGTGGAGCGCGGATGTGGTCCTGTTCCTGCACACGGCAGGAACTCCGGACGCCATTCAGGCGGAGCAGCTTGCTGCGCGGGGGATCCGGACGGTTTCCGGGGAGGTTACGGGGCTGGAGGGAGACGGCGCCGGTGTTCGGCTGGCCAACGGAGCCTTGGTGACCCGGGATGCGCTGGTGGTGTTTGCCCCGTTGGAGGCGCGGGCCGGGTACCTTGCGGAGCTGGGGGTCGTCCCCGTGGATCAGTACATGGGCGAGGTGGTCTTTGGGACCGCAATTCCGGCCGAACCCACCGGTGCAACCGCGGTGCCCGGTCTCTACGCGGCCGGCAACCTGACGGCACCGGCAACTCAGGTGATGGCTGCTGCCGCTGCGGGCCTGATGGCGGGCGCCGCCATTAACGGAGACCTGATCGCCGAGGAGACGGCGCTCGGCGTCGCAGCGCTCGCGGGCGCTGCGCAGAACAGCTAGAGCAGGAAGACGGAGGAAGGCCGCGCCAGGAAGTTTCCCGGATGGGTGACCGGCGCGGCCAGCATTCCCACGCAGGAGTCGATGAGGAAGTAGCCGACGCCGGTCCAGTTCGGTTTTTCCACCCCGTCCTGGATACGGGCCTCATATTCGGCACAGACGCCGAGCACCATGCTGCCCAGGATCGAGGATCGGCCGTACAGGACCGACGGCGGCACATCGCCTACTGCGGCATGAGTCCGTGCCACCAGCTCCTCCATTGCGGGACTGGCGACGGCGGCCTCGGTCAGCACCTGGTGAACCGAGGGCACCGAGCGGATCTGGTGCACAAAGCGTGCCCGCCAGCTGGGTACGGGCAGCGAAGCCAGATGGTCCACCCAGGGAAGGATCATCACGGTGAGCAGATCCGGCAGGGGAGCATCCGCCGGCAGGTTGGCGAGCAGTTCAGTCCGCCGCCGGTTCGTGTCCTCCAGATGCCGGGTGACGAGCGCGCGCAGCAGTTCATCGCGGCCGCCGAAGTGGTACGCGACGGCGGAATGGTTGGCCGTGCCCGCGTGCTCGGCGATCCGCCGGTTGGAAACTGCGTCGATGCCAAACCGGGCAAAAAGCTCCTCGGCTGAATCCAACAGAGTGCCGCGTGCCTTCTCGCCGTGTTGTCCCATGCTTGGTGGTTCCTCTTCTCGGCGTTCTGTTCGGTCGATTTCCAATTTTACGCCAGGTGGCGTAATTTTGACGAGTTGGTTCACACTGACCCGTCCCGGCCGTCTCCGGCCCCGGCGCACCTCGCCCCGCCTTCCATTCTTCAGCACAGGAGCACGTCCTTGACCAATTCTTCCCCTACCTCCACCGACTCCCCGCCGGAGAATGATCCGGCGGCGGAGCCAACTCAGGAAACGGAAAGCCGGGACCTCGAGGCCGCCGCCAAGCGGGCCAAGGCTGAAAAGATCGGGCGCTACGTCGCCATGTTCATGATGCCCCTGCTGATGGTGTCCATGCTGGTGGGCGGATATCTGGCCGCCATGCATTCCCCGGCCCCGCACAATATGCCGGTTGCCGTCAGCGGTTCCGCCCAGCAGGCGGACAGCTTTGCCAAAGCACTGGAATCCGCCGACGCCGACGCCGTCGAGGTCCGGATTGTGGACACGGCCGACGACGCCCGGCAGCTGGTGCTGGACCGCGAGGTTGCCAGCGCTGTGGCGCTCGGCGACGGAACCGCCACCCTTTACACCGCCGGTGCCGCCGGCGCCTCCCAAGCCAGCACGGTCACCGCCATGCTGGCACCCCAGGTGCTCGCCTCCGGCCTGACCCTGCAGACCGAGGACATCGCGCCGCTGCCGGCCAAGGACATGGCCGGCCTGGGCGCAATGTTCATGACCACGGCCCTGATGCTCGCGGGTTACATGCCCCTGAGCCTGGCCCTGTCCAACTCTCCGGAACTGATGCGCTTCCGCCGTTTTGTTCCGCTGCTGGCCGGCTGGTCCGCACTGATTTCCGCCCTGGTTTGGACCGTCGTCGGCCCCATCATGGGCATCGTCGAAGGCCACACCGCTGCTGTCCTGGGGATCTGCTGGCTCGCCGTGTTCGCGGTGGGCAGCGTCCAGCTGTTCCTCACCCGGATCCTGGGCCCGATGGCCGTCCTGGTTGGCATGCTGTTCCTGATGGTGCTGGGTGTTCCCTCCTCCAACATGAGCATGTCCGTGCACACCATGCCCGGGCTGTACCCGTTCCTGCACAGTTTCCTTCCCGCTGCCGCAACCGGTGAATCTCTGCGGTCCGTCCTGTACTTCGGCGGAAACGGCGTGGGCCGGCACCTGTTGGTGCTGGTTATCGGTGCGGTTGCAGCTCTGCTGCTGACGCTTGGCATCGATGCCGCGAAGCGGCGCCGCAAGCCGGACGCCAAGCCCCTGGCCGTCAACGTTGCCTCACTGCACGGCGGCCCCCGCCCGAAGAGCCGGGCCTGGCGCTATGTCACCCTCGGGTTCCTGCCGCTGACGATGGTTGTGATGATGCTTTCGCTGATGCTGGGTGCGATGTACCAGCCCACGCCGCGGGACATGCCCGTCGCCGTCGTCGGCACCACTGCCGAACAGGCCGAGCAGGCAGTTGCCGGGCTGGAAGAAAACATGTCAGGCCTCTTTGACCTGCGGGCGATGGACTCCGCCGAGGAAGCCCGGGACCAGGTCCGGGACCGGACCATCACAGCTGCCTATGTGCTGCCTTCGGCCGAGAATCCGACGTCCACCCTCATCTCCAACCAGGCTGCCGGCACCAGCGCCCAGCAGGTGGTCAACCGTGTCTTTACGCAGGTGGCCGCAGGCCAGCAGATGGAGCTGACCACTCAGGACGTGGCACCGCTGCCCAACAAGGACTCCATGGGCATGTCCACCATGTACCTGGCCATGGGGTGGATCATGGCCGGCTTCATGATCATCATTGTGGGCTCCACCGCCCAGCCCGCCAGCCGTCCGCTGCGCAAGCTGGTGCCGATTGCCGCCGGCTGGGCCGTGGGGTACTCGGCCCTGCTGTGGGTCATCGTCGACGTCTTCGTGGGTGCGATCGACGGCCACTTCCTCGCACTGTGGGGCGCCGGTGCCGTGGCGATCTTCTGTGTCGCGATGTTCACCGCGGTCCTGGAACGCCTGATCGGTATGCTCGCCATCCTTCCGGCGATCGGCATCCTGATGTTCCTGGGCATTCCGGCCTCCGGTGCGGCAATGTCCATCTACATGGAGCCGGAGTTCTTCCGTTTCCTGCACGGGTTCCTGCCGATGCCGGCTGCCGTGGAGTCCATCCGCTCCATCCTGTACTTTGGCGGCGACACCGTCGGTTCGCACTTGCTGACGCTGGGTATCTGGGGAGCCGCTTCCCTGTTGGTTCTGGTGATCATCGACCGGATCAAGCCGCCGCGGGACACCGCTTGGCCGGTGGATGACGCTCCGGTTGAGCCGGCTCCTGAAAGAGCCGAAGAGAAGGAACTCGCCGCGGTGTAGTCCGCTGCAGTTCAGGCACCCCGGCGGTGCCGCAGAACAAATCAAGGGCCGCTGCCTCTGCAGCGGCCCTTGATTGTTTTTATGGCTCCTCAGGCTCCAGTACCCGGTTTGAAAAATTGCGGCCCGATTGAGGAAAACTCTGTTGACCGTTCGGATGTTAGCGTTCACAATTGCGCGCAGGGCAGGAAGCCCCCGCAGCGAAGGCGATGCATTGTGTCCCTGCTGCGGTCCTAACTCCAGGAGGCAGCAGTGTTTCGGAAAACCCTTATGACAGCCGCGGCCGTTTCGGCACTGGCATTGTCTGCGTGCGGCGGCTCGGATGCGGGCGGCGGGTCCGATGACGGGATCACCATGGGCTTTGCCCAAGTGGGAGCCGAAAGCGGTTGGCGTACCGCCAATACAAAATCCGTGAATGAGGCGGCCGCTGCGGCCGGCATCGACCTTAAATTCAATGACGCCCAGCAAAAACAGGAAAACCAGATCAAAGCCATCCGCTCCTTCATCCAGCAGAAAGTGGACGTCATCGCGTTCTCGCCGGTGGTTGAATCCGGATGGGACACTGTCCTGAAGGAAGCCCAGGATGCGAATATCCCGGTAATCCTCACCGACCGGGCCATCGACTCCACCGATACTTCTCTGTATGAGAGCTTCCTGGGCTCCGACTTCATCGAAGAGGGCAAGAAGGCCGGCCAATGGCTGGTGGAGGACTCGGCTGCCGTGGATGGTCCGGTAAACATTGTGGAATTGCAGGGAACCACGGGCGCCGCACCGGCCCTGGACCGGAAGGAAGGCTTTGAAGAGGCCATCGCTGCCGACCCCGATCTGAAGATCGTGCAGTCCCAGACGGGCGATTTCACCCGCAGCGGCGGCAAGCAGGTCATGGAAGCCTTCCTCAAGAACACGCCGGACATTGACGTTGTCTACGCCCACAATGACGACATGGGTCTCGGCGCAATCGAGGCAATTGAAGCCGCCGGCAAGGTGCCGGGCAAGGACATCAAGATTATTACCGTGGACGCCGTCAAGGACGGAATGACGGCACTGTCCGAGGGCAAGATCAACTACATCGTTGAATGCAACCCGCTGTTGGGTGATCAGCTGATGGACCTGGCCGAGAAGGTTGTTGCGGGCGAAGACGTGCCGGAGCGTGTTGTCACGGAAGAAACTGCTTTCACCCAGGAAGAGGCCACGAAGGCCCTTCCGGATCGAAAGTACTGAACCGGATCAAAAGTACCGGGCCGGCCTGAAGCGCCGGGCCGGATTGCGGGAAGCCCGGCGAGGGCTATTCCGGAGACAACCATCGGGAGGAGTGCGGTGAGCCGGTGCTCACCGCACTCCGGCACAGAAAAGATGCATCCATGAATGAAACCGTTCCCCTCGTGGAGATGACTGGAATCTCCATTGAATTTCCCGGTGTCAAAGCCCTGGACGGCGTGGACTTCCGGCTCTTTCCGGGTGAAGTGCACGCTCTCATGGGCGAGAACGGCGCGGGAAAATCCACCCTGATCAAGGCCTTGACGGGCGTCTACCCGGTGGACAGCGGAACAATCACCGTCGCGGGGACGGAGCGGAACTTTAGCAGCCCTGCCGAGGCCCAGGAGGCCGGGATCAGCACTGTCTATCAGGAAGTGAACCTCTGCCCCAACCTCTCGGTGGAAGAGAACATCCTCCTGGGACGAGAACCACGCCGGCACGGCCGCATCGACTGGAAGGCAGTGCGCAGGAGTGCACGGCGCGTCCTGGCTGATCTCCAACTGGGCCATCTGGATCCCGGCTCGGTCCTTTCCACCCATTCCCTGGCAATCCAACAGCTCGTGGCCATTGCCCGGTCCGTCCAGATTGAAGCGAAAGTCCTCATCCTGGATGAGCCCACCTCCAGCTTGGACGCGGAAGAAGTGCAGCAGCTCTTCACCGTGGTCCGTTCACTGCGCGAACAGGGAGTCGGGATTGTCTTTGTCTCGCATTTCCTTGAGCAGGTGTATGAGATTTCGGACCGGATGACGGTGCTCCGGAACGGAAAGCTGGTGGGCGAATACCCGACAAGCGAGCTGCCCCGGATGAGCCTGATCCAGAAGATGATCGGCAGGGATGTGGAAGTCCTGGCCGAGCTGGACCGTTCCGAAACGGCGGTGTCCAGGGCAGAGATGTCACCGGGAACGGCGCTGCTTCAGACGGAAAATCTCGGGAGGAAAGGTTCCGTCGCGAACATCAGCATCAGCGTGGCGCCGGGCCAGATCCTGGGACTTGCCGGACTGCTTGGATCCGGACGCACCGAAACCGCACGGCTGCTCTTTGGCGCCGATCACGCGGATCAGGGTGAGCTGCGCATCAGCGGCACCAGCCGGAACCTGCGCAGTCCGCGTGCCGCCATCAACGCCGGAATTGGATTCTCTTCCGAGAACCGAAAGGAAGAAGGCCTCATCGGCGACCTCTCAGTGAAAGACAACCTGGTCCTGGCCATGCAGGCCAGCAAGGGCTGGCTGCGGCGAATCCCCAGTCGGCAGCAGGACCAGCTGTCCGAGAAATTCATCGAGACACTGGACATCCGGCCGGCCAACAAGGATGCGCTGATCCGCAACCTCAGCGGCGGAAACCAGCAGAAGGTGCTTCTGGCCCGCTGGCTGATCATGAACCCGAAGCTGCTCATCCTCGATGAACCCACGCGGGGCATCGACATCGGTGCCAAGACACAAATTCAGCTCCTCATCAGCAACCTGGCCGCAGAAGGAATGGCGATGATCTTTATTTCCTCCGAGCTCGAGGAAGTCCTTCGGCTCAGTGACTCCATAGCCGTCCTGAAAGACCGGGAGATGGTGGCCAACCTCCCCAACAACGGCGTCACCATGGATGACGTGATGGCCATCATTGCCGGGAGCAACGCATGAACGGGATTTTGCGGCACCGCCTCACCTGGCCTGTCCTCGCACTGGTCCTGCTGCTGCTTCTCAACCAGGCGTTCCGGTCCGATTTCCTCACGGTCCGGGTCCAGGACGGGCATCTGTACGGCAGCCTGATCGACATCCTGCGCAACGGTGCGCCCACCATCCTGATTGCCCTGGGCATGACCCTGGTCATTGCCTCCCGGGGGATTGACCTTTCGGTGGGGGCGGTGGCGGCCATTGCGGGAGCAATCTCCTGCACATATATCTACAATTCACCTGATCCCGGTTCCGCGCAGACCGCGATGACGGCGGTGCTGATCGCGGTGGTTGCCGGCCTGGTCTTGGGGGCGTGGAACGGTTTCCTCGTAGCCGTCATCGGAATCCAGCCCATCATCGCCACCCTGGTCCTCATGACCGCCGGGCGCGGACTGGCGCAGCTCGTGACCGACGGACAGATCATTTCGGTTTCCAACGACACCTTCCATGCCATCGGCGCAGGCTTCTTCCTGGGCCTGCCCATCTCGATCCTGATCGCGGCGGCGGTGTTGGCCGCTGCCGGGCTGCTGACCCGCCGCACGGCGCTGGGAACACTGATCGAAGCCGTCGGCATCAACCCCGCGGCGAGCCGGCTGGCCGGCATCAAAGCCCGCAGCATCACCTGGATCGTCTACATCTTCAGCGGGTTCTGTGCGGCGGCGGCCGGGCTGATGATCAGCTCCAACGTCACAGCAGCTGATGCCAACAACGCCGGGCTTTTCATCGAAATGGATGCGATTCTCGCCGTCGTTATTGGCGGAACCTCACTTGCCGGCGGCCGCTACAGCCTCGTGGGCACCCTGATCGGTGCACTGATCATCCAGACGCTGACAACTTCGGTCTACACGCTGGGCATCCCGCCCGAAGCAACCCTGGTGTTCAAGGCGCTGGTCGTGATCATCGTCTGCCTGCTTCAGGCCCCGAAGGCACGGACCCTGCTCCGGCAGCGAAAACGCTCCGTTCCTGAACCTTCCGGCATTAAGGCGGCTGTCTAATGTCAGTGCTCACCAGCCCTTCCTCGCCCTCCACCCGCAACCGGATCAGCCGGCTGCGCGGTGCAGCGAAGTTTGCTCCCACCCTGGCGGCGATCGGATTGTTCTTGGCAATGTTTGCCGCCGGGTCCGTGATGTATCCGGGGTTTGCCTCCGGACAGGTGTTCCTCAACCTGCTTATCGACAACACGTTCCTGATTGTGCTCGCCGTCGGCATGACCTTTGTCATCCTCACCGGAGGCATCGACCTTTCAGTGGGCTCCGTTGTTGCCCTCTCCATGATGATCGCGGCCAGTCTCCTGCAGGCCGGCTGGAATCCCTTTGCCGTCATTGTGCTTGTGCTCCTGGCCGGTGCGGCGTTCGGGCTGCTGATGGGGCTGATCATCCAGGTCTTCGAGATCCAGCCCTTCATCGTGACCCTGGCCGGACTCTTCCTGGCCAGGGGGCTGTGCTATGTCATCAGCTTGGACGCCATCACCGTGACCGATCCGTTTTTCACCTCCATGGCCCAGTCCCGGATCCGTTTCGGAGGCCTGTTTGTCTCCCCGGGCGTCATCATTGCTCTGCTCGTGGCTGCGGCGGCGGTGTACGTCCTGCACCAGACGCGCTTTGGCAGGACGGTCTATGCGATTGGCGGCGGAGAATCCTCGGCTGTGCTGATGGGACTGGCCGTGCCCCGGACCAAGGTGCTGGTCTACGCGATCAGCGGCCTGTGCTCCGCAACCGCAGGCATCCTCTTTTCCTTCTACAGTCTCTCCGGCTACAGTCTCGCCGCCCAGGGCATGGAACTGGATGCGATTGCTGCCGTGGTGGTCGGAGGAACGCTGCTGACCGGCGGGTACGGCTACGTGATCGGTTCGCTGACCGGAGTCCTGGTCCTGGGAATCGTCCAGACCTTCATTTCTTATGAAGGAACCCTGAGCTCCTGGTGGACCCGGATCGTCATCGGCGCCCTGCTGCTGGTCTTCATCCTGCTGCAGAAGCTCTTCTCGCGAACAGCGAAACTCGCGTAGCCGTATCCAACGGCGCCCGCCGTCGTCGTTCCCGCACGACGACGGCGGCGGGTCCGCGCGTAGCTCTGCGTCACAAATAGCGCACCCGCGCAGCAGATGCCAGCATGTGGAGATGTCAGCGAACCCCATCACCTCAGCACCCAAACGGATCCGGACGGCCGAAGAGCGCAGTGCGCGCGTGGCCGTGACAGTGTTCCCCCTGCTCATTCTCGCCGGGGGAGCGGTGGCCCTGTTTTTCCCCGAGCCCTTCACCGGGCTGTCAACGTTCGTGAATCCGGCCCTGATGCTGATCATGTTCGGCATGGGCCTGACCCTGACCCTGCCGGACTTTGCCCTGGTGGTCCGGCAGCCGCTGCCCGTGCTGCTGGGGGTGGTGGCGCAGTTCGTGATCATGCCGCTGCTCGGTGCAGGCATCGCGTGGGCCCTGCAGCTCAGTCCCGAGCTGGCGGCCGGTGTCATCCTCGTTGGCTGCGCGCCGGGCGGAACGGCTTCCAATGTGGTGACGTACCTAGCCAAGGGCAATGTGGCCCTCTCGGTGGCCATGACTTCTGTCTCCACTTTGCTGGCGCCGCTTTTGACCCCGCTGCTGGCGCTGTGGCTGGCCGGCCGCTACATGACGGTGGACGCCGGTTCAATGGCCCTGTCCATCGTCCAGATTGTGCTGATCCCCGTGGTGCTGGGACTGGCGATCCGTTATGCGGTGCCGCGGCTGGTGGACCGGGTCCTGCCGGTCCTGCCCTGGATCTCCGTCCTGGCCATCACCTTTGTGGTCCTGGCCGTGGTGGCCGGAAGCGCTGCGGCCATTGTCACCGCCGGCTGGCTGATCCTGCTCGCCGTCATCCTGCACAACGGCCTGGGCCTCGGATTGGGTTACGGAACCGCAAAACTGTTCCGGCAGCCCATTGCCTCCCGGCGCACCATGGCCGTCGAAGTGGGGATGCAGAACTCCGGGCTGGCCGCCGGGTTGGCCAAGCAGTACTTCACCCCCGAAGCTGCCCTGCCGGCAGCGGTCTTCTCCGTGTGGCACAACGTATCGGGTGCGCTGATGGCAGCATTCTGGCGGAGCCGGCCCACAGTCTGATCCGACGTTGGCTCCTGAACCGCGCCGGGCGGCTACCTTTCCCGTATCCGCCCGGCTAGGGTGATGCCGTCCCGGCACTTCAGAGGAAAGCAGGCCTTCCGTGGCTTCCAAGACCATCGTGATCACAGGCGCGTCCGACGGCGTGGGGGCGGCTGCCGCGGGCAAGCTGGCCCGGGACGGCCACCATGTGGTGGTGGTTGGCCGGTCACCGGAAAAGACGGCCGCCGTGGCGGAACAAACCGGCGGCGAATACCTGCTGGCTGACTTCGCCGTCCTGAACGACGTGCGGAACCTCGCCTCGGAGCTGCTGCAGCGGTATCCGCGCATTGATGTGCTGGCGAACAACGCCGGTGCCATCTTCGGCAAGGAACGCCAGGTGACGGGCGACGGGCATGAAATGACGTTTCAGGTGAATTATCTGGCGCCGTTCCTGCTGACCCGCCTGCTGACGGACCGGCTGCTGGAGTCCAAGGGGACCGTTATTAACACCTCGAGTGTGGCAAACCGGTTGTTTGCCTCCGTTGATTTGGACGACCTCGAGGAGGAAAAGAACTACAAACCGCGCAAAGCGTACGGGAACACCAAACTGGAGCAGATCCTCTTCACCCAGGAGTTCGACCGCCGCTACCGTTCGCACGGCGCCACCTCCACGGCGTTCCACCCGGGCAACATAGCGTCGGGTTTTTCCAGCACCAAGGGTTCGGCGATGCACGCCCTTTATGCCACGCCGCTGCGCCGCCTTTTCCTGACCAGCCCCGAGAAAGGTGCACGGACGCTGGTGTTCCTGGCGGAAGGAACGCCTGGGGAGGACTATCCGACGGGAAAGTACTACGAGCGGTGCAAGGTTGCCCGTCCCAACCGGCAGGCCGCAGACGGAGCCCTGGCGCTGGGCCTGTGGAACCGGTCGGTGGCGATGCTGGAATCCTAGGCCGGGGCACAATCGGCGGCAGCAGTCTGACTGGATTGTCCGGCTGCTCTGTCCGGGAGGCGACGACGGGTGTCCGCACCCTGCGACTCGCGGGCACGGGGTAGTTGAATCGACGCTGCAGGCGGCTACGGTATGACGTACATCACACCAGCCGGCCGCTGCAGTGCGGACGGCCCGCCCGTCCCACTGCAGGAGCCCTAGTGACAGCTGTCAGTCTCGAACCTTCCCCCGTCCTCGACACCACCGGCGCCTGCCGCGTTCATCTGTGCAGCGGGGGTGTTTCGGTGCTGGTGGATCTTTCCCATGACCAACTGCCATCCGTGGTGCACTGGGGAGCGGCGCTGCCCGGCCTTGGAGCCGAAGAAGCCGCCATGCTCGCTGCCGCAGCTGTTCCACACGGGTCCGCCAACAGCCTGGATGTTCCCGTCCGTCCGGACATGCTCGGTTCACTCCATGCGGGATGGACCGGCCGGCCGGGGCTGGCAGGGGACCGGAACGGCACGGCGTGGACCCCTCTGTTCACCGTTACCAGGGTGAACCTGGGAGTGCCGGCGGAGCAGGAAACAGCAACAGAGGGAGCCCTCACCAGTACGGGTGCAGCCCAGCTGTTCGTGACGGCGGCGGATGAGCTCTCCGGATTGGAACTGACGATCGAGCTGGAACTGGCGCCGTCGGGCCTGCTGCGCACCCGCGCCGGCGTGACAAACACCGGGGAAGGAGGTTACCGGGTCCAGGAACTGGGCCTTGTCCTCCCCCTTCCCGCGCGTGCCCGGGAAATCCTGGACTTTGCCGGACACTGGGGCGGAGAACGTGCGCCCCAACGCACTGCACTGCCGGTGGGAATCCACCTGCGCGAGGGACGCAAGGGCCGCACCGGTGCGGACGCGGCCTACGTCCTGTCAGCGGGTGAGCCGGGATTTGGATTTGCCGACGGCCAGGTGTGGGGGCTGCACGTAGGGTTCTCCGGCAACCACCGCGCCTGGGCAGAGCGGCTCTCCAACGGGCTGCAGGTGTTGGGCGGCTCCGAACTGCTCCTGCCCGGCGAGCTGGTGCTTGGACGGGGGGAGAGCTACACTTCGCCCTGGTTGTACGGCGTCTGGGGGAACGGGCTCGATGACCAGGCCCGGCGCCTGCACGCCTGGCTGCGCGCCCGCCCGGAGCATCCCTCCCGTCCGAGGCCCGTCACGTTGAACGTGTGGGAAGCCGTGTATTTTGACCACCGGCTGAGCCGGCTTACCGAGCTGGCGGACCGTGCAGCGGAAGTCGGCGTTGAACGTTTTGTGCTCGACGACGGCTGGTTTGGCTCCCGCCGCGATGACACCTCCGGGCTGGGGGACTGGGTGGTTTCCCCGGAAGTGTGGCCCGGCGGCCTGGATCCGCTGATCGACCACGTGCGCTCCAAGGGGATGGAATTCGGTCTCTGGTTTGAGCCCGAAATGGTCAATCCGGATTCGGAAGTGGCCCGCGCCCATCCGGAGTGGATTATGGCGCCGGCCGGGCGGCTGCCGTTGGAATCCCGGCAGCAGCAGGTCCTCAACATTGGGATGCCCGGAGCCTACGAGCATGTGCGCAACCAGATGGTTGCCCTGCTGGAGCGCTATCCGATCGCCTACATCAAATGGGACCACAACCGGGACCTGACCGAGGCCGGAACCCAGCCCGACGGACGCCCCGGTGTCCACGCCCAGACTTTGGCCGCCTACCGGCTGATGGCCGAACTGAAGGAAAGATTCCCGGAACTTGAAATCGAGTCCTGCTCCTCCGGCGGCGCCCGCGTGGACCTGGGCGTCCTGGAACACACGGACCGGGTCTGGACCTCGGACTGCATCGACCCCCTTGAACGGCAGCGGATGCACCGCTGGACGCAGCAGCTGATCCCGCCGGAACTGATGGGATCCCACATCGCCTCACTGCGCTCACACACCACGGGCCGGATGCACACCCTGCACTTCCGGGCCGGAACGGCCGTGTGGGGACATCTGGGCATCGAGTGGGACCTGACGGAGGCCACCGCGGAGGAGAGCAGCGAGCTGGCCCAGTGGGTGGAGTTCTACAAGGAACACCGCGCGCTGCTGCACAGCGGAAACATGGTGCGCCTGGATTCCTTCGACCCGTCTCTGCAGATCCACGGGGTGGTGGACCAGGCAGGCAGCGAGGCACTGTTCGCCGTCGTGCGCACCGCGGTCTCGGATGTTGAGCCGCTGGGCAGATTCCAATTCCGCGGCCTGGAACCGGCGCAGGCCTACCGGCTCCGCGACGTAACTCCGGGCCCTGCTCCGAGCGGCTTCCGGCCGCCGCCGTGGTGGCCGGGCAGCGAGGGTGCAGTCCTGACCGGGCGGGCACTGGAACAGGTGGGCGTCCACACTCCGGGGCTCCACCCGGATGAGATGCGCATACTGCATCTGGAAGCAGTCTCCTCAACCGCAGCTGCGGTCCAGGGCTGAGGCACCGGCCATGGCAACCACCACGCCGCTGCAACGGAGCAGCGTCGCCGGAACGCCGCCGAAACGGCGGCCGCGTTCCGGTCAGGACACTAAGCTTGCCCTTCTCTTCATCGCTCCGGCCGCACTCGGCTTTGTCTTTTTCCTTGCCTGGCCCACGGTCCGCGGCATCTGGCTGAGCTTCACCAGCTTCAACCTGCTGACGCCGTCGGAATTTGTGGGTCTGGACAATTACCGCCGGCTGGTCCAGGACCCCATCTTCTGGGACTCCCTGGTGGTCACGGTCCAGTACGTGGTGATCAACATCGGCGTGCAAACCGTTGTGGCCCTGCTGATAGCGCTGTTGATGCATCAGCTGACCCAGTCATCGCTTTTGCGCGGACTGGTGCTGGGTCCATACCTGGTGGCCAACGTTGTGGCGGCGATCGTCTGGCTATGGATTCTGGACACCCAGTTTGGCGTGGCCAACCAGGTGCTGGAATGGATCGGGCTGGACCGGATCGGCTTCCTGTCCAGTGAGACCTGGGCCATTCCCACCATTGCTCTGATCAACGTATGGCGGCACATGGGGTACACGGCCCTGCTGATTTTCGCCGGCCTGCAGGCGATCCCTCCACAGGTGTATGAGGCGGCACGGATTGACGGTGCCGGAGAGGTCCGCACCTTCTTCTCCGTCACCCTTCCGCTGCTGCGCCCCATCATGGCCCTCGTGCTGATCATGACCGTGATCGGCAGCTTCCAGGTTTTCGACACGGTGTCCGTCACCACCGGGGGAGGTCCGGCCAACGCGACCAACGTCCTGCAGCTTTACATCTTTGAAATGGCCTTTGGACGCTTCCAATTCGGTTATGCCTCTGCCATGTCCGTGGCCCTGCTGGTGGTCCTGGCGGTCATCACGTTTGTCCAGTTCCGTCTGACCCGCGCCGGCTCCACCGACCTGAACTGAATCCGAGGATCCTAGAATGAACGCGATTCCCGCACCGGGTGCCCTCGGAAGCACCCTGGCCTCCACCGACGTTTCCCTGGACACCCCGCCCGGCGGCAACAACCCGGAACGTGTACGACGACGCCGGCGCCTCACCCCGGGCAGGGCCCTGGCCTGGGCTTTCCTGGTGGCCGTCATCCTGATTACCCTGTTTCCGTTCTACTGGATGCTGCGCACAGCACTGTCCACGAACGCCGGCCTGCAGGCACATCCTGCGTCCTGGCTCCCGCCCGAGTTCAGCTGGGGTGCCTTTGAACGGGTGCTGGGCATGGCCACCACCGAGGAAGCCATTGCGGAGGGCGGCGCGGGCACGGCCATGAACTTCTGGCGCTACCTGCTGAACTCGGTGGTAGTAGCCACCCTGGTGACATCAGGCCAGATCTTGTTCTCCGCCATGGCGGCCTACGCCTTCTCCCGGCTGAAGTGGCCCGGGCGGGACAAGGTATTTGCGCTGTTCCTGGCCGGGCTGATGGTTCCCGCCATCTTCACGCTGCTGCCCAACTTTGTCCTGATCAAGCAGCTGGGCCTGGTGGACACCCTGCTGGGCATCGCCCTGCCCAGCATGTTCATGACGCCGTTCGCCGTGTTCTTCCTGCGCCAGTTCTTCATGAGCGTGCCCAACGAACTGGAAGAGGCGGCCCTCCTGGACGGGGTCTCGAAGGTCGGTATCTTCTTCAGGGTCATCCTGCCGCTTTCCGCTGCACCCCTGGCCACGCTGTCCATCCTGACCTACATCACGTCATGGAATGAGTACTTCTGGCCCCTGATGGTCTCCTACACCGACAAATCCCGGATCCTCACCGTAGCCCTGGGTGTTTTCCGGGACCAGTCGCCGCAGTCCGGGACGGACTGGGCCGGCCTGATGGCGGCCACCCTGATTGCCGCTTTGCCGATGGTCGCCCTCTTTGCGGTCTTTGCGAAGCGCATCATCAACTCCATCGGTTTCAGCGGCATCAAGTAGGAGCACACCATGACACACTTTGGCATTTCCCCTCGCCGCCGCGTGACCCGGGCCGGCGTCGTCCTTACCGCAGCTGTCCTGGCCCTGAGCGGATGCGGAGGGCAGGCAGAAAGTGACGCCGGCGGCTCCGGCGTCATTGATTACTGGCTCTGGGACAACAACCAGCTGCCCGCCTACCAGAAATGCGCGCAAATGTTCGAGCAGGAAAACCCCGGCCAGGAGGTGCGCATCTCCCAGACCGGCTGGGACAGCTACTGGACCAAGCTCACCGCCGGGTTCATTGCCGGCACCGGTCCGGACGTGTTTACCAACCACGTCTCGAAATATCCGCAATTCACCGAGCTTGAGGTTTTGGCACCCCTGGATGAACTGCCCGCCACGGCAGCCGTGGATCCTGACGATTTCCAGGCAGGCCTGGCCGATCTGTGGACCGGACCGGACGGCCACCAGTACGGCATGCCCAAGGACTGGGACACCATAGCCATGTTCTACAACGCCGATCTGCTGGCCGAAGCCGGATTCTCGGCGGCGGACCTGGACGGGTGGAGCTGGAACCCCGAGGACGGAGGAACGTTCGAGAAAATAGTGGCCCACCTGACCGTGGACGACAACGGGGTACGCGGCGATGAGCCGGGCTTTGATAAGGACAACGTGTCCGTTTACGGATTCGGCGTGGCCGCGGCAGGGGGCGACAACGCCGGGCAGGCGCAGTGGTCCGCTTTTGCCGCCTCGAACGACTGGACCTCCACCAACAAGGCACTGTGGGGAGACCGCTATAACTACGACGACCCGGCGCTTCACGAGACACTGGACTGGTTTTTTTCACTGACGGACAAGGGCTTCATGCCGCGTTACGGACAGTTCAACGCGTCAGAAGGAACCAGCGGGCAGCTGGCTTCCGGAAAGGTAGCCATAGTTCCCGACGGCGCCTGGACCATTACTTCCTACGCCAAGGCTGAAGGAATGCAGGTTGGTACGGCGCGGACCCCCATCGGCCCCGACGGGACGTCGAAGTCCATGCTTAACGGGCTGGCGGATTCCGTGGTGAAGGACACCGACAATCCCGAGGGTGCCGCGGCCTGGGTGGCGTTCCTGGGATCCACCGCCTGCCAGCAGGAGGTTGCCCAGGCCGGTGTGGTCTTCCCGGCCCGGCGTGACTCTACGCCCATCGCCGCGGAGGTCTACCGGAGCATGGGAATAGACCCGGATCCCTTTATCGCCCCCGTGGAGGAAGACAGCACCTTCTACGTCTCGGTCACCACGCACGCAGCGGATGTCACGGCCCTGATGAAACCGTCCCTGGAGGACATCTGGGCCAACCGGGTGCCGGCGTCGACCCTTCGAGAGACGAACGACGCGATCAACGTCCTCTTTGAAACGGGAGGATAACGGGAGGATGCGGCTGCACCGTCAGGCAGAGGCCAGCAGCCGCGCCGAGTTCTCATCCAGCATGAGGTCGGTGACCAGCCCCGCCCGGAGTGCGCCCAGGAGGCTGGTGACCTTTGATTCCCCGGCCACCACACAGATCCGGCGGGGAACCTGGCGCAGCTGCTCCAAATCCGGGCCGGTGCTGCGTTCGTTGAGGCGAATGCCGTCCCAGGTGCCGTCGGCGCGGTAGAACATAGTGGCAACATCGCCCACCACTTCCTCGGCCATCAGATCATCCAGGTCCTCTTCGTCCAGATAGGCGCCGTTGTAGACGTGGCTGGGCACGCCGGCCTTGATGGAACCGACGCCGAAGATGGCGGTGTTCATCCGGGCCTGCAGGTCCAGCACGCGTTTCACGGGCCGCTCCCGCCACATGGCTTCCTTGGTTTCCGTATGGTCAAAGAACGCGGGAACCGGGAACTGCACCACGCGCGCACCGTAGGCGTGGCCGAACCGCTGGAGGATTTCGCTGGCGTAGGTGATGCCCGACGTGCGGAAGTTTCCCGCGCCGTTCATCTGCACAATTGTGCTGTCGTGGGTGTTCTTCACGGACAGATACTGGCTGACGGCACCGAGCGTAGAGCCCCAGGCAACCCCAACAATGGCGTCGGAATCGATGAGCGGGCCAATGAGATGGGCCGCCTGCACAGCAACGCGCTGCAGCGTCTGGGACGGAGACACGCCCTCTGCCACAGGGATCACCCGGGCATGGATGCCAAAGCGCGAGCTGATCTCCTTCTCCAACGCCGGGGCACGGTCCGAGGCGCTCTTGATGCGGATCTCCACCAGTCCGGTACTGCGGGCATGGGAGAGCAGACGGGAAACCGTGGAGCGCGATATCCGCAGTTCCCGGGCGATTGCCTCCATGGTCAGGTTCTGGAGGTAGTACATCTGGGCTGCCCGCAGGGCGTCCCGGTCACGGCCTTCCCGCTCAGTCGCGGTAGGTCCCTCCAGAGGCCTCACCGAAAACGCATTGGTGACATCTTTGTTCACTTGCTGCCCGCCAACACTGCTTCGATCCACATGATTCCATTATGGCAGGCTGCACGTTTGTGCATCAGCTCGATTGCCGGTGCCCCGGACTCCGAACATTGTGGGATATGGCAAAGCCGCCACAGAAGCGTTTGGAGATAGTCGTGGACAATTCCGTGAACCCCACCAAGGGAAAAACCGCCGTCCGTCCGGTGGTGCAGCAGCTGAAGGACCGCCCCCGGGCCTCAGTGCTCATCGTCGGCGGCGGCATCAATGGCGTAGGCACCTTCCGTGACCTGTCGCTGCAGGGAGTGGACGTAGCTCTCGTGGAGCGCGGTGACTACTGCCAGGGTGCATCGGGCGCCTCATCGCACATGATCCACGGCGGCATCCGCTACCTGGAAAACGGCGAGTTCCGCCTCGTGCACGAGTCCGTCGTCGAGCGCAATGCGCTGCTCCGTCTGGCCCCGCACTACGTAAAGCCGCTGCAGACCACCATCCCGATCACGAGCACGTTCTCGGGCATCACTGCAGCTCCGCTGCGCTTCCTGACTCACAAGCAGGGCAAGCACACCGAGCGCGGCGCCGTCCTGATCAAGGCCGGCCTGCTGATGTATGACTTCTTCTCCCGCGGAGGCCGCGTGGCCCCCCGCCACAACTTTGTAGGCAAGAAGAAGTCCCTGCAGGAACTGCCCAAGCTGCGTTCGGACGTCAAGTACACCGCAACCTACTTCGATGCCTCCGTTCACAACCCGGAGCGCCTGACCCTGGACGTGCTGCGCGACGGTCTTGAGGCCAACCCGCAGTCCCGTGCCAGCAACTACGTCTCCGCCGTGGGCACCACGGACGCCGGCACGCTGCTGCGCGACGAGCTGACCGGCGAAGAGTTCCTGTTCGAGGCCGACGTCGTCATCAACGCCACCGGCGCCTGGGTGGACGAGACCAACGACTCCTTCGGCAAGCGCACCTCCTTCATGGGCGGTACCAAGGGCTCGCACATCGTCTTGGACCACCCGGAACTGCTGGAAGCCTGCAACGGCCGCGAACTGTTCTTCGAGCACACCGACGGCCGCATTGTCCTCATCTACCCGATGGGTGACCGTGTCCTGGTGGGCACCACGGACATCGACGCCGACATCACCGAGGATTCGGTCTGCACCGACGAGGAAATAGAGTACTTCTTCGAACTCGTCGCCCATGTGTTCCCGACCATCGACGTACGCCGCGACCACATCGTCTACACCTTCTCCGGTGTTCGCCCGCTGCCCAAGCACGATGACACGCAGCCCGGCTTCGTGTCCCGTGACTACCGCATCGAAAAGCGCATTGACCGCCGCGGCGGCAAGAACGTCACCAGCCTGTCCCTCGTGGGCGGCAAGTGGACCACCTTCCGCGCCCTCTCCGAAAACCTCGCCTCCGAGGCCATGACCGCACTGGGCATGCCGCGGAAGACGACGACGTCGGAACTGCAGATCGGCGGCGGCAAGGGCTTCCCCCGCACCGAGGCCGAAGAGCGCCTGTGGGTCAACCGCACCGCCAGCGAGGTTGCTGACCGCGACCGCGTCCGCGTGCTGCTGACCCGCTACGGCACCCGCGCCACGGACGTCCTTGAGTTCCTGGCCCAGGGCGGAGACCAGCTGCTGGCCTCGACCAACGAGCTGAGCACCCGCGAGCTGACCTACATGGTTGAGCACGAGCAGATCACCCGGATGTCCGACATCCTGATCCGCCGTACGTCGCTGGCCTTCCGTGGCCTGGTGACCGCGGAAATGCTGACCGAACTGGCAGGCCTGCTGGCTCCGCAGCTTGGCTGGGATGACGCCGAAGCCGAGCGCCAGATCAAGGCTGCACGCGAACTGCTGGTCAACATGCACGGCATGAAGATTGCTGCTCCGGTAGCCTAAGCAGCGCCGTTCAAAGCAGCGCCGTTTTTTCAACAGCGCAGTTCGTAACGGAAGGGCGGACACCGTAAGGGTGTCCGCCCTTCCGTTGTTTAACGCTGTGAGAATTCTCAGGGCTCTGTTTCATGGCACGGTCGGCATCTTTTTACGGAAGTATCCGGGTTTTGAGATGCATCTTTCACCCCGTAGGGTCGCCTATGACAATTTCCGTGCCCTGAAAGTCGGTCTCCCTTGGCCATTGCCATTATTTCCGTAATTCTGTTTGTTGCCGGTCTGGTGATTCTGATGTCAGGCCTGGCGATGCGGCGGGCTCCGGTGCCGTCTGCAGCCCCGAACAAACCTGCAGAAGCGGCGGGGACTGACCATGAGACGTCATCCGGGGATTCGGAAAAGGAAAAGTCAGCTTCTGTTTCGAAGTCTTCTCCCAAAGCCAACCCGACAATCCCCATCAGCATTGGCATCGTCACCATTCTCATTTCGCTGGGGATTCTTGCTTCCGGCCTCTTCACTACGGTGAGCGCCAAGAATGCCGGCGTGCTGGTGGCTTTCGGCAAGGTGTCCGAGAAGACGCTTTCTCCGGGACTGCACACAAAGGCGCCGTGGCAAAAGGTCGTAGAAATTGACGGCACCATCCAGACGGACGACTACCGCGGTGAAGAATGCGTCGCCGTGCGCATCGGGGACGGTTCGCAGGCATGCGTGTCCATCACCAACCGCTGGAACATCGTCGAGTCTGAGGCCGACCGGGTTTACAAGGATTTCAAATCGGACGACCCTACCCTTTCATTCCGGGATGCGGTGATCAGCACGCAGCTGAAGGCGTCCCTGCAGAAAGCGCTCAGCGACTACAACCCCGTTGCCCAGTTCAACAGCGCCGACAATGAGGCCTCATCCGCCGAGCTGTCCTTCTCTCCCGACTATGACGCCGTTTCCAAGGTGGTTGAGGAGGATATGAAGACCCGGCTCGGCGCCGAACCGATGGCAGAAATCCAGTCGATCACCATCTCCTACATGCAGCTTTCGGAGACCACCCAAAAGAAGCTGGACGATTACGTTGCCGCGATCGGGGAGACCCGGATCGCCGAACAGCGCAAGGCCACCGCCGAGGCACAGGCGGCGGCCAACAACACGCTGTCGACATCCGTTAGTGACAACCCGAATGTCCTGGTTTCGCGCTGCCTGGACACGCTGGCGGAATCAGTCGAGAAGGGATACCAGCTGCCCGCCGGTTTCTCCTGCTGGCCCGGCGGGGGCAGCGGCGTCGTTATCCCTGGTGCGTCGCCGGGCCAGTAACGCGGAACCGGGCGGCTAGAGCTCGGAGGTCGCCGTCGCGTAGTCCAGACGGGGCAGGCGCGGATGGCGCGGCTCTCCGGCCGGAACACCGATGTTCACGACCAGGAAAGACTGCCGGTCCTGGCCCTGGTGCAGATCGGCGTCGAGCCCGGCTGCGTCAAAGCCGCCCATGGGACCGGCGGCAAGGCCGACGGCCCGTACTGCCAAGAGGAAGTAGCCTGCCTGCAGATGGGCATTGTTGTTGCCCATCACCGCACTCAGCTCCGGATTGGCGGCAAAATCGGCGGCCCGCTCGGCGGCCGGGGGGAAAACCGTGGGGAAGTGCTCATGCCACGTGCGGTCAAAGCTCAGGACGGCGACCAGCGGAGCTGCAGCGGTCTTGGCCTGGTTGCCCGGGGCCATGTGCTTCACCAGGCGCTCACGGGCCTCGGGGGAGCGAACCCAGGTAATCCGCAGCGGCTGGATGTTCATGGCCGTGGGACCCATTTTGGTGAGGTCATAAATGGCCTGCAGCTGGCTGTCCGTCACGGACTCGTCGTTGAATTCGGCCACCGTGCGGGCCTCGACGAAGAGCTGGCCAAGCGCCGCCGGCTCCAGAGCTGATGATTGCAGAACGCTGTCGCTCATATGAGCAGACCTCCTGAATAGGTTTAGTTGATGTTTCAAGTAAACCAGCAGGAGTTCTGCTCCGGTTCATTGTGAAGTGTGACCTTGCTCTCTTTTATCGGCAATCGTGGCGCCGGGGCCCGGCGGCAACCGGCGACGCAATGGATACGCCGCCGGCACACCTAACCGGAATTCTCAGGATGCTTCCGGTTCGGAGACAGCGTTCCACACGGAGTCGATCATGCCGGACGCCTCGAGCTCTGAAATTCCCAGCGCCAGCGAAACTTCGGTCAACAGCGGTCGGCGGGCATGCCGGAGCATTTCCCTTTCGGCCTGTGAGAGTCCGTGGGAGTTGCTGCGCAGCATCAGGTTGCGGACGACGGCGGCCAGCACCATGGGGTCCCCGGTGCCCAGCCGTTCGGTATTGTCCTTGAACCGCCGGGACCACTGCGTGTCCTCTTCGTCCGCCGGCGCCCGGAGAACGGAGAACAGGGCATCGAGTCCGGCCTGGTCCAGAACAGGACGGAGGCCCACATGTTTCACTTGGTCCAGCGGAACCCAGACCAGCAGATGAGAGGACTGTATCTCAAGGACAATGCAGTCCTTGTGCAGGCGGGGATGGGTTTGGAAGGAGCTCACCACGGCCGGGCCGTGATGGGGATGGACTAGGATCTGACCCTTGGAAAATGGCAATTGAAACCTCCGGCAGAAGCAGAAGGCCGGCTCAACGCCCCGGATGTTCACTGCTTTCCGGGACGGTTGTTTCATCGGTTCACCGGTAGCGGCGGTGAATGGTCCTGAAAGCACGGGCACCGACAGAACCGAGGGTTGGAACCGCCTGCATCCGCGAGCCTGGCACGGTTTTTAGTTTACCGTCCCGCGACCGCCTGTGCCGAGACCTCCGGCGCTGCGGAGCCCGGGATCAGTGGATTCCGTCGGCTGCGGCCGCGTCGGCAAGGGTCCGTGCTTTAACCTCGCGGATATGTTCCGCCATCGCTTCTGCGGCCCCATCCGGATCACCGGCGCGCAGGGCATCAAGGATCGCCTGGTGTTCAGCAATTGCGAAGTCGGCGTCAGTGATCCCGACTCCGGAGAAAAGCTGAAACCGCTGCAGCTGCCCGCCCAGTGCGTTGTAGGCGGCCAGCAGAAACTGGTTGCCCGCCTGGCCCGCAATGAGTTGGTGCAACCGCTGATCGGCATCCAGATAGTCGCGGAATTCAGTGAATGACGGGCCGCGCGGGGCACTTTTCAGGTCTTCAATGGACCGTTCGATCTCGGCGAGGGTTTCCGGCGTCAGACGGTTGCACGCGAGGCGTGCGTTTGCCGGCTCAATCACCAGCCGGGCCTCCATGAGCTGTGCAAAGTCGTCCGGCGTAAAAGCAGGAGCTACCCGGTATCCCTTCAGCGCAACCCGGCGGACCATGCCTGTGTGTTCCAGCCGGGCGAGGGCCTCACGCACCGGAGTCGGCGAAACCTCCATGTCCCTTGCGGTCCCGTCAATGCTCACCGCTGCACCGGGCTGGAGCCTGCCGTCCATGAGGCGTTCCACGAGGGCTTCATAGACGTGATCGGCCAGGACCTGGCGGCTGACGGGTTGCTCCGCCGATGCTTCAGGGGCTCTGGAGGTGAGGCGTGTCATGGAAAAATCCTATAGGACCTCCCCGACTCAGAATTACCCCGCCAAAATTCGCTGCAGGCCTTCCAAAAACAGTTTCTATGTGATCTTGACAACAATCTCTCCCCGGCGAATCATATAGGAAACATGATTCCGTACAGGGGGACAGCGTGGTCTACACCGCCGAGAACTGGCCGATTACGGCAGCACTGCTTCAATTTCCGGGCACCGATGCCGAGGGAAGAGACATCAACGACGCCGACGCTTCCACTTGGGCGGACGTCCTGAGCGAGGTGAAAGACGCCGGTTTCGCGAACGCGGACCTGACGGACAGCTGGGTCCGGCCGGGGGATCTCAGCTCAAGCCGGCTTGCCGAATTCAAACAGACGGCCGACGACGTCGGGATCGGCATACCCGTTATTTCGGCCATCCGCCGCAGCGTGCTGGACGAGGCCAACTGGCAGTCCAACCTCAGCTACAGCCACCGGACCCTTGATGCCGCCGCGGAACTGGGATGCGAGGTGGTTTCCTTCGGCCTTCACCAGGCCCTGACCCCCAAGCAGCAGGAACAGCTGTGGTTTTGGACGGTGGAAGGCCACAAGGACCCCTCCAATGATCAGGAAGCATGGGACAGCGCCGTCTCGCGGCTCCGCGAGTTGGGCAGGCACGCTGCGGAGGCAGGCATCCTCATGTCACTTGAAATGTATGAGGACACCTATCTCGGAACGGCGGATTCCTCCGTCCGCCTGGTTGAGGAAATCGGCCTCGCCAACGTCGGGCTCAACCCGGACGTCGGAAACCTCATCCGCCTCCACCGGCCCATCGAGGACTGGAAGTACGTACTGGCTCAAACGCTGCCGTACGCCAACTACTGGCACGTAAAGAACTACATCCGTGATGAGGATGTTGCCCGGAACAGCTTTGTCGCCATGCCCGCACCAATGGAAAGTGGACTCATCAACTACCGCGAGGCATTCAAGATGGCCATTGCCGCGGGGTACCAGGGCATTATCTGCACCGAACACTACGGCGGAGACGGCCTGTCAGTGACAGCGTCCAACCAGGACTACCTGCGGCGCCAGGTCCTGCCGAAGACGGAGGGCTATGCCCTTGGCCGCAGCCGCGTGGCCCAGGGGCGGCAGCAGCCTGCCCTGCCCGCCTGAGCCGCCCACCCCTCCCGCCTAATCCCGCTCAGACTCGATGAGGAGCCATGACCAAACTTTTTGACAATCCAGCGGATTTCGCTGAAGAGGCCCTGGACGGCTTTGTCGCCGCCCACCGCAATTACGTTGCCCGGGTGGACGGCGGCGTTGTCCGTGCCACCGAAGTGCCGGACGGGCAGGTTGCCGTGGTCATAGGCGGCGGCTCAGGCCATTACCCCGCCTTTGCCGGGCTGGTGGGGCCCGGGCTGGCAACCGGTTCGGCCTGCGGCAACATGTTTGCTTCCCCCTCCGCCGGACAGGTGTACCGCGTGGCCAAAGCTGCAAGCGCCGGCGGCGGGGTCCTGTTCAGCTACGGCAACTACGCCGGCGACGTGCTGCACTTTGACCAGGCCCAGCAGCGTCTGAATGCCGAAGGCATCGAGACGCGGACCGTCACCGTGACGGACGACATCGCCAGCGCCTCGGAAGACCAGCTTGCCCAGCGCCGGGGCATCGCCGGCGATCTGGCGGTGTTTAAAATTGCCGGAGCCGCGGCCGAAGCAGGCATGAGCCTGGCCGAGGTGGAACGCCTGGCCGTCAAAGCCAACCACCGGACCCGGTCCCTGGGCGTGGCCTTTGACGGCTGCACCCTGCCCGGCGCCGCTGACCCCCTGTTCCACGTTCCCGCCGGGCAGATGTCGCTGGGCCTGGGCATTCACGGGGAGCCCGGGATTTCCGAGCACGCCATGCCCACGGCATCCGAACTGGCAGAGCTTTTGGTCAGCCGTCTTCTGGCGGACCGGCCCGTCGAGGGTGCCGACCGGGTGGTGGCCATCCTCAACGGCCTGGGCACGGTCAAGTATGAGGAGCTCTTCCTGCTGTTCGGAAAGATGGAACGCCTGCTGACCGCTGCCGGGCTCACCGTGGTGGAGCCTGAATGCGGAGAGCTCGTCACCAGCCTGGACATGTCCGGGCTGTCCCTGACCCTGCTGTGGCTTGACGATGAACTGGAACAGCTCTGGGCGTCCCCAGCGAACACTCCTGCCTTCCGCAAAGGAAACATCAACGCCCACGCGCGGCGCACCGACGTCGCCGGGGATGCGGTGCAGGCGGTGGAGATACAAGAGGCGGGAACTCCCGCGGCCGCGGAACTGAGCCGCGGCGCTGCCGCCGTGCTGGCGCGGATCCGGGACACCGTCGCGGAACATGAGGAGGAACTGGGCAGCCTCGACGCGGTGGCGGGCGACGGCGACCACGGCATCGGCATGCGGCGCGGCGTCGAGGCGGCAGTTACCGCCGCCGAGCAGAAGGCCGCGGAAGGCAGCTCGGTGGAGCACGCCCTCTTGGCCGCGGGCGAGGCCTGGAGCGAACGCGGCGGAGGAACCTCAGGGGCACTGTGGGGCGCCGGCCTGAACGCCGCGGGCGTGGCCCTGGGCAACCGGAACTCCTACGGCAGGGAGGATGCGATTGCAGCCGCGGACGCCTTCACCGACGCCGTCAGCACCCTGGGCAAGGCAGATCCCGGTGACAAGACCATGGTGGACGCCATGCTGCCGTTTCGGGATGCCCTCCGGAGCGGGCTGGCGGACGGAAGCACCCTGGACGCGGCCCTGGTCTCGGCCGCGGCTGCCGCTTCCCAGGCTGCAGCGAAGACAGCAGAGCTCCGCCCCCTCAAAGGACGGGCCCGCCCGCTGGCCGAAAAAAGCATCGGTCATCCGGATCCCGGCGCCGTGTCCTTCGCCCTCATCACCGAGGCGCTCGCCAACTGCATTGCGTCGCTCCGGGATTCCGGAACGGCTAACCGCGAACCGGCTGCAACAGCCGGAAAAGGAGCTGACTCATGAGCGACACGGCAAAGTGGCGCATCGTCATCGGCAACGACTCTGCCGGCTTTGAGTACAAGGAAGCCCTGAAGTCGCTGCTTGAATCAAACGCCAATGTGGCCTCGGTACTGGATATCGGGGTGCAGGACAGCGGTTCCACGGCATACCCGCACGTGGCCGTGGAAGCCGCACGCATGGTTGCCGCCGGAGAGGCGGACCGGGCGCTGCTGATCTGCGGCACAGGCCTGGGCATGGCCATATCAGCCAACAAGGTCCCCGGCATCCGCGCCGTCACCGCCCACGACAGCTACTCCGTGGAGCGTTCCGTTCTGAGCAACAATGCCCAGGTGCTGACCCTGGGGCAGCGGGTCATTGGACAGGAACTGGCCAAAAAGCTCGTGGGGGAGTGGCTGCAGTACAGCTTTGACGAAAGTTCCTCCTCGGCCGCCAAGGTCGACGAGATCAGCTCTTACGAATCCGAACCAACGAAAGCAGCACAGCCGTGAGCACCTCCGAAAACCGCGACGCCGAAGCGTCGGCAACCCGTCCGCCGTCGGCCGCCCTGGAAATCGCAGTGGTCGGTTCCGGCTACATGGGAGGCGGCATCGCCCAGGTCCTGGCCCTTGGCGGGGCCCGCGTGGCCCTGGCGGATGTCTCCGCGGCAGTTGCACAGGCCAGCTACGAGCGGCTGCTGGCGGAATCGGACCAGTTTGTGGCGGACGGTCTTTTCCCGGACGGTGCCACTGAAATCCTGAAACAGAATCTCTGGGCGGCCAGCACCATCGAGGACGCCGTGGCAGCTGCCGACTTCATCGAGGAGGCCGTGCCGGAAGTTCTCTCGATAAAGCATGAGACCCTTGCCCGCATCAGCGCAGCTGCACGCCCGGACGCCATCATCGGCTCGAACACGTCAACCATCTCCATTGCCGAGCTCTCTGAGCCGGTGATCAATCCCGAACGCTTCCTCGGAGTGCACTTCTCCAACCCGTCACCGTTCATTCCCGGCGTCGAGATCATTCCGCACGCCGGCACCTCCGCCGCCACCGTGGCAACAGTCCGGAACCTGGTCCACGCCGCCAACAAGCAGACCGCAGTGGTCAAGGATGTCACCGGGTTTGTCCTGAACAGGCTCCAGTACGCGCTGTTCCATGAAGCCGCGCAGCTGGTGGAACAGGGAATTGCCTCGCCCGACGACGTCGACACCCTCGTGCGCACCACGTTCGGGTTCCGCCTGCCCTTCTTTGGGCCCTTTGCCATAGCTGACATGGCCGGACTGGACGTGTACAACTTCTGTTACAAATCGCTCCAAAAGGAATTCCCCGAGCGCTTCGCCACCCCCAAAATCCTCAGCGATCTTGTGGAGGCAGGAAAGCTGGGAACAAAGACCGGTGCAGGATTCCTCAACGTGCCGGCGGAACGGACACCCGAGCTGATTGCCTACCGCAACAAGGCGTACGTGGCCATGCAAAAACTGCTCGACGACCTGGGTCCCGCACCCATCAGCTAGAGGAGAATCCCGTGACCGCGTTTCCCCTGGAACGAACTGCCATTGTTACCGGTGCCGTCTCCGAGCGGGGCATTGGACGCGCGACCATCAACTATCTGGCCGCGCAGGGCTGGAATGTCGGCATCATTGACCTGGATGATGCACGGTGCCGGGCAACGGCCAAGGACATTGCGGCCTCCTACGGGGTCCAGGCCGCAGGCGCGGGTGCGGATGTTTCGGACGAGACCTCCGTCCGCGCCGCCATTGATGAGCTGGAAGCTGCCCTTCCGCAGATTGTGGCGCTGGCCAATGTTGCCGGTGTCAGCTCACCCGTTCCCTACCTTGAGCTGGATACCGCCGAATGGGACCGCGTGCTGGGCATCAATCTGAACGGAGTCCATTACGCCACCCGGCGCACAGCCGAGTCCATGGCCCGGGACGGCGTGGGGCGCATTGTGAACATTTCCTCGGTCTCCGCCCAGCGCGGGGGAGGAACCTTCTCCAAAACGCCCTACTCGGTGGCCAAGGCCGGAGTGATCGGTCTGACCCGGGCCACCGCCCGGGAGCTGGGCGAATTCAACATCACGGTCAACGCCATCTCCCCGGGACCCATCGATACGGACATCATGGGCGGAACGCTCAGTGCGGAACGCAAGGAAGAACTCACCCGGGACCTCGTGGTGAACCGCATCGGTTCTCCGCGCGACATCGCCGCAGCCATCGCCTTCCTCATCAGCGAGGATGCCGGTTACATCTCCGGCCAAACGCTGAATGTGGACGGCGGACTCTACATGCACTAGGAAGGACGCCCATGCCCCAACACCCAACACCGGGCGGGACCGGGATCCGCTCCTGGACCCGGTCCCGGAAGATCTACCTGGCCGTAGGCGTCGTCGCCTGTCTGCTGGGGATCCTGCTCATGACTTACCCGCGCTAAGACGCCTGCATTTCGCACCACGCACCCCACTCACTCATTCACGCACGCACTCACTCACTCACTCACTCACTCACTCACCGCATCACCCGCATGCAGCAGTTTGCCCGGCTGTCCTACTCAATGAGGAGTTCACTTGTCTGCCGCCAGCACCTCAACACAAAAGCTCTTGGATTCGCCCGTGCTCAAATCCGCGATCCGAAAGTCCTCCTTCCGGCTCATGCCGATGCTCGTCATCCTGTACGTCGTGGCTTTCTTGGACCGGACCAACGTGGGCTTCGCCGAGGCGGCCCTTGAAGTGGACCGCGGCATCACGGCCGGCGCCTACGCCCTGGGCGCAGGGATCTTCTTCATCGGCTACGCCCTGTTCGAGATTCCCAGCAACCTGCTGCTAACCAAGTTCGGCGCAAAGGTGTGGCTGGCGCGCATCGCCATCACCTGGGGGATCGTCTCGGCCTCCTTTGCCTTTGTGCAGGGGGAAACCTCGTTCATTGTGCTCCGGTTCCTGCTCGGTGTGACGGAGGCCGGACTTTTCCCCGGCGTCATCATGTTCCTTGCGGCATGGTTTCCGAACAAGGTCCGCGTCAAAATGTTCGCCATCTTCTACCTGGCCCAGCCTTTCTCGCAGATGCTGGGTGCACCGCTCTCCGGCTGGCTGCTTAACATCGGCGACCGGATGCCCGGCGTCGAGGGCTGGCAGGTCATGTTCTTCGTGGAAGGCTCGCTTGCCATCCTGGCCGGCATCGCGGCGTTCATGTTCCTGATCAACAGCCCGCAGGATGCCAAGTTCCTTGAGAGCGAAGAGAAGAAGGCTCTCCTGGAGGTCATGGCGCTTGAGGACACCGTCAAAGAAGAAGCCGGACCCCGCGGCGTCGTCGCTGCCATGAAGAACGGCCGCGTCTGGTATTTCACGGTCATTTATTTCTGCCTCCAGATTGCCGTCTACGGCGTCACTTTCTACCTGCCCCAACAGGTGGCGCAGCTGACGGGACAAAAGGTTGGCCTTGCCGTGGGCCTGCTGACTGCCATTCCGTGGTTCTTTGGCATCTTCGCGTGCTTCCTGATCGGCCGCGCCGCCAACACGATTGTCCGCCGCCGTGTCTGGGGCACCGGGTTGTTCCTCTCCACCGGGCTGTGCATCTTCGGCTCGGCCTGGGCGGGTGCAAACCAGCAGCCGGTGCTGGGCATCCTGTTCATCACGCTTGCGGTCTGCAGCTTCCTGGCCATCGGCCCCATCGCCTGGTCCTACCCCACGGCCTTCCTGACCGGAACCGCCGCGGCCGCCGGAATCGGCCTCATCAACTCGCTGGGAAACCTCGGCGGCTTCGTGGCTCCGATCCTGCGCACCTCGGTCAACGAATGGGCGGCCTCGGACACGGGCACGATGGGTGTCTACGCACTCGGCGTCCTGCCATTCCTCGGTGCAGTCATGATGTTTGCCACCAAGAAATTCCATACCAAGGCCGATGACCTGCTTCCCCGGAAGTAAGGACATGCCCTCCGCTGCCGCTGCGGATGCCGGTGGTGCCGCCGGCAACGTTCAATATGTGGGCGTCAGCACCAAGATGTATCTGGGCTACAGGGAGAGCCTGCGGTGGCTGAAGGAAGTGCGCGAAGAAATAGACGCCCGCCCGGCACTGTGCGCCGGGCGGGTGGTCCCTTTTGTCATTCCTTCCTTCCCCGTGCTCCCCGCTGCCGCCGAGATCCTGGCCGGTTCACCGGCTGTGCTCGGCGCGCAGAACTGCGGCTGGTCGGCCGGGGCCTGGACCGGAGAAGTGTCACCGGAAATGCTGGCTGAGCTGAACGTCCGGTTTGTCGAAATCGGGCACGCCGAACGGCGGAAGCACTTTGGCGAAGACGCCGCCATGATTGCCCGCAAGGTTCGGGCGGCCGACGGCGCCGGCGTCGTTCCGCTGCTGTGCGTGGGGGAGGAGCGCCAAAGTGATGCAGGCGAAGCCGCGCAGGACCTCTTTGGGCAGATTTCCTCCGCCGTGGGGAACAACTGGGCCCTGGCCTCCAGGGTCCTTATTGCCTACGAACCGGTGTGGGCCATCGGCGCAGCCGAACCCGCCGCGGCACAGCATGTTTCCGCTGTGGCGGCACTGCTCCGGCAGCGTTTGGCCGGCGCCGGTGTCGAACACACTTCGCTCATCTACGGAGGGTCGGCCAAGCCGGGGCTGTTGCCGCAGCTGGTGGGCGTGGACGGCTTGTTCCTGGGACGCTTTGCCCACCGCGCCGAGAACTTTGGAACCGTACTGGATGAAGCGCTGGGCACGGCAGAGTCCGGACTGCCAAGTGTCCCTCACCACAAAATTAGTTGACTAAGGGCAATCACTTATATAGTTGATATCAATCAACTACTAGCAGGAGCCCGATGTCCCCCGAAGAACGTCCCCCAATCGCAACGTCCAAAAAGGATTCCAAAGCCAAGGCGCCTCAACGGACCGCCTCGCCGGACGGCAGCATGACGCACAAGCAGGTGCTGGAATCCCTGTCCGGCCTGCTGCTTGGCATGTTTGTCTCGATCCTTGCCGGCACCGTGGTTTCCACTTCGCTGCCGCTGATCATCTCCGATCTGGACGGTAACCAGTCCGCCTACACCTGGGTGGTCACGGGAACGCTTCTGGCAACCACCGTTTCCACTCCGCTGTGGGGCAAGTTTGCAGACCTCTTCAACCGCAAGCTGCTCATCCAGCTCGCGCTCGGAATCTTTGTGCTGGGTTCGGCACTGGCCGGTTTCTCGCAGGACACCAACACGCTGATCACCTTCCGCGTGCTCCAGGGCCTGGGCGCCGGCGGCCTGGCCGCCCTGAGCCAGATCATCATGGCGGACATCATCAGCCCGCGTGACCGGGGCAAGTACGCCGGTCTCTTCGGTGCCGTCATGGCCGTGGGAACTGTCGGCGGACCGCTTCTGGGCGGCGTCGTCACCGATGCCTTCGGCTGGCGCTGGAACTTCTTTATTGCCCTGCCCGTGGCCGTTGCCGCGATTATCCTGCTGCAGCTCACTCTGCACCTGCCCAAGCACGCCAAGCGCAAGGTCCACATTGACTACTTGGGTGCTGTCCTGATCGCCGGCGGCGTTTCGCTGCTGATGATCTGGGTAACACTGGCAGGCAGCCAGTTCGGCTGGATGTCCCTGGCTTCCTTCCTGATGGTCGCCGGTTCCGTCGTCCTTCTGGCCGCCGCCGTCCTGGTGGAGTTCAAGTCCCCGGAACCGATCATTCCGCTCTCCATGTTCAAGAACCGCACGTTCACGCTCGCCGTGGTGGCCAGCATCTCCGTGGGAGTGTCCATGTTCGGAACCTCCGTGTTCCTGGCCCAGTACATGCAGCTCGCCCGCGGCGCCACGCCCACCCAGTCCGGTCTGCTGACCATCCCCATGATGGCCGGTCTGCTGATTGCCTCCACTTTGTTCGGTACGATCATCAGCCGCACCGGCAAGTGGAAGGCCATCATGATTTCCGGCGGCGTCCTGACCGTTGCGGGAACCCTGCTGCTGAGCACCCTGGCGTATGACACCAACCTGGTCCTGGTGGGCATCTACATGGCCGTTCTCGGCGCCGGCCTCGGCATGCTCATGCAGAACCTGGTCCTCGTGGTCCAGAACTCGATTGAGGTGAAGAACCTTGGCGTCGCCACCAGCGCCGTCACCTTCTTCCGCAGCCTCGGCGGTACCGTCGGCGTCTCCGTGCTCGGCTCCGTGCTGGGTACGATCGTTTCCTCGCAGATCAAGGACGGCATCACCGCGCTGGCTCCGGCCGATCAGGCTGCGGCTGCCGCCGCCCTGGGCAGCGGAACCATCCCCAAGGTCTCGCAGCTGCCGGACGCCATTGCCGTCCTGGTGGAGAGCGCCTACGGCGTGGGCGTCGGTTCCGTCTTCCTGTACAGCGTGCCGCTGGCCGTCATCACCCTCATTGCCGTTATCTTCCTTCCCAACGCCAAGCTGGGGCAGCAGAATGCCGTGCAGCTGAAGAGTGCTGCGGCCACGAAGGCCTCCGCGGAAACATCCGCGGCTACGCAAATCCCCGCTGCGGCAACCGCTGCCGCTGCGCCTGAGGCAGACGCTGCTCCCCGGAAGGGGCCCCGGCACCGTGCCGATGTTTCCCCCGCGGAGCTTGCCCTGGCCGAAGCAGCCACCGGGGCCGTGGCCCTGGTGGATCCGATCTCTCCGGTCGGGATTGCCCAAGAGGAAACCAGCTCCAAGTGACACCACAGGATACGAGCCGGGCCGCAGCCCTGCGGGAGGTGGAAGAGAATATCCGTCTGCTGGCTGAAAGCGTGCGCGCCAGCATGCGCGACGCCGCCAAAGGCATCGACCCGGCTCTGTCCATGTTCGGACTGAAGGTATTGCAGCTGCTCAAGCGGATGGGTTCGCTGCACTCCGGAGCGGTGGCGGAACACCTGATGGTGGACAAGAGCGTCATCAGCCGGCAATCGCGCCAGCTGGAAGAACTGGGCCTCATTGAGGTGCTGCCCGATCCCCGGGACGGGCGTGCACGTCTGCTGGTTCTGACAGCTGCCGCTGATGAACGTGTGGCGGCGGTGCAAACCGGAGTCATGCTGGACCGCGATGTGCTGAACTCCTGGTCGGCGGAAGAACTCCGCGACTTTGCCGGGTACCTGGCCCGTTTGGGCCCGCGAAACGATCTGGCGGACGCGGTCTAACCGCACTTCGCAAAAAAACAAGCCGGACCCCTCGGGGTCCGGCTTGTTTTTGTTTTGCGCCTGTCTGGTATCCGCTTTTCTAGGCCACGCCTGCCGGGCCGCTGTCCGCCGGGCCGGAGGCCTTCTGCGTCCTCTTCCGGCTCCGGGCCGAGAGCATGGAAAACGCAGTGCTCAGCACAAAGAACTCGCTGACGAACCCCAGGGGGCCGTCAGGCAGGGGAGCAAACTGGTGGTAGAGGACCAGCGCGGACACCATCAGGATCAATGGATGCAGGCGGAGGATCCACTCGGCCGGTATCTCACGGGGCCAGGGGAAAAATCCTTCTTCGGCAGCGGTGTCGGCGCGGGAATTCTTCATGGCTCCATCTTGCCAGACTTCACCCGCCGCCCTATGGTTCCTGCCATGGCTATCGCTCGCTATCCCAACACCGTCATCGACTGCCCCGACGCCGTCGCCCTTGCCACCTTCTACGGCGCCCTTCTTGACTGGAAGGTGAGCCTGCATCAGGACTACGCCGGCTGGGCCGAGATCACCGATGCCACCGGCCAGCGCTTCAGTTTCCAGCAGGTGGAAAATTACTCGCCTCCGGTCTGGCCGGAGCAGGACATTCCGCAGCAGATGCACATCGACGTGGATGTTGATGACTTGGATGAGGCCGAGTCAGCAGTGCTGCAGCTCGGTGCCACCAAACATCCGCACCAGCGCGGCACAAGCTTCCGGGTCTTTTTGGATCCGGCCGGACACCCGTTCTGCCTGTGCCAGGGCTGACGCCCGGATTTACTGGAAGTCGGCGAGCCAGAGGTCGGGGCCGAAGACCTCGTACTGGATATCGCGGGCGGGAACTCCGCGGGCAATGAGTGCGCTGCGGACGGACTGCATAAAGACCAGGGGCCCGCACAGGTAATACTGGGCGTCCGCCGGCAGGTCGATGGTGCTGACGTCCATGCGTCCCACCAGATCCCCGTCCACTGACTGCGTGGGCACGCCGGGCGCGGTAAACCAGGTCAGCATGGAAGCGTCAGCCAGCTTGGCGAGGTCGTCGCGGACCTGGGTGCGCAGGGCGAAGGTGTCAGCGGAGCGGTCGGCGTGCAGCAGCCGCACCGGCCGGGGAGAGCCTGACTGGACCAGGTGCGAGAGCATGCCGGCCATCGGGGTGATGCCGATGCCGGCGCTGGCGAACACCACCGGGCGGTCGTTTTCGGCCAGCACCACGTCGCCGGCCGGCGATGAAAGCACGAGCTCGTCGCCCACCTGCACTGCTGTGTGCAGCAGGTTTGAAACCTCTCCGTCCGGGGTGGCTCCGCCGTGGACGCGCTTGACGGAGAACTGGCGGTGCCGGCCGTCGTCGGCGCGGGTGAGGCTGTACTGGCGCGGCTGGTGGACACCGTCCGGCAGCAGGACCTTCACCGTGATGTAGTGGCCCGGCAGTGACGGAGCTACCGGCCCCTCATCGAGAGGTTCCACCACAAAGGTCACCACGTCCTCGGTTTCCGAGATTTTCTGCGCCACGCGCCAGTTCCGCCAGACCGTATCCGGGCCCAGGCCCAGGGCGTCATACATGGTCCGTTCGGAGTTGATCAGCACATTGGCCATCAGCCAGTACACCTCATCCCAGGCTGCAGCGACCTCCGCGGTCACGGCGTCGCCGAGGACATCCACGATGGCCCACATCAGGTGGTCATGGACTGTCTGGTACTGGTCCGGGGCCAAACCAAGGGAGACGTGCTTGTGGGCAATGCGCGAGAGCATGCGGTCCGGCAGCTCGTCGGGCGTATTGACCAGGTGGCTCGCAAACGCCGCCACGGAACCGGCAAGGGCCTGCTGCTGCCGGCCGTCGGCCTGGTTGCCGCGGTTGAACAGCCCGTCCATCAGCTCAGGGCGGTCCGCAAACATGTGAGCGTAGAAGCGCTTGGCAATCTCGCCAATGTTCTGCCCGACCACGGGCAGCGTGGCTTCAATGACGGGGCGGGATGTATCGGAAAGCATGAGGTCTCTTTCGTAGCGGGGAGAACGGCGATGCATCCCACAGTAGACCCATTTCTACGTTCTGTAGAAAAGACTCCCGGCGGGCTGGGTGCGCCAGGGGGTGTTATCCGGAAGCGAGAGAAAACAGCGGGCCGTACCCCTTGACGCCGGCCGGATATGAACATAGTCTCAATCGAAATGAACCGATATTCATTTTTGAGGAATGTTTGTTCATTCTTTTCGGACAGCTTGTCCACAGGACTCATCCGTACCGGTCCTGCTCAGGCAGGGCCCGGTACGCTCACTTAGTTTCGAAGGACTGATTCATGGCTCCCCAGCTTTCCGTGACACCCGGAGATCCCGGCGCAGCAGCCCGTGCCGCGCGCACCAACGTGCGTGAGCAGCAGCTGCTGGCGGCCGCCGCCCGGCTTATGGAACGCGACGGCTCCCACGCGGTCTCCATGCAGGCGCTGGCTGAGGAAGCCTCGGTCAGCGTGGGGCTCATCTACCGGTACTTCGACAACAAGCAGGACCTGCTCCTGGCCGTCATCGTGCAGGTCCTGGACGCCTTCGCCGCGGAGGTCCCGCAGGCATTGCAGGCCGCCGGAGAGGACCCGGTTGCACGTGTCGCCGCTGCCTTTGCCGCCTATTGCTCGGTGATTGACGAGCACCGGCATGCCGCAGTGCTGTCCTACCGGGAGTCCAAAACCCTGGGCGAGGAAGGCCGGCGCCGAATCAAGGACCTGGAGATTGAAACCTCCGGGCCGCTTCGCCTGGCCGTGCAGGACGCCGTGGACGCGGGCCGGTTCGTCCCCACCGACGTCGACCTCTTCGCCTACAACCTGCTGCTGCTGGCCCACTCCTGGGCGCTGAAGCACTGGTACTTCGAACGCTCCCTCACCTTCTCCGCCTATGTCCGCAAGCAGACCGCGCTGGCGCTCAGCGCCGTCGTCGCCCCGGAATACCGGAGCGAGTACGCCCACCTGCTTGACCCCTCCTAACCGTCAGTCCCTCCCACCCCCCCCTCAGCTCCGTTGAAAGGTACCAACATGCAGCAGTTTGAAGACATCACCTACGAAGTGGATGCCGCCACGGCCGTCATCACGATCAACCGCCCGCACCGTTACAACGCCTTCCGCGGCCAGACGGTCGAGGAACTGATCAAGGCCTTCAAAACGGCCTGGGCGGACCGCGACGTGCAGGCCGTCATCCTCACCGGCGCCGGCCAGAAGGCCTTCTGCACCGGCGGCGACGTCAAGCAGCGGGCCGAAACCGGGGACTACGGCCCCACCGAATCCGGCATGTTTGAGATCGGCTACCTGCACAAGGTCATCCGCGACATCCCCAAGCCCGTCATCGCGGCCGTCAACGGCGTCGCCATCGGCGGCGGACACGTCCTGCATGTGCTGTGCGACCTCTCGATTGCCGCCGACAACGCCACCTTCGGCCAGGCCGGACCGCGCGTGGGCTCCTTCGACGCCGGCTTCGGTTCCGCCTATCTGGCCCGCGTGGTCGGCGAAAAGCGCGCCCGGGAGATGTGGTTCCTGTGCCGCCAGTACGACGCCGCCACGGCCGAACGCTGGGGACTGGTCAACGCCGTGGTCCCCGCCGACCAGCTGCTGGACGAGGCCAAGGCCTGGGCTGCCGACATTGCCGAGAAGAGCCCGACGGCGCTGCGCTTCCTCAAGCAGTCCTTCAACGCGGACACCGACCACCAAGCGGGTCTGAGCAACATGGCCATGACCGCCCTGGACCTGTTCACCGCCTCCCCGGAGGGCCAGGAGGGCGCCGCCGCGTTCGCCGAGAAGCGCAAGCCCGACTTCAACCGGCACGTCCTCTCGCACTAGCCCGCCCGCCCGCCCGGCACGCCCGGCGGCGACACCCGGCCCCCACAGTCAGTACCCGGATCGACAAGGACGTCACCATGGATTTTTCACTAACCGACCAGCAGCTGGAGTATCAGGCTTCGGCCGCCCGCTACGCGGAGAAAATAGCCCCCGACTACAAACAGCGTGAAAAGGACGGCTTCGTTTCGGCCGACCTGCGCCGGGAAATGGGTTCGCTGGGCCTGATCGCCCCCGAGCTTCCCGTGGAGCTGGGCGGCCGCGGACTGGACCGGCTGACCTCCGGGCTGATCGTGGAGCAGATTGCCCGCGGAGACTTCAACGTCTCCTACGTCCAGGTGGTGGGTTCCCTGGTGGGCCAGATCCTGGCCCAGAACGCCCGCCCCGAAATCGCCGCCGAATGGGTGCCGCGCATCTGCAGCGGCGAATCGATCGTGGCGATCGGGCTGTCTGAGCCGGAGGCCGGTTCCGACGCCGGAATGCCGCGCCTGACCGCGCAGCGCCGGGACGGCGGCTGGGTGCTCAACGGCACCAAGTCGATGTCCTTCAACCAGTCCGCCGACGCCGTGGTGGTCTTCGCCAAGACGGATCCGGAGAGCGGCCGCGGCCGGGGAATCAGCGCCTTTATCGTTCCGCTGGATGCCGACGGCGTCACCCGCGAGCGCTTCGAGGACATGGGAACCACCGCCGTCGGCCGCGGCGCCGGACATTTCAAGGACACATGGATTCCGGAAAACCACCTGCTCGGCGAGGAAGGCCAGGGCTTCACCCAGGTCATGAAGGGCTTCGACTTCAGCCGCGCCCTGATCGGCCTGCAGTGCCTGGCCGTCGCCAAGGTGACGGTGGATGAAACCTGGGAGTACGTCTCCCACCGCCAGGCCTTCGACCAGCCGCTGAGCAAGTTCCAGGGCGTCTCCTTCCCGCTGGCGGAGTCCGAGACCCTGATCGCTGCGGCCCAGCTGCTCTGCTATCAGACGCTCTGGCTCAAGGACCAGGGCCTGCCGCACACCTCGCAGGCGGCCATGTGCAAATGGTGGGCACCCAAGGTGGCGTTCGACGTCGTCAAGGACTGCCTGCTGCTGCACGGCCAGTTCGGCTACAAAACCGACCGGCCGATCGAACAGCGGCTGCGAGACGTCCTGGGCCTGCAGATCGGCGACGGGACCGCGCAGATCATGAAGATGATCATTGCCCGCCAGGCCGTCGGCCGCGAGTTCGCACCCTGATCCGCACCGCACCCTGATCCGCACCGCAGCCTCAGCCGCACGGCCAAACCATTCCACGATTGCAAGGAAGCACACCATGGGAAAACTGAACTCGAAGATTGCCGTTGTCACCGGAGCCGGAAGCGGGATCGGCCGGGCCATCGCCGAACAGCTGGCGGCCGAGGGCGCCACCGTAGTCGTCAGCGACATCAACGCTGACAGTGCCAAGGAAACGGCCGCGGCACTGGGCAACAACTCCGTCGGCCTGCGGGTGGACGTCACTTCCCGCGAATCGGTGGATGAAATGGTCGAAGCCGTCACCCGGGAGTTCGGACGGATCGACATCCTGGTCAACAACGCCGGCTGGGACAAAGTGGAACCGTTCCTGGACAGCAAAATCAGCGACTGGGACCGCGTCATTGCCATCAACCTCTACGGCACCCTGCACTGCAGCCAGGCCGTTTTGAAGGTCATGGCCGCACAGGGCTCGGGATCGGTCATCAACATCGGCTCCGATGCCGGCCGCGTCGGTTCCTCCGGCGAAGCGGTGTACTCCGCGGCCAAGGGCGGCGTCGTTGCCCTCTCCAAGACCCTGGCCCGCGAAATGGCCCGCAGCAACGTGAACGTCAACTGCGTCTGCCCCGGCCCGGCAGACACCCCTCTCTTCGCCGGCATCAGCGAGGAAAACCCCAAACTGCGCCAGGCACTGGAACGGGCCATTCCCATGCGCCGGCTGGCGCAGCCCTCCGACCTCGCCGCCGCCGTCGTCTTCTTCGCCTCCGATGAGGCTTCCTACATCACCGGCCAGACGCTGTCCGTCAGCGGCGGCCTCACCATGAGCTGAAACGGCACTACCCCGCCCCAACCCGGGCTCCACCCCGCTAACCCAGGCTCCACCTCCCTCAACGATGAGCTAAGGAACCACCCAGATGACCTTCGACATGCTCCTGACCCAGGACACTATCGATGCCTACACCGCCCAGGGCCTGTGGCGGAACAAAACCCTCACCGACTATTTGGACGACGCAGTCGCCGCCACCCCCGCCAAGGTCTCCACCGTTGACCCCCGGGGAAGCATTACCTACGCCGAGCTCGGCGATAAGGTCCAACGCTGTGCGCTGGGGCTGCTGGAACTGGGCATCGCCCCCGGCGACGTTATTTCCGTCCAGCTGCCCAACTGGCACGAATGGCTGGTCATCCATCTGGCAGCGGTGCGCATCGGTGCCGTCACCAATCCGCTGATCGCCATTTACCGCGACCGGGAGGTCGGGTACATGATGAAGCGGGCCGGCTCCAAGCTGCTCGTGGTGCCGCAGCAGTTCCGCAAATTCGACTACCCGGCGATGGTGCGGCGGCTGGCCCCGGAGCTGCCCGCCCTGGAGCAAGTGCTGGTGGTCGGCGCGGATCCTGCCTCCGGCAACGACGACGGATTCCTCTCCTGGGAAACGTTCATGGACACCCCGTGGGAGGAGCGGCGCGACCCCGCCGGGCTGGAGGCACTGCGTCCGGACCCCAATTCCCTGGCCGTCATGATCTTCACCTCGGGCACCACCGGCGAGCCCAAGGGTGTCATGCACACCCACAACACCCTGGTGGCGGGCAGCCTGCCCTGGCCGGACAAGCTCGGGATGGACCGCGACGCCGTCATCCACATGGCTTCCACCTTTGCCCACCTCACCGGTTACCTCTATGGGGTGTCCCTGCCGCTGCAGCTGGGCGCCACGGTGATCCTGCAGGATGTCTGGAACGCGGAGGAGTTCGTGGAGCTGGTGGAACAACACGGCATCCAGCACACCTCCGGCGCCACACCGTTCCTTCATGACCTGCTGGAAGCGAAGAACCTCGCCGCCCATGACACCTCCTCCCTGGCGCGGTTCTGCTGCATGGGTGCGCCGATTCCGCGGTCCATGATTGCCGGGGCGAAGCAGCGGCTGCCGCAGCTGAGTGTCTTCGGCGGCTGGGGACAGACCGAATGCTGTCTGGTGACGATGGGTCATCCCTCCGACCCGCAGGACAAGATTATTAACAGCGACGGGCGTGCGCTGACCGGAATGCAGGTCCGGGTCCTGGACCTCGACGGGTCCGAGGCCGCGCCCGGGGATGAGGGGCGCCTGCAGGTCAAGGGACCGTTCCTGTTCCAGGGCTATGCCGGGCGCCTCGACCAGACCCGCTCGGAGTTCGAGGGCGACTGGTTCGACACCGGCGATCTCGCCACCCTGGATGCGGAGGGGTACCTGCGCATTGCCGGCCGGACCAAGGACGTCATCATCCGCGGCGGCGAGAACATACCGGTGGCCTACGTGGAAAACGCCCTCTACGAACACCCCAAGGTCGACGCCGTCGCCCTGGTTTCCATTCCCCACGCCAGGCTGCAGGAAACCGCCTGCGCCGCGTTTGTGCTGAAGGAGGGGGAAACCTCCCTGACGCTGGCCGAAATCCAGGCGTTCCTCGCGGCCAAGGGCGTGGCCAAGCCCTACTGGCCCGAGCGGGTGGAAGTCGTGCCGGACTTCCCCCGGACCCCCAGCGGCAAGATTCAGAAGTTCCAGCTGCGGGAGCGCTTTGCTGCTGCGGTTGCCGAGGCAGCTCCTGCTGCCGTCCAGCCAACCCCCGCCCCTGTAGGAGAAACCCTGTGAGCGCCGTAAATTCCGCACCCAACGCCAACCCGGCCGCAAGCGAAGCCCCCGATCCGCTGGCCGCTTCCGATGTGCTCAACCTGGACGGACTGCTGACCGCGCAGGAACTTCAGCTGCGCGATAACGTCCGCGGTTTCGTCCGAGACCGGATCAAGCCCAACATCAAGGCCTGGTACGAGGACGCCCACTTCCCGGTGGAGATCGCCCGCGAAATGGGGGAGCTGGGCCTGCTGGGCATGCACCTGCAGGGCTACGGCTGTCCCGGCCGCAGCGCGGTGGAATACGGCATCGCCGCGATGGAACTGGAAGCCGGTGATTCCGGGCTGCGCACGTTCGTCTCCGTCCAGGGATCCCTGGCGATGAGCGCCATCCACAAGTGGGGGTCCGAGGAGCAGAAAAACACGTACCTGCCGGGGATGGCGAAGGGCGAAATCATCGGCTGCTTCGGGCTGACCGAGCCCACCGCCGGCTCGGATCCGTCCAGCATGCAGACCACGGCAGTGCGCGACGGCGACGGCTGGGTCCTGAACGGCGCCAAGCGCTGGATCGGGCTGGCCTCCATCGCCCAGATTGCCGTGATCTGGGCAGCCACCGACGAGGGTGTTCGCGGCTTCCTGGTTCCCACCAACACTCCCGGGTTCACCGCGGTGCCGATCGAGCCGAAACTGTCCATGCGCGCCTCCATCCAGTGCGACCTCACCTTCGAGGATGTCCGGCTCCCGGAAAGCGCCCGGCTCCCGGGAGCCAAGGGCCTGCGCGGCCCGTTCTCCTGCCTGAACGAGGCCCGCTACGGCATCATCTGGGGATCCATGGGCGCGGCCCGCGACAGCTATGAGGAAGCACTGAAGTACTCCCTGCAGCGCATGCAGTTCGACAAGCCCCTGGCGGCATACCAGCTGACCCAGGAAAAACTGGTCAACATGCTGCTGGAAATCCAGAAGGGCACCCTGCTGGCCATCCACACCGGACGGATGAAGGACGCCGGCACCCTGCAGCCGGTGCAGATCTCCGTGGGCAAGCTCAACAACTGCCGCGAAGCAATCGCCATCTGCCGGGAGGCCCGCACCATCCTGGGCGGCAACGGCATCACCCTGGACTACTCACCCCTGCGGCACGCCAACAACCTGGAATCCGTACGCACCTACGAAGGCACCGACGAGGTGCACACCCTGATCCTGGGCCAGCACATCACCGGCTCGCCGGCGTTCCGGTAAGGGGCGGACATGGAATACACCACCATCCTCGCCGAGGTCAGCAACCGGCTGGGCACCATCACCGTCAACCGCCCCGAAGCCCGCAACGCACTGAGCAAAACCGTGCTGCGGGAAATCCGGGCCGCGCTGGAGGACTTTGCCGTCCGGGATGACGTGGGCGCTGTGGTCTTTACCGGGGCAGGGGAGAAGGCCTTCATCGCCGGCGCCGACATCACCCAGTTGGTCGACTACACCCTCGCCGACGGGCTCGCGTCCGACATGCAGCGGCTGTATGACTACGTCGAGGATTACGAGTTGCCCACCATCGCCGCGGTCAACGGCTTCGCGCTGGGCGGCGGCAACGAACTGGCAATGTCCTGCGACATCCGCATCGCCGCCGAAAGCGCCCGGTTCGGGCTGCCCGAAACCACCCTCGGAGTACTGCCCGGCGCCGGCGGCACGCAGCGCCTGACCCGCCTGGTGGGCAAGGGCCGCGCCGTGGAACTGATCCTCACCGGGCGCATCTTCGGCGCCACGGAGGCCAGGGAGATCGGCCTGGTCACCGACGTCGTCCCCGACGCCGGACTGCTGGACGCCGCCCGCACGCTCGCCGAGCAGATCATGGCCAAGGGCCCGCTGGCGGTCCGGCTGGCCAAACTGGTCATCAAGACCGGCGCCGAAACCGACCAGCGCACCGGACTGGTCATTGAACGCCTGGCCCAGTCCCTGCTCTACACCACCGCCGACAAGCGCGAAGGCGCCCGGGCCTTCATTGAAAAGCGCCCGGCCGAATTCCAGGGACAGTGAGCCCGGTGCACGCCGCATCCGCGCACACCCCGATAGGAGAACAGATGGGCACCATCCACAAGATCCTGGTCATCGGCGCCGGAGCCATGGGGTCCCAGATCGCCATGGTTGCCGCAGCCGCCGGCTACCGGACCGCCGTCCAGGATGTCAGCACGGACATGCTGGCACAGGCACAAGGCCAGCTCACCGCACGGATGCAGGCCAAGGTGGCCAAGGGATCCCTGTCCCGGGAAGAAGCCGACACCGCACTGGGCCGTTTGGAATTTACCTCCTCGCTGCCCGACGCCGCGGTCGACGCTGACTTCGTCATTGAAGCTGCCACCGAGAGGCTGGACATCAAACGCAGCATCTTCGCAGCCCTGGACGCCGCGGCTCCGGCGCACGCCATTCTGGCCACCAACTCCTCCACGCTCGGGTCCTCTGCCGTCGCTTCCTCCACCGGCCGTCCGGAGAAGGTCTGCAACATGCACTTCTTCAATCCGGCGCTGGTGATGAAGTGCGTGGAAGTGGTGCGCCATCCCCAGACTTCCCAGGAAACCGTGGACACTGCCCTGGAACTGGCCCGGTCGCTGGGGAAGTCACCGGTGCTGATTAACCGCGAGATCCCCGGCTTTGTTGCCAACCGGCTGATGGGGGCCCTGCGCGACGAGGCCCTGCGCCTGTACGCGGACGGTGTTGCCGACTTCCGCGACATCGACACCGCGGCGAAAACCGCGCTGAACCACCCCATGGGACCGTTCGAACTGATGGACCTTGTGGGCCTCGATGTCAGCTATCTGATCCGCCAGGCCACGTACGACCAGACGGGCGACCCGGCGGACCTGCCTCACCCGCTGCTCAAAGACCTCTATGACCAGGGCAGCTTCGGCCGCAAAACCGGACAGGGATGGTACTCCTATGACGCTCGCTGAGAATGCGGACACCAGAACCGACGACTACACCGATGACTACACCGCAGCTCTGGCCGCGGGCCTGACCCAGGCGCGGGACACCGATCCCTTCCTGCTGCTGGAGGGCCTTGGTGAACAGGACAGTGCCGTCCAGGCCAAGGTGCGCGGCTTCGTCAACGACAAGGTCTTGCCGGTGATCAACGGCTACTGGGAACGGGCCGAATTTCCGCACGCCCTGCTGCCGGACCTCGCGGCCCTGGGCATCATCGGCTCCACGATTGACGGTTACGGCTGCCCGGGCATGAGCCGGCTGGCCGCCGGCCTGGCCACCATGGAAATGTCCCGCGGGGACGGTTCCATGAACACCTTCATCGGCGTGCAGTCCAACCTGTCCATGGGCACTGTGAACATGCTCGGCAGTGAGGAGCAGAAGCAGCGCTGGCTGCCCCGGATGGCAGCCCTGGAACTGATCGGCGCCTTCGCCCTGACCGAGCCGGAACACGGCTCCGACTCCGCCCAGCTGGAGACCACTGCCCGGCGCGAGGGCGGACACTGGATCCTGAACGGCCGCAAACGGTGGATCGGCAACGCCAGCTTTGCCGACGTCGTCATCATTTGGGCACGGGACGAGGCCGATGCCAAGGTCAAGGCCTTCGTGATGGAAAAGAACGGCGACGGCACCTATCCGGCTGGGTACAGCGCCGAGGTGATCACCGGCAAGATCGGCAAGCGCGCCATCCTGCAGCCGGACATCCGGCTGGCCAACCTGCGGATACCCGAGGATAACCGGCTGCCCGGAGCTGAATCATTCCGCGACGCGTCCCGTGTCCTGGCCTCCACCCGGGGCGGTGCCTCCTGGGAGAGCCTGGGCCACGCCATTGCCGGCTATGAAGCGGCGCTGACCTACGCCGGTGTCCGCACCCAGTTCGGCCGGTCCATTGCAGGTTTTCAGCTGGTGCAGAACAAGCTGGCAAACATGCTTGCCGAGCTCACCGCCATCCAGCTCATGTGTGTGCGCATGGCTGAACTGCAGGAGACCGGGCGGTGGACCGGAACCCAGGCATCCATCGCCAAAATGCACAGCGCCCAAAAGGCCCGGTGGATCTGCTCAGAGGCGAGGGACATTCTCGGCGGCAACGGGCTGCTGTTGGATTTCCACGTCGCTCGGCACCTGACGGACATGGAAGTGGTGCACACCTACGAGGGCACTGACTCGGTGCAGTCGCTGTTGATTGGACGTGCCGTGACCGGCATTTCCGCGTTCAGCTAGCTAGCGGACGATAGTCTGCCGCAGTCGGGGTCAACCGAGAGAAGTCAAAGGCCGAAAGCAGGAGGCGGGTCCAGCGCGAAAGCATCGACCGGAACCAACTGCTTGTATGTCCGGGCAAGCCGGATGAAGCTTCGAAGGCTTAGTAGTTTCATTTCACGGACTTCATCCAACAGCCTCGGATTCCCGGTCATCCACGATGGTCTCACGGTTGTTCGCGGGCGCGGGTAACCAGATTCTTGGGCGGCGAATGACCCCGCACAGCCAAGGCCGACAGGAGCAGGATCCGGCTGAGTTTCTTGTTTCCGAGGCGGCTCAGACGCTGGCCCCAGATGGTGGTTCCCGATCAGCGGGTGTTCTAGGCGGTTCCGGCGTAACCATATTGGCGGCGCCAAGCGAAGTGTTTCCGGTGACTTGGGTGAGGATTCGTCTGCAGGTCCATACGCCGTTGCCGGGCGCCGATGTCAGCAGCTCACAAAGCGGCCTGGACGCGCCTGGCCATGTTCGAATGGTTGCTGGCGGGTCAACGATGACCAGAACTTACTACCCATATATTGCAAGCCTGGTGATGATGTCCTGACTCACGGTTTCGTCCCGCGAAGAGGATTTGTCATTTGAGCTCCCTGCCTGGCCGTTCCATGGAGCCGCATGATGGCCCGTTGTCCTGACGCCCATGCCTAGGAAGACGCCGATATTTTTTTGCTCCCGTCTTCATATCTGTTTGCTGTGACCGACAGTGTTGGCTGGTCTAGGCGGCACCGAGTCACGTTCGCCTTGTGAATGACCACTGTCGTAGCTCTGGAGGCGATCAAGCGGGCGCGTATCGGCCCCCGTGACGCCCCCCGGATCATGAATGACCAGGGAAGAACCTGTAGGAACCGACCGGCCAACACGCCCATATCCTGCTTTGGGAAAGGGCCTTGCTTGTCCCTCATAAGCGTTCAGCCCCGAAAGTGAGAGGGAAGCAGTCGGCTGCATTCTGTACCAAATGTAACAATCTTGTTAACGGATCCACTTTTTGTTCGATTTGGTAGGAGGATGGCGGGAACATTCACTGCACCAAGCGTGCCAAGAAGTGAGGAAGCCATGAAACGAACCACTCGCACGGCCGTCGGCGGACTGATGGTGGCTGCAGCTCTGGTACTGGCCGGCTGCAGTGACGGCGGCACCTCGTCGACTTCCGGTCCAGCCGAAGGCGGAGATCTCGTTATCGCCCGGCCAGCGGACGCAGTATCAATGAACAACACAACCACTTTCGACAACCCGTCGATTTACACATTCCAGCAGATTATGGAGCCGTTGTTCACAGTGAGCGACGACGGGCAGACCCTCAAGCCATGGCTTGCGTCGGACTACACGGTTTCGGATGACAAGCTCTCGTACACGATCAAACTCCGCTCCGGTGTGAAGTTCTCTGATGGCACTCCGCTCACTGCTGACGACGTCAAGTTCTCGATTGATGCCGATACCGCGACGGCTGAAACGGGCTGGGGCTACATCAACGCGGCGATCGACTCGGTCTCGGTGATCGATGAGGAAACCGTCGATATCAAACTCAAATATGCGTGGGCTCCTATGATCGCCGACCTCTCCCTCTTCAGCAACGCCATTGTCCCGGCAAACTATGGCGGAAAAACGGCGGAAGAGTTCTATGAAGCTCCTGTGGGCACCGGCCCATTCAAGTGGGGTGAATGGAAAAAAGGGCAATCACTCAAGCTGGTGAAGAACGACAATTATTGGCAGGAAGGCAAGCCATCGCTCGACAGCGTGACATGGAGTGTCGTACCTGATGCCAACACGCGGAAGTTGCAATTGGAGGGCGGGCAGGTCGATGTCATTGAGGCACCGGACTGGTCGAGCTTCAGTTCTCTGGGGAACTCGGGTGAAGTCCTTGCGCAGACGTTCCCGTCCACGCAGATCGATTACCTTGCGTTTAATCAGGAGCGGGCACCCTTCGATGACATCCACATCCGCCGTGCCATCGCTTACTCCGTTGACCGTGAAGCGCTCGTAAAGGCAGTGCTGTTCGGGAACGGAACGCCGGCGAACTCGCTACTTTCACCCGGCACCCCCTTCTATAACGAAGACGAGGCAGGCCCCACCTACGATCCGGCCAAGGCGAAAGCAGAGTTGGCCCAGTCCTCTAAGCCCGACGGTTTCAGTACAACCCTTCTCATCCGCTCAGGCGACGCGAACCAGGCATCGGTTGCCCAGATCCTTCAGTCCGAGCTGGCTAAACTGGGCATCACGGTCGAGATCAAGCAGCTCGATCCGACCGCCAACAAACAGGCACGACTGGCCTCGGACTTCGACATGACCCTTTCAGCCTGGACGATGGACATTCCCGACCCCGACCAGTGGACGAGCTTCGCTGTGGACCCCGAAGGCGGGTCACGGTCAGCCTTCACGGCGTACAACAACCCGGCCGTCGTTGACCTCAATCGGCGGGCCCAGCTGGAAGTCGATAGCAACAAGCGCCAGGAACTCTATAACGAACTCCAGAAGCTGACCGGCGAGGACGCATTCCTGGCGTACACCTATTACTCGCCATATGCCTACGGGCTATCCGACAAGGTGGAGGGCTTCAAAGTCACGCCGCTGGGCAACTACCACCTCGAAGACATCACCAAGTCCAAGTAGAGCAACCCAAGGTGGGGCGCCATCAACGGCGCCCCGCCTCCAACCCATCTCCGGGAGGTCATCGGTGCTCCAGCGCCTTCGCTTCGTACCGGCTCGGCTCCTTCAAGCTGTGCCGGTTGTCTTCGGTGTTACGTTGCTTGTGTTTTTCATGGGACACCTGCTGCCGGGGGACCCTGCCTTGGCCATCCTGGGGGAACGGGCCACAGTTGACCGCGTGGAGGAACTGCGCAATCAGCTGGGCCTTAACCAGCCCATCTGGACCCAGTACTTCCTCTTCCTGAACCAACTGGTGCACGGCAACCTGGGCACAAGCATCACCTACCAGCTCCCTGTCTCGACCCTGGTGCTGGATGCCATTCCGGTGACACTTTCCCTGCTTTTCTATGCGGTTATGCTCTGCCTTGTTGTGAGCATCCCCCTGGCAGCCATCGCCGCCACTGGACCGGGAAGAAGCCGTGACGTAGCTGTCCGGATTTATACCCTCATCGGGCAGGGCATGCCCCAATTCTGGGTAGGAATCATGCTTATTCTTCTGTTCGCCGTAAAACTGGATGCTTTCCCGGTCGGGGGATACGGTGACACGTTCTCCGAGCATGCCTATTACCTGACGTTGCCGGCTTTGACCCTGGCCATCGCTATGTCCCCCACCATCATCCGCAGCCTGCGTTCATCCACCATTAACGTGCTGGGCTCCGAGTACGTGGCCACCGCACGTTCCAAGGGTGCAGGAGGAATGACGCTGTTCCGAGGTCACGTCCTACGCAACGCTGCTATTCCTACAGTCTCGATTCTTGGCGTTAACCTCGGCTATCTGGTGGGCGGTTCTCTGGTTATCGAGAAAGTATTCGCGCTGCCCGGACTCGGGTCCCTCATGATCAACGCCATCTTCAGCCGGGATTTTCCGACCATTCAAGCAGTGTCGCTGTTCGTGGCCCTGTTCGTGGTGGCCGTGGGAATCCTGACCGACGTGGTCTACACCGTTCTCGACCCGAGAGTCGACTTCAGCAAAAAGGCGACAGCATGAGCACGCCAACAGCCGTATTGAGCGGATTCCAAACACGACGCCGGGCGGCTCGTTCCCGGGTCCTCAGGCCTTGGTACCGCAACGGGTCGCTGATGGCCGGCATCGGCATTATCGGCACCCTCATACTCGTGGCCTTTCTTGCACCAGTGCTTGCCCCCTACGATCCGCTCCACCAGGACCTGCAGAACGCACTGTCCTCACCGAGCGCCGCCCACTGGCTGGGAACGGACAAATACGGCAGGGACGTTCTATCCCGCCTGATCTGGGGAGCACGTGTTGACCTGCGCATCGGATTCCTCGCCGTCATTATTCCCTTTGTGGTCGGCTCGGTCCTCGGGGCATTGGCTGCCTACTTCGGCGGCTGGTTCGACGCAGTGGTTATGCGGATCGTAGACGTATTTTTCGCCTTCCCGTTCTACGTCATGGTGATCGTGCTCGTATTCGTGCTTGGGTCCGGAGAAGCCAGCATCTATTTGGCTATCGCTGCCGTCTCCTGGGTCTCCTACGCAAAAATTGTCCGCGGCGAGGTTCTGGTGGCCATGAAACAGGATTGGGTGACCGCTGCCAGGCTCGGCGGCATGTCGAACCGGCGCATCTTAGTCCGCCACATCGGCCCCAACGTGATGTCCCAGGCGATCATCTACGGCACCAGCGACGTGGTCATGGACATCATGGCCATCGTGACCCTCGGCTACCTGGGCCTCGGCATAGCACCTCCAACCGCGGAATGGGGATCCATGATTCTGGACGGCCAGGAGTTCATCACCACTCACTGGATGCAGGCCACCATCCCCGGCCTCATCGTCGTAGTAGTCAGTCTCGGGATGTCATGGCTCGGGGACGGACTCTCCGACCTTCTCAATCCGGAAAGGCGGAAATGAGTGATGGAAAACCTATTGGAAGTCTCCGGTTTAACGTTGGGGGTGCGCAACGGAAGGCGACCACCGACAGTCATCGTTGACCAGGTGTCCTTCTCCGTCGCAGCCGGAGAGCGTTTCGGAATTGTCGGCGAATCCGGATCCGGAAAATCCATGACCCTGCGGTCCATCGTCGGGTTGCTCCCTCAAGGCGTCGAAATCCTGAGCGGGCAGGTCCACTATCGCGGGGTGGATCTGGCCACGATGGGCAGTGCGGCCCGGCGGGCACTGATGGGGCCCGAGATCGCCATGATCTTCCAAGAGCCGATGACCGCTTTGAACCCGGTGCTTCGGGTTGGAGAACAAATTGCGGAAGGCCCGCGCCGGCATCTGGGCCTTTCCAAGCCCCAGGCCATGAAACTCGCCGTGGAGATGATGGCACGGACCGGGATTCCGGATCCCGCGCGCCGGGCGCGGGCCTATCCGCATGAGCTGTCCGGCGGACTCCGCCAACGGGTGATGATTGCCATGGCACTTTCCTGTAAGCCCAAACTCCTGCTCTGCGATGAACCGACCACTGCACTCGACGTGACGGTGCAGCAACAGGTCCTTCGGCTGCTGGAAGGTCTCTGTGATGAAGTCGGAGCTTCCCTCCTGTTTGTGACTCATGACCTTGCCGTGGTTAATCAGACGTGTGATGAACTCGCCGTGATGTACGCCGGGAGAATTGTGGAGCGAGGCACCGTCGAGCGCGTTTTCCGCCGACCGGAGCATCCCTACACGGATGGCCTCTTGGCTTCCGCCCCCGATTTTGACCGCCCCGACCGGCCGCTTATTGCCATACCCGGATTTCCGCCGAACGTTGCGCAGCGGCCCCAGGGATGTGCATTCGCCCCCCGCTGTTCGTTCGTCCAAGAACACTGCCTCGAATCTTCCCCTCCCCTTGAAGGGCATGAGCCGGGACACGCGTCCGCCTGCTTCGAAGTTGCCCGGCTTGTGGAGGTGCGGGCATGACCGACGGACAGGCATACCACAACACTGACATTCTCAGGGTCGCGAATATCTCGAAAACCTATGGTGCCAGCCGTACCTGGCCGTGGTCGCGGAGCAACGGGTCGCAACTGACGGCGCTCGACGGCGTCGATCTCGACCTACGGCGCGGAGAGATCCTGGCACTGGTGGGGGAGTCCGGATCTGGCAAGTCGACGCTGGCCAAGATTCTGGTCGGAAGCATCCAGCCGACCTCCGGCTCACTCGACTGGGACACGCCGCCTCCCGAACAAAAGGGCAGGCATTCTGCCCGACGGGTGCAGATGGTCTTCCAGGATCCGTATTCCTCCCTCAATCCACGGCTCAGCGTCCGTTCCATGCTGACCGAACTTCTGCTGCTGCATCGTATTGTTCCGCGATCAAAGGTGACGGAAGAATGCCTACGGCTCCTGCACCAGGTGGGGCTGGACGAAGACGCCCTCGACGCGTATCCAAGCCAGTTTTCGGGAGGACAGCGGCAAAGGCTAGCCATTGCCCGTGCCCTTGCGGTGCGTCCGGATGTCCTGATTGCAGATGAGCCTGTTTCAGCCCTGGACGTTTCGGTCCAGGCGACGATCCTGGAGCTGTTCGGCTCGCTCCAGCGGGAACTGGGATTGAGCATCCTTTTCATCGCGCACAACCTGGCTGTCGTGCAGCATCTCAGCCAGCGGGTTGCCGTGATGTATCTGGGCCGCATTGTTGAGGTTGCCGAGACGGCTGAAATCTTTTCGAATCCGCGGCATCCCTACACGCGTGCACTTATCGATTCGATTCCGCGAATGAATCCAGGCAGCTCCAACGCCCGGGCAACCATCGAAGGGGAGCCCCCCAGTCCCTTCGGTATTCCGAGCGGATGCCGGTTCCGCCCGCGTTGCGCTTTTGCGTCGGACGAATGCCGCCAAATAGATCCGAAACTTTACGACGTGGCCGCTGACCATCAGGCGGCTTGTATCAAATCGATGGCGTTACCACCCGTCTTCGTCCCGTTAGCAGAACTAAAGGAGAAGTTGTGAAGGTTTGGATTTCTTTCGACATGGAAGGCGTTGCTGGCATCGTCGACTGGGAGCAGTGCCGGCCAGGATCCGGTGCGTCCTACACGATGGGCTGCGAACTGCTGCAGGACGAAGTGAACGCAGCGATCACCGGTGCCATCGAGGGAGGAGCCACGGAGATTGTTCTCAATGACTCACATAGCCGTATGGCCAATCTCGACCCCCGCAGGATTGCCGGCAACGCCAAGTACCTCTCGGGCAGGCACAAACCCCGCTACATGATGCAGGGACTCGACGAGACTTTTGATGCAGTCTTCTTTCTTGGCTACCACGGGTCCATTTCCGGCCGGCCCTCCACCCTTTCCCACACCTACAATCCCGAGGTTTTCTCCCGCGCAGCGCTGAATGGAATCGAAGTGGGGGAGAGCGGCATCAACGCGCTTGTTGCTGAGCACTTCAACGTGCCCATCGCTTTCCTGTCAGGCGACGCCGTAGTCCAGGAAGAAACCCGGCCGTTCGCTCCTGACGCTGTCACCGTTACGACCAAAGAATCGATAACGCGCTTTAGCGCCTTGAATCTCCACCCCGCCGAGTCCTGTGCCCTGATCCGTAATGGAAGCAGGCAGGCAATGGAGGCCGTGGCGGCAGGACAGGTGGCAGGGCCGGGCATCCGAAAGCCTGCGGTCCTCGATCTGGAGTTCCAGACCGGCGACATGGCGGAGGTTGCAACGTGGGCCAAAGGTGCAGAGCGCTCTGCTGAGCGAAGCGTGCAGATTAAGGGCGACAACCTGCTGTCGATGTTCGACGCCTTCGTGGCAGTGAACTACATAACCCGCCAGGCAGGTGGCCGCTGATGCCGACCCGGATCATCGAAGTGGACCCGGGAGGCTCAGGCTACGCTCTGGTTCTGCACGGCGGCGCGGGCGGACGCGTTGAAGAACTCTCCCTTGAGGCGCATGGCCTATATGAGCAGGGCCTCGCGCATGCCTATGCGGTCGGGGCCGGGGTACTTGAACGCGGCGGATCGGCCCTCGATGCGGTTTCTGAGGCTGTGCGCCATTTGGAGGACAACCCTCTCTTCAACGCAGGGCGGGGCGCCGCCCTTACGGCGACCGGAAGGGCCGAACTCGATGCCTGTGTCGTCACTGGAGACGGCCGGGCCGGAGCCGTGGCTGTCTCCCGTTCAGCACGGAATCCCGTTTTCCTGGCCCGGGCCGTTCTCGAAAGGTCAGATCACGTCTTATTGGTGTCTCCCAGCGCAGAACAATTGGATGCCTGGGACCTGGAACAAGTGAGCCCGGACTATTTCATCACTCCCGCACGGGAGCTCCAGCTCAGCAATGTGCAGGCGCGCCGCCTTGCGGCTTCCCGCCACGGGACCGTCGGGGCCGTGGCCGTGGACGTCAGCGGCAAGGTCGCGGCTGCCACTTCGACCGGCGGCATGGTGAATCAGCGGGATGGCCGGGTCGGGGACACTCCGATCGTGGGAGCCGGAACATACGCCCGTGACGGAGTGGTTGCCGTATCCTGCACCGGCGAAGGCGAATCGTTCATTGAGGGGGTCGTATCCCACGACATCTATGCACGGATGCTCTACGGGGGTGTGGGCCTTGCCGAGGCTGTTACTGCGACGATTGAGCAGGAATTGGCTACCCGCGGTGCCACTGGTGGAATTATCGCTGTCGGCGCAGACGGGCGCGTCGTCGTCGGACATAATTCGCCGGCAATGTTCGCGGCCTATCAATCACCCGCCGGGCTAGTCACCCTCACCTGATACATAAGTGTGGGTACGGACATAAACGAACGGAACGGCATGGCCCCCATCAAAGACGAAATATTTGCACGGATGGATGAATTCAGTCCTGCGGAGCGGAAAGTCGCGCGTTCACTGCTCGCCGACTATCCGAGCGCGGGACTTGCAAGCGCGGCCTCGCTGGCCCGTACGGCGGGAACCAGCACACCGACGGTGCTGCGCCTCATCACTCGGATGGAGCTGGGCGGATTCTCCGAGTTCCAGGCCCATCTCCGCGCCGAAGTCTCCAACCAACTCAACGCCCCGGTTACACGGGCGCAGCAGGTGACCCGCCCGGGTGCCGAGGAGAGCATCTTTCAACGTTCCATCGCCCAGCGCACCACCTTGGTCGAGCGACTCAGCTCCACGATTCCTCCCGCTGAATTTGAGCGGGCTGTCGCTGTGCTCTCCAACAAGCCGCGGTCCGTGCTGGTTTCGGGCGGCTACTTCTCCCGTAACTTCGCGGAAGTCCTGGCGATGCAGCTGGACCAGCTCATCCCGGGCGTGGAGTATGCGGCGGAACCGCTTGGCCGGAACCTCGGCAAGTATCTCGCGCTGCGCAAAGACAGCGTCGTCGTCGTCTTCGATCTGCGCCGATACGAGCTGGCGAGTAAACAGGTGGTGGAACTGGCCCGAAAACAGGGTGCCACAGTAATTGTGGTCACCGATGAGTTCCTCTCCCCAAGTGCCGAGAACGCCGACATCGTGCTTCCGGTCGGCGTGGGAGGTGTCCCTTTCGACTCTTTCATCGGACTGACCGCCCTCATCGACGCACTCGTGGAGGGGGTCTTCCATACGGTCGGACAGCGGGCGATCGACCGTATGAATCAGTGGGAGGAGAAAGTCCACATCCACCGGGCGTTCCGCCTGGAGGCGAGACTCAACCAGAATGAAGGGAACACCACATCAGATGACTGACACGGAGGAATTCCAAGGGCTCACTGCTGTGGTGACGGGAACAGCCCAGGGCATAGGCCGGGCCATCGCGGCAGAACTAGGTCAGGCCGGAGCAAAGGTGATCGCCGTTGACCGGGACACCGTAGACCTTTCCAACACCGACGAAGCGGCAGAATTCTTCCGGGGGCTGCCCGCAGTGGACATTCTGGTCAACAACGCAGGCGGGGTGGCGGGGCAAACGCACACTCCCATTGACGAGCTCAGCGACGACGATTGGCACGCCGTCCTCAACGCCAACCTTCAGACCACGTTCCAGAGCACGCGGCAAGCGGCAAAACGCATGAAGGTGCAGGGATTCGGGCGGATAGTAACCATCTCCTCCGGTGCCGGGCGGAGCGTAAGCCTGACGGGAATCCAGGCTTACACAACGGCCAAAGCCGCGCAGATCGGGTTCACGCGGCAGATGGCACATGAACTTGGCCCCTTCGGCATCACTGTCAATTGCGTGGCGCCAGGGTTCGTGCTGTCGAATCCCACCACTCGGGCCCAATGGGACAGCTATGGCGAGGACGGCCAACGCGCCCTTGTGGAGAAGATCGCCACCCGCCGGGTGGGAGAGCCGTACGACATTGCGCGTGGCGTGAGGTTCTTTGCCTCTCCCCAGGCGAGCTGGATCAGCGGCCAGACCCTGTCCATCGACGGCGGACATTCCCTCTTCTAACCAGCCCCCCAACAGCCCTATCCTCGGAGGATCCAAGTGAACGACGCTTCCGGCAGTACTGCTTCCCAGGCTCTTGCCGATCTTGGCGAACGCTACTTCACCACCCAGCACACCTTCGATCCGTACAACGCGACGCTGCTTGGAATCCAGGATTTTGACCATCTGGGCAATGACCCCTCACTTGAGGCGAGCCAGCGTGCCGCAGCGGACTTCCGGGATATCGCCGACCAGCTCCGGGGTATTCGGACCAGCGGGCTGAACGCGACGGAGCAATTGGATTATGAGGTACTGACCACCCTCGTGTGGGGAGGAGAGAGGGATGCACACCACGCCCAGTGGGCCACTAATGCAAGTGCCAAGAGTTATGTGAGCCGGCAGGCGCTGATTTTCCAGGCAGTTCCCGCAATGACTATCGCCGATACGGCGGGCGGGGAACGGTATCTGTCACGGCTCAACACTGTTGCTGCCTCCCTTACAGGGCTGGGCAGCCGGTACTTTGAGGAGGCCGACAGGGGCCGGACCGCACCCGCAATCGGCATCCAGCATGCGATCCAACAGCTCCACGGATACGCCGCTCTTCCACTGGACCAGGACGTACTGCTCAAACCCACGCGCGTGGAAACTGGCAGGGCGTTCCGGGAGCGTGGAATGAAAATCGTGCGCGACAGCATCCGTCCTGCCATGATCACCCTGGCCGACCGCATGCGGGATGAGCTGTTATCCGGGGCCCGTGATGACGGGCATGTGGGGATACTGAATGTGCCCGGTGGGACAGACATCTACGCTGACTCAGTCCGCCGGCACACGACTACCAATCTCGACCCAGGGGAAATTCATGCCCTGGGCATGGAAATTCTCGCGGATCAGCGCGAAGAGTGGTCGAAACTCGGAATGAGTGCCCTCGGCACCGGCAACTTCGATGACATCCGCACGCGCCTCCGTGACGACACCTCCCTGCGCTTCCAATCCCGGAAGCAAATCATCAAAGTGGCCGAGAACGCGCTGGAGCGCGCGGAGGAGGCCCGGAGCCGCGCATTTCCTCCATTCGATATTGCCCGCTGCGTCATCGAAGAAATTAACCCTATTGACGCCGAACATGCCGCTCTAGCGTATTACCGGCCACCCGCGGCCGACGGCAGCAGGCCAGGCGCACACTGCCTATTGACCACAGATCCGGCATCCAGGTATTCCTACGAATACGAGGCGCTCGCCTTCCATGAGTCAACACCCGGGCACCACCTTCAGTTGGCGACCGCTCAAACCCTGCAGATCCCGCGGTACCGCAGGTACCTGGACACCGAGCTGTGCAGTTTCATCGAAGGATGGGGGCTGTACGCGGAGACCCTCGCAGACGAGCTTGACCTTTACACAGATGACCTGCAGCGTCTCGGCATGCTCTCCTTCTCTTCGCTGCGTGCCTGCCGACTGGTGATCGACACGGGCATCCACCACTACGGCTGGTCCAGGGAACGGGCCATGCGCTTCATGTGGGAGAACACCGTCACCACTAAGGCCAACGTGCGTAACGAAGTTGACCGATACATCGCTTGGCCCGGTCAAGCACTCGCCTACATGATCGGCCGGCAGGAAATTATGCGGCTGCGCACCGAGGCGAAATGGAATCTGGGCGATAGGTTCTCGCTTTCAGGTTTCCACCGCGCAGTGCTGGAGAACGGCGCGGTCCCCCTATCTGTGCTAGCCAACGCAGTTGGACGTTGGGAACAGGAAAACAACACTGAGGAAGGTGCGGCATGAACGTCACAATCAATGGTTGCAGGCTGAACGTCGAGGTGCTGGGGCCGGAGGACGGTCCGGTGATCATTGCGCACCACGGCGGTGGAGGAATTGGCTCCCTGACGGAACCCCGGTCGACTTTCGGTCCGCTGGCGGACCGCTTCCGCGTGATTGTGTTCGATGCGCGCGGATGCGGACTCAGTGAGGGAATTCCACCGTACTCACATGCACAGTGGGCAGCTGATGTGGATGCGCTCCGTGAATGGGCCGGAGTCGACAAGGTGATTATTGCCGGCGGTTCCTACGGAGGATTCATCGCCCTCGAATATGCCGTGGCCTATCCGCAGCACGTCTCCGGCATCATTCTCCGTGACACATCCGCCGACGGCTCAAACCTCGAGCTTGCCTTCGAAAATGCCCGCAACCAGGACCGCGTCGCAATCAACTGGGACAATTTCAACCGATACTGGAGCGGTAACATCCGTGACGATGCAGACCTTAAGTCCTGCTGGGCCGAGTTAATCCCGCTCTATGATTTCAATTACGATCCCGAAGCGGCTTCTGAACGGGTGGAATCCGGACTGTACCGCCACGAGTCCCACAACTGGTGTTTCCAAAAGAACTGGCCCAAATATGATCTGAAGGCCGCCCTCCCCGGAATTTCCGTTCGCACTCTGGTGACAGTGGGCCGCAAGGACTGGGTCACTCCCGTCAGCTCCTCGGAAACGATTGCCCACCTTATCCCGGGTGCTGAGCTTGTTGTCTTCGAGCAGTCCGGGCACTCGCCTCAGGTGGAGGAACGGGACAAATTCCAACAGGTGCTGCGGACATTCGTCGACAGCGTCGTTCCGGTCGAAGCGGTTTCGAAATGAAGCTCTACATCATAGGCGGCGGCGCGATCGGCGGAACCATCGGTGCCCTGATGAAACGTGACGGCCACGATGTCACGGTTTGCGACGCGGACACTGCGCACGTGGATGCCATCAACCGAGATGGCCTGCGGATCGAGGGCCCTGTCAACGACGTCGTTGTACGGCTTCCGGCGATATCACCGGAAGCACTTCCCTTCGGCCTCGACCGGGTAATCGTAGCCGTCAAGAGCCATCACACACGCGCGGTTGCGGACCTTCTGGCGCCTCGGCTGAACCAGGACGGATGCGTTCTCACCGTGCAGAACGGGCTTACAGCCGATGTCCTTACCGAAGCCGTCGGCGTGAGCCGGGTGATATCGAGCTTCGTCAACTTCGGCGCCGATCTGCTGGGACCGGGCCGCATACTGCAGGGCAACGTTGCCACTTTCCGCGTCGGCGAACTCCGCGGCGGGCAAATCACGCCCCGGGTGAAGGAGTTTGCCGACGCCCTGCCGTACGCCGAAGCGACTGGGAACGTGTTGGGGTACCTCTGGGGGAAGGAAGCCTACGGAGCCATGCTGTGGGCGGGAGCAGTGTCGGATTTCGCCATCGCGGAAACCCTGGAGCATCCGCGGTACCGCCCTGTTATGGTGGCCATCGCAGCGGAAGTCCTAGCCCAGGCGCCGGTTCCCGTGGAAAGTTTCGACGGATTCGTTCCCTCCGACCTTGAGGGTTCACTCGACCGTCTTGCCGCCTTCAACAGGCAGAGCGCGAAGAGCCACAGCGGAATCTACCGTGACCTGGCCATACGTAAACGCAAAACCGAGATAGATGAAATGCTGCGCGACGTTGACGGACCGATATTTCGGAAGGTCGCCTCCATCATCCACGATATCGAGGACGGCAAAAGGGTGTGCGAAGCCGCAAATCTGGAAGAACTCGCCGAGTACGTGGCCGAGCTGCCACGTCTCGTCGGCTAAGGGCCGGGCTAGACCCGCGTCCACAAATTCAGCCGACGCCGACGCCACCTGTCGCGCACGTGTTTCTTTACGCATCGCGCCCGATGGGCTTTCAGGGTTGCAGGGCGCCGAAGGAGAGCAGAAGGGCCGGCCCTAGGAGAGTGTCTGCAGCGAAGCGTCACACGGTGCACCAACGTGGGCGGCCAGCCGGGCAAACGCACCGTCCGCTGCCCGCAGTTGATCGGGCGTGCCGCGCTCGACGATCCGGCCGGCGTCGAGCACCACCACCTGATCCGCGTTCTCCACCGTGGAGAGCCGGTGGGCGATGGTGAGCGTGGTCCGTCCCGCGGACAGCTGTTCTAGGGCCAGCTGCACCTGCGCCTCGGTGCTGTTGTCCAGGGCCGATGTGGCCTCGTCCAGGACCAGCACCGGGGGGTTGCGCAGAATCGTGCGGGCAATGGCCAAGCGCTGCTGCTCGCCGCCGGAGAACCGGTGGCCGCGGGCACCCACCAAGGTGTCCAGGCCTTCGGGCAGGGCGCCGATCGAGTCGGCAATCTGGGCTGCGGCCAGCGCCTGCCAGAGCTGCTCATCCGTGGCGCCGGGGGCCGCCAGCAGCAGGTTTTCCCGCACCGATGCGTGGATCAGATAAGTCTCCTGGGAGACCACGCCGACAATCCGGGCCAGATCCCCGGACGCAATCTCGCGCACATCCACGCCGTCAATGGTGACCCGGCCGGCGCTGACCTCGTTGAGCCGCGGCAACAGGGAAGCCAGGGTGCTTTTGCCGGAGCCGGTGGGACCGACAACGGCGGTGCTGGTACCGGCCGGCAGCGTCAGATCAATGCCGTGCAGGACGTCTCTGTTGCCCCCGGCGCCGTCCACAGTGCCGGCCGCTGTGTCGTCCCCCGTGCCGCCGTCGTACGCAAACCGCACACCCTCGAACCGCACCTCGCCGCGCACGGCGGCCGGGTTCAGCCGCACCGGATGTTCGGGAGCCTGAATGTCCGGCACCAGGTCCAGGTATTCGAAGATCCGGCTGAAGAACGCCAGCGCGGTCACCCACTGGACGCCGATGTTCAGCAGGCCCATGACCGGCCGGAAAATGGTGCCCTGCAGTGCAGTAAACGCCACGAGGGTGCCGATGGTCATGCCGCCGCTGGTGGCGGGGAATCCGGCTGCAAGGTAAATGACCGCGGGAATGGCCGCGAAGACAATCTGCATGGTCGCCATCCGCCAGCGGCCGGCAAGCTGGCTGCGCAGTTCCAGCCCCACCAGCTTGTCCGACCGCGCCGCGAAGCGTACGGCATCGCGGGGGATGGTGCCCAGGGTTTTGGCCAGGCGCACGCCGGAGACGGAGAGGCCTTCCTCCACCTGGGTGTGCAGAGCCGCGAGTTCGCGCTGGCGTTCATCCGTGACGTTGCGGCGGATTTTCGCCACTCTGCGGGAAAGCCAGATGGCCGGCGGCAGCACGATCAGCGAAATCAGGCTAAGTCCGGGGGAGAGGGCCACCATGGCCACGGCCGTGGCCACCGCCGTCGTCAGGTTCGAGGCGACTCCGGTGGCGGTGGTGGTCACTACCGACTGCATGCCCGAGATGTCGTGCGTGAGGCGGGATTGGACCTCGCCGCCGCGGGTGCGGGTGAAGAAACCCAGCGACTGCGCCTGCAGGTGGGTGAAGAGGTCCACGCGCAGGGTGTGCATGACGCGCTGGCCCATGGAGGTGGCCATCCAGGTCTGCACGACGCCGATCACGGCGGTCACCGCTGCCACGGCCACCATGGCGGCGGTCAGCAGGGCCAGCAGGCGGGTGTTGCCGTGGGGCAGCGCATCATCGATCACGGCGCGCACCAGGAACGGCTGGGCCAGGCCCACCACCGAGGCGGCGGAAATCAGCAGGACGACGACGGCGATGGTTGCCTTGTGCGGTGCGAAGAGCGCCGCGATGCGGGTAAGGGAGACGGGGTGCTGCTTGAGCTGCTTTTGATCCGCCGGGTTGAGTTTTGCGGGGCCGCGGCCGCCCCGGCCGCCTCCGCCGTCGTCGTTGTTTCCGGGGCCGCCGCTTTGCGGGGCACTTCCGGCAGTGGTGGAACGGGTGTTGATTCTGGGGTTAGCCAAAGGTCCTCCTGACGCTGCCGGCGTTGTACACGGCAACTAATACAGAGGTTACCTCACTATGTGGCTGCAGCGAAATGGGTAGACTGGCGGTATGACGAATACTTCCGCTGATCCGGCTGCCTTGGGGGATCTGATGCACGCGGCGTTCCGGGGACTGCGGAAGCGCTGGATGTATCAGCTTGCTCCCTTTGGCCTGACGCCGCACCAGTTCCGCGCGCTGAATGCCGTGGGCAGGGCAGCTGCGGCTGGCGAAGATGCCGGCGGCGAGCCGGGGCTGCGGCTGAAGGAACTCGCTGAGCGGCTGCGGATTGCACCGCGCTCGGCCACCGAGGTGGTTGATCAGCTCGCGGACAAGGGGTTGGTGGAGCGCCGCGCGCATCCTTCGGACCGGCGGGCAACGCTGCTGTCGCTGACCGCGGAGGGGGAACAGCTGCGGGCCAGAGTCAATGCGGACCGCAAGCGCGAGGCCGATGAGTTCTTTTCCGTGCTGGAACCGCAGGACCGCACTGAGCTGGCGCGGATTCTGGGGGAACTGCTTCCGGGATAGGAAGGCCTGCTCCTCCGAAGAGGCAGCTTCCTAAGGCGCGGTTTCGGTCGGGGCATTCGTTGAAGGTGCGGCTCCCGCCTTGGCAACCCGGGCGAGCAGCTCATCCAGAAGGAGGCTTTCCCCCGGGGTGAGCCCGGAAGAAGCTGCGGGCACGAGGGAACGGAGCGCAATCGCGTGCCGGGCGGCGTCTTCGTCCGGGTGCTGAACGCCGGAGGACTCACGGGCACCCTCGGTGGTGATGGCGTCAATGGCCAGTTCCCGCACCCGCTCCGAGAGTCCGGCATCTGCCTCGGCTTTGTTGCCGATCGCCGAGATGACCACGCCGATGCCGAGGGCATGGATCAGGGAGGCTGCGGCATCGACATCCATTCGGAGCCGGCCGGCCCGGGCAGCCGCCTCCAGAAGGTTCCGCAGGATGTCCTGGGTTTGCCTGGCGGCCTCGGGCTGCCGCCGGGAATCGGGCTCGCCGTACATCAGCAGGTACAGCGCCGGGTTGTTTACTCCGAAGTCGATGTGCAGATCCCATCCGGCGCGCAGGTCCGCCACCGGGTCCGCGCCGAAAGCCGCCGAGGACTTTGACCCCAGATACCGGCGGAACCCCTCCTGGGCTGCCGCGTCGAGCAGGCCTGCCATGTCACCGAACTGCCGATAGATGGTTTGCGGCTGCACGCCCGCTGCGGCGCTCACGGCACGGGTGGAAACGGCGCTCCGGCCACCCTGTTCCAGCAGGTCGCATGTCGCTCTCAGGATACGTTCCTGGGCGGAGTCAACGGGGGTGGAAGTCATGGAACGATGGTACCCAATCGCTCTCGGCCTATTGTTCGGAACACTGATGTTGTGTTTTAGTTATCACTGTTCCGTTCGGATGGTCCGAGGGGAGTGAGGAGCAGGCTCTGATGAAGATTCTTGTGACAGGTGCTACCGGAACCGTGGGCGGCGCCGTCGCCCGGGGCCTTGCCGGCACTGAGCATGACGTGGTGGCTTTGGTCCGCAATCCGGACGCTTATGATCCTCCCGAGGGTGTCGCCGTCGTGCAGGGGGACCTGACCGACGCAGCTGACGTGCGCCGCGCCCTTGCAGGCATTGACCGTGCCTTTTTGAACATGGCCGACGACGACGGTGCGGTCTTCGCGGCGGCTGCCGGTGAGCTGGGGCTGGACCATGTGGTGCTGCTGTCCTCCTTCACCGTGGATACGGTACTGCCGTACGGGGAAGACAATCTGATTACGGCCCACCACCGGAACGGGGAGCAGGCTCTTGCCGCTGCCGGTGTTCCCGCGACGTTCCTGCGGGCCGCCGGTTTTGACTACAACTTCCTGATGTGGGCATCCGGCGCAGCCATAGAAGGTGTGGTCCGCGCGCCCTGGCTGGATGTGAAGCTGCCGGTGGTCGATCCGGACGACATCGCGGCGGCGGCTGTCGCCGTGCTGTCCGAGGCTGAGCCTGCAGGCGGCGCGTACTCGATCACCGGACCGGCTGCTTTGTCCGTCATGGACCAGACCCGCATTGCTTCCGAGGTCCTTGACCGGGAGCTGCGAGCGGAAAGCCTGGATCTGGAAACGGCAAAGGCGACGGCGTTCCAAGGAGCTCCTCCGGTGTTTATTGAATCCGTGTTCGGCACGTTCGGTCCGGAGGCTGCCGTCCTCCCTGTGTCCGGTGATGTCGAAGCCCTGACGGGCACTCCGGCACGCACGTTTGCGCAGTGGGTGGACCGCAACCGGGCTGCGTTTGGCTGAATGAGGGGACTCACCCGGACCAGGGCATGCGGGAGCCTTTCCGGATCTTGAGCTGATCTTGAGCTGATCTTGGGCGGATCGTGAGGCTGTCATGGGACGATCATGGGCCTGTGGGAAGTAGAGACCCCTGCAGATTGTGGTGCCGTTAATCACATGCGGCATCCGCGCGGGGAGGCTCCGTTTGAGACCCGGAATCCCTCCCCGCGGAACCGCGAGGTGAAAAAGCCCTAGTCAGTCACCAATTTCCGGTGCGGCGTCTGTTAATTCAATCGGCAACCGCAATCCGAATGTATTTATATGCTTGTGCATGAATTTCGGCATACAGGAATGTTCTGTTAGATTGCGATCGGGGAATCAAAAACGCTTTCTCTGGCGTTCCTCCGTCACCGGAAATCTCACCGGTGACTGGTTTTGTCTCAAACAAAAAGGTCTCTACTTCCATGCGTAAAGCAACCCGTATTTCCTTTGCCCTGGGCGCTTCTGCCGCTCTTCTGAGCCTCTCCGCCCTTCCCGCTTCTGCGGCAGATGGGGACGACAACCTTCCTCCCGTGGTTGTGGCTCCTGGCGAGACTACAGCCGAAGCCACCATCGAGGTTCAGGGTGGCAATCTCAGCATTAGCGTTGCACGGAACGTTGCTGCTGATAAGGAGTTCGTACCCGGTACTAAGGCCCAGATGGATATCCCGGAGTTCACCGTCACCGATGAGCGTGCGGGCATTGAAGGCTGGACCGTTCGCGTGGCCCTGACTGACTTCACCAGTGCTAACGCCGCTGATTCCGATGCCGTAATTCCGTCTTCGGATGCCACTTACACAACCGCCGTGGTCGGCACGCCGCTTGGCACAGCGACAGTGGCTAGCCTTGGCGGCTCCTTTGTGGCAGATGAAAAGGCCGCAACGGTCACGGCCCTTACCGCTACTAGTGTTTACGGCAACAACACGACAACTTGGGTCGGATCCCTGGCTGTTCCGGTGCCCAGCAACGCTTTGAAGGGTAACTACACCGCAACGCTGACGCACTCCATCCTCTAGCGGATATTCCCTCCCGGGAGGCATCCTCCCGGGGCGGAATTCCTCCGCCTGCTCTGCGCCGGACAGACGCCGGCGTTATTTCTGCCTTAATCCGTTTGTTCCGCCTGCCAGGGGTTTTTTTGCGTTTTATTTATGCTGGTTTACTCACCGCCATTTTCTTTGCTCTTTCCATCACAGCATCTTCCGCCGCCGAATCACCGGCACCCGAGGGAATAGGCATCCGTCTGGTCGATATTCCTGCCGCCACCCAAACAGACCCGCGCGCCCGGTCCTACATCGTGGACCACGTGAACCCGGGAACCACCATTGAGCGGCGCGTTCAGGTGCAGAACAACACCTCGGGACGGCAGTCCATCGACGTGTACGCCGCAGCCGCCGAGGTAAGCAATGACTCCTTTGTGGGGCTTGACCGGGAGGCTCGAAACGAGCTGACCGAGTGGACCACCGTGGAGTCGCCCACGGTGGAGTTGGCTGCTGGCCAAAGCGCCGAAGTGCCAGTGCATATCAACGTGCCCGCCGACGCCCCGGAGGGTGAGCAGTATGCCGCTCTTTGGGCCGAGGTTCGGTCGGCGCCGTCAAACGGGACCCCGGTCATCACCGCCAGCAGGGTCGGTATCCGCGTGTACCTCTCGGTTGGCCCCGGCAACGGCCCGCCCGCAGCCTTCAGCATCGGTGACCTGGCTGCCGGCCGAAGCGCTGACGGCGCCCCGCAGGTCACCGCCGACGTCACCAATACCGGCGGCCGTGCCCTGGATGTGCAGGGCGAACTAGCCCTCACGGACGGACCCGGAGGCCTGTCGGCGGGACCCGTCTCCGTGGACGGAACCGTCACCATCGCCCCCGGGGAAACCGCCCCGGTATCGGTCACCCTGGCACCTGAGCTGCCCGCCGGTCCCTGGCATGCCCAGCTGGACCTGAAGAGTGGACTGGTCACGGCGCAGGCCACGGGGGATTTGACCTTCAGCGCTGCAGCTGCGGTACCGGAGGACGAACCGGATCACCGCACTATCATCATCTCTGCCCTCGCAACCGTCGTCCTTCTGGGCGGTGCAGCCTTCTGGCTGGTCCGCCGCAGGCGCAGTGCAGCCTAGGCCTGCGTGCTTCAGCTGCAGCAGCAGACGCAATAATGGATAACTGAAACTAACGGGGAAGCAGGTGGAGGATGAATGCGGACGCAGTGATGCACCGCAACAACGTCCGGGTGCTGGGACGTATGGATGGACCGGCACTGCTGCTGGTACAGGGATTTGGCTGCGACCAGGTGATCTGGAACCGCCTTTTGCCCTTTTTGACGGACACCTACAAAGTGGTGCTGTTTGATCACGTGGGAACCGGAGGTGCGGACCCGGACGCTTATGCTGCCGCCAACTACGCTTCCCTGGAAGGGCACTTGGGGGACTTCACCGAGATCCTTGACGTCCTCGGGGTGCAGGATGCCATTGTCGTGGGGCACAGCATCGGCGGCACCATGGCGCTGGCTGCCTCGGCGCGGAGTCCGCGGATTGCGCGTCTCGTCCTGCTCTGCACCTCACCCTGCTATCTCAATGACGAAAGGTATGCCGGCGGATTCCGCCCGGAGGATATTGCGGATGTCCTGGACGCCGTGGAGGCCAATTATCCCCTGTGGGCCAAGATGATGGCTCCTGCGGTAGCGGGCGCGGACGCTGGTTCGGAGGTCAGTGCCGAACTGGCCGAGAACATGTGCCGGTTGCACCCGGAGTATGTCCGGGACTTCCTGCAGATGTCATTTGCCGCAGACGTCCGGCACTTGCTGCCCCAGGTATCCGTTCCTGCCCTGATCCTGCAGTCGAGGGGAGATCCGTTGACTCCCGAAGCCGCGTCCCAATACCTCCACGAGCATCTGCCCGGCAGTACGCTGATGCCACTGGACACCAATGGAAACATGCCGCATCTCAGTGCACCCCGACTCACGGCGGCCGCGATCCTGAACTATCTGGAAAGCGTCCCTGGTGAATAGCACTTATGAGGAACATTTCCATGCGTCAGCGTCCGGATATCTCGTCCTTCAAACGGACGGCACGATCCTCGACGTAAACCGGACACTGGTCTCCTGGACCGGTCATTCCCGCGAAGAACTGTTAGGCAAGAACGTTGCTGACCTGCTGCCGGTGGGGGACCGGATCCTGTTCGCGTCCCACGCTGTACCCCAGTTGGCGGTAGCCGGGTGTTTCAACGAGATGGCGGTGGAGCTGCTCTCGGCAGACGGGAAACGGATTCCGGCCCTCCTGTCAGGGGTCCGATCCGAGGACGACGACGACGGCGGACTGGACCGCATTTCCGTCTTCAATGCCTCTGCACGCCGACGCTATGAGCAGGAACTGGTGGCAGCCCTGCGCAAGGCTGAGGCGGCGGAAGTGTTACGCGCCGCGGCCGTGGCGGAACTGCGGGCCAACCAGAAGGCACTCGAGGAAAAGGACCGCATTCTGCAGGACGGCCTGGCAGAGAGCAGGAAGCGCGAGGCCCTGTTGGCAACAGTCCTGGACGCTGCCGACGTCGGCCTCCTTGTTTTGGACGAACAGGGGGAACCGCTGCTTACCAACGCCCACATGGCATCCACCTGGCGCACGGCTATGGGCGATGCCTCCGTCGCGGAGATGGAGCAACTGATGTTCGGGCCGGATCGGGTGACGCCGATTCCGCCCGTCGACCAGCCATTCCGCCGTGCCGGCACCGGAGAGTCCTTCTCCCACGAACTGGTGTGGTTTGCGCCCGGCGGTGACAAGCAAATGGCCGTCACCGTCTCATCCCGGCCCATCAGAACCGACGGAGTCTTCTCCGGATCGGTACTCGCCTTCAATGACGTCACCCGGCTGGTCCAAGCAGTGGCGGCACAGGAGGAATTCGTGGCGGGCGTATCCCACGAACTGCGGACCCCGCTGACCTCCATCATGGGATACCTCGACCTTGCCCTGGAGGACGAAACCCTGTCCCCGCATGTCAGCAACGCACTGGAGGTGGCGCTGCGCAACTCGGAACGGCTGCTCAGCTTGGTCTCAGATCTGCTCTCCGTGGCCTCCGGGAGCAAGAAAATGGAAGCGCGGCCGGTGAACCTGGCCAAGATCGTGCGCTCGGGGCTGGAATCCGTAGCGCCCAAGGCAGACGCCAATGCGGTGAAGCTGGTGGATGATCTTCCCGAGTCCCTGATAGCGGAAGTGGACCCCCAGCGGCTGGCACAGGTAGTCGACAACCTGCTTTCCAATGCAGTGAAGTACTCGCCCGACGGCGGTACGGTAAGCGTCCGGCTTTGGCAGGAGGACAAGTCGGTCCGCCTGTCCGTGGCCGATACCGGCATTGGAATGAGCGCGGCTGAGCAGGCGAGCGTCTTCACCAAGTTCTTCCGCAGCCGCAGGGCAGTAGCCTCGGCGGTTCCCGGCGTCGGGCTCGGCCTCGTGATCACCAGGAACATCGTCGAAAACCATGGCGGTGAGCTGACATTCATCAGTGAACAGGGGCAGGGGTCTACTTTTACGGTGACTTTGCCCCAACCGTAATCGGAGAGCGAACGAGCTCGGGCTGATGGTGCAGACTGTGCGGATGGAGACCCGTTTTGATATTCCGCCGTGGCCCTCGGCCGAGCCGAGCCACGGAGCTGTGCGCCTTCGGAAGTTCCGGGACGAGGACGCCGCCATGGCGATGAAACTCGCCACAGACCCCTACGTACCCACTATCGGCACCCTTCCCGCCGGGGCAAGCCGAGAGGAAGCACTCTCCTGGGTGGAGCGGCAGCAGCAGCACCATGTGCGCGGAACCGGATTCGCTTTCTCCATCGCGGACGCCGCCACCAACCGCTGCCTGGGCCAGGTTGGCCTCTTTACCCGTGAGCTGGGGAAAGGGCGGGCCACGGCAGGCTATGCGGTGAGCCCGGACGCGCGCGGCCGCGGTGTTGCCGCCGATGCGTTGCTGGCACTGGTGGACTTCGCCTGGACTCTTCCGACCCTGCACCGGCTGGAGCTTTATATCGAGCCGTGGAACACCGCGTCGGTGCGCACTGCGGAGAACGCAGGGTTTGTTCGCGAAGGCATCCTTCGCAGCCACCAGGAAATCTCCGGCGTGCGCAGGGATATGCTGCTCTACTCCGTTGTCCGGCAAGCGGCGCAGCAGAGCAGCAGCTTTTTCACCAGGGAGCCAGCTTGGTCTCCGGGTCCAGGGGCCCCCGGCCGGACAGCCAGGCCATGAACGTTCGCCGGTCATCGGAGGAAGCGAGCCGTTCGGGAACGCCGGCCAGCAAGGTCTGCAAATCCCACGCCACGTATTCCTCCGGCCAGTCCGCGGAGGTGTAGCCGAGGCCCAGATCCACATGGTGCATCTCAATCTCGCGCAGCCGGTGTGCCGGGCACGCCAAGACCCCGTAGTCTTCCCCGCCGAGGAAGTGGCCGTTGGGCGCCCCCGCCGCGGTGTACCGGTCGAAGACCTGCTCCAATCGGAGTTCGCTGGCTTCCAGGTCGGCGACGAGCTCGTCCGCCGGGCGCCCGGCTCCGGCCTCGATTTCAGCCTCCCGCTGTTTGCTGCCGCCGGCATACTTGGGAAGATCCAGGCCGTCCAGCGCTCCCGATATTCGCCGCGCATGGGAATCCGCATTGCGCGCCAAATGCGTGAGGACGTGGCCCACGGTCCAGCCGGGCAAGAGGCTGGCGGCCCGGGCATCCGCGTCCGTCAGCTGCGCCACGCTGTCGAGCACGCGCGCGTGAGCTTCCCGGCACAGTTCCGATGCGCGCTGCGGGTCACCGTCAAGATTCATGGAGTCCATCCTTTTCAGTTGAGGGTTCGCCTGCCGGACCGGCCGCCGGCTCGTATCCGATCAGCCAGTGCAGCCCGTGCCGGTCAACTACCTGACCGTCCGAGGCACCCCACGGCTTGGGCATCAGCGGGTCGACAATCCGGCCGCCGTCGGCCAGCTGGTCAAACCACTTGTGCAGAACAATGGGCTCAGCGGTTCCAAGCAGCGAAAGCATCAACCCCTCAAGCTGAACGCTTTTTTCCTGCCCGCCGGCGTCCGCCGCGGCCAGCGTAACAACGCCGTCGAGCACTCCGTGGGCAATGGCATCCGGTGGGCCCCCGCTGCCGAAGTCGCCGTTGGTGTGCAGCGACAGCTCGCCGCCGAACACCCCGGCATAGAAGGTCAGGGCCTCGCGCGCAGTGCCCGGGAAAAGGACATAAACCATGGGTGCCGTCATGCCGCTCAGGGTACATGGCCAACGCCGGGTTGGGAGCGGTGAAAGTGGTGTCACCGCTCCCAACCCGGCCGGGGTTTACCAGCCCCGCTGATCGAAGCGGTGCATGAAGGCGGCCATGGCATCACGGGCCACAGCCTGCCCCGGGGCAAAGGTCCTGGTGCCGTTGGGCTGGGACCAGCCGGTGGAGATGCCCTGGTCTGCAAGCCACGAGATTTCCTTGTAAAACTGGTTTCCCGTGCTGACGTCAGTGAAGACGGACGTCTTCGGCGGGGTGTACGCCGGTGAACCGGCGCTGCGGTACAGGAAGGCGGCCATGGCGTCGCGGCGCACGGTGTCCAGCGGACGGAACGTGCCGTCCGGCCAGCCGGTGGTGATCTTGGTTCCGGCAAGCCAGGTCATTTCCTTGTAGAACTGCTGGCTGGGAGACACGTCATTGAAGGGGGAAACGTTTTGCGGCTTGTGCTGGGGGGATTCCGCCAGCCGGTACAGGAAGGCGGCCATGGCATCGCGGCGCACAGTGTCCAGCGGACGGAAGGTTCCGTCGGGCCAGCCGGTGGTGATGCCCTTCTCAGTCATCCAGCGGATGTCCTCGGCGAAGGCTGAACCGTTCGGGACGTCCTTGAAAACGGCCGGCGGCACGGCGGCAAGGCTGGCGAGATACTCTTCCGCCGTCGCAAACGTCTTTTGCGGCACCTGCCCGTACTGGTAGTACGTGGTGGTTCCCCACATGAAAACACCCTGCTTGTCGAACGCGATTCCCACGCCCATGACGTTGTCCGCGGCCCGGCTCATGTTGGCGTTGTGCCCGGGGGAGTTGATCCACTGGTCCACCATGGACTGGCCCGTGCCGTAGCTGTTGTAGGCGACGTTCTCGGCAGCGGAGACAAAACCGGACTCAATCCGCTTGTCCTTGGCATAGCCCGAGGAGTGCTCCAGCGTTGTTGTGTCCGCCATGTGGGTGGACCACTCCTGGGCCACGAGTGAAGCGTTCGCACCGATCCGCAGCGGCTTCAGGCCTTTGCCTTTACGGAAGGCATTGATTCCGTTGAACACGTCGATGATCTGCTGCTTGCTTTGAGCGGGAGTGCCCTGGGGTGCGGCGAGCTCTGCGGGCGCAGGGGCCGGCGCCGGTTCAACGGCCGACGCCGGAGCTGCCGTCAGCAGTCCTGCCAGGATCAGGGAGACCGAGACGGCCATGGGCTTGGATAGGCGGCGGGAGCCGGTGCTCATAAGGAAGTGCCTCTCAATAGCGGTGCGAGTGGGCTTCAGCCTAGCGGGTGCCCGGGAGGCATGCTGTTAAGGTGCAGCGCGGGGCGGCACCTGATTGGAACCGCAACGTCTTCCGGGCAAACTGGGAGCACGCTCACTTTCCTTGATTTACAGTCCTTTTTCAGAGGGGTTCCGATGGCTCATGGTTCAACCACTGCCGCCTATGATCCGCACGGACCGCAGCCGAGGTTCCGCATCACCCGGGAGGGCCTGCGCGCATCCCTGTGGTTCTGGCCCAGCTGCGCTTCGCTGGCGGCAGTGGTCCTGACCCTGCTGCTGATGCGGGTGCGCCCAGGAGAAGAGGTGGCCTGGGCACAGTGGATCTGGCCCACCGGCGTCGACGCCGCATCCAGTCTGCTGCAGACCGTCGCCACCAGCGTGATGACGGCTGCGACCGTGACGTTTTCCCTGACCGTGGTGGCGCTGCAGCTGGCCTCACAGCAGTTCTCGCCCCGGCTGCTGCGGGAATTTGCCCGTGACGCACGAACCCAGGCGGTGTTGGGCGTGCTGCTGGGGACGTTCCTGGTCAGCATCACCGGCCTGCACGGGATGGACGCAAACCGGCCGGTGCCGGTGCTGGTGGTCGGCCTGGTGTATGTGCTGGGAATCGCCTCCGGGATTGTGCTGCTGCTGTTCATCGGGCACATTGCCCGGTCCCTGCGGGTGGACACCATGATGCTCAACGCACATCAGGACTGTCTGGCGGTCCTTCGGGACACCTATCCGGTGTCCGAGACAGGGGAAGTGCAGGAGTTTGACCAGCCCGCGGGAGGCACGCTTGTTGCCGGCGGGCGCAGCGGGATCATCCAGACCCTCGACTGGAAGCCGTTGATGGACATGCTCCAGAAGCGGCGGTTGGCCATGCGGGTCCTGGTGCAGCCGGGTGACCACATCACGGTCGGGTCGCCGGTGGCCCGGGTCTGGGCCGACGACGGCGGGGAGGTGCCGCTGGGCGCCGTGCAGAAGTCCCTGGCCGGGGCCCTGGACATCGGCTACGAGCGCACTCCGGAACAGGACGCCGCCCTGGGGCTGCGGCAGCTGACCGACATCGCCGTGAAGGCCATTTCCCCCAGCATCAATGACCCCATCACCGCTGCCCACGCCACCGGCTACTGCGCGGATCTGCTGGTGGACCTGCAGCGCCGGCGGCTGGGTCCGGAGGCGCATCAGGATAACGACGGCGTACTCCGGCTGGTCACCATGGGCCGGGACTACCGCTACTTTCTGGACATGGTCTGCGGTCCGGTGCGCCGGTTTGCCCATTCGGAGCCCATTGTCCTCACCGCCGTGCTGCGGCTCCTGCGGGACTGCGCTGCCACCGCCGTCAACGATGATCAGCGCGAAGAAATCCGCCGGCAGAACTCCCTGGTGCTGGAAACCGCCCGCAACCAGATGCTGCCGGCCGACGACGAGGAAATCCGGGACATGGGACGCCGGGTGGAGGAAGCGCTCGCGGGGAACCTGGAGGCCGCCTTTGCCGACCGGGCGGGCGAGACCCGGTCGGTGTAGTCAGCAAGGTTCCGGGCTGAAAGAAGTCCAGCGAACTTCTAGTCTCTGCGCCCGTCCACCGGCACCAGACCGACGTCGGCGCATCCCCGCGCCAGGTCCTCAAGACCGAAGGCACTGAGGGGACTGGCCACCCCGGGGTCCAGATCCTGCCGGTCGCGCAGCTGCTCGGCTCCCCACGCGATCAGCTCACCGGTGAGCGTGTACACGTTGGGGCCGGTGAGCTGCACGGAGGACAACAGGTTCCCGTTCGTTCCCGTCACGGTGGCAACCGCCCGGGTGCGGGTTTTTGCCCGCCGGGCACTGTCCGGCCCACCCGGTTTCCCGATGATCGGCGCCGTCAGCTTCTCCATAATCCGGCGGCCCCGGGCGGACCTCCCGGCCGAGGAGGAGGCAGCGGACATCACGCTTATGGCCCGGCTGAACGGGGAAAACCAGCCGTTGTACACCGATACGCTGTCCAGCTGGGGAAATGCACCGGGCAGGAAGAGCACCTCCGTGCCCGGAACCAGGATTCCCGTTTTGCGTCCCCGGGGCGTTCCGCTCAGCGGAAAAACATGAACGTCTGCCGCCGTCCGTTCTTCCACCAGGCGTCCGTTGGCGAAGCGTACGGCCGGCAGGAACAGCCCGTCGCGCAGCGTGCTTCGGGTGCCGTGGCTTAGCCCGGGAAGCAGCGAGCCGGAGGTGAAGTAGCCGACGTCGAGCTTCCGTCCGGCATCTCCGGCCTGCTGGGCTGCCATGGCGCCGGCGAGAATTCCCGGGACGTAGTCATACCCGAAGGCAGGCAGCAGCACGGCGCCGGTTTCCTTCGCGTGGTTCCCGAACCTCTCCTGCAGGGTGCGCACAAACCCCACCTCTCCGGTGGTGTCGATGTAGCGGGCACCGGCCTGCACTGCCGCTTCGGCGACCCCGAGGCCGAACCGCTCGAAGGGGCCCACCGTACTGATCAGCACGTCACCGCGCCCCAGCAGCTGGCGGATACTGTCCGGATCACCGGCGTCTGCAGCGGCATAGTCCAATCCGGCGTGTTGCCGGGCCAGCCCGGCCAACGCACCAGTATTGCGTCCGGCCAGAACCGGGCGCAGGCCCCGTCTCAGCAGTGAGTCCAGCACCAGGGCGCCGGTATATCCGGTGGCGCCGAACAGGACGATGCGGCCGCTCATGATGCGGCCTGCGGAACAGGAAGGGCGGAGAGCATGGGCGTCGTCATGCCGGACAGCATACGCAGTAAAAGCTTCAGCGGGACCGGCAGGCGATACTTGACCCTGACACAGTGGCAGACGGGAGAAGGGTCCACCTCATTGAAAAGGAACATGCCATGTCACAGATCGAGATCGTCGCCAAGTCCCTGCCCGCCGTCCGGCTGGCCGCCCGCGCCGCCGTGGTCGCCGAGCAGCCGGAGGTGGCCGCCGTCGTCGGGCCGCTGTTCGACACCGTGGGGGACATCCTGGCTTCCGCAGGTGTTCCGCTGGATTGCCCAATCGCCCAGTATGAAATGGCCGAGGACGGTCTGCGCATTCTCGCGGGCTATGCCGTCACTTCGGGTGTGCCCGACGGCGTGGACGTGGTGGAGCTGCCCTCGGTGCCCACCGCCATCTGCGGCGTTCATCTGGGATCCATGGACCGGATCGGGGAAAGCTGGCAGGCCGTCCACACCGAAATGATCGCCCGCGGATTCGCTCCCTCCGGGCCGTGCCGGGAGGTGTACGTCCGCGCTGTGTCCGAGGACCAGTCGGACTGGGTGACCGAACTGCAGCAGCCGGTGGAGCACGCTTAAAGACCCGCGGACCGGGCACGGGGCGCCGGTCCGCGGAACAACAACCCGTTTAGACGTTGTAGATCTTCCCGGCGGTAATGCCGCCGTCCACCACGAATTCGGCGCCCGTGGAGAAACTGGACTCATCGCTGGCCAGGAAGATGACCACGCTGGTGACCTCTTCGGGAGCGGCCGGACGGGTCAGGGTGGTTTCGGTAAAGTCGATGGGCTTCTGCTCGCCCATCACGGCTGTCATTGGGGTCTGGATGGATCCGGGGTGGACCGAGTTGACCCGCACATGGTCGCCGGCCAGTTCCAGGGCCGCGGACTTGGTCAGGCCCCGGAGGCCGAACTTCGACGCCGTGTAGCCGTGCATCCCCGCGATGCCCTCCAGTCCTGCGGTGGAGGAAATGTTGATGATCGACGACGGAGCAGAGGCCTTCAGGGCCTGGACCGCGGCAGACATGCCCAGGAAGGGTCCGGTCAGGTTGATGTCCAGGACCCGCTGCCAGCGCTCCGCCGGGTATTCGCCCAGTGCTCCGCCGTCGAGGATTCCCGCGTTGTTGACCAGGACGTTGAGCCCGCCGAAGGCTTCCAGGGTCGCGGCGACGGCGGCGTTCCAGTCCTCGGCGCTGGTGACGTTCAAGTGCACGTAGCGGGCGGCATCGCCGAGCTCGGCGGCCAGGGCTTCTCCGGCGTCGTCGTTGATGTCCGCAATCATGACCTTGGCGCCTTCGCGGACGAAGGCCCGGGCATGTGAGGCACCCATGCCGCTCGCGGCTCCGGTGATCAGGGCTGTCTTGTCCTTGAGCCGCTCGCTCATGGTGGCGTCCTTTGCGTATTGAGGGGAACCCGGCCCGGCCGGGCCGGGTCGCAGTTAGTCCGGGCGTACAGCGGTGAGGCAGAACGGATGGCCTGCGGGGTCAAGCAGTACCCGCCACTGTTCGGGTGCCGGCTGATGCGCCGCGGGCTTTGCGCCCAACCGTACTGCTGCCTCTGCGGCTGAGTCCACGTTGTCCACGGCAATATCCAGATGCATCTGCTGGCGCTGGGGACCATCGGGCCAGGAGGGGGCAGCATAGTCATCCGCACGCATGAGCGTGAGCATGGGTCCGGCCCCGGACAGTGCCACCACGCCGCGGTCCGGCGTGGCAAAAGCTTCCTCCAGACCCAAAAGAGCGGAATAGAACGCCGCCAGCACATCGGTATCAGGGCAATCAAGGGAAATGGACGCAAGCTGTCCCACACGTTCAGTCATGGTTTCAAATTTACAGGTTTCCCAAAACCTCATGGTCACGCTCATGGGACCACTTCTTTACGTATTTGTGGTGCTTTCTGCGAAGCTCGACCCATGCAAAGCGGAAAGTTCGATTGGAAGCGTTTCACCGTCATCACGGCGCTTGTGCTCATTGTGCTGCTGGGGGTGACGGTGGGCGTGCTCCAAGCGAGCGGCAAAATGGAGAACGTGGAAATAGTCATCTGCGATATGGCTACGCGCCGCAGCTGCAGCTGAAAACCATGACACCCGGACGGGGAAATGCCACAGCGGGTCGGAAATCAGCGGGCGTCCACGCGTTCCTGGTGTTTGCGTCCGGCGCGGGCAGCGAGGAACAACAGGGAACCGATCACTACATACACGGCGGCGCTGAGCCAAATGGTCGCGGATTGTTGCGTGAGGAGTGCGATGCTCGCAATGATCGCGAGGACTGGCAGGATGCGGGGGGCGGTGAAGTGGTCGTGATCGACTTTGTCCTTTTTGAGGACGAGGACGCTGACGTTGGCAGAAAGGAACACCAGGAGCAGGAGCAGCACTGTGGTTTCCGCCAAGGTCGCGACATTTCCGGTGAGGGTGAGGACGATCGTCAAACCGGCAATGACCACGATGGAGACCCAGGGAGTGCGGCGGCCGGGCAGCACGCGGCTGAAGGCACGGGGGAGCAACTCGGCTTCGGCTAATCCGTAGCCGACACGGCTGGCCATCACCATGAACAGCAGCGCCCCGTTGGAAATCGCGATCAGAGCGATAATGCTGAATAGCCCGGGCGGGATCCCGACACCGCTCGCGGCAACGACGTCGAGCAGAGGCCCGGAGGACTCGGCCAGATCAGTTGGGGGCAGGACGATGACCGCACCGATAGCGATGAGGAGATAGACGACCCCGGCGGTGGAGATAGCGCCGAACAGTGCGCGGGGGTAAGCCTTGGAGGGGTTACGCACTTCTTCGGCCATGTTTGCTGCCGCCTCGAAGCCGAGGAAAGAGAAGAAGGCGACAATCGATGCGGCAAAGGCGCCTTGGAGGGGCGGCACGTCCGGTGCGAACTCAAGGAGCCGGGATGGGTCTCCGTTGCCGGAGGTGAAGACGATGGCGGCGACGACGATGACGATGACGAGGCCGGTGACCTCGATGACGGAGGCGACGAGGTTCGCGCCGAGGGATTCCTTGACGCCGCGAAGATTGATCAGGGTCAGCAGGATGATGAACACGATTGCTGCGGGGGCGGCCGGCACGTCAATGAGCGCTGTGAGGTAATCGCCCGCGAAGGCATTCGCGAGGGCAGCAGCTGTGGTGATTCCCGAGGCCATCATCAGGAAGCCGACGAGGAACGACAGGTAGGGTATGCCAAAAGCCCGGTCGGCGTAACGTGCGGCTCCGCCGGCGTGCGGGTACTTGGTGATCAGTTCTGCGTACGTCGCGGCAGTGAGCAACGCGACGACCAGTGCGATCAGCAGGGGGATCCAGATTGCGCCGCCGACATCGGCGGCCATGGTACCCACCAGGGTGTAAATGCCGGCGCCTAGGGTGTCGCCCACAATAAACGCGAACAGCAGCGGAGCACCGATTGCCCGCTTCAGTCCGGGCTGTGTTTTTGATGTGGCAGTGCCGGAATCGTTCGTCATTGGACTATTGGATTCCGTTCGCCGTCCCAACGCAACTACTTGGACAAAATTCGCGGCACGTAATTTATCGGTTTGCAGTCCACCGCAAAGTCGCTTCAGCGTCGTAGTTTCTGTCTGGCGGGAACTGGCCCCGCCAGTAGAAGCCCGCAGCCCGCCTGGCCTTAGGCGAAGTGGGTTGCCACTTGGGCTGCTGTTACCGACTCGACGAGCCGCTCAGCCAACTCGCGGAGTTTCATGTTCTGGTTGCTGGACGCCCTTCGGAGGATGCCAAAGGCCTCCTCCTGGCTGCACCGGTTCTGTCCGGCAACGATTCCGACGGCAACGTCGATGGCGGTGCGGGATTCCATGGCCTTCCGCAGATCCTCGCTGACCTCCTTGTGGTTGGCGATCTGCACGGCAACCTGCAGCGTAACGGCCGCTTCAGCGGCATATTCCTCGACAGCCCTCACGAAGTCATCGGTAAAGATGCCGGTGCTCTTGCCGTAAAGGTTCAGGGCCGCGCCGCCGTCGTCACCAATGAGCAGGGGTACAGCGAGCATGGAGTAACACCCCAACCCGTGGATCGCCTCAAAATACTCGTTCCAGCGGGAACCCGTGCGGGTGTCCGGCACCAGCGTCATCTCCCCGCTCTCCGCCGCGTACAGGCACGGCCCGTCGCCGTACCCGTACTGGAGTTCGTCGAGTTCATTGGCCTGCGGGCTGCCGCTGGCCACAGTCTGGGCGCGCTTGTCCCGCTTCAGGGTGATGCTCCCGAACAACTGATCCGGGTCGCTGAAAAGTTCCGCAGCCTGCCCGGCGAACGCCTCGAGGAAAAGTTCCATGCTGGGGTTGTCCAGAATGAGTTGCTGCAGCTGTGCTGCGACGGAGGTTCCGCGAGTAAGGGCTGTCATTTCGACAGTTTATCGAAGAAACGCCCTTTGGCCGGAACGTTCGCTGCCCGGGCAAGGCTCCCGGCCGGCTCACCGCAGCGTTGCGGGCTTCGCCGGCATCAGGGCCTTCGCCTGACCCGGACGCACCGTATGCGGGGGTCGGAGTGAATGCCGTGAAATAGACGGCCGTTCCAAAGAGGGGCTCCCGCGCCTGTCCTGAGGCCCGCCCCTCCCACGGGGGAGGGGCGGCTTGTACTGTCGAAGGGAAACAGACGCCTGACGACGGCGCACGCGCCGCTCCCGGCGCCCCAACGCGCGGCGAGGCGCTGCAAATGCGCTCCGGCGAGACCGTCCATACCCCGCCGGGCAGCCACGCTGCCACTGAAAGGAAACCCAATGGAGTACGTCACCCTCAATAACGACGTGGTCATGCCAATTCTTGGTTTCGGTGTGTATCAAATCCCGTCCGAGAAAACCGAAGAAGCGGTCACGAACGCCCTGAACGCCGGCTACCGGTCATTGGACACGGCTGCGGCGTATCAAAACGAAGAAGCCGTGGGCCGGGCCGTGCAGAAAAGCGGTATCCCGCGCGATGAACTGTTCATCACCACCAAGCTCTGGATCCAGGACAACGGCGAAGCGACCACGCTCTCCGCCTTTCAAACCTCGTTGCGGAACCTGGGCATGGCTTACGTGGACCTGTATCTGATCCACCAGCCCTTCGGCGACGTTTACGGCGAATGGCGGACGATGGAACAGATTTTCAACGACGGCGGCGCCCGGGCGATCGGGGTCTCCAACTTCGGATCCGACCGGCTGCTGGATTTGATCCTTCACAACAACGTCACTCCGGCGGTGAACCAGATTGAAACGAATCCGTTTTACCAGCGGGCTATCGAGAATGAGCTGATGAACACCCACGGCGTCCGGCATGAGTCCTGGGCCCCCTTCGCGGAAGGGAAGAACAACCTCTTCGGGAACTCCACGCTCAGCACCATCAGCTCCGGACACGGGAAGTCTGTTGCCCAGGTGGTGCTGCGCTGGCTCATCCAGCGCGGAATTGTGGTGATCCCCAAAACGGTGCAGCCGGACCGGATGGCGGCCAACATGGACGTGTTCGACTTTGAGCTGAGCCCCCAGGAAATGGCTGCCATCGCGGATCTTGATACGGGCAAAACCCAGTTCTTTGATCACAGCGATCCGGAAGCTGTCAGCCAGCTCAGCGGCGTGAAGATGGAGTAAAGAGGAACTGTCCCCGGCCCTGCTCAGCCCCCGGATGAATCCTGTTCGGGGGCTCTGTGCAGGTCGCGAACGAGGTACAGCCACGGAAAGGCACGGCAGCCGACCTCCCAGCCGTCCGTCTCGTAGAGGTGGGAGGGCTTGGTCCACAGCACCCGGCGATGCTCCCACTGGGTGTCGGTGCGCAGCATCCGGTGCCGCAGGACATCCGCTCCAACCGTTCGCCAACCCAGCCGGCCGGCCAGCTCCAGTTCCGCCATTTCATTGAAGGCGGTGACCGGTCCGAGCCACCGCTCCACGGCATCGGTCTCCACGGCACCGGACTCTGCAGAATCCGTCCTGCCGCCAAAACGCTGCTGCACCGCCTGCCGTGTCATGCCGAGTTCCCGGCCCAGGGCAGCCCAGCTGATCCCGGCACTGCGGGCTGCCGTGACAGCCCGCCGCTGCAGCTCCTGGCTGGCCTGTTCCGCCGCAGCGGCCCGGCTGACCAGAGTGAGGTGGTCCGCCTCGGTGAGTTTGCCGGCGTCGTCGTAAGTTCCGAGAATCAGGGCGCCGATCTGCTCCTGCAGGTCCTCGGGTGCGGTGCGGGTCACGGGCGCTCACCGTTGCGTCCCGGCAGCCAGCCGCTGGTGCCGTCGCCGTCCCTGCTGGGCAGCCAGTCGGCGGTCTCGCCACCTTTGCTTCCCTTGCGGGCGTACCGGACAGCGATAAAAACACTTCCGGCCAGCAGCATGAACCCGGCGCCCTGGCACATTCCCTTGAAGAACCCGTGCAGGTCCAGCACAAGCCACAGAGCAAGCACGGCAGCGCCGATCACGAACATCAGGACCGCGAGAACGGCAAAGGCAGCACGTTGAGTTTTCATGTGTCAATTAGAACTTGACACCATGGTCGTGTCAACGGTTTCTTGACAACTTCTTTTGTCGGTCAGGAACGGTGCTGTTACAACGCCATTTACAGCGCCGGTGCCGGTGCCAGCTGGGCCCGCAGCTCCGTGCACAGTTCCGCCAACGCCTGAGGTGCGCTGCGGCACAGCTTCGGAAAGGCCAGGTAACCGTGCGGCATCCCCACATAGGTGGTGACGCGGACCGGGACGCCGGCGGCGCGCAGGGCTTCGGCGTATCGCAGGCCGTCATCACGGATCGGGTCATGTTCGGCCACCTGGATGAGCGCCGGGGGCAGGCCGCTGTGGTCCGGTGCCAGAAGCGGCGAGGCATAAGGATTGCTGCGGTCGCCGTCGTCGGGCACGTAATGGCTGCGGAAGGCGAGGACATCACTCTTGGTGAGCACCGGCGCATCCGCGTTCTCCTCCAGCGAGGCGCTGCCCAGGGTGAGGTCGGTGGCGGGATAGATCAGGCCCTGCCAGCTGATGGCGGGGCCGGACCGGTCGCGCGCCATGAGCGTCAGGACGGCGGCAAGGTTGCCGCCTGCGCTGTCCCCGACGACGGCGAGCCGGCTGCTGTCGGCCCGCCACTGCGGCGCGCGGGCCGCCACATCCACCAGAGCCGCATAGCAGTCTTCTGCCGCGGCCGGCCAGCGGTGCGCAGGGGCCAGCCGGTAGTCCAGGGAGACGACGACGGCGCCGCCCCCCCTTGGCGATGCTGCTGCCCAGCCAGTCATAGGTATCCAGATTTCCGCTGGTCCAGCCGCCGCCGTGAATCAGGAGCACGAGCGGCAGTGCGCCGGCGGCTCCGTGCGGCCGGTAGATGCGCACGGGAATTCTGCCCTCAGCGCCGGCCGCGGTGTCATTGCTGACGTCCACTCCGGCGGCGAGTCCGCCCAGCAGCCAGTCCAGGACCGGGTTGTGCCCGATTGAACGCTCCTGATCGGCGAGGATCTGCTCCTCACTCTTCCCCGTGACCGAGACCCTGCGCAGCGCCTGTCCGATTAACCGCACCCGTAAATCCAGCTTCGCCATGCCCGCGCCTTTCTGAAGTCGGCAACCGTTCGGGTTGCTCCGGGGCTGAATATACAGATCAGCCCCGGGTTTCGGGTATCCCCAGATGGCCGGTGAGGTTCAGGTCCAGAACGCGTCGGTCATGGTGGAAATCGTCTTCGTTCAGATGCGTAATGCTTCCGGGTGACAGCCGGAACTTCACATAGCCGGCGGCAGCCAGGGGGAGTCCGATCCAGGCGGCAATGAGGTACGTGGCTGAACCGCCGTGGGTCACAACAACGGTGTTGCGGGCTCCCGCGGCGAGAATCCGGTCCAGAGCTGTGTAGAGCCGGCCCGCCCAAATATGTCGCGACTCGGACCCTTCCACCCCGTCGCGGTGTTTCATGCGTTCTCCTTGAGCGGGCGGGGGAACGTAGGGGATGGAACCAGCCGGCGTTCCCTCGGCTGCCCCGTAGGACTGTTCCCGAAGGTCCGGATCAAAGATGATGTCCAGGCCCAGCAGTTCGCTGATCGTTGCGGCCGTCTGCCGGGTCCGGAGAAGATCCGAGCTGAAGAGCAGCGTTTCGCCGTCGCCGGATACGAGACCAGTGAGTGCTGCGGCTATCCGGCGGGCGTCCTCCACACCCCGGGCGGTAAGCGCCGAGTCGTACCAGCCACCCACGAGATTCTCGACATGATGCGTGGCCTCCGGGTGGGTGATGATGTACAAGTTCCGCACTGCTGCCCCGTCAGCCGGCCGGCGCGGTGGGCGTGATGGTGCTTTCCGAGAAAGTGCTCAGCCCCAGCCATCCGATAATGAACGGTGCAATCACGATCAGGGTCGCCAATACCGCAACAACCCAGAGGACGCTAAGCCGCCACTTCGAGAAACGGAGCTGCGTTTTCAGCGAAGCCAGGGCCACGATAAGGGGCAGGCCAGGGAACAGCGCCCACGCTGCGAACTCCAGAATAAGAAACAGCAGAAAAAGCCGGTCGATTCGACCGTACAAGCGGTCCGACGTATTCGCAGCGGCTGGTACCTCGGGTCCATTCATGGCTTCACTATGACACTCCCTGCCGAGAATTCCCGGCAATGTGAATGCAAATGTGAAGGGCTTAGTCCGGCAGTGCGGCCCTGCTGTTGAGCGTGTCCCTGCTGCTGAGCGCGTCCCAGGCGAAGCTGGCCAGCCAGTGCGATGACATGAATTCCGCGGTGACCACGGCGTCCAAACCGGCGTCGAGCAATGGATCCAGCCCGCCCCGCAATACTGCTGCATCGGCCGCTCCCGCCTCTCCGGCTGCCTCCAGCACCTGCAGGATCCGAGCGGCCTGGCCGGCGCGGGAAAGGTTTAAGCCGTGCAGGTGGACCATGTAACCGTCCGTTTCATCGGTCACGGACACCGGCTGCAAAATACGGGACGACGCCGACAATCCCGGCAGAAACGCGGCGAACCATTCGGCGAAGGCGGCCGGATCCAAAATTCGTGCCATGAGATCAGCCTCGCTGAGTCCGGCGGAGAGGAAGTCCTGGCCGCTGAGTTCCCACTCTGCGGCCCAGCCGGTGTCACCGGCGAACCACTTGACCGCGGCGCCGGCGCAGGTCGTGGCGGCCTCTGCTCGTCCCAGAACACGGAACGAGCTGTACAGCATCCCCAGGCCGAAGGCCGTGTTGGTGTGGATGCCGTGCCGGACGGGGTGCTCCACCTTCGCGGCCCAGCCTTCCACCAGCTGCGCCACATCATCCGCCAGCGGGTCCAGTGCTTTTCCCCATCCGGAGATCTGCGGGTCTGCCGACGCGGCCGCAGCGCCGGCGAGGCGCATCAGCCAAGCCCAGCCGTAGGGGCGTTCCCAGCCCGGGTTGGCGCGCAGATACGAGCCTTCAGCGGCCAGGTTCTCAGGCGTCAGAGTGGCGTCCAGTTCTGCGCGCAGGGCGGCATCCCGCCCGTCGTCGAGCCCGTATTCCAGCAGGCTCACGCCCAGCCAGTGCATGTGCACGCACGAGTGCCAGTCAAAGGACGTGTGGAAGCTGGGGTGCACCTCGCGCGGGCTCGGCCGGTCCTCGGGCGAGGCCTGAACGTGGTGCGAGGCGTACGGGTAGGGCCGGCGCAGGTTGTCCAGCACGACGTCGGCGTAGACGGCGGCGAGAGCGTCGCGGCGTGCGTCAGTCATGAGGCGGCCGCCGTCCGCGGTGCAAACATGATGACGGCCACGCCCACCAGGCAGATCATCGAACCGACGATATCCCAGCGGTCCGGGCGGAAGCCGTCAAAGACCATTCCCCAGGCGAGCGAGCCCGCCACAAACACACCGCCGTACGCGGCCAGGATCCGGCCGAAGTGTGCGTCCGGCTGCAACGTCGCCACAAAACCGTACAACCCCAGGGCAATCACTCCGAGCCCGGCCCACCACCAGCCCCGGTCCTCCCGGACGGCCTGCCACACCATCCAGGCGCCGCCAATTTCGGCGACGGCAGCCAGAAGGAACAGCAGCACGGTTTTCGCAGTGGTCATAGGTCCATCCTGCCGTACCCGCCGGTGGACTCGGGGCTGGCTGCCGCTTGGGGATGCTCCTCCGCTTTGGGAAATCCCTGCCTCCGCGTACCGGTCGTTTTTTCCCAAAGCGGAGGGATTGCGCCGGGTTTGTTGCGTTGTTTGTCACCTTTACGCCGTGCGTCAGCGACATTCAGAAATTTGGACAGCTTGACCCTATAGTCTGGTCTGTTGTCCCCTGCCGCTCACTGCGGCTGCCGGGGCCGGGGATTCCTGGGCCTGGATGGCGGAACGCCCACCTCGAACAGAACAGAAGGATGAAGATGGATCAAGAGCGCATGAATGTGGAATCGTTCAACCTCGACCACCGTCTTGTTGCGGCACCCTACATCCGGGTTGCCGACACAAAGCAGCTTCCGGGCGGTGACGTGATTACCAAGTTTGATGTTCGTTTCACCCAGCCCAACGCCGCCCACCTCGAAATGGACGCCGTGCACTCCCTGGAGCACCTTTTCGCCGAGCATTCGCGCAATCACTCAGACAAGGTGATTGATTTCTCCCCGATGGGCTGCCAGACGGGTTTCTACCTGATGATGCAGGGCGCTCCGGCCTTTGATGACGTGGCTGCTCTGGTTGAGGTGACATTGAACGACATTCTGCGCGCAGACTCAGTTCCTGCTGCCAACGAGGTTCAGTGCGGCTGGGGTGCCAACCACTCCCTTGAAGCAGCGCAGGCAGCGGCCACAGGCTTCCTTGCGGACCGTGCCGGCTGGGATGTGGTGTACGCGTGAGTTCAGCTGCATTTGTCATCCTCGTCGCGATGGACGACGAGCTCGCCCCCTTTATCGAACGGGCAGAAGAGGTTGGCCCGGGCCGGCAGATCGGGAACGCGGTTCACCGCGACGCAGTTCTGGGCGGCCACCCCGTGGTACTTGTCAGAACCGGCATCGGCCTCGTCAACGCCGCCGGAGCAGCGACCACCGCCATCCTCGAAGCGCAGCGCGCCGGTGAAGACACTGAGCAGCCGGTAGTGATCAGCGCCGGCAGCGCGGGCGGACTGGGAGCCGACGTCCGTGTGGGCGACGTCGTGGTGGGATCCGAATACATCAATGTGGACGCCGACGCCCGCGCCTTCGGCTACAAGCTCGGCCAGGTACCGGGGATGCCCGAAATTTACCCGGTCCCTGAGCAGCTGACTGAATCCATTCGCTTGGCCCAGACCGGCGGAACCATTCCCCTGCACCACGGCCTGATCGTCTCCAGCTACAACTTTGTGACTCCCGCCCGGGCTGAACTGATTACGGGTAGTTTCCCCGGTGCGCTGGCAACGGACATGGAGTCCTCCGCGATTGCTCAGACCTGCTTCGTTTTTGGTGTTCCGTTCATTTCTGTCCGCGGCATCTCCGACCTGTGCGGTCCGGCAGCCGAGGATGATTTCCGGGACCAGGTGGATGACGCAGCAACGCAGTCGGCGAACGTGGTGATCTCCTCGCTGGACGCACTGGCAGGAGTGGCCGGCGCCTACCAGCCCGCCTAACGCGGAGGTGCTGCGGATCGGTTTACCGGGACGCGGCGCCTCCGGGCTGAACTTCAGCGTCCATACCTGTTTCCGCGGCCCCTTTGGGATTTCCCCTGCGGTTTGGGAAATTCCGGACGCTGCGGACCGTGCGATTTTTCCCAAACCGTGCGGTTTTTCCCAAAGCGGAGGGAATCTGCCCGGCGCCCTCCGCAGGCGCCGGGCGGAGCTATAGCATCCGCACGGGACTGCCCGCCAGGAATGCCGAAATGTCCTCCACCACCTGTGGAAAGAACGTGCCGTAGTTCCGCTCGGTCACATAGCCAAGGTGGGGCGTTGCCAGAACGTTGGGCAGGTCTCGGAAAGGGGACGACGCCGGCAGCGGCTCTTCCTCGAAGACGTCCAGCCCGGCCCCGGCAATCGTCTGCCGCTGAAGGGCATCAAGCAGCGCGGCCTGGTCCACGATGGCAGCCCGCGACGTGTTCACCAGGCAGGCAGTGGGCTTCATCAGGGCGAGCTCCCCGGCCCCGAGCAGCCCCCGCGTGCGGTCACTGAGCACCAAGTGGATGGAGACGACGTCGGAAACGGCCAGCAGCTCCTCCTTGGAGGCAGCGAGCCGGGCGCCCGACGCCTCCGCGCGATCCGCCGTGAGGTTGGAGCTCCACGCGATAACTTCCATGCCGAACGCGTTTCCGACCCGGGCAACCTGCGATCCGATCTTGCCCAATCCCAGCAGCCCAAGGGTGGCGCCCTGCAGATCAGCGCCCACGGTGTGCTGCCACGGGCCGCGGTTCCGCAGGGCGGTTGCCTCGGGAACCAGATGCCGGGCAAGACCCAGGATCAGGGCCCAGGTCAGCTCCGCGGGCGGCGCGGAATTGCTCTCCGTTCCGCAGACAATCACCCCGTGCGCCCGCGCTGCCTGCAGGTCGACCGCGGCATTGCGCATGCCGGTGGTCACCAGCAGCTTCAGCCGGGGAAGCCGCGCCAAGAGACTGGCCGGAAACGGCGTGCGTTCGCGCATGAGCACGACGACGTCGAAGCCGGCCAGCCGCTGTGCCAGCGCATCCTCCCCGGTGAGGTGATCCGGAAACACAGTCAGCTCAACCTGGTCACCAAGCTCGGTCCAATCGGCGAACCGGGTGGCGGCGTGCTGGTAATCGTCGAGCACTGCGCATTTCAGAACCATGTATTTTTCCTCTGCCGGCAACTTCGGGGATGCACCGACAATAACTGACAGCTAAACCCTGAACCGGGAGAACACGGAGTACATGTAATCGGTACCCTGCTGGAGCGCAGCGGTGAAGATGCGTTCGTCGTTGCCGTGCATCCCAATCAGCTGGGCGTTGCTGAGGACATAGGGGTACACGCCGTACCCCGGTATTCCGCGGTCTCGCCACGGTGCCAGGCTTGTCCCGGCCTCGAACAGGGCGGGTGTGAAACGAGCTCCCGGGTAGGTGTCCCGCGCCGCTGATTTCAGCGCCCGGAACAGATCGGTGTTGGTATCGGCCGGAGGGGTGGCCCAGGTCTGGTCAAGCGTGGCCAGGTATTCCTCTTCCGAGACACCTTCCGGGGCGGCTATCCGAACTTCCACGTCCTTCCGGGACAGCTGCTCGCGCACCTGGGCCAGGAATTCCCGCGGTTTCTGGCCGCCGGGAATGGCGCGGCAGTTGATCCGTGCTTCGGCGCTGGAAGGAATGACATTCTCCTTGTAGCCGGCGTTTTCGATGACGAATGCGTGGGTGGTGCGCAGCAGCGCGCCGTGCAGCGCAGGGTAGGGAGACTTGGCGATGACCATGCGCGCCCAGCGTTCCAAGGTCTGTGGATTCCGTGCCTCCAGCATCCTCCGCAGCGCCTGGGCGAACTTCCGGTTGGTCGTGGCATCGGCCACGGCGCGGAAGTACTCGCGGGTCACATCCGTGAGATAGACCGGCGCCTGCCAGTCACCCAGCTTCGCGACGGCGCGGGCAAGGGTGACGATTGCGGCATCACCGAGCGGTTTGGACGAGTGGGTCGCGGTGCCCCGCGCGATGAGGTCGATGTTGAAGTAGACCTTGTCCTGCCTCGTGGCGCTGATGAGCATGGGGGTGGTTCCGTCGTCTTGGGCCAGGAACCAGCCGCCCTCGGTGAGCACGGAACCGGCGTCGAGCTTCTCCCAGTAATTGGCTGCGAGCCAGCGGGAGCCAAAGGACCCCGCCTCCTCGTCGCAGTCCGTGAGGACGATGATGTCCCGGTCGAACCGGGCACCTTCGCTGAGATGGCGAAGCAGGGCCGTAATGGAAGCGGCGTTCGCCCCCTTCATGTCCAGGGCTCCGCGCCCGTAAATTTCGCCGTTGCGAACTTCGCCGCTGAACGGATCCGCCGTCCAATTTTCCAGTTCAACGGGAACGACGTCCGAGTGGCCCAAAAGCAGCAGCGGCTCTGCCCGGCCGGTGCCCGGGATTCGTGCGATCACGTGCACGTTGTTCGGTTGCGGGGTGTCCACAATCTCCACGGGAACTCCCGCGCGGGTCCAGACCTCCTGCAGCATTTCGGCGTGGGGGCGGGTATTGCCGCCGGTCCCAAAGTTCTGGGTGTCGAAGGAGAGCATCCGTTTGAGCAGGTCCAGCGGATCCAGGTCAGTGCCGGGAATGGCGGGGGCGGCCGGCGCCGGAACGGCCGAGGGTGCGGTGAGCAGGCTCAGGCCGGCGAGTCCGGCGGCGGTGGTGCCGGCCACGCCGCCCAGGAATGTCCTGCGGCGAAGGCTCAGTGCCGGTTGGTTGCTGGGGACGGGATTATGGGTGCGCATTCTGGTTCCCTCTCGGTGCGGCGGCTTGTCCCAGTGAAGGACGCCGGGGGCCGCCATGCTGACAGGGGACCTCCGTCACGGCAATAGGCAGGCGCAGGAACGGGGCTAAAGAGCGGGGCAGGCGGACCGTTGGATGGACGGGTGCCGCCTCGCAGCGGCAGACTCGCAAGTTTGCGCAGCTTGTGACCTGCGTCATGCCTGCCGTAGAGTGATCGCACCGACCGTGTTTCGACTATAGAACGTCGTGTTCAAATATCGAACAGCACCGCATTTCGCGGCAGGCCGGCAACCGCAGACACAAAGAAGTGAGGACACCCGTGCAGTTCCACCATCACGGCTACGTATCCGGAGACCCGCGCATTCAGCCGGCCGCCGGCGTCGGCATTGACCGCCCCGAGGACCTTCCCGATCAGATGGACGTGCTGATTGTCGGATCAGGGCCTGCGGGCATGCTTACTGCCGCCCAGCTGGCCCAGTTCCCGAACATCGCCACCCGGATTGTGGAACGCCGTGACGGCCGGCTGGCCATCGGTCAGGCGGACGGGATCCAGGCCCGCAGCGTGGAAACGTTCCAGGCCTTTGGGTTTGCAGAGGAGATCACGGCTGAGGCCTACCGGATTACGGAAATGTGCTTTTGGCGCCCGGACCCCGAGGATCCCTCGCGCATCGTCCGCTCCGGACGCGCGCTCGACGACGAAGCCGGGATCAGCGAGTTCCCGCACCTGATCGTCAATCAGGCCCGCGTGCTGGACTACTTTGCCCGCGCAATGGCCTTCGCGCCCACCCGCATGACCCCTGACTACGGTTTTGAATTCGTTGGCCTGGAGGTCGACGACGATGCCGAGTATCCGGTGACCGTCACCCTGCTGCACACCGCCGGTCCCCATGAAGGCACCGAACGCACGGTGAAGGCCAAATACGTGGTGGGCTCCGACGGTGCCCGCAGCAAGGTCCGTGCCGCCATCGGCTGCAGCCTGGAAGGCGACAAGGCCAACCACGCCTGGGGCGTCATGGACGTGCTAGCGAAGACCGACTTCCCGGACATCCGGACCAAGTGTGCCATCCAGTCCTCCAACGGCGGCTCCATCCTGCTCATTCCGCGCGAGGGCGGGCACCTGTTCCGGATGTACGTGGACCTCGGCGTGGTCCCCGAGGATGACAACGGTGCCGTCCGCAAGACCACCATTGAACAGATCATCGCGAAGGCCAACGGCATCCTCGCCCCCTACACGCTGGACGTCCGCAACGTCGCCTGGCACAGCGTCTACGAGGTGGGCCACCGGCTCACCGACCGGTTTGATGACGTGCTGCCCGAAGATCTGGGCACCCGTTCGCCGCGCGTCTTCATCACCGGCGATGCCTGTCACACGCACAGCGCAAAGGCCGGACAGGGCATGAACGTGTCCATGCAGGACGGCTTCAACATCGGCTGGAAGCTCGGCCATGTACTGGACGGCCGCAGCCCGGAATCGCTGCTGTCCACGTATTCGGCCGAGCGTCAGGTGGTGGCTCAGAACCTCATCGACTTCGACAAGGAATGGTCCACCCTGATGGCGAAGCGGCCCGAGGAGTTCGAGAATCCTTCGGACCTCGAGGACTTCTATGTGCGCACCGCGGAGTTCCCCGCCGGGTTCATGACCGAATACACGCCGTCGATGCTGATTGCCGAAGCGAAGCATCAGGAGCTGGCCGCCGGTTTCCCGATTGGCAAGCGCTTCAAATCCGCCACCGTGCGGCGCGTTTCGGACACCAACCCGGTGCACCTGGGCCATCAGGCCAAGGCCGACGGTCGCTGGCGCATCTATGTGTTCGCCGATTCCGCCCCGGCCGGAGCTCCGTCGCCGGTCACCGATCTGGCTGCATGGCTGGAGAGTGCTCCGGAATCTCCGCTGGCTGCCACGCGGGCGGATCTGGACCGCGATGCCTGGTTCGATGTGAGGGTCATCTACCAGCAGGACCATAACGGGATCGACCTCAATGCGGTGCCGGCAGTCTTCAAGCCTGAGGTGGGTCCGTTCCGGCTCACCGATCTGGCCAAGGTGTACGGCGCCGATCCCCGGGCGGACATCTTCGAGGAGCGCAGTCTGGACCGCAGCGGTGTTGTGGTGGTGGTCCGCCCTGACCAGTACGTGGCCAACGTGCTGCCGCTGACGGCCGCTGCGGAGCTGGGGGAGTTCTTCGCTCCGCTGCTCCCGGCCCGCCAGCCACAGTCTTAAACCCGCTCCAAGGAGGACGACGGCGGCACCCGGGTGCCGCCGTCGTCCTGCGTTAACTGATGGACAGCATTGGGGTGCGGCGTGGCTGCGGCAATGACAGACTGGGCACCATGGACACCCCTTCCGCCCCGATAACGCCCGACTTTGACGCCGCCGCGCTCCTTTGGGATGACTACGCCGCCGCGTACCCCGAGCAGGCCGCTGCCGACAGCCAGTACAACGTGGAGACCTTCGGTGATTCCCCCAGACTCGCCGACGAGCTGCTGGCGCTGGTGCTGGACGGGCGGAAAACCGCCACCTCCTCACTCGTCGCGGAATATGTCGACGGCGGGGATCAGCTGCCGCGGATCGGCATCCACTGGATTGTCTGCGACAGTGGCGGTGTGCCGCGGGCGGTTCTGCGGACCACTGAACTGAGGCTGGGCACGTTTCGTGACGCGGACGAGGCCTTTGCACGGGAGGAAGGGGAGGACGATCTCAGCCTGGAGTCCTGGCGGCGTGAACACCGGAAGTACTGGGAACGCACGTCGGCCGCGCGCGGCGGGTCCTGGTCCGAATCCGATGAGCTGGTGTTTGAACGCTTTAAAGTGGTCTGGCCGATCAACCAATAGCCCTACCAGGGCAGGGGACCGTCCTCATCGCTGAAGGTGCCGGTGGGCCCGCCGGCAGGGATGGTGGCCATCCGGACCGCGGCCCGGGCTCCCTGTTCCGGGGTGCGGGTGCCGCGGAAGCCGTTCAGGTCCGTGGCCACAAAGCCGGGGCAAACCGCGTTGACGAGGATGCCTTCCGGCGCCAGGCCGCGGGCATACTGCAGGGTCAGGGACGTCAGCGCCGTCTTGGAGGGCGCGTAACCGGCGGCAATCGGATCATTGTTCGCCGGATCCGAGACTGCGGCCAGTGATCCGGCCACACTGGAGACGTTGACAATCCGGGGAGCTGCGGAGAGGCGCAGCAGCGGCAGGAAGGCCGCGGTCACGGTGATGACGCCGAAGAAGTTGGTCTCGAAAACGGCGCGGATCTCCTCCACGTCGGCAGAGCCCGGCTGCTGGGCCGCGAAGCTGACCCCCGGCGTGGCGACGATGCCGGCGTTATTTACCAGGGCATCGAGCCGGCCGAAACGGCGTTTGACCTCGTCCGCTGCGGCCGCCACCGACGCGGGGTCCGTGACGTCCAGGACGACGGCGACAGCCTCACCTCCGGCGGCGCGCAGTTCTGCGGCGGCCGTCTCTCCGGCATCGGCACTGCGGGCGGCGACCACGACGGTGTGGCCCAGCGCCGCGAGCTTGCCGGCGATCTGGCGGCCTATGCCCTTGTTGGCACCGGTAACGAGGGCAATCATGTTGTTTTCCATGGGGACTCCTAGAGAAATACTGCCGTCCCGACCGGGACGATGTGTTTAGTCTGTCCAACAAAATCCGTACGCGGAATAAGCAAAAGTCCGGGTTTATTGCTCTACAGTACAAACATGACAATGAGCGACCGGTTATCCGAAGTGCTGGACTTTATTGAGGTCCGCGGAATAATTTCGGGCAGCAGTGCGGTGCATGGGCGCTGGGAGTCAGAAAGCCGGCTGGATGAGGACCTGAAGTTCTTCGCCGTGGTGCAGGGCCGGATGCGGGTCTCCACCGACGGCATGGATGCGCCGCTGCTCCTGGAAGCCGGCGACGTGGCAGTACTCAACGGCCGTGCCTGGCTCCGGCTCGAGGGCGGCACTACCGGCGGCCTGGAGGACGACGACGGCGTCAGGCTGCGTCTGGATCCGCCCGCCAGCGGCACCTTTGTCCGGGTGGGGGAGGGGCCGGCCGGTGGGGAGGACATCATCATCGGCGGCCGGGTTGCCGTGAATGCAACCGGACGGGAACTGCTGCTGCACGCGCTGCCGCCAGTGGCGCACATCCGTTCCGGAACCCCGGCCGCGCCCCATATGCACGCGCTCATGGAGCAGCTGTTCGCAGAAGTGTCCCGGGAACGGATGGGCTCTGCGTTTGCTGTCCGGCAATACGGGCAGCTCCTGCTGGTGGAGGTGCTCCGCGCCTTCATGGAAGAGGCGGAGCTGCCTACCGGCTGGCTGAAGCTTCTTGCTGATGAACGGCTCCGGCCTGCGGTAGCGCTGATTCATGCCCAGCCGTCCCGGCCCTGGAGCCTGCAGGACCTCGCCCGGGCCGCCGCGATGTCCCGCACCGCCTTTGCTGAACGGTTCCGCGAAGTGGCGGGAATGCCGCCGCGGGCGTACCTGAATAATTGGCGGATGCTTACCGCCCAGCGGGAGCTGCGTTCCGGCGACACCCGTATCCGGACGCTGGCGCTGGATTTGGGCTATTCCTCCGAGAGTGCGTTCAGCACCGCCTTTAAACGGACCATCGGTGTTTCCCCGCTGCAGTACCGGACACGGACACGCGAGGAAGACCTGCGAGTTGCGGGTGCGGCTCACTAATCCCGGTGCGGCCAACTAGTTACAGCGCGGTACCCGTCTCCTTCGCCAGGGTGCGCAGCAGTGCATCCTGAAAGCCGGCGTCGTTCACCGCCTCATGGGGCTGCCGCCGTCGTCCGTGGTACCAGTAGCCTCCGCTGGTGAGCGCGTCGGGCTCGTCGCTGACCGCGAGCCACACCTGGGTCTGATGGCCGAGCTCCAGATCATCGGGCGCACCGCGGCCGCCCATTTTTGTGGGCACCCAGCCGGGGTCCACCGAATTGCTGAGCACATCGGGGCGCAGCTTCGCCAGCGCGGCCGCCAATGTGGTGACAAACAGCTTGCTGTCCGCGTAGGAACCCGCCGCGTTACCCTGCCAGTCAACGCCGTCCAGGGAGGGGCGCCCGGCGTAGTGGTCATTACTGCTCAGATAGATGTGCCGCTGCGGTCCCTTGAGCAGCGCGGTGAGCAGGTAGGGCGCGACGACGTTGACGGGCATGACGGCCCGGCCGCCCGCTACTCCGGCGTTGTGGATCACGGCGTCCAGCGGAGTTCCGGCGTTGAGTTCGGCGGCCACCTGCCGCACCGCTTCAGGGTCCCCGAAGTCGCCGACCACGAGGTCCGCACCGCGCTCGAGCAGCGGTGCAAGAGCATCCGCGCGGTCCCGGTTGCGCGCGTGACCGACGACGTCGTGCCCCGCGGTGAGCAGTGATTCAGCGGCTGCCCTGCCGAGTCCGTCAGCTGATCCGGTCACGAGGATTCTCATGGTGTGGCTTCCCTTCCGGGGGATCGGGGGATCTTCAATGCTGGACCGTGTCCTGTGCGCACGCGGTTCAAATGTTACTCATCCGCTTACGGCTACGGCTCCGGCTGTAGCTGTAGACGCGCGCACGGCTGCTGGAAAGGGCAAAAATGAGCAGGATGTCGAAGGAATAGCCAAAAAAGTTGCTGCCAAGGGTGGTAACCGTGCCGGCAAACACGGCACTAATCTGCAGGATGATAGCGGCGGCGCTTAGGGACATGGCCGTAATGCGGGCGATATTGCTGCCCCGAAGGATCAGTACCGCCAGCAGCACCTCGGCGCAGGCGAAGAGGGCCATGATGACGCTCACGGGTGCATAGGCACCGCCCAAGTCTGCGAGGCCGCGGTTTTCTTCGCCCAACAGTTGCGTAACCCACGGGGCATGGGCAAACCCGGCCAGAAACGGAGCCGCCACCGTCAGCGCGGCGATGCCTCGCAGGAGCACCAGAATCGAACCGACGATGATGGGCGGCGGCCGGGAGATCCGGTGCTGGTCCCGTCCTTCCGCTGCCGTCCGCTTCGATTCGGTGAGCCCCGTTTGCGGCACTTCTGTTTCCGGTACGTCTGTTTCCGATACTAGGGACAGATCGGTCACAGGCAGATCACCGTCCGTGACAATCGAATCGCCCCCGCCGTTGCGCGAGTGGTATCCGGTGGAAAAGTTTTTGATAACTCGCACCGTCACCTCGGGGGAGGACTTTTCGATGGTGGACAGCAGATAGTCCCGTTCGGCGTCGATGTTTTCACCAACCCGATGGGTGACCTGCAACGTGAACAGGGAAAGTCCGACGGCGCGGTCGAAGGAAGCGGCTCCCAGCCAGTCCGCGGCAATTCCGCCGGGCAGCATCCACCCTTCCGGGCACCGCCAGAACCGCACATGGTGGCGCTGGCGAGGGTTGCCGTGCATCTCCTGCTCATAGGCAAAATCCTGCTCCCGGTCAAAGAGCAGCAGCGGACTAACCGGCGCATGTGGATAGCTGCGGTGCAGCAGAGTGGAGGAAACAATCCGCCAGCTGCTGCCCAGCGAGACTGGATCTGCCAGCTTCCAGCCAGCCCGGTCCAGGGCACCGTGCAGTTGTACCTCGGTCCCCAGGAAGGCGAGGTTGACGGCATCGCCGAATAATCCGGCGTTGGTCCGTGTGCGTCCCATGAAGTAATTGGGAATCAAGATTTGCGACAGGATCCCGTAGACGCGGGGCAGCACCAAATAGGCCAGGGCCACCCAGAACACGATCACGAATCCGATGTGCCCGTGCAGCTCCAGACCTTCAACGAGCAGCAGCACCACAAACCAAATGGCTGCGAGGCCGCTGAACGCGAAGAAGATCCGGTCGACGGCGGTTGCTGCGGTACTGGGCGGCAGTTCGGTGACGGAGTCGGAGACTGTGGCACCGGATATGTCAGTGGCGGCGTGCGTCGATGCAGTCACGCCGGCCGGTTCAGTCGTTCCGGAGATATTTGTTCTCTCAGTGTCTCCTGCGCCGGTCCCCGGCGGGCGTCCGGCGCCGTCGTCGCCCGGCTTTGTCATAGAACCACGCTGGCTTGCGCCCCTTCCGGCCGTCAATGCCCCGCCGTTTCTTCCGGGAGATGGCACCACAACTGCCTTGTCCCGGCCCGTGATTTTGGGGCCCGGGTCAGTGCACGGGTGACAGCGCACCGTTCTGCGCCGGATGTTTGGGGCTAGAAGTCGAATTAGAAGATAACTCGAAAAGACGGGTATTTGGCCCGTACTCGCAGGGCCGATTTTGGGTCTTTCGGAGCTGTTTTCGGGTCGGGAATGTCAGTGGCGGGTGAAAGCCTGAGGACATGGATCAGCACGGATCGTCTTCAGGGAACACGTCGGGTGCGTGGACGGCAACGGCGCGGAACGTAGCCGTTTATTCCGCTGAGCCCGGCGCAGTAGAGGGTGTTGCTTTCGGTCCGTCCTACCGCGAAGGGTTCACCGGCAGCCTGGCCCTGCAGGGTGTTGAAGTCTTTGACCAGGATGAAGCCGGTGCCGTCCTGGCCCGGTTGGACCACCTTGTCCGGTGGGCGCAGGCGCAGCAGGCCAGGGTCCTGAACCGGTTGGAGGGGATCTTCCGGAACGGCTTCCTGCCGGAAACAGGATCGAATGAAGACCGGCAGTTGGATCCGGGTTTGGCTTTCAGTCTCGCCGCGGAGGAAGCAGCAGCAATCCTGCATCTTCCTACCGGGACCGCGAAGATGCTCATGATGGACGCCGGAACCCTCTGCGACACCCACACGGCCAC
>NZ_JBZCNK010000004.1:0-437734 GCF_058269275.1 Arthrobacter sp. TJ-178 | reverse complement strand
ACGCCCGGTCCCATTCCGAACCCGGAAGCTAAGACCCACAGCGCCGATGGTACTGCATCCGGGAGGGTGTGGGAGAGTAGGTCACCGCCGGACAATATTTGGCAGAGAAGTTCAGGCCCGCACATTGTGCGGGCCTGAACTGTTTAACACGGCAGATAACTCACAGTGCCCGTCGTCCGCTGTAAAAACGGCGCCGGGACGCAGCACCGGAAAGTGGAAGCAGGACCCGCGCACTGGAGCGGAACCGGGCTTTCGTCTACTAGGCTTGAGTGCATGCGTATTGCTCGATTTGTACTAGACAGTGACCCAGCGTTCGGCGTCGTGGACGGTGACGAAGGCCAGGAAGAGATTGCCGTCATCAAGGGTGATCCGTTCTTCTCCGGAGTGCAGCTCACGGGTGAGCGGCACAAGCTCGAGGACGTCCGGCTCCTGGCGCCGATCATCCCCCGCAGCAAAGTGGTGGGCATCGGACGCAACTACGCGGACCATGCCAATGAAATGGGCAATGAGGTGCCTCCGGCTCCGCTGATGTTCCTCAAGCCCAACACCTCGGTGATCGGCCCCAATGACCCCATCGTCCTGCCGGCCTTCTCCGACGAGGTCTCCTACGAGGCTGAGCTCGCCGTCGTCATCGGACGCATCTGCAAGGACGTCCCGCTGGAACGGGTGGACGAAGTTGTGTTCGGCTACACCTGTGCCAATGACCTCACCGCACGCGATGCCCAGCGCACCGACAACCAGTGGGCCCGGGCCAAGGGTTTTGACACGTCCTGTCCGCTCGGACCCTGGATTGAAACGGAACTGGACACCGATGATGTGGCCGTCCGCGGCTACCTCAACGGTGAGCTGGTTCAGGACGGCAACACCAGCGAGATGATCTGGGGAGTAAAGGAGCTCGTCTCCTACGTGTCACAGGCCTTCACTCTGCTCCCCGGTGACGTCATCCTTACCGGTACGCCCGCCGGCGTCGGCCTGATTTCCGACGGAGAGCGGTACGAGGTCTCCATCGAAGGCATCGGCCGCCTGTCGAACACCGCCCGCAGCTAAACGTGGGCACCCCCGGCGCCGGACCCGCGCGCAACCGCGCATCGGTCCGGCGCCTTTTGCCGCCCGGAGCCGTGTGGGCGGCTGCCCTTTTCGCCGCGCCTTTCCTGAACGACGGCGGGGCATCCGCGCTGATCTGGGGCGCAGGCTCCGCGGTGCTCATCGCACTGTTTCCCTGGGCCCTGGTCACCATCCTGGACCGGCGCGGAGATCTGCGCCGCGGAATCGAACGGCTGGGCGCACCCCCGGTCATCCTCGGAGGACTCGGCGCCGCGTACGTGGTCCTGCGCATCATCCAGTGGACGGACGGCCCGCGGGCCCTGGCCGCCGTCGTCTTTTCCCTGATCGCCGCCTACACCCTGACCCGGGTGCTGGCACGGGCGGTCCGGCTGGAATGGGCCAGCGTCACGTACGGTGCGGCCGCCGTCGTACTGCCTGTCCTGCTTTACCTGCTGATTCCCGGTGCCGCGGGCATTGCCGCGGCTGCGGCCGCGCTCGTCCTGTGCCTCGCCGGACTGCTGGGCAGCGGCCGCCATGCCGGAGGGAAGACTGCCGCAGCGGCTGCCGCAGGTGTGCTTGCCGGCGGGGGCGTGTTCCTTTGGCTGCTCTCCTACAGCTTCTGAACGTTCGGGCGAACGCAGCAAGAGACTAAACTGGAAGCATCATGACTAACCTGCCTTCACTTGCCGACCTGCCCACCGTCGATGACAACACGCCAGTGCGCGTGCGGTTCTGTCCCTCACCTACCGGAACCCCGCACGTGGGCCTCATCCGGACTGCCCTGTTCAACTGGGCCTATGCCAAGCACACCGGCGGAAAAATGGTGTTCCGCATCGAGGACACTGACACCGCCCGCGACAGCGAAGAGAGCTTCCTGCAGCTCCTGGACGCGCTGGACTGGCTGGGCATCACCTGGGATGAAGGCGTCAACGTTGGCGGCCCGCATGAACCGTACCGCCAGTCCCAGCGCGGCGAGATCTACCAGGACGTCATCGCCAAGCTCAAGGACGCCGGACACCTGTACGAGTCCTACTCCACGCCGGAGGAGATCGAGGCCCGCCACCGTGCCGCCGGCCGCGACATCAAGCTCGGCTATGACAACTATGACCGCGACCTGACGCCTGAGCAGATCGAAGCCTTCAAGGCCGAGGGCCGGCAGCCGGTGCTGCGCGTGCGCATGCCCGATGAGGACATCACGTTCAACGACCTCGTGCGCGGCGAAATCACCTTCAAGGCCGGCACCGTTCCGGACTTTGTGGTGGTCCGCGCCAACGGCGCCCCGCTCTACACGCTCGTGAACCCGGTGGATGATGCGCTCATGGGCATCACCCACGTGCTTCGCGGCGAGGACCTGCTGTCCTCCACCCCGCGCCAGATTGCGCTGTACCGGGCCCTGATCGACGTCGGAGTCGCCCAGTACATGCCGCTTTTCGGCCACCTGCCCTACGTCATGGGCGGCGGCAACAAGAAGCTCTCCAAGCGCGACCCGGAGTCCAGCCTCTTCCTGCACCGCGAACGCGGCTTCATCCCCGAAGGCCTGCTTAACTACCTCTCCCTGCTGGGCTGGTCCCTGTCCGCGGACGAGGACATCTTTACCGTTGACCAGCTGGTGGAACACTTCGACATCCACGACGTCCTGGCCAACCCGGCCCGCTTTGACATCAAGAAGGCCGAAGCCATCAACGGCACCCACGTGCGGATGCTGGATCCCGAAGACTTCCGCAACCGTTTGGTGCCGTACCTGCAGCAGGCCGGGCTGGTGGGGGAGACCCTGACCGCCCGCGAAGAGGAAATCCTCACCGAGGCCGCCCCGCTGGTCCAGGAACGCATCACCCTGCTGGGTGAGGCTCCGGAGATGCTCGGTTTCCTGTTCAAGGCCGACGACGCCATTGACGTGGCCGACGACGCGCGGAAGGGCCTGCCCGAGAACGTCACCGAGGTGCTGGACGCCGCCATCGCTGCGCTGGAGCCGGTTACTGAGTGGACGGCCGAGAACATCCAGGCCGCGCTGCGCACTGCCCTGGTGGAGGAGATGGACATCAAGCCGCGCAAGGCTTTCGGCCCGGTCCGCACCGCTGTCTCCGGCCGGCGCATCTCGCCGCCGCTGTTCGAATCCATGGTGATCCTGGGCAAGGACTCCTCGCTCGCCCGCCTGAATGCCTTCCGCAACGCAGGCTAGCAACATGTCCCGCCGCCCGCAGGTCCGCGGGGTGCTCTTCGACATCGATGAGACCCTCGTGGACCTGCGGGCTGCCATGGGTACCACCCTGCAATTGGTCAGTGCGGAGGACCTGGCGCACTTCACGCCGGGGGACTGGGACGCTTACACGTCCCTTTTCGCGGCCGATCCGCAGGGACACTATGACGCGTACCTTGCAGGGCATCTGAGTTTCGCCGACCAGCGGGTGCTGCGCGTGCAGCACGCCCGTAAGCAGGCAGGCCTGGCACCGCTGGACAGCGATGCCGCCCGGGTCTGGAACGAAGCCTACGAAGAGATGCTGCCGCTGCACTTTCGGGCGTTCGACGACGTCGTGCCGCTTCTGGATGAGCTGGACGCCCGCGGCATTGGCTACGGGGCGGTGAGCAACAATGTCCACGACTATCAACGGGCAAAGCTCGACGCCGCAGGACTGCGGCGGATCAAGATCCTCGTGGGCACCGACACCGTTGGGGCCGCCAAGCCGGATCCGGCAATCTTCCGTGAGGGAGTGCGGCTGCTGGGCACCGGGGCAGCGCAGACACTTTATGTGGGGGACAACCTGCGCGTGGATGCCGAAGGGGCCTGCGCGGCAGGTCTGCAGGGTATCTGGCTGGACCGTGCCGGAAATCCCTCGCCGGTAAGGGGTACCGGCAATGTCTTGGTTTCCGGGGATGTTGTCACCGTGCGCTCCTTGGCCGAAGTGCCGGATTTGCTCCCGGGCTGACCCGGACGGCAGCAGCCGAGAGGTGCAGATCAGTCGTTTTGTACTTCCTCCGGAAGGCGTGTATAGTTGTATCTCGTGCTGAGGGGTTGCAGCAGGGAATAACTTCTCTGAAGCCGCCGGAAAAGCGCAGTGGGATATGGTGTAATTGGCAACACATCGGTTTCTGGTACCGACATTCTAGGTTCGAGTCCTGGTATCCCAGCGGTTCTCATTCGATAAGAAATTATCGATTTGTTGAACAACGGTAAGTGTGAAAAACTTATTGAGCTCAATTTGAAGTTGAGCAAACGGAAAGCAGGACGCCTTCAGGGCAGATTGCTTGTACCTGGCCCCATCGTATAGCGGCCTAGTACGCTGCCCTCTCACGGCGGTAACGCGGGTTCGAATCCCGCTGGGGTCACAAATTAGCCGGCTCCGGACATTATGTCCGGGGCCGGTTTTGTTTTGCCCGGATATTTCTCCGTCCGCATCGTTGCGGCAGTGCCTGCGGGCTCCGCTTCGGGCATGCTAATTTCGAAACCTTATCCGCTCCGTAAACCCGAGGAACAGCCTGTGCCGTCCGATCCCCTGACCGTGGACCAGCTCGATGAAAAGGCGCTCCTGGCCCGGATCTTTCCGCGGCTGGGACCGGACACCGCGCTGCTGGGCCCCGGCGATGACGCAGCGGTGATAGCCGCCCCGGACGGCCGGTCGGTGATTTCCATCGACACCCTGGTCCAGGACGCTGATTTCCGGCTGGCCTGGCCTTCGGGCTACCGGACCACGGGGTTCGACGTCGGGTGGAAGTGCGTGGCGCAGAACGTTTCCGACATCCGTGCCATGGGCGCCGTCCCGACGTCCCTCGTCGTCAGCCTCACCCTTCCCGGCAGCACGGAAGTGGGCTGGGTGGAGGACCTGGCGGACGGGCTGGCTGCCGGCATCTCATCCCTGGCACCCGAGCGCTGCTCCGTGGTGGGCGGGGACCTGGGGCGAGGCAGCCAGATAGTGGTGACAGCGGCCGTCACGGGTGATTTGGAGGGCCGGGCCCCGGTGCTGCGCTCAGGAGCCCGGCCGGGCGACGTTCTGGCCCACATCGGCGCGCTGGGGCTTGCTGCGGGCGGACTGGCTGTGCTGGAGAGCGGCGTCGACATGACACATCCCGGGGGAACCGATGATCAGGAGCTTGCCGGCCTGCTCATGGCGCAGTGCCGGCCCCGGCTGCCCCCGACCGGATCCGGGCCCGCCGCAGCGGCTGCCGGCGCCACCGCCATGCTGGATGTTTCCGACGGGCTGGTGCGCGACGCCGGCCGGATCGCCCGCGCCTCCGGAGTGGGCATCGATCTCGACGCCGGCAGCCTCCGCACCAGGGCCGGGTCCCTGGCACCGGCAGCAGCCCGGCTCGGTGCCGACCCGCTGGCCTGGGTCCTGGGCGGAGGAGAGGACCACGGCCTCCTGGCGGCCTTCCCTCCGGACGCTGTGCTGCCCGAAGGTTTTGTCCGAATCGGCACGGTGCACGACGGCGGGGGCGTCACTTTCGGCGGACAGGCCCCGCCGGTGACCGGCTGGGACCACTTCGCCGGCTGACAGCTACCGCAGGATATGCCGGTTTCGGATCCGCTCCGCGAGGGCCAGGAGCTCTTCGCGGGAAAGGTCCGGCAGGTTTTCCATCTCGCTGATCAGTTCATCGAGGCTGGTGTTGGCGCGGGTGCGGAGGATTTCACTGTAGTAACCGACAATGACACCGGTGGCCAGCGCCACCACCAGGATGCCGTAGAGCGCCACGATAACTGTGATGAGACGGCCCAGCCCGGTGACCGGAACAATGTCGCCGTAGCCAATCGTGGTGAAGGAAACAAAAAGGAACCAGAGGGCATCACCGAAGTCCTCGACGTCGGGTTCCAGCCGGGGCAGCAGCAGCGCCGCTGCCCCGAGCACCACGAGGAATCCGGTGAAGACCCCGTCCGCTCCGGTGGTGCGGACAATGTTCCAGAGCAGGCGCAGCCGTTTCATGGGAACTCCTCGGAATCGGAAGAGTCCCAGACTAGGGCTAGTCGGCGCTCTTCCGCAGTGCTTCAGTCAGCTGTGCGGCAGCCTTGGAGACCACTTCGGCGTGGATCCGGCCGGGCTGGCGGGTCAGGCGCTCGATGGGACCGGAGATGGACACCGCGGCAATGACGCGGCCGGACGGGCCGCGCACGGGAGCGGACACCGAAGCCACGCCGGGCTCGCGTTCGCCCAGGCTCTGTGCCCAGCCGCGGCGCCGGACACCGGCCAAAACCGTGGGGGTGAACCGGGCGTTGTGCAGGCCTTCGAGGAGGCGGTCATGATCCTCCCAAGCCAGCAGGCACTGTGCGGCGGAACCGGCCTTCATGGACAGCTGCGTGCCCACCGGGATGGTGTCCCGCAGGCCGATCGGCCGTTCAGCGGAGGCCACACAGACCCGCCATTCACCCTGCCGCCGGAAAACCTGCGAACTTTCGCCGGTGGCGTCGCGCAGGGCCAGCAGCACGGGTCCGGCAGCAGCGATCAACCGGTCCTCGCCGGCGGCCGAGGCCAGCTCCACCAGCCGGCCGCCCAGCACAAACCGCCCCTGGATGTCACGGCCCACCAGCCGGTGGTGGGCCAGGGCGACGGCGAGCCGGTGCACCGTGGGACGGGCAAGTCCGGTGGCGGCTACCAGCTGCGCCAGGGTGGTGGGCCCGGCCTCCAGCGCGTCGAGTACGAGGGCCGCTTTATCAATCACGCCGACGCCGCTGGCCGAGGCTTCTGTTGTGTCCATAGCTTGATACTGCCGTCTCATTATTTGAGATGCAAATCGAAAAAGTAGCGCCCATGCAGCTGCGGCTGGTTGTGTTGAAAACATCGGCTTTGCGCGGCCCTCTTTTTGGTCCGCGGAAGACACTTCACAAGGAGCATCAGGCATGGGTGAGTACGCAGCAGGCAGGACGCTTGCAGAAAAGGTCTGGGACGAACACGTTGTCGTCAAGGGCGAAGACGGAGCGCCGGACCTGCTCTACATCGACCTTCACCTCATCCACGAGGTCACCTCACCGCAGGCCTTTGAAGGGCTTCGGCTGGCCGGCCGGAAACTGCGGCGCCCTGACCTCACCATCGCCACCGAAGACCACAACACCCCCACCCTGGATATCGACAAGCCCATAGCGGATCCCATCAGCCGCACCCAGATTGAGACACTGCGGGCCAACTGCGCGGAATTCGGCGTGCGGCTGCATCCCCTGGGCGACGCCGAACAGGGAATTGTGCACGTGGTCGGACCGCAGCTGGGCCTGACCCAGCCCGGTCTGACCGTGGTCTGCGGCGATTCCCACACCTCCACCCACGGCGCCTTCGGAGCGCTGGCCATGGGCATCGGCACCTCCGAGGTGGAGCACGTCATGGCCACCCAGACACTGTCGCTGAAGCCCTTCAAGACCATGGCCATCACCGTGGAAGGCACCCTCCGCCCCGGTGTCACGTCGAAGGACATCATCCTGGCCGTCATCGCCAAGATCGGCACCGGCGGCGGGCAGGGCTACGTGCTCGAGTACCGCGGATCAGCCATCCGTTCGCTGTCCATGGAAGCCCGGATGACCATCTGCAACATGTCCATCGAAGCAGGCGCCCGCGCGGGCATGGTGGCCCCGGACGAGACCACGTTCGCCTACCTCAAGGACAAGCCGCACGCGCCGCAGGGCGCGGACTGGGATGCCGCCGTCGAGCACTGGACGTCGCTGGCAACGGACGACGACGCCGTGTTCGACGCCGAAGTGTTCCTGGACGCCGACGCCCTGGAGCCGTTCGTCACTTGGGGCACCAACCCCGGCCAGGGCGTCTCGCTCTCGGAATCCGTTCCGGACCCGGCGGACTTTGGCGACGAGAATGCCCGTGCCGCCGCGGAACGAGCCCTGGCCTACATGGACCTGGCTGCCGGCACGCCCATGAAGGACATCCGGGTGGACACGGTGTTCCTGGGCTCCTGCACCAACAGCCGGATCGAGGACCTGCGCATTGCGGCGGACATTATCCGCGGCCGGCAGAAGGATCCGAACATCCGCATGATGGTGGTGCCCGGCTCCGCCCGGGTGCGGCTGGAAGCGGAAGCTGAAGGCCTGGACCGGGTGTTCAAGGACTTCGGTGCCGAATGGCGCTTTGCCGGCTGCTCCATGTGCCTGGGCATGAACCCGGACCAGCTGGCCCCGGGGGAGCGGTGTGCCTCCACCTCCAACCGCAACTTTGAGGGCCGCCAGGGCAAGGGCGGCCGCACGCATCTGGTGTCGCCGGTGGTCGCCGCTGCCACCGCCGTCCGCGGCACCCTGAGTTCACCCTCGGACCTCGAGCCGCTTTCCTCCGCCGGCTCTGCCGCCGCCCCCGCCTACGTCCAGCCCGCCCGCTAGGAGCCCGCCATGGAAAAGATCACCACCCACACCGGCATTGGGGTGCCGCTGCGCCAAAGCGACGTGGACACCGACCAGATCATTCCCGCCGTCTACCTCAAGCGGATTACACGCACCGGTTTTGAGGACGCCCTGTTCGCGGCCTGGCGCAAGGATGAGAACTTCATCCTGAACCGGGCGCCCTACAGTGCCGGATCCGTCCTGGTGGCCGGGCCCGACTTCGGCACCGGCTCGTCCCGGGAGCACGCCGTCTGGGCGCTGAAGGACTACGGGTTCCGCGCTGTGCTGTCCTCCCGTTTCGCGGACATCTTCCGGGGCAACGCAGGCAAGCAGGGGCTGGTGGCTGCGCAGCTGGCACAGGATGACATTGAACTCATCTGGAAAGTGCTTGAACACTCACCCGGCACCGAAGTGACAGTGGACCTGGAAGCCCGCACAGTGGTGTGCGGATCGGTGACCGCCCCCTTCTCCATTGATGAATACACCCGCTGGCGGCTCCTTGAAGGGCTGGATGACATTTCCCTCACCCTCCGGAAAGAGTCCAATATCACAGAGTTTGAATCCCGCCGCCCTGCATTCAAGCCAATAACGCTTCCGGCCCTCGCCTAAAGGGCGCTGCGGCAGGATTTGCGCCCCGCCCGGTTTCGTAGCCGGCGCGGAAAATCAGTATTATTGATGGGCCCCCAGCCGGGGGCCCATCGTCTTTTCCGCAACCGGTACACCTGCGCCGGAGTGCGGGCCGCCGGCCCGCCCCGGGGACGGCGATATTTCAGTATGCGGACGCTTGCTCCTATGCTTGAGTGCAGTCTCTCTTTGTTGATGGGGCATTCCAGGAAAAAGAAATTAGGTGTTCATGGGTAGCGTTCTAACCATCCGTGGTGGAGTTCCTCTGACAGGAAAAGTGCCCGTCCGCGGAGCTAAGAACCTTGTTCCCAAGGCCATGGTTGCGGCGTTGCTTGGCAATAGCCCTTCACTGCTGCGCAACGTTCCGGAAATCAAGGACGTTGAGGTTGTCACCTCGCTGTTGAAGCTGCACGGCGTTGAAGTAACCAAGGATCCCGTCACCGGGGACCTGACCATGGATCCGCAGAACGCCAAGACGGCTGCGTCCAAGGATATTGACGCGCATGCCGGCGATTCCCGCATCCCGATTCTGCTGTGCGGTCCGCTGATGCACAGCCTGGGTGAGGCCTTCATCCCGGACCTGGGCGGCTGCAAAATTGGTGACCGGCCCATCGACTTCCACCTGCAGATGCTGCGGAACTTCGGCGCCGTGGTGGAAAAGCGTCCCGGCGGAATCTCCATTTCCGCACCCAAGGGCCTGACCGGCGCCAAGCTGGAACTGCCTTACCCCAGCGTCGGAGCCACTGAGCAGGTGCTGCTGACCGCGGTGAAGGCCGTGGGCATCACCGAGCTGCGCGGTGCCGCTGTGGAACCCGAAATCCTGGACCTCATTGCCGTGCTGCAGAAAATGGGCGCGATCATCACGGTCCAGACTGACCGGGTTATCCGCATTGAGGGCGTCTCCGAGCTGACCGGATACAACCACCGTGCACTGCCTGACCGCAACGAAGCTGCCTCCTGGGCCTCCGCCGCACTGGTGACCAAGGGCGACATCTACGTTGAAGGCGCCTCCCAGCAGGACCTGACGGCGTTCCTGAACACCTACCGCAAGATCGGCGGCGCCTTCGACGTCGACGACGGCGGCATCCGCTTCTACCACCCGGGCGGGGCACTGAACCCCCTCGTGCTGGAAACCGACGTCCACCCGGGCTTCATGACCGACTGGCAGCAGCCGCTGGTGGTTGCACTGACCCAGGCGCAGGGTGTGTCCATCGTCCACGAAACCGTGTACGAGAACCGCTTCGGTTTCACTGATGCACTGATCCGCATGGGTGCGAACATCCAGGTTCACCGCGAATGCCTCGGAAGCGTGCCCTGCCGGTTCGGCCAGCGCAACTTCCTGCACTCGGCAGTCATCTCCGGCCCCGTCAGCCTCAAGGGTGCCGAGATCGACATTCCGGATCTTCGCGGCGGCTTCAGCCACCTCATTGCGGCACTGGCCGCGGAGGGAACCTCGCGGGTCACGGGAATCGAACTGATCAACCGGGGCTACGAGCACTTCCTCGAGAAGCTCGAAGCCCTCGGCGCCGATTTCGACGTCGAGGTCCTTCAGGCAAGCGGCAGGTAAGCGCAACCATGGCTGAGTCGGTCAAATCACGGGCGGCATTCGCCTTCCTGGCGGGCACCATGCGGCCGGTAATGAACCTCCTGCTGCGCAAGCAGTGGGAGGGACTGGAAAACCTTCCCCGGGACACCGGGTTCATTGCCTGCCCCAATCACGTGACGGAGATCGACCCGGTGGTAGTGGGGCACTTCTTCTACAACCAGAAGATCATGCCCCGCTACCTGGCCAAGGCCTCGCTCTTCAAGCTTCCGGTTCTGGGTGCCGCACTGCGCGCCACCGACCAGGTTCCGGTGCAGCGCGTCACCGCGGGCGCCTCGGCGTCGCTGAAGAGCGCCCGAACAGTGATCGACGCCGGCGGTGCGCTGATTATCTACCCCGAGGGAACGCTGACCCGCGACCCCGACCTGTGGCCCATGCGCGGACGCACCGGAGCGGCACGGCTTGCCCTGCAGACCGGAGCTCCCGTGGTGCCCGTGGCCCACTGGGGAGCCGAAGCGGTGCTGCCGCGCTACAGCAAGCGCATCCACCTGTTTCCCCGCAAGACGGTGCGGCTGCGCGTCGGCACGCCCGTGGACCTCTCGGACCTCCGCGGACAGCCGATGACCAAGACCGTGCTGGACACCGCCACGGAACGCATCATGGACAGCCTTACCGCCCTGGTGGGCGAACTGCGGAACGAAACTCCGCCGCCCGTGCGCTGGGATCCGGCCCTCAAGGGCCAGAAACCCACCGGCAGGGATTTTGATCAGAACGGAACGGACAAGAATGAGCTGGCGTAACAACACCTATCCAGGGGCGGTGGCCGTTCTGGGCGCCGGCAGCTGGGGGACCACCTTCGCGAAGATCGTCGCTGATGCCGGCGCCGCCCGCGGAAGGGACGCACTCGGCACGAGCGTCCGCATCTGGGCGCGCCGCCCGGAAATCGCCGAAGAAATCAACGGTCAGCACCGCAACAGCCAGTATCTGAAAGACACTGTCCTGCCCGCGGGCCTGACCGCGTCCGCGGACCCCGCTGAGGTGCTCGCCGGTGCCGAACTGGTGGTGCTCGCCGTTCCGGCGCAGACGCTTCGCGCCCAGCTGCGCAGTATCCGGCACCTGATTCCGGAGGGCGCCGTCGTCGTTTCCCTGATGAAGGGCCTCGAAGTCGGCACGGACTCGCGGATGAGCCAGGTCATTGAAGAGGAACTGCACTGGCCCCAGGACCGCGTGGCTGTTATCTCCGGCCCCAACCTGGCCATGGAGATTGCCAACCGGCAGCCCACCGCATCGGTGGTGGCCTGCTCCGACCTGGAGACTGCTGCCTGGATTGCCCGGGCCTGCACGGCACCCTACTTCCGCCCGTACACCAACACGGACGTGGTGGGCACCGAAATCGGCGGCATCGTCAAGAACGTCATTGCCCTGGCCGTTGGCATCTGCGAAGGCAAGGGCATGGGGGACAACACCAAGGCCTCGGTCATGACCCGCGGCCTGGCCGAGACCACGCGCCTGGCCCTGGCCCTGGGCGGCAACGCCGAAACCATGGCCGGCCTGGCCGGGATGGGCGACCTCATTGCCACCTGTTCCTCCCCGCTGTCCCGCAACCACACCGCCGGCCGGCTGCTGGCGCAGGGCCTGACGCTGGAGGAGGTCAACGCCTCCATGAAGCAGACCGCCGAAGGCATCAAGTCGGCGCAGGCCGTGCTGGACCGTGCCACCCAGCTGGGCGTCAACATGCCCATCACCGAAAACGTGGTTGCCGTCCTGCAGGGCGAAATCACCGTTGATGAACTGGGACCGCGCCTGCTGTCCCGCGAACTGAAATCCGAAGGTGTGCAGGTTCCGTGAGTACTAACCCCGTAATTCCCGATGCCGCCGGCGGCGGACGCCCCCGCGTGGCAGTCCTCTTCGGCGGACGGTCCAGCGAGCACGCGGTGAGCTGCGTAACGGCCGCCGGCGTGCTGGAAGCCATCGACCGCACCAAGTACGACGTCGTTCCCGTGGGCATTGCGCGCAACGGGCAGTGGTCGCTTGTCTCGGCCGACCCCGCATCATGGTCCCTGCGCTCCGAATCCCTCCCTGAGGTTGCCCCCGGCGCTGAGAGCATTGTCCTGTCCGCGGACAGCAACGGCTCCGAGCTGGTGGCCCACTCCGAGGGGTCGCTGCCGCGCAGCATGGGCCGCATCGACGTCGTCTTCCCCGTGCTCCACGGTCCGTTCGGCGAAGACGGGACGCTGCAGGGGATGCTGGAAATGGCGGATATCCGCTACGTGGGCGCCGGCGTCCTGGCATCCGCCGTGGGCATGGACAAGCACTACATGAAAGTGGTGTTTGAATCCGCAGGGTTGAAGGTGGGCCCGTACGAGGTCATCACGGACCGACAGTGGGAAAAAGACGCCCAGGCCTGCCTGGACCGGTCCGCCAAGCTGGCGTTCCCGCTGTTCGTTAAACCGGCACGGGGCGGTTCCTCCATGGGCATCACCCGGGTGGCGGATCCTGCCGGGCTGCGGGCCGCGATTGAAGCAGCCCGCCTGCATGACCCCAAGGTCGTGGTCGAAGCCGGAATTGTCGGCCGCGAAATCGAGGTGGCAGTGCTTCAGGGCCGCGGCACCGAGGACCCGCGCACCAGCTCTCCCGGCGAGGTGGCCGTCCAGGACGGCGGGCACGAGTGGTATGACTTTGAGGCGAAGTACGTCGACGGAACCGCCGCCCAGCTCAGCTGCCCGGCGGACCTTCCCGAAGACATTTCGGAGCAGGTCCAGAACCTGGCCGCTGCCGCCTTCGAGGCAGTTGGCGGGGAAGGGCTGTCCCGCGTGGACTTCTTCTACACGCCGGACGGCGAGCTGATCATCAATGAGATCAACACCATGCCCGGCTTTACGCCCATCAGCATGTATCCGCAGATGTGGGCCAAGTCCGGCCTGCCGTACACGGAACTGATCGATGAACTGATTTCCCTGGCGCTGGCCCGCAAAACCGGTCTGCGCTGACGCCGGCTGCCGGTGCTACTGCGCCGGCAGCTCGAGATCGCTGCTGCTCACGCAGCTGCGGGTGGGTTCGATCCGGGCCACCGAATTCTCCAGCTGCACCAGAAGTGTTGAAGAAGACACTTCCTCCGGATCGAAAATGACTTCAACCGCCGGTTCCCGGCCGTAGGTGGTGGCGGTCCACGTGGCATCGTCTTCGCGCAGGATCCAGTCGACGCCGTTAACCGTGGCGCACTCGTCGGTGGTTGGCCCGGGAACCGGAACTCCGCAGCGCAGAATGATCTTGGACGGATTTCCCCAGGCCGAGCTGGCCTGGCTGTCCGTTTTGCGCTGTTCCTGGCCGGCGAGTTCCGCGGGCAAAGCCACCATCACCTCGGCGCAGTCCGGGTTGCCGGCGTCCGGAGCCGCTTCAATGTCGGCAACCGGAGAGCAGGCGGTCAGGCCGGCGGCGAGGGCAAGGACGGCCGCCGTCAGGGCAGCGCGGGAGGAGAACATGCCTTAAAGGTTATCTTCCCCGGGTCCTCCCAAAGGAATCCGGGGTTTAGCCCCCGGGCCGCCAGGCTCATAGCTCGTTAGACTCAGGGAGTTTTTATGACGCAGTACGTTCACGGCCATGAGCAGCCGGCAGCCCGCCGGCGGCATCCGTTGCGCAACACCGTGATGGTTTTGCTGGTGCTCCTGATCACCGCGGCGCTGATAGCCGGCGGCTATCTCTGGAGCCTGGCCCGCAGCTTTGACAACGGCACCACCACCATTGAAAACGCCCTCCCCGCCAACAGTCCCCTCAAGGACCCGCGGGCGGGGAACTCGCAGAACATCCTGCTGATCGGCACCGATGAGCGCGACCCCGGGTCCGAGGCCGCCCGGTCCGACACCGTGATGCTGCTTCACGTTCCCAGCGACGGAAGTGCCGCCTACGTCATGTCCATCATGCGGGACACCTGGACGGACATCCCCGGCTACGGCGAGCACAAAATCAATGCGGCCATGGCCCTGGGCGGGGTCCCGCTGGTGGTGGATACCGTGCAAACCATGTTTGACGCCCCGGTTGACCACGTGGCCATTGTGGACTTTGAAGGATTCAAGGGGCTCACCGATGCGCTGGGCGGGGTGGAGGTGGATAACCCGCTGGAGTTCTCTTCCAGCATTGCCGACGACCATTTCCCGGCTGGAGTTGTCTCCCTGGACGGAGACTCCGCCCTGAACTATGTGCGTGAACGAAAAGCCTTCGCCGAGGGGGACTATCAGCGGGTCCGCAACCAGCAGACATTTGTCCGGGGATTGATCTCCTCGGCCCTGTCAAAGGAAACACTCCTGAACCCGGTCCGGGTCAGCCGTGCGGTGTCGGAAATTTCCCCCTACCTCAGCGTTGACGAGGACCTCGACGCCGCCGCTGCGGGCCGGCTTGCCTTTTCTCTGCGCTCAGTTCGCGGCGGAAATATTGAAATGTTTACCCTGCCCACGGTGGGCACCGGAACTTCAAGCGACGGACAGTCTATTGTGATCAAGGACGAAGCGTCCATTGCCGAGATTGCACAGGCACTGGACACTGACACAATGGCAGAATATCTGGCAGCTAATAGTGGGGGCATATAGCGTGAATGCAGGGCTCTGGCGGCGACGGGCCGGAACCGCCGCGGCGGTTGCCGTGCTTTTCTCATCCGTGGCAGCGGGACCGGCGCTGGCGGTTCAAACCCCGCCGCCGGGTGTGCCTACCCCAGGGCCCAGTGTTCCGCCGGCACCCACCATCCCTCCGCCCGTGGCCCCCGCCCCGGAGCCTCCCGTGATTCCGGTGCCTGCTCCGCCTCCCTCCACGCCCGCTCCGGCCCCCGTGCCGGACCCGGTCCCTGTTCCGGAGCCGGAACCCGCGCCGGAGCCCGCCCCCGCGGCCCCTGCCATTGATCCCGCAACCGGATACGTGATCGACGCCGCCACCGGCTATCTGGTGCATCCGGAGACGGGCTGGCTCATTGAAAGCGGAACCGGATATCTCATTGAACGCGGGAGCATGCTGTACACGGACTATCGGTGGGATCCGATGACCGGTGTGGTGCAGCTGGGGGCAGAAGCCACTCCTTCCCCCACGCCGTCGGCAGCTCCTTCCCCCACGCCGTCGGCCTCAGCAACCCGCGCCTCCACGCCCAGCCCTTCACCCACCCGGACAAAGGCCGGCGCGCCGGCAGCGGGAGCGGGATCGGACAAAACCCCGGTGGCTGCGGAATCGGCGGCGGCAAAAGATGAAGCCGGTTCGGACTGGGTGATTCGGAGTTTGGTTATTTTGCTGCTTTTGGCCGGCGGCGCTGTTTACTATTCAAAAATGCGCGGATCAGGCGCGGCGGAAACATTAAATCGTTCAACAAGACGAGAGTAGACTAGGCAGATAAATTATAGTCTCGGCGTAAGTCCGTAGTGCATTGGGGGAATGATTGTGCGGGTTCTGCTACTAACGCACTCGTATTCACCCGAACACAGCCCGCCCCAGCGGCGCTGGACCCAGATCATCCGTACCTTCCGGAAACTGGGCTGGGACGTCGACGTCGTCGCTCCGGTTGCGCATGCCCCGCACGGACGGCGCACCCTGCCGCGTACAGAAGCCGGCCGCGCCTTCCGCCGCGACACAGGCGTATACGGTGAACGGATCCGCCGGGTTCCCTACCTCTGGCACCGCACCACCCGGCTGGGACGGCTGGCGGACCATCTGGTGTCGGCAGCCTGCACCGTGCCCGCGGCGCTCATGGGCCCCAGGCCGGATGCCGTCATTGTCACCGTCCCCAGCCTGCCGATCCTGGGCTCCGGCTACGTGGCCGCACGCCTGCTGCGCAGGCCCCTGGTCGTGGACATGCGGGATGCCTGGCCGGACATCGCCCGGGACGCACGCCTGGTCCCCGGCGGCGCCAAGGGCCTGGCCGAACGCGCCATCACAGCCATCCAAAACCGCGCGGACCTCGTTGTCACCGTGACGTACGGTTTTGCGCAGACACTTCGGGACCGCGGACTGGGCAACGTAGCGACCGTCAGCAACGGCGTGGACGTGTCAGTGCGTGAACTGCTTCTGCCGCCGCCGGAGAAGTCGGATTTCCTGAACGTGCTGTACCTGGGCAACCACGGCGAGAGCCAGCGCCTGGACGTTGTGATCCGTGCTGCCGCCCTGGCCCGGGACTGCGTGCGGTTGAGCCTCGTGGGGCACGGAGTGCAGCGGCGGGAACTCATCGCGCTGGCGAAAGAACTGAATGCGCCGGTGGTGTTCCACGATCCGGCTGTGGGCGCCGAGGTGATGGAACACTACCGCCGCGCGGACACCTGTGTGGTCTCGCTGCGGGACGACTGGAAGTCCTTCGAAACCACCATTCCTTCCAAAACCTATGAAGTCCTCGCCGTCGGCCGGCATGTGACCGCGATTGTGCTCGGCGAAGCCCGCAAGATCATTGAGGAATCCGGAGCCGGGGACGTAGTTTCGGCGCACCCCGAAAAGGTGGCTGACCTGTGGCGGGAACTGGCGCAGGACAGATCCAGGCTGCTGACCGGTACCGCCGGACGTGACTGGGTGCACGACAACGCCAATGTGGATGCCCTGGCCGAGTCCTATGCGGAGCTGCTGACCACGCTGGTAGACGGGGTCTCCACTCCGTGAACCGTTTGGGAATCCTCCTGCGCAACCTCCGCCTGGCGGGAGGAACCGCCGTCGAGCATTTGGGCGATGACCCCGTGGTGCTGGCGCTGCAAGTTTCCCGCCGCCTGCCGCCGCGCATGCTGCAGCGGCTGCTGGACGCCGCCGCGCATATCCCCGGCCGCGGAACCCTGCCCTCACTGGAGGCACTGCTGCGCGGTGACATCTCCCGGCTTGAAAAAAACCTGCGGGACGGCTTGCAGAACCCCGCCCGTGACGGACGCCGGCTGCACCGGGCAGACCTGGCCACCGCAGCCGGACTGCCGGACCTGGCAGCCGAACTTCTGAAGGAAGTGCGGCCCGACGCTCCGGGACGCAGGGGAACCGCGGCCCGGCTGAACTGGTACAACGGTGACATGCAGGGCGCGGTGACCGCCCTGGACGGCGGGTCCGCCCGGGAAAGAGCGCAGCAACGGCGGCTTGCGGCCGAGGCACGTGTTTTTGCCGGCTGGCAGCCGACCCTGCCGCCGGTGCAGGGGTACCGCCCGCAGCCCCGCACCGTGCTCCACGTCCTTACGAATTCCCTGCCCCACACCCAAAGCGGCTACGCCCAGCGCACGCACTCCATCCTGAAGGCCCAGCTGGACCTGGGCTGGAACGTCCATGCTGTGACCCGGCTGGGCTACCCCGTACAGGTGGGCAAACTCCGTGCCCGCGACACCGACGTCGTTGACGGCGTGACCTACCACCGGCTCCTCCCGGCCCGCATGCCCTTTGGCATGGACCGCCGCCTGCAGCGCCAAGCCGAGGACCTGCTGGCACTGGCGCGCGTGCTGCGGCCAGCTGTGCTGCACACCACCACGCACTTCACCAACGGACTCGTGACCGCCGCCGTGGCCGAGGCACTGGGGATTCCCTGGGTGTACGAGGTCCGCGGACAGCTGGCGGACACCTGGGCCTCCACCCGGTCCGACGCCGCCCGCAGCACCCAGCGCTACCTCGAGTTCAAAGCCTGTGAGGGCCGGGTGATGAACCGTGCCTCGCTGGTGCCCACCCTGGGAACGGTGATGGCCGCGGAAATTGAGGCAGCCGGAGTGGATCCCGCCAAGCTCCTGCTCCTGCCCAATGCCGTGGGGGAGTACTACCTGTTGGAACCGCTGACGCCACGGCAGGCCCGCATGGAGCTGGGATTGCCCGCGGATTCGGCAATTATCGGAACGGTCAGCAGTCTGGTTGACTATGAAGGTTTGGACGACCTGCTGAGGGCGTTTGCCCTGCTTGCCCCCCGGCATCCGCAGCTGATGTGCCTCATTGCCGGAGACGGCACGGCTGCACCGGGACTTAAAGCCCTGGCCGCGGAGCTCAGGATTGACGGGCGCGTTCTGTTTCCCGGACGTGTTTCCCGCGAGCAGGCGCATTTGTACCATCAGGCACTCGATGTTTTTGTGGTGCCTCGGAAGGACTTGAACGTGACACGAGCGGTTACCCCGCTGAAACCGGTGGAGGCCATGGCCTGCCGCACCCCTGTGGTGGCCAGCAGGCTGCCTGCCCTGGCAGAACTGGTGAACGACGGCAACAACGGATTATTGGTGCAACCGGAAAACCCGGCAGCCCTGGCACAGTCGCTGGAGAGCCTGCTCCTGGACGGGGACCTGCGGAACCGGCTGGGACACAATGGCCGCACCGAAGTCCTCGCCACCCGCACCTGGCAGGCCAACGCCGGCCTCTGCCTGGAACACTACGAGAATCTGGGTGCTGCCTGATGAGTTCGGCACAAACTGACGCGTCAACGGCAGCCCGGGTCCAGCCGCTTTCCGTGAACGTGCGCGGCCTCCAGCGAGTCGGGGCGCGGCCCGGATTTGTGGACTATCTGGTCCAGGTCTGGAATTACCGCGAGTTCATCTTTTATGACGCCAAATCCCGGGTTCAAAGCGGCAACCGCCGGGACCGGCTCGGCAGCATCTGGCTGATCCTGAACCCGGTGCTCAACGGTCTGACCTATTTCCTGATCTTCGGGCTGATGCTGGGCACCGGTGCGGGGATAGAAAACTTTGTCGGCTACCTGGTCATCGGCATCTTCCTTTTTCAGTACAGCTCGCGCGCCATCACCAACGGCGCGCGGTCCATCCAGCAGAACCGGGCCGTGGTCCAGGCATTCAGTTTCCCCAGGGCGACCCTGCCCATATCGGTCAACCTGCGGGAACTGCTGGCCAACATCCCCGGGTTCATCGTCATGGTTCTCCTGGTGCTGCTGATGCCGCCCACGGAGAAAATCTCCTGGCTCGGCCTGCTGATCATCCCGGCCATTGCACTGCAAACCATCTTCAACCTGGGCGTCGGGCTGATTCTGGCCCGCGTCATCTCCAAGGTTAATGACGTGGTGCACCTCCTGAGTTTCGCCCTCCGGGCCTGGATGTATGCGTCAGCCATTTTTTATTCCTATGACCGGTTTATCGACCAGCCGGTGTTCCTGGAAATCATCAAGCTGAATCCTCTGTTCAACGTCCTGGACATCGTCCGCGACGTTCTGCTCTACAACACGGTGCCCAACTGGCAGTCCTGGGCCATCCTCAGCTGCTGGGCGTTTGGCGCGCTGGCCATTGGGGCCCTTTATTTCTGGCGGGCGGAGGAAACCTATGGACGCGGCTGAGGACCTGGACTATCTGCTGGAGGATCCCTGCATCGTCATCGATGAGGTGAGCATGCGTTACCGGGTGCCCTCAAGCGAGGCACCGGCCTACGCGGACAGCAGAAACACCGGTGCAAAGATGTTCCGCAGGCTGACGGCCAAGCCCAACCTCGTCACTGTCGACGCGCTGAACCCCATGTCGCTGGTGGCAGTGCATGGTGAATCCATTGGCATTGTTGGCCGCAACGGATCGGGCAAGAGCACCCTGATGAAGCTCATAAGCGGACAGATCAAACCCACCACGGGAGCCGTCTACGCGGTAAGCACCCCCGTCATGCTGGGGGTCAACGCTGCCCTGGTGCCGGAACTGCCGGGAGACCACAACGTGGTCCTGGGCTGCCTGGCCATGGGTCTGAACCGGGCGGAGATTGCCGAGCGCTACGACGAAATTGTTGAGCTGTCCGGCCTGGAGAAAGCCATTCACCTGCCGATGCGCTCCTATTCCTCCGGAATGGCCTCCCGCCTGCGCTTCGCCATTGCCGCCAGCATCGATCCGGAGATCCTCCTCATCGATGAAGCTCTCAACACCGGTGACGCCCAGTTTGCCGACCGCAGCAAAAAGCGGATGGACGAGCTCCGCGAGAACGCCGGCTGCGTGTTCCTGGTGAGCCACAGCCTGGAAACCATTCTGGAAATGTGCACCCGCGTCGTCTGGATGGACAAAGGGGATCTCATCATGGACGGCGAGCCCCAGGCAGTCGTCCAGGCCTACCGGGATTTCACGAAGCAGCTCTCACAGGGCAACAACATTACGGCCGGGAAAATGCGGAGGGCCGCCATCAATTCGCTGACGGTCACCCGCGTGGTGGGCCGCGGCACCGGACGCCGCAGCACGGAGATCCGGTAAATGGGACTGCTCGCCGAGGTCCGCACCGGGCTCTGGCACCTCAGGGCCGGCGGTCCCGCCCAGGTCCGCGACTGGAGAATCCGGAGCCGCGCACAGCGCAGCTTCGCTGATCCCGCCAACGCCCGCGGGGTGGAAGCAGGATGGATCGGCCGCGGTTCCGCCCGGCGGCTGTCCATTCCGGCTGCTTCCCTGCCGGCTCCGGCTCCGCGCAGGAGTGACCTGACGGTGGGCGTCATCCTCGACGAATTCTCCGCCATGGCCTTCGCCCATGAGTGGAACACCGTTGCCCTGGACCCCGCTTCATGGCGGCAGCAAATGACGGATGCCGGAGTGGAGCTGGTGTTCATCGAATCCGCCTGGGCCGGCAACAACCGGCTGTGGCGCGGAAAACTCGCCGGGCCGGCAGGTCCCGCCCCCGAGCTGGTGCAGCTGCTGCAGTGGAGCCGGCAGCAGGGCATCCCCACCGTCTTCTGGAACAAGGAAGATCCGCCGCACTACGAGGACTTCCTGCCCGCGGCAGCGCTCTTTGACCACGTGTTCACCTCCGATGTGCTCCGGGTGCCGTTCTACCGGCAGGACCTCGGCCACGACAACATCGGGGTGCTTCCCTTCGCCGCCCAGCCGGCCATTCACAACCCGGTCCGTCCCCGGCACGGCAGGCATTCCCGGGACATTGCCTTTGCCGGCATGTACTTTGCGCACAAATACCCGGAGCGCCGGGCACAGATGGACCTGCTCCTGGGCGGGGCGATGGATGCCTCGGCAAAGCTTCCCACGGGGTTGGAAATCTTCTCCCGGAAGCTCTGTGGGGACCCCAATTACCAGTTCCCGGCCCCGCTGAGTGCCCGCGTGGTGGGATCCCTGAGCTATCCGCAGATGCTCTCGGCCTATAAGGCCTACAAAGTGTTCCTGAACGTCAATTCGGTGGTGGATTCGCCCAGCATGTGTGCCCGGCGGATCTTTGAAATCAGTGCAGCCGGCACCCCAGTCATCAGCACGCCCAGCACAGCAGTGGAGCAGTTCTTCACTCCCGCGGAAGTTCCGGTGGCAGCCACCCGGGAGGAAGCGGCCGCGCTGAGCCGGGCTCTGGCCTCAAATCCGGAGTACAACGACCGGACCGTGCACCTGGCCCAGCGCCGCATCTGGGACCGGCACACCTACGCGCACCGGGCCGAAGCAGTTTTGCAGGCGGCCCTTCCCGCCCGCGCCCGCCCGGTGTCCCGCCCCTCGGTCTCGGCGCTGGTGCCCACCATGCGCCCGCACCAGCTGGATAGCCTGTTCAGCACACTGGGCCGCCAGCAGGGCGTGGACCTGGAACTGGTCCTCCTGACCCACGGTTTCGAACCGGTTCCGGAGCAGATCAAGGCGCTGCAGGTAAAGCACGGGCTGGCCAAAGTGACGCTGCTGACCGCTGACCGCACAGTATCCCTGGGCGAATGCCTGAACCGGTGCGCCGCCGCCGCCACGGGGGAGGTGGTGGCCAAGATGGACGACGACGACCATTACGGCCCGCACTATCTCAGCGACCAGCTGCACGCCCTGGAATATTCCAAGGCGGACATTGTCGGCAAGCAGGCCCATTACATGCACCTGCGCAGTTCCAACGCGACGGTGCTGCGCTTCGGAGCCCGGGAGCACCGGTACACGGATTTTGTCATGGGACCCACCATCGTGGCCCGCCGCAGCCTGGTCCTGGAGCTGCCCTTCCCCGCACTGGGCCTGGGTGAGGACACCGGCTTTCTCCGGCAGGCAGCCGCCGCCGGCAAGCGCATCTACTCAGCAGACCGTTTCAACTACTTTCAGGTCCGGGAAGCAACCGGGCACACCTGGCAGGTCGACGACGCCACCCTGTTGGCGTCCGGCGATCTGAGATTCTATGGGGGACCACATGAGCACACAGACATATAAGGCCGGCGAGGCCGCCACCGAAATCTCCGCCGTCGCCGTCGTCGGCCTCGGCTACATTGGGCTGCCCACCGCCGCCATCCTCGCGGCCAAGGGCCTGGATGTGATTGGAGTGGATGTCAATCCGCTCACCGTGGAGGCCGTCAATCAGGGACGGGTGCCGTTCATTGAACCCGACCTGGGCATCCACGTGGCCGGTGCAGTGAGCCAGGGCCTCCTCACGGCGCAGGAAACCATGCCGGAAGCGGACGCCTACATTGTGGCCGTGCCGACGCCGTTCCGGGAGGACAAGACCGCGGACCTCGTTTATGTGGCGCAGGCAGCCCGGAGCATTGCCGCCCGGATCCGGCCCGGCAACCTGGTGATCCTCGAGTCCACGTCACCTCCCGGCACCACCCGCCGGATGGCTGATGTCATTCTGGAACTGCGCCCGGACCTGGCCGCGGAAGCCAACGGCGGCAGGGACGCCGTGCTGTTTGCCCACTGCCCGGAACGGGTGCTGCCCGGACGGATCATGATTGAACTGGTCACCAATGACCGCATCATCGGCGGACTGACGCCGGAAGCGGCAACCGCCGCCGCCGGCCTGTACAGCACGTTCTGCCAGGGCAGCATCCACCTCACCGACGCGGCCACCGCTGAGATGGCCAAGCTGGTGGAGAATGCCTACCGCGACGTGAACATCGCGTTCGCCAACGAGCTCTCCGTCATCAGCGACAATCTCGGCATCGACGTGTGGAACCTGATTGAGCTGGCCAACCACCATCCGCGCGTGAACATCCTCCAGCCCGGCCCCGGTGTGGGCGGCCACTGCATCGCGGTGGATCCCTGGTTCATTGTGTCTGCGGATCCGGAGAACTCGCGGCTGATCCGCACTGCCCGCGAGGTCAATGATGCCAAGCCCGGACACGTGGTCGCCGAGGTAATGGCAGCCGTGGAAGGCATGGAAGCACCCGTCATCGCCGCCCTCGGCCTGGCCTTCAAAGCAAACATCGATGACACCCGTGAATCTCCCGCGGTGGAAATCGTCCGCCGGCTGGCGCTGGAAAACCCCGGCTACCGGATCCTCGCCGGCCGGTCCCTGCTCGGCGCGAAACTTCCGGAGGAGCTTGAACCGCTGCCGAACGTCACCTCGGTGCTCACGGACGACGCCGTAGCCGCCGCGGACGCCGTCGTCCTCCTGGTGGATCATGACGCCTTCCGGGAGATCCGGCCCGAACAGCTGGCCGGGAAGGCCGTCATTGACACCAGGGGATTCTGGCGCACCACGGCATGAAAAATCTTGCCCGGCGGTTCAGCGGTGCCGCCGCAGACCTGCATCCGGCGCTGAAGGCACGGATCCGGCGTGCCTCGGGGCGGGGGCGGCGTTCCGGCCGCTCCGACCACGGGCTGCTGAGCGTGGTGGTGCCGATGTACAACGTGGCGCCGTATCTGGACCGCTGCCTCACCAGCCTGGTGAACCAAAGCTATGCCCGCCTGGAAATTATCGTCCTCGACGACGGATCAACGGACGAGTCGGCAGCGCTGGCTGCCCGCTACGCCAGGTATGACCGGCGGATCCGCCTGATCAAACTGCCGCACGGGGGCAACGGGCGGGCGCGGAACACCGGCATCGCTGCTGCCCGCGGGCAGTTCCTCACCTTTGCCGACGCCGACGACGTCGTTCCTCCAGATGCCTACGAACTGATGATGGCCTCGCTGGCCGCAACCGGGTCGGATTTCTGCGTGGGTTCCTACGGCAGGATCCGCGGCGGCAGGAAGACTCCGGTCCGGCTGGCCGAGCAGCTCCATGCCCGGGCGCGGTCCCGGGTGAGTGTTACCGATGTTCCGGAGATCATCGACGACGTCTTTCTCTGGAACAAGGTTTTCCGCCGGCAGTTCTGGGACAAGCACGTGGGCGCCATGCCGGAGGACATCCGGTACGAGGACCAGGAAACCACCGCCCGGGCCTATCTGCGGGCCACCTCCTTCGATGTGCTGGCGGACGTGGTCTACTGGTGGCGGATCCGCGAAGACGGCTCCTCCATCACGCAGGCCAAGTATCTGCTCGAAGACCTCTGCGACCGCCTGACCGTGGCCGGTGACGTCACCTCCCTTATGGAAGCCGAGGCTCCTGCGCCGGTTGCGGCCCACTGGCACCGGCGGCTGCTCGGCTCGGACCTGATCCCCTACATCGAACAGGTCCCGGACGTCAGCGAGGAGTTCTGGCAGCTGCTCCGGGACGGCGTTCAAAAGTTCTGCACTGCCGGTGCGCCGTTCCTGCCGGATCTCGATCCGCAGGCGCGCGTGCTGCTGCATCTGAGCGCCGAAGGCCGGCGCGAGGACATCCGCCGCGCCGTGGCGGACCGGATCAACAACGGCACCGCGAGCCCTCTCGTCTTTGACCGGGAACGGATCTTTGCTGAGCCGCCGCTGCTTCGGGTTCTCGATTCCGCCGTGGACCGCGACCTCCTGGAAGTTCATCCGGAGGCCCTTGAACTCGTGGCCGCGCTGGAACCCCCGGTATTGGAGGACGACGGCGGTGCCTGCGTCCGGGGGCACGCCTACCTGCGCAACGTGGACCTGCGCCGCACCGTAGTCCGGCTTTCGGCCGGTGTCACCGGACCGGGTGGTTTCCAGGCACTGCCGATTCAGCACCGGACGGATCCGGACCTGGACGTTCTTTCCGGTGACCGGAACTGCAGCTATGCGGACTCGGCGTTCAGCCTGCGGCTGGACGCACCCGTGCCGCCGGAGCTGATCCTGCGCGCTGAAGTCGACGGACACTGCGTGGAACGAACGGTGCCCCTGCCAGCCGCAGCCCAAACGGCCCGGGAGATCCCCGTTTCCGGACCCGAGGTGACGGCCCTGCACACTGTACCGGACACCGACACGGTGGAACTGGTCCTGGCCGGCGCCCCCGCAACGGCGGGCTACGCCCTGGTCACCGCCCGCTTCCGGATACCGGCCGCAGCGGTCACCGCCCTGCCCGACGGCGGGCTGCGGCTGAGCTTTTCGATGGCCGCGCCGCGGTGGGGCAGGGAGCTGCCGGCACCGCCGTCGGGCGCCTACACACTGCGCTGGCAGGCCGGCGGAGGACAGCCGGGCCCCTCGGATCCGGCAGTGCCCGTTGCCGGCGGAACCGCTTCATCCTTCCGGTCGAGCCTGCTGAGCGCCGTGCGCGTACGCGGAATCCGGACCGCGTCGGGCGCCATGGCCGTGAGCATCGCCGCACCCCTGGCAGATGATGAGACCGGAACCTTCCACCAGTACCGGCTGCGCCGTGAGGTTTTCGGCGGGGATCCGGCACCCGAGCTTACGCCCGGAGTCCTCTTCGAGAGTTTTGGCGGAAAGAGCTGCTCGGACAGTCCGCGGGCCATTTCTGATTACCTTGCCGCCAGTGGTTTTAACGAACCCCTTTATTGGTCGGTCGCGGATCGTTCCGTGGAGGTGCCGGAGTACGCGGTGCCGCTGCTGCAGGGCTCGGCACAGTGGTACCGGAAGCTGGCGTCCACCCGGCGGTTGGTCAACAACAACAACTTCCCCTGGTACTTCCGTAAGTCACCCGGTCAGTTCTATCTGCAGACCTGGCACGGAACGCCGCTGAAAAAGATTGGCTTGGACGTGCCACAGCGGGTGCTCTCTTTGTCCTACCGGGATCTGATGGCCCGGGAAGCGCAGTGGTGGGACCTGCTGCTGGCGCAGAATGACTTTGCCGCCAAGGTTCTTCCGGCGGCCCTGGGCTACACGGGGGACGTGCTCACCATTGGATACCCCCGCAACGATTCGCTGCTGGATGCGGATGCCGGGGCAACCCGGAACCGGGTGCGCGGTCTGCTCGGCATCCCGGCCGGTCAGAAGGTGCTGCTCTACGCTCCCACCTGGCGCGACGCCGTGCGGGACGGTTCCGGGCGTTCGGACTGGACCGGGTTCCTGGACGTGGCCGAAGCCGGCCGAAGGCTGGGCCCGGGATGGACCTTCCTGATCCGCGGCCACCACAACGTGGCCGGCCAGCGGCGCCTGGAAGAGCACCCGCAGGCCGTTGACGTGACCGATTACCCCGAGGTGAATGATCTCTATCTCGCCGCGGACGTACTGGTCACAGATTATTCGTCAGCGATTTTCGACTTTTCCGTGCTCGGCAAACCAATTGTTTTGCTGGTTCCCGATCTGGCAGAATACCGGCAGTCCCGGGGGTTTTATCCGGATCCGGCGGATGTCTTCTCTCTGCTGCCGACGGTCTCTGATACAACCGAACTTACGGGCGTCCTCAGCGCTTTGGACCCGGGAAGATCCGGGTCCGGCAATGTCGCGGACCGGTATGCGTCCGCGGACCGGGGCGCAGCGGCCGAGGCAGCTGCCGCTGCACTGCTGGCAGTTCCCGTCCCGCTCGTCAATCCAACCGGAGGCCTACGTGGCTAAGGGCCAGTTTTCCCTCATAGTGGCGCTAATATGAAATTGAGCTTGATTATAAAGCGCTATTCGGAGGATAACAAGCCCTGAGCTCAGGGTCCTCTGATCATCAAATCTGAGTAAGATACCGCTATGAGAATAGCGATGAAATACATTCGGCCCTTGTTGGTGGAACACCGAATATTTCTAATGGGGCATGGGGTGGTGACTTTAGAAGCCAGTGGTAGTACTTACAAAGATGATGCGATGATCGATATTCAGCCCGGCGTCGTTATGGAGCCTTACTCAAGCTATTACGCTGGCAGCGGCACCCAGATGGTGACGATGGGATCCTTCTCCTATGTTCTTAGTCGCATGCACCCGGCAGTCAGTATCGGACGTTATACATCCATCGCTCTCGGTATGCGAATCATGGGAAACAAGCATCCATTGAAAAGAGTTTCTACCAGCCCTTCTTTCTATAAGTATGGTCTTGTGATGAAGACATTCGAAGCGGACCGAGGTGCAAAGTCTAAATATGAGCCATTTGATGAGGGCATTGAAAGAATTGTAATTGGAAATGATGTTTGGATCGGTGAAAACGTTACACTTGCACACGGTGTGACCATCGGAGATGGTGCCGTCGTCGCGGCTAACTCCGTAGTAACTAAAGACGTGGCTCCATACTCCGTTGTCGGTGGGGTCCCCGCTCGTAAGATCAAGGACAGATTCTCACACGCCGTCATTGCCAAGCTTGAAGAACTGCAGTGGTGGCGATATTCACCGGAATCAATATCAGACCTTGATCTCGAGAACCCTGAGTATTTTTGTGTAAAATTTGCTGACCGTATGAGTTCCAACGACATCGCGCCCTTTGTGCCATCCAAAGTGCTTACCTACAGCGACTTCGAAAACCTGCGGCCCTAGAGGTGTTCATGGTTAGAGATGCCGCCAAGTTATTGCGGGCAAGCGGGTTTGGACGGGTCTCGTCCAGTTCGGACGTGACAGAATACTTCGAGATGATTTACGTACGTACTGCCTTGGGTGTGGCGATTGGCTGCCCGGCGGGGCGACGCGGGACGATAGTATGTATTTAGACAGGGGCTGGTGGTGTTGATTGTGGAGCACAAAATAGTGCTGGTGCATCGGAGTGATGTCGAGGTCTTCTGCGCAATCCATAGAATGTGACTGGAGAGTAACGTGGCTAAGGGCCAGTTTTCCCTCATAGTGGCGCTGTACAACGTGGCCGACTATGTTCCCACTTTCCTCAAATCCCTGGATGCCCAGACCTACCCGGTGGGGGACTTGGACATCGTCGTCATCGATGACGGATCGACGGACGAATCTGCGCGGGTGGTGTCCGAATGGGCTCGCGGCCGGTCAAACGTGCGGCTGGTCCGCAAGGACAACGGCGGGCCAGCCTCGGCCCGCAATGTGGGGCTGGACCTGGTGCGGAACGACTGGGTGACGTTCTGCGATCCCGATGACGCCTTCCATCCGGGCTATTTTGAGCGGATTGCGGCGTTTCTAAGCCGTGACACCCAGCAATCGGCGCAAATGCTCACGGGCCGCCTCGTGCAGTTCAATGACGCTTCCCTGCGGACCTCCCAGGGGCACCCGCTGAACCGGAAGTTCCGTCAGGGTGACCTGCTGGTTGATCTTGATGCGAACCCGGAGTATTTCCACATGCACGGGCCCACCACCTTCCTGCGCAGGGATGTCCTGGAGACGCACCGCCTTCGTTTTGATGAGCGGATCCGTCCCAAGTTCGAGGACGCCAACCTCATTGGGCGTTATCTTGCCGTAGCGGAAAAGCCCGTGGTGGGCCTCGTTGCCTCAGCCACCTATTACTACCGCCGCCAGCGCGCCGGTGCAGCGTCCCTGGTGCAGGGGACGTGGGGAGATCCCCGCGCGTACAGCGACCTGCCGCAGTACGGCTGGCTGGGAATGCTCGAGGCCATCCGCTCCAGCGCCGGAAGGGTTCCCCACTGGGCGCAGTACATGGTCCTCTACGACCTGGTGTGGTTCTACATTGATGACAAACGCATGCACAGCGACACCGGCTCAGCCACACCCGAGCAGCAGGCCAGCATGCACGAACTGCTGGAACGCATCATCTCCCTGATCGACGAGGACGTCGTCAATACGTTCAGCGTGGTCAGCCAGGGATGGCTGTTCCACAACATTCTCCGTACCCATTACAAGGGCATCCAGTACGCCGATCCGCTAGTAGTGCAGGGCAAAACCGATCCGGTGCAGCAGGTCACCACGTATCACTACCTTTTCCAGGGGGACCTCCCGCAGGAAGGGTACGTAGTGGACGGTGTTTCCCGGACGCCGGTGGCCGCCAAGGTCATGGAACACCGGGTACTGGGAAGAATTTTGATCCGCGAGCGCATCCTTGTTCTTCCTGCGGGGGAGAGCACCGAGATCGTATTGGACGGGGTTGCGGCAGTTCCCACCACCGACAGAAGGGTGCCCCTGCAGCCAGGGCGCAGGCCCCTGCCGGCTCCCTATCTTGAACTGGCCGCCGGACCCGCTCAGGGGCGCCTGGCTCGGAGAGCCGCCGGAACCCGGGTTTCCCGGAGCCTGGCGCGGGTCCGAACGGGGCTGACGGCCCGGCAGATCCTGTCCGGACAGTCCCGCCCCCGCACCCTGGCAGCGGCAGTACTGCGGGTGCTGCGCCGGCAGCGCAAAGCCGCCGAAGCCAGGAAGCGGAAAGCTGCGGACCAGGCGCTGATCGCTTCGGCTGCCTCCGAACCGGTGCGCTCGCGGTACAAGGATGCCTGGCTGCTGATGGACCGGATTGACCGGGCCGACGACAATGCGGAGCACCTCTACCGGTACCTCATGAAGCACCGGCCGGACATCAACGCGTTCTTTGTCATCGAACAGGACTGCGAAGACTGGCACCGGCTGCGCGGTGACGGTTTCAAGCTGGTTCCCTACGGCTCGGACGAAGCGGTGCTCCTGGTGCTGAACGCCGCCTATAAACTCTCCTCCCACGCCAACTGGAACGTTGAATACCCGGTAAACCGGAAACGCTATGGCAGCGGCGACGCCAAATTTGTCTACCTCCAGCACGGCGTCATCAAAGACGATATGTCGCGGTGGATCAACGGCAAGGACATCGCGGCAATGGTCACGACCACCCGCAGCGAGCACGAATCGATTGCGGGCAACAACAGTGTGTACCGTCTGTCGAACCACCAGGCCAAACTCGTGGGGCTTCCCCGCTACGACGCCCTGCGCGCAGCAGCCCTGGCTTCACCTGTTCAGGAACGCCGTCAGGTCCTGATTGCCCCCACCTGGCGGCAGTACGTGAAGAAGGTCATCGAGGTCTGTGCCACGCCGGCTGAGGCAGCCCGGGCCTTTGAAGCGACGGACTTTGGCGGAACCTGGATGACATTGCTCCGGTCCGCCGAACTGAAGGAATTGAGCGTCAACCAGGGCGTGGACGTGGTCTTCATGCCGCATCCCGAGTTCGAATTCGTGGTGCCGTATCTGGACCTGCCCGAATTTGTGCGGGCGGCGCGGTACCGGGACGTGAGCGTCCAGGCTGAACTCACCAAAGCCCACACCCTGATCACCGACCATTCCTCCATTGCCTTTGACGCCGCGTATGCGGGGAGCAACCTTATTTACCTGCAGTTTGACGGCGACGAGATTTTCCGCGGCAAGCACGTGTACCGCAAGGGGTATTTCGATTATGCCCGGCACGGCTTTGGCCCGGTGACCTCCGATGTGGACGGAGCAATCAGGGAGCTGCAGCGGATCATCAGCGGGGGACTGGTGCGCGAGGAGATGTACGAGGCACGGGTGCGGGACACCTTCCCCTTCTGGGATTCGCGGTCATGTGAGCGGATCACCGCGGCGGTGGAGAACCTGGGACGTCCATGGGACCGGCAGCGAACCCTGGACGAACTTTCCGGCAGCGCCGCCGAATGAAGGCTGCGGGATGGCTCAAACGGGGTGTAAAACAGCTGCAGCGACGGTCTGACCAAGCCGCAGCGGCCCCGGTGCAACCGGCAGTGCCAGAATGGGCCGCCCCGCCCACGGCACCTTCGCCTTCTCCCGAAGCCGGTCGGGCCGAGCTGCACGGGTGGCTGCGTGAGGTGAACGCCGCTGCCGCCGTCGTCCATTCACAAGCTCCGGAGACTGAGGCGCTGCGCTGGTACGCACAGCGCCTCACCGATGTGGCAGCACACGTGGAATACGTGCAGCACAGCGAACCGGACCGGTTTGAGGTGCTGCAGGAGTTTGCGCAGGCCGTGCTGGAGAATCCGAGAGGCAAGCAGGCCCTGCAGACATTTCAGGGTGTCCATCAGCGGGTGCTGCTTTGGCTGACGGCACACGGCCGCCGCGGCGATGTTCTGAACGTCCTTGCAGATCTCCAAGACAATGGCCGGAACTATCCCCTGTCTCCGGGGCACCCGGTGCAGAGCATCAGCGATCTTACGGCCGCGCCGTCGTACCTGCAGGTGCTCAGCGAACCTGTTGACCCTGACCTGCTCGGTCTGGCTGAGGCGGACCTGCCCCTGGCGGCCCGACTGACCCGTTTCGCATGGACCGCGGAAGGGACCCTTCACCTCGGCGGATGGGCATATCTCCCCGGTATCGACCCTGCTGACTGTAGTTTGGAAGTCGGGCTGCGGCGCGGCGACTCAAGCACCCTAGCGGCGCTCGCCGTGTTCAGGGGACAGGATCCGCGGATTGACCTCGCCGCAGCTGACCGCTGGATGTCCTACGCGGGGGCAGCCTTCACTGCAACCGTGGATCCGCGCCTATTGGTGGACCTGAAACCGGACACCGGAGCCGCCGCACAGTGGGCGCTCCAAGTGACACTGCGTTTTGGTGGAATTGCCGTGACGGACACGATCCGCAGCAGGGATGCCGACACGGTTCCGCGGCGGCTTCCGGTGGGTCCGCTGGCCGACGAGCGCACCCGCGTCGTCGGGCTGATGGACCGCACCGATGGCCTGAGGCTGAGAACGGTTCGATACTCCTGCCGGACCGCCTCCGTAGAGGTGGCCGGAAGCGTGGTCACGGTGGGCTTCGGCGGTGCCGGCGGCACGACGCCGGCAGGACTGTTGCTTGATGTGCCGGGGGAGCAGCCCACAGAGTTTGAGCCGGTGCAGCCGGACGGGACCTTTACCGTTGATATGGCCGCTGTCCCGGGATTTTCCGGGGCCGGAAAAGACAAACGCTGGACCGTCACCGCAGTGCTGCCCAACGGGCGGACGGAACCGGTGGGCTGGGCCGGTTCCGGGCAAGAGCTGGCTGCATCCTCGAACCCCTCGGCTGCGCTGCGGGCGGAGTGCAGCGGGTTCGGTTACCTGCAGATGGTGGTTCGCCCGGCGCGTGTGACGTTGGACAGCGCCGAGATAAGCCTGGACGGGAGTGCGCTGATCCTGCAAGGGCGGACGATGCGCCCGGTGGGACAACCGGACCCTGGTCCTCCCCAAATGCTGCTCAGAACGGCCCGCAATGAAGTGCATGCGCTGTCCACTATGTGGCTGGACGACACTCATCGTTTCCGGACTGAGCTTCCCCTCGTCCAGAACAAGTGGGGACAGCAAGGCCGCGCGCTGGAAGCCGGCCACTACCGGGTGCTCTCCGTACTGTCCGATGGCCCCGGACCCGCCCGAACCGTCAGAGTGCAGGCGCTGGGACAGTTGCTTACCAAGCTGCCGCTCGCGGCGCAGCGGGGATCGGCATCGCTGGAACTAGTGGGGGAAGGCAACGATGAGGATTTGGTGCTTCGGGTTTCGGCCCCGCGAACACTCGTTGAACGCACGGCACTAAGCCGCAGCAACCTGGTCTCCGAGTATTCCGGTTACCGGGAAGCGGTGGACCAGCAGGCCGTGCTTTTCGAGACCTTCGACGGCAAGTCCTGCTCGGACAGCGGCCGTGCCATCAGTGATGTCCTGGGTACACGGAGGCCTGACCTGCGCCGGTACTGGACCGTCGCGGACTACTCCGTACCGGTCCCGCCGGACTGCACACCCGTGCTGCGGGAAAGCCGGGAATGGTTCCGCTTGCTGGCCACGGCCGGCTATCTGGTCAACAACAACAACTTTCCCCACTACTTCCGCAAGCGCCCGGGGCAGTTCTATCTCCAGACCTGGCACGGAACACCGCTCAAGCGCATCGGCATGGACACGCCTGTGTCCGGAAGCACCGCCTCCTACCGCGCCCTGATCCGCCGTGAATCATCCGCCTGGGACATGCTCCTCGCACAGAATGACTTCGCCGCAGACACTCTGGCGGCTGCTTTCGGCTACCGCGGCCGTCCCGCCGTTCTCGGGTATCCGCGCAACGATGCTCTGGCTGATGAATCAGCACCCCTGCGCCGGGAGGAGGCCCGACACCGGCTGGGAATCGCCGCGGGCCAAAAGGCGCTTCTCTACATGCCCACGTGGAGGGACGGCACATCCGCCATAAATCCGTACCTGGATTTTCAACTTGCGGCGACGCAGCTGGGCCCGGACTATGTGCTGCTCTACCGGGGGCATCACAAGATCGCGGGCCGCCGGCAGACCACGGGCCAGCGCCTTTACCAGGACGTCACTGCCTATCCGGAGGTCAACGACCTCTATTTGGCTGCGGACCTTTTGGTCACCGACTATTCATCGGCAATGTTTGATTTCTGTGTAACCGGCAAACCCATATACTTCCTGACTCCGGATCTGGAGCGTTACCGGGATACCGAACGGGGTTTCTACTTTGATTTTGAGGCTCAGGCTCCCGGGCCAGTAGCCCGCAGCAGTGAGGAACTGGTGGAAGCGATCCTGCTTGAGGAAGCGGCAGATGAACAACGATTCCTTCGCTACAAGGAATTCGCAGGCCGGTATGCGCCGGCCGACGACGGCACTGCCGCCGCTAGGGTTGTGCAGTCTGTGTGGACTAAGGCGCTGAACGGTACCGAAAACCACTAACGACTACAGACAAAGTGGTAGTCTCCCGTTTCCAAGCACAAGACACGGTCAGATGGACCCGCAAAAGCTATATTTCCCAAATGTTCGCCTTTTGTTCGCCTCCGAGTATCCTTTGGAGGGGGAATGCATGGTATCTAGATTTTGCGACGTACGGCGGACCAGCTGTGGGTCCTGACAGGGTATTCCCCTCAGGACACTTCTTCCGACGAACAGGAAAACACATGAATGTGCAAGCCGTTATTCTCGCTGCCGGTATGGGAACCAGGCTCGCACGGCCGCATCCCAAAGCGCTCACTCAGCTCGACGATGGCCGGACCATCATGACCCAGCAGGTGGAAAACCTGCACGCAGCCTTTGGGGACGACCTCCGCCTGACCATCGTCGTCGGTTACAAGCTCGAGCAAATTATGGAGCACGTTCCTAACGCGTCCTTCGTGTACAACGAAGCCTTCGATCAGACAAACACCTCAAAAAGCCTGCTGAAGGCACTCCGGAACTCCGCGGATGGCGGTGTCCTGTGGATGAACGGCGATGTTGTCTTTGATCCCGAACTGTTGATTCACATCGCTTCAAATGTTCACGATGACCGCTCCTTTGTAGCCGTCGATACCTCCGTTGTGTCGGACGAAGAGGTGAAGTACACCGTTGACACTGACGGACATATCAAGGAACTCTCCAAAGCCGTGGAAAACGCCCTTGGCGAAGCAGTTGGGATCAACTACATTTCATCGCGAGACAAGAAGCACCTCATCCAGCGACTTGACGAAGTTGAGGATCAGGAATACTTCGAGGGTGGCATCGTGAAGACGATTCAGGAGGATGGGGTTAGCTACCTTCCGGTAGCTATCAGTCGTTACTACGCCGTAGAAGTAGATTTTGCAGAAGATCTTGAGCGAGCCAACGATTGCCTCGCGGCTGACAGCCACGTAAAACAGTCCCCAGCAGCGTAAGGAAGGTATTCGGTCTCCGCCGAGCATTCACCTATGAGTCACACACCAATGATTAATGTTGCACGCTTGGCTGAGAAGGCTGGGCGGATTGGCTTGGCAACGAATTTTTACAACCGGGCCACCGCAGGACCTGCCCAACAACGGGCAGATGCCCTGTACCGTCTTGCCAACTTGGAGTCTCAAAAGGGTGATTCTTCTGACGTCCGGCGTTTGCTGGAGGAAGCGGTGGAACTCCAACCCGGTAACGCCTCGTGGCACTATCGGTTGGCAACGGTCCTCGAGAAACAGGGCGAAAACGAAAAAGCTCTGACGCACTATCGGACTGCAACAAGTCTAGAACCCGCAAATTCCACGTGGAGCCAGCGGCTTGAACGTTGCGAAAACGCCCAGCGGATAGCGAAGGCAAAGGCAGACGACGAGCGCGCCAAGAAGCTCCGGCGTGAAGGGGCACGCTGGCAGGAACTCGAAGTTCTGCTGGCAGCAACCCCTAATTTTGGCAAGTCACCCGACTGGTTCCTCAGGCTTGGCGATGCGTTGGAAACCATGAACCGGTTCGACGCTGCTGCCGAAGCCTTTGGGAAGGCAAACGCCCTTCGTCCACGCCGCTCGGACAGCCTTGCCCGCGAGGGTTATTGTTGGAAGATGGCCGGCTATTTCGAACGGGCGAAGGCCGCGTTCGATCGTGCAGTTGAATATGACAACGAGTACCAAAGCAAAACCTTGGGAGCCGGCGTCTTTTACGAGCGGCGCGGCATGTGGCACGAAGCCGCAGCGCAATATGAGCTGGACAGCGAAAACCGGCCAATGGATGCCGAGCTGCAATTCCGTGCAGGGAGGGCTTTGGAACGCAGCTACCGCTGGAAAGAGTCGGCCTACAGATACGAGCAAGCAACCCTGCTGGACCGTTCCGAAGCCCGAAATCATTTCCGTTTGGGCTACTCCTACGAGAGGATGAACGACTTCTCAGCGGCAGAAGACTGCTATGCATACGGGCTCGACCTCCAGTCCGCGGCTGCGAAGTACTGGTCGTATCGCTTGGGAGTTGTCCGTGAAGCCCAGGGGAGACTTGAAGAAGCCCTTGAAGCCTATACAGCTTCCCTCGACGTGCCGGTTGTTGCTGACCTGGCACTGGACGAGGATTCCGTTCCTCCTGTGAGTAAACGGACAGACTACGAATTAGCACTCCTTGATAAAGCAAAGAGGCTTGCACTCCGGTCGCCTGACGCTGATCATATTCTCTCTCTTGCGAGTGAATTTGAGCAGCGCGAACTGTGGGGGGAAGCCGTGGCCTGCCTCGAAGCTGCAATCGATAGAAAACAGGTCTTCACTCCGTCCATCTATCACAGGCTAGGCACTGCCTACGGGCATATGGGAGCGCTCGACGCAGCCTCGCAGGCATTCCGCATGACGAGGATCTCAGTCGCGCCGAGAGGAATCGATAATAATCGGTACAAGAAAGATGTAACTCTGCAGAAGTATTTCGAATATGCCGAAATGATGGAGAACTTGCCCCTCCGACGCAATGTAATCCTGTATGAGAGCTTCTTGGGAAAACAAATAACCTGTAATCCCTATGCGCTCTTTCAGCAGATTCTTGCAGATCCAAAATATGCAAACTTCACGCATGTTTGGTCCACTACTCCCGATACCCATATACCACATTGGATGAGGAACCTCGAAAATGTAGTCTTTGCTCAGCGGGGTAGTCATCTCTATCGCCGTTATTTGGCGACAGCAGGATTTCTCATTAACAATGTTACTTTTCAGTCATTTTTTGTTCGTCGTGAAGGCCAAAAATATCTGAATACCTGGCATGGAACACCCATGAAGACTTTGGGTAAGGATATTGGCACGGGAGTTCTGGAGCACCGGAATGTCGCTAGAAATTTTCTTCAGGCAACGCACATTCTCACTCCAAACTCACACACGACAAACGTCCTGCTCGAACGGTATGACGTGCAAACCCTCGCCACTGCCAAGGTTGGCTTCACCGGATACCCCAGGATTGACCGTACTCTGGGAATGGACGGAACTCGAAAGACCGAGATTCTTCGTGACCTAGGGATTGAGGCCGGTGACGGACGTAAAGTAGTTCTCTATGCCCCCACTTGGCGCGGCGGGGCAAAGGTCCAGCACTTTGATACGGACCGCCTGACCGCAGACCTCCAAGCGCTGTCTGAACTTGATTGTGTCGTCTTGTTCCAAGGTCACCACTTATCCGTGGAGCTGCTCCCCAAGGGTCTTCCGGTCCGTGTTGTGGCAGACGAAATTGATACGAATGAGCTGCTTGCCGTGGTCGACATTCTGATTACGGATTATTCGAGCATTCTGTTCGATTTCCTTCCCACCGGGCGCCCCGTAATCTGTTACACCTACGATCTGGATGAATACATAGCTGAGCGCGGGCTGTACTTCACTCCTAGCGATCTGGGACTCGCCGAAGCTCGTACGGGTTCGGCTCTCATTAGTTCTGTTCAACTGGCGCTTGCGAACCCCAATGCATGGGCTCCACCAAAGGATCTAATGGCCAAATTCTGCGGCCGTGAGGATGGTGAAGCGACCAGTCGGGCGAAGTCCTTCTTCTTTGAGGACGACAGCAGCGACGAGGTTCCTCAGCAGCCGACAGGAAAGCGGCGCTTCCTCTTTCATCACAGTATGATCCCCAACGGAATCTCATCTTCCCTTACCAATCTCCTCAGATCCCTTAACCCTGAGGAGTACGACATTACGGTTGTCGTGCCTGCCGGAGTGATCGAGAAGAGTGATGGCGGTGTTGGCGTACTCCGTGGGCTGCCCTCTTACGTAAAGGTTCTCGCCGATGCCGGACGTCAAGTCGTCAATATTGAAGAAAAATGGCTAATTGATTATTTCAATCGGTGGAATTTCCTGCCATCAGCGCCGCAGCGCGAGATGTATTCGGATGCCTTCACGAGAGAATATCGCCGGCTCTTTGGAGATACCAAATTTGATGTAATTGTCGAGTTTGAGGGGTACTCCCGCTATTGGACGTCCGTTTTATCCGCCGCGCCAGGCGATGCAAAGAAGATTATATACTTGCATAATGACATGAAGTCCGAGCAGCAGGTTCGGTTCCCGTATCTCCGAAGTGTTTTTGAACTATATGACAACTTCGATATTCTTGCGTCTGTGTCTCCAGCCTTGTCTGAACTAAATAAAATGGGCGTCGGGCACATGATACCGGGGGATCTCAGTAAATTTGTTCCTGTGATCAATCAGATTGATCCCCAAGGCGTGCTGCAGCGGTCCCTAGAGCCGCTGGACGAGGACTTAGCCCCTTGGTTCTCCGGGGAAACACCGACGTTCGTGACCATGGGCCGACTTTCAATGGAAAAGGACCAAGCGAAGCTTCTTCGTTCCTTGGCTAAAGTCATCAAAGAGGGATACCAAGCCAATCTCGTCCTTCTAGGTGAGGGGCCTCTGCGTCAAGACCTGGAACAACTGGTTGAGGATCTGAATTTGAGCGAACGGGTATACTTTGCAGGCCTGCGCGAAAACCCCTTCCCGGCACTGCGTGCAGCAGGATGCTTCGTCCTTCCGTCAAACCACGAAGGCCAGCCAATGGTGTTGCTTGAATCGATGGTTCTGGGTACTCCGATTCTGGCTACAGACATTCCCGGCTCACGGCAGGTCCTCTCCGAGAACTTGGATTGCATCGTCGAGAATTCTGTGGATGGTCTAGCGCGGGGAATGCGCCGAGTCATGGACGGTAAGCAGAGTGCTCGCGTGAATTTTGATGTCGAGGGCTACCGCCAAGCTGCTCGTGCGGCGTTTTTGGAAGTTGCCGGGTCGGGTAACCTCTAGGTGTTCGCAGTGACGGTGGATCTTCAGTTTCTGTCATGTTTTCTTGTCCCACACCTAGAGGAAAAGGTCTCCGGCGAATGACAAAGAATATTGCGGTTTATATCGTTGGTGATGCTGGTATCTTCTTTCCCGGGCTGGTCGCCTTACGAAGTATCCAAGACCACAACACCACAAACCCCTTTGATTACTTTATGTGTTTCGACGGGAAAGATCTTACCGGTGAAATGGATGCTGTGCTTAGTGAGAACAATATCCGTTTCGTGGATATTTCTGAACTTGAAGCATATGGATCCGTGGATGACCTAACCCCAATGAAAGAACAGCGTTGGCCGACGCACGTGTTCTGCAATTGGCTCTTCCCTTACTGGTTGGATGACCGCGGTTACCAGGAGGCCCTGAAAGTTGACTACGACCTCCTGTGTGTTGGGAGATATTACCTGCCGGAGCTGATGCCGGGAGACGCGACAGTATCCGCACTACAGTTCGACGCAGATCTTCTCCGGCTTGGGGTGACGCCGCCGGCTTTGGAAGAACTCAATATTCCAGTAATAGACGGCAAAGCCACCATTCCCTACTACAACGCAGGAGTCGTAGGAATAAACGTCAAAAGGTATGTAGGTGCCGGGACTTTTGGTTTTTTCCGGTATGCCTATTTGACGATCCAGCAAGAAGGTTCGTCAGTGGACGCCGCAGAGCAGGTGGCGCTTGCTATCGTGGCCTTCCATAGCGAAAAAGTGAAGTCAATCCCCACGTCATATAACCAAAGGATCACTATCCTGCCGGAAGTGGATTCAGATGGACGCCCGGTTTTGAAAAACATTCACTACCTCACGCAGAATAAGCCTTGGTTAGATCCCGATTACAGATATCTAAACGGATATGTTCGAGTTGGCAGGACTAGCGTTTATATCTACCGGGACATATGGCATCAGTATGCTAAAACAATTCCCGGGTACACGAAGTATGTGTCCGCTCATTCACCCGGGCCTTTGGACACTCTAGCAATGTACACTACAGTCCTTGCGGCTTATTCAAAGTCGTGATTTGAAAACAGCATATGGATTAGATGGTGAGCGTCAAAAAGGTAGCTTAAGTGTTGAGTCCCGCACGAGCACCAAATCCCATTCCATCAGGTGGCGCACACCGGCACATGTTTGTTTTCGGTTAGACGGATCTTCACCTGAGGCTTGCGATTGACCTTAGTGGTAACGGAGGAGGCAAGGCGACCAGTTCGCGGTCGCCTTCGCTGGTGGTAATGGCCTGACAAAGGACCTGCAACTTTCCGATAGCATCTGGGGCTTGAGGACCTAGACAGCGGACCATTCCTATGTCGTTATTGTGCTGGCTGAGGAGTTGCCGGAATTAGGCGGCAATGCGGCTTTCTCAGGCCCTGGACCCGTCTATGGAAACGGCAGGGCACGGACGCTGCGTCTGCAGCGCCTTGCTCAAAGTGGTTGCGGCATTGGTATCAGCATGCCCCATGCAACTGCTTGGGGGTGGGGGCATCCGAGGAGGCTGCATGCGGCACCGTGCACCCACGATCGTCCTCCTTGAGGCGTTTCCTGCTTGGTGCTCCATGGGGCGGCACTGACCGGAGGCGATGTTTACGACAGCCTAGCGTCTTGGCTGTCAGCGTATTCATGCTGGCGACGTATTGACCCTGGGGCACTGCTCGCAGGGTCAATGCCAGAAGTAGTTAATCGATGACGTAGAGACCCGCCGCGACAGGAATCGAGTATAGGTGAAAATTCATCAGTGCGGTTGCTGTATTGACGGTGTTTTGGCCAACTTGCGGGTGATCCGTGATCGCCGGATTGTGTGAGTCATAAAATGAGATTCGGGAATTTGCATTTTCTATCAGGGTGCGCGATATGTACTTATATTGAGGGGAATTGCCCGAGCAAATAACGCTCCACCGAACGGGCGCTGATTTAGGCGGTTCGGGTAACAAACTTATTTCGAGCATCATACGGTTAAATACGTCTTTTTTAGGTTCAGGGAATATGTTGTTCCCTGTGAAATGTGCATCATTGTATCGGACGATGTAATGCTCATCGTCGATGATGGGGTCGACAGCTACACATCGATAATGTCCCTTGATGGCGTGAAAAAGTGCCCCCGTGCCACCTTTTGAAGCGCCGTATAGCACCACGGAATCATGCCCTATTCCATGCTGGCGGCTAACATCTTGAATGACCTGCTGAATATTGTCAGCGTTTCGCGGCAGATGGGTCGTATTCATGTAAAACGCACCAACGACTCCGCCTAGGTCAGCAATACGCAGAATGGCAGTATCCGCGGGGAGAAACTTCTGAACTGACTTATAGTTTTGTTCAAAGTACCGCATCAAGCTAGGGGTGTTGATATTTCCACTAATGGAGGAAAATACGACTAGGAGCCTCTTCGGCCTGTCAGAACTTCTTGCTTCCGTAAGGGAATAGACTACTCCATTGGCGTGCCTTACAAATTCCTTGGACACCAGTTTAGTCCATAGTTTATCCAGGGACTTCTCACTAACAAAGCGAGTCGCATTTCCTTTGATCATGTATGAATAAAAACCGTTATTGGCGAGTGTGGCAATGAGCTCTCGAGCTTCATCACTTGTGCGAGCGAGTTTGACGAGATTGGTCCCGACCCCAATATTCTCGGGTCCGTGGTCAACGTGGATGAACCGTACGGGACAATCATCAGCCTTCAGCAGGGCGTTGAGCTGGGTCGCTGAATAGTGGTCATGCTTAATGGACAGAACGGCGTTAGACAATGAGACTCTCATTCGGTGCAGAAGTGATGTTGGAAGGTGGGCTGCCGGGCTCAGCGGGAAATTAGACGCTCGAGCGCGGTAAGACTTCGGGCAGCGGCTGACCCATCCCCGTAGGGATTCATGGCCCCGGACATGGAGCTGTAATGCTCCCGGTCATGCAGCAGGAGGCCCACTTCGCGGACAATGCGGTCCTCGTCGACGCCGATAAGCTTCACAACGCCGGCGGCGACTGCCTCGGGACGTTCGGTGTTTTCGCGCATCACCAGCACGGGCACTCCCAGGCTGGGAGCCTCCTCCTGAACCCCGCCGGAATCGGTGAGGACGATATGTGCCAGGGAAAGCAGCCGGGTGAATTCGCCGTACTCCAGCGGTTCGGTGATCAGGACGTTTTCCAGACCCTCCAAGTGCGGAAGCACTGCGCGGCGGACCACGGGATTGCTGTGGATCGGCAGGACAAGCGTCAGGTCCGGCTCTGCCCGGGCGATGCGGGCCAAAGCCCGTCCGATGCCCTGCATTCCTTCGCCCTGGTTTTCCCGGCGGTGGGTGGTGACCAGTAAGACCTTTCGTTGTGAGGCCGCAAGGTTTTCCAGCTCAGGATCGGCAAAGGGGACATTCTTTTCCACGGTGGCCAGAAGTGCATCAATGACGGTGTTTCCCGTCACCACGATGTTGGCCGGATTGATGTTCTCCGCGAGCAGGTTCTGCCGGCTGCTCTCCGTGGGTGCCAGATGCAAAGAGGCAATCTGCGAGGTGATTTTGCGGTTGCCTTCCTCCGGGAAAGGCGAGGAAGGATTGCCGCTGCGCAGGCCGGCCTCCACGTGCACAACGGGTATGCCGTGGTAAAACGCGGCCATGGCTGCCGCAGTGGACGTTGTGGTGTCACCCTGGACAATCACGGCATCGGGGCGGTTGACGTTGAAGAGTTTGTCCAGCCCGTCAATGGTTCGGGCCAGGATGCCGTTGAGGGACTGGCCCGGCTCAAAGATGTTCAGGTCATAGTCCGGCTCAATGCCAAACAGGTTGTTGACCTGGTCCAGCATGGAGCGGTGCTGGCCGGTCACCGTCACGAAGCAGTCAAGGGCGTCGGATTCCTTCAGGGCAGCCACAATCGGTGCCATTTTGATGGCTTCTGGCCTAGTGCCATAAATAGGCATGACGACTGGCATGAATTCCCCGCTTAGCTTGACAACAGCCCGATATCTCGGATCAGTCTAGCCGAAGCGAACTTTTTGGAAATAGGAAATTAATTTTAGGGTAATTCCAGTAAGTAGCCCCGCTCCGCCAGAGCTCAGCCGAAGAGAACCAGCAGCGTTATCAACGTGGGGACCGACAAGCCCACCACCGTGGTCAGCAGCATGGCGACCGCGCGCTGCTTCCGGTAGGCCTTTTCTGCCCCGGGGCGCATCGTCCGCCCGGTTGAGAGGGGACGTGGAACGGCTTCGTCCTGCTTGATACGGCGGGCGTTTCGTTCCGATTCGGGAGACGGATCCCTCAGGTGTCTCGCCGCGGGAATGTCCGCGTACCGCTTGGTGGCCATGCTTCAACCCTGCCACATTTGTGCAAATTGTTATCGGCCCGTTCAGTCTCCTGCGGTAGGCTTCCTACTGACCAAACCGGCACGACGGCAATGACGCCTCCTGTCCGGAGCAGGAGCGCCAGCATGGAAAAGGGATCACTTTGCAAACCAAAATCACCGCGAACGCACAGGCGCTGAAGCGATGGTTGAGCAAAGCGGAAGTCTCTCTGGGCAATCACAGTGACCGGCTCAATGCGATCAACATCTTCCCGGTGGCCGACGGCGATACCGGCAGCAACCTCTATCTCACGCTTTGCGCCGCCTCCCGTGCCGTGGCCGACGTCGACACCACGGACATAGGGGAACTGCTGGGAATTGCCGGCCGGGCGGCCATGGAAGACGCCAAGGGCAATTCGGGCACTCTGCTTTCCGTGTTCCTCACCGCCATGGCTGAGCCGCTGCAGGGCAGCACCCGCCTCTCGGCGCCCCTTCTGGCATCCGCGCTGCACCGGGCCCAGCTGCGCTCTTGGTCCGTCCTGAGCGATCCCGTTCCCGGAACCATGCTCTCGGTCCTGGAAGAAGCGGCCGGGGCCGCCATGGACGCTGAGGCCGCCAAGATGGGCGATGACAGCAACGCAGGCCTGGCAGCCGCGCTGCGCGGCGTCATGGACGCCGCCCTCGCCGCCGTCGTGCACACCGAAATGCAGCTGGACGCCCTGACCGAGGCCAAGGTGGTGGATGCCGGGGGAGTGGGCTTCCTGCTGGTGCTGGACGCCCTGCGCGCAGCGGCCCTCGGTGAGGAACTGCAGGAAGAGCTGCTGGACGGCCTGCACGGCTACGACGTGCAGGCCCCGCACATCCACGGTGAAATGCCCCGCATGGAAGGCGTGGAGGTGATGTGCACCATCAACCTCAGCCCGCTGGATGCGGCCACGCTGCGCCTGCAGCTGGACGAGCTCGGTGACTCGGTGATCATGAGTGCCGTGGACGCGGTGGGTGAAGGCTACCGCTGGCGGGTGCACGTGCACACGCCCGACGCCGGCAGCGCCATTGATCTGCTGCGCACCGTTGGCGAGCCCACCAACCTGACCATCACGGAGCTTTCCGCAGACGGTCACGAAACCAAGGAAATCATCGAGGACAGCGGGATCCACGAGGCCCATGAAGTCTAACGTTCCCCCCGAACTGGATTTCCCGCTCGAACGGCGGATCGGCAAGCCGTCCGCCACCAAGCTTGAGAAGCAGCTGGGCCTGAAAACCGTGGGCGACCTGCTGCACCACTTCCCGCGCCGCTACCTAGAACGCGGAGAGCTGACGCCCATCGCGGAAATTCCCTTTGATGAGGATGTCACCCTCATTGCCCGGGTCCAGAGCGCCAATGCCCGGCGGATGCAGACCCGCAAGGGCACGCTGCTGGAAGTGGTGGTCACCGATGACGCCTCCGGGGCGCTGGGCCAGCTGCACCTGACGTTCTTCAACGGCTGGAACGCGCAGAAGGAACTCACCGTAGGCACCCGGGCCATGTTTTCGGGCAAGGTGGGCGTCTACAAGAAGCAGCTGACGCTGACCAACCCCAACTATGTGGTGCTCAATGACGAGGCCGATGACGAGGAAATGGCCAAGCGCCCCATCCCCGTCTATCCCGCCACCGCAAAGCTCAACAGCTGGGACATCAAGAAAGCCGTGGACCTGCTGCTGGACACCATGGAGACCGAGCGGCTCAGCGATCCCATCCCCGAACCGGTCCGGGACGCGGAACACCTCATCGGACTGGTGGAGGCATACGAGAAAATCCACCGCCCGGCCGAAATCGGCGAGGCGTACAAGGCCCGCCACCGGTTCCGCTACCAGGAGGCCCTGGTCCTGCAGACGGCGCTGGCCCGCCGGCGCAGCGCCGCCGCGCAGGAAGACGCCACGGCCCGCCCGCCCCGCCCCGGCGGGCTGCTGGATAAATTCGATGCCGCCCTGCCGTTCACGCTCACCAACGGCCAGTTCGACGTCGGCCGCGAACTGGCCGATGACCTGGCGCAGCCGCATCCCATGAACCGGCTGCTGCAGGGTGAGGTGGGCTCGGGGAAAACCCTGGTGGCCCTGCGGGCAATGCTCCAGGTGATCGACGCCGGCGGGCAGGCCGCGCTGCTGGCCCCCACCGAGGTCCTCGCCGCCCAGCACTATGAATCGATCACCAAGACGCTGGGCCCGCTGGGACAGGGCGGCCGGCTGGGGAGCGACGACGACGCCACCCGGGTTACGCTGCTGACCGGCTCCATGGACACCGGCGGCCGCCGTGCCGCCCTGCTGGATGCCGCGAGCGGTGCCGCCGGCATCGTCATCGGAACCCACGCACTGCTTTCGGAACATGTGCAGTTCGCGGACCTGGGGCTCGTCGTCGTGGACGAACAGCACCGGTTCGGCGTTGAACAGCGGGACGTGCTGCGCACCAAGGGCCGCAGCACTCCGCACCTGCTGGTCATGACCGCAACCCCCATTCCCCGTACCGTGGCCATGACCGTCTTCGGCGACCTCAACGTGTCCACGCTGACCGAGCTGCCCGCCGGACGCGCACCCATCTCCACCTTCATGGCGCCGCTGGCCGAAAAGCCCGCCTGGGGGCGGCGGATCTGGGAGCGTGCCCGCGAGGAGATCGACGCCGGCCGGCAGGTGTACGTGGTCTGCCCCAAGATCGGGGACAAGGACGAGGAACCGGGCGCCGACCTGACCCTGCTCGACTACGGGCCGCCTCCGGAGGGAAAGACCGGAAAACCGAACCTGGCCTCCGTGACCGAAATGCACCAGCAGCTCTCCGAAGTGCCCGCGCTCGCAGGAGTGCGGATCGGCGTTCTGCACGGGCGGCTGGATCCGGTGGAGAAGACCGAGACCATGGCCGCGTTCACCCGCGGAGACATCGACCTGCTGGTGTCCACCACGGTCATTGAGGTGGGCGTGGACGTGCACAACGCCACGCTCATGGTGATCATGGATGCGGATCGCTTCGGAATTTCCCAGCTGCACCAGCTGCGCGGCCGGGTGGGCCGCGGCGGACTGCCCGGCACCTGCCTGCTGGTCACGAAGCTGGAACCCGGGCATCCCAGCCGGGAACGCCTGGAAGCCGTAGCTGCAACCACGGACGGCTTTGAGCTCTCCCGGCGGGACCTCGAGCTGCGCCGCGAAGGGGACATCCTGGGCGCCTCGCAGTCCGGCGGACGCTCCACTCTGAAGCTGCTGCGGGCCATTCAGGACGAGCCGCTGATCGAGAAGGCGCGCGCCGCCGCCACGGCCCTGGTGCAGGAGGACCCGGAGCTGAGCCGGTATCCGGCCCTGAACGAGGCGATTGAGGATTATCTGAATCCTGAAAAGGAAGCGTTCCTGGACCGCGGCTAACCTGTCCGGGCATTGATCCAAAGCCCGATAAAGTGAAGGCATGAGCCGCATCATTGCCGGAACCGCCGGCGGAACCTCCCTGACCAGTGTTCCCGGAACAGGAACCCGCCCCACCACGGACCGGGTGAAGGAAGCCCTTTTCTCCCGGCTGGAGTCCTACGACGTGCTGGCAGGGGCCCGCGTGCTGGACCTTTTTGCGGGATCCGGCGCCTTGGGCGTGGAAAGCGCCAGCCGCGGAGCCGTTTCGGTGGACCTGGTGGAACTGGCGGACAAAGCCGCCGGCACCTGCAAGCAGAACGCCAAGCTGATCAATGACGCCGCCGGCCGCACTGTAGTCAGCGTCCACCGTGCCAAGGCCGACACCTACCTGCTGCGGGTGCCCGCGGACGTCACCTGGGACGTGGTGTTTATGGATCCGCCCTATGACCTGGACGAGGATGACCTGAACTCCGTGCTCCGGGCACTGCCGCCGCACCTGGGCGAGGGCGCCGTCGTCGTTCTGGAACGCTCCACCCGCTCACCTGAACCCGCGTGGCCGGCTGGAATGGAACGCTTCAGCGAACGCAAGTACGGGGAAACCACGCTGTGGTTTGCCGAGCCGGCACAGGCCGACGACGACAATGCCGACGACGACGCCGCTGCGCAGGCAGACGGCGCCTCCTAGGAACCCGGCTAGGAACCCGACGCGAAGACGTCCAGCCGCTCACCGGTCAGGACGTCGGCCGGATGCGGACCTGCGGCAAGCAGCTGCGCCGTCCACTCTTCGGGCCAGGGGAAGGCCGTGGCAGCCAGCACAATGTTGCCCGGGAAACGTCCGGTGAACATGGATTTCTCGGCCAGCGCGGCCAGCCCCGCCCCGGGGATTGAGGACATGCCCTCCTGTAGGGCGCGGACCTGCCGGCGGGCAAACGCGAGCCCGGGATCATCTCCCACATTCACCAGCAAAACCCCGGCGGAGGAGAGCAGCGCTGCCGCCTCCGCATAGAACTCGGGCGTGGTCAGGTGCTCCGGTGCGTCCGCCCCGGCGAAGACATCCAGCACAATGGCGTCAAAGGACCCCGGTTCCCAGCGGGACAGCGCGTCGCGGGCGTCGCCGATGACGGTTTCCAGCACGGTGCCCTCCGGCAGCGGCAGATGCGCCAGCACAAAGTCCAGCAGCTCCCGCTCCAGCTCCACGGCCGCCTGCCTGGACCCCGGCCGGGTGGCCTGCAGATAGCGGGTGAGGGTCAGCGCACCGGCGCCCAGATGAAGGGTCCGCAGCGGCTGCCCGGCGGGGGCGGCCAGATCCAGCACGTTGCCGATCCGGCGCAGGTACTCGTAAAAGATTTCCTCGGGGTGGGCCAGGTTGACATGCGACTGCTCGGCACCGCCGATGCTGAGCACCCGGGCTCCGGGAGTGAATCCGTCGTCGGTGATGGTGGCGTGCGCGCCGATGTTGCGCAGCAGCCGTGACGGGGTTTTGTCCTGCGCGGCCATCAGAGCACCTGTCCCAGCTTGGAAATGCGGTTGGCTGCTTCCTGCAGCACCTCGGTTTTCTTGCAGAAGGCAAAGCGCAGCAGCGAGCTGGTCCGGCGGGCGCCGTCGTCGTGGCAGAACACCGCCACCGGAATCGCACCCACCCCCACCAGCTCCGGCAGCCGGCGCGCCAGCGCCGTGGCGTCAGTGATGCCCAGGGGCGCGACGTCGGCGTTGACGAAGTACGTTCCCTGCGGTTCGAAGACGGTCAGTCCGGCGGCGCGCAGCCCTTCGCTGAGGACATCCCGCTTGCCCTGCAGGGTCGAAGCGATGCCGGTGAAGAACTCATCCTCCAGGCCCAGCCCCAGGGCAATGGCGCTCTGGAACGGGGTGCCGGAGCTGTAGCTGAGGAAGGATTTGACGGCGCGGACGGCGGCCACCAGCTCCGCGGGGCCGGAGAGCCAGCCGATCTTCCAGCCGGTGAAGGAGAAGGTCTTTCCTGCAGAGGAGATGGTCAGGGTGCGCTCGGCGGCGCCCGGAAGGGTGGCCACCGGAACGTGCCGCGGTCCGAAGGTGAGGTGCTCGTACACCTCGTCGGTAACAATCACGGCGTTGTACTTGGCGGCGAGCTCCACGATCCGCTGCAGGGTTTCGGCGGGAAAGACGGCGCCGGTGGGGTTGTGCGGATTGTTCACCAGCACCATCCGGGTGCGTTCAGAGAAGGATTCCTCAAGGGTGGCCAGGTCCGGCTGGAAGTCCGGAGCTCGCAGCGGCGCCGTGGTGTGCGTGGCTCCGCTGAGCCCGATCATGGCGCCGTAGGAGTCATAGAACGGCTCGAAGGTCAGGACCTCGTCACCGGGGCCGGTGAGCGCGAGCAGCGCAGCAGCTATGGCCTCGGTGGCACCGGTGCTGATGATGATCTGGGTGTCCGGGTCCAGGGACAGGCCGTAGAAACGTTCCTGATGGGCGGCGACGGCGTTGCGCAGCACCGGCAGGCCTTGCCCGGGCGCATACTGGTTGGCTCCGGCACTGATCGCTTCGCGTGCCGCGTTGCTGATGACCGACGGTCCGTCCTCGTCAGGGAATCCCTGGCCCAGGTTGATGGCGTTGTGCTTGCCGGACAGGAGCGTGATCTCCTCGAAAATGGTCACCCCCAGGGCGCCGTCCGGGCCAAGCAGGTTGGCGCCGGCTGCGGTGCGCTGCCAGGGAGGGATTCCCGGCGCTGCATCGGAGCGGAGAAGCGGGGCGGGGCGGGGAGAACTCATGCCTTCCAGTATTACTGCTGGAACCGGGTAGATTCGATCTATGCGACGCGCTGTATGCCCCGGATCCTATGACCCCATCCATAACGGACACGTAGAGGTGATCGCACGGGCCGCCAGCCTGTTCGATGAAGTCCTTGTAGCGGTGTCCACGAATTACTCCAAGAAGTACCGGTTTTCCGGGACCGAACGCCTTGCCATGGCGCGGGAAACCCTCGGCGGGCTGCGCGGTGTCTCGGTGGTGCCCATGGGCGAGGGGCTGCTGGCCGACTTCTGCCGCCAGCAGGGCGTGGACGCCATTGTGAAGGGCCTGCGGTCGGTGCAGGACTACCAGTACGAGCTGCCGATGGCCGTCATGAACCGTCACCTCACCGGCGTCGAAACCGTGTTCCTGCCGGCTGAAAACCGCTACGCGCATCTGTCCTCCACCCTGATCAAGGAAGTTTCCTCCCTGGGCGGTGACGTGAAGGAGCTGGTGCCCCGCGCCTCCTACCGGCGGCTGGTCCAGGAACAGGGCGCCTAGCGGCATGTCCGGCCAGGTTCGACCCTTCCCTTCCCGCGTGTGGTCCCCGGCAAAGCCGGCCCCGGAGCCCGTGGTCCTCGAGCTGGCGGGCCTGCGGTTTCTGCTGGAGCTTGTGGAAGTGAACGACGGCGACCGCGGCTTTCGGACGGCGGTGTCCGTCAGGGCAGCGGGGGAAAGCGGCGGCGGGGTTGAAACGCCGGCACCGGATACCTTTCCGGGGGCCGCCCTGCTGCGCAGTGCACTGGTTGGCGCAGCCCGGCTGGTCCGCGATGACGGGGCCGCGGAATCCGCAGAGGCTGCGAAGACATCCGGCACTGAGCGGCACCTTTTTCCCTGCCTGCCGCAGGGGGCATCTCCCGGGGAGCAACAGGCGGCGCTCGCGGACGTCCGGCGGCGGCTGCCGGGACTGCTGACGCCGTCGGCCGGGGTGGCTGCGGGGAACCGGAAGGTGCCCGAGGGTCACGTGAACCTGCTGTGGTGGGACGAACGCAGCAACTTTGGAGACGCCGTCGGGCCCTGGTTGGTGCGTCGGATCACTGGGTTGAAGCCGGTCAATGGCTGGCGCCGGAGCCTTGACGTTCCGCCGCTGGCGGCAGTGGGTTCCACGGCAGGCTGGCTTGAGCAGGACGGCACGCAGGTATGGGGCGCGGGCCTGATGCGGGCGCTGGATGCGGCGGCGGTCGAACGCCTGGCAACACTGCGCGGAATCCGGATCCATGCCGTCCGGGGCAAGCTCACGGCTGCTGAACTGCGCTCGCAGCTGGGGTGGACAGTCCCGGAAATATACGGTGATCCTGCGCTGCTGCTTCCGCGTTTCCTGCCGGTGCCGGACGGGCAGCCGTCCCAGGGCAAAGTGGCAGTGGTGCCGCATCTTGATCATCGGGGAATCCTTGGCGCCGCCGGCCGCGGGCCTGTTGACCAAGGCCCGGATGCGCAAGACCTGGATGTGCGCGGCCCGGATGCGCGGGTCCACGTGGTGGACGCCCGGCAGGGGATGGAGCAGGTGGTCCGGGAGATCGCCGGAGCCAGGGCCTGCATCTCCAGCTCGCTGCACGGGATCATCGTGGCCCAGGCTTACGGGGTGCCGTGGACCTGGGTGCGCATCAGCGACGCCGTCATTGCGGGAGACACCTTCAAATTCCGGGACTTCTTCAGCACCATCCGGGAATCCGAGGTCTCCCGCGTTGACGTCACCGCGGCCCAGGCCGGGGAGCTGGATCCGATTTTGCTGGCACGCACTGCAACCCTGCCCCGGCTGCAGATTTCGCTGGACGCGCTGCTGGAGGCCTTTCCGCTGCCCCAGCGGGCATAGCCGCGGCAGCCGACGCCGCCGCCGTCGTGCCGCCCGCTGAGGAGGCCAGGATGTATTGCCGCAGGGGGATCAGATTCTGTTGGCGCAGGTTGGACGGAGCGCCGCGGCTGCGAGGCCGCCGGTTTCCTCCACGAACCTGCCCAGCCACTGCTTGGCCGAAAGGTCCGGATTCGTGGCCACCATGGTGATTTTCGCCGTCGAGCACTGGGAAAGGTTCGTTGCCGCACGCAGCAGGTGGTAGCGGGAGGTGACGACAATCAAATCGTCCCAGCCGTTGTCCGCGGCCAGGCGGGCTATGGCGCGGGCTTCGCCGCGTGTGGTCATGGGCTCCGGGAAGAAGCAGGTGACAGCGGCGCTGCCGGGGTCCTCGGAGACGGTGTCGCCGGCGGTGTAGTCACAGTACAAATCGGTGATTCGGTTGCCGGGGGTCTCGGTGCTGGAGAGCACCAGTTCCGGTGCCCGGCCCTCAAGGGCCAGTTGGCGTCCCACCGGGAAGCGTTCCGCCGCAGCTCCTGCGAGGACCACCACGGCGTCGGCCTTTCCTCCATCGCCGGCGTGCGCAAGGTCGCCCTCCGTCGGGTAATAAAAGAGGTTGAGGGAGGCGAAAAGCCAGATAAGGGCGGAGGAAACCACGGCGGCAACCGCCGCATCAACACTCCGCGGAACCCCGCGCTGGAGCCGCTGCACCAGGCGGTGCGGCAGGGCGCGGAGGAGGGGAAGCATGGCGTCAGCCTATGCGAGCTGGACCCCGGCCGGTAAACCGGCGGCCGCATGGGCTGTAAACTGGAACGAGCAGCCCGCACCTTGCCCTAACCGGCAGCGGAACGGCGCAGTTTGAGAGAATCGGCCGTATCAGGCTAAGATGATATGTCGGTCTATGTTCTACAGGAGTTCTCATTAGCGTTCAGTCGCGGATTTATCCGGGTTCGTCGCCCTTGGCCATTAGTGTCAAGGATCTCGGGCGCAGCCCGGGTGTCATGCGGACTATGCACGAACATGTTCCGGCACCGAAGGACTTCGGTGTTGCGCTTATCGGCGTGCCGGAAGGATCAGATCTTGATCTGGACCTGAGGTTCGAAGCCGTGCACGAGGGGATTTTAGTATCCGGAACCGTCATCGCTCCTGTTCAGGGAGAATGCGGACGGTGCCTGAAGCCCATCGCGTACGACGAAGAAGTCGATGTGCAGGAACTCTTCTACTACGAGGACGCTGAGTCTTTCGGAACAGAAGAGGAAGAAGAGCAACACCGGATCGAGCGAGATGTCATCGATCTTGAGCCGGTTTTGCGGGACGCAGTGGTCACCACCCTGCCGTTCCAGCCGGTGTGCCGGGAGGACTGCGAAGGCCTTTGCTCCGAATGCGGAGCGCGCCTTGAGGAGGATCCGGGTCACCACCACCAAACAGTGGATCCTCGCTGGGCAGCCCTCTCCGGGCTGGCTGGCAGCGCTGCAGAGAATTCTGCAGCAACAAGTACAGAGTCAGACGAGAGAGAAGAGAGTTAGTCGTGGCTGTTCCCAAGCGGAAAATGTCCCGCTCGAATACGCGTGCACGCCGGTCCCAGTGGAAGGCAACTGCCCCCAACCTGGTAAAGACCGTTGAGAACGGCCGCGTTACCTACAGCCTGCCTCACCAGGCCAAGGTCGTGACCGACTCAGCTGGTACCGCGCTGTTCCTTGAATACAAGGGCCGCAAGGTAGCGGACGTCTAAAACAGTGTTCTCTTTCCGGCACGGGCAGCCGGGCCGGGAGTTGAATACTGCTTTTCGGGTCAAAACCAAAAAGTGAAGAATACTGAAGAGCTTTTGAAGCGTCTCGGTGTCGATATCGACGCCGGGACGCTTCGTCTTGCACTCACACACCGTTCCTACGCCTACGAGCAGGGCGGCATCCCCACGAACGAGCGCCTGGAGTTCCTGGGCGACTCGATCCTGGGCTTCTCCGTGACCGACGCGCTGTACCGGGACAACCCGGACCTGTCCGAGGGGGAGCTGGCCAAGCGCCGCTCCGCCGTCGTCAGCACGCGCGCCCTGGCCGGCGTTGCCCGCGAACTCGAATTGGGCCAGTACATCCTGCTGGGCCAGGGTGAAAAGCTGACCAATGGCCGGGACAAGTCCTCCATTCTGGCGGACACCACCGAAGCCGTGATCGGCGCCGTTTACCTCTGCCACGGGATTGAAACCGCCCGTGCCATGGTGATGCGCCTGATTGGCCCGCTGCTGCGCGACGCCGACGCCCTGGGTGCCGGCACCGACTGGAAGACCTCCATCCAGGAGATCGCAGCCAGCCGGAAGCTCGGCGACATTGAATACAAGGTCACCGGATCCGGTCCCGACCACTCCCGCAGCTTCGTTGCCGTGCTCCACATCGGCGAGAAGCCTTACGGCAGCGGCGTGGGCCATTCCAAGAAGGAAGCCGAGCAGGAAGCTGCCGCCGCCACCTGGAAGATAATCTGCCCCTCGGGTTCTACGGCCGCCGGAGCCTAGCTCCGTGCCCGAACTGCCCGAAGTGGAAGTGGTCCGCCGCGGACTGGCCTCATGGGTCCGCGGCCGGACCATCACCGGCGTCGACATCCTCGACCCGCGCTCCGTGCGCCGCCATGCGGCCGGCCCCGAAGATCTGCGCGGCAACCTCGAGGGCGCCGTGGTCACCGATGTGGTGCGCCGTGGCAAATTCCTGTGGATGCCGCTGCTTGAGGACCCCGCCTCCCGTCCGGTTTCCCCTCCCTCCGCGGACCCGCACGACGACGGCGTACCCCGGCTGGCGCTGATGGCGCACCTGGGCATGAGCGGGCAGCTGCTCATGGAAGACCCGCACCTGCCGGATGAGAAGCACCTCAAGGTCCGCTTTCGCCTCAGCCCTGCCGTGTCTGCCGACGGAACCCCGATGCCTGCCGAGCTGCGCTTCGTGGATCAGCGGATCTTCGGGGGAGTCTTCCTCACTGATCTGCTGCCGACCCCCGACGGTGCGCCCGGCGGACTGTCCGAAACCGAGCTGCCGCTGATCCCCGAAGAGGCAGCTCACATTGCCCGGGATTCGCTGGATCCGGCGTTCTCCTTCGACGAGTTTTACGTCCGGCTGCGTAAACGCCGCACCGGCATCAAGCGGGCCCTGCTGGACCAGGGTCTGGTCTCCGGTGTCGGGAACATCTACGCGGACGAGTCCCTCTGGGCCGCGAAGCTGCACTTTGCCCGGCCCACAGACACCATGCGCCGAGCCGATGCCCTGCGCCTAATCGAGTCCGCCCGCGACGTCATGACCCGGGCGCTGGCCGCCGGCGGAACGAGCTTCGACTCCCTGTACGTGAACGTGAACGGCGCATCCGGTTACTTCTCGCGGTCCCTGAACGCCTACGGACGCGAGGGCGAGCCCTGTCCCCGGTGCGCGTCGCTGGGGCTGAATACCCTGATCCGGCGGGATTCGTTCATGAACCGTTCCTCGTACAGCTGTCCGGTCTGTCAGCCGCGGCCCCGGAACGGGCGCTGGTAAAGGACTTTCTTGGCTGCGGCGGGCCCCTCGTGAGTGCTTAGGGGCGCAGGGGCCGGAACCCGCCGTCTGCTGTACAGATAACGTGCTTATCCCCCCGGTTTAGGGCCGTTATCTGTACAAAGGACGCCGTCCTGGGCCCGTTACGCCCGTTATCTGTACACCGGACGCTGTGCTGGGCCGGTTTGGGCCGGTATCTGTACAACGGATGCCGTGCTGCGCCGGATACGCCCGTTATCTGTACAACGGACGCCGTGCTGGGCCGATTTGGACCGGTACGCCCGGGTTGAGGCCCTGCCCGCACCGAGTGGGATGCTCCGGCGGCGTGCCTGCGGGTGGATTGCTCGGTGGACAGCTCTGCTGACTTCTCCCTGTTCTCAACTGCCCTACCTGCACTCGGGAAGAAACGCCGACGTCTCCGCACGCCTAGGCTGCCGACCCGATCCTTCGTGCAGATAACGGCGTGTGGAAAAATCCTTCGTGCAGATGCGGGGCCTAAATCGTCGAAAATCGGCCGAATGAGCCCGGTATGTGCACGAAGGACTCCGGCAGAGCCCGAGTGAGCACTCACCGCCGGCCCGGAGGAACCGAATTAGGCGCCGCGAAGCTCCGCCAGCACACCGTCGGTGAAGGGCGGCCAGACCTCTGCGGCCCAGGGACCGAAGTCGCGGTCGGTCAGGGCGACGGCGGCAGCACCGGCGTCGGGGTCGACCCACAGGAACGTGCCGGACTGGCCGAAGTGCCCGAACGTCCGCGGTGAGCTGGTGGCACCGGTCCAGTGCGGGGATTTCGAATTGCGGATCTCGAAGCCCAGCCCCCAGTCGTTTTCCTTCTGGCGCCCAAACCCGGGAAGCACGCCCGCCAGACCCGGGAAGACCACCGTGGTTGCTTCGGCCAGACGCCCGGGAGCGGTGAGCACCGGCTGCTGCAGCTCAGCGGCGAACCGGGACAGATCGGCCACGGTGGATATTGCGCCGGCAGCGGGGGAGCCCTCCAACGCGGTGGAATTCATGCCCAGCGGAACGAACACACCCTCGCGCAGATAATCGGCCACCGAAATGCCCGTGGCCTCCTCCAGGGTTTCGCCCAGCACTTCAAAGCCCGCATTGGAATAGAGCCGGCGGGTGCCCGGGGCGAAGCGGACGGTGCGTTCGGCGAAGTCATACCCGCCCGAATGCGCCAGCAGGTGCCGGACAGTGGAACCCTCGGGTCCGGCCGGCTGATCCAGTTCCAGGGCCCCTTCATCCAGAGCGACGAGCATGCCGTAGGCGGTCAGCAGCTTGGTGACGGATGCCAGCGGAAAACGCCGCTCGACGTCGCCGTGCATGCCGGCCACGGTGCCGTCAGCCAGGACGACGGCGGCGGCAGCGTTCTCCACCGGCCAGTTGTCGATTGCCCTGACGCTGTCCATGAACATCTCCTGCTGTGTAGAGGGGTGAAATAGCCGCTTAGGCTGCGGTGCCGCCGTAGTGGGCCGCGAGCCGGCGCATGCCGTCCTCCACGGTCACTTCGGGTGTCCAGTCCAGCACTTCGCGGGTGCGGCGCTGGTCAAACCAGTGCGAGGTGGAAAGCTGCTCGGCCAAAAAACGCGTCATGGGCGGCTCATCGTGGACCAATCCGCGGGTGCCGGCGGCCAGCCAGGCCCGCTCGATCACGGATCCGGCGCTGCGGGCCAGCCAGCCCGGAACGCTCCACGCCGGCGGCGTGACTCCGGCGGCGGTGCAGATGCCGGCCAGCAGTTCTCCCACCGGACGCGGCTGGCCGTTGGTGACCACCAGGGCCTGCCCGTGCGCGTGGTCCATGCGTTCGAGGCCGCGGACAATCGCCGCTGCAGCGTTGGCAATATAGGTGGTGTCGATCAGGGCAGTACCGCCGTTGAGCAGCGGGAGCCGGCCGGACCGGGCACGGTCAATAACCCGCTCCACCAGCTGCGTGTCCCCGGGACCCCAGACAATGTGCGGCCGGATGGCTCCGACCCGGAACGACGGCGAATCCTCGGCCAGTGCGAGCAGCTCGGCCGCGGCCTTGGACCGGGCATAGAATCCGCGTGCGCGCTCCGGATCGGCGGTTCCGGCACCGGCACCGGCAATGGGTTCGCCAAAGTGGGCCACCGAGGGGGAGGAGACAAACACGAAGTCCCGGACACCGGCAGCCTTGGCCGCCTCAATCAGCGTGCGCGTGCCGGTGATGTTGGTGTCCACGAAGTCCTGCCACTCTCCGGTGAAGGAGACCTTCGCGGCCAGGTGTACGACGGCGTCCATTCCCTCCGCGGCGCGGGCTGCGGCCGCGGGGTCGGAGACGGAACCGGCAACGGATTCAATCCCGGCAGCCGCGTTTCCTGACGGAGCTGCTGTTCCGGCCGGAGTTCCGGCAGGAACAGCAGCGGCCATCGGAGTGCGCTGGAGCGTCCGGACCGTGTGGCCCTTTTCCGCCAGCAGCCGGGCTACGGCTCCGCCGAGCAGTCCGCTGGCGCCGGTCACCAGGACGCGCCGGCCGGCCAGGGGTGCGGCAGGCCCGGAAACAGAACTCATTTGCGTCCGCCCGTGCCGGGCACCTTGGCGCTTCCGCCGGCCAGGATTGTGTCAGCCCAGCAGGCCAGGGCAGTGCGGTCAATCTTGGAATTGTGCCGGATGTCGGTAGGCATGGCGGGAAGCACGAGCACGGCCGCGAGCTCGAGCCCGGCCCCGGCGGACACAGCCGTGCGCACGGCGGCGGCCAGGTCCTGCGGGGCAGTGCCGGGCCGGCGCACGGGATCTGCCAGTTCCAGCACGGCCACCGGAACCTGGATTCCGGCAGGGCCAACGCCGACGACGGCGGCACGCCCCACGGCGGCCACTGACTCGGCGGCCTGCTCGGCGGCCACCGGGGTGACCACGCCGTCGGCCGTGGTGAGGATATGCCCCAGGCGGCCTTCGACCCAGAGCCGGCCCTGCTCATCCAGATGCCCGACGTCGCCGGTGCGGTGCCAGCCCGGCAGCGACGCGCTCTTGGACTCGGTGATCCAGAGCCGGTCGTAGCGGTCCTTGACGTGCGGCGCGGAAACCAGGATTTCACCGGTGAGGCCGGGTTCCACGAGCGGAGTGTCGCCCACGGATCCGTCCGCTGACAGGGCCGCGATGGCCACCTGCGCACCGGAGACCGGCGTACCGACGCAGACACCGTTGCCGGCACCAGCGGCCCGGATTTCCTCGAGGCTGATGTCCGTCACCGGCAGTGCCTCGGTCATTCCGTACGGGGTATGCAGTTCCGCGTTGGGCGTGAGTTCGGAAACGCGTGCCAGCAGCGGCTCGGGAATGGGCGCGCCGGCCGAAAGCAGCAGTTCCACCCGCTGCAGGGCCTTGCGCTGGTCCGGATCCAGGTCCCCGGATGTGGCCAGCACGTTGACCAGGGCTGCCGGGGACGCAAACACCGTGGTGGCACCCACGGCGGCGGCGGCGTCGGCCAGTGCCGCAGCCGTGAGCGTCCGCGGCGAGGTGACGTCCATGTCAGGGGTCACCGAGGTGGCGCCCAGCGCCGGACCCAGGAGGGCAAACGGCGCAAACCCGGCGACCAGCGAGGTGCCGGCCTGCAGGTTGTAGGTGTTCTTCAGTGCGTCACGCATGGCCGTGAGCTGGCGGTGCGTGTAGACCACGCCCTTGGCCGGCCCGGTGGAGCCGGAGGTGAAGAGCACTGCGGCGTCCGCATCGGGATCGGTGTGCAGCAGCGGCACGTCGCTGTTCTCGCCGGCGGTAATCAGCTCGGGCACCGAGTGCTGAACGCCCAGGAGGCGGGCCTTCACGGGGGAGAGCGTTTCAGCGCTGATCCGGATACCCGGCCAGCCAAAGACCTTGGCACCGATCAGGGCACGCTCAATGCCGACAATGTAGGCCGGCCCGGCGCCCTTGATCGCACGTCCCATGCCCTTGGTGCCCAGTCCGGCGTCGGCGACCACAATCACTGCGCCCAGACGCAGGCAGGCGTAGATCAGGGAGGTGAGTTCAATTCCCGGCGGAACGAGCAGGTTCACGCGGTCCCCGGCTTTGACACCGGCGGCGGACAGGCCCGCGGCGAGGCGGTTCACGCGCGTGGCAAGCTCGGCCCAGGACAGGGTGGAGGGGGCGCTGCCGGCGGGGGAGCCCAGCGGTGCCATGTCGACGACGGCGGCTGTGGAGTCGTCGTCGCGCTCGTCCAGTTCGGCGAGCATGGGCCGGAAAACGGCGAGTCCGGCGGCGTCCCGGCCGCGGATCTCCTGGTTTTCCGTGCCCGGGCCCTTCTCCAGCCAGCTGAAGATGGGGGCGGTGATGTCCACGTCCTCCGGCAGCAGGTGGCTGGCGCCTTCGAAGCGGTGCACGTCCGCGTCGGGCAGGCGGTCCATCAGGTCCCGCAGGTAGCGGTCGGAGAAGACCGGATCCTTGGGGCCCCACAGCATAAGCGCGGGAACGTTCAGCGACTTGATTCCGTCGGCCACCCGGTTCAGGGTGCGCCAGCTCGGATGAGTGGACTCGGCGGGAATGTCGGCCACAAAGTTCGCGACGCCGGCACGGCGGGCAGCGCCGCGGTACGGCGCTGCGAAGGCTTTCCGCACGTCCGGAGCCAGCGCCGGTGAGGCCAGGGAATGGGTGACGCGGATGAAGGCATCGGTGGTTCGGGTGCCCCAGCCGTGGACGGCGGGATGCAGGGCCAGCTGCAGGGCCGGCGGAACGTTGAACCCGGCCGGGTGCACTGCTGTGTTGGTCAGGATGATGCCGGCGAGAGAGCTGCGGTGCTTCAGCGCCCAGCCCAGGGAAATGATGCCGCCCCAGTCGTGGCCGACGGTGATGACTTTGCCGGTCAGGTTCAGCGCATCGGTGAGGTTCCCGAGGTCGGTGATCCGGTCCTCAAGACGCCGGAAGACGCCGGTGCGGGCGGAGAAACCCATGTCCAGCTGGTCGACGGCGATGACCCGCCACGGCTTTTCCGCCGTGGCGCCTGCGGCCAGCAGGCTGCGCCAGAGGTAGGACCAGGTGGGGTTGCCGTGCACGCACAGCAGGGTGCCGGCCGGCTCGACGCCGCGGGCCGCGAGGTCCGCGCCGTTGTCCAGCACATGCCACTTGTGGACGGTTCCGGGACGGTCAACTGCCGCCGTCGAAGGCACCGGGACAAAAGAAGACCAGGATTCCGCAACGCCGGGCCAAAGCTCCGCTACCACGCAATCTCCATCATCGTGGTGTTCAGGCCCGAGCCCACGCCCATGCACAGCACCCGGTCACCCGGGTTCAGCGTGCGGGCTTCCTGGGCCAGGGTCATCGGCAGCGATGCCGGTCCCACATTGCCCCAGCGCGGGAACGTGATAGGCACCCGTTCGCGGACCAGGTCCACCGCCTTGATGATGGCGTTGGTGTAGGAGTTGGAGACCTGGTGGGTGACGTAGCGGTCCATGGAACGCCAGTTCCATCCCTGGTCATCATGGGCCTCGTTCCAGGCGTCCACCACGAGTTCCAGGCCGCCGTCCAGCAGGCCCTTGGTGTCGGTGTACATGCCGTCCACGCCGCCAACGCACAGTTCATGGTGCTGGGTTCCGGCACGGGAAACACCGCCCACAATGCGGTGCGAGCCCGGATGCTCGTCTGCCCGGCCGATCACCGCGGCGGCGGCGCCCGAGCCCAGGGTCAGCGTCGCGAACTCGCGCAGGTAGTCCTGACGCGTTGAGTCCGGGCTGTTCAGCCGCCGGAAGGTGGCTTCCTGCGTGCCCTGCGCATCTTCGCCGGCCACGATCAGGGCGTACTTGATCTGCCCGGACTCGATCATGTTGGCGGCCATGGTGATGCCGTTGACGAAGCCCAGGCAAGCATTGGCCAGGTCAAAGTTCAGGGCGGAGGAGGGCAGCCCAAGCTGATGGTGGATCTTCACCGCCACTGAGGGTTCAAGGTTCCGCCGGGTCACCGAAGTATTGATCAGCAGCCCGATTTCCGAGGGTTCCACCCCGGCTTCGGCAATCGCCTTGGCGCCCGCCTCGATGGCGGCGTCGTCGAATTCCGTGCCCGGCGCCCACCAGCGGCGTTCGCTGACACCGGCCACCCGTTCAAGGAGGCGTTTGGAAAGACGCAGCCGTTTGAGGGACGGTGCCAGCCGTTCGTCAAATTCAGCTGAGGTCATAACCACCGGTGCTTCAACGCTTGTGACGCTGAGAAGAGCCGTGTTGTTGTGCTGGAAGTTGAAGTTCCCGGTCAAAATGCCTGCCTTGTCTCTTGCTGAAGTGATCACACCTGCCGGCTGGGGGAAGCCTGGCTTCACGTCTTGATTCACTTGTTCCTTAGAGAATCCTACGTACCCCGTGAGGCCAAAGGGACGCACAGTGCGGGATTACGCTCTGCGAGTACTGCAGTTAAGTCTCAGGCACCAAGTAGATTGAGGGAATCACCCGACAGCAGGAAAGATTGGCCCCCCGTGCATTTAAAGACGCTGACCATGCGTGGATTTAAGTCCTTCGCATCAGCCACCACCTTCGAGTTTGAACCCGGAGTTACCGCCGTAGTGGGGCCCAACGGGTCCGGAAAATCCAACGTGGTGGACGCCCTGGCTTGGGTGATGGGGGAGCAGGGAGCCAAGACCCTGCGCGGCGGAAAGATGGAAGACGTCATTTTTGCCGGCACCAGCGGCCGCCCCGCCCTGGGCCGCGCGCAGGTCTCGCTCACCATAGACAACGCCGACGGCGCTCTGCCGATCGAATACTCGGAAGTCACCATTTCCCGGACCCTGTTCCGCTCCGGCGGGTCCGAATATGCCATCAACGGCGCCCCCGCCCGGCTGCTCGATATTCAGGAACTGCTCTCGGATTCCGGACTCGGCCGCGAGATGCATGTCATAGTGGGCCAGGGCCAGCTGGACCGGATTCTGCACGCCGGTGCCGCAGAGCGCCGGGGTTTCATCGAAGAGGCCGCCGGCATCCTCAAGCACCGCCGCAGGCGTGAGAAAACCGTCCGGAAGCTCGACGCGATGCAGGCCAACCTAGCCCGGCTGACGGACCTGACCTCCGAGCTGCGAAGCCAGCTTGGACCGCTGGGCAAGCAGGCCGCCGTCGCCCGCCGTGCCCGCACCGTGCAGCAGGACGCCCGCGATGCCCGGGCCCGGCTGCTCGCCGATGACCTGGTGACCCTGACCGGTTCCCTGGCCCGGGACGCCGCGCAGGAACAGGAACTGCTGGGCCGCCGCGACGCCGCTGCTGCCGCCCTGGCCGCCGCCCGGTCCCGTCAGGCCGAACTGGAAACCCTGGCCGCCCAAGCAACCCCGCAGGTCAACGCCGCCCGGGAGGCCTGGTACGCGCTCTCCACCCAGCGCGAACGGTTCCTGTCCCTGGCAGCCCTGGCACAGGAACGGCAGCGCCTGCTGGGATCCTCGGAACACCGTGAAGACACCGGCACCGATCCGGAACGGCTGCAGGCCTCCGCCCAGCGGGCCCGGGCCGAGGCGGCCGCGCTGCAGGAAACCATTGAAGAACGCCGCGGTGCGCTCGCCGGTGCCGAGGAACTCCGTGCCGGCGCCGAGAAGGCTGCCGCCGCCGAAGAACAGCGGCTGGCCGCAGTCCTCCGCGCGGCAGCGGACCGCCGCGAAGGCCTGGCCCGGCTTGCCGGTGCCGTGGGCTCCGCCCGGTCCCGGGTGGATGCCGCGGAAGCGGAACTGGGCAGGCTGCGCGCCTCCATCAGCGCCGGTGAGGAACGGCGCCGGATCGCCCAGCAGGAATTTACTGCCCTGGAGAACTCCGCGGCGGGCGCCGAGGAAGGCGAGGAAGGCCTCGACGCCGAGTACGAGGACGCGGTGGCCGAGCTGAACGGCGCTGTGTCCGCACTGGAGGAGCTGCGCCGCACGAAGCAGGACGCTGAACGCGAACGTGAAACCCTGACCGCCCGCCGGGATGCCCTGCGGGTGGGACTGGACCAGCGCGACGGGTCGGCGGTGCTGCTGGATGCCGGGGTGGAGGGCGTGCTGGCACCGTTGGCGGCGCTGCTCACCGTCCGGCCCGGCTGCGAACGTGCAGTTACGGCGGCCCTGGGATCTGCCGCGTCCGCCGTGGCGGTTGCCGATCTCTCCGCTGCGGTTGGCGCCCTGACGCACCTCAAAGAGGCCGACGGCGGGCAGGTGGACCTGGTGCTGGCATCGGGCGGGGATACTTCCGCAGGCACCGCTTCCGAACGCCCGGAGTCCGGGCGCCCCGAGCTTCCCGCCGGGGCAACCTGGGCGGCCGACGCGGCTCAGGCGCCGGCGGAACTGCGGCAGACCCTGGACCGGCTGCTGGACGGCGCGGTCATTGTGCCTTCCCTGACCGAGGCGGCGGCCCTGCTGCGCGAACACCCCGGCCTGACCGCCGTAACTTCCGGCGGTGAAGTCCTCTCGGTCTTCGCCGGCCGAGGCGGGTCCTCGTCGGCTCCCGGACTGCTTGAACTGCAGGCTGCGGTGGAGGAAACCGAGGCGCGGATCCGGGCCGCTGCCGCCCGCTCCGAGCAGGCGGGGTTTGCCCTGTCCGGAGCGGCGAACCGCCGGGACGCAGCGCAAAAGCGCGCCGACGCTGCCCTGGCCGCGCTGCATGACTCTGATGCCCGGCTGGCCGCCGTCGCCGAACGGCTCGGGTCCCTGGGGTCCGCCCTGCGTTCGGCCGTTGGCGAGTCGGAACGGCTGAAGCAGCTGGTGTCCGCGGCCGAAGCCAACCTCGCCGCGGAACAGGAAGCCCTGGCCGCTGCCGCAGCACGGCTCGCCGCGGCGGACAACACCCCGGCGGAAGCGGAACCGTCCACCGAACAGCGTGAGGCGCTTGCACTTGCCGCCGCGGCTGCCCGCCGGGCGGAAACGGACGCGCGGCTGGCCCTGCGGACCGCGGAGGAACAGCACAAAGCCGTGGCCGGCAGGGCAGCCGGGCTGGAACGGGCTGCGGAGAGTGAACGCCGGGCGCGGGCCGCAGCTGAGGTGCGCGCCCGGCGCCGCGCCCTGCAGGCGGCCAAAGCTACGGCCGTGGCAGAAGCTGCCCGAACCGTGCTGGGGTTCCTGGATGTTTCGCTGGCAGAGGCAGCGGCTGAGCGGGACCACGCGGAGGCCGTGCGCACCGCCTGGGACGAGGAACTGGCCGTCGTCCGCACCGCAGCAGCAGACGCTTCGGCGGAGGTCGCCCGGCTGACCGATTCCGTGCACCGCGACGAACTGATCCGTGCCCAGCAGCAGCTGCGCGTGGAGGCGCTGGAAGCACGCGTGATCGAGGAACTGGGCCTGACGCCGGAGCATCTGGTGGCTGAGTTCGGCCCGGACCAGCCGGTTCCGGTGCCCGTCGGCCCTGCCGCGGGAAGCTCCGGGGATAAGTGGGCGGCCCTGCACGCTCCGGTGGATGAGGAGGGAAACCCGCTGACCACCGGGGTTCCCTATGACCGGGCCGTCCAGGAGAAGCGGCTGAAGCAGGCCGAGCGGGACCTTGCTGCGCTGGGCCGGGTCAATCCGCTGGCTCTGGAAGAATTCGCTGCCCTTGAGGAGCGGCACACCTTCCTCAGCACCCAGCTGGAGGACCTCAAGGCCACCCGCCGCGATCTGCTGGACATCATCAAGGACGTGGACCGGAAGGTGGAGGAAGTCTTCACCGCGGCCTACCGGGACACCGCCGAACAGTTTGAGCGCGTGTTCGCCACCCTCTTCCCGGGCGGCGAAGGCCGGCTGGTCCTGACCGATCCCGAGGATATGCTCAGCACCGGCATCGAGATCCAGGCCCGGCCGGCCGGCAAGCGGATCAAGCGGCTGTCCCTGCTGTCCGGCGGTGAGCGCTCGCTGACCGCGGTGGCCCTGCTGGTGGCGATCTTCAAGGCCCGCCCCTCGCCGTTCTACGTGATGGACGAGGTGGAAGCTGCACTGGATGACACCAACCTCGGCCGGCTGATCACCATTTTCGAAGAGCTCAAGGAATCCAGCCAGCTGATCGTCATCACGCACCAGAAGCGCACCATGGAAGTGGCCGACGCGCTGTACGGCGTGACGATGCAGGGCGACGGGGTGTCCACCGTGATCAGCCAGCGCCTGGACAAGTCAGAGACCGGGGCGGTCGAGGCGGCGGGCTAAGTCCCGCGGCCCCTGCCGAGTGTAGAGCCCGTGCCTGATTCAGCCGCCGGGAACGGCATGAGCCCGGCTGTCGATGCTCCTACCGGGCGTAGCGGCGCACAAAGTTGCGCAGGATCAGCGGCGGCACACTGACGTCGGTGCCGCGCACGGACGCTTTGACGGCGTCGGCTTCCTCCGGCGGGAAGTAGCCGGCGTGCCGGTACACCGTGATGCGGGTCAGCAGGCCCGGAACGTCCAGCTCGGGATGGAACTGCGTGGCATAAAGGTTCTCCTTGATCCGGAACATCTGCACCGGGCAGGAGGAGGAACCGGCAAGGTTCACCGCGTTGGGCGGCAGCACGGAGACGGCCTCGCGGTGGCCCACAAACGCGGTGAAGGAATCCGGAACGTCCTCGAGCAGCGGATCCTGCCGCCCCTCACCGGTGAGCTTGATCTCCACGGCGCCGATGGCCTCACCGAACTGCCGGTCCACGGTTCCGCCCTGGTGCCGGCCCAGGGTGCCCACGCCGTAGCAGGCGCCCAGGAACGGGAAGTCCTGCTCGACGACGTCGTCCAGCAGCGTGCCCAGCTCACTTTCCACCCGCAGCTGCAGATCCGACTTGGAACTGTCCGGATCGCTGGCGTTGAAGGGACTGCCGCTGACAATAATGCCGCTGTAGTCCGTCAGATCAATGCGGGGCAGGGGACCGGCCTCCAGCCGGACACGGTGCAGCTGATCCGGCTCCAGGTTTCCAAAGCGGAGGAACGCCTCATATTCTTCGTCGGCGGCATCGTCTTCGGCCCGGGAGGCCAGCAGGAGGAAAGGCTTCATTCCTCGATCGTAGTGCGGTTGGGACCCGTCTGCGTGTCAGGCGTCACGGCCGGGGGTGCCGCGCTTTCCTGGGGCTGCAAGGTTTCGCGGGCACCGATCCAGGCAAAGCACGCCATGACCGCAATGGCTCCGGTCACGCCGAAGGCCCAGTTGAAGCCCAGCGAGTCCGCGAGCAGCCCGGCCAGGATGGGTCCCACAATGGCACCGCTGTCACTGGCCATCTGGAAGGTGGCGAGCACCTTCCCGCCGCTGCGGTCATTGCCCACCACATCTCCGACAGCGGCCTGCTGTGCCGGGTTCAGCAGCCCGGTTCCCATCCCGGCAACTGCTGAGACCACCAGGAACATGGGCACGTTGGTGCTGAAGCCGATGGCGGCTGTGGCTGCGGCGTTCACCGCCAGCCCGGTGATCACCATCGGCCGCCGGCCCCAGCTGTCGGTAAGCCGGCCGGAGAACGTCAGGACAACGGCGGTGCCGAGGGCGAAGGCGGTCAGCGAGATGCCGGCGATTTCCGGACCGGCGGTCAGAGCGGCGGCGGCGAAGAGCGGCAGCAGCGAGTTCCGCACGCCAAAGGAGGACCAGCCGTTGGCGAAGCTTGAGGCCAGTGCGGCCCGGTAGGCGGAGTCGCCGAGTGCTTCACGGACGGTGAGCACCGGACGGGCGGCGGGCTTGGGCTCGCCGCTGGCCAGCCGGGCGTCCTTGAGCTGCAGGGCGACGACGGCGGCCGCCACCACCAGCGCGCCCGCGTAGACCAGGAACGGAACGCGCAGCCCGAACCCGGCCATGAGACCGCCCGCGAGGGGCCCGGCAATGTTGCCCAGCAGGAATGAGGAGGCGTAGGCGCTGGACACCCGGCCGCGCACGGCAGGTTTGGTCAGCCGGATGATCAGGGCCATGGCCGAGATGGTGAACATGGTGGAGCCGATGCCGCCCAGCCCGCGGAAGACCAGCAGCTGCCAGTAACTTTCCGCGAAGGCACACGCTCCGGTGGAGGCGGCGACGATCAGCAGCCCCGCAATGTAGACCGGGCGCTCGCCGAACTTCTCCAGCAGGGCCCCGCCGGCCGGTGCGAAAATCAGCCGGGTGAAGGCAAAGGCGCTGACGATCACCGAGGACGCGGCAATGCCCACGTTGAAGCTCTGGGCAAACTGCGGCAGCACCGGGGCCACCAGACCGAAACCCAGGGCAATGACAAACGCCGCGGCAATAAGGACTTTGATTTCCCGCGGAATCGCGAGACGGGGTGCTCGAACCATGATGCTCTGATTCTCTCAGACCGCGGCCGCTCCCGGGCGCGGCTCGCCGCCGCCCGAAAATGGCCGGCGGGAGGGCCGTTCAGGCCATGCGGCGGGGGCTGTGCGGGTGCCCGGAAACACACCGGTGTGACATGCTAAAGAGCGTGAATGAGACTCTTGCGATTGTGATCTATGTGGTCATCGCCCTTGCTGTAGTCGGTTCCGTGGCAGCTCTGCTGGTCCGGACCCGACGAACCCCCAAGGGCATGTATCCCACCACCCGAGACGCCAATGATCCGGTAACCGGATCAGGCGCGCACGCCGCCGGGACGGACGTCCTGGACGCGCCCCCGGCGCAGACCGACGTCGTCGTGCCCGACGACCTCCGGGATCTGGACGCGACAGCGCCGGCCCCCGAGGCTCCGGCGCTGGAAACCCCCGACCCGGTGCAGGGCCGCCTGGCCCGCCTCCGCGCGCGCCTGGCCAAGTCCAACAATGCGCTGGGCAAGGCGCTGCTGGCACTGCTGGCCAGCGACAAGATTGATGAAGATGTCTGGGACGAGATCGAGGAAACGCTGCTCCTGGCGGACCTCGGGACCGAACCGACCATGGAACTGGTGGACGCCCTGCGCGAGCGGGTCAAGATTTCCGGCAGCCGGAATCCCGAGGAAGTGCACCGGATGCTCCGCGAGGAGCTCATCAAGCTCGTGGATCCGACCATGGACCGCTCGCTGGCCACCGCCCGGCATGCTGACAAGCCCGCCGTCGTGATGGTGGTGGGCGTGAACGGCGTCGGCAAGACCACCACGGTGGGCAAGCTGGCCCGTGTCCTGGTGGCCGAGGACAAGGACGTGCTCCTGGGCGCTGCCGATACCTTCCGCGCCGCCGCCGCCGAGCAGCTGGCCACCTGGGGACAGCGCGTGGGCGTGCCCACCGTAAAGTCCGACATCGACGGCGCCGACCCCGCCTCCGTGGCCTTCGAGGCCGTGAAGGCCGGAATCGACGGCGAGGTGGACGTAGTCCTGATCGACACGGCCGGGCGGCTGCAGAACAAGGTTGGCCTGATGGACGAACTCGGCAAGGTCAAGCGCGTCATCGAAAAGCAGGCCGAGGTGGACGAGGTCCTGCTGGTCCTGGACGCCACCACGGGCCAGAACGGCCTGATGCAGGCCAAGGTGTTCTCCGAGGTCGTCAACATCACCGGCATTGTGCTGACCAAGCTGGACGGCACCGCCAAGGGCGGCATCGTCGTCGCGATCCAGCGCACGCTGGGCGTGCCCGTGAAGCTGATCGGCCTGGGCGAGGGTGCCGATGACCTGGCACCGTTCGAAGCCGAGGGCTTTGTAGATGCGCTGCTGAGCTAGGCAGTCACAGCGCAAAAGGCTCCGCACTTCCGAGAGGAAGTGCGGAGCCTTTTTGTTGGTCTTTTGTGCCCGCCGGGGCCGGGGACGGGGCCCGTAAACCCGGGGTCCCGGCTCAGGCTAGAAGGTGAAGTTCAGGACCGTGACGGTGCCCGCGGTCAGGGGGAACGTCTGCGTGCTGGACCCGTACGTGAACCCCGGAACGGTCAGCCGTTCGGCGGCCGGGGTGCCCTCGGCGGCGGCGCCGTCGATCAGCGTGCCGTCTTCGGCGGTGTAGGAGGTGCCGGTCATCTGCGACATGGTCCCGGTCAGCGCCTTGCCCGGCAGTTCCAGGGTTACCGCGGCCGGAGCATCCTTTTCGGGGTTGTTGTTGTTGACCACCACCACGCTGACGCTTCCGTCCGCGTGGCGCACCGCGTACGGGTAGGCGAGCCCGCCGCCGGCGGTGTCCAGTTTGAGGAACTCGCCCGGCGGCATTTCGGCCACCATGGACATGCCGTAGTAGTTGGCGCGCTCATCCACTGCGCCGTCCGGCTGCAGGTACGCGCCGCCGGTGCAGATGGCGGACATGGGCGGGCCGCCCTTGCACGTGATCAGGGAGCTGTGGAAGGAGACCCGGGAAATGCCCATCTGCGCGGCGCTCAGCGCATAGTCGGCGCTCCACAGCGCCGAAGCGTAGGTCTTGGTGGTTTCGTTTGACCCCGGGCAGGCAGAGACACCGGTTTCCGGAATCCATGTTTCCAGGCCCGACTGCAGGGCCGGTTTCATGGCGGCGGCCCGGAAGTTGTTGGAGTGGTCATGCAATTGCCGGCTGGTTAGGTTGGCCAGGACCGGCTTTCCCAGCGGATCTGCCCCCTCGCAGGATGACAGGGGGTAGTGGTGGAAGGACAGGATTTTCCGCTGCGGCAGCTGCGTCTCGGCGAACGGCCCCCACCAGGTCTGCTCATAGGTTCCCGGACCCACAATGGGCACCTCGGGAGCGACGGCGTACATGGCTTCGGCGTAGGCCTTCAGCTCGGTCAGGTATTCGGAGATGCCGTAGCCGGAGTCGCGCAGCCCGGTCTTGGCGAACCCGTTGGGCTCATTGCCCACGGTGATGCCCACCAGACGCTCACCGAAGGCGGCGGCGGCGTACTTGGTCATGTCCGCTGCACGGGCGGGATCATAATTGCCCAGGTCCACGGTCAGGGCAATCTGCCCGTCCACGGCTTCCAGCAGCGTGTTGACCCGCTTCAGATCGGCGGGTGTCACGGCCCGGACCGGATGGGATTTGTCTCCGGAAAGGTTCCCGGGGATGGCCTCGCCGGTGGAGGTCCAGAAGAAGCGCCGGTCCACAGCGTTTCCGCCGAAGCGCAGCAGTGGCCGGCCGAGTCCTGAAATGGACTCGACCATTTCCGGGTTGTCGCCGGACAGGGACGGATCCGCCAGATCCGTGGCTTCCAGCGAGAGCCCGATCAGGCCCTCCGGCAGCGACGTGCCGGTGGTCTCCGCAGCGACCTTGATGTTCAGCGGCTCCACAGGGGTCTGCGGAGATCCGGCCGGAGGGCCCGCCTGGTTGTAGTAGGTCACGGCCGGAGCCGCAGGCAGGGTTTCAGGAGCGGGGGTCACGGTGAAGGGAGTGCCCGTGGGGGACGGCTTGGCCTCGCTTGATGCGGCGGGCACCGCTGCGGGAGCGGCGTCGTCGTTCATCACCAACGGGGCGACGACGGCGCCGGCAGCCAGCACGGCCGCGAGCGCGGTCCCGGAGATAATCCACTTCTTCTTGTTCTTGCCGGAATTTCGGTTGGGGCCGCCGTCGGCGGCCAGAGGATCTGGACCGCCCGGTGTCGGAAACTGCTCGGGCATAAAGGATTACCTCCGGTAGTGAGACTTAGGGACCATCCTAGCGGCGGGTGCCGCACCGCCAAGTGCTCCCGAAGAGGCGCGAAATGCTGCGGAAACTTTCCCGTTACGGACTTTTTACCGGGGACCGGGGTTTGTAATGTTCCGGCAACCTGCCCGGGCCGTTGCCGAAACCTTGCCCCGGCAGAGTTCTGTGTGCGGGAAGGGCCCGTGGTTGGTGAAGGGACGTGAAGATGGATCTGTCAGCAGGTCACGTCTGGGTGATGGTTTCGGCGGCACTGGTGCTGCTCATGACGCCCGGAGTGGCATTCTTTTACGGCGGCATGACCCGCGCCAAGGCAGCACTGAACATGATGATGATGAGCTTTGTGTCCATTGGCCTGGTGGGGGTTGTCTGGGTGCTGTGGGGCTTCTCCATGACCGGCGGGGACGGCGTGGGCGGGTTGTTCGGCAATCCCTTCGCCTCCTTCGGGCTTGAGCCGCTCATTGGCACCGAAGACCTCATCGGCGCCGGATTCGGTGCCACCTTTGCCATCATCACGGTGGCCCTGATCAGCGGAGCCATTGCGGACCGGGCCAAGTTCAGCGCCTGGGTGATCTTTGTGCCGGTCTGGGTCACCCTCGTCTACTGCCCGTTGGCCTTCATGGTGTGGGGCGGCGGGCTGCTGGGCCAAGAGGGAGCGGTCGGCTCCGTGGTCGGGGAGGCCATCGACTTTGCCGGCGGCACCGTGGTCCACATCAATGCAGGTGTGGCAGCCCTGGTGCTGGCCCTGATCATCGGCAAGCGCAAGGGCTTCGGCAAGGACCCGAGCCAGCGCCCGCACAACATCCCCTTTGTCATGCTCGGCGCCACGCTGCTCTGGTTCGGCTGGTTCGGTTTCAACGGGGGAGCCGCAGGCACCGCGGAGGAAGCGGGCCTGATCTGGATGAACACCATGGCCGCTCCGGCCGCCGCAATGGTTGGCTGGCTGCTGATTGAACAGATGCGCGACGGGCGCCCGACCTCCCTCGGCGCTGCTTCCGGAATTGTCGCCGGCCTGGTGGCCATCACCCCCGCCTGCGCCAACGTGAGCCCGCTCGGCGCCGTCGGCCTGGGCCTGCTGGCCGGAGTCCTCTCCGCGCTCGCCGTCGGGCTGAAGTACAAGCTCGGCTACGACGATTCCCTGGACGTGGTGGGCGTTCACCTGGTGGCCGGCATCGTAGGCACCCTGGCGCTGGGCTTCATTGCCCTGCCCGTGGACGGCGAGGGAGGCGGCCTGTTCTACGGCGGCGGTTTCGCTCAGCTTGGCGCACAGCTGGCGGCGGCCCTCATCGCGATCATCTTCTCGGCCGTCCTGACTCTGGTGATTGGCCTGGCCATTCACAAGACCATTGGCTTCCGGGTGTCCGAGGAACAGGAAATCAACGGCGTGGACCTGAGCGAACACGCTGAAACCGCATACGAATTCGGCGGCCTGGGCATGGGCGGTTCCTTCCGGCCCCTCCCTGAGACCGTCCGCACCGCCCCGAAGGAGAGCGTCAACTCATGAAACTTGTAACGGCCATTGTCCGGCCCGAGAAACTCGACGCCGTCCGCGGATCCCTGGAAAGCTACGGCGTGCAGGGACTGACCGTCAGCTCCGCCAACGGCTACGGCCGCCAACGCGGCCACACCGAGGTTTACCGCGGCGCCGAGTACACCGTGGACCTGCTGCCGAAGATCCGCATCGAAGTCCTGGTGGCCAATGAGTGGTTGAACGACATCGTGGACGTGCTGGTCTCCACGGCCAACACGGGCCGGGCCGGGGACGGCAAGGTGTGGGTGGTCAATGTGGAAGAAGCGCTCCGCGTGCGTACCGGGGAGCGGGGGGATTCCGCGCTGTAGGTTGTTGCTTCAGCCTTGGGCGGGAGCAGGAGGACCCCTTGGACCGGCCGTATGATTACGGCCGGCCCAAGGGGTTTTCTTTACAATCCCGAGCGGCTGGATTCCCACTCCGGCGGGCCCATGGTCCCGGCGGGATATGTCTCGAGCGGAACCTCGCCGTCAGCCCATGACCTCAGTACCGGATCCACAATCCGCCAGCATTCCTCCGCGATGTCCGCGCGCACGGAGACCAGCGGGTCACCCGAAAGGATGCCGTCCAGCACTTCGCCGTACGGCGTCATCGCCGATTTGTGCATGGGAGCGCTGAGCCCCGTGCGCTCCAGCTTGAACACGTTCTCCGGACCGTTGACGTTCAGCTCCAGTTCCAGCCGGGCCGGCGCGAAGGAAATCCGGAGGCGTGAGGCTTCGCCCGCGGAACCGGTGAATCCGTCGGGCAGATGGCTCACCGGCTTGAAGGTAATGACGGCTTCCTGCCGCGTTTTGCCCAGAGCCTTGCCCGAGCGCAGGACGAACGGGACACCGGACCAGCGCTCATTGTCGATCCGGATTTCCACTTCTGCGAGCGTCTCCGTCTCCCGGTCCGGATCCACCCCGGGCGATTCGGCATATGCCTCAACTTCTTCGCCGTCGATCTCCCCGGCGGACCACCGGGCCCGGCGCGTACTTCGCTTATAGTCCTCCGGCACACTGGATGCCCGAAGCGTGGCAGCGATCAGGTCCCGCACATCCCGCTGGCCGAGGGTTGCCGGAGCCCCCATCGCAATGACCGCCATGGTGTGCAGCAGGTGGCTCTGGATCATGTCACGCAGGGCACCGGCGCCGTCGTAATACTTCGCTCGGCCCTCAAGACCCAGCTTCTCGTCGAAAACAATTTCCACGCGCTCAATATGAAGGTTGTTCCACACCGGCTCCAGGATCCGGTTGGTAAACCGCAGCCCCAGGACATTCATCACGGTGGCCATGCCCAGGAAGTGGTCCACCCGGTACACGTCGCTTTCGGGCAGCAGCTTCGCCAGCATCCGGTTCAGCTCACGGGCCGAGGCTTCGTCGCCGGCAAACGGCTTTTCGAGCACCAGCCGCGTGTCCTCGGGCAGGTCTCCGGGTTTCAGCGCCGCCACGGTGGACTGCGTAACTTCCGGCGGCAGCGCGAAATAGACGGCCAGCGGTGTGTCCAGGCTGCGGATGTCATTTACCAGCCGCTCCGGATCCTTCAGATCCACCTGCAGGTAGCTGCCGTTCCGGACAGCGGCGTCGAGCGCTTCCTTCCCGTCGTCGCCGGCCTCGCCGCGGGCAGCGGCAAAGGACTCTTTCAGCAGGTCCTGCCAGGTGCCGTCGTCCCAGTCACGGGAACCGGAACCGATGACGCGGAGCTCAGCGGGGGCGCGGCTGCTGCCGATCAGCTGGCCCAGCCCCGGCAGCAGCAGCCGCTTGGAGAGGTCGCCGGTGCCGCCGAGAATCAAAAGGGTGCGCAGGGGGGAAGTTTCATTCATGGCTCCACCCTGCCATCGGGGCCGCACAACCGCTAAGGGTTTTGCGGAAGATTTCCAACTCGCCTTGGTACCCTTAACAGCTGGGCCTGCCAAACATGGCGAAGATCTGACGAAAGAAGTGCGCGGCACGTGTTCAATTCACTGTCTGACCGGTTGACTACAACCTTCAAGAACCTCCGCGGCAAGGGCAAGCTGACCGAAGCCGACGTCGACGCCACCGTCCGCGAAATCCGCCGGGCGCTGCTGGACGCGGACGTCGCCGTTCCCGTGGTCCGTGCCTTCACCGCATCCGTGAAGGAACGCGCCCTCGGCCTTGAGGTGTCCCAGGCACTGAACCCGGGCCAGCAGGTCGTCAAGATTGTCAACGAGGAACTCGTGGGCATCCTCGGCGGCGAGACCCGCCGGCTGCGCCTGGCCAAGAACCCGCCCACGGTCATCATGCTCGCGGGTTTGCAGGGTGCCGGTAAGACCACCCTGGCCGGCAAGCTCTCCAAGCACCTGAAGTCCCAGGGCCACAGCCCGCTGCTGGTTGCCGCCGACCTCCAGCGCCCCAACGCCGTCAAGCAGCTGCAGGTCAACGGCCAGCGCGCCGGCGTCCCGGTCTACGCCCCGCACCCTGGCGTTTCCTCCGAGTTTGAGGCAGCCACCGGTGATCCGGTTGCCGTCGCCCGCCAGGGCATCGAGGAAGCCCGCACCAAGCTGCATGACGTGGTCATCGTGGACACCGCCGGCCGCTTGGGCGTGGACGCCGAACTGATGCAGCAGGCCGCGGACATCCGCGCCGCCATCAACCCCGACGAAGTGCTCTTTGTCATTGACGCCATGATCGGCCAGGACGCCGTCAACACGGCCCAGGCCTTCAACGAGGGCGTGAACTTCACCGGTGTCGTCCTGACCAAGCTCGACGGCGACGCCCGCGGCGGTGCCGCACTGTCCGTGGCGTCCGTGACCGGCAAGCCGATCATGTTCGCCTCCACGGGTGAGGCCCTGACCGACTTTGAGGTCTTCCACCCGGACCGCATGGCCAGCCGCATCCTTGACCTCGGCGACGTCCTGACCCTCATTGAGCAGGCCGAACAGAACTGGGACAAGGACGAAGCATCCCGGATGGCGAAGAAATTTGCCGACCAGGAAGACTTCACCCTGGACGATTTCCTCGCCCAGATGCAGCAGATCCGCAAAATGGGCTCCATGAAGAAGATGCTCATGATGATGCCCGGCGCCGCCGGCATGCGTGAGCAGCTGGAAAACTTCGACGAGCGCGAAATTGACCGCGTCGAAGCCATTGTGCGTTCCATGACCCCGCACGAGCGGGTGGCTCCGAAGATCATCAACGGTTCACGCCGTGCCCGCATTGCCCGCGGTTCGGGCGTGCACGTTTCCGAGGTCAACGGCCTGCTGGAGCGTTTTGTGCAGGCACAGAAGATGATGAAGAAGATGGCTGCCGGCGGCGGAATCCCCGGCATGCCGGGCATGGCCGGCCCCGGCGGCTTCGGCGGCTCGCGGAAGAAGCAGCAGGCAGCCAAGGGCAAGAAGAAGGCCAAGTCCGGAAACCCGGCCAAGGCTGCACAGGAACGCGCCGAGGCGGAGGCACGGCGCGCCGGTGCCCGCAAGGCACTTCCCACGGGCAGTGCGTTCGGCGGCCAGGATGCGGACTTTGATCCGTCGTCGCTGAACCTTCCCAAGGGCTTCGAGAAGTTCCTGGGCAAGTAACAGGGAGATGATGCGCACCGCCGGGCTTTGGTCCGGCGGTGCGTGTTTAACGCATCGGCACTTTTATCGCTCCGGCCCCGCGGCGCCGGATACTGTGAGGGTGCACCGAGGAAGTCCGGTATCAGGGGGAAGAGCAGCGTGGCAGCACAGGGACTAAGCGGCTTTTACGGGTCGGTGTTCAAGCGCAGCACCGTGGCCTTTGTGCTGATCCGGACCAGTGACTGGAGAATCCTGACGCTTCGGGCCGGGTCCGGGTCCGCCGGGTCCGGGGACTGGGAGTTTCCCGGCGGTGTCGTGAAAGGCAGCGAAGACCCCCGTTCCGCCGCCCGGCGCATGGCGCGCGAGGCGCTGGGATTCCAGCTCGACGTCGGCCGCCTCCTGGTAATGGACTGCGTGCAGGGCAGCGCGGGGCAGGGCGATTCCATCGCTTTTGTGTTCGACGGCGGCACGCTGGCAACCTCCGTGACAGGCTTTACCGGAGCCGGCGGAGAGCGGGAAGCCCGGTTTTTCCCGGTCGGGGAATGCCCCGATGTTCTGGGCGGGTCCTCAGCAGTGCGGCTCGGGGCGGCACTGGAAGCACTTGAGCTGGGAACGGTGACGGAGCTGGTGGACGGCCGGCAAGTGAGTGGCGAACCCCTTGTGCCGCCGTCTTCGCAGCGCATGATGCCGCCCGTTGACGGCTTTTCCGGAGTTCTTGGACGTTAGGATTTTGCGCATGGCAGTGAAACCGGTGGTTGTGCGCCGCGCCGCGGAGACTGACCTGGCCCTGCTGCCCGCCCTGGAGGCTGCCGCGGACACCCTGCTGCACGGGCTGAGCCTGCCCGGTTCCGCCGGCGGATCCTTTCAGCTCGGTGAGCTTCCGCCGCCGGCCAGCGCCGCGGAACTGGCCTTCGCCCGCCACATCCTGGTGGCCGGGGAGCCGCCGGTTGGGTTCGCCCGCATCGAGGAAGTGGACGGACAGGCCCATCTGGAGCAGCTGTCCGTTTCCCCTGGCGCCGCGGGGGCCGGGCTGGGCCGCCGGCTGGTGAACGCCGCACTGGCCTGGGCCGCAGAGCAGGGATACCGGTCCATGACACTGTGCACATTTTCCGATGTTCCGTTCAACGCCCCCTTCTACCGGACCTGCGGATTTGAGGCGGTCCGGAATCCCGGAGGCGAGCTGGGCCGGCTCCGGGAGCATGAACGGCAGCTCGGACTGGATGCTCTGGGAAAACGCGTCGCAATGCGGTGTGAACTGCGGCGCGATCCGACGGCCACTGCGCCGTAGTCCGCTCCCGCCGTCGTCGTCCTTCTCCGGCAGCCTTGGGTTTACGTGAAGCTTCAAGTAAACTAATTGCATGAACCTTCAACTAAACCCGTCCGACCTGCTGCCCGCCAATCTGACCATGGGCACAGTGATGCTTCGTGTGGGGGACATGGCGGCGGTTTCCGCCTACTACCGCGGAGCCCTCGGACTGGAGGTGGTTGCCGAAGCCGACGGCGGCCAGTACCTGGGCCGCGGAGCCGTCCCCGTGGTTCACTTGGCACCCGCTCCCGGACTCCGCGTGGCATCGCGCGGCGAGGCCGGACTGTTCCACACCGCCATCCTCTTCGGAACGCAGGCCGATCTGGCGGCCACCGTGGCGGCGGCCGCGCAATACGATCCGGCCGCGTTTGTGGGATCTGCCGATCACCTGGTGAGTGAAGCGTTCTACTTCACCGACCCCGAGGGCAACGGCATTGAGCTGTACTACGACAAGCCCCGGGACACCTGGGACTGGGATGAAACCGCCTCCGGGCGTGAGGTTCGGATGGCCTCGCTCGCCCTGTCGCCGCAAACCTATTTCCGTGAGCATCTGACCGAGGAAGCGCTCAACTCCCTGCGCACTGCCGACGCGGGCGTGGGGCACGTGCATCTGCAGGTCGGGGATACGGCAACGGCGGCAGCCTTCTACGTGGACACGCTGGGGTTCGAACGCACCGCCGGGTTCCACGGCCAGGCACTCTTCGTTTCGGCCGGCGGCTACCACCACCACATGGCCATGAATGTGTGGAACAGCCGCGGCGCCGGACCCCGGAAGGACACCTTGGGCCTGGGTGAGGTGCTGATCAGCGTGCCAACGGCCGACGACGTCGCCGGGCTGGCTGACCGGCTGAAGGTTGCCGGTGTCTCCAACCACCACACCGGTGCTGAACTGCGGTTCGAGGATCCCTGGCGCAATCGCCTGCGCATCGCCGTCGGCTAACCCCGTCGTCCAGCGCGCTGTCGTCCAGCCGTGGGGTGTCGCCTTACCTTGCTTCCGTCGAGTGTTGAGCTCGCGCCGCTGGGGTCCGCCCAGTGTTGAGCTCGCGCCGGAATGCACCGCTGAGAAGGTCGTCAGCTCGACGATCGAATGGTCAAAGCGGCGTTATCCCGACACTCGGCACACGGTCCGCCCATGAAGTTCTGTACTGAAGCCCGCAGGGGTCGGGGGAGCATCGCCCGCCGCGCCGCCTGTACCGAGTCGCCAAAGATGAACTCATCTGGCACAATGGTCGAGTACTCGATCTGCGTGGCCCCTCTCTCCGCGCATGCATCTTGTCCTTTTTGAACCCCAACGTTATGGCCCGCCCCACGGGAGCAGAAGTACGGGTTCGCCCCATTTCAGATCAGGAGTGACCACAAAAGTGGCCGTAAAGATTCGCCTTAAGCGCCTCGGCAAGAAGTTCTCAGCACACTACCGCGTTGTTGTCATGGATTCCCGTGCCAAGCGCGATGGCCGTGCCATCGAGGAAATCGGACTGTACCGTCCGACCGAGAACCCGTCGTACATCGACATCAAGTCGGACCGTGCCCAGTACTGGCTCGGCGTCGGCGCCCAGCCCACCGAGCAGGTCGCAGTTCTGCTGAAGATCACCGGTGACTGGCAGAAGTTCAAGAACATCGAAGGCCAGGAGGGCACCCTCCAGGTCAAGGCTCCCAAGGAAGCTTTCGTGGCTCCCGAAAAGAAGTCCGTGATTGTTCCCGAGGCCATCACCCCGAAGGCCAAGAAGGACGAGGCTCCCGAAGCTTCCGCAGAGGCTGAGGCTGAGTAACTTGCTGGCCGAAGCGCTGGAGCATCTCGTCCGCGGAATCGTTGACAGTCCTGAGGACGTCAAGGTTTCCGCCAAGAGCAACCGCCGCGGGGAAACCCTCGAGGTGCGAGTTCATCAGGATGATCTGGGCCGCGTCATCGGACGCCAGGGCCGGACGGCACGTGCATTGCGCACCGTGATCGCCGCCCTCGCGAACGGAGAGCCGGTTCGCGTTGATGTAGTGGATACCGACCGCCGCCGCTGATAATCCGCGGCACGGCCGGACTGCATCAGCAGTTCACAGCACTTTTTCACAGCAGTACCAGTTGAACGCAGTTCACGGCATCCGGCCCCTGCACCAGATAATGGTGGAGGGGCCGGATGTGTTTCCGGGCCCGAAGCTGCCCAACCCCGGCTGCGGCCTTCCGCCGCACCAATACAAGGAGATCTCCCCATGCAGTTACAGGTGGCACGCATCGGCAAGCCGCACGGCATCCGCGGCGAAGTAACCGTCCAGGTTCTGACCGATGCCCCCGAAGACCGCTTTGTGCCCGGAACCGAGCTCATCGTCGAGCCTGCGTCCAAGGGTCCGCTCACGGTCATCAGCGCCCGCTGGAACAAGGACATCCTGCTGCTCGGTTTTGACGAAGTAGTGGACCGCAACGGCGCCGAGGAACTGCGCGGGGCCATGCTCTCCGTGGATACCGAAGAGCTCGACGGCGAGGATGACGACGAGGGCTGGTACGAGCATGAACTCGTCGGCCTGAAGGCCCGGATCGGCGACGACGTCGTGGGCACCGTCAGCGGCCTGCGCACCCTGACCGTCCAGGACCTGCTGGTCGTGGATGACAATGAGGGCCGCGAGGTGCTGGTTCCCTTCGTGGAAGCCATTGTTCCCGAGGTCAACGTTGAGGACGGCTATGTCCTGCTCACCCCGCCCGCAGGACTCTTTGAACTGAACCTGCCGGAAGACAAGCAGGACAAGCAGGAAAGCGCCGGTAAGGACAAGGACGCTCAGAACGAGGCCGGCCGCTAAGTGCGTATTGATGTAGTCAGCATTTTCCCGGAGTACCTGGCGGCGCTGGACCTGTCGCTGATCGGCAAGGCCCGGCAGGACGGCCTGCTGGATCTTCATGTGCATGACCTGCGGGACTTCACCACGGACCGCCACCGCACCGTGGATGACACCCCCTACGGCGGCGGCGCCGGAATGGTGATGAAGGCCGAGCCGTGGGCGCAGGCGCTGGCCTCCGTTGCGGATGCCGGGAACCCGGATGCCGCAGATGCGGCCGCGGGAAGTACGGACGCGGGAAATGACGACGGCGGCAAGCGTCCCGTCCTGATCGTCCCCTCGCCCGCCGGCGCGGTGTTCACCCAGGCCATGGCCTATGAGCTCGCTGAAGAAAAGCACCTTGTCTTCGCCTGCGGACGGTACGAGGGCATCGACGAGCGCGTGCTGGAATGGGCCGGCGAACGTTTTGACGTCCGTCCGGTCAGCCTCGGCGACTACGTGCTCAACGGGGGAGAGGTTGCCGTCCTGGCCATGGTGGAGGCCATTGGCCGGCTGGTGCCCGGCGTCGTCGGCAATCCCGAATCCCTGGTGGAGGAATCGCACTCGGACGGGCTGCTGGAGTACCCCGTCTACACCAAGCCCTCATCCTGGCGGGACCGGAACGTTCCGGAAATCCTGCTCAGCGGAAACCACGGCAAAATCGCCCAGTGGCGCCGGGACCAGCAGCTGCAGCGCACCGCAGCACGCCGCCCGGACCTGCTGGAGAAGATCGATGCGCAGCAGCTGAGCAAGGCTGACCGGGCCGCGCTCCAGGCGCTGGGATACGAAGTGACTGCGGACCGGGTCCTACCCCGCTCCTGATTGGTGGGGTTAGGTCCGGTATGGCAGAATAGATAACTGTGTCATCTGGGTCCGCACCTGCCACAGGGGGAGCGTGGCCAACAGAGTGCACACCGGCAGCCAATCCTCGGCTACGCCGGTCTCATAGCTTCGGCAGCATCTGTGCAGCCCTTCGTGGCTGCATCCTTGACTGCCGTTACCAAAGTGGATGACCTGTGGCGTTCACCAGGAGTGATAAACAATGCACATCCTAGATTCTCTTGATGCAGCTTCGCTGCGTTCAGACATCCCCGAGTTCCGCGCCGGTGACACGGTCAAGGTTCACGTAAACATCATTGAAGGCAAGAACACCCGTGTTCAGGTCTTCCAGGGCTTCGTCATGAAGCGCCAGGGCGACGGCCTGCGCGAGACCTTCACGGTCCGCAAGGTCAGCTTCGGTGTCGGCGTGGAGCGTACCTTCCCGGTTCACTCCCCGGTCATCGACAAGATCGAACTGGTCTCCAAGGGCGATGTCCGCCGCGCCAAGCTGTACTACATGCGCGATCTGCGCGGCAAGGCAGCCAAGATCAAGGAAAAGCGCGACTTCCGTCCCGCCAAGTAATCTTCTTGATCCACGCAGCATCCGCTTCCGGGGAATCTTCGGATCCTTCCCGGAAGCACACGAAACGCCGGTCCAGGTTTGTGGGCTGGCGTTTCGTGCTATGCGCCCTCGCCGCGGCAGTTGTGCTCGTGGCCCTGGTCCGCGCTTTTGTCGTGGACATCTACTACATTCCCTCCGAGTCCATGCAGCCGCTGCTGGATCCCGGGGACCGTGTGCTGGTCTCGCGCACCGAATACCACTCCGGCGGCATCCAGCGCGGGGACGTAGTGGTCTTTGACGGCCGCGGTTCCCTTGCCCCGCTCAACAACGGCGACGCTGCCCCGGTGGCAGCGGCAAAGTCCCTGGCCCGCTGGGTGGGGCTGGTTGGCAGCGACTCGGTGTATGTGAAGCGCGTCATCGGAATCCCCGGAGACCGCATCACCTGCTGCACAGCGGAGGAACCGCGGCTGCAGGTCAATGGAACTCCCGTGGGCGAGCCGTACGTTTATCCCGGAGACGCCCCAAGCGAGCAGAACTTTGACGTGATAGTTCCCGAGGGGAGACTGTGGCTCCTCGGAGACCACCGCTCCCGGTCAGCCGATTCCCGGTCCCTGCTGGGCGCCCCGGGCGGCGGGCTCATTTCCGAGGAACGCGTCATTGGGCGCGCAACGGCCATCGTGTGGCCGCTGGAGCGCAGTTCGGAAATTGAACGGCTAGAGTTAGGAGCCGAGTGGAACACGGCGAAATAAGAGGACAGCACATGGCTCAGAACGTCCCGGAAGAGCCCAGCCACAGCGCCGGACACAACAAGCAGCGCGGTTTCGGCGGATGGCTGCGCGAAGTGGCCACCATCATCGTCATTGCGCTGCTGCTCTCCTTCCTGATTAAGACGTTCCTGTTCCGGGCCTTCTACATTCCCTCCGGTTCCATGGAGGAAACCCTGGAAATCAATGACCGGATCTTCGTCAATCTTCTGGTTCCGGAACCTTTTGACCTCAACCGCGGCGACGTGGTGGTCTTCGAGGACACCAAGGGCTGGCTGCCCGAACTTGCCCCGGCCACCGAAGGCCCCGGCACCTGGATCCGCGACGCACTGATTTTCGTGGGCCTGGTTCCGGACACTTCGGAACAGCACCTGGTCAAGCGTGTGATCGGCATGGAAGGGGACCACGTCGTCTGCTGCGACGCCGACGGCCGGATCACGGTCAACGGCGAGCCGCTGAACGAGCCCTACATTTACCCCGGGGCAACACCGTCGGATGTCCCCTTTGACGTGGTGGTTCCCGAAGGCAAAGTCTGGGTCATGGGAGACCACCGCAACGCCTCCGCGGATTCGCGCGAGCATCTACAGGGTGAAGGCGGCGGTTTCGTGGATGTAGAGGACATTGAGGGCAAGGCAGCCGTGACAGCCTGGCCGCTGAACCGTGCAGGCTTTGTGGGCAGCTATCCGGAAGTCTTCGAAAACGTTCCCGATCCCTCAGCCTCCCAGCCGGCCGGCTCCAAGTGACGGCGGCTCCGGCCCGCCCCCGGACCAAGACGGGCGCCGGCAGCAAGGCCCCCACGCTGCGGCACGAGCGCTCCTTCGCCGCCGTCGGGCACCGGGTGCTGGCCGGATGCGACGAAGTGGGACGCGGAGCGCTGGCCGGCCCGGTCAGCGTTGGCCTGGTGGCCGTGGACCTGGCCACCGTGCGTTCCCTCAAGGGGGTGCGGGACAGCAAGCTGCTCTCCGAAAAGGACCGCGAACTACTGGTTCCCCAGATCAAGAAATGGGCCCGCAGCTGGGGAGTGGGCCATGCCAGCGCCGCGGAAATTGACCTGCACGGCATCATGGGCGCGCTGCGCCTTGCCGGCACCCGCGCCTGGGACCAGGTCCGCGCGGACCTGACCCCCGACGTCGTGCTCCTGGACGGCAACTACAACTGGCTCTCACCCGCGCGCCAGGCCAGCCTTTTTGACCTCCCGGGGAACGACGACGGCGGCTGCCGGGCGCCCGTGCACACCAAGATCAAGGCGGACATGACCTGCCTGAGCGTGGCTGCGGCCAGCGTACTCGCGAAGGTGGAGCGGGACACCATGATGGTGGACTACGCTATGACACATCCTCAGTACGGCTGGGAAGTGAACAAGGGGTACGCCACGGCGTCCCATCGGCTGGCGATTGACGAGCGCGGGCCCACGCCCCTGCACCGGATGTCCTGGCAGTTGGGGTCGCGTCCGGAAGCGGATGCCCGGGACCGTGAGAGCGTCGTTGGGGGATGATGGAAATATGAGTGCCGAAGACCTTGAGAACTATGAAACGGACATGGAGCTGCAGCTCTACCGTGAATACCGGGACGTGGTGGGACTCTTCAGCTATGTGGTGGAGACCGAGCGCAGGTTCTACCTGGCCAACCACGTGGACCTGCAGGCGCGCTCCGCGGACGGCGAGATCTACTTTGATCTGACCCTGCAGGACGCCTGGGTCTGGGACGTTTACCGTTCGGCGAGGTTTGTGAAAAGCGTCCGGGTGATCACGTTCAAGGACGTGAACGTGGAAGAACTGACCCGCAACGATGACCTGACCGTTCCCAAGCCGGAAGAACTGGCCTGAGCGTCCCGCCTACGGCTTGAGCAGCGGGCTGGTTGCCTCCGGCAGGCGGGCGGCGACGTCCTCCCACTGCGCCCACGCACCCGACGGGGACCGCGGATCCCCGGCAGCGAGACTGGAGACCCAGCCTTCCACCATCCTTCCCCGGTGCGCCAGAAAATGGGGAACGGCAATCGGCGGCGGAAACCCGTTGCGCCACACCGTCTTGTAGCTGCCGACGTTGCCGGCATTGGCGGACCACGTGACCACGTCCCAGCCCAGATCGTCAAAGGCGTGGGCAACGGCCAGACCCACGGCACGGGACATGAGCCCCCGGCCGCGGTATTCCGGAGCGGTGACGAAACCCAGATTTCCCGAGTTGGCCCCCTGGAAGCGCAGGTCAAGGGTTCCGGCATAGGAACCGTCCGCCTCCAGCGCCCAGGAAATCTCCGCCTCCTGCGGAACGGAAATCGCCGCCACGTAGTCCGAGGCCATCTCCCGTGTGTAGTCCAGGGGAACGGTGGTCCACTGCCGTGTCCGCGGGTCCACCGACCGGGCGAGGACGGGGTCGATGTCGGCTTCCCGGTGGGGCCGCAGGGTGAGGAAGCGGTCCGACAGGACCGGAATGGCGAAAGGCATGGCTCCACCCTAGTGCAGGTGTGAGCGGCATCTCCTAAACTGCTCCAATGGTGCTTCCCGACTCGCCGCTGGCCGGTTATCTCTCCGGCAACCGCAGACTCTATGCGCAGCTGCGTCCGGACGCTGAGTCGCTGGAGCATCTTCGGGAACTGCAGCAGGACCTGGCAGCCCGTCCGGAGGTGAACGACGGCGGCGCACCCCGGTGGATCCCCGAGCGGCAGGTCCACCTGACACTGATCCACTTCGGGAAGGTCCGGGATGTGTATGCCGTCATTTCGGCCGCGGCGGACATCTCCCGGGAGGAATACGAAGAGCTCCTGGCCGGCTACGTCGCTGAGACCGAAGCCGCCATGCCGCAGCAGCCCGTGCTGCTGGAGCCGGCCGTTTTGTCGCGGTTCGGCCGGCACGGACGGACCCTGGTCCTGGAATACTTTCCGTCCGCAGCGCTCCTGCATTCCCATACCCTGGCCTACGCAGCACTGGAGACGTTCCTGAATGCCTGCGGGATCACGGACGTCCCGGCCTTTACCGCTGAGGATCCCAACTTCATGTTTTCCTCGCGGCTGCGCCCCCACATCACGTTGGCCCGCGGGTTTACCGGTACCCTTCCCGCGCCGCAGCGCAGGCAGGACGTTCCATCCGACGGCTTGTTGCAGACGGGGCGCAGCATTACTCCTGCGCCCGTCCGGCTGGAGTCCATGCCGGTGGTCTACCCGGGAACTGCATAAGGCCGTCGTAGGATAAACCGACACGGCAGCCCGACTCTTGGGGACGGGCGGAACGGGGGAAAAGAGTGACGTCCGGATTCGGCGAGTTGGGCGCGAGGGCCGGCCGGCAGCGGGGAAACGGCGCGCAGCCGGAGTTGGCGCCTCTGGTTTTTTCGGTGTCGAAACTTCGCCTGATGGGGGTGGTACTTCTCTGCGTTCCCTTCACTGCCGCCGGCGTCTTCATGGTTTCCTCCAGCACGGACTGGGCGACTGTGCTCTTCGGCTGGCTGGCTGTGCTCTTTTTCGGCGTCGGCGGGCTCTGCATGCTCGTGGTAAAGCTGCGTAAACCGACAGTCCTCACGCTGACCGGGGAAGGCATCAGGCCGGAGTCCGGCGGTTTCATTCCCTGGGATGATTTCGACGGGGCGGGTACGGGACGAATCCCGGGCGGCCGCGGCGGAACCAGGATCATCGGGATCCGGCTGAAGTCCTACGAACGGTTCGTGCAGTCCTTTACCCCCGGAGAAGTCCGGCTGATCCGCGGAGCGAACACTGCGGCGAGACTTACGGCCGGGGTGTTGCCCAGGATTGCCGGCAGCAGCAGCAGACGCATGCCCCGGCAGGAGGCGGGCTCCGTTCCGCTGCGGGATGTGGCCCGTTCCCTGGAATGGAGCCGCGGCCTGTGCGGATGGGACATCACTTTCTCACCGATGATGTTCCGCGGCAGCAGTGCAGGAGTTGTTCAGGACATTGAAAGCTATCACCGGCGGGTTCTGGGTCTTCGCTCGCCGAAGAGCACCGGACATGCTCAGGATTCGGGCAAGGCCTGAAACCACCCCGTCCTCCACAGGCTGGTTGCGGCGCAGCGCAGGAGTAATGCTTCTCCACACCGGCTGGGCCGGGGGGTGCCGGACAGGTCTGTCCTCGGCGAGTGTGGCTGCATGAAAGCCAAAGACACCCTGGGCCGGCACGGCGAGCAGCTCGCCGCCACCTATCTGGCGGCAGCCGGAATTGAAGTGATAGACCGCAACTGGCGGTGCCCCGAAGGGGAAATCGACCTGGTGGGCATCGACCACGGCACGCTGGTGATCGTGGAGGTGAAAACACGGTCCTCCCTCGACTACGGCCATCCCCTTGAGGCCATCACTCCGGAGAAACTCGCCCGGCTGTACCTTCTGGCCGGTAAATGGCGGAAAGCGCAGGGACGGCAGTATGCCTCGTTTCGGGTGGATGCCGTCTCGGTTGTGGACGACGGCGCCGGCAACCCAGTGATCGAACACTTGAGGGAAGTGGCGCTGTGACGCTGGGGCGAACCTACGGGGTGGGGCTGATGGGATTGGACGGCCGCGTGGTGGAGGTTGAAGCGGACATCGGGCAGTCGTTGCCCTCATTTGTCCTTTTGGGGCTGCCGGATGCATCCCTGAACGAGGCCAAGGACCGGGTCCGGTCAGCAGCTAAGAACTCCGGCCTGCCGCTGAGCCGCCGCAGGATTACGGTAAATCTGATGCCGGCGGATGTCCACAAGCGCGGCTCCGGGTTCGACCTGGCCATTGTGATGGCGGCTCTTGCCGCTTCGGGAGACATCAGGTGCAGCGGCCGCCGCGTATTCATCGCAGAGCTGGGACTGGACGGCAGGCTTCGGCCGGTGCGTGGAATCCTGCCCGCCGTCATGGCAGCTGTGGACGCAGGGTATCCGGAGATCACCGTCGCCGAAGCCAACGCCGCTGAAGCCTCCCTTGTTCCGGGCGCCGCGGTCAACGGCTTTGGATCACTCGCAGAAGTGGCAGCCTTCCTCGGTGCGGATCCGGACCGGCTCCTGTTCCCTCCGCAGGCTCCGGGAGAGGAGGCGGACGCCGCTGACGATGAGCCGCCTGCGGTGCCGGTCCCCGCCCGCGACATGGCTGATGTCGCCGGGCAGTCGGAGGCTCGATTTGCCGTGGAAGTGGCGGCTGCCGGCGCCCATCACCTCCTGATGACGGGGCCGCCCGGCGCGGGAAAGACGATGCTGGCGGAGCGCCTTCCCGGGCTGCTCCCCGGTCTTTCCGACGCACACGCCATGGAAGTCACGGCCATCCACTCCCTGGTATGGGGCGGGCGTCCGTGTTCCCAGCTGCTGCGGCGTCCGCCCTTCGAGAGTCCCCACCACACAGCGTCCTCGGCAGCCATCATCGGCGGCGGCTCGGGCATCGCCCGTCCGGGGGCAGCTTCCCGGGCCCACCGCGGCGTGCTCTTCCTCGATGAAGCACCCGAATACGACAGGCGGGTCCTGGATGCCCTGCGCCAGCCGCTGGAAAGCGGAAAAGTTGATCTGCACCGGGCCGCAGGAACCGCCTCCTATCCGGCGCGGTTCCAGCTTGTCCTGGCAGCCAACCCCTGTCCCTGCGGACTGGCCTCGGGGAAGGGAATTGAATGCACCTGCACTCCGCAGCAGCGCCGGCGCTACTTCAGCAGGCTCTCCGGGCCGCTTCTGGACCGCGTGGATTTGCAGCTGACCGTACAGCGGGTCTCCCTGCGGGAACTGGCAGGTGACGGCACCGCTGAACCAAGCGCGGATATCGCCGGCCGGGTGGCGGAAGCGCGCAGGGTCCAGCACCAGCGGTTGAAGAAGTGGGGGTATGAGGCCAACGCGGAGGTGGCAGGGAACTTGCTGCGGGGCCCCCTGCGCCCGGCACCGCGGGCCACCGCCTCATTGGACCGTGCCATGGAGCGGCAAACACTGACGGCCCGGGGATACGACAGGGTGCTCCGGGTCGCCTGGAGCATTGCCGACCTCACGGGCCATACGACGCCGGACGCAGACGACGTGGGGCAGGCACTGGGATTCCGGCAGCAGGGGGCAGCAGCGTGAACAGTCCCCGGATGGAACAGCTGCTGACCCGGGCCGCCCTGTCCCGGGTCTTCGAACCTTCGGACAACGTTGGCTTGGCACTCGTAGCGGCCGCCGGACCGGTGGATGCCCTTCGGGTGGCCACGGGCAGCGTCCGTGCCGGGGCCGGCCTGTCCCGGGAGGTAACGGAAGTGCTGGCCGCTTTCGGTATTCCCGCATCCGGCAACAGCGTCGCTTCTGCCTTGGAACGCTGGGCACCACGGGTGCAGGATTTATCGCCTGAGCGTGATCTCGCCACGGTTGAACGGCTGGGCGGAGAGCTGCTGATTCCCGAGGACCCCCGCTGGCCGGAGGCGCTGCGCGGACTGGAGCTGGGGATGCCTCTGTGCTTGTGGACCAGGGGGAACCTCAACCGAGGCATCCCCGAACTCTGCCGAACGGCCGCCGTGGTCGGCTCCCGCGACAGCACGGGGTACGGAGCGTCGGTGGCCGGTGACATTGCAGCAGGTCTCGTGACCAGGGGATGGACGGTGGTGTCCGGCGGGGCGTACGGCATAGATGCCCAGGCCCACCGTGCGGCGCTGGCGACCGGCGGCACCGAACACATTCCCACTATCGCCGTGATGGCCGGCGGTGTTGACCGCTATTACCCGGCCGGGAACGAGGACCTCCTTCGCGAAGTGGCCCGCTGCGGTCTGCTCCTGTCCGAAGTTCCGCCCGGTTCTTCGCCCACCCGCTGGAGGTTTCTGCAGCGCAACAGGATCATCGCGGCCCTCGGTGCCGTGACGGTTGTCGTTGAAGCGCGCTGGCGGTCCGGGGCATTGAATACTGCGCATCACGCTGCGGTGCTGGGGCGCGAAGTGGGAGCGGTTCCCGGGTCGGTATATTCGGCCAACTCGGCAGGCTGCCACCGTCTGTTGCGGGACGGCAGCGCCGTGTGCGTGACGGACGCAGCCGAAGTTATTGAACTGGGCGGCCCCATAGGTGCAACAGACGAGGCGGCAGGGACTGCTCATGAAAGTCCCCGGGCCGTGCATGACGGCCTGACGATCGAAGACATGCTTCTCCTCGACGCTCTTCCGCTGCGCACCGGATCACCCGTGGAAAAGCTCGCCTCCGTTGCCGGGCTTTCGGTTTCATCCGTCCGGGCAGGCCTGGCGCGCCTGGAGCTCGAAGATCTCGCGGCCCGGGACAGACAGGGAACGTGGCGAAGGAGCCGCACATGAGCGGCAGCCGGGACGGAGCGGCAGGCTGCTGCAGAAGCCCTCCGGGACCGTCCGCGTCGCCTCCCATATCCCGCCCCTCCACGTTTCATCCCACAGTTAGGAACCATCGTGCGTATACATAAAAGCGTCGTTACACCCCTGGGCATCTTCACCCTCGCCTCTGAGGAGGGAGCCCTGTGCGCAGTTTTCCCCGGGGTGCCCGATCCGGCTGCGGACCACGGGCTGGGCCGCATTGTGGAAGACGGCTTTGAAGAGGCTGAGCTTCAACTCAGCCAGTATTTTGCCGGCCGCCGCTGCTGCTTCGAACTGGACCTGGAGGCCAAAGGGACCCAGTTCCAGCGCAGGGTGTGGGCCGAGGTGTCCGCCATCCCCTACGGCCAGACGTGCAGTTACAAGGAGCTGGCGATCCGGTTGGGGGACGCTGCGAAGGCGCGCAGCGTGGGGGCCGCCCTTTCGCGGAACCCTTTGAACATTGTCATTCCCACGCACCGCGTGGTCGGATCACGCGGCTCACTCACCGGTTATTCCGCCGGCATCGACTCGAAACGGTTTCTGCTGGAGCACGAGGGTGCGGAAAGCACCGCGGCACTGCGCGTTCAGTGTGCCGCTGCTGCCGGTGTGCCTGCTTGAGGACGGGGGATGAAGCGAGGACAGTAAAGGGGTGACACCCTCAAACATTGATCAAGCCGTGAACGCCGGCACCGGTTCGGGCAAAGCCCGGCGGCCGGCGGCAGACGCGGAGTCCGTGGCCGCAGCCCCGGCTTGGCCAAACGAATTCAGCAAGGCACTGCGCGGTTTCAGCCGCTACCTGTCCAGCGAACGGGGACGGTCGGACCATACAGTCCGGGCATACGAGGGCGACGTTGCCCAGTTGCTGAACCATGCGCTGGCCGGGGGAGTGCGCACACTGGACGGGATCGACCTGGGGGTGCTGCGCGGCTGGCTGGGTGAACTCAGCGCCGCCGGCCTGGCCCGGTCCACACTGGCCCGGCGCGCAGCAACCGCCCGCAGCTTCACCGGCTGGGCGCTGCGAGAGGAACTTATCAGCACCGACCCGGCGCTGCGGCTACGTGCGCCGAAGCGGGAAAAGACGCTGCCGTCGGTACTCCGGGCAGGGCAGGTGGGCGAGCTTTTCGAAGCGCTCGCCGAAGCTGCGGCTGAGGGTGACCCGTTGGCGGTCCGGAACCGGGCCCTGGTGGAACTTCTTTATGCCACCGGGATCCGGGTCGGGGAGCTCACCGGCCTGGATGTTGATGATCTGAATTCGGAGCGCAGGACCCTGACAGTGATCGGCAAGGGGAACAAGGAACGGACCGTTCCGTACGGCCAGCCCGCGGCTGCCGCAGTAGACGACTGGCTGCGCCGCGGCCGGCCGGCCCTGGCCAACGCGGACAGCGGCCCGGCTCTGTTCCTTGGCCAGCGGGGCAGGCGGGTGGACCAGCGGCAGGTGCGGTCGGTGGTTGCCGGGCTCTTCGAGGCGCTGGGCGACACCGGGGCAACGGGGCCCCACGCACTGCGGCATTCGGCGGCAACCCATCTGCTTGACGGAGGTGCGGACCTGCGGGCCGTCCAGGAAATTCTGGGTCATTCATCGCTGGCCACTACTCAGCTGTACACGCACGTCTCGGTGGACCGGCTGAAGGCCAGTTACCAGCAGGCCCATCCCCGGGCCTGAAGCGGGCGAAGCCAGCGGCAGCGGACACGTTCCGTTGCCCGAAGGTCCCGAACCCGGGATCACGGCTTATCAGGTCCAGACGCCGGAGGGCATGTGTGATGCCCACAATTTTATTGGCGCAATTAGTTAACTTGCGGCACAATAAGGCTAAGTCTGTACCGGATGAGAGTCTCAAGGGAACAGGAACATATTAGCCGAGAAAACAAAGCGCAGTCCGTAAAGAGGTCAGCAAAGCAGAAGCATTTCGCTCGGGTAGCAGGTCGTTGGGGAAGACGTACCTATACCTATGGAGGATGGAATGTCTGTTGTGATGGCTCACGGCGTGTTGTTCATACACTCCGCCCCGTCTGCGTTGTGCCCCCATATTGAGTGGGCCATTGGATCCGTCGTGGAAAAGCGAACGGATCTAAAGTGGACCCCTCAGCCGGCTGCCCCGGGAATGCTGCGCACGGAACTGGAATGGACCGGTGCTCAGGGCACCGGCTCGCTGCTGGCTTCCGCTCTGCGCGGCTGGGCGCACCTGCGCTACGAAGTCACTGAAGACCAAAGCGCCGGCGCTGACGGCAGCCGCTGGTGCCACACGCCCGAACTGGGGATCTTCCACGCCACCACCGATGTGCACGGCAACATCATGGTTTCGGAGGACCGCATCCGCTACGCCTATGAGAACGGTGCCGGGGATCCCTCGGCGGTGTACCACGAGCTTTCCCTCGCCCTTGGCGAGGCTTGGGATGACGAATTGGAGCCGTTCAGGCACGCAGCTGACGGCGCAAACGTCCGCTGGCTGCATCAGGTGGGCTAAGCGCCATATTCAAAGATCCCGCACAGCAGCAACAACAAAAGCCGCGGCAGTTTCCGGAAGGAAACCGCCGCGGCTTTTTGCCGGGCTATTAGCAGTGCCGGGCTATTAGCAGTGCCTGACTATTAGCAGCGCCGGGTATTAGTAGCTGCGCAGAGCGATGACTGCGTTGTGCCCGCCGAATCCAAATGAATTGCTCAGGACCACAATGTCGCCGCCGGGAAGGGACCGCGCGGAAGTGACGACGTCGAGCGGGATTTCCGGATCCTGATTGTCCAGGTTGATGGTGGCCGGAGCCTGGCGGTCGAAGACGGCCATGGCGGTCATGACCGCTTCCACGGCGCCGGAGGCACCGAGCAGGTGGCCGGTCTGGGATTTGGTGGCTGATACGGCCACGTTGTCCACATGGGATCCCAGAGCGGACTTCAGGGCGGTGTATTCCGGCTTGTCGCCCACAGGAGTGGAGGTGGCGTGTGCATTGACGTGCACTACGTCCTCGGCCTGCGCGCGGGCGTCGTACAGGGCGGCCTTCAGCGCACGGGTGGCGCCCAGGCCCTCGGGGTCGGGGGCAGTGATGTGGTAGGCGTCAGCAGTGACTGCCGTGCCGGCCAGTTCGGCGTAGATGCGGGCGCCGCGGGCCAGGGCGTGCTCTTCGGCTTCCAGCACCAGGGCGCCGGCACCTTCACCCATGACAAAACCGTCGCGGTCCTTGTCATAGGGGCGTGAGGCGCGTTCGGGGTCATCGTTGCGCTTGGACAGCGCCTGCATGGAGGCGAAAGCGGCAAGCGGCATCGGGTGGATGGCGGCTTCGGCGCCGCCGCAGACGACGACGTCGGCCTTGCCGGAGCGGATCAGCTCCAGGCCCTGGTGCAGGGCCTCAGTGCCGGAGGCACAGGCGGAAACAGGGGTGTGGGCGCCGGCGCGGGCGCCCAGATCCAGGCTGACGGCGGCGGCGGGGCCGTTGGGCATCAGCATGGGAACGGTCATGGGCAGAACGCGGCGGGGGCCCTTTTCACGCAGGGTGTCCCAGGCGTCCAGCAGGGTCCAGACGCCGCCGATTCCGGTGGCGAACGAAACGGCCAGGCGGTCGTGGTCAACGTCCTCGATGCCGGAGTCGGCCCAGGCTTCGCGGGCGGACACCACCGCAAACTGGGTGGACGGATCCATGCGCTTGGCTTCGACGCGGGACAGGACCTCGGTGGCGGGAGTGGAGACCCGGGCGGCGAAGGTTACGGGGAGGCTGTACTGGGCTACCCAATCGTCTTCGAGGGTTCGGGCGCCGGCGACACCTTTGAGCGCGTTCCTCCACATGGTGGGAACATCTCCGCCGATGGGCGTAGTGGCACCCAGGCCGGTGATGACTACTTTGCGGGCCATGATTCACTCTCTCGAAAGACGTTGGTGGTGCTGGAAATACATGCGCTGACTCGGCGGCCGCCGCCGGGAAGGCAGCGGCCGCCGGCGGATTACGCCTGAGCTTTGGAAATGAAGTCCACGGCGTCGCCGACGGTCTTCAGGTTCTTGACCTCTTCGTCCGGGATGCGCACGCCGAACTTCTCTTCGGCGTTGACGACGATCGTCATCATGGAGATGGAGTCGATGTCCAGGTCGTCGGTGAAGGACTTGTCCAGCTCGACGGATTCGGGGGCCAGGCCCGTCTCTTCGTTGACGATCTCGGCGAGGCCGGCCAGGATTTCTTCGTTGCTAGCCATGGTGGCTCCTTTTTTCTCGTGGTACCGGTATAAACCGGCGTGGATGGTCCAACCGCATAGCGGTGTGGTGTGTGGGGCGGACAGGTTACGGAAGAACGATAACCTGCGCGCCGAAGACGAGGCCCGCGCCGAAGCCGATCTGGAGGGACAGCTTGCCGCTGAGCTCGGGGTTTTCCTTGAGCAGGCGGTGCGTAGCCAGCGGGATCGAGGCTGCCGAGGTGTTGCCGGCGTCGGCGATGTCGCGGGCGATGATCACTGACTCGGGCAGTTTCAGCTGCTTGGCCATTTCATCGATGATGCGCATGTTGGCCTGGTGCGGAACAAAGGCGCCAAGGTCCTCTGCGGTGACGCCGGCGGCGTCGAGGGCGCGCTGGGCAACCTTCGCCATTTCCCAGACGGCCCAGCGGAACACGCTCTGGCCGTCCTGGCGCAGGGTGGGCCACAGCTTGGTGTCGCGCTCGGCAACCTCGGCCACGCCAACGGTGTCGCCTTCAGCTTCGGCGGCCAGGGACAGCTCGCGGATGTCCAGCATGGAGTGCGTCATGCCGATGGTGCTGGACTTGCTGCCGTCGGAGCCCCAGACGGACGGGCCGATGCCCGCAGAATCAGACGGACCGACAACGACGGCGCCGGCTCCGTCACCGAGCAGGAAGGAGATGGTGCGCTCGGTGTTGTCAATGAAGTCGGAGAGCTTCTCCACACCGATGACCAGCACATACTCGGCCGCGCCGGAGCGCACCAGTGCGTCCGCCTGGGCAACGCCGTAGCAGTAGCCGGCACAGGCGGCGGATACGTCGTAGGCAGGGGCGGGTGCGGCGCCGAGCAGATGCGCGATTTCGGCGGCCGCTGACGGGGTGGCAAAGGGGTGGGTCACGGTGGAGACGATGACGGCGCCAAGCTGGGAGCCGTCGATGCCGGCGCTCTGCAGGGCGTCGCGTCCGGCAGCTTCGGCCATGTCGACAACAGAGGTTCCCTTGTCCGCACGGTGCCGGGTGATGATCCCGGTCCGCTGGCGGATCCATTCATCGGAGGAATCGATCCACTGGCACACGTCTTCGTTGCTGACGATGACGTCGGGACGGAATGCGCCAATGCCGTGAATGCGGCTGAATTCGTGGACGGGGGACTGCTTCAGGGTGGGCGTGCTCACGCGTTACCTTCTCCGGTGGTGGTTGCTGCTGTTGCTGCGGCGGACGCGGGGGAGTGTTCGGCAATGAACTCCCGGGCGGCGTCGAGATCTTCGGGGGACTTCAGGGCCAGCGTCGGCAGGCCCTTGAGGCCGCGGCGGGCCAGTCCGGTGAGCGTACCGGCCGGCGGCAGTTCCAGCATGCCGGTCACGCCCATGGCTGCCATGGATTCCATGCACAGGTCCCAGCGGACCGGCCGGGAAACCTGGCTGATCAGGCTGTCCAGGTTGGCTTCGCCGGAAACGACGGCGGCGCCGTCATAGTTTGAAAGCAGGGTGGGCCGGGGTGCGGCGGGGCGCAGCTGCGGACGGAGGTTCTCCAGAACGCTGACGGCGGGTGCCATGTGCGCGGTGTGGAAAGCGCCGGCAACCTTCAGCGGGATCACGCGGGCCTTGGCCGGCGGAGCGGCGGCAAGAGCGGCGAGTTGGTCCAGGGTTCCGGCGGCGACGGTCTGCCCGCCTCCGTTGGCGTTGGCGGCGGTGAGGCCGGCGGCTGCCAGGACGGCGGCCACTTCCTCGGGATCCCCGCCCAGGACGGCGCTCATGCCGGTGGGTGTCTCGGCGGCAGCCCGTGCCATGGCATTGGCGCGTTCGCGGACAAAGATGAGGGCGTCGGGTTCGGTGAGTGCGCCGGCCAGGGCGGAGGCGGTGATCTCACCGACGGAGTGCCCGGCCACAACGGTGGACGCTGTGAGCGCCTCCGGGTCCACCAGCAGCCGCGCAGCCATCAGTCCCGCAGCGACGATCAGCGGCTGGGCCACGGCGGTGTCCTTGATGGTCTCCTCATCGGAGACCGTGCCGTGGGCGATCAGGTCCAGGCCTGCAATGGCGCTGAGCGATTCGAGGTGTTCCCGAACTCCGGGCAGTTCAAGCCACGGAGAAAGGAAACCTGGCGTTTGGGACCCCTGGCCGGGGCAGACAATTGCGAGCACTTATCAAGCTTTCCAAAGAGAGGGGCGGTTACCGGGTGTTTGCGTGAACCAAGCTCCCGGTGAGGCGTTGTAGGAAGTCTACAAGGGCGGAGAAGCGATGCAACTCAATTACGGACGGGTTGCGGGACGTTCCGGGACGGTTTTTCCGGGCGGGGAGAGCCGGCCGACCACCAGGGCGGTTTGCAGCACGAAGGCCTCCCGCGGGAGCATCGGATCCCAGCCGGTGACGTCGCAGACACGCCGCAGCCGGTACCGGACCGTGTTGGCATGGACAAAGAGTTCACGGGCCGTCGCCTCCAGTGAATGGCCCAGGGACAGGTAAGCCGAGAGTGTTTCTGCCAAGCCGTTGGATGCGCCCAGCAGCGGCCGGTAAATGCTGCGCACCAGAGCTTTCCGGGCACTGTCGTCTCCGGACATGACCCGCTCGGGCCACAGGTCGTCGGCGGCGACGGGGCGCGGTGCAGCCGGCCAGGCGCGGGCTGCCGTGAGACCGGCGAAGGCGGCCTGGGCTGACGGTCCGGCTTCCACCAGGGAGTCCGCCCGCGGTCCGTACACCACCGGTCCCGAACCAAAAAGCTCGGCCAGGCGGGTGTAGGAGCCGGCGCTGTCATCCATGCCGCCCAGCACGAGGATGAGGCGTTCGCCCTGGATTCCCACCAGGGCGTCCTCGCTCAGCCGTGCAGTGGCGCGGCGCAGCTCGTTGACGAAGGAGGCATTGGTGTCCGACGGCGAGCTTCCCACCATCACGGTGATCGGCGCTGTGGAGGTCCAGCCCACCGCCGCAATGCGGGAGCGCAGGGCATCCGAACTCTCCCCGCGCAGGATGGCGTCCACCACCAGGGCTTCGAGCCGCGTGTCCCAGGAACCGCGTGTTTCGGCAGCACGGGCGTAGACATCCGCGGCGGCGAAAGCCACTTCGCGGGAGTAACGCAGCACGGCCTCGCGCAGGGGGCCCTGGACGTTGTCCTCAGCCAGCTCCGGCACGAGGTCTTCGACCACCTGGACCACCACCCGGATCAGCTGCAGTGCTTTCTGCAGGCTGATGGAGCGGGTCAGCTCGGTGGGGGCGGTGCCGAAAACGTCGCTGAGCACCCAGGCGGGGGAGGCCGGGCGCTCATACCAGTTCACAAACGAGGCAATGCCCTTCTGGGCCACCATGCCCAGGGCCGAGCGTTCGTCAGGCCTAAGCCCCCGGTACCAGGGCAGCGAAAGGTTCAGCTGCTTCAGGGTGGCGGTGGAAAGTTTCCCGATGTTGTCTTTGAGCCGCTCCACTGTGGAGGGATCCGCTGGGACCGCATGCATCCCGTGTCGAGACGCGGCTGTGCTGCGAGTCACTGGCATAAAGCAGAGCTTACGGCGTTCGCCGGACATCCACCATTTTGTGCGAAGGCTACAACCCGGGGTATGGGATGGACTTTCGAATCATCCCGCTGAACCCAGTCTGCGGAACCGTGCAGTGCGCTGCGCAAGACGCTCGGCCGGAGGACTTTGACGCAGGGAGGAGAGTTCATATTCCACTGCTGCGGCCATTCTCCGGCAAAAAGCAGGGGCCTCGGCGGCCGCGTCGGGCTCCTCCGGGACAACATGATCCACGATCCCGTGGGCCGCCAGTGCGGCCACCGTCACACCCTGCGCCTCGGCCATTTCGGCCCCGTGATCCGTGTCGCGGTACACAATGGCGCTGGCACCCTCCGGCGGAAGTGAGGAAAGCCATGCGTGCTGTGCGGCCACAGTCCGGTCTGCCGGGAGCAGGGCCAGCGCCCCGCCGCCGGCGCCCTGGCCCAGGAGGACGGAGACGGTGGGAGAGTCCAGGCCCACCAGGTCATTCAGGCAGCGGGCGATTTCTCCGGCCAGCCCGCCTTCCTCGGCCTCCTTGGACAAGGCTGCCCCGGCGGTGTCGATCACCGTCAGCAGGGGAAGGTTCAGCTCCTCGGCCAGCCGCATTCCGCGGCGGGCCTCCCGCAGCGAGGCCGGACCCAGGGCCGGCCGGTGCGAACCGCGCTGCCGGTCCTGGCCCAGCACCACGCATGATGTCTGCCCGAACCTGGCCAGGGCAAGGAGCAGCCCCGGATCCTTTTCGCCTTGTCCGGTTCCGTTCAGCGGCAGCACGTCCTTGGCACCGAAATGCAGCAGCTGGCGCACGCCCGGACGCTGCGGATTGCGCGAGACGGTGATGGACTCCCACGCCGGCACTGCTGCCGGAGCACTGCCCAGGGATGCCGGTGCGGGCACCGGAGCGGCCTGCTCCGGAAGGAGCATGGACAGCGCGCGGTGCACGGTTTCGGCCAGTTCTTCCGGCGGAAGGACGGCGTCGACCAAGCCCCGGGCCTGGAGGTTCTCCGCCGTCTGGACTCCCTCGGGGAACGGTTCGCCGTACAGGGACTCGTAGACGCGGGGCCCGAGGAAGCCCAGGAGCGCTCCGGGTTCGGCCACGGTGATGTGTCCCAGCGAACCCCAGGAAGCCATTACGCCGCCGGTGGTGGGGTGGCGCAGGTACACCAGGTACGGCAGTCCTGCTTCCTTGTGCCGGCGGACCGCCGCAGTGATTTTGACCATGGACAGGAACGCCAGCGTTCCCTCCTGCATCCGGGTTCCGCCCGAGGCGGGGCCGGCCAGGAGGGGCAGGCCTTCGCGGGTGGCGCGTTCGACGGCGTCGGTCAGGCGGTCGGCGGCGGCCACTCCGATGGAGCCGCCGAGGAAACCGAATTCACAGACCACCAAGGCAACGCGCCGGCCCTGCACCCGGCCTTCGCCGGTCAGGACGGACTCGTCCTCTCCGGTTTTCTCCCGTGCCCGGGCCAGGTCTGCCTCATACGCTTCGCTGTGGTCGGTGTACGCCACAGGGGAATCCCAGGAGATGAAGGAGCCAGGATCCACCACCAGTTCCAGCAGCCCGCGGGCGTTGAGCCGCCGCGGCCGTGCCTGCACGCTCATGCCTTGCCGGCATCCGTGCCGGCCGGTTCCGCCTCGGCCGTGCCGGCCGGTTCTGCGCTGCCCTCAAGCCAGCTCCGAATCTCGCTGCCGTGCTGGTTCAGCAGCGGCGGAGCCAGATGCGAGCGGTTGGTGGTTTCGGTGCCTTCGGCGGCGTCGAAGAACCGCAGCGGCGGACCCGGCAGTGCCACCTTGCCCAAAACGGGGTGCTCCACATCCACCACCAGTCCCTGTGAGTGGACCTGCTCCCACTCATAGACCTCGTCCAGCGTGCGGACTTTTCCTGCGGGGATGCCGGCGGCCCGCAGCTTCTCCAGGAGGGGTTCGGCTTCGAAGTCCGCGAACGCTTCCTCCACGGCCGCTATCACGGCCTGGCGGTTGCGCACCCGCTGGGCGTTGCCGGCAAATTCCGGCCGCGAAGTGTCGATGCCAAACGTAGTGGCGAACGTTTCCCAGAGCTTTTCGCTGCCCACACTGATCTGGACCTTGCCGCCCCGGCAGGAAAACAGGCCGTAGGGAGCAATTGACGGGTGATGGTTGCCCTGTGCGGCAGGAACCTCGCCGGCGACGGTGTGCCGGGTGCCCTGGAAAGCATGAACGCCGACGACGGCGGCCAGCAGCGAGGTGCGGACCACCTGGCCCTTGCCGGTGCGTTCACGTTCCAGCAGCGCCGCCAGCAGACCGAAGGCGCCGTACATCCCGGAAAGCAGATCCGCGATCGGCACTCCCACCCGCTGCGGGTCCTCCGGGCCGGAACCCGTGAGGGACATCAGACCGGCCTCGCCCTGGACAATCTGGTCATACCCGCTGCGGGTCGCCTCAGGGCCGTCGTGGCCAAACCCGCTGATGGAGAGGATGACGAGCCGGGGGTTGATGTCATGCAGCTGCGCCGGCGAGAAACCGAGCCGGTCCAGCACCCCCGGGCGGAAGTTCTCCACCAGGACGTCTGCACGCCGGACCAGATCCCGGAGCACGGCGGTGCCGTCCTCGGACTTTAGATCAAGGCTGATGGATTCCTTGTTGCGGTTGCAGGAAAGGAAATATGTGGCCTGCTGGTCATCCTCCGGGCCCACGAACGGCGGACCCCAGCTGCGGGTGTCATCGCCCGTTCCCGGGGTCTCCACTTTGATAACCCGGGCTCCGAGGTCCGCAAGCATCATGCCGGCGTGGGGCCCGGCAAGGGCGCGGCTCAGATCAACAACGAGGTAGCCCTCCAGCGGGCCGCGGGAGGTTGGTGAGGTGGTCATGGGAGGGTCCTTTGTTCGGGGGATGGAGCTCTGGCTGCGCTGGCGGTCCGGCTTAGAGCCAGCCGGGAACCACCATGATGAGCCAGGCCACCAGCGGTCCTGCGACGACGACAATTCCGCTGTAGCTGAGAATCTGCTTGTAGAAGCGGTCCTTGTCCATGCCTTCCGGGGCGTTGGCCAGGACCAGCGCTCCGTTGGTGGAGAAGGGGGAGACATCCACGATCGTGGCGGATACGGCGAGGGCGCAGATGAGTCCGACGGCGCCAATCTCGCCGGAGGCAAGGAACGGAACGGCAAGCGGGATCAGGGCTGCAAGGATGGCGGTGGAGGAAGCAAAGGCGGAGACTACGGCGCCGATGTAGCAGATGAGCAGGGCAGCCAGCAGCGGCATTCCCAGTCCCACCACGGCGTCGGAAACGTATTCCACCGTGCCCGCTTCCTGAAGGACGCCCACAAAGGTGAGCATGCCGCAGATGAGCAGCACCGTGGTCCAGCTGATTTTATTGATGGCCCCCTTCTGGGCCTGCGGCGAAACGAGCGCCAGGATCATCGCAATGGTGATGGAGACAAAGCCCACGTCAACCTTGAAGCCGAGGGCAATCACTGCCAGGGCAATCAGCCCTGCGATGGTCACGATCTGCGGAAACAGTTCGGTGCGGGTCTTGGTGGCCGTGAGGCCGTCTCCGGCCGGGTCGCGCGGGCCGTAAATGTCCGAACCGAATCCCTTGAAGGCCACGTCGGTGCGGCCGGCGGCGCTGGCGTTCATCCGGGCCTGGGCAACCTCTTCCACGAAGCCGCCCACCTTGCCGCTGCGAAGCTTGCTGCCGCCCAGGACGAAGAACAGGATCAGGGCGATAAAGGTATTGAAGAGCAGGCTCGCCAGGAACACGGCCAGGGGGCTCGACTCCAGATCGGTTTCGCCGATGATGCCGTTGACCGTGACGCCGTAGACGGCGATGGGCGAGAATCCGCCGGCCTGCGCGCCGTGGATCACCATCATGCCCATCATCAGCGGGTTGATCTTGTGTTTGGCGGCAAAGCCCAGGGCAATCGGGGCAACGATGGCGACGGCGGCCGGCGACAGGGCGCCGACGGCGGTGATGATGGCCGTGATGGCGAACATGATCCAGGGAATCAGTGCCACCCGGTTGCCCACCATCCGGACGGCGCCGCGGACCAGCAGGTCAATGGTGCCGTTGTTTTGTGCGATGGCGAACAGATAGGTGACGCCCACAATGGTGAGGAAGAGGCCGCCGGGGAAGTTGGCGAGGATCTCGTCGGTGCTCATGTCCAGGAACACGAAGCCCAGCAGGAAGGCGCCCACGAAAGCCAGCGCCCCCATGTTCAGCGGAAGGACGGTGGCCAGCAGGAACATGGCCACCAGGATGAGGATGGAGAGGATTGGAGCGGACATATTGTTCCTAGGATTGATGGTCTCGGCGGTTATCCCGACGGCGGCCAGAGAGGAAAGTGATGCAGGCCACACCGGCACTGGACTAGCCTCTTAGACTCTGGGCCTCTTTGTCAATCCCGGATAGACTCTGTCCCGGACCGTGGGATTCCTGGGCAGGTCAGAGCCCGCAGGCATGGATCCCGTAGGCGGAGAAAGAGGATGCGATGCCCGAAAATGGTGAAGGCAAGGGGTTTGTCCGGGTGTCGAGGCCCCGGTTGTATGAGCGGCTCGTGGAACAGCTTCTGGGCTTTATTGCGTCCGCCGGGCTGGGTCCGGGGGATTTGCTCCCTGCGGAGCGAGACCTGGCGGAGCGCATGGGGGTGTCCCGGGCCACGCTGGCGCAGGCCCTGGTGGCGCTGGAGGTCCTCGGGGTCATCGACGTCCAGCACGGCACCGGCGCGGTGCTGGTCTACCGGCCAAGTGTGGCGGCGGTCCTGCGCGAACTGCGTGAGCACCGGGACCGGATGCCGGAAATCGTGGAGGCCCGCAGCACCCTGGAGGTGAAGCTGGCCGCTTTCGCTGCCGAACGCCATACCCGTGCAGACCTGGCGGCCATGGACCTGGCCCTGGAGACGATGGCCGCTGAAATTGCCGGCGGGAGCCGCGGAACCGCCGGTGATGAGCAGTTCCACCGGGCCGTTGCCTCAGCTGCCCACTCCTCCATCCTGGCTTCCATGATGACTTTCATATCCGAGCTGGTGCGCGAGACCCGGCTGGCTTCCCTCGGGCAGCCCGGACGGCCGGAACAGTCGCTGGAATCGCACCGTGCCATAGTCAACGCCATCCGCACCGGCGACCCGCAGGCGGCAGCAGATGCCATGCAGGCACACATAGACCTGGTGGCTGCAACCGAGATCTAGCGGTCCATGGCCGTGGATAAAAGGCCGAAATTGGGTAAAAGAAAAGAACCGCCGCGGATGCGACGGTTCTTTTCTTGTCCTCCGGTGAGGAGGGTCCCGCTACGTTAGGCGTCGCCGCCGGCGTTGCCGGAGGTTCCTGCGTTGACGTTGAGCAGGTCGTACTTCTTGATCGCTTCGGTCGGCGCGCTGGCGTCAACCTCGCCGCGGCGGGCGAGCATTTCCAGGGTGCGGACCACCATGGAGTGCGAATCGATCTTGAAGTAACGCCGTGCTGCGGCACGGGTATCGGCGAAGCCGAAGTCGTCCGCACCCAGGGTGGCGAATTCGTTGGGAACGAACTGCCGGATCTGGTCCGGAACGGCCTTCATGTAATCCGTGGAAGCGATCACCGGACCGGTGGCACCGGCGAGCTGCTTGGTCACGAACGGAACGCGGGGCTCTGCCTCCGGGTGCAGGAAGGATTCTTCCTCGGCGGCCAGGCCGTCGCGGCGGAGTTCATTCCAGGACGTCACGGACCACACGTCGGCGGAAACGCCCCAGTCGTCGGCAAGGATCTGCTGGGCTTCCAGTGCCCACGGCACGGCTACGCCGGAGGCCAGGAGCTGGGCGCGGGGGCCGTCGATCTTGGCCGGAGCCAGCAGGTAGATGCCCTTGAGGATTCCTTCAACATCCAGGTCCTCCGGGGCCTTCGGCTGCCGGATCGGCTCGTTGTACACCATGATGTTGTAGATGACGTTCGGATCCTTGGAGTCCGGACCGTACATCTCTTCCAAGCCGTGGCGGACGATGTGCCCGATCTCGTACCCGTAGGCCGGGTCGTAGGTCTTCACTGCCGGGTTGGTGGAGGCCAGGATCGGGGAGTGGCCGTCAGCGTGCTGCAGGCCCTCACCGGTCAGGGTGGTCCGGCCGGCCGTGGCGGAGATCAGGAAGCCGCGGGCCATCTGGTCAGTGGCTGCCCAGATGTAGTCTGCGGTGCGCTGGAATCCGAACATCGAGTAGAACACGTAGACCGGAATCAGCGGTTCGCCGTGGGTGGCGTAGGAAGTTCCGGCTGCGGTGAAGGCCGCAATGGAGCCGCCCTCGTTGATGCCCACGTGCACAATCTGGCCCTGCGGGGACTCCTTGTAGGCGAGGACCAGGTCCCGGTCCACGGACAGGTAGTTCTGTCCCTTGGGGTTGTAGATCTTCGCCGTGGGGAAGAACGAGTCCATGCCGAAGGTGCGCGCTTCGTCAGGGATGATCGGCACAATGCGCTTGCCGAATTCCTTGTCCCGCATGAGGTCCTTGAGCAGGCGTACGAAGGCCATGGTGGTGGCCGCCATCTGCTTGCCGGAACCGCGGTTGGCTACCTCGTAGGCCTTTTCATCCGGCAGCTTCACGGGTGCGTGCTTGATCCGGCGCTCGGGAACGTTGCCGCCGAGTTCGCGCCGGCGCTCCAGCATGTACTTGATCTCCGGAGCGTCGGTGCCCGGGTGGTAGTACGGCGGCTGGTACGGGTCGGCTTCGAGCTGCTCGTCCGTGATCGGGATCCGCAGGTGGTCGCGGAAGGCCTTCAGGTCATCCAGGGTCAGCTTCTTCATCTGGTGGGTCGCGTTGCGGCCCTCGAAGTGCGTGCCCAGGCCGTAGCCCTTGACCGTGTGGGCCAGGATGACAGTCGGCTTGCCCTTGAACTCCATGGCGGCCTTATACGCTGCGTAGACCTTGCGGTAGTCATGTCCGCCGCGCTTGAGCTGCCAGATTTCCTCGTCGGTGAGGTTCGCGACCAGTTCCTTGGTCTCGGGGCTCTTGCCGAAGAAGTGCTCGCGGACAAAGCCGCCGGACTCGGCCTTGTAGGTCTGGTAGTCGCCGTCCGGGGTGGAGTTCATGATGTCCACCAGTGCGCCGTTCTTGTCCTTCTCCAGCAGCGAGTCCCACTCGCGGCCCCAAAGAACCTTGATGACGTTCCAGCCGGCACCGCGGAAGAAGGCTTCCAGTTCCTGCATGATCTTGCCGTTGCCGCGCACCGGTCCGTCCAGGCGCTGCAGGTTGCAGTTCACCACGAAGGTCAGGTTGTCCAGCTTGTCATTGGCTGCCAGCTGGAGCAGGCCGCGCGATTCGGGCTCGTCCATTTCGCCGTCGCCCAGGAACGCCCAGACATGCTGTTCCGAGGTGTCCTTGATGCCGCGGTTCTGCAGGTAGCGGTTGGACTGCGCCTGGTAGATGGCGTTCATGGGACCGATGCCCATGGACACGGTGGGGAATTCCCAGAAGTCCGGCATGGAGCGCGGGTGCGGGTAGGAGGACAGTGCGTGTCCCTCCCGGGACTTCTCCTGCCGGAAGCCGTCCATGTCCTCTTCGGACAGGCGGCCTTCCAGGAAGGCGCGTGCATACATGCCGGGGGAGGCGTGACCCTGGAAGTAAATCTGGTCTCCGCCGCCCGGATGGTCCTTGCCCCGGAAGAAGTGGTTCATGCCCACTTCGTACAGGGTTGCTGCACCTGCATAGGTGGAAATGTGTCCGCCGACGCCGATGCCCGGGCGCTGGGCGCGGTGCACCATGATGGCGGCGTTCCAGCGCAGCCAGGCGCGGTAGCGGCGTTCAACTTCTTCATCGCCGGGGAACTCGGGTTCCTGGTCCACCGGGATGGTGTTGACATAGTCGGTGGTGGTGACCATGGGCACGCCCACGGACTGCGCACCGGCGCGCTGGAGCAGCGAACGCATAATGTACTGGGCTCTTTCGGTGCCCTGGGAACGGATCAGTTCATCCAGTGACTGCATCCATTCCGCGGTCTCCTCGGGGTCACGGTCCGGGAGCTGGTTGGTCAACCCGCTCAGGATGTCCGTTGTGTCTTCTGCGGCCACGGCAAACCTCTCTCATGTACAGATTGTGTCTGCACCAATTACGTCTGTGGGGATCCGGTTCTTTCGCCGGACGATCACTGTGGCTGTGCGGATGCTGATTGCGTCCGTAGCCTCTCCGGTCCACTCTAGTCCCGACGGCCAACTCTTGCGTAGCCCGTTCGCTTGGGGCTGTGACGGGCAGCCCCCTGTTTCCCGCAACCGGTGTGCGCTCCCACCTGCGGATAGGTTCGCAGGCGCCCGGCGCGCCGGAGTGCGGCCCCGGAGCCTTGAAGGATCCGGGCAAAAGGTGTTGGCTTATGTCCCAGACACCGCATCTCGTCCAAATATGTGATTCCCTTGTATTTATGCAGTCAACCAGGAGGAGTGAAGTGAGCGAGGCCGAAGCCGTCACGGATAAGAACGTGGCGGGAAGATTGGGTTTCAAAGACCAAGACCTGATTCAGGAATTCGGTTACGACGAGGATGTCGATTTTGACCTCCGCGACGGCCTCGAGGATTTGGTGGGGAGCGAGCTTCTCACCGAAGAGGACCATGACGTTGTAGACGGAGTCATCCTCTGGTGGCGCGCCGACGACGGCGATCTGGTGGATGCCCTGGTGGACTCCATCACAACGCTCGACGACGGCGGCGTTGTTTGGGTGCTGACCCCCAAGTCCGGCCGGGAAGGGTACGTTCCCCCCGCCGACATTGAGGAAGCTGCTCCCACTGCGGGGCTGCACGTCACCACATCTCCCGCCGTGAGCAGCGACTGGGCCGCCACGCGCCTGGTTGCCCGCCGCAAGAAGTAGCAGGTTTGGAGCGGGCCACGGTTCCTGCAGTTCACGCACGGTACACCGCTCCGGACTTTGAGCTCCCCAACCAGTTCGGGGAGCCCGTCCGGCTGGCGGACCTGCGCGGAACGCCGGTGCTCCTGGTCTTTTATCCCTTTGCGTTCTCCGGCGTGTGTTCCGGAGAGCTGGATGAGCTTGAGGCTGCCCGGGCAGAGTTTGCCCGGGCAGGCATCCGCATTGTGGCAGTGTCCTGCGACTCCAAGTATTCCCTGCGGGCCTATGCGGAAAACCGCGGGTATTCGTTTGATCTGCTGGCCGACTTTTGGCCCCACGGCCGGGTCGCGGAGGCCTACGGGGCGTTCGACGCCGTGCAGGGCCGCCCGCGGCGCGCCTCCTTTATCATTGACGGGGCCGGGATGGTCCGTGCCGAGGTGCATTCCGATCCGGGATCGCCGCGTCCCCTGCAGGCTTACCGGGACGCCTTTAAGGAGCTGGCTGAACCATGACAAACCCACCTTCTGAATCAACCGATCCCCAGCCGCACCCGGCTCCCCGGCCGGGCCTGGGGTTGACCGGCTTTGTCCGGTCGGACCCGGAACCCTCGGCACCGCGGCCCACGGCGGAGGAGGAGCGGGAGCTCCGCCGCGCCGTCGAGCTGTTGTCCGGAAAACGCATTGCTGTCCTTACCGGTGCCGGCCTGAGCACTGACTCCGGGATTCCCGATTACCGAGGTCCGGAAGCGCCGCCGCGCAACCCGATGACGTATCAGGAGTTCGTGGGAGATCCCGAGCTGCGCCGCCGCTACTGGGCGCGGAACCATGTGGGCTGGCACCATCTGCGGCAGGCAGCGCCCAATGCCGGCCATGCCGCCGTCGCCCGTTTGGAGCGCCGGGGGCTGACCACCGGCCTGATTACGCAGAATGTGGACCGCCTGCACACCGATGCCGGCAGCGCACTGGCCGTGGACCTGCACGGGCGCTTTGACCGGGTGATCTGCCTGGACTGCCGCACCCGGTATTCGCGCCAGACGATTTCCAAGCTGCTGGAAGACCTCAATCCCGGTTTCCTGGAGCGCGCACGGCTCGACGGCGATATTGCCCCGGACGCGGATGCTGACGTGGCCGATACCGAAGATTTTGTTGTGGCGGACTGCCCGGTGTGCGGTGGAATGCTCAAGCCCGATTTTGTCTATTTCGGCGAAAACGTTCCCCGGGACCGCGTGGCGGCTGCCTTTGCCATGCTGAACGCCGCGGACGCGCTTCTGGTGGCGGGGTCCTCCCTGACGGTGATGAGCGGTCTGCGGTTCGTCAAGCATGCCCATAAGACGGGAAAACCGGTGGTTATTATCAATCGCGGGACCACGCGCGGAGATGACCTGGCGGACCTGAAAATTGATGCCGGCGTAGCTACCGCTTTGGAATATCTGGCCGCCGAGCTTCCTGATTTGCCGCGCTGATCCGCCGGGAACTGGCCGGGAAGCGGGATGGCACTGACTGTCCAATAACCGCCCTCTCGAGCCGATTAGGCAAACTCCCCAAACGTCGGGTAGAGTAATTCCTCGTGATGCGGCGCTGATCAGGGAAACCTGAAAGGCATAACGGTCACAAAAGGGTCTTTAGCTCAGCTGGTAGAGCGCCACGTTTACACCGTGGATGTCATCGGTTCGATCCCGGTAGGACCCACCGAAAAGTACAGCGAACCCGCCGTCCGGCACCGGACGGCGGGTTTTGTTTTGTCCGGATCCCACGGGCAGCGGAGCGTGTTTTTGGCCACCCGCCAAAGCGCCGACCGTTGAATTTTCGAGGGTGCACTTCCGCGCTCCCAGCCTTCCAACAGGGTCCACTGCTATCCCTGAAGAGTCAGGGGCACCTGCACTCGGCAGGGTACGGAAAACCTCCCGGGCAGGTGCAATTCGCCAGCAGATTGAAACGAACAGGGGGTGCAGGCATGCACAGTGCAATCAGACGTTCCTTGGCAGCAGCTGCCGTGCTGCTTCTCCCGCTCACCGCGGTTGGCTGTACAGAGGCGGCTGATCCGAATCCGGATCCCGCCCCCGGGGCGACGCAGGAAGCCCCCGACTCTCAGCCCTTCCCGTCCGAGCAGGCCGACCTGCTCTCGTCCGCTCTTGACGACTACGCGGCGGGGACGGACACCGAATTCTCTGCGGCTGTCTACGAATCCTCCACGGGCCAGGCCTGGCACTACAACCCGGATAACAGCTACCTCGAAGCCAGCCTGGTAAAAGTGCCCATCCTGCTCACGCTGCTGCGCCAGGCAACGGACGAGCAGCGGGAGCTGACCCCCGAGGAGGAAGAGCTCGCCGTGATGATGATCGAGTACAGCAACAACGACTCGACCACGGCGCTCTATGAGGCGGTGGGCGGAGCCGAGGAACTGGGCCGGACCTATGACCTGCTCGGCGTGACGCGGACGGAAGCCACTGATATCTGGGGCGCCAACGACACCGGCGTCGAAGACCAGCTCCGGATCGCCCGTGCCGTCCTGGACGGCGTGGACTGGATCAACGGCAGCCTGCACGGCTTCGCCGTGGAACTCATGGAAAACGTGGACGCCGGCCAGAGCTGGGGCATCGGTGCCGGGCTTCCCGCCTTCAGCGCGGAGATTGCCCTCAAGAACGGCTGGCTCCAGGATGACGACAACGTCTGGAACGTAGGCAGCATGGGATTTGTCCGGGCCGGTGACAACAACGACTATGCCGTGGTGGTCCTGACCTCAGGAACCTCCACCATGGAAGACGGGGTGGCCGTGGTGGAGGAGGTGGCCGGTGTGATCAACACGTTTGAATCCACCGGCACCACCGGAACCACCGGCACGGCCGACACGGAAGGCCCCGTGTGGCGGGTGAGCGGCCCGTAAGCATAGGCTGGAGGATAAAGACGGCGGGTGAGCGCCGATCGTTGTGCCCCCATTGCCGGGGCACCCGAAGAATCCTGGAGAGAACTTGAGCGCACAAATTGGCGTCACCGGCCTTGCTGTTATGGGTGCAAACCTGGCCCGCAACCTGGCCCGGAACGGCTACACCGTAGCCCTGCACAACCGGTCCATCGAAAAGACGGATGCACTGTTGTCCGCGCACGGCGATGAAGGCGACTTCATCCGCACGGAGTCCCTGCAGGAACTGGTGGACAACCTTGAAAAGCCCCGGCGGGTCCTGATTATGGTGAAGGCCGGTGCGCCGGTGGATTCCGTGATCAACCAGCTGGTGCCGCTGCTGGAGCCCGGTGACATTGTCATCGACGCCGGCAACTCACACTACGAGGACACCCGCCGCCGCGAGGCTGCTTTGGCCGAGAAGGACCTGCATTTTGTGGGCGTCGGCGTGTCCGGCGGAGAAGAAGGCGCGCTGCTGGGCCCGTCCATCATGCCCGGCGGCTCGCGCGAGTCCTATGACTCCCTCGGTCCCATGCTGGAAAAGATTTCCGCCAAGTATGACGGGCAGCCCTGCTGCAGCTGGATCGGCACCGACGGCGCCGGCCACTTCGTCAAGATGGTTCACAACGGCATTGAGTACGCGGACATGCAGGTTATCGGCGAGGCCTATGACCTGCTCCGTTCGGCAGCAGGCATTGAGCCGGCCGAACAGGCCAAGATCTTCACGGAATGGAACACCGGTCAGCTCAGCTCCTTCCTGATCGAAATCACCGCCGAGGTCCTGGCACACACAGACGCCAAGACCGGGAAGCCGTTCGTGGACGTCGTCGTGGATTCGGCCGGCCAGAAGGGCACCGGCCGCTGGACCGTGGTGTCCGGCCTGGACCTGGGTTCGCCGGTATCCGCCATCGCCGAGTCCGTCTTTGCCCGTGCACTGTCTTCGCAGCGCGGCCAGCGGGAGCAGGCACAGGAAATCCTCGCCGGCGGCGAAGCAGCCGTGGAACTCCCTGACACCTTCGTGGACGACGTCCGCCAGGCACTGTATGCCTCAAAGCTCGTCAGCTACGCACAGGGCATCGACATGCTCAACAGTGCAGCCAAGGAATACGGCTGGGACCTCAAGCTGGACCAGATCGCCTCCCTGTGGCGTGCCGGCTGCATCATCCGGGCCGAGCTGCTCGATGACATCATGAAGGCCTACGCAGGCGACCAGGCTCCGGCCAATCTGCTCCTGGCTCCGGCATTTGCCGAATCCATTGCTGCCGCTCTGCCGGCCTGGCGCCGCGTCGTGTCCGTGGCAGTCCAGCTGGGCATCCCCGTGCCCGTATTCAGCTCTTCCCTGGCTTACTACGACGGCCTGCGCCGCAAGCGCCTGCCCGCCGCACTGACCCAGGGCCTGCGCGATCTCTTCGGCGCGCACACGTACAACCGCGTGGACACGGACGGAACCTTCCACACGCTGTGGAGCGGGGACCATTCCGAGGTTGAGGCAGTGGACACCCACTAGCACCCGCCCGGAGCGCAGAAAGGCCGCCGGCACCAAGAGGTGCCGGCGGCCTTTCTGCGTCTAATCAGCGTTAGATGTAAATCGCGGGATCAATGTATTCGGCCGGATCCACGGCCGCCTGGGTTTCTTTCACCTGACGGTGGCGCCAGCGCGCCGGGATCCCGGTGATGATGGAATCGGCGGGAGCGTCCTTGACCACCACGGCGTTGGCGCCGACTGCACTGTTCTTGCCGATGACCACCGGACCCAGGATCTTGGCCCCCGCACCCACCGTGACGCCGTCGCAGAGGGTTGGGTGGCGCTTGATCCGCGCCAGGGAGCGCCCGCCCAGGGTCACCCCGTGATAAAGCATGACGTCGTTCCCGATTTCGGCGGTTTCACCGATCACCACGCCCATTCCGTGGTCGATGAAGAAACGCCGGCCGATTCTCGCCCCCGGGTGGATCTCGATGCCCGTGGCAAACCGGGTCAGCTGGGAGAGGATCCGGGCGGGGAACCGCAGCCCCGGCCGGGCCCACATCCGGTGGGTCAGCCGGTGCATCCAAATGGCGTGCAGCCCCGAGTAGACCACAAGGTTCTCGAAAGAACCGCGCGCGGCCGGGTCATGGGACGCGGCGGCGTCGAGGTCTTCACGCAGGCGTGCAAGGAAGCTCACAGGGGACTTTCTGGTCAGGCGGATCCGGGCGGGATCCGGAAACGGTGCGGGGATCAGCCCCGGATGTCGTCGTAAAGCACAGTGGAAATGTAACGCTCTCCAAAGTCGCAGACCACGGCGACAATCAGCTTACCGGCGTTTTCCGGGCGCTTGGCGAGTTCCAGTGCTGCCCACACGATGGATCCCGAGGAGATGCCGCCGAGGATTCCTTCCTTGGCGCCCAGGGCGCGGGCGGTGGCTACGGAGTCCTCGATGGACGCATCAATGACTTCGTCATAGATGGTGGTGTCCAGCACCTCGGGAACAAAGTTGGCACCCAGGCCCTGGATCTTGTGCGGGCCCGGGGAGCCGCCGTTGAGGATGGCCGAGTCCTTGGGCTCGACGGCAACAATCTGCACGCCGGGCTTGCGCTTCTTCAGGACCTGTCCGACGCCGGTGACGGTGCCGCCGGTGCCCACGCCGGCAACAAAGATGTCGACCTTGCCGTCGGTGTCTTCCCAGATTTCCTCGGCGGTCGTCCGGCGGTGGATCTCGGGGTTGGCAGCATTGGCAAACTGCTGGGCCCAGATGGCGTTCTCTGTGGTGGCCACGATTTCCTTGGCCTTGTCCACGGCGCCGCGCATGCCTTCGGAGCCGGGAGTCAGGACAATCTCGGCACCGTAGGCGCGGAGCATGACCCGGCGCTCGGTGGACATGGTCTCCGGCATGGTCAGGATGACTTTGTAGCCCCGGGCTGCACCCACCATGGCCAGGGCGATGCCTGTATTGCCGGAGGTGCCTTCGACGATCGTGCCGCCCGGCTTGAGCGCCCCGGCCTTTTCCGCTGCGTCAACAATCGCCACGCCAATGCGGTCCTTCACGCTGTTGGCGGGGTTGTAGAACTCGAGCTTGACCGCGACCTCGGCGTCGAGGCCTTCGGTCAGGCGGTTCAGCCGCACCAGCGGCGTACCGCCGACCAGCTGGGTGACGTCGTCGTAAATCCGTGCCATGGTATGTCCTCTATCCGTCGGAATGTCTGTTCGGAAGTCTGTTGGCTGTGGGGGCGCCGCCGGAAAGCCTGTAACGGGCCCGTTCAAGCCTACCCTCAAGCATGGGGATGGCTCAGTTGTCAAGCCATTCGGCGTAATATTTCCGGGCCTTGGCCAGCTTGGGATTGATGATCACCTGGCAGTACCCCTGTTCGGGGTGCTTGGCATAAAAATCCTGATGGTAGTCCTCCGCCACGTGGAACTGCGGCAGCGGCGAAATTTCCGTCACGATGGGGTTGTCCCAGTGCGACTGGGCCCGGTCCCGCGCCTTCTCGAATTCCTCGCGCTCGGTCTCGTTCGTATAGAACATGGAGGACCGGTACTGGGTTCCGACGTCGTAGCCCTGCCGGTTGAGCGTGGTGGGGTCGTGCGAGATGAAGAACATGTCCAGGATCACTTCGCCCGGAATGATGTCTTCGTCGAAAGTCACCGCCACAACCTCGGCATGCCCGGTGGTGCCGGAGCACACACTGTCATAGTCCGGATGGGCGGTGTGCCCGCCGGTGTAACCGGATACGACTTCGGTCACGCCGCGGGTCTTCTGATAAAGGGCGTCGAGGCACCAGAAGCAGCCTCCGCCAAGTACATAGGTCTTCATACCCTGTATCAATGCATGTGCGGCCGTATTGATTCCCGCTCTTGCGCGCGGCTCCGGGCAGAGCCGCCGGGAAAGCCGCCAGTGCGGCGCGCCCGAATTGAGCGGGGCAAACCCAGCGGGTAGAACTGGACCTATGCATACAGACCAGCCCGAGCACACAGGCCAGCCCAAGCGCACAAGCCAGCCCGAGCACGCAGGGCAGCCCGCCGTTCCCACCCTCGGCGACGTGCTCCGGATCGCAGAGGAACTGTGGCCCGAAGCCCTCGCGGAAGGATGGGACGCCGTTGGCCTCGTGGCCGGACAGCCCTCCCGGGAAGTTCAGCGGATCCTCTTTGCGGTGGACCCCACCTCGGCGGTCATCGATGAGGCCCTTGAATGGGGTGCAGACCTGCTGCTGACCCACCATCCGCTGTTCCTGAAGCCGGTCCATTCAGTGGCCGCCACCAGCTTCAAGGGCAACGCCGTGCACCGCCTGATCGAGGGCGGCTGCGCGCTGCTGGCAGTGCACACCAACGGCGACAGCGCCGTGGGCGGTGTCTCGGATGTGCTGGCTGATGCCTTTGGCCTGAAACATGTGGAGCCCCTGGTTCCGGCAGCGGACGGATTGCCGGAGGAAGGCATCGGGCGGGTGGGTGAACTGCCCGCGGCTGCCACGCTGGCCGATTTCGCGAAGCTGGTCTTCAGCATCCTCCCCGCGGTGGCCGGCGGTGTGCGCGTAGCAGGGGACCCGCACGGGCTGGTGCGCCGCGTAGCTGTCTGCGGGGGTGCCGGAGACAGCCTTTTCGACGCCGTCCGCCGGCACCGGGCTGACGTTTACGTCACAGCTGACCTTCGCCACCACCCGGCCTCCGAAGCCCGTGAGGCGGCGGTGAACGACCGCCCCTATCTGATTGATGTGTCCCATTTCGGCAGTGAATGGTTGTGGTTGACGCCTGCAGCCCGTGCATTGGAGAACGTTCTGAACGATCACGGGTTCAGTACGGAGATCCGGATCAGCACCACCAACACGGATCCGTGGGATTTTGTGCTGACACCCGGGCTGAACTGATCTGCGGCCTTGGCATAGGCTAGGGGGGAAGAACCGGGCCGGGTGGCCCGGTCATAGGTGGAGGTTTTTCGGTGGCAAAAGCATCGTCGGCGGAGCAGCTGCGGCTGCTCGATTTGCAGGCTCTGGACAGTACGGTCCGCAAACTTCGGAACCGGGCACGCAGCGTCAATGACAATTCCGCCATCGCGGACCTCGCCATGGAGCGGGCCGCAGCGCAGAGCCGGCTCGTTGCCGCTGCCACCGAGGCCGCGGACATCACGCGTGAACTGACCCGTGCCGAGGCCGACGTTGCCTCCGTGGCAGCCCGCGTGGAGCGCAACCAGAAGCATCTGGACAGCGGCAGCGGCACGTCCAAGGAGCTCACCTCACTGCAGAGCGAAATGGAGTCGCTGAAGCGGCGCCGTTCCGACCTGGAGGATGTGGAGCTGGAGGTCATGGAACGCCTGGAAGCTGCCAAGGCAGTGGAGGACCAGTCCCGCCGGGAAGCTGCCGACCTGGATGCCCGGATGGCCGCGCTGGAGGAAAAGCGCGACGCCGAGCTGGCCGAGATTGAATCGGAACGCCGCGCCGTCGTTGCTGACCGCGACGAACTCGCCGCTACCTTCGAGCCCGATTTGCTCGCCCTTTACGAAAAGACGCTGGCCAAGCACGGCATCGGTGCTGCGCGGCTGTACAACGGTACGTCGGAAGGCTCCGGCATGCAGCTGAGCCCCGGGGACCTCGCGGACATCCGCCGGGCCGCTGAGGACGACATTGTCTTCTGCCCCGACTCCGGCTGCATCCTGGTGCGCTCCGATGAGTGGAGCAGCTGAGAAGTGACCCTGTTTGACCCGTCTGACACCCCCGCCGAACCGTCCCGGAGTGCGGCCCCCTCCGCGTCCCGGCGCACGCTGATTGTGGAGGCCGACGGCGGGTCCCGCGGCAATCCCGGGCACGCCGGTTACGGTGCCCTGGTGCGGGATCCGGACACCGGGATGATCCTCGCCGAAAAGGCGCAGTACATCGGCAAGGCGTCCAACAACGTTGCCGAATATTCCGGTTTGGTGGCGGCGCTGGAAATGGCGCACGAGATTGATCCGGACTGTTGGATCCTCGCCAAGATGGACTCCAAGCTCGTGGTGGAGCAAATGAGCGGCCGCTGGAAGATCAAGCACGAGGACATGCAGAAACTGGCCGCGAAGGCCCGGGGAATAGTGAACCCGCGGCGCGTGAAGTACCAGTGGATTCCCCGTGAGCTGAATAAGGATGCCGACCGGCTCTCCAACGAAGCCATGGATGCCGGGATGGCCGGAGTTCCGTGGGTGCAGAAGGGCGGCGCCGCAAAAGATCCGATGCCGCAGGACGCACCCGAAGCAGAAGCGGTGCCTGCGGAGTCGGCACAAGCAGAGCCGGCAGCGGCTCCGGCGCCTTCCGGCCGGCTGCACCACACCGAGCTGTGGGTCCGCGACTTCGCCGCAGCGGAAACTTCGCTGGGCTGGCTCCTGGAGCGGCTGGGATACCGGCGTGCCGAGGGCTGGGACACCGGCGCCCGGTGGCAGGGAGCGGACAGTTATATTGTCATCGAGGCCGGGCCGGATGTGCTGGACGCGGACCATGAGCGGCGGCGGCCGGGGTTGAACCATCTGGCCTTTCATGCCGGCTCGCGCGCCGACGTGGACCTGCTCACCCGCCGGGCGGCCAGCCACGGCTGGACGCTGCTCTTCGCCGACCGGCATCCGCATGCAGGCGGGCAGGGCCACTACGCCGCGTATCTGGAAAACAGCGAGGGCTTCGAAGTGGAGCTGGTCGCGGAGGGTTCCCCCTCCGCTTAACTGGGCCCTCCGCTTAACTGGGCTTGCCGGTTAACTGGGTGAGGGGGCCTGACCCGGCAGGATGATGTTGAGCTGATACGGCTTGCGGGCCGTGGCCGGGACCAGTTCCGCTTCCCACTTCTCGGATGCAGCCGCTAGCAGCTGTTCGGGCGTCTGCGGGTCGGTTCCGGTGCGGCTCAGCAGATGCCGGGCGAGCTCTCCGCGGGTGTGCTTGGCAAAGTGGGACACCACTGTGCGCTTGCCGTTGCGTACCTGGAAAACGTTCACGGAGGCGGCTGCGGCCGGTTCCGGCGCCCAGGCGGCGGCGTACGTGCTGGAGCGGCAGTCCACCACCAGCTGCCCCCGGGCATGGTCCGCGAGGACCTCCGCCAGGTGCTTCTTCCAAAACGATGCCAGTTTGCCCGTTTCCGGGAGTTTTACCGCCATGGACAACCGGTAGGCGGGAATGGGGTCACCAAACCCCAGCGCGCCCCACAGTCCCGAGATGACGACGACGGCGTCGTCGGCCTTGCGCTGCTGGGCGGCGGTCAGGGAGGCATAGCCCAGAGCGTCGTAGAGGACACCGGTGTAGATGCGGTGAGCCGGGGCGCACGGTTGCTCAGCCAGCACAGTGTTCCGGCGCACCTCAGCTGCCAGTGATGAACCGACACCGAGGACAGTGTGCGCATCCTCCGCCGTGCTGGCTTCCGCCAGAGCAGCGAGGACCTGTTTGCGGGCATCGTTGAGTTCGGGGAAATGCAGCAGGTTCGGGTCAAAGACCGGACCGGTTGCGGCGGGCGTTTTCCCTTCGGAGGGCGGCAGCAGAATTAACACCAATTAATCGTACGCGAGCCGGATTGCTGGTCCCCGCGGCTGCCCGGGCAGCAGGGGCAGGGCGGAGACGGTAGCATTAGAGGCTGGACGGGTTGGCCAGGCGATCGCGTTGGTTCCTTTTTGCGAAGGACCGCCGAGGAAAGTCCGGGCTCCGCAGAGCAGGGTGGTGGGTAACGCCCACTCGGGGAAACCCGCAGGCCAGTGCCACAGAAAAGAAACCGCCGCGGACGGTGGTCCGTTTGGATCAGCGTCTTCGGTAAGGGTGAAAAGGTGGTGTAAGAGACCACCAGCGTTCCGGGTGACCGGTTCGGCTAGGTAAACCCCACCCGGAGCAAGGCCATACAGGACGCGTTTGAGGGCTGCTCGCCCGATGCGTCCGGGTAGGCCGCTTGAGGGCGCCGGCAACGGCGTTCCTAGATGGATGATTGCCGCCTCCGGTCCGGTAACGGTCCGGGGATACAAAACCCGGCTTATCGGCCAACCCGTCCCTTCACAGCATTCCTCCGCACACCGGACTCTTCTCCGGAACGCTTCGGCAATAGTGTTCCTGTTTTTTGGCACTGTTTTTTCGAAGGATTTGCCCAAGCGTGTTGTCTTAGCGCGTTCGCCGGGTGCCGCGGGGCTATTGTGTGGAAATGTCCAGGACTACTACCAAACCGCGGCCGCTGGTGCTCCGCAATGCCAACTTCCGCGCACTGTGGGTTTCCTCCACCGCAGGCATCTTCGGAACTTCCGTGGCGGCAGTGGCGCTTCCCCTGATTGCGGCCGTGGAACTGGATGCAACAGACTTCGCTGTGGCGGCGCTTTCCGGGGTGGGATTCCTGCCGTGGCTCCTGTTCGGGCTTCCGATCGGAGTCCTGGTGGACCGCTACCGCCGCAAGCCCGTGGTTCTGACGGCACTGGTGATGCGCATTGCGGTACTGATGTCCCTGCCCGTGGCCTTCTGGCTGGACCGCCTCACCGTGGCGCAGCTTTTCGTGGTCTCCTTCCTCTCCGGGCTGGCTGCGGTCTTCTCAATGCTCGCGGAATCCGCGCTGGTGCCCCGCGCCGTGAAACGGGAAGAACTGATTGAAGGCAACGGGCTGATGACCGGGTCGGCAGCCTCTGCGGATGCAGTGGGCAGGGGCCTGGGCGGCTGGCTCACCGGTGTCTGGGGCGCATCGAACTCGCTCCTGCTGCAGGTGGCGGCCTCCGCCGTATCCCTGGCGTCCGTGGCAACCCTCAAAGTGCAGGAATCCGTCAGCGACAACCCGGGATCGGTTCGGATCTTCCGGGAGATGGGCGAGGGGCTCCGGTACAGCTTCAGCACCGCGCCCCTGCGGGCCATCCTGCTGGTGGGAGCCCTGTGGAACCTGGGCGGCGCCATCGTTGTCTCGCTGATGGTCATCCTTGTGGTGCGCACGCTGGGGGAGTCCGGCGCAATGCTCGGATTCCTCACCGCAGCTACGGCACTGGGCGGAACCTTGGGCGGCCTGACGGTGAAACGGGTGACCCAGCGTCTGGGTTCAGGAACCGTGTGGCGTTTTTCCATGGTGCCGGCAGCGGCCGGGTACGGCAGCCTTCTCCTGATGAGCCCGGGGTGGGGAATGGCGCCCGGTTTCGCCGGGTTGTTCGTCGCCGGATACGGCATCTCCATGAACGTGGTGGTCTCCACCAGTTTCCGCCAGCGGGTGTGTCCTCCGCAGATGCTGGGCCGGCTGGGATCCGCCTCCCGGATGGTGACTTGGGGCATGCTGGCCATTGCCGGTGTCATCGGCGGCCTTTTGGTGGACGCCCTCGGCATCCGCGGCGCCATTCTCACCGGTTTGGCTGTCGCCTTCCTCGCGCCGGCCGTGGCAGCGTTCGGTCCGCTGAGGGGTATCCGGCACCTGGAGGACCTGGAACCCGAACGGGACCTGAGCCCTGCGGAAACCCCCTAAACGTCCTGCACGCGCTGCAGCAGATGTGACGGACATCTCGTCAATCCGGCGGAGGGGACCAATGTGTCCTAATACACTGGGGAGGACGACCAACCGGCACAAAGCGGTGCCGGCTGAAAAAAGGATGTGAACTCTTGAGCCAGATCTCCGACGCCTGCCTTGATACCTGGATGGACCGCGAGGCCCTCGCCGAGGCAATGATTCCGCTGATCGGGCGGCTGTACCGCGAAAACAGCGTGGTGACCTCGGTATACGGCCGTCCACTGGTCAACCGCTCCGTTATCGACATACTCAAGGCCCACCGCTTCGCCCGGCAGATCGATGAAGTGGAACTGCCTGTTTCCGACACGTTCCCGCTGTTGCAGGCACTTTCCGAGCTTGAGCTCGGCGCCGCGTCCATCGACCTTGCCCGCCTGAGCCTGAAGTACAAGGCGGAGGGCGCTGACCGGGACCTGGAAGATTTCCTGCGCGAAGAGCTGGCAGACGTAGCGGGCCGGCACGGGGCCGATAACCGCACCAGCACCGACGTCGTGCTCTACGGCTTTGGCCGCATTGGCCGGCTGCTGGCGCGCATCCTCATCGACCACGCCGGCGGCGGCCAGGGACTGCGGCTCCGGGCAATCGTTGTCCGGAAGGGGGCCGAGAACGACCTCGTGAAGCGGGCGTCACTGCTGCGCCGCGACTCGGTGCACGGTGCCTTCGACGGAACCATCACCGTAGACGAGCAGAACAACACCATCCTGGCCAACGGAACCCTGATCCAGGTCATCTACTCGAACGATCCGGCCACCGTGGACTACACGGCCTACGGCATCTCCAACGCAGTGGTGGTGGACAACACGGGCCGCTGGCGCGATGAAGAAGGCCTGTCCCAGCACCTGGCCGCCAAGGGCGTGTCCCGCGTCCTGCTGACCGCCCCGGGCAAGGGCAGCCTCAAAAACATCGTGCACGGCATCAACCACGATTCCATCACCGATGAGGACCGCATCGTCACTGCGGCTTCCTGCACCACCAACGCCATCACTCCGGTCCTGAAGGTGCTCAACGACAAGTTCGGCATTATCCACGGGCATGTGGAGACGGTGCACTCGTTCACCAATGACCAGAATCTGATCGACAACTTCCACAAGGGCGACCGCCGCGGGCGTTCCGCTGCCCTGAACATGGTGATCACCGAAACCGGTGCGGCCAAGGCCGTGGCGAAGGCGCTGCCGGAGCTGGCCGGGAAGCTCAGCGGCAACGCTATCCGGGTTCCCACCCCCGATGTGTCGATGGCGATCCTGAACCTGAACTTCGAGACCTCCACCACCAAGGAAGAGATCAACACCTTCCTGCGGGAGACCTCGCTGAATTCGGACCTGCACAAGCAGATCGACTACATCGATTCACCGGAAGTGGTCTCCACCGACTTTGTGGGTTCCAAGCGGGCCGGCATTGTGGACGGGCTGGCCACCATCTCCAACGGCAAGAACGCCGTCCTCTACGTCTGGTACGACAACGAGTTCGGCTACAGCTGCCAGGTGATCCGCGTGCTGGAGGAAATGGCGCATGTGAATCCGCCGGCTTATCCGCGCGTCGCGGAGCTCGCAGCGTCGATCTAAGCGGTTTCCACCCGCGAAACAGCAGAAGGTGCGCTTCCCAGGGCTGGGAAGCGCACCTTCTGCTGTTTCGGCGGCCGGGTTTTAGTGGCCGAACGGATCCGGATCGACGCCGGGCATCCAGGTCAGGCCAGGAACGTTCCAGCCGTGGGCCTTGATGGTCTTTCGGGCCTTGCGGCTCCACCGGTCGTTGAGCTTGTCCACGTACAGCTTGCCGTCCAAATGGTCGTACTCGTGCTGCAGGACGCGGGCAAACCAGCCGGTGGCTTCAAACTCCACGGCCGCCCCGTTTTCATCGAAGCCGGAAACCTTGGCCCACTCGGCGCGGTTGACCGGGAAGTTCTCTCCCGGCATGGACAGGCAGCCTTCGGCGTCCTCTTCCGGATCCGGTGCCGAGCCCGGGACCTTGGACGTGATCAGCACGGGATTGATGACGACGCCGCGGTCCGGGGCGTCGTCCTCGTTCGCGAAGTCAAAGGTGAACAGGCGCAGGCCCACGCCCACCTGGGTCGCTGCCAGCCCAACACCGTTGGCAACATCCATGGTCTCGTACATGTCCGCCACCAGGGTGCGCAGTTCATCATCGAACTTTTCCACCGGAGCGGCTCGGCGGTGCAGGACGGGTTCGCCGTGGATGACGATGGGACGGACGGTCATTGCTGGTCTTTCTGTTGAACGGATGGTTGTGGAAGGCCTTCGGAGGAGGACAGGTGCGGTTAGGCGGTGATCTTCCGGCCGATGACTTCGCGCATGATCTCGGAGGTGCCGCCGAAAATCGTCAGCAGCCGGGCGGCGAGGAAGGCCTGGGCAACGGGGTATTCCAGGATGTAGCCGTAGCCGCCGTGCAGCTGCAGGCAGCGGTCGGTGATGGACTTGACGCGCTCACTGGCCCAGAGCTTGGCTTTGGCCGCGGAGACGGCGTCCAGCTTCCCCTCGTTGAAGGCGACAATGGCCGCATCCACGTACGCCTCGGTGACCTCCACCTCGGTCTCGATGTCGGCCAGGGCAAACCGGGTGTTCTGGAAGTCGGCAATACGCTCGCCGAAGGCGCTGCGCTCCTTGGTGTACTGCACTGTGGCTTCGAAGATCTGCCGGGCCACGGCGGAGGATGCGACGGCGATGGCGAGCCGGCCCTGGGGGAGCTGGCCGGCGGCGTATTCCAAGCCGCGGCCCACCTCGCCCACCAGGTTGCCTTCGGGGACACGGACGTCGTCGAAGAACAGTTCGGCGGTGTCCGAGGCCTTCAGGCCCATCTTGTCCAGCTGGCCGCCGGTCTTGTAGCCCTCGGTCTTTTCGACCATGAACATGCTGAAGGAATCCCGGGCGCCGCGGCCGGTTCCGCCGTCGGTGCGGGCCAGGACCAGGGAGGCGTCACCGCTGATGCCGTTTCCGATGAACGTCTTCTGTCCGCTCAGGCGCCAGCCGCCGTCGTCGCGCACTGCCTTGGTGCGGATGCCGCGCAGGTCACTGCCGGCACCGGGCTCAGTCCAGGCGACGGAGGTGACGGTTTCGCCGCTGACCATGCCCGGCAGCCAGCGTTCCTTGAGGTCATCGGAGCCGTAGGCCAGCAGATGGGGGAGGACCATGTCATCGTGCAGGTGGAAGGCCAGGCCGACGGCGAGATGATTGGCCCTGGCGAACTCCTCGTCCAGCACGGCGCGGTAGCGGTAATCCGGCATGCCGGCGCCGCCGAATTCCTCCGGCACGGCAAGTCCCAGGAGGCCCTGTTCTCCGGCGGCCGTCCACAGCTTCCGCGGCATGATGTGCTCGGCATCCCACTGGGCGTACCCGGGAGCGACTTCGCGGGAGTTGAACTCCCGGGCGAGGTCGCGGAAAAGCTCATGGTCTTCTTCGAACAATCTGCGCTCCAAGCGGCGCCTCCTCAACGTTTGGCCGCAGTACGGTCCAGCGGCGGTGCTGCCGCGGCGCGGTCCGGGCAGTCTTTCCAATCAAGTCAAACACAAGTGCAAACACAACAAAGGCCGCCCCGATGAACCGGGACGGCCTTTGCGAAACTGGACCTGCCAGCTTCCTTGGGGTGAGTAACGGGGGTTGAACCCGCGACCTCCTGGACCACAACCAGGCGCTCTGCCAACTGAGCTATACCCACCATGTGCCTCGGATAACATATTCGCAAAGTCCAGGCGAGTGGTCTGTGCGAACTCATTTATCTGAGGCAGCGGAATCAAGCTTACACGGTTTTTGGAGTACTCCTGACCAAGTTGCCGCCGGGAGGCCCAAATGTGACCGAGCTAACTTTTGAAGCTCTCCGCAATCTTCTTGGCCGTTGCCGAATCCGGGCCCGGAGCGGGCACAAAAACGGCCTGCCGGTAATAGCGCAGCTCGTTGATCGAATCCACGATGTCCCCCAGTGCGCGGTGGTTGCCGGTCTTGGCCGGAGCCTGGAAGTAGGCACGCGGGTACCAGCGGCGGGCCAGTTCCTTGATCGTGGAGACATCGATGATGCGGTAGTGCAGGTAATCGATGACCGCGGGCATGTCCCGGGCGAGGAAGTTCCTGTCCGTGCCCACCGAGTTTCCGGCAAGCTGGGCCTTCTTCGGTTCCGGAACCCACTTGGTGATGTATTCGATGACCTGGGCTTCGGCCTCGGCCATGGTCATTCCGCCGGGCAGCTCATCCAGGAGCTTGGACGCGGTGTGCATGTTCCGGACAAAATCACCCATCTGGGCCAGCGCGGCGTCATCGGGCCGGATGACCACATCCACCCCGTCTCCCAGAATGTTCAACTCGGAATCGGTCACCAAGACCGCCACTTCAATGAGGGCGTCATTCTTGATGTCCAGGCCGGTCATTTCACAGTCGATCCAGACAATGCGTTCATTAGTAATTGGCACAGGACCAATGTACCGCGCAGCCGCCGGGGATGCGCCGGGCGGAAAGCGGTCAGCAACGTGATGGCTTCCGGCGTATGTGACGCATCCCTCACTCCGGCCGAACCGGTCCGCCGCGTCCGTGCATCCGGGCTTTGCACACTCTGCGGTGCTAATATCTTGGCTACTGACGGTCCTCGCCGCGGTGTGATCGGTGCCTGTCCTTCAGCTTCCGGAAACACCATTTACGCTGCTGAGTTCTTCCCGCGAAAACAGGTTTTGCCGCAGTCCCGGGCTTTGTGCCGGCGGGCCGTTGGGTAACTGTACAAACCCCAAAGATTGGAACCACGTAGATGACCGCCCAGGTCCCCGCGACCGAGCCTTCGTCTCCGGGCCCGGAGATAGCGAAAGCTCTCAACCCCAACGTCGCGATTATCCAGGGCCTCATCGGTTCCCTGCTGATGCTCGCGGGTTCACTCGGCGTCGGATGGCTCTCCCTCGCCTCGTATGACCTGCGCCGGAACCCGGTCATCATGTGGCTCCGCTTTGAGCCCGAGGGGGCAGTGCTCGCGGTGTTCATGCTGGCCGTGGGCGGGATGCTCCTGGTCCGTTCATGGTTGCGGCTGGGCCAGCGCATTACGTCCTGGGGGCCGGAAAGCCGGCCCGTGGTTCTCAAAGCCATAGTCGCTTGGGCGGCGCCCATGTGCGTGGCGCTGCCTCTCTTCAGCCGCGATGTCTTTGCCTACATCACCCAGGGGCTGGTGATGGTCAGCGGGCTGAATCCGTACAAGGACGGCTATTCGCAGATTTCCAACTACGTCCAGATCGGCGCCGACGACCTGTGGGCGCAGAGCCCCACCCCTTACGGCCCCGTCTTCCTGTGGCTGGAGGAAATCGTGGTCCGGGTAACCGGCGGCCAGCCGGAGTACTCCATTCTCCTTTTCCGGCTCATCTCGCTGATCGGCGTGGCCCTGTGCGTGTACTACGTGCCCAAGCTCGCCGAACTGCACAACATCAACCCGAACCGGGCATTGTGGCTTACCGCGGCCAATCCGCTGTTCCTGACCACCTTCATTGCCAGCGTGCACAATGACGCACTGATGATCGGGCTGGCCCTGGCCGGCCTGTACCTGGCTGCCACCAAGCAGGCCATTCCCGGCATTCTGCTGATCACCCTGTCCGTGGGCATCAAGCCGATCACGCTGATCCTGCTGCCCTTCGTGGGCCTGATGTGGGCAGGCAAGGGGGCGTCCTGGCCGCGCAAGTTCCTCTACTGGTTCATGACGGCCGGAATCTCGCTGGGACTGCTCTGGATCCTCGGCATCGTCAACGGCCTGGGGTTCGGCTGGGTGGGCGCCCTGAGCACCCCGGGCAGCGTGTGGATCTGGTACGCACCGGTGGGCTTCCTCGGCATGCTGGTTGCCACGCTGGGCAACGCGCTCGGTCTTCCGGGCTGGACCTTCGCGGACATCGTGCACACCGTTGGCCGGGTTGCTTCACTGCTGATCGTGTTCTGGCAGATGTTCGTGGGCGAGTACAGCCGGCTGGTGCGCCGCCTCACCCTGGCGTTTGCCGCCATCGTTCTGCTCGCGCCCATGATCCAGTCCTGGTACGTGGTGTGGCTGATCCCGCTGTTTGCCGTCACCGGCATCCGCAACGACTGGCAGGTCAAGACGCTGTACCTGGTGGTGTCCTTCTTCATGGTCTACGCGATCAGCGATCAGCTGGACATCTGGCCCTACTTCGACTTCAGCCTCACCGCCGCCCGGCAGATTGCTGCCGTGACGGCGCTGGGCTTCGCGCTCTACCTGATCTTCCTGGATCCCAAGACAAAGTCCCTGTTCCGGAAGAAGCTTACGGAGCCGTCTCCGGGCGAACTTCGGGTGCACTGACCCGGCTGCTGCCGCCGGCCTTCGTCAGCCGGACAATGCGCACCACTGACCAGCCGAACAGCACCAGCAGCAGGACGTTTCGCAGCGTCAGCAGCGCAGCGACCACCACGTTGAGGTCGTTGTACAGGGCGGCATAGAACATCGGATACACGAGCGTGGTCAGCGCCGCGATTGCCGGCATCAGGATCGCGGGCACCCGCCAGCTCCGGCCTTCCCAGGCCACGCCAACGGCAATAACCGCGCCCAGCCACAGCATGAACTGGGGCGAGCCCACCTTGTTGAACACGATGAACGCCGCCACAAGAGCCAGCGACCCGGCGATGAGCAGCTGTCCGGCGTCGGCCCCGCGGCGCAGCGCCCAGATCAGCAGGACGACGACGGCGAGGGCGGCCACCGCCAGGAGCGGCGTCATCAGTGCTGCCACCGGTTCACCCAGCGCGCCGCGCACCTCGCGCGTATTGATGATTTTGTCCTCGAAAATGTACGCCCCGGAACCGTTCCCCAGGATGGCCTGCCACAGGCCCGGCGTGGTGAACGGGGCTTCCATCTGCATGCCGCGGGCGCCCTGGGCTCCGACGAAGGAGAGCAGATGGCGGACACCTCCGCCTGCGATGACAATTCCGGCCATCACCACTGAGACTGCCGCTCCGGTCAGCACCAGGGTCAGGCGGCGGCGGGAGGCCACCAAAACGGCCAGAATGACAGCTGCGGGCCACACCTTCATCCAGGTGGCCACGGACAGCAGGGCGGAGGCAACCACCGGGCGGCTGGCGAGCAGCAGCAAACCGATGATCACCAGCGGGGCCGTGAGCCCGTCCACCCGGCCCACGGCCACCGGGCCCAGCAGTCCGGTGACTGCCAGCCACCAGTAGGAGGCTGCGTACCGGGCGGGGGTTGCCGGTTTGCTGATGACGGCCACGGCTGCAGCGTTCAGCGCCGTGAAAATCGCAAACCACGCCAGCTGGTAACCTCCCCAGCCGAAAACCGCGGCAAGGAGCATCGGCAGCAGCGCCCCGATCGGATAGACCCAATCCGCGCTGATGCCCTGCCAGACGCCGTCGTTAATTCCCTCAAAAGCCCACTGCCGGTACAGGTTGATGTCACTGAGGACTCCGCCGGAGAAGATCAGCGACGACAATGCCGCGAAGAACACCAAATGGACCAGCGTGAAGCAAATCCATAACGATTTGCGGCGCATGAAGCGCTCCTGAACAGAGGACTTATTCAGCGACATTCCGGGTGGTTCTCCTTAGGTGATGCAGGTGCTGTGCACTGTCCAGGCACAGCGATAAGGGTACCGGCGGCCGTGCCGCGGCATGCAATCCGTGCCCGGACACGGGATACTGGAAAGATGACCGACGGAATTGAACAGGTAATTACGGCCGATTTTGATGTCTCGCAGTGGGAGCCCACGCCTTATCAGGTGGAGGGCACCAACAGTGAACTTTCCACCGTTCGCGCGGTGAAGATTTTTGAAGGGGACATTGTCGGCACCAGCGTTGCGGACCTCATCATGGCAGGCAACGCCGTCGGCGCCGGTTATGTGTGTTCCGAGGTCTTCGCCGGATCGATTGCGGGCAGGGAAGGGACCATGGTGATCCAGCACTGGGGCGTGGCGGAGGGAACGGCGACGGCCAGCTCCGGCCACATCATTCCGGGCTCAGGCACTCACGGGCTGGCAGGAATTGCCGGCAAGGCTGTTTTCACCCAGGAACCAGACGGCCAGCACCGGCTGGAACTGCGGATCACGCTGCCCGAGCAGGCCTAAGCCGAATCCCTCCGCTACACGGACACCGGCCAGGCCCACCAGAAGACGGCTGCTGCTGACGCCGCAATGACTGCGGCAAAGGCCGTCAGCCACAGCCCCGACGGCAGCCCGGTGCGCTGGTACAGGATGAAGGCGTCAGAGCTTTGCAGGGACCTCCGGCGCCGGGTGTGGACGCTGAGCAGGTTCAGCCAGTCCCGCACCGCTCCCGCGAGCAGTGCCATGCCGATCCCCAGCGTGATGCACGAGACCGCAAACGGCGAAGAAAACCACACCAGCAGGACGGAAACGCCGGCGCAGCCGAACGCGATGAGCAGCCCCTGGGCATTGCGGATGAACACCAGTGCGGCCAGCAGGATCAATGCCCCCGCGGAGAGGGCAAAGCCCGCCCAGCCGGTGAACGCCGCCCAGATCAGGAGCGCACCCACTACGGCCGGGACGGGATAACCCCAGAACCCGGTCCACGCTGCTGCGAAACGGCTGCGCCCCATGCTGCGCATCTGGCCGGAATGGTCGAAGTGCAGCTGGATTCCCTTGACCACCTGGCCGGTCATCAGCGCGGCGAAGGCATGGCCGAGTTCGTGGACAAACGTGACGAAGAGCCCGAACCAGCGCCAAACACCCCGGGGGAGAGTCAGCAGGCCTGCGCCCGCGGCGATCAGCAGCAGAACCGGCAAGGACACTTCCAGCGGATCGCCGCGGGTAAAGCCTTCCGCGACCTTTGAAAACCACGCACCGATGACGGCCCCGGCAGTTCCGGCATCCACTAATACATTCTTTCCACTTAGAAACGGTTGCTGCAGATTCTTCCGCTGCGGATGACCTGCGCTACAGGTCCAGCTGTCCGCGCAGAATCGAATCGCCGGAGTGGGCGGGATTGCCGTCATCCGGTTCATCGGAGATGTCCACCACGGGATACTGCTTCAGGTCCAGGTCGGCAGGCAGCTCGAAGGTGCCTTCGGTGCCGTCCATGATTCCCACGCTGACCATCGATGACGCGTCCGGGGCCAGCAGCCACACCTCGCGGTAGCCCCGTGCCTCACTGCTGCTGGAGGTCACCACGAGTTCCCGCCTGCCGTCCGGAAGCTGGTCCACGACGGCGCTGCCGGTGTCGGAGTATGCGGCGAGGGGTGTCAGATCCACAGAGGCAACCACTTCCGGGCCCGGCTGGTTGACCTGGCGGACCGCGCCCCAAGTGCCCGCCGCGGCAACGACGACGGCGGCTGCAGCCGCTGCCAGCCAGGTACCCGTGCGGCGCCGCCGCGCGCCGGCAAGCGACGTCACGGGGGCGGTGGAACCGGCCGGCCGCGCTGCCGGCGGGGTCTGCTGGTGCGCCGGTGCCAGCGGATCTTCGCGAAGACTTTCATCGAGGTTCAGTTCACGGTGAATGTTCTCCCAGACGGAGGAATCGGGTGCCGTTTCGCCTTCATCCTGCGCGGTTCCCGCCAGCCGGGCGGCGGTGACCACGCGCTCGAAGGAACCCAGATCAGCCCGGCAGCGCGGGCAGGAGTCCAGATGGGCACGTTCTTCGTCGGTGGCCGGTTCACCCAACGCCAGGAGGGTGAGCGCGTCATCGTGCAGGTGCTGCATCACTGACCTCCAATCGTTGCCTCAGATGGACGAGGCTTCGGCGTATATGGGTTTTAACGGTTCCCAGCGGCATTTTGAGCCGGTCCGCAATTTGCTGGTGGGTCAGGTCTTCGTGGAAGGCCAGCCGAAGGATGGATCCCTGCGGTTCACCGAGCCGGTCCAGCTCCGCTTCGATCACCACCTTGTCCGCGACGCGGTCCGGGTTGCCGACTCCGTCGTCGGCCTCTTCCCGCCTTTGCGATGCCGCCACCTCCCACATGCTCTCTTCGCGGGTCCGTGAGGTTCCCACGCCCACCGCAAAGTTTCGGGTGATTCCCACCAGCCAGGCAAGGAGGGTGGACCGCTCGGGCGAGTAGCTGGCCCGGTATTTCCAAGCCCGGATGAAAACTTCCTGGACCACGTCATCGGCGGCCGCGGCGTCGGCGAGGCGCCGCAGGGCCAGGGACCGGACCAGGGGAGCAAACCGCCGGTACGCCTCGGCGAGGGCAGCCTCGCTGCCGGAAGCGAAGGCACGGTCCAGTGCGGCATCCTGCTCCGGGGAACCGGCTGGCATCGGGTGCGGACTCCTGATCTCGGGAAGCCGCTCCCGTGCTGCGGGGCCTGTTGGCCCGCCAGGGGGGTCGGCAGTTTTCCCTATGATACCGGTGCCGCTGTCAGGACCACGTTATCTTCGTAGTCGTCCTGCGCTTCGAGCCATTTACCGCCGCACGTCACCAGTTTAAGCCGGGGCTCGCCGGTGCGCTCGAAGAGGCGGTGGCCGTCCAGAGTTTTCTTGGCGATGTTCTCCACACCCTCGGTAGCGTACCGCTGGATGGAGCCGTCCTCCCTCGTGACATTGATGATGGTGCCGGGCGCAACGTCCTTGAGTCCGGCAATCGGCAGCTGCTCGGTGCGTGAATCGACGTGCGCTGCGAGAACCGCGGAACCGGCTGCAGCCCCGGGAGCCGGTCCGTACTTGTACCAGCCCGCCTGATAGTGGTTGTCGGGCAGTGTCATCGCTCCGTTGTCCTCGACTCCCACCGGAACCACCTCCAAATCAATCCCCGTCCCGTCCACCGTGACGCGTACCGGCTGCGGCACGCTGGCCTCGGCCTCCGGCACCGCGGGGCGGATGGGGATGGTGGAAGGATCGACGGCGACAGTCTGCGGGGCGGAAGCTCCCGGTGCCGGGGCGGAAGATGCCGGTGCTGAAGGGGCGGGGGACGAGGTTGCGGGGGAAGAGGTTTGGGCAGCGGGGAGCCGCTCAGTCTGCCCGCTGGTATCTCCGGAGCAGGCCGCAGAGCCGCCTGACAACGCAACCACTAGGGCTGCGCCGGCCCAAAATCTGCGCCCGGAGGCGGAATGCGGCATGGGGTGAAACGTCCTTTCCAGGGTGGGATCTGTTAATTCCAGCTCCGGGGAGGGGAGAGGGGGGCGAAACGGCGGCCGGAAGTGTGCTCCGGCCGCCGTTCCGCGGAAATCCCGGGTGCTTAGTTCCGGGCCCCTGCTGCCTTGTTGTTGCGGCGTGCCACTGCGGCTGCGCCGACGAGGAGCATCACTGCCACGGAGGCGCCTGCCGCAAGGGCTGCGCCGTTGCCGTCTTCAGAGGCTTCCAGCGCACTCGGAACGGCGTTCGGAGCCGATTCCATGCCGCCGATTGTCTGGGTGGCAAGGGCGAGGTTCCCGTCGGCCAGCGATCCCCACGCGTAGACGAAGGTGTGGGTTCCTTCGGGCAGCGTCAGATCGGCCGGGCCGATCACCGGAGCAGTGGTTCCTGCTGCGGCTACCGACGCGGAGATTGTTCCGGCGTCCACGGCCAGCGTCTTCTCTCCCGGGTTTTCCAGGTTGGTGATGACCGGGGCTCCGTTGGCCAGGACGTCCACGGCAGGTGCTGCGGCGTCGTGGCGCACCGTCAGGTGTGCCTTGCCCGGAGCCACCGTGGAAAGGTCGTTGGTGTAGAAGTTCGCCGTCGGTGCACCGGAGGCGTCGAGGTTGGCCACGGCGGTGTAGTTTCCGCCGGCAGCCAGGTTGACGTTTACCGGTCCAATGATCGGAGCCGAAGCATCTGCGGCGTCCGGCGCAGTGATGGCCAGCGCGTAGCTGCCGGCGGGCAGGTCAAGCGGTCCGGCAAGTGTCCCCGGGGTGAAGTCGTCCAGGGTGAGTGCACCGTTGACGTACACGTCCACGGTGGTGTCGGGGATCGCATGCAGGACAGAGAGCTCGGCGGTGTCCGCAGCTGCGGCAGGGGTCATAAAGCCCACTGCAGCAGTCAAACCTGCTGCTGCTGCGAGGGCGGTGGCGGTCTTACGCATGGTGTCTCCTTGATGTTGGCTTCTTCGCCGGCAGCGAAGGTGTGGTGATGCTTACACCTGCTTTACCTGCGGGGGGCCGGGTTTGGATTCAACTTCAGGAGAAATCTTTTTGAGGCGGGGAATGAGGCGGAAAAAAGGGGAGGAAAACAGGGGGAGTGAAGGACGGATGCCGCGCGGAGACAGGCGCGGCGTCAGGGCGCGGCGGTCCAAGGGCTCCTCCCCCAGCCGTAGTATCATCGTTTGGTTGCCCCCCGTAGCTCAATGGATAGAGCAACGGCCTTCTAATCCGTAGGTTGCGCGTTCGAGTCGCGCCGGGGGGACTCAAACGAACCGGACTCAAACGAACCGGGCTTCGCCGCCCGCCCGCCGTCGTCCCCCCCCCGCCAGTTCAGACCGCCGGGTCAGACCGCTTCCGCGGACACCGCACCCCCGCTGACCGTCACGGCGAAGCGGACACTGTTTCCGCTGGAACCGGGCAGCACCACGTCAGGGTGTTTTCCGTCCGGAACCTGGAAAGCCCGGAATTCCACCTCTCGGGCCCAGTCATACTCCGGCCGGTCTTCCACGGTTCCCATCGGAAGCACGGTTCCCGGGCGCACAAACAATGCGGCTTCCAGCACGGAGTAGGTCCGGGTGTGCCACCGCCCGCCCTGGAGCTGCTCACCGGATTCCAGATGGGTCCAGGTGCCTTCGGGAAGGTAGAAGGACACCGAACCCCCGGGGGTGAAGACGGGGGCCACCAGAAGGTCCGGCCCGAGCATGTACTGGCGGTCCAGCTGCGCACAGCCGGGGTCCTCCGGAAATTCAAGGAACATGGGGCGCATCAGAGGAGTTCCCTCGGAATGCGCCTGCTCCGCCGTCTTCAGCAAATACGGCATAAGCCGCATCTTCAGCATGGTGAAGTGGCGCAGGACGTCGCTGGACTCGTCGTCGACCAGCCAGGGGACCCGGTAGGAATTGGATCCGTGCAGCCGCGAGTGTGAGGACAGCAGTCCAAAGGCGATCCACCTCTTGAACAGCTCCGGTTCCGGCGTTCCCTCGAACCCGCCAATGTCGTGGCTCCAAAAGCCAAAGCCCGACGACGACAGCGACAGTCCGCCGCGCAGCGATTCGGACATGGCGGTGAAGGTGGACTCGCAGTCGCCGCCCCAGTGCACCGGCATCTTCTGTCCGCCCGCGGTGGCTGAGCGGGCGAAGAGTACGGCTTCGCCTTCCCCCCGCTCGGCGGTGAGCAGGTCAAAGACGCTCTGGTTGTACAGCTGCGCGTAATAGTTGTGCATCCGCTGCGGATCCGAACCGTCATGCCACACCACGTCCGTGGGGATGCGCTCGCCGAAGTCTGTCTTGAAGGAGTCCACTCCCTGCCCCAGCAGCACCTGCAGCTGGTCCTGGTACCACTGGACCGCCTCCGGATTGGTGAAGTCCACCAGTGCCATGCCGGCCTGCCACATATCCCACTGCCAGAGGGATCCGTCGGCCTGTTTGACCAGATACCCCTTGTCCCGGCCCTCGGCGAACAGATGCGACCGCTGCGCAATGTAGGGGTTGATCCAGACGCACACCTTGAGCCCCCGGGCATGGAGGCGCCGGATCATGCCTTCGGGATCCGGGAAGGTCTGCGGGTCCCACACGAAATCGCTCCAGTGGAAGGCCCGCATCCAGTGGCAGTCGAAATGGAACACGGACAGGGGGAGGCTGCGCTCTTCCATGCCGTCGATGAAGGACATGACGGTGTCCTCGTCGTAGTCCGTGGTGAAGGAGGTGGACAGCCACAGTCCGTAGGACCAGGCCGGCAGCCGGGAGGGACGGCCGGTGAGCTCGGTGTACCGGCGCAGGATGTCCTTTGGCGTGGGACCGTAGATCAGGAAATACTGCAGGCGCTGCCCCTCGACGCTGAACTGGGTCCGGGACACCACCTCGGAACCAATCTCGAAGGACACCCGCTCCGGCTGGTTCACGAAGACGCCGTAACCGTCATTGGTGAGGTAGAAGGGGACATTCTTGTAGGCCAGCTCGCTTGAGGTGCCGCCGTCCTCGTTCCAGATATCGATGGACTGCCCGTTTTTGGTGAAGGCGCCGAAACGCTCGCCCAGCCCGTAGACATTCGTTCCGACGCCCAGGCTCAGCTGTTCGTGGACAAAGGTCTTCCCCTCCCGGTCGGTGATGACTCCAATGCTGCGGGGCACCGAGGAAGTGAGTGTCCGGCCGTTTGCGGTGAAGTCCACCTGCCAGTCTCCGGCCGTGCTTATCCGTGCGCTGACATCGCCGGAAGTGAAGGTGACATGGGATTCGTCCTCCACGATCTTGACCGGCCCCGGCGACGGGTAAAGCTCAAAGTCCGGTCCCCGGTGCACTCCGCCCTGGAAATGCTCAATGGTCACGCCGATAACGTTGTCCAGGGGAGACTCGAAGGTGACGGTGATCTGCGGACAATTCAGTGCATCTCCGCGTCCGTTGATCTTCTGCGTGGGCGCATAGATCGCCAGCCGGTCGCCGTCGACCTCCACTGCGGAGATGTCCCGCGGGCGCAGAACGCTCATGCCCTGCTTGGGCAGCCAGTATCCATCAGTGAATTTCATTGCGTTCCTTCATCTCCGTCGTCGTCGTTCAAGAAGTAATCTGCTGCGTCAAGTACGCAGGCGCCGTAGGGCTGCAGCTCCAGGAGCGGGCCGGCCTCCCGGCCCGTGAGGAGGTCAACAGCCGGTCCCGGGAGCCGGAGGGTGTGCCCCAGCGGACCGTGGTTGAGCAGGAACAGCCACTGTCCGCGGACCACTGCCTCCACGTCCCCGGGCAGTGCCTCCGGAAATGCAGGCCGGATGCCGGCAGCGCGGAGCGCAGCCAGCAGCACCGCCGTCATGGCGGCGTCGTCCAGGTCCGCTCCCAGATACCAGCTCTGGCCCGCACCCCAGCGGTGGTGTGTCAGCGCGGGCTTGCCCTTGAGTGGTCCGCCGGCAAAAGATGCCACAGCGTGGGCACCGTCCAGACGCAGGTCCTCACCCCAAAACTGCGCCTCAGCGGGAGCATGGGCGCCCCCGGAAAAGGTGACGGGGCACGGCTCGGGAAGCGGAACCCACTCCTCGCCGCTGGCACCCAGGCACTTGTGCAGAACGGCCGGAAAGCGGCCGGTGGCCAGGCGTGCGTTTTCGTCCGCCACCGCGCTGAACGGCCCGACGAACAGGGCACCCCCGCCCTGGACATACTGATCCAGCGCCTGCGCATGGTCGTCCCGCAGGAGGAACAGGTTCGGCACCAGCACCAGGGCAAACCCGTCCAGGTCCGCGCCGGGATGCACTACCTCCACGGTGATGCCGTGCCTGCGCAGGGGCCGGTAGAAGGAGAGCATCTGGTCCATGACGCGCAGCCGTTCGGAGGGGCGGGCGCTCTCCTCGGCGGCCCACCAGCTCTCCCAGTCGAAGAGGACGGCGATGCGCGCCGGAACGGATGTTCCCGCGACCGGCGCCAGCCGCTGCAGTTCTGCCCCCAGGGCTGCGGCTTCGCGGTAAACCCGGGTGTCCGCGCCGGCCAGCGGCACCACTGCCGAATGGAACCTTTCCGCTCCTGCAGCCGATTGCCGGAACTGGAAGAAGCACACGGCGTCAGCGCCCCTCGCGACCGCCGACAGCGCATCCAGGCGAAGCGTCCCCGGCGCCTTGGGGACGTTGTGGCCGCGCCAGTTCACGGCCGACGTTGCGGATTCCATCAGAAGCCAGGGACGGCCGCCGCCGAGCCCGCGGCAGAGATCGTGGGTGAGCGAACCAAGCTCCCGGGAGCCCGTGTCGGCGGGATCCGTGTACCAGTCATTGGCCACCACATCGATGTCTGGTGCGAAGGAAAAATAGTCCGCACCGCGGAAGAAACCCATGAAGTTGGTGGTCACCGGATGGTGCGGGTCATGCCTGCGGATAATGTCCCGCTGCAGGCGGTAGAGGGAGAGCAGCTCGTTGGAGGTGAAGCGCTTGAAATCCAGGCTCTGTGCGGGATTGCCGATGTAGGGTGCCCGGCGCGGTGGAAGGATCTCCTCCCAGGCTGAATAGCGCTGGCTCCAGAAGGCGGTGCCCCAGGCCCGGTTGAGCTCCTCGAGGGTGCCGTAGCGTTCCTGCAGCCAGCGCCGGAAAGCGCCTGCGCTTTCATCGTCGAAGCTGACCTGCCCCAATTCGTTTCCGACGTGCCACATGGCGACGGCGGGATGGGAGGAGTACCTCGCGGCCAGGGCTTCGGTAACGGCAGCGGCCGCCTTCCGGTATTTGTCCGAGGAGGGGTTGAACTGGTTGCGGGAGCCGTACCAGAGGGTGTGGCCGTCGGCGTCCTGGGGGAGTGTTTCGGGGTACCGGTGGCCCAGCCAGGGCGGCGGGGACGCGGTGGGGGTCGCCAGATCCACCTGTATGCCGCCCTCATGCAGCAGATCCAGTACGCGGTCAAGCCAGCCGAAGTTCCACTGTCCCTCCACGGGTTCCAGCTGTGCCCAGCTGAAGACGCCCACGGTCACAAGATTGATGCCGGCATCCTGCATGAGGGCGATGTCTTCGGGCCACGTTTCTTCGGGCCATTGCTCCGGGTTGTAGTCGGCGCCGTAGCGCAGGCCGTCGGAGGGGCCGTTGATACCGGGAAGAGAGTTCATCGAATCATTTCGACTTTCTGTGTTGCAATTACGGGAAAAAGACCGGCAAGTGCCCTTGTGCGGCTAGGATTTTGGAGAAGAAGTTGTCGAAAGTTTCGACGGCTGACAGCACATCTGCCCCGCCTGACGGCGTCGGGCGGTGAAGGAGGAACTGCGCCGATGCCCACCATGAGTGATGTGGCCCGCGCTGCGGGCGTCTCCGCGAGCACCGTCTCCTACGTGCTCAGCGGCAAACGCAGCATCTCCGAGCAGACCCGCCGCCAGGTGCAGGAGGCAATCGACACGCTCGGCTACAGCCCGCATGCCGGCGCCCGTTCCCTGGCCTCCAACAGGTCCAATGTGCTGGGTCTGATGGCGCCGCTGCGCGCGGACGTCAACGTGAGCGTTGTGATGCAGTTTGTTGCCGCCGTCGTCTCTGCCGCCCGGGAGTTCAACCAGGATGTGCTGCTGCTGACCCAGGAAGACGCCGGCGGTATTGAGCGTGTGACCTCCCAGTCGATGGTGGACGGATTGATCATGATGGACATCGAGGCCGCCGACCCGCGGATCCCGCGGCTGGCCAAGCTGCGCAAACCCGCCGTGCTGATTGGTGTTCCCGACAACGCCCAGGGCCTGAGCTGCGTGGATTTCGATTTTGCCGCTGCGTCCCGGATTGCCGTGCAGCATCTGGCCGGCCTGGGCCACCGGCACATCGCTTTCATCGGATCCCCGCCGGCGTCCCTCGCCCGCCACGCCACCTATGCCGACCGCGCCGCTGCCGGCTTCGAGCAGGCCTGCCGCAGTTCGGACATCAGCTTCAGCCTCCATGCCTGCGGCGCCACCTCCGCAGACCTGTCCGGCGTTCTGGACGAGCTCTTTGGGGCCGGAGCGGCGGGCCCGGCGGTCACCGGACTCGTGGTGCACAACGAATGGCTGGTGCCGATGCTGCGTGAAGCCCTCGGCGGTTTGGGCCTGAGTATTCCGAAGGACGTTTCGGTGGTGGCCGTAGCTCCCTCGGATGTGGCCACGGCATCTCTGCACCCCTGGACGGCTGTCAGTATCCCGGCAACGGACATCGGACGTGCCGCGGTGGAAATGGTGATGCACCGGCTGAATGCGGACAAACCCGTGGAAATGCGGCTGATCGTTCCGGCCCTCGATATCCGGGGAACGACGGCGGCCCCGCCTGTGCGCTGATCGCGCAGCTTCCGCACGGGGGACCGCCGCGGCTTTGCTCCGGATCCTCAACCCTTGACCGCACCGATCATGACGCCCTTGGTGAAGTGCTTCTGGACAAAGGGATAGACGAAGAGGATGGGAATCATCGCAATCACGATCACGGCCATCTGCAGCGCCAGCGACGCTGCGACACCCTGCCCCACGTCAATCTGGCCCGGCACCGACACGCCCTGGAGCACGTAGGAGCGGAGCACCACCTGAAGCGGGTTCTTGGAGCTGTCGTTGATGTAGAGGATGGCGTTGAAGAACGCGTTCCAGTAGCCCACCCCGTAGAACAGGGCAATCACGGCGGTAACCGCCTTGGACATGGGCAGCACAATCTGGGCCAGGATCCGCCATTCGCTGGCACCGTCTATGCGCGCACTGTCCAGGATTCCCTGGTCAATTCCCATGAAGAATCCGCGCAGGATGATGATGTTGAAGACGGAAACGGCACCGGGAAGGATGAGCGCCCAGTAGGAGTTGATCAGCCCCAGCCCCGATACCAGCAGGTAGGTCGGAATCATCCCGGCTCCGAAGAACATGGTGATCAGCAGAGTGAACAGGATGGGGGTGTGGGCGAAGGTTCCCGGCCGTGACAGGCCATAGGCGCAGAGGACGGAAACAACCATGCTCAGCACCGTTCCCACTGTTGTGACGCCCACGCTCACCGCCACCGCCCGGGTCACCACTCCGCCGTCGAGGATCTGGCGGTAGGCATCAAACGTGATCCCGTCCGGAATAAGGACCAGCCCGCCGGCCCCGGTGATGGTGGCCTGTGATGACAGGCTCGTCAGCACAATGGTGTAGAGCGGACCGAGGACTGCCAGGACCACGGCAACCAGTACTGCGGCTTTGGTGATCTTGCCGGCAGTGGAAGGTTCCTCCTCCCAGGCCGGCCTGGTGGAGCGCCCGCGGGCCTTGTCTTCCATGAGAACTGTCATGACTTTGAATACACCCCGTTTTCGCCCATCAGATGGGCAATCTTGTTAGCCCCGAGGATCAGTCCCAGGGACACCAGGCCCTTGATCAGCCCGGCAGCTGCCGCGTAGCTCCAGTCGCCGTTTTGCACACCCGTATAGTAGACAAAGGTGTCCAGTACCTCCGAGGCGCCGGAACCCACCGCATCGCGCTGAAGTATGAGCTGCTCAAAGCCCACTGACAGGGCATCGCCCAGCCTCAGGATCAGCAGCAGGATGATCACCGGCCGCAGTCCGGGCAGGGTGATGTGCCACAGCCGCTGCCGGCGGTTGGCGCCGTCCACGGCCGCCGCTTCATACTGCGCCGGATCAATGGCGTTCAGTGCTGCGAGGAATACGATGATGCCCCAGCCGGCGTCCTTCCAAATGGCCTGTGACGTAATGAGGAAGAGGAAGGTGTCCGGGTTGGTCATGATGTCCATGCCGCCCCAGCCCCTGGATCCGAGCAGCTGGTTGAGCAGTCCGGCGCCGCCGAAGATCTGCTGGAAGATCGAAACCACAAGCACCCAGGAGAAGAAGTGGGGCAGGTAGACAACGGCCTGGATGGTGGCGCGCAGGCCCGGGCGCACCAGCGAATTCAGCAGCAGCGCCAGGGCAATCGGCACGGGGAAGAAGAACACCAGCTGGAAGGCAGTAATCACCAGGGTGTTCTTTACCGCCAGATAAAAGCCCGGATCGGTGAACACCCGGGCAAAGTTCTGCAGGCCCACCCAGGGGCTGTTACCTATTCCAATGAACGGTGAGTAGTCCTTAAAGGCAACAATGTTGCCCAGGATCGGGATATAGGCGAAAACCACCAGCAGTGCGACGGCGGGAAGCGTCATCAGCAGCATCGAACGGTCCCGCCGCAGCCTGGTTCCGAGGCTCAGCCTTCGGGCGGGCGGGACCTTGCCGGGTTTCCGGGGTGCGTCCTTAATATGTGCCGGGGCGGGCGCACCTGGCGCACCGGCCGTCACGCTGCGCACGGCCGGATCCACGGAGGTGGGAGCACTGTCGCTCATCAGGCGCTGAGGAAGCCGGCGTAGAAGTCGCGCAGTTCATCGCCGCCGGACTTCTTCCACGTTGCCAGCGCGGAGTCGAGGTCGGACATCTTTTTGCGGCCGCGGACGATGTCCTTCGCCAGGTCGTCAAAGGGCGCGCCCAGGGACGCATACTTGGTGTCTTCCTGGATCTGCATGCCGAAGAACAGGCCTTCCTGCACGTTGGGGGCCTGCCGCGCTTCCCATTCGCTGCGCTCCTGGACGTACCCGGGGTACTGCACCATGGAGTTCACCACCGGCGGGCTGACCAGGAAGGCGTAGGTGCTGGTGACCTCGTTGCGCCCCTTGTCCGTGGCCTGTGGAATGTTCCGGTCATCCAGTTCATAGTGGACCCCCTCGACGCCGTTGACGATGAGCTGGTTTTCCACCGTGCCGAAGGGTGCGGCCATGTAATCGGCCAGGGCCAGGATTTCTTCGATTTTCGCCGGGTCGTCGGTTTTCTTGATGAAGCTGAAGATGCTGGCGGGGGAGGCCTTGAACAGGGCCGGCTTGCCGCCGTCGGGCGCAAAATAGTCCATGGCCTGCATCCGGAAGTTGGGGTTGGTGGGCAGCACCCGGGCTAGGGCCTCATGCCAGCTGCCCAGGCCGTCGCCGGCCATCAGCGTGGCGCCGGACTCAAAGCGGGACTTTGCCATCTGGGTGTTTCCGGCCACGGCATCCGGGTGGACGGCTCCCGAAGCGAAGAGCTGGGCGGTCCATTCCAGGGCGGCGCGGTACTCGTCGCTTTCCAGCTTGTGCTGGAGTTTCCCGTCCACTTCCTTCCACATCGGCACTACGCCGTGCATGATCTGCGCCAGGTTCCAGACGTCTTCCGATCCCCACCGGTTCTTGGACGCATCGGTGGCTTCCTTGGCGACCTCCAGATATTCAGCCGCTGAGGTGGGCTGCTCCAGCCCCAGTTCTTCGAACAGATCAGCCCGGAAGAAGAGGGCGTCGTTGAGCAGGGTGCCGGGGTAGGGCAAGCCGTAGAGCCCGCCGCTGAAGACACTGTATTTCCAGGCATCGGTGGGAAGGTTCGCAAGGTTGGGGTATTTCTTGACCTTGTCTCCTGCGAGGTATTCGGACAGGTCTGCGAACAGGTTTTCGGCCGCCTGCCCAAACCGGGGCGGCAGGTTCCAGGAGGGAATGACCACCCAGTCCGGAACATCCTTGGGCGAGGCCAGCACGGTCTGGATCTTGTCGCCGTAAGTGTTGCCGTCATTGACTTGAAAGTTGATGGTGGCGCCCAGTTCCTTGTTCACCGCTGCGTAGTAACTGTTGCCCGGGGCCGCGGGTGGAACCGACCACCAGGCGGGTGACATGGCCGTGTAGGTTCCGCCCTTACCCGGAGTGGAGGCAACTGACTTTGTCAGCTGAGCCGGGACGGTGGTGAAACCGGGAGTGGAGCCGTTGACGCCGGCAATGTCCGGCGTGACGAGGTCAATCGGATAGTAGTTGGGGATGAGCTTGGCGATGCTCTCGCCCAATCCCGAGGAGGAAGTGATCTGGGTGGTCGAGCTTCCGCTGCCGCAGGCTGTCAGCGCGGCGGGGATGCTGGCTGCCACCGCGACGCCGCCCAGGAGTCCCAGAAAGGAGCGGCGGTTCACCGGGCGCTGGCCAAGCTGGCCCAGGAGGAACGCTGCGGTGCCCGGCTGCGTGGTTTGCGGATGATTGCGCGTGGATCTGTTGAGCGGCATGGTCCACTCCTTTGTGGTCAGAAGGCGGGGCGGGTGATCGGCGTGATCACGACCGTGAATAGTATCGAAGCGATTCGATTGAGTTGACCATAAAGCAGGCATGGGTCGGATGCAAGCATCTCGTGTGATTTGTGACACGCCGTAGGATGGCAGTACTTCAGCGCACCACCGGCACTTTTCAACGCTGCAGAAGCGGAAAAGCGGGTGCTCCATCCGGAGAAGCGGTTCGACAAATACCAATGATTGGAAGACCACATGGCAACACCCCCGGCACCCCGTACGCCCGAATCGCTCCTCGCGGCACTGACGGTGAGCCAAAAGGCCGCACTGCTCCACCAACACTCGCCTCAGCTGGACGATCCGGAGCTGGCCGAGTTCCGCACCGGCACGGAAGCTGCCCACGGTGTGGCCTGGCTCGGAACGGCCACGGTGTTTCCCCAGACCGTCGGATTGGCTGCCACCTGGGACGAAGATCTGATTCGGCGGGTGGGACGCGTTGTGGCAGCTGAAGTGCGCACCAAAAAGATGCTCGATCCCACCGTGAGCCTCAACGTGTGGGCGCCGGTGGTCAACCCGCTGCGGCATCCGCTCTGGGGCCGCAATGAGGAAGGATTTTCCGAGGACCCGCGGCTCACCGGCCTGCTTGCCGCCGCGTACTGCAGCGGCCTGCGCGGAGAGGGGAACCGGTGGGAGACGGTTCCCACCCTGAAACACTTCCTGGGCTACAACAATGAAACGGACCGGAGCGTTTCTTCCACCCAGCTGCGGCTGCGGGTGCTGCACGAGTATGAGCTCCCGGCTTTCCGCATTCCCGTGGAGGGCGGGGACGTGGGAGCGGTCATGCTCTCCTACAACCTGGTCAACGGGCGCCCGGCCCATGTCAGTGACCTGGTCCGGGACCATCTGCGCCGGTGGACCGGGGGCGAGGACCTGGTGGTGGTCACTGATGCGGGGGCGCCCACCAGCCTGTACACCGCGGAGAAATACTTTCCCGACGCCGTGGCAGCCCACGCCGCCGCCGTCCTGGCCGGGGTCGACAACTTCACCGACGACGGCGAGAACTCCGCGCCGACCGTGGGCTATCTGCTGGCGGCCCTCGAAAGCGGGCAGCTTTCGGAGGCTGATATCGACCGCAGCGTACTGCGCCTGCTGCTGCTGCGCGCACGGACGGGGGAGTTCAGCGGCCAGAAGAAGGCTGTATCTGCAGCATCTGCTGCAACCACCACACCTGCCACCCCCGAATCCGCGGGAATCTCCGCGCGTGCCCTCGCCGCTGAGGCTGCGGCAAAGTCGGTGGTTCTGCTGCGCAACGAACCCGCGGCCGCACGGACGGCAGAAGGTTCCGCCCCTGCGGGACAGGCTGAGCCTGCGGCTCCCCTCCTGCCGCTTTCAGCGGTCGGCGGACGTGTGGCGGTGATCGGCACGCTGGGCACAAGGGTCCTGACTGACTGGTACAGCGGAACACCCGAATACACGGTCAGCCCCGGAGCCGCCCTTGCGGAACGCTTCGACCACGTCAGCATCCTGGAGGGAACGGACACCATTGCCCTGAGGAGTGTGCGCACCGGCAGGTATCTGGGATCAGCCGATGCCCGCACCTCCCTCACAGCCTCCGCGGACGCGCCAGGTGAGCCGGAGTGCTTCAGCCTTAAAGACTGGGGCAACGGAGACCTGACCCTGCGCAGTGCAGCCAACGGGCTGCTGCTGAGCGGGGCCGGCGGCTCCTACCTGTATCCGTCGGCGGAACGGGTGGGCGGCTGGGAGGTGCAGGAAACTTTCCGCTTCCACCGGGCACCGGACGCAACCGTGGCCATCCAGCACATTGGCACCGGAAAATGGATCCGCGTCGAGGCCCATACCGGCAGCGCCGTACTGATCCGGGGAACCGAAGCGGATGCGGACCGGTTCATCCTGCGCACCGTGCAGGCCGGGATCCCCGCGGCGTCAGGGGCGGCAGCGGCGGCGGACGTCGCCGTCGTCGTCGTGGGAAACGATCCGCACCTGGGCGGCCGGGAGACACTGGACCGGACGACCCTGGAGCTTTCCCCTGCGGATGCCGAACTGGTCCGCGCCGTCCGCGAAGCCAACCCGCGCACCGTGCTGGTCATCGTCTCCTCCTATCCGTATGCGCTCGGCGCGCTCGCCGACCTGCCCGCCGTGGTGTGGTCCTCGCACGGCGGGCAGGAGCTGGGCCGCGGGCTGGCCGCCGTCCTGGCCGGGGACCTTGAACCCTCCGGGCGCCTGCCGCAGACCTGGTATGCCTCGGACGCGGACCTGCCGGACATCCTGGATTACGACATCATCGCGTCAGCAGGCACCTATCAATACAGCGAAGCGGAGCCGCTGTTTCCGTTTGGCCATGGGCTCTCCTACGGCTGCGTGCATTACGACGGCGTGCGCGTCCTGTCGGAGCCGGGTGCGGCCATGCCCGCAGGCGCGGCACTGGACGTAGACGTCACAGTGTCCAATGACGGACCGCGACCGGCCTCCGAGGTAATCCAGCTCTATGTTGCTGCTCCGGGCCACCGCTTCGACTTTCCGCGCCGCCGCCTGGCGGCCTATGCCCGCGTATTGCTGCAGCCGGGGGAGCGGCGGACCGAGAGGATCAGCGTCAGCAGCGATGCCTTCGAGACATACAGCGTGAGCGCGGGCCGGATGCTGGTGGAACCGGGCAGGTATCTCCTGTTGGCGGGATCCTCCGCGGGAAACCTGCCGCAGCAGGCAGTGGTCGACGTCGGCGGGGAGGGAAGCCCGATGCGCACCAGCGGCAAGCCGGTACGGGCTGAGAGTTTTGACGCCTGCGGCAACCTCGAGCTGGTGCCCGAGACCCGCGACGCCGGCACGGCGGTGGCACCGGCGGATCCCTTCCGCCCGGCCTGGGCCGTGTATCGGGGCTGGGCGGACACCGGAGCCTCCGCCGCGGAACTTCACGTCGCCCGATCAGCCGGGGGCAGCGTGGAAATCCAGGCGATGGACGGGGCCGGAGGATGGATTCCGGCCGGACACGGCGGTGCATCCGCTGCCGTGCCTGACGGTTTCCGCGGGGATGTGGTCCTGGAGCTGCCCAAGGGCGGGGAGGAATTCCGGGTGGTGCTTCGCGGACCCGTCACGCTGTCATCACTGCGCCTGGTTTGATGCCCGAGTTGTTTGATGCCCCGTTGTTGGATGCCCGCATCGTTTGATGTCCCCGTCCTTATTGTCTGACTCTCTTCCTCCTGCACAGATTGTTCCTAAGGGCGGCGGGGCGCCTGTTGTCCACAGCCGCGGAGGGAGGGGAGCTCGGAGGGCAAGCCGGGGCTGAGACTGGGGGCATGCCGTTGGATTTCCCCCGCCGGCACCCGACATCTTGTGCGGCCCGGGAAGTTCCGGGCCGCACTCCGGGCCCAGATGTAGAGACCCAGACAGGCAGGAAGCACATGAACGACACCATCACCATCCGGGGATACGTTGCCACTGACGTTCGAAGCACCACTGCGGACAGCGGACTCGCGATAGCCGGATTCCGGATGTGCACCACTGAAAGGCGGTATGACAGGGACACCGGCAGCTGGGCGGACGGCCAGACCAACTGGTATTCCGTTTCCCTCTTTCGCCAGCTGGCCACCAATGCGGCCTTCAGCATTCACAAAGGGGACCGGGTGATCGTGACCGGCAGGCTCAAGGTCCGGCAGTGGGCCACGGATGACGGCAGGAGCGGCACCTCGGTGGATATCGACGCCGAGAGCGTCGGCCACGACCTCATGTGGGGGACCGCCAATTACCGGCGCAACGTCCAGGACCGAACCGCAACCGGCACCGCGGAGGAAAATTCGGGTTCGGGGGCTGGGGAAACCGAAACCGATGACCTGCCGGCGGATCTGGATTTGGAGACCGGGGAACTGGCCGGAACGGACTCCGGCGAGCCCCTGCACAGCATTGCCGGCATCGGCGGGGACGCCGCTGATGCCACTGCTGCCGGGAGTGGATCTGAGGCTGTGAGTGCCTCGGGCACCGGGGCTGCCGCTGCCGAAGACGGGCCGGATGATCCGTTCGTGATGCCCGGGACGCCGGTTGCGGCGGCTGGGGGACGGGGGCGTGGCAGAATGGGCGGATGATTCGCGTACGCCGCAACAGCAGGCTTCCCGGAGTTGTCCTTTCGGTACTGGTGCTCAGCTCCGTGGGCCTGCTTGCTCCCGCCGCGGCCCCGGCATCGCCTTCCACCCCGCCCGTCGCATCATCCCTGGACTCGGCATCAGCCGTGACCTCCGCGTCTGCCTCGGCCCGCGGAGTTCAGATAGAGGGGGTTCAGCAGACGGTACCTCCGGCCACTGGGGACAAAACGGCCCGAAGCCTGACCGAGGCCCTGGAAGCGCTCGCAGCCGCGGAGCCCAGCCCTAACCGGGCGATGATTCGGGACGCTTTTATCGCAGCCGGGTTTGCCGGCGATTCGGTGGAAGTGTCGCTGGACGTGACGCCCACCGGCCTCGCCGTGGATTCCATTCGGGGAGCCGCGGCGGACCAGGGGTCGTGCACCTTCGGCGAGGTGCGGGAGGGCCAGGTGTCGGTCAGCGTGCTCCCGGGGCTCGACAGCGGATTCTGTTTCGTGGGCGACCAGCGGTAGTTCCTTGGGCGCCGGCCAGCTGTACCCCGTGAAGGGACGCCTGCGGTCAAATGGCACTTATCGCCGTTGACCCACTAGCCTTGAACGTATGGCGGAATTTATCTACACGATGACCAAGGCCCGCAAGGCTGTTGGCGACAAAGTTATCCTCGACGACGTAAGCATGTCCTTTTTCCCAGGTGCCAAGATCGGCGTGGTGGGTCCCAACGGTGCGGGTAAGTCCACCATCCTCAAGATCATGGCCGGCCTGGACACCCCCTCCAACGGCGAGGCCCGGCTCAGCGCCGGCTACTCCGTGGGCATCCTGCTCCAGGAACCGCCGTTGAATGAGGAAAAGACCGTACTCGGCAACGTCCAGGAGGGCGTTGGCGAGATCTATGCCAAGATTCAGCGGTTCAACGAAATCTCTGAGGCAATGTCGGAGCCCGATGCGGACTTCGACAGCCTGCTGGATGAAATGGGCAAGCTGCAGGAAGCCATCGACGCTGCCGACGCCTGGGACATCGATTCCCAGCTCGAGCAGGCCATGGATGCCCTCCGGTGCCCGCCGGCCGATGCCGACGTCACCCTGCTCTCCGGCGGTGAGCGCCGCCGGGTGGCACTGTGCAAGCTGCTGCTGCAGAAGCCGGACCTGCTGCTCCTCGATGAGCCCACCAACCACCTGGACGCCGAAAGCGTGCTCTGGCTTGAGCAGCACCTTTCCGCCTACCACGGTGCTGTTCTGGCCGTGACCCACGACCGGTACTTCCTGGACCACGTGGCCCAGTGGATTGCTGAAGTGGACCGCGGTCACCTGTACCCGTACGAGGGCAACTACTCCACGTACCTGGAGAAGAAGCGCGCCCGTCTGGAAGTCCAGGGCAAGAAAGACCAGAAGCTGGCCAAGCGCCTCACCGAGGAACTGGACTGGGTCCGTTCCAACGCGAAGGGCCGCCAGACCAAGTCCAAGGCGCGCCTTGCCCGCTATGAGGAAATGGCAGCCGAGGCAGACCGCACCCGCAAGCTGGACTTCGAAGAAATCCAGATCCCGCCGGGACCGCGCCTGGGTTCGCTGGTGCTGGAGGCCAAGGACCTGCAGAAGGGCTTCGGCGACCGCCAGCTCATTGACGGCCTGTCCTTCTCGCTGCCGCGCAACGGCATCGTCGGCGTGATCGGCCCCAACGGTGTGGGTAAGTCCACGCTGTTCAAGACCATCGTTGGCCTGGAAGAGCTCGACGGCGGTGAACTGAAGATCGGTGACTCCGTCAAGATCTCCTACGTTGACCAGTCCCGCGGCGGCATCGACCCGGAGAAGAGCCTGTGGGAGGTTGTGTCCGAAGGCCACGACTGGATCCAGGTCGGCCAGGTGGAAATGCCTTCCCGCGCCTACGTCTCCGCCTTCGGGTTCAAGGGCCCGGACCAGCAGAAGAAGGCCGGGGTGCTCTCCGGTGGTGAGCGCAACCGCCTGAACCTGGCGATGACCCTGAAGCAGGGCGGAAACCTGCTCCTGCTCGATGAGCCCACTAACGACCTGGACGTGGAAACCCTCTCCAGCCTGGAAAACGCCCTGCTGGAATTCCCGGGCTGCGCCGTGGTTGTCTCTCACGACCGGTGGTTCCTGGACCGGGTGTCCACCCACATCCTGGCCTACGAAGGCACCGAGGAAAACCCGGCGAACTGGTACTGGTTCGAGGGTAACTTCGAGGCCTACGAGCAGAACAAGATTGAGCGGCTGGGCCCGGATGCGGCAACACCGCACCGCGTGACCCACCGCCGTCTGACCCGCGACTAGTCAGACCCGCTGGACAAAAAGAACCCGCCCCGTGTACGCACGGGGCGGGTTCTTTTTGGTTCAGGTCCGGGATGTTACTGCTTTTCCGGAACGCGGAGCATGCCTTCCTGGGCAACCGTGGCAACGAGTTCTCCGGCGCGGTTGAAGATTCGCCCGCTGGCCAGGCCCCGGGCTCCGGAAGCGCTCGGCGATTCCTGGACGTACAGCAGCCAGTCGTCCATGCGCAGGGGCCGGTGCCACCACATGGCATGGTCCAGGCTGGCAATGGACATGCCCGGGGTGGACCAGGGCAGGCCGTGCCGCCGCAGGATGGATTCCAGCAGCGTGTAGTCACTGGCATAGGCGAGAGCGGCGCGGTGCAGATTCTGGTCATCGGGCATGGGGCCGAACGTCTTCATCCATACGGCGTTGCGGGCCACCCGTTCCGGTGCGGCTTCAAAGTACACGGACTTTTCCACGTGGCGGATGTCCATGGGCCGCTGATGGGACCAGGCCTTGGCTACGGGGTGGTCGATGCCTTCGAGCAGCTCCGCCGTGGTGGGCAGGGACTCCGGCTCCGGAATGCCTTCCGGCATCTCAACCTGATGGTCCAGGCCCTCATCGGGTTCCTGGAAGGATGCAATCAGGGACAGGATGGGCTTGCCGTTCTGGTAGGCATGCGTCCGGCGGGCTGAAAAGGACCGCCCGTCCCGCAGGCGCTGCACGCCAAAAGTGATGGGAATCTCAGTGTCTCCCGGGCGCAGGAAGTAGCCGTGCATGGAGTGCATCAGGCGGCCGGGTTCCACGGTGCGTGCCGCGGCAATGAGTGACTGGCCCAGCACCTGTCCGCCGAAGACGCGTTTGCGCGGCTCCGGTTGGGATCCGCCCACAAAGATGTCTTCGTCGGTCTGCGCGCCGTCGGCAGGGCTGAGGTTCAGCAGGCTCAGCAGGGAAGCAGTGGGATCGGCGGTGTCAGCCATGGGTGGTTAGTCTCCTAGGACAAATTTCATGCGGTGGTGAAGGCCCCGGAAAGCGCCCGGGCCCTCTTCGAGGTTAGACGTTCCCGCCGGTTCGGCCCAAGCCGGACAGGAATGCACTGCAGCCTGCAGGGTTTGAGAGGATAGGTGAATGCCTATCAACCGTTTCCCCCTCCAATTGCGCTTTGGCGACGAGGATTCCAACGGGCACGTGAACAACGTGCGCTTTGTCCAATTCCTGGAAGAGGCGCGGGTGCGCCTGGGTCTGCTGCCGCTGGGTGCGGATTTGTCGCCGGATAATCCGGCTGAGAGCTTCCGTTCGGTGACGTCCCGCACCGGGATGACGCTGGTGGCCCGCCAGGAAATCGAATACCGCGCCCCGCTGGTTTACCGGCCGGAACCTGTCTGGGTTGAAGTGTGGGTGACGGGCATCGGTGCTTCCAGCCTGACGTACGGGTTCCGGATTGCCGACGACGACGGCGGCAGGGTCTATGCCTACGCCGAGTGCACGCTGGTGATGGCTGATGCGGACACGGGGCGTCCGACAGCCCTGTCCGATATGCAGATCCGGGTGTTGGAGGGCTGGCGCGGGGAACCTGTTCCGTTCCGGGCGAGCGAGGTTAACCGATGACGGCGTCAACCGAGCTGGTCCTGGCGGATCCCCAGGTCGCAGCCGATCTGCGGACCTTCGTGGTCCGCGCGCGTGCCGCCGATGACGGTGCCGTGCGCCTTCAGGCCGTGGGCTCGGTGCTCGCTGCCTATGTGTGCACCCTGCGCCCGCGGGTACTGGGGGAGGATGTGCCCACCGTGCTGGGGATGCGGACCATGCCCCTGGCGTCGCCGGCGCAGCTCGACACCGCGGTGTCCCTGGCTTCCGTTGCGGACCGGCTGGCCCGCATGGGGGAGTCCGACACCGTGCTTCCGGTCCCGCCCATGACCGTCACCGAAAGCTGGACCGGGGTGGGTGCGCCCCGCAGCGGATGGGAGCGCGGGGAGGATGTTCCCCACAAGTTGCTGGAACAGGCTGCCCACCGCGGGATCAGGGAAGTGGCGGCGCTGGTTCCGGCCAGCTCCGGAGCGCCGGTGGTCAACACTGCCCGCGGCGCCGTGTGGGGCCAGCGTTTGCCGGAAGTCAGCGCGTCCATTCCGGCCGGGGCCGCGTTTGCGGCACTGACGCTGGGCTTCCTGCCTGCCAACACCGAGGGACAGGCTGCCGTCTTCCACTGCGGCCGCTGGACACGCCTGAGCATGCCGCGCGGCCATGTCCTGATCCGTTCGGCCTCCGTCCTCGGCTGACCGGGCTGACTGACCGGGCTGACGGGCGGTTTCGGGCCGGCTAGGCGGAATTGACCATGGAGTGCGCGGCTCGCTCCAGGTAATCCCAGAGCGTTGCTTCGTGCAGCGGGGAGAGCTCCAGAGTGTCGACGGCGTCGCGCATGTGCTTCAGCCACGCGTCACGGGCCTGGGGCGTGACGGCGAAGGGCATGTGCCGCATCCGCAGCCGGGGGTGTCCGCGTTCCTCGGAATACGTCTTGGGCCCGCCCCAATACTGCTCGAGGAAGCCCCGCAGACGATCCTTGGCGGCGGTCAGGTCCTCTTCCGGATACATGGGCCGCATCAGCGGATCATCGGCCACGCCGGAGTAAAAGACGTCCACGAGTTTTACGAAGGTGGCGTGTCCGCCCACGGCATCGTAGAAATTCTCCGTGTAGGCCGGCTGCGAGAACGCCGGCTGCACGGACAGCGGCATGGCGGGCCGGTTTTCGGAAGGTGTGCTCATTATGAATCTCCCTTAGCAGAGGCAGCGGCAGAGGTGGGGGCAGCGGCGGGACCGGTGTGCTCGGCGGGAGCTGCCTCCGGCTCGCGGTAGCTGCCCTGGGAACGGTTGCCGACCTTGGCCAGCTCCCCGTTGCGGATGTACCAGATGACGCCGCGCTCATCGACGATGCGGGTGATGCGGATGCCCACAGACTGCACGGTGCCGATCGTGTCGCCCACCTCAATCACGTCACCGATGCCGTACTGGTCCTCGATGGTGATGAAGAATCCGGCCAGGGCGTCGCGGATCAGTTCGCGGGCGCCGAAACCAAGGGTGATGCCCACAATTCCCACGCTCGCGATCAGCGGAGCGATGTTGATGCCGACGGCGCCGAGCACCATGATGATCACCACGGTCCAAATGCACAGGCTCACCGCACTGCGCAGGAGCGCACCGATGGTGTCCGCACGCTGGGCGCGGCGCTTCTTGTCCAGGTTCCGCATCACCGGCTGCGCCCATTTCAGCTTGGACGAGCTGAAGAGCGCGTACCCCTTCTGGGCACGCTCGACAACGCGGTTGATCAGGAACCTCGCTGCCGTCCAGACCAGCAGCCCGATCACGATAATGACTCCGGCCTCGATCAGGCCGGACCAGTCAAAGTCCTGAATGGTGATGGAAGAGGTGTCGATTTCTGCGGCGGTCAGCAACGGACGGTTACCGTCCCTTTCATTCGGGGTCGCTTGTCTGCCGTGTTGGCAAGCAAGCTGCGGGCACAGACAAGGCTACCGGGATAGGCTCCCAACATGCGCATCCTCATTCTTGGTGGAACCCGGTTTTTGTCCCGTGAAGTTGCCCGGCAGGCAGTGGCCCGCGGCCATGACGTCACATGCCTCGCCCGCGGAGAGTCGGGGCCGCCCGTCACCGGTGCGGCCTTTGTCTCCGCGGACCGGGAGGACGGCGCCGCCGCCTATGACGGGCTCGACGGAGGCTGGGACGCAGTGATCGACGTCGCCCGCAAGCCGGCGCAGGTTCAGGACGCGCTGCAGGCGCTGGCCGGACGCAGCAGCCATTGGTCCTTTGTCTCCACGTCCTCGGTGTACGCGTCCAACAGCACTCCGGGCGAGGACGAAAGTGCCGACCTGGTTCCTGCGCTGGAAGCAGTTGACGGAGTGTTTTCGGATCCGGCGGACAACGAATACGGCCGGGCCAAGGTTGCCTGCGAACTCCTGGTGCGGGATCTGGGCCCGGCGAATGTCCTTATCACCCGGCCCGGGCTGATCGCCGGGCCGGAAGATGAAAGCGACCGGTTTGGTTACTGGCCGGCACGCGTGGCGCAGGAACGCAGCCCTGTCCTGATGCCGCCCATGGCCGAGGCCATGACCCAGACCGTGGATGTGCGTGACCTGGCGCTGTGGCTGATCACCGGAGCCGAGGATGCGAGGTCGGGCACGTTCAACGTCATGGGGCCCTCTGTGCCCTTCGGCGAACTGCTGTCCCTGGCTACCGACGCCGCGGAGTTTCACGGGAGCTTCCGCACTGCGGACCCGCAGTGGCTGCATGAGCAGGGTGTTGCCTACTGGGCGGGCAGCGAATCACTGCCGCTGTGGCTGCCGCCGGAGTATGACGGTTTTTCCTCCCGTTCCAATGCCGCTGCACTGGAGGCGGGTCTTAGCCTGCGCCCCGTTGAGCACACGGTCCGCGACGTCCTGGCCGATGAGCAGGCCCGGGGGCTGCACCGGGAACGGAAGTCGGGACTGTCCGCTGCCCGGGAAACGGCGTTGCTTGCTGCGCTGGGGGAAACCGGCAACACCGGCCTGGTCTAGCCGGCCACAAGTATTTCGGGTTGGTGCAGCACCGGAAAGTTCACGCTGCGGGCAATGAAACACAGCCGGTTGGCTTCCGCGTGCAGTTCCGCGGCGGCCGCAGCTGAGCTGTCTGCTGTCACGGTGACCCGCGGCCGCAGCACCGCACCCGTGAACTCGCCGCTGCCGTCCCGGTTCAGGCGCAGGGTGCCTTCGGCGTCGTCGGAGTAGGCCACCACGGTGATGCCGTGCTTCACGGCAACGTGCAGGTAGGACAGCATGTGGCACTGCGAGAGTGCCGTGAGCAGCAGCTGTTCCGGATTCCAGCGGTGCCGGTCGCCGTGAAAGGTGGGATCGGCGGTGCCGGCCAGATCAGGCAGGCCGGCAGCGCGGATGACGTGATCGCGGCCGTAGCCCCGGTACGTCTTGGTGCCCTCGCCGCGGTTCCCCGTCCATTCCAGGGAAATTGCGTACCGGTGTTCGGAAAGATCCATGGCTCCTGGCATTTCTCGTGTGTATGAATTCGTCTGGGACAGGCCGACGGCGGTGCGCTGCAGAACAGTCCTGCGCGCACCGCCGTCGGCTTTACTTACCTGATTCTCTTACGTACCGGCTTCTGCTGCTTCCGGTCTCCTACTTGTCCGCGGCCTGGGCCTTCAAGGCACGGACCACGCCGTCGCGGCTCTCCAGCAGCAGCCGGCGCAGCGAGGGAGCCTCGTCGCCGAGGGATTCCAGGAACGCGTCAGTGGCGTCCACGGTGGCCTGCGTGGTCAACCGGGAGGGGTACAGGCCGGTGACAATCTGCTGGGCAATTTCGTGGGTCCGCGTGTTCCAGACCTCGCGCACGGACGCGAAATACTTCTCCGCGTAGGGCTCCAGCAGTGCCGTGTCATGGACGCGGCTGAAGCCGACAATGGCTGAACGCTGGGCGGCGTTGGGCATGTCCGTGCGGTCAACGATGGCCTCCCACGCGGCAGCCTTGGCCTCGGCCGTGGGCACCGCGGCGCGGGCCATGGCAGCGGCCAGCTGGCCGGTGGCCGTGGCGTCCTGCTCCAGCTCAGCGGCAATGTCCGCTTCGCCCAGACGGCCGCCGGCAACCAGTCCGGTCAGCAGTTCCCAGCGCAGGTCCGCGTCAATGTTCAGGCCTTCCAGCGTCCGGTCACCGTTGAGCAGGCCCCAGAGCGTATCCAGGTGTCCGTCCGTCACCGCGTGGCCCGCGAAGGACTTCAGGAACTGCAGCTGGGAATCGGAGCCCGGAGCCGCGGCAGCGGCCAGTTCCCACAGGCTGTCGGCGGCTGCGGCGGTCATTGCTTCCTGCTCCGACGGGGCAACGTAGAATGCCAGCGTGGTGGCGAGCTGGCGCAGCAGCACCTGGACCACTGAGGAATCGGACTCGGAACCAATGTTCTGCAGGACCAGTTCCACATAGTCGCGGGCGGGAGTCTCGCCGTCACGCGCAGCGTCCCAGGCCGAAGCCCAGACCAAGGTGCGGGGGAGTGATTCCGCGATATCCCGCAGGTGCCGGACAGCGGTGTGCAGGGACTGCTCATCCAGCCGGATCTTGGCGTAGGCCAGGTCATCGTCGTTCAGCAGCACCAGGTCCGGACGTGCCCGTCCAACGAGCTCCGGAACGTTAGTGCGTTCGCCGTCGATATCCAGCTCCACGCGGTGGGTGCGGTGCAGCTGGCCGTCCTCGCCGGTCTCGTAGAAACCGATGGCCAGCCGGTGCGGCCGCAGGGTCGGGTACTCGGCCACAGCGCTCTGGAGGACAGCGAACGAGGTGATGACGCCGTCGTCGTCCACGTCCAGTTCCGGGCGCAGGGTGTTGACGCCGGCGGTCTCCAGCCACAGCTCGGACCATTCCTTCAGATCGCGGCCGCTGGCGGTTTCCAGTTCCGAAAGGAGGTCCTTCAGCTCGGTGTTGCCCCAGGCATGCTTGCCGAAGTACTCGCGGACACCGGCCATGAACTGGTCCTGGCCCACCCAGGCCACCAGCTGCTTGAGCACTGAGGCGCCCTTGGCATAGGTGATGCCGTCGAAGTTCACCTGCACGTCTTCCAGGTCGCGGATTTCGGCGACGATCGGGTGCGTGGTGGGCAGCTGGTCCTGGCGGTAGGCCCAGGCCTTCTCCATGGACGCGAACGTGGTCCAGGACTGCTTGAACTCGGTTGCATCCGCTGCGGCAAGAGTGGACATGAACTCGGCGAAGGACTCGTTCAGCCACAGGTCGTTCCACCAGCGCATGGTGACCAGGTCGCCGAACCACATGTGCGCCAGCTCATGCAGGATGGTCACGGCCCGGCGTTCCACGGTGGCCTCGGGGACGCGGGAACGGAAGACATAGCTTTCCAGGAAAGTCACGGCTCCGGCATTTTCCATGGCACCGGCGTTGAATTCCGGAACAAACAGCTGATCGTACTTGGCAAACGGGTACGGCGTGCCGAACTGCTTTTCGTAGAACTCGAAGCCCTGCCGGGTCAGTTCAAAGACGTTTTCAGCATCCAGGTGCTGCATGAGCGACTTGCGGGCAAAGACGCCCAGCGGAATCACTCGGCCGTCGGAGCTGGTGAGCTCGCTGCGCACCGACTGGTACGGTCCGGCGATCAGTGCAGTGATGTAGGAGGAAATGCGCGGAGTCGGCTCGAAGGACCAGGTGGCGTTCTTGCCGTCCTCCTGCAGGGAACCTGCCGCAACCGGCTCCGGAGTGGCGGAGTTGGAGATGACATCCCAGTGCGACGGCGCCGTGACGGTAAAGCGGAATGTTGCCTTCAGGTCGGGCTGCTCAAAGACGGTGAACATCCGGCGGGAGTCGGGAACCTCAAACTGGGAGTAGAGGTACACCTCGTTGTCCACCGGATCCACGAACCGGTGCAGGCCTTCGCCGGTGTTCATGTAGAAGGCATCGGCTTCAACCACGAGTTCATTGGATGCGGCGAGGTTCGGCAGGGAGATGCGGACGCCGTCGGAGACCTCGGCGGGATCCAGGTCCACGCCGTTCAGGGTGACCCGGTGGACGGCTGAAGTCACGGCGTCAATGAACGTGGACGCGCCCTGCTGTGCGGAGAACCGCACCACGGTGGTGCTGCCAAAGACTTCATCCCCGCGGGTGAGGTCAAGGTTCACGTCATAGGATTCGACGCTGATCAGTTCTGCTCGTTCACGGGCTTCTGAGCGCGTGAGATTCATACCTGGCAAGGTGATGCCTTTCCAATATGCGAAATGGTGTCCGTCGTCCCTTGAACCCCGCCTGAGGGAACCGGGCCTGACGGCTTGTGACAATTGCAACATTGTCTCACTGGTTCCCGCTCAGGAAAGAAAGGAACGCGGAAATGTTGCCGGGCGGCAGAAGTCCGGCCACCGGCTAGGCTGGAATCGCACGATTTTCCCAGACATGAAACGGATGGAACATGCGCGTCCACATTGCAACCGACCACGCGGGCATGGAACTCAGTGCCCACCTCCTGGCGCACCTTCGGGACAAGGGCTACGAGATGGTGGATCACGGCCCGCAGGTTTATGACGCCGAGGATGATTACCCGGCGTTCTGCATCGCGGCTGCCGAAGCCGTGGTGGTTGACCAGCAGAGCGGCGTTGATGCTCTGGGCATCGTGCTGGGCGGCTCCGGAAACGGCGAGCAGATTGCAGCCAACAAGGTCCGCGGCATCCGCGCCGCCCTCGCCTGGAACCTTTCCACCGCCAAGCTGGCCCGCGAGCACAATGATGCGAACGTCATTGCGGTGGGCGGCCGCCAGCACACGGTGGAGGAAGCTACCGAAATTATCGAGGCCTTCCTTGCCGAGCCCTACAGCAACGCCGAGCGCCACAACCGCCGCATCGCGAAGATTGCCGAGTACGAGACCACCGGTACCATCGCGGCGCCCTGATGCCTGAGGGGCATTCCATCCACCGGCTTGCCCGGCAGTTCACTTCAGTGTTTGCCGGGCACCGGCTGGCAGTATCCAGTCCGCAGGGGCGTTTCGCCGCCGGTGCCGAGCGTCTTGACGGCCACGTCCTGGTTGACGCATGGGCCCACGGGAAACAGCTCTTCCTGGGTTTCGACAACGACCTGTACCTGCGCATCCACCTCGGTTTGTACGGCGCCTTTGATTTCGGCGGCGACTCCACCTTTCTGGGTGCCTCCAGCATCGGTGCCCCGCGCAAGGTGGGGGAGCGGGAGATAGCCTCCGACGACGACGGCGGTGCCTACGCCGGCCCGCCCGCGCCCAAAGGGGCGGTGCGTGTGCGCCTCGTCTCGGAACACGGCTGGGCTGACCTTCGCGGGCCCACGGCGTGCGAAGTGATTACCGAGTCCGAACGTGCCGCCGTAGTTGCCCGGCTCGGGCCGGATCCGCTGCAGGACGGTTCCGACGGCGGGGACTTCGCTGCCCGGGTGCGTCGCCGGGCGTCTCCCGTGGGCCTGCTGCTGATGAACCAGGAGGTGCTGGCGGGTGTGGGGAACGTCTACCGTGCCGAGGTGCTTTTCCGGCAGCGGCTTTCCCCGTGGCGGCTGGGCAAGGATGTGCGGGAAGACGAGGCAGCGGCCCTCTGGGCTGATACAGCTGCCCTCATGCGCAACGGAGTGGCCGAAGGCCGGATCATCACCACCGCTCCTGAGGACCGTGACAGTGCGGCCGAACCGGTGCCGGTGGCAGACGCCCATTACGTTTACAAGCGCACGGGCCTGCCGTGCCGCCGCTGCGGAACGGCCGTTGCCGGCACTGAGATGGGTGCCCGGAAGCTGTACTGGTGCCCGAGTTGCCAGGAACGCTGAAGCTAAGCTCCTCCCGTCCTGCCGCTATCCCGCCAGGGCCTCAAGGAACGCCGCTGCCACGGCCACTGCGTCAGCGGAGCTTCCGGGCAGGAAGACGGCGACGGCGAGATCGCCCTGGATGGCCGCCACCCAGGCGTGGTCGGGCTTCTCCCCGCCGGTCCCAGCCGTGCCTGCCGCGGCCATGACAGGTTTGCCGGAGACGTATCCCAGGACCTCCAACTCCTCCGAGGCACCCCCGCCGGCCACATTGGCGCGCAGAATCGACTGCAGCTGTTCCGCCTCGTCGGCGGACAGTGCCGGGGTGTCGTCGGCGGACGCTGCGGGCTCAGTCTCTCCGTCCCCGGAGTCCTGCCGAGCCTCAGGGTTAAGGACCAGCACGGGAGAGACCCTGGCACCCCTGCCCACCGAGGCCGCCACGGCTGCCACGGCGAAAGGTGACGCGAGTGCCGTTCCCGGAACATCCGCGGCCGCTCTCTGCCCGGCTCCGCCGTCGGGCACTCCGCCGTAGAAGGCCGGTGTCCCCAGACCCTCTGCTGTACCCAGCCCCAGGCTCCGAGCCGCTGCCGCCAGCTCCGCATCAGCGGGAATATCAGGTTCTTCGGTTCCTCCCGCTCCGCCTGCACGGAGCCGGGCCAGCTCGGTAACCGGGAGGAGCGAACTCCCCAGGGAGTATTCGCCCAGCAAGGCAGCCTGGGTCCCCTTGCCTCCGGATGAATTGGCGACGGCCAGGACATTGCCGGTGGAGGGCTGGACTGCCACCAGTGAAGCACCGGGTGTGTCGGAAAGGAGGGCATCTGCCTGGGACTGGATCCCCAGGTCAAGGGTGGTCTCCAGGGCCACGCCGGGTTCCGCCGGTGCTTCAAAAAGAGGCGGAGAAGGAGTGTTGTCCGCGTTCAGGACACGAACGGTCACCGCGTCTGAGCCCCTGAGCTGGGGATCGTATTCACGCTGGAGTCCGGAGAGCCCGGTAAGGTCCCCCGGAGCCAGCAGACTGTCAGCGGCCATCTCATCTGTTGCGGGCCCCACCGTCCCCAACAGGTCTGCCGCAAAGCCGGGGCTGGGGCCCAGTACCTGCCTTTCCGGAAGCGCATCGGCGCCGGGAATGGTTGCGATCTCTGAATCGAAGGACGGTGACACCTTGTCCTGGCGCACGGTAGTGACTTCAACGAACTCATCGGGCCCGGCAGCCTGGACTTTTGCCGTGAGTGCGTCCGCATCCAGCCCCAGGAAGAGGGAAAGGTAAAAGACCGAAGCGGCGTACTCATGTCCGCCCAGCACCGACTTGTCCAGGCCTACCCGCCAAACCGGCCAGTCTCGCACCAGCACGGATCCGCCGGCGCCCAGAATGTCCGCACGCGTGGGCGGGGATGCCGTGCGCACCAGCCTCTGCCACGGACCAAGGTCCGGATGCACCGTGGTGGAACGGAAACGGGTTTGCCAGCCGGTGTCCCTTCCGCGTTCCAAGGTCACCGTGGTCTCGTAGCTGTAGTCCTCCGTTGACGCGTTGACGTCCCATACGTATTTCAAGGTGGCTACGGCCTCGTCGGCTGAGACTTCGTCGATTTTTGACACTGTGACGGAGGGTTTTATCTTCATGCCGGAGACCACGTACTCCAGCATGCCGTTCACGGCCTCGACGGTTGAACCGGCAAACTCGTTTCCGGTGACGTCCACGCGGGAGAGCCCGTCCGCCAGCGAGGCGACGGCTTCTTCCGGTCCGGGGTGCTCTTCAGTGGAACATCCGGCCAGCGGAAGGCCCAGGAATGAGAAGGCAAGGATGGCGGCTGTCAGGCGGTTCTTCCCCATGCGGGAAGAATAGCTGCGCGCAGGGAAAAAGGGACGGGGAAAGCCTCGAATTGCTCTGTCGGGGACCTTATTGGCCGCTTCGGGCCTGCCTGCGGTTCGTGAAGGCAAACAAAAAGGGCCCCGCACGTAAGTGCAGGACCCTTTCGAAGCCGACAATTGCCGGTTATATTTTGCTGAGGGGATGACGGGAATCGAACCCGCGTGATCAGTTTGGAAAACTGAGGCTCTACCATTGAGCTACATCCCCGGCGCCTTGAGGCAGGTTTTACCTTAGCACGGTATTTCAGCGGTTCGGAAATCCCTTCCCGAATCGGCCTCCGGGGAGGGCCGGGCCACATCAAATTGTGCACAGGGCGCTTTCTGCCGGTAGGCTGTCAGGTGCACTGACGGGGTGTAGCTCAGCTTGGAAGAGCGCCTGCTTTGGGAGCAGGAAGTCGCAGGTTCAAATCCTGTCACCCCGACTCTGTAGTACACATGGTGCAGACCCAATCCCAGAACCCTCAGGAGAACTACGCTGTGAAGAGCGCTGTAGAAAACCTCACACCCACGCGGGTAAAGCTCGTTGTGGAAGTTCCGTTTGAGGAACTGAAGCCGAGCATTGACGAGGCCTACAAGACCGTCGCCACCCAGGTGCAGGTACCCGGCTTCCGCAAGGGCAAGGTCCCCAACAGGCTCATCGACCAGCGCGTCGGCCGCGGCTACGTCCTGGAAACCGCCATCAACGACGGCCTGAACGGCTTCTACCAGGAAGCTGTGCAGGAAACGGGCATCCGTCCGCTGAGCCGCCCCGAGGTGGAAATCAGTGAAGTTCCGGACCCCGCCACCGACGAAGGCCAGCTGGTTTTCAACGTTGAGCTGGACATCCGCCCCGAAATCGAGCTCCCGGATTACTCCGGCCTCGAGGTCACCGTTGAGCCGGCTGAAGCTTCCGACGACGACGTCACCAAGGCCCTGGACGAACTCCGCGGCCGCTTCGGCACCCTGAAGTCCGTTGACCGTCCCGCCGCCGAGGGCGACTTCCTCACCATGGATCTCGTAGCCAAGGTGGGCGACGAGGAGGTCGACTCCGCTGCGGACCTGTCCTACCAGGTAGGCGCCGGCACCATGCTTGAGGGCATGGACGAAGCAGTCACCGGCCTGTCCGCCGAGGAATCCGCCACCTTCGAGACGAAGCTGGCAGGCGGCGAGCACGCCGGCGAAGACGCCACCGTCACGGTCACCATCAAGGCTGTCAAGGAGCGCGAGCTTCCCGAAGCCGACGACGACTTTGCCCAGCTGGCCAGCGAATTCGACACCATCGAAGAACTGCGCGAAGACCTGACCAAGCGTGCCGCTGAGTCCAAGCTCATGGAGCAGGGCGTCGAAGCCCGCGACAAGGTCCTGGAAAAGCTGCTGGAAATGATCGAGGTTCCGGTTCCGGAGTCCGTCATCGAAGAGCAGCTGGAACAGCACTTCAGCTCTGAGGGCGCACAGACCCAGGCTGCCGATCACGACACCGAAGAGCACCGCGCCGAAGTTCGCGAGAACACCGCCGCTGCCTTCAAGAACGAGATCATCCTTGATGCAGTTGCTGACAAGGAAGAGCTGGGAGTCAGCCAGAACGAGCTGATCGACTACATCGTGTCCGCTGCCGGCCAGTACGGCATGGATCCGAACCAGTTCGCCCAGCTGATCGACCAGAGCGGCCAGGTTCCGATGATGGTTGGCGAAGTCCGCCGCCGCAAGGCCCTCGCCAAGGTCCTGGAGCTGGCCAAGGTCACCGACACCACCGGTGCCGAGATCGACCTGACCGACTTCGTCCGCCCCGCAGGCGAAGAAGCACCGGCCGCTGAAGCTGAAACCGAAGCCCCCGAGGCCGAGGTTGCCGAAGAGTCCAAGAGCGACGACAAGGCATAGTCTCCTTCAAGAGGAGACCGTGACCCCGGGTCACTCCAGAAGCGCCGCCGGCCCTGAAAAGGGCCGGCGGCGCTTTTTTGCTGACCGGGGACGGTGTGACCGGGCTTGTCCAGCGCTGTGACGGGCATCGTGCGCCGTCAGCGAACAGTCAGCAAAACGGGAGCAGATCACAGCCGTAACAGGTTAGGGTCCTAGAAGAGATAAACGGCGGGACCAGCTGACGCGGTTAGCGGTTCTGTACCCCGCCAGAGCGAGAGGTCACTCAGTATGGCAATTGCACCCAACACACCCACAATGGCAACGGTGGACCCGGCTAGCCGGGACGACTACATCTACAATCGTCTGCTGCGTGAGCGGATCATCTGGTTGGGCTCTGAAGTCCGCGATGACAACGCCAACGCCATCTGCTCTCAGCTGCTGCTGCTCTCCGCCGAGGACCCTGAAAAGGACATCTTCCTCTACATCAACTCTCCCGGTGGATCCGTGACGGCCGGCATGGCCATCTACGACACCATGCAGTTCATCCCGAACGACGTGGTCACCGTGGCAACCGGCCTGGCCGCATCCATGGGCCAGTTCCTGCTGTCCTCGGGCACCAAGGGCAAGCGCTACGCCACGCCGCACGCACGCATCCTGATGCACCAGCCTTCCGGCGGCATCGGCGGCACCGCCTCCGATATCCGGATTCAGGCAGAACTGATCCTTCACATGAAGCAGGTCATGGCGGAACTGACTGCCGAGCAGACCGGCCAGACGGTGGAGACCATCCTGAAGGACAACGACCGCGACAAGTGGTTCACGGCCCAGGAAGCACTGGAGTACGGATTCTTCGACAAGATCTCCGCCCATGCAGGCGGCGTCACCGGCGGCGGCGGAACGGATCAGGACAAGGGCGCGGCTCCGGCCGAGGACTAACCCTCCCTTCCTCCCAGCGCACCTTTCTTAGACTTCAGGAGTAAAGCAATGAACATGAATTTTGGAACCGCAGGCGGTGCGGCACCGCAGATGCCATCCAACCGCTACGTATTGCCGCAGTTCGAAGAGCGCACGCCGTACGGCTTCAAGCGCCAGGACCCGTACACCAAGCTGTTTGAGGACCGCATCATCTTCCTGGGTGTCCAGGTAGACGACGCCTCCGCCGATGACGTGATGGCACAGCTCCTGGTTCTCGAGTCGAACGACCCGGACCGCGACATCACGCTGTACATCAACTCCCCGGGCGGTTCGTTCACGGCCATGACGGCCATTTACGACACCATGCAGTACATCCGCCCGGAAATCCAGACGGTCTGCCTGGGCCAGGCGGCCAGCGCCGCTGCGGTGCTGCTGGCAGCAGGTACGCCGGGCAAGCGCCTGGCCCTGCCGAACGCCCGCGTGCTGATCCACCAGCCGGCCCTTGGCGGCGGCGAGCGTGGTCAGGCTTCGGACCTGGAAATCCAGGCAGCCGAGGTCATGCGCATGCGGACCTGGCTGGAAGACACCCTGGCCCTGCACTCCAACCACACGTCCGAAGAAGTGAACCGGGACATCGAGCGTGACAAGATTCTCACGGCCGCCGGCGCTATGGAGTACGGACTGATCGACCAGGTGCTGGACTCCCGGAAGATCAAGACTCCGGCCATCAACCGAATGTAAGCCTCCCCAAGGCCCGCGGTGCGAAATTACGCACCGCGGGCCTTTCGGTTGCTGTATCACCGAACCAAGTGTCCTAGAGTGGAACATGGCTCCGGCCTTCGGCTGTCCCGCACGGGACGGATGCCGGCACTGTTTTAACGATGGACCATCTAAGGGGACTGAATTATGGCTCGCATTGGTGAGAGCACGGATCTGCTCAAGTGCTCTTTCTGCGGAAAGAGCCAGAAACAGGTTCGCAAGCTTATTGCCGGGCCCGGAGTCTACATTTGCGACGAGTGCATCGACCTCTGCAACGAGATCATCGAAGAGGAGCTCTCCGAGGTAGCTGATCTGGGCACCTTCGAGCTGCCCAAGCCCCGGGAAATCTTCGACTCCCTTCAGGAGTACGTCATCGGCCAGGAACCGGCCAAGCGTTCCCTCGCCGTCGCCGTGTACAACCATTACAAGCGCATCCAGGCCGGCCACGCTCCGCGCAACACCGGCAACCTGTCGGACGCAGTCATCTCCGACGACGTGGAAATCGGCAAGTCAAACATCCTCCTCATCGGCCCCACCGGCTGTGGCAAAACCTACCTTGCGCAGACTCTCGCGCGGCGGCTGAACGTTCCCTTCGCCGTCGCCGACGCCACCGCGCTCACGGAAGCCGGCTACGTGGGCGAGGACGTGGAAAACATCCTGCTCAAGCTCATCCAGGCCGCAGACTATGACGTCAAGCGCGCCGAGCAGGGCATCATCTACATCGACGAGATTGACAAGATCTCGCGCAAGAGCGAGAACCCCTCCATCACGCGCGACGTGTCCGGCGAGGGCGTGCAGCAGGCCCTGCTGAAAATCCTGGAAGGAACGGTCGCCTCCGTTCCCCCGCAGGGCGGCCGCAAGCATCCGCACCAGGAATTCATCCAGATCGACACCACCAATGTCCTCTTCATTGTTGCCGGCGCCTTCGCCGGCCTTGAGGAAATCATCGGCTCCCGGTCCGGCCGGAAGGGCATCGGCTTCGGCGCACCCCTGAACGAAAGCGCCAAGGAAGCAGATTCCTATGCCGACGTCATGCCGGAGGACCTGCTGAAGTTCGGCCTGATCCCCGAGTTCATCGGCCGGCTTCCCGTGATCACCACCGTGTCCAGCCTGGACCGCGAGGCGCTGATCCGGATCCTCACCGAACCCAAGAACGCCCTGGTCAAGCAGTACCAGCGGATGTTCCAGCTCGACGGCGTTGAACTCACCTTTGAACCGGCTGCCCTGAACGCGATCGCCGACGCAGCGCTGTCCCGCGGCACCGGCGCGCGCGGACTCCGGGCCATCCTGGAAGAGGTCCTGCTGCCGGTCATGTTTGATCTGCCCAGCCGCGAGGACGTCGCCACGGTGGTCATCACCGAAGACGTGGTCACGAACAAAGCAGAGCCCACGCTCATTTCGCAGGCCGTGGCAGCCAAGCGCCGGAACAAATCCGCCTGATCCGCGGTTGCCCCAAACAGCTGTTACTTTCAGCGGGGGAGCACCGGCCCGCCCGCTTCGTTTTTGAGACCCGAAGGAGTGTGCCGTGAGCTCACCCGATACTGCAGCAAAAGCCGACTTTTGGTTTGATCCGATCTGCCCGTTTGCCTGGGTAACCTCCCGCTGGATGGGCGAGGTGGAGCAGGTCCGCGACGTCAGCACTCAGTGGCATGTCATGAGCCTGTCCATCCTGAATGAGGGACGGGACCTGCCCGGCGACTACATGGAACGCATGAAGGCTGCCATCAAGCCGGTGCGCGTAATCACCGCTGCGAAGGAGCTGCACGGCGACCAGTACATCAAGCCGCTCTACGACGCCATAGGTACGCGGATCCACATCGGACAGAACGATGATTTCGATGCCGTCATCCGCGAGTCCCTGGAGGAAGTCGGCCTTCCGGCCGAGCTGGCCCAGTTCGCGGACAGCGACAAGTACGACACCCAGCTGCGCGCCTCGCACCAGGAGGGCATCTCCAAAGTGGGCGACGACGTCGGAACCCCCATCGTGGCCTTCAACGGCACCGCCTTCTTCGGGCCGGTCCTGACGCGTATCCCGCGCGGAGAGGAAGCAGGCCGGATGTTTGACGGAGCCGTCATGCTCGCCTCAAACCCCGCGTTCTTCGAACTCAAGCGCAGCCGCTCCGAGAGCCCGCAGTTCGACTAAAGCCCGCTGCTTCCAGCAAACAAAACGCCCGGCCGGAAATCTCCGGCCGGGCGTTCTGTTTTAACCTGTGCTGTGTCTGTTACTCGGGCGCAGGGGCCGGTTCCACCGGAGCCAGCTCCACGTCGGAGACAGCCAGTTCGCCGTCACCGGCAGCCAGGGACAGCTCGCGGACGTTGCCCGCCGCCTTGAGGTCAGCCAGGCCGGCCTGCAGCTGCGCCACCTGTGCAGCGGATGCGGTGACCGTGGCACTGAGGACCTCGGTGCGCTGCTTGACCTTGGCTTCGGACTTGGCCTTGCGGATGCCGCCCAGGGCGGTTGCCACGGTGGCGAGGATGCCGGCGTCGGCCGTTGCCACCGCGGTGGCCAGCGCGTCAACGTTCGGCCACGGTGCGCGGTGCACCGAGCCGTGGCGCCACCAGCCCCACACCTCTTCGGTGGCGAAGGGCAGGAACGGTGCAAAGAGGCGCAGCAGCGCATCCAGGGTGGTCGCCAGGGCGGCCAGCACCGATGCCTGCTCCTCTTCGCCGAAGGCTCCGTAGGCGCGGTCCTTGATCAGTTCCACGTAGTCATCCGTGAAGGACCAGAAGAAGGACTCGGTCAGCTGCAGGGCCTTGGCGTAGTCGTAACGCTCAAACGCTGCGGTGGAAGCATTCACCACTTCAGCAAGCTGCTTCAGCAGGGCGGAGTCCAGGGCGTTGGTGATCACCGAAGTGTCCGCCGTGACGACGTTCTTCTCGGTGGCACCCAGGTTCAGGACGAACTTCGAGGCGTTGAGCAGTTTGATGGCCAGACGGCGGCCGATCTTCATCTGCGCAATCTCATAGGCCGTGTCCGCGCCCAGCTTGGCGGAGGCCGCCCAGTAGCGCACGGCGTCGGATCCGTAGTCGTTGAGCACATCGGTGGGAACCACGACGTTGCCCTTGGACTTGGACATCTTCTTGCGGTCCGGGTCCAGGATCCAGCCGGAGATGGCCGCGTGCTTCCACGGTGCCGCGTGGTTGAGCGCATTGGCGCGAACCACGGAGGAGAACAGCCAGGTCCGGATGATGTCGTGGCCCTGCGGGCGCAGGTCAAACGGGAAGACCTTGCTGAAGAGGTCTTCATTGCGGCTCCAGCCGCCCACAATCTGCGGGGTGAGGGAAGAGGTGGCCCAGGTGTCCAGGACATCTGCATCACCCACGAAACCTCCGGGCTGATTGCGTGAGGATTCCTCGTAGCCCGGAGCCGGCTCGGCGGCGGGGTCCACGGGCAGCGACTCGGATGCCGGCAGAACGGGGTTGTCATAATCCGGGTTGCCCGAGGCATCCAGCGGATACCAAACGGGAACCGGGACACCGAAGAAGCGTTGGCGGGAGACCAGCCAGTCGCCGTTCAGGCCTTCGATCCAGTTTTCGTAGCGCGAACGCATGAACGCCGGGTGGAAGTCGATCTCCTTGCCGCGGGCAATCAGGGCCGCGCGGCGGTCCTCGTCACGGCCGCCGTTGCGGATGTACCACTGGCGGCTGGTGACGACCTCGAGGGGCTTGTCGCCCTTCTCGAAGAAGTTGACCGGGTGGGTGATCTTCTTGGGTTCGCCCTCGAGGTCTCCGCTTTCGCGCAGCATTTCGACGACGGCTTCCTTCGCGCTGAAGACCGTCTTGGCGGCCACGGCGGCGTAGTTTTCCTTCGCCTTTTCCGTGGTGATCCAGTCCGGGGTCTCAGCCAGCAGGCGTCCGTCGCGACCGACGACGGCGCGGGTGGGCAGGTTCAGCTCGCGCCACCAGGTGACGTCGGTCTGGTCGCCGAAGGTACAGATCATGGCGATGCCCGAGCCCTTGTCCGGCTTGGCCAGCGGATGTGCGCGCACCTCTACCTCGACGTCGAACAGCGGGGAGGTGACCTTGGTGCCGAACAGGCGCTGATAGCGCTCGTCGTCGGGGTGGGCCACCAGGGCCACGCAGGCCGGAAGCAGCTCGGGGCGGGTGGTCTCGATGAAGACCTTTTCGCCGTCCGGCGCATGGAAGCTGATGCGGTGGTAGGCGCCGGACTGTTCCCGGTCCTCCACCTCGGCCTGGGCCACAGCGGTGCGGAACGTGACGTCCCACAGGGTGGGAGCCTCGGACATGTAGGCGTCCCCGGCCTTGAGGTTCTCCAGGAAAGCGCGCTGGCTGACGGCGCGGGAGTTGTCATCGATGGTGCGGTAGGTGCGGGTCCAGTCAACGGACAGGCCCAGCGTGGAGAAGAGGTCCTCGAAGACCTTTTCATCCTCCACAGCCAGCTCTTCGCACAGCTCAATGAAGTTCCGGCGGGAAATCACGTCGAAGTCGCGCTGGTTCTTGGGTGCGGTAGCCGGCGGGCGGTAGTCCGGATCGTACGGCTTTGTAGGATCGCAGCGGACGCCGTAGTAGTTCTGCACCCGGCGTTCGGTGGGCAGGCCGTTGTCATCCCAGCCCATCGGGTAGAACACGTTCTTGCCGGTCATGCGCTGGTAACGCGCCATGACGTCGGTCTGCGTGTAGGAGAACATGTGTCCCACGTGCAGCGAGCCGGAGGCCGTGGGCGGGGGAGTGTCGATCGAGTAGACGTCCTCGCGGACGGTGTCTTCGTTGAACGCGTACGTTCCCTCATCCCGCCAGCGGCGGCTCAGGGTTGCTTCCAGCCCCTCAAGGGCGGGCTTGTCGGGGACGGATACGGTCTTGGGTTCATTGTCGGGCGTGTCTGTGCCCGGAAAGTTTTCAGCCATACTGCCATTCTTCCATGCGGGCGGGAGGGTGGGGGGAACTGTTGCGCGGTCCGGCCCGGTTCCTCCGGTGCGGCCCTGTCCGGTCCGGACCGCCCGCCGTAGCATCCGGGGTATGGAAAAGATCCAGGAAAATCCGGCTTCGATCCGCATCCGCCGTATTTATGAACCGCCCGACGGCGGCTACCGGGTTCTGGTGGACCGGCTGTGGCCGCGCGGTGTTTCCAAGGAACGGGCAGACCTGGACGAATGGGTTAAGGACCTCGCGCCAAGCACTGACCTGCGCAAGTGGTTCGGTCACCAGGAAGAGCGCTGGTCCGGATTCCAGGACCGGTACCGGGAGGAGCTTGCCGCGAATCCGGAGGTTGCGGATTTTTCCCGGGCCTGTGCCTCCCGGGCGGACACCGTGCTGCTCTACGGGGCGCGTTCCGGGACGGAGAATGAAGCCGCGGTGCTCCGCGACTACCTGTTGGGTCTGGGTCTGACCGGCCAGCCGTGACATTCGGGTGATTATTGGCCTGTGCGGCAAAATGGCAGGATGCCTCTGGAAAATCTTCTCCTCAGCCTCAGCGCGCTTCCCGAATCAGGACCGCGGGACGCATATCTGCAGTTCCTGAACGCCGCAGGGGATGCCTCCCTGCGGCGCGGCGGCGGCCCGGAACACGTCACGGGGTCGTGTTTCGTGTTTTCGCCCGACTTCGATCATGTGCTCCTGTGCTTCCACCGCAAGGGGCAGTTCTGGGTCCAGTTCGGCGGTCACATTGAGCCGAACGACGCAACAGTGGCGGAAGCCGCCCAACGGGAGGCACGGGAGGAGTCCGGAATCAGTGACCTGATCCTGCTTCCTGCCGGGTCTGCCCCCGTACTCATGGACCTTGACCGGCACGATCTGCACGGGGGCTTCTCCTGCTCAGCTCATTGGGACGTGGGATACGCAGCGGTTGTTAGCCCCGACGTCGTGATTTCGGTCAGCGATGAAAGCGAGGCCGTCCGCTGGTTCCCGGTTTCCGCAGTGCCGGCGCAGGTGCCGGCAGGTTTCGGTGCCCGTATGGAGCATGTCCGGCGCACGGCCATGTCACTGCCTGACGCCCCGGCCGGTAACTGACATGCCGGCTCCGCCTCCGACTGACCGCCTGTGCTTCCGTGAGATGACTGACGCCGACGTCGACAACATGGCCGCGTTGCTGGGGGACCCCGGGGTGATGCGCTTTTACCCTGCACCTAAGTCCCGGAGGGAAGCCGCGGATTGGATTCGGTGGAACCGGGAAAACTATGCGGAGCACGGGTACGGCCTGTGGATTGTCCAGACGCACGGTGGAGAGTTTGTCGGGGACTGCGGCTTGACCTGGCAGCAGGTAAATGCTGAGCAGAAGCTTGAGGTCGGGTACCACGTGCGCTCCGATGTGCAGGGCCGGGGGTTCGCAACCGAGACCGCCGCGGCCTGTCGGGATTACGCACGGGAACATGTTGAAACCGCTGAACTGGTAGCCATCATTCATCCGGATAATCGTGCCTCTGAGCGGGTAGCCGAGAAAATTGGAATGCGTCGCGTTGCAGATGACCGTGGCGGGTCGTCCCCGCTGGTCCGGACGGTCCTCAGCATGGAGCTGTAGCCGCACGCCCAGCCGGGTCACCGCAACACCGCAACACCGCAACACCGCAACACCGCAACACCGCAACACCGCAACACCGCAACACAGAAGCGTGCCCGGGAGGGGAAGTCGCTAGGGTGGTGCCATGACCCCTAAGCGCGCAGTAGTGACCGGAGCAAGTTCAGGAATTGGAGCGGCGGCCGTACGGGCCCTGCGGAATTCAGGCTGGGACGTGGTGGCGGTGGCCCGCCGCGGGGACAGGCTGCAGGCGCTTGCCGAGGAGACCGGTGCACAGGCCATCACCGCAGACGTGACCGACGGCGGGTCCGTGGCCCGGATGGCCGAAGAGGTGCTGGCGACCGGGGGAGTGGACGCCGTGATCAACAATGCCGGCGGAGCCTGGGGCGTGGACTCCGTGGCAACAGGAAAGCTCGGCGACTGGGAAGCCATGTACAACGTGAACGTGCTCGGAGCCCTCCGCGTCACGCAGGCCTTCCTGCCCGCGCTGCGGAGTTCCGGACAAGGCTCGGTGCTGATGCTGACCTCCACCGCGGCCCTGGCCTCCTACGAAGGCGGCGGCGGATACTGCGCCGCCAAGTCCGCTGAGCAGGCGCTCGCCGAAACCCTGCGCCTGGAAGAAGCGGAGAACAACGTCCGCGTCATCGAGATCCTCCCCGGCATGGTCAAGACGGACGAGTTCTCCCTGAACCGGCTCGGAGACAAAGATGCGGCGGAAAAGGTCTACGCCGGAGTGGAGAAACCCCTCACAGCAGAGGACGTCGCTGACGTCATGGCATACTCCCTGAACCTTCCGCACCACATCAACCTGGACAAGGTGGTGCTGCGTCCGCTGGCCCAGGCAGCCAACCACAAGGTCATCCGCCGCCAGCCGGCCCAGGCGTAACCTCCGCCGGCCCTAACCTGGACAATGCCTAACTGCCCGGGGCCTAACTTCGACAAGCCCCGGGGTGTGGCCTAAACTGGCGGAAGCAGCTTTGACCCGGCTATCACCGGTGAGCTTCCGGAAGAACGGCGCCGCACCCCTTTTGCAGATGTCTGGGGATGATCGTGCACCCAGTAGAACCGGACGGGTAAGCCCGTCACAGCAGTCAACGAGCGGCAGCCCGACTCGGCGGCGCAGTGCATCAAAATATGCACGGCACGACGACGACGGCGGCAAGCGAGGTGGTACCGCGGATTCTGAGCCGGCATTAAGCCGACGGGGGGTCCGCCCTCGCATCCTGTTTCTTACAGCCAGATTTACTTGCCGCTATCAGGATGACGAATATGCCCTCTATCTATCCCAAGGCCACTACGGCCGCCGCTCCGGCAGAAAACGCCGCCCCTTCTTCCCCTCGGTTTCCGGAACTCGAAGAACTGGTTCTGAAGTACTGGGACGAGGACGGCACCTTCCAGGCCTCCATCGACGCCCGGTCCGCCGGCAAGGACGGCTCCAACGAGTTTGTCTTCTATGACGGCCCGCCCTTCGCCAACGGCCTGCCGCACTACGGCCACCTGCTCACCGGCTACGTCAAGGACCTGGTGGCCCGCTACCAGACCCAGCGCGGCCGCCGCGTGGAACGCCGCTTCGGCTGGGACACCCACGGGCTGCCCGCCGAACTTGAAGCGATGAAGCAGCTGGGCATGACCGACAAGGTCCAGATCGAAAAGATGGGCATCGACAAGTTCAACGACGCCTGCCGCGCCTCCGTGATGGAATACGCCGGCGAGTGGAAGGACTACGTCACCCGCCAGGCCCGCTGGGTGGACTTCGAGAACGACTACAAGACCCTCAATGTCGAGTACATGGAGTCGGTCATCTGGGCCTTCAAGACCCTGCATGAAAAGGGCCTGACCTACAGCGGTTTCCGGGTGCTCCCGTACTGCTGGAAGGACGAGACTCCGCTGTCCAACCATGAACTGCGCATGGACGACGACGTCTACAAGGACCGCCAGGACCAGACCGTCACGGTCACCTTCCCCCTCACCGCCGGTGACAACGCGCTTTCCGCGGAGCTCGACGGCGTCCTCGCCATCGCCTGGACCACCACTCCCTGGACCCTGCCCACCAACATGGCCCTCGCCGTCGGGCCCAAGGTCCGCTACGCCGTCGTGCCCGCCGGACCCAACGGCACGCCGCAGGAGAACCCGGAGGCCCGCTATCTGCTGGCCGAAGACCTGGTGGGTGCCTACGCCAAGGATCTGGGGTACGACGACGCCGAGGCCGCCCGCGCGGCCGTCACCTCCGTGCACCTGGGCACCGAGCTGGCCGGGCTGAACTATGAGCCGCTGTGGAACTACTACACCGACACCGAAAAGTGGGGCACGAAGAACGCCTGGCAGATTGTCACGGCCGACTACGTCACCACCACCGACGGCACCGGAATCGTCCACCAGGCTCCGGCCTACGGTGAAGACGACCAGAAGATCTGCGAAGAAAACGGCATCCCCGTGATCCTGTCCGTGGACGAGGGCGGCAAGTTCCTGCCCATGTTCTCCGAGGGACCGCTGTCAGACATCGCCGGCCTGCAGGTGTTCGACGCCAACAAACCCATCACCAAGGTGCTGCGCGCCGACGGCCGCCTGCTGCGCCAGGCCAGCTACGAGCACTCCTACCCGCACTGCTGGCGCTGCCGGAATCCGCTGATCTACAAGGCTGTTTCCTCCTGGTTCGTGGAGGTCACCAAGATCAAGGACCGCATGGTCGAACTGAACCAGCAGATCAACTGGATCCCGGAGAACGTCAAGGACGGCCAGTTCGGCAAGTGGCTGGAAAACGCCCGCGACTGGTCCATCAGCCGCAACCGCTACTGGGGCAGCCCCATCCCGGTGTGGGTCTCGGATGACCCCAACTACCCGCGCACCGACGTGTACGGTTCGCTGGAAGAAATCAAGGCCGACTTTGGCCGGCTGCCGCTGAACCATGAGGGACAGCCGGACCTGCACCGCCCCTTCATCGACGAACTGACGCGCCCCAACCCGGATGATCCGCGCACCCCCGAAGAGGGCCAGTCCACTATGCGGCGCGTCGAAGACGTACTGGACGTCTGGTTCGACTCCGGTTCCATGCCCTACGCCCAGGTGCACTACCCGCATGAGAACGCCGACTGGTTTGAGCACCACAACCCGGGCGACTTCATTGTGGAGTACATCGGCCAGACCCGCGGCTGGTTCTACACGCTGCACGTGCTCGCCACGGCGCTGTTCGACCGCCCGGCCTTCCGCAACGTCATCAGCCACGGCATTGTGCTGGGTTCGGACGGGCAGAAGATGTCCAAGTCCCTGCGCAACTACCCGGACGTCTCCGAGGTCCTGGACCGCGACGGCTCCGACGCCATGCGCTGGTTCCTCATGGCCTCACCGATCCTGCGCGGCGGCAACCTGATCGTCACCGAACAGGGCATCCGCGAGGGCGTCCGCCAGGTCATCCTGCCGCTGTGGAATGTTTGGCACTTCTTCACGCTCTACACCAACGCCGCGAACAACGGCAACGGGTACGAGGCGAAGCCGCGCTACGAGTCCAGCGAACCGCTGGACAACTACATGCTGGCCGCCACCGGCGACCTGGTCCGGACCATGACCTCGCAGCTGGACAGCTATGACGTCTCCGAGGCCTGCGAAACCCTGCGCCAGTACATGGACACGCTGACCAACTGGTACATCCGCCGCAGCCGTACCCGGTTCTTTGATGAAGATACCCAGGCATTCGACGTGCTTTACACCTGCCTGGAAACCGTGTGCCGCGTGGCAGCTCCGCTGCTGCCGCTGGTCACCGAGGAAATCTGGCGCGGACTCACCGGCGGGCGCTCCGTGCACCTGACCGATTGGCCCGACGCCGGGCTGTTCCCGCAGGATCCCGCCCTGGTGGACCGGATGGACCGCACCCGGCGCATCGCCTCGGTGGGCTCGTCCCTGCGCAAGGCCGCGAACCTTCGGGTCCGGCTGCCGCTGTCCGAAATGACGGTTGTCGCTCCGAACGCCGAGGCGCTGCAGGGCCAGTTCGCGGCAATCATTGCCGATGAGCTGAACCTGAAGTCCGTCCGGCTGATGGAGGCTGCTGCGGCCGATCCGGCAGAATTCGGCATCACGCAGAAGCTGGTGGTCAACGCCCGCGCCGCGGGTCCGCGCCTGGGCAAGAATGTCCAGACCGCCATCAAGGCCTCCAAGTCCGGGGACTGGTCGGTGGACGACGCCGGCACGGTCACCGCAGGCGGCCTGGAACTGCAGCCTCAGGAATACACCCTGGAAACAGTGGTGGAAACCGCCGACGGCGAATCCGCCAAGGCTGTCTCCGTGCTGCCCGGCGGCGGCTTCCTGGTGCTGAACACCGAAGTTACCCCGGAGCTGGCCGCCGAGGGCACCGCCCGCGACGGCATCCGCGCCATCCAGCAGGCCCGCCGTGACGCGGACCTGCACATCAGCGATCACATCCGGACCGAGGTCACCACCTCGCAGGCTTCCGCCGCGGCTCTTGAAGCCAATGCGGAGCTGATCAAGTCCGAAACCCTGACCGACCAACTGGTGGTCACCGCCGTCGATCTTGCCGACGACGCTGAAGAATTCACCGTCACTGTGGAGAAGATCTAATGAGCATGTCTGACGGACCCTCCGGGGCCATCGACGGTTTCTCCGTCGAAAGCGTCTACGCCGAGCTGCTGAGCCGCGCCCCAGAGAACAAGATGGAGCCGCGCATGGCGCCGCTATTCCGTGCGATGGAGGTGCTGGGGGAGCCGAACAAGGCGTTCCCGATCATCCACATCACCGGAACCAACGGCAAGACCTCCACGGCACGGATGATCGAGGCCGGACTGCGGGCCTACGGGCTGCGCACCGGCCGGTACACCAGCCCGCACCTGAGCAAGGTCACCGAACGGATCAGCATCGACGGCGAGCCCGTCTCCGATGAAACGTTCGTGCGGATCTGGGACGAGATCCACCCGTACCTGGACATCGTCGACGGCGAACTGACGGCGGCCGGGGAACCGCGCCTGACCTACTTTGAGGCCGTCACGATCCTCGCGTTTGCGGTGTTTGCCGACGAACCCGTGGACGTTGCGGTCATCGAGGTGGGCCTGGGCGGCATCACCGACGCCACCAACGTGGGCGACGGCGCCGTTGCGGTTGTGACGCCGATTTCCCTGGACCACACGGAACTGCTTGGTGACGACGTCGCTGACATTGCGATGGAAAAGGCCGGCATCATCAAGGAGGGCGGCTTCCTGATCAGCGCCGCCCAGCCGATGGAAGCTGCACAGGTCCTGCTGGAAAAGGCCCGTGAAGTGGGCATTCCGTACCGCTTCGAGGGCGTCGAGTTCGGCGTCGAATCCCGTGTGATGGCGGTCGGCGGACAGATGCTCACCATCGCCGGACTTGCCGGCCGCTACGAGGACCTGCTCCTGCCGCTGCACGGCAAGCACCAGGCGGAGAATGCCGCCGTCGCCGTGGCAGCGCTGGAGGCGTTCATCGGCGGAGGCACGAAGGAACTGGACGTTGAACTGCTGCGCACCGGATTCTCCACCGTCTCCTCACCCGGCCGGCTGGAAGTGGTGCGCACTGCGCCCACCATCGTGGTGGACGCTGCGCACAACCCCGCCGGTGCCAAGGCATCAGCCGAAGCGGTGCTGGAAGCCTTCAGCTTCACCTCCCTGGTGCTTGTGGTCGGCATCCTTGCCGAAAAGGATTCCGTGGGAATCCTTACGGAACTGAGGGAGACCCTGGGCGACCAAATCGCCGGCGTCTGCCTCACGCAGTCCAGCTCGCCGCGCGCCCTTTCGGCTGAAGACCTGGTCCAGGACGCCGTCGACGCAGGTTTTGCCGACGAAGACCTGCAAGTGGAACCCGGCCTGGACAACGCCATTGAGTGGGCGGTGGCCAAGGCCGAGGAAAACAATGACCTCGCCGGAGGCGTGCTGATCATCGGCTCCATCACCCTGGTGGCCGAAGCGCGCACCCTTCTCGGAAAGTAAGCACGATGGCAAAACTCACCAAGGCGCAGCGCGAGTGGCGTCCCGGAATGCCCAAGAAACGGCGTTCCATCCGCACAATGTTCGCTTCCACCGTTCTGGTCCTGGAAGCGTTCCTCGTGCTCTTTGCAACGCTGGCCGTCTTCGGCACGCAGCGCGACGCCCTGTCCCCGGCCATTATCCTCACCGGCGGGCTGGTCCTTTTCGCCGTGCTGATCGGTACCTGCGCGATTCTGTCCAAACCGGCCGGTCCGGTGATCGGCTGGATCCTGCAGCTGGTCATCATTGCCACCGGTTTCCTGGAACCGATGATGTTCCTGATTGGTGCAGTCTTTGCCGCCACCTGGTGGTACGGGCTGAAGACCGGCATGCGCCTGGACCGGGAGAACCGGGAGCGGGACCGTGAGCAGGCGGAATGGGAAAAAGCCCATCCCGAGGCAACAAGGGAAGCAGGCACTGCCGGCGACGCAGCCACGGACTAGGCTTAGACTCGAAAACCGCAACTTCGCAAGGAGATACACCGTGAGCACTGAGCGCACACTCGTACTGATCAAGCCCGACGGCGTGGAGCGCAAGCTCTCCGGCGCAATCCTGGCCCGGGTCGAAGCCAAGGGATACACCCTGGCGGAACTGAAGAAGGTCAATGCAACCCGCGAGGTGCTCGAAGAGCACTACGCGGAGCACGAGGGCAAGCCGTTCTACGAACCGCTGGTTGAGTTCATGCTGAGCGGTCCCATTGTGGCGGCGATCTTTGAAGGCGAACGCGTCATCGAAGGCTTCCGCTCCCTGGCCGGAACCACGGACCCCACCACGGCGGCTCCGGGCACCATCCGCGGCGACTTCGGCCGCGACTGGGGAACTGCTGTCCAGCAGAACCTGGTGCACGGCTCGGATTCACCCGAATCTGCTGCCCGTGAAATCGGCATCTGGTTCAAGTAGAACCCGCAGTACATGACCTTGCTGTAAAGACGCAGAAGGGGCCGGCACCAGTAGTGGTGCCGGCCCCTTCTGCGTGTTTGCCTGGCTTACGGAATCAGGCGCTCGGCCCGCAGCCGGTCAAAGAGCTCCTTGAAGGCATCTTCGGTCCGGCGGTAGCCGGTGAACCCGGCCACGCGGCTCTTGCTCATGTCCGTGAGGACCTCGATGTTCCGGCCAAGATCAGCGTCGGTGTGCCACCAGGTGGCCAGGCGGGAAAGATTCGGTTCCGCCAGGTTGTAGCGGGCCGCCAGCTTCTCCCACGCCTCGTCCATGCCCGCCATCTGCTCCTCGAGCGGGCGCGGCTTGGTATCGAAGCCGGCCGGTTCCACGCCGAAGTATTCCGCCAGGCGCGGCCACAGGGAACGCCACCGGAACACGTCGCCGTTGACCACGTTGAAGGCCTCGTTGGCGGTGTTCGGATCGGTGGCAGCCCAGAGCATGTGCTCGGCGAGCAGACCGGCGTCAGTCATATCGGTGACGGAGTTCCACTGGGTTTCCGAGCCGGGGAAGACAAAGGGCAGGCCCAGCTCGCGGCACAGTGTTGCCTGCGCGGCCAGCGTCTGGCCCATGTTCATCGCGTTGCCGACGGCGAAGCCGATCACCGTGTGCGCGCGGTGAACGGACCAGGCGAAACCCTGCCGTTCGGCGGCGGCCATGAGCTCGTCCTCCTGCGCGTAGTAGAAGTTGTCCACCGGCAGGCGCGGCTCTTCTTCAGAGAACGGAGTGTCCGGCATGGGGCCTTCGCCGTATGCCTCGAATGGTCCCATGTAGTGCTTGAGCCCGGTCATCAGGGCGACGTGTTCCAGCGGCGCATGCTCCAGGGCGGTGAGCAGATTCCGGACCATTGCGGAGTTGACGGCAATGTTCTCCACTTCCGTTTCCTGCCGGGACCAGGAGGTGAAGAAGACGTGCGTCGGATGCTTGTCTTCCAGCACGGCGGTGAGGCTTTCCGGGTTGGTCAGGTCCGCGGCAACGGGCACGACGCCGGGGCGCGCCGGGTCGGGGGCGCCGCCTTTGCGGGACAGGGCCAGGACGGTCCATCCCTGCGCGGAGAGGAGATCCACAATTGCGGCACCGGCGATTCCGGTGGCCCCTGCCACCAGCGCGGTGCGCGCAGAGTTGGATGAGGCGTTTTCCGTCGGGACAGTTCTAAGCATGGTTCTCCTGATCAAATGGTGCGTTCAGCCGGACGCGGCAGGGTAAACCTGCCGGGGGCTTTGAAGGCGACAACCGGCCGGCGGCGGGAGAAATTCCTGACGATCGGACGCAGAGCCCCTAGGCTGGGCGCATGGCACTCATTTATCACGCAGACCTGCACCCGGACAAAATGGAAATTCTCGCGTCCTGGTTGCCCACAACCTCCTGGTTTCCCCGCACGGGCGAGCTGCCCCTGGAGCGCGTGGGTTCCTTTCGATTCGATGATCCGGACGGAGATGTGGGCATCGAAACCCATCTTGTTGCCGTCGGAGCCAACGTGGTCCAGGTTCCACTGACCTACCGCGGGGCACCGTTGGAGGGCGCAGAACAGTACCTCATCAGCACGATGGAGCATTCAGTGCTGGGACGGCGCTGGGTGTACGACGGATGCGCGGACCCCGTGTATGCAGAGGCGCTGGCCGTTTCGATCCTCTCGGGCCAGGGGCAGGCCGCGCAGTATTTCCTGAACGACGGCGTTCGGGAGGACATCCCGGAGACCATCAGCGTTGTGGCCAGCGGCCTGCCGGACGGCGAAGAACTTGCTGACGGACCGCAGCCGGGCCCGGATAACCTGACAGTTGCCCGCATCCGGACCGAAAACTGGGACCTTTCGGTGGTTCGGATCTTGGAACTCGGCGGAGAAGCGGTGGCGGATCCGTCCCTGACCGCAACCTGGAACGGCCAGGACGTTCCCGTCCTCCTGGCGTGGGCCCTGCCGCGCGGCTGACCAGCCGTCGTCGGGCATCTCATTCCGGATCGAGTGTCGCGTAAAAGCCCTAACCGCCCATCCAGTGTCGCGCAGATGCCGCACTGGGGCGGCTGTTTCCGCATTTGCGCGACACTCGGCGGAGTTCAGAAGGCGGGGACCAGAAGGCGGAGTCCAGAAGGCGGGGTCCAGGAGGCGGAGTTCAGAAGGTGGGCGGCAGGAGGCGGGTTTCAACCGCCGCGGTTCAGGCGGCGTGAACGCGTCCTGCTAGCCGAGGAAGGAGTTGATAAAGCGGAAGAAAATGCTTGCCGCGGTTGCTACCCACAGCAGCGCCACAATCACCCAGGTCCACTCCGAGAGGAACTTCACCAGCCCGGGAGAGGCGGGGATAACACCCTGCGCAAGGTTGCGCACGGTGGTGAAGACGAAGAGCGGGATCATCGCGGTCCAGACAACAATGCAGTAAATGCAGAGTACGTAGATGTCGAACAGTGCCTGGCTCCACAGCCACACTACGAACACCATGCCCAGCGTGACGCCTGCCTGCATGCCCAGCCAGTACCAGCGGGCGTACCGGGCGCCGGCCAGCATCCCCATGGCGGTTGTGATGACAACGGCAAAGGCCACAATGCCGATCAGCGGATTGGGGAAACCGAAGATCGCTGCCTGCCAGGTCTTGAAGACGGTGCCGCAGGAAACCCAGGGACTGATGTCGCAGCTGGTGATGTAGTTGGCGTCCGCGTAGACACGGAGGCGTTCCAGGACCAGGACGGCCGAGGCCACCCAGCCGACGACGCCGGTAATCAGCAGGGTCCAGGCGAAGCCCCGTTCCGGCGCGCGCTGCTCGGTGTCCCGGGAAGCGGCTTGCTGTCTGGCGGCGGTGGAAGGCACGGAGATCTCCTTTTGACTGGTGGCGATATGTGTCGAGTCTATGCTCTGTTGCAGGCCAAAAAGACGGGTGTGTGAGATAATGACTGTGGCTGATGGCGGAACCACATTCCGGCACCGGTCCAGCGACAGGCTTCCGGTTCTGTCGGTGACGCTTCCCAAGCAGTTCGCCCATCAATCCGGATGGGAACCAGGGAATCCGCCGATGAGACCTACCCGCAGCGGCAACGTCGTTTACGTGCCGACAGGTAGCAGGAAAAGCGCCGCTGGTCTTCGAGTGATACCGCGCCCTACAGATGGCGCGACCTCGGATGACATCCAGACGACTTCCGGCTGACGGCAGGCAACTGATGCCCCCCGTACAGCCGACACATTGCCCGCTGGGCATTGGAATGTGGCCAGTGCCGCAGGGGCCGGAGCGTAGCCTTTTATGAGTGAAGCACTGAATAATGACCTAGCAGCAAACGAAAACAGCGTTGAACCCGCACCCGCGGCGGATTCTGCGCAGGGCCAGGATTCTCCCGGGACAGATGCTCCCGAGGTTAAGGAACCGGTCAAGCGAGCCACCCGCAGCCGCCGCAAGTCGGTGGCTGCTTCTGCACCCGCCCCCGCAGAGGCGCCCGCTGCCGAAGCTCCAGCTGAAGTTCCTGCCGAGGCTGCTGCGGAGACCGTTCCCGCCGAGAAGCCGAAGCGCGTGCGGGCCTCCCGCCGCAAGACGGTTCCGGCCTCAGAGGCAGCCCCCGCCGCGGAAGCACCTGTGGAAGCACCCGCCGAGCCGGCTGCTGAGACTCCCGCTGCTGAGACTCCGGCTGCACAGACCCCCGCTGAAGCGGCACCCGCAGACGAGGCGCCGGTGAAGGCTCCCCGCCGTCGTCGTGCGCCCGTCAAGAAAACGGCAGCAGAGCCTGTCGCGGAGACGGTTGAGACTCCCGCCGCTGAGGAAACAGTGGTTGCAGAGACCGCCCCCGAGGCCAAGGCTGCGCCCAAGACCCGTGCCCGCCGCCGTCCGGCCAAGGCTGCCCAGCAGACGCCGGCGGCCCCGGTTGATGCCGCTGTCGGTGCCGCCGATGACACCGTTGCCTCTGCGGCCTCGGCGTCTGCTCCGGCACCTGCTGGGACTGCGGCTGCCGAAGCAGCCCCGGCCGGAACAGTGCAGCAGCAGGAAGAAGCCGCGGCCGAAGACGCCGATGCCGCTTCAAGCCTGAACCCGTTTGCGGTTCCGGCCCTGCCGCTGTTCCACGCCCCTGACCTCAGCGTTGTCCGCCCCGCCCCGGTGCATGACGCAGGCGAGGCCGCAGATGAGGATGAGGATTCCGAAGAGAACCGCAGCCGGCGGCGCAGCCGGCGCGGGCGCAACCGTACCCGCACCGACTCCCAGCACGCTTCCGCAGGACACGCTGCAGAGGCCGAAGGTTCCTCCAAGGATGCCCCGGAGGAAGCGGCAGCCGCACCGGAAAAGCCCGCCGGTGAGGAAGGCCACGAGGGTGTGACCTCGCGCCGCCGTCGCCGCCGCCGCCGCGGTGACGCCGATCTGGAACTGACCGGCGGAGCCGACGACGATCCGCCCAACACGGTGACCCGCGTCCGTGCGCCGCGTGCCCACGCCGACGCTCCCGTGTCCGACCGCGTCACCAGCGTCAAGGGTTCCACCCGGCTCGAAGCCAAGAAGCAGCGCCGCCGCGAGTCCCGTGAGTCGGGCCGCCGCCGCCACGTGATCACCGAGGCGGAGTTCCTGGCCCGCCGCGAGTCCGTCGACCGGCAGATGATCGTCCGCCAGCGCGACGAACGGATCCAGATTGGTGTGCTCGAAGACGGCGTCCTCGCCGAGCACTTCGTGTCCAACACCCAGCAGGACTCGCTGATCGGCAACGTGTACGTCGGCAAGGTCCAGAACGTGCTGCCTAGCATGGAAGCCGCCTTCGTGGACATCGGACGCGGCCGCAACGCCGTGCTGTACGCCGGTGAAGTCAACTGGGACGCAGCGGGCCTGGACGGCCAGCCGCGCCGCATTGAACTGGCGCTGAAGTCCGGCGATTCCGTCCTGGTGCAGGTCACCAAGGACCCGGTGGGCCACAAGGGTGCCCGCCTGACCAGCCAGATCTCCCTGCCGGGCCGCTACCTCGTCTACGTGCCGGGCGGTTCCATGACCGGCATCTCCCGCAAGCTGCCCGACGTGGAGCGCAACCGGCTGAAGAAGATCCTCAAGGACCACCTGCCCCAGGACGCGGGCGTCATTGTGCGCACCGCGGCAGAGGGAGCCAGCGAAGAAGAGTTGATGAATGACATCAACCGCCTGCGGGCACAGTGGGAAACCATTGAGGCCAAGGCCAAGTCCACCAAGACGCTGGCGCCGGAACTGCTGTACGGCGAGCCGGACCTGACCATCAAGGTGGTCCGGGACGTCTTCAATGAGGACTTCTCCAAGCTGATCGTTTCGGGCGAGGAAGCCTGGGACACCATCGAGGCCTACGTCACTTATGTGGCGCCTGATCTGGTGGGACGTCTCGAGAAGTGGACCAAGGACGAAGACATCTTCGCTGCCAGCCGGATCGACGAGCAGATCGCCAAGGCACTGGACCGCAAGGTATTCCTGCCCTCCGGCGGTTCGCTGGTCATTGACCGCACCGAAGCCATGACCGTGGTGGACGTTAACACCGGTAAGTTCACCGGCAGCGGCGGCAACTTGGAAGAAACCGTCACCAAGAACAACCTGGAAGCGGCCGAGGAGGTTGTCCGCCAGCTGCGCCTGCGGGATATCGGCGGCATCATCGTCATCGACTTCATCGACATGGTGCTCGAAGCCAACCGCGACCTGGTGCTCCGCCGCCTCGTTGAGTGCCTGGGCCGTGACCGGACCAAGCACCAGGTGGCCGAGGTGACGTCGCTGGGCCTGGTCCAGATGACGCGCAAGCGCATGGGCACCGGACTGCTGGAAGTGTTCGGGGAAGAGTGCGAGGCATGTGCCGGCCGCGGTGTCATCACCCATGAGATCCCCGTGGAGCACCGCCGCAGCACCAGCTACAACGGCAACCCCGCAAACAGTGTGGTGGCGCACGCCGTGTCCGAGGACAACCACCAGCAGCACCTGAAGCAGGAAAAGCAGTCCCGCGGTGACCGCAAGCGCAACCGCAGCCGCGGCTCCGGCGCTCCGCAGCAGACCCCTGCCGCGGCCGTCGATGCACCGGCCAAGACGGAGGAGCCGGCACAGGACGACGCCGAGCGGTTGGCGAAGGCCGAAGCCGCGCGCGCCGCGCTGGCAACCATTGCTGCTGCCACCGCCGCCGCCCACGACACCGTTGAGGCGGGGGAGAGGGCAGCGGGGCGCAACAAACCCGAACAGGCTGCAGCGGCTTCGGCCGCCGAAGCTCCGGTTGAGCCGCTGGATCCTGATGCGGGAGCCGTCCTGAAGATTCAGGGCGAAACCGTGGTGGTTCCGCGCCGTGACCGGCGTGAGCCGGTCCGGGAGGAATCCCGCTTCACGCTGGAGAACCTCGCCGAGGCCTTCAATGATGTGGCTGCCGCTGCGGCGCCGGAGCAGCAGAAGGCCCAGGAGCAGCCGGCTGAGCAGAACAAGCCCGAGGTAAAGCAGGCTGAGGCCGGGAACGGGCAGCCTGCAGCCCGGGCGCCTCGCCGCTCCCGCCGGAGCAGTGCTGCCGCACGGAACGTCCAGGCTCCTGCGGCTGCGGAGGCCCCGACCGGGGTCAGGGAAGTTCCTGCTGCGGTCCAGCCTGCAGCGGCAGCCCCTGTGGCGTCCCCGGCTCCCGAACGGGCAGCCGCACCTGCGGCTTCGGCAGCTCCCGCTGCCGCGCCCACGCGGGCGCCCCGCCGTCGTCGTGCTGCGGGCAGCCCTCAGGGGGCGGCCGGTGCAGATGCCATCCACACCGGCCCTGCTGAGTCCTCACCTGCGCTTCCCGTGGCCGTGCGCCATGCTGCTGCCGCTCCTGCAGCAGCCCAGAAGCAGGAGAAGCGCCGCGAGTCCGCCGGTGCCGCTCCGGTAATCCTGGGCGTCGGCGTCCCGGCGTCGGAGCTGTAAACAGCGTTTCGGAGCCCTGCCGGCCCGAACAGACGGAGGCGGCCATCCCTTTGCAGGGGTGGCCGCCTCCTTCTCTGTCCTGTGGCTTGTCCTCCTTCGCTGTCCTTCTTCTTTCCTCCGGCGGCGATGGAGCGGAAAATGCTATAAAGTAGTACAAGAGCAGTGACGTCCGAAAAGGCGGCGCGCCTGGAAGCCCCCAGCATTTGCGGGTTATCGGTTGCGTAGCGTAACCTTGAACTTCGGTGCGAACGCCTTCGAATCCGTTTTCGGTACAGGGCGTGACTGCATGGCGCAAGGCGGGCGAATATCTAGCCCAGCCAAATGCGCATCCAAGTATTAACGTCGAGAGAAGTGAGTTCCCAAGTGGTGTACGCGATTGTCCGCGCTGGCGGCCGCCAAGAAAAGGTTTCCGTCGGAGACCTCGTAACCCTGGACCGCGTCCCCGGTGGAGCCGGCAGCACATTTGAGCTGCCCGCCCTGCTTTTGGTTGATGGCGACCAGGTCACCTCTTCCGCACAGGACCTGGCCAAGGTCACCGTGACGGCAGAGATCGTTGAGAATTTTCGGGGTCCGAAGATTGTCATCCAGAAATTCAAGAACAAGACCGGCTACAAGAAGCGTCAGGGCTACCGCTCCTCGCTGACCAAGGTCAAGGTTACGTCCATCAACTCCTGATTCTCGTGCCGGCTCCATTAGGGGCCGGGAACGCGGGAAGCATCCCGCCCCTGAGTTTCATAATCAGTAAAGCAAAGGCAGGCAGTAGAAAATGGCACATAAGAAAGGTGCGAGTTCCACTCGCAACGGTCGCGACTCCAACGCCCAGTACCTCGGCGTAAAGCGTTTCGGCGGCCAGGTTGTCAAGGCAGGCGAAATCATCGTTCGCCAGCGCGGCACCCACTTCCACCCGGGCGAGGGCGTTGGCCGCGGAGGCGACGACACACTGTTCGCCCTCGAAGCAGGCGCAGTTGAATTCGGCAGCCGTCGTGGCCGCCGCGTCGTGAACATCGTGGCTGCTGCAGCCGCCGAGTAATTACCGGCAAATTAGCTTTTCCGACGGGGCGGGCCTTGATGGCCCGCCCCGTTGTCTTTTAAGCCAAGTAGAATTGGCATGATCAAGTAGTTCCTTTGAAGGAGAACCATGGCCAGCTTTGTAGACCGCGTAGTGCTGCATGTTTCGGGCGGTACAGGCGGCCATGGTTGCGTGTCCGTCAAGCGTGAAAAGTTCAAGCCCCTGGGTGGGCCCGACGGCGGAAACGGCGGCGACGGCGGCGACGTCATCCTGCGCGTTGACTCCAGCGCCACCACGCTGCTCGACTACCACCACGTCCCGCACCGCCACGCCACCAACGGCGGCAACGGCATGGGCGACTGGCGCAACGGCAAGACCGGCGAAACGCTGATCCTGCCGGTGCCGGACGGCACCGTCGTCAAGAACAAGGACGGCGAAGTCCTCGCCGACCTCGTTGGTGAAGGCACTGAATACATTGCCGCCGCCGGCGGCCAGGGCGGCCTCGGCAACTCCTCGCTCTCCTCGCAGAAGCGCAAGGCTCCCGGCTTTGCCCTCCTGGGTATTCCCGGCGACGAGCGGGACATCGTCCTGGAGCTCAAGTCCATTGCCGACATTGCCCTGGTCGGCTTCCCGTCCGCCGGCAAGTCCTCGCTGATCGCCGCGATGTCCGCTGCCCGGCCCAAGATTGCCGACTACCCGTTCACCACCCTGATCCCGAACCTGGGCGTGGTGGAAGCCGGCGACGTCCGCTTCACCGTTGCCGATGTTCCCGGACTCATCGAAGGTGCCTCCGAGGGCAAGGGCCTGGGCCACAACTTCCTGCGCCACGTAGAGCGCTGCGCCGCGCTGGTCCATGTGCTGGACTGCGCTGCCCTGGAAACCGACCGCGATCCGCTCGGTGACCTGGACATCATCGAAAAGGAGCTGGACAAGTACACGGTGGACATGAGCTTCGCCGGCACCGACGGAGACGTGGTGCCGCTGAACCAGCGTCCGCGCCTGGTGGCCCTGAACAAGGTGGACGTCCCCGACGGCCGCGACATGGCTGAGTTCGTGCGCCCGGAACTGGAGAAGCGCGGCTACCGCGTCTTCGAAGTCTCCGCCTCCAGCCACGAGGGCCTGAAGGCCCTGGGCTACGCCATGGCGGAAATCGTCCGCGACGCCCGCACCGCCGTGAAGACTGCCCCGCCGCGGGTCAAGACCCCCACCCTGCGCGTACGCAACGCTGACGCCAAGGGCGGCTTCACTATCCGCAAGGAAGAGCGCAACCTGGAACCGCTGTTCCGCGTCCTCGGCGACAAGCCGGTGCGCTGGGTGCAGCAGACGGACTTCACCAACGACGAAGCCGTGGGCTACCTGGCCGACCGCCTGGCCAAGCTCGGTGTGGAAGACAAGCTCTTCAAGGCCGGCGCCAAGCCCGGCGACGCCGTGGTGATCGGCGAGGGCGACGGCGTCGTCTTCGACTGGGAGCCGACCATGATCGGCGGCGCGGAACTGCTTGCAGCGTCCCCGCGCGGCTCGGACATCCGCATCGAAGAGTTCTCCCGGCCCACCCGTGAAGAGAAGCGCGAAGACCACCAGCAGCGCCGTGATGCCCGGGCGGCAGCGCGTGCAGAGCTGGAAGCTGAGCGCAAGGCCGGAATCTGGACCGAATCGGTGAACTATAAGCACAATCCGCCGGCAGCGCCGAAAGACGGCGAATAGCGGCTTAACACAGCCCGCAGGGGCGCGGAGTACGCATAAAGTGGTGGGGACATGACTGACAACACAGCCTCCCCCCTCACTGCTTCCGCGCCCCGGCGTACGCTTCGATCCCGCAGCGGGCTTGCCCGCGCCCGGCGCATAGTCGTGAAAGTGGGCTCGTCCTCCCTCACCTCCGTTGCCGGCGGCATCTCCGATGAAGCGCTGACCCGCCTCGCGGATGTCCTGGCGGCGCGCCGTGCCGGGGGGACGGAAATTATCCTGGTGTCATCCGGTGCTATTTCCGCCGGCCTGGCACCGCTGGGACTGACCAAGCGTCCCACCCAGCTTTCCTCCCAGCAGGCCGCTGCCTCCGTGGGGCAGGGACTGCTCATGGCCCGGTACACCGAAGCCTTCGGAAAACACGGGGTCACCGTCAGCCAGGTCCTGCTCACTGTTGAAGACCTGATGCGGCGCACCACCCACGTCAACGCCAACCGGGCCATGGAACGGCTGCTGAACTTCGGCGTCGTGCCCATCGTGAATGAAAATGACACCGTGGCCAGCCACGAGATCCGTTTCGGCGACAATGACCGCCTGGCCGCCCTTGTGGCCCACCTGGTCAAAGCCGATGCGCTGATCCTGCTCTCCGACGTGGATGCACTCTATGACGGCCCGCCCTCCGAGGGTGCGGTGCGGATTCCCGAAGTCACCGGGATGCAGGATCTCGAAGCCGTGCGGATCGGCAAGGTGGGCGGCGCCGGGGTGGGGACCGGCGGCATGGCCACCAAGGTGGAAGCGGCCACCATCGCCGCCCAGTCCGGCATTCCTGCCCTGGTCACGTCAACCTCCAATGCCGCTGCCGCCCTGGCCGGCGAGGACGTGGGAACCTGGTTCACCGGCCGCGGCCGCCGACAGCCGGTGCGGCTGCTGTGGCTGGCCCATGTGGCCCGGATCCAGGGCACGCTGGTGGTGGACGACGGCGCCGCCAAAGCCGTGGGGGACCGCCGCCGGTCGCTGCTGGCGGCGGGAATCACGTCCGTGGAAGGGCACTTTGAGCCCGGGGATCCAGTAGCCATTTCGGATCAGGCAGGCAGCGTCATTGCCCACGGCCTGACCAACTACGGGTCCGATGAACTGCCGCAGATGCTCGGCCGGTCCACCCGCGAACTGTCCAAGGATCTGGGCCGCAGCTATGAACGTGCGGTGGTGCACGTGAATGACCTGGTTCTCCTGCAGGACCACGGGTCCGGTGCGCCGGCCCCGGAAGTCCCGGAGGCGCCGTCGTCCGCCGTTGCACCCGCCGCAACCGCCAATACACTGGGAGCATGAGCGCCGTGAATGCACGCACTGAGACTGTTGAAACTGGGACTGTTGAAGCCGAGACTGCTGAAGCCGCGGCTGAGGCACCTGTAACCGGCGCCGCCGAGCAGGTCGAGTCGGGCGTCCACGCCCTGGCAGACCGTGCCCGGACTGCCGCCCGCCGCCTGGCCCGGGCAAACCGCGCCGTCAAGGATCTGGGTCTGCTGGAGATAGGCCGCAACATCGTTGCTCAGCGGGACCTCGTGCTCGCAGCCAACGGCCGGGACCTTGCGGCCGGCCGGGAAAAGGGAACGTCTGCAGCGCTTCTGGATCGCCTGACACTGACCCCGGACCGCCTTGACGCGCTGGCCGCGGCGCTGGAGATGCTGGCCGGACTGCCCGATCCCGTGGGTTCCGTTGCCCGCGGACAGACGCTGCCCAACGGACTGCGGCTGCGGCAGGTGCACGTGCCGCTGGGCGTGGTGGCGGCTATTTATGAAGCCCGCCCCAATGTCACCGTTGATATTGCCGGCCTGGCGCTGAAGAGCGGCAACGCCGTCCTCCTCCGCGGCGGAAGTGCAGCAGAGAACACCAACGCGGTGCTCGTGGACATCATCCGGGACTCGCTGGACGCCGTCGGCCTGCCGGCAGATGCCGTGCAGAGCGTGGACGCGTACGGCCGTGCCGGCGCCAACGTGCTGATGCGGGCCCGCGGAAAGGTTGACGTCCTGATTCCCCGCGGCGGCCGCGACCTGATCCAGACAGTGGTGGCCAACGCCTCCGTTCCGGTGATTGAAACGGGTGAAGGCAACGTCCACATTTACCTGGACGAGAGTGCGCCGGCGGAAATGGCCGTGGACATCCTGCTCAACGCCAAGACCCAGCGCCCCAGCGTATGCAATACCGTTGAAACCCTTTTGGTCCACCGCGATGCCGCCGCTGCCGGCGACGTCCTGTCCGCGCTGGCGGCGGCCGGCGTCCGCCTGCACGCCGACGAGCGGATCCGTGCCGTCCTTCCCGCAGGAGTAACAGCCAGCGAGGCCGGCGACGATGACTGGGGGCGTGAATACATGGATCTGGACCTCGCTGTGGCCATGGTTGATGACCTGGACGAAGCCCTTGCCCACATCCGCCGCTGGACCACCGGCCATACCGAAGCCATCATCACCAATGATTTGGCCAATGCCGAACGCTTTATCGCGGAGATTGATTCAGCTGCGGTGATTGTGAATGCGTCCACCCGGTTTACCGACGGCGGTGAATTCGGCCTTGGCGCGGAGGTGGGCATCTCCACCCAGAAGATGCACGCCCGCGGGCCGATGGGGCTGCGGGAACTGACCACCACCAAATGGATTGTCCAGGGCGACGGACAAATCCGGACCTGAGCCGCCGCAGGCCGGCCGGGGAGGGCGGTCATGCCGCCGCGGCGGGTACAGGGTGCCTGCGCTTACGCGTAGACTTGAAGGAAACCATTACTGTGCCTGCTGACGCGGGTGATCTGATTATTCAAAGCTCCTGAGGGGAAATCCATGCTGATCCAGCTTTCCAGCGCTGTACTTGCTGCCAGTGAAACGGCCGAAGAACACGTGTCCATTCCGATGGACCCGGTCATGTACGGCGTCATCATCATGGGCATCCTGCTGGTTCTGATGTTTGCCACCATCTCCTTCACGAGCGTGGGAAACCGGCACGACGCACCGGCCGAGCACATCGATCCCCAGCGGCAGTTCCCGAACAAGCATGACCACGGCCAGGGCATCGAGGGCTGATTCCTCCGTGGAATCAGTGGGAACGTTCCTCTCGGCGGCACCGCCGGAGCAGGATCCCGAGAACCGCCGGGTGCGCCTTGGGGTGATGGGTGGAACCTTCGATCCGATCCACCACGGCCACCTGGTGGCAGCCAGCGAAGTGGCGTCCGTCTTTGACCTGGATGAAGTGGTATTCGTGCCTACGGGGGAGCCCTGGCACAAATCATCGCGGGAAGTCAGCCCGGCGGAGCACCGCTACCTGATGACCGTCATTGCCACGGCGTCCAATCCGAGGTTTACCGTCAGCCGGGTGGACATTGACCGTCCGGGGCCGACCTACACCATCGATACCCTGCGGGACCTGCGTGAATCCCGTCCGGAAGCGGAACTGTTCTTCATTACCGGAGCAGACGCCATGGCCCAGATTCTGTCCTGGAAAGACATCCAGGAACTGTGGTCGCTCGCCCACTTTGTGGGCGTCACGCGTCCGGGCCACGTGCTGGAAAACATGGGCCGGGATGACGTCAGCCTGCTGGAGGTTCCGGCCATGGCCATCTCTTCGACGGACTGCCGGGAGCGGGTGGCGGACGGGGAACCGGTTTGGTACCTCGTCCCCGACGGAGTGGTGCAGTACATCGCCAAACACGGATTGTATGCCGCTGAACCCCAGCCGGCCGAGCAGTCTCCAGCCACCTCCGAACCAGTAGCTTGAACAACAAAACCGATGGGCAGGAAATGACTAAGGGTCCAAAGTCCGCCGGCGCACCGCCGCGCAGCAGCGGTGCGTCTGACGTACCGGCGGACACCGCTCCGCCGACCCGCCGCCAGCTGAGGCTCCAGCAGCAGCGCGCCGGTGCCTCGGAAGAGACCTCTGCTGCGACCGTCGTCGACGCTCCGCCGGCAGCACTGAACCCGGTGCGTGAGGGCGGGCGACGGGACCGCCGCCGTCGTGCGGAGCTGGAAGCGCGGGCGGGACTGCAGGCGCAGGCCCGCAACCAGGCCGCAGCCGTGGAGGCCATCCAGGCCAAGGCTTCCGGGGCCGGCACGGAACGGCCCGCCGGGGGCAGTGAGCCTATTGCTCCGGTAAATGACCCCGCCGCCGCGCATAACCTGGCCATGGTGACACCGCTGGAATTTGTGCGCGTCCCCGGAATGGACCGGCCTGTCATGAAGCGGCCGCCAACCTCGCATGTTCCCGTTGTCACTTCCGCCATTCCGGTGCAGTCAGCCAAGGCGGCTGCCGGTACTGCGGGGCGGACGGATTCCGGAGACAGTGCACCCATAGATGACAGTGCACCCATAGATTCTGCCGGCGGCGCGAAGCCCGTCGGTGCAAGAAACGCTTTCGGGCTTGACCCGTTGGACGTGTTGACGGCCGGACTCGGCCGCACCCGGCGACTGCGTTTTGTATCGCTGGGCATTGGTGGTTTGGGCATTCTGGCCCTGATCATCGCAGTAGTAATAATCGTCGGCGGCTCTGGCAGCTGATGTTAAACAAGGAGACACACTTTGAGTGCCACTGAATCATCCATTGACATTGCACGGGTGGCCGCGCAGGCAGCCTCCGGGAAGCTGGCCAACGACATCGTTGCCATCGACGTCAGTGACCGCCTTGCCATCACGGACATCTTCCTGATCGCCTCGGCTTCCAACGAGCGCCAGGTCAACGCCATTGTTGACGGTGTTGAAGAAGAGCTTGCCAAGAAGGGCCTGAAGCCGGTCCGCCGTGAAGGCCGCAGCGAGGGCCGCTGGGTCCTCCTGGACTACGCCAACGTTGTTGTCCACGTCCAGCACGAGGAAGACCGTGTCTTCTACGCGCTGGAACGCCTGTGGAAGGACTGCCCCGCCGTCGACCTGCAGATCGAGGGGGCAGCCGTCTCGGCTCCCGCCGCGCCGGACGCCGAGTAGCTTCGGACTTCGAGTGACTTCCTCCGCCGCCTGGGACCCCGCCCGTACGGGAAAACGTGTTGTCTTTTGGCGGCACGGCCGTACGGAGTGGAACCGCGCCGGCAGGTTCCAGGGCCAGCAGGACATTGCCCTGGATCCCTCCGGCGCCCATCAGGCCGTAGAGGCGGCTGCGGTGCTGAGGCATTTGCATCCCGACGTCGTCATCTCCTCGGATCTGGGCCGTGCACTCGCCACGGCCCAGGCGCTGGGGGAGGCCGCGGGAAAGCCGGTGGGCACGGACCGGCGGCTGCGGGAAACCTATGCCGGAGCCTGGGAAGGCATGCTCTTCGCGGACATCGCCGTGCAGTTTCCCGAGGAACAGGCGGGGTGGGCCGCAGGCAGCGGTGACGTGCGTGCCGGCGGCGGAGAGAGCCGTGTGGATGTGGGCCGGCGCGTAGCGGAAGCCGTCACAGATGCCGCCGACGCACTGGCGCCCGGAGGAACACTCGTGGCGGTAAGCCACGGAGGTGCCATCCGGGCCGGAATCTGCGCACTGCTGGGTTTGCCCACCGATTCCTGGACCGTGATCAGCGGAGTGTCCAACTGCCACTGGTCTGTCCTTGAGGAGCGGGATACCTCCGGCGGAGGCGTCCGCTGGAACCTGGCCCAGCACAACGTGGGGCTGGATTCCCTTCCCAGCGGACCGCTGGAAGGGTAGCTCGCCGGAAGGCCATTCCGGGAGGCTGAAAGGACCGTCCAGGGGCGCGAATTTCACCGGTGTAGTTCGATTTTGCACTCTGTTATTTCTGTACTAAAGTAGAGGAGTTGCTTCGGCCCGGGGGATACAAATTCCAACGGTTCGGGCATAGTTGAAATAGATTTTGGGGCTGTGGCGCAGCTGGTAGCGCACCTGCATGGCATGCAGGGGGTCAGGGGTTCGAATCCCCTCAGCTCCACCAAAACTTTCGGGAAACCGGAGGATTTGCGGTGGAAATCCGATTGCGAAAGCATCGGAAAGCACTTGTTTTGGGGCTGTGGCGCAGCTGGTAGCGCACCTGCATGGCATGCAGGGGGTCAGGGGTTCGAATCCCCTCAGCTCCACCAAAACGCATCAAGAAAATGCCCCGCCTACCGGCGGGGCATTTTTTGTATCTGCTTCCGCCGGCTTCACCGAGAGCGAAGTCCCGGGCATTGACTGCCGCCGGTGCTGGTCCCGGTGGCTGTCGCGGCGCAGAATGCTTGGATGCGTACACTCTTGGAACTTCCACGCCGTCCACGCGGGGCGGTCTGACGTGGAAAAGATTTCCGCTTCTCTGCTCCTGGCGTTCACCGCACTGGCGCTGATCTGGGCCAACCTTCCGTTCGGGGACTCCTACGCGCAGTTCTGGGCCACCGCCGTCGACCTCCGAATCGGCGGAACTTCCGTGGAAATGTCCTTGCATGACCTGGTGAATGACGGTTTGATGGCGTTTTTCTTCTTTACCGTCGGTCTGGAAGTGAAGCGCGAATTTACCATCGGCGAGCTGACGGAACCCGCACGGGCCGTGGTTCCGGTGGCAGCAGCCCTGGCCGGGCTCGTGGTTCCGGCCGGCATTTTCCTGCTTCTCAATCCGACCGGTCAAAATGCGGCGGTATGGGGTGCCGTAATTTCCACTGACACAGCATTCCTGGTGGGGGCGCTGGCGGTGGCAGGACCTAAGTTTCCGGGCCGGCTGCGGGTTTTCCTGCTGACGCTGGCTGTGGTGGACGACGTCGGTGCCCTGGCTGCGATTGCTGTGTTCTACACCGGCGGCCTGAAGCTGGTTCCGCTGCTCGCGGCGGTGTTCCTCTTGATACTGGTGGGTTTGGTGAGATTCCTGCCACTGGGCCGCGGCCCCGCGTACGCCCTGCTCAGCCTGGCGGCGTGGGTGGCGCTCTACGCGTCAGGAGTGCATCCGACGCTCGCCGGGGTGGCCGTGGCGCTGCTGATTCCCGTCTATCCTCCGCGGCGCGGACACGTTGAACGGACAGCTGAACTGGCACAGGCCTTCCGGCAGTCGCCCAACCCCGAGTATGCAGCCGCAACGGCGCGGAGCCTGAAGGAATCCATCTCCATCAACGAAAGGCTCCAGCGGTCCTACGGCCCCTACGTGTCCTTCCTGATTCTGCCGCTGTTCGCCCTGGCCAATGCAGGAGTCCGGTTGGACGGTGCCACCCTTGAAGCGGCGGCAACGTCCCGGCTCACCTGGGGCATCATCATCGCCCTGGTGATCGGAAAAGCCGTGGGCATCACCGGGGCCACCGCGCTGCTGCGGGTCACGGGCATCGGGCAGCTGGCTCCCGGGCTGACCCTGGCCCGCGTGGGCGGGGGAGCGGTGCTGTGCGGAATCGGATTCACCATCTCCCTGTTCATTGTGGGGCTTGCCGTGGAGGATCCCGTGCTGCAGGCGCAGGCCCGGGTGGGGATCCTTGCCGCTTCCGTTATCGCCTTTGCGGTGGGCTGGGCCTGGTTCCGCGTCGTGGACCGGGTGCAGCCGCCGTCGTCCGTCGGGCGCTTCCTGGTGCGGCCCTTCGATCCGGAACGGGACCATTTCCGCGGTGATCCCCAGGCGCCCCTGCAGCTCATTGAATACGGGGACTTCGAATGTCCCTTCTGCTCGCGGGCCACCGGTTCCATCGACGAAGTGCGGGAACATTTCGGTCCCCGGCTGGTCTATGTGTGGCGGCACCTGCCGCTGACCAGGGTCCATCCGCACGCGGAGGAAGCCGCGCGGGCCAGTGAAGCCGCAGACCGGCAGGGGGCCTTCCGGGAATACGCCCAGCTCCTCTTCCGGCACCAGGACCATCTGGAGGCCGAGGACCTGATTGGCTATGCGGGGGACCTGGGACTGGACATGGAGCAGTTCCGGGACGATCTGCAGTCTGCCGCGGTCAATAACCGGGTGGAGGATGATGCGCTGGACGCGGAGTTCATGGACCTTTCCTCCACGCCCACGTTTTTTGTTGGCTCAGCACGGCACACCGGACCCTTTGACGCCGCCGCGCTCATCAGCGCGCTGGACGCGCTGCCGCAGCGCTGACTCCGGGGTGGCGGGTTTCAAACCGCGGCATTCAGGATCAGTGAAGCGAAACATCGGCATCCGTCACCTCCCAGGAATGGAACCGGACGGTGAGCCCGGCCCGGGTCGGAGCGCACAGGAACGGGCCGGCCTCGGCTTTTCGATCCCGGGCGAACGGGACCACCCGCACAAACTGCAGCGGCGCTTCCGCGATTCCGGCCCGGATAATGAGGGCATCGGCGGTGCGGCTGACCCGAACGGTGACTTTTTGCCCGTCCCAGTCCTGGACGGGGGCAACCGACCAGTCCGAAGCACCATAGGTGACCACGGCGCCCACTTGGAGCAAACCGTCTGAGCGTTCGAGTCCGGCTTTGATCCACGTGGAGCCGTCCACGCGGACAAACACGCCGGCCTGATCGAACTGGGCGGGGAGATTTGCAGTGAAAGCAACTTCCACGGCGGAGCCGGCATCGAAGGGCGACAGAAGGGCATGCTCGGATTCATGGATAAAGCCGTATGCCGTTGTCCGCCACGCATCGGAGCCCTCGGCGGCCTCCGCCAGCAGATCGGTTCCGTCCTCCGCGGCGCGCACCGGCGGATGCGTCCACCGGCCGGCCGGCCACGGGATCGGGCCGCGCCGAAGTTCATCGCCTGACAAGTTCACCTCTGACAAGTTCGTCCTCCGGAGAGTGTTCGCATGCCCGTGCGGGGCGGGGCTGATGACGGCCATGATTCCATCCCCCGGTTCCGGTGCCGGGAAGCCCGGCGCCGGGCAGCCCGGTGGCGTGTCGCGGCGGGGCCGGCTAACAGATCCACGTTCACCGGCGGCGCCGTGCTGCAACTCAGCCCGTGTGGCAGGGTGGGCACATGATGACTGAGCACCAAGCTTCGGATAAGCCGCCCCGCCGCGCCGGTCCGAGGAATCCCGGTGACGCCTGGGTCACCGCGCCGGACGGCCAGCGGTATTGGGGCCGGTTCGGTGCTGCGGGGCTGCTGGCGTTCGACCCGGGACGCGGAATACTGCTGCAGCACCGTGCGTCGTGGAGCCATCACGGAGACACCTGGGCTCTGCCCGGGGGCGCCCGGCATGAAGGGGAGTCAGCGCCGGCGGCTGCACTGCGGGAATCAGCAGAGGAAGCGGGTGTTCCGGCGGCAGCCATCAGGCCGCGGCTGCTGAGCGTGCTGGATCTGGGGGTCTGGAGTTACGCCACCCTGATTGGTGATGTCGTGGAACCGTTTGAGCCGGTCATCAGTGATCCGGAAAGCCTGGCGCTGGCCTGGGTTCCCCTGGATGAGGTGGAAGGTCTTCCGCTGCACCCGGCGTTCCGGAGTTCCTGGCCGGGGCTGCGGCCGCTGCTGCAGGTGCGGCCGGCAGTTGTCGTGGACGCGGCCAATGTTGTCGGCTCGGTTCCGGACGGCTGGTGGAAGGACCGCGCGGGGGCAGCATCGCGGCTCCTCACGGCAGTATCGGCCCTGGCTGCCGGGGGAATCCCTTCCGCCTTCCTGGAGCTTCCCGGGGACACCGCGTTTCCGGAATACACGGTGGTTCTTGAGGGGCGGGCCCGCGATGTCCCCGCTCCGGAGCAGCCCGGGCTGCAGACACCGCCGGTGAAGCTGGTCCGTGCCGCAGGTTCCGGCGACGACGCCGTTATCACCCTGACAGAGCAGCTGGCCTCCGCCGGGCTCACGGTCACCGTTGCCACCAGCGACCGTGAGCTCACCGACCGCAGCCGCCGGATCGGAGCATCGGTGGTGGGCGCCGGCCGGCTGCGGGAGCTGCTGGGTTACTGAGCCGGGCTCTTGAACCGGGCTCTTGAAGCGGGCTACTGAACCGGGCTACTGGAGTGGAGGCCCCGCGGCGCGGGTGCGGAGTACCCCGGCCACAATCAGGCCCTGCCCGGCGCAGTAGGTCAGCATCACCACGGCGCTGGTCCAGTTCGGCATGGCGTCGGGCAAAAAGATGCGGAGGGACAGAATCGTGTCGGAAGCAAGGAACAACACCCCGCCGGCCGCCACCGTTGGGCTGCACCGTGCGGCAGTGGCTGCCGTTCCGGCCAGTACGATCCCGTAGGCGGCCACGGCCAGCGTCAGGCTGCCGAGCGCAGGCCACAACACCACGAGCATGAGTACCCACCACAGCGGAAAGACCAGTGCCCACCGGGGGAAGGGCCGGCGGGCCACATAGCGGGCCAGAAGCCAGATGTAACAAAGGTGGACTATGCCGAAGGAAGCCAGCATCACCGGAAGCTCCGGTGCGAAAGGGAAGAAGGCAGCAGCTCCGTCACCCAGCCAGGAGAAGAAGAGCGCCGCAAACAACAGGATCGAAGGCAGGGCACGGTTCGGGGCAGAGCCGATGCCGCGGCGGGTCCCGGAGCTGTTCCCGCGGGCTGCCCACAGGGCGGCGACGGCGAGCAGCGGCATCAGCGCGAGCTTGGTTGGCTCTGCGATGTCCGCGGAGCCGGCAAACCGGGCACCGACGTGAACCGCGGAAACCGCGGCGAAGGGCAGGAAACCCCACCACCGTGAACGGGGCTGCTTAAAGGTTCGGCTCCGGGCGGGGGCGGCGGTCACGGGACTCCTTCGGGTTGGCAGGAGCCCATCCTATGGTGGACCGGGCGCCGCGCTGCGCGGGCCCGCCGGGTCGGCGCAATCCGGGCTTCAGTGCCCCAGCACCCGGTCCAGATAGTCATTGGCGAAGATCCTGTCCGGGTCCAGCCGGTTCCGCACGGCCAGGAAGTCATGGAAGCGGGGATACCGGGGAGCCAGCGATGCGGCGTCCAGGGAATGCAGCTTGCCCCAGTGCGGACGCCCGCCGAAGGCCAGCAGGATCTCCTCCACTGCGGTGAAGTATTCCCGGTGATCTTCACGGTAATAACGGTGCACGGCAATGTAGGCGGTGTCCCGGCCGTACGCCGTGGACAGCCAGCGATCATCTGCGGCAGCCCAGCGAACCTCCACCGGAAAGGAAATCCGCCACGCCCGGTCCGCAACCAGCTGCCGCACCGCAGCGAAAGCCGCCGGCAGACGGTCGGCGGGAAGGCCGTACTCCATTTCCCGGAAGCGGACAGTTCGGCGCTGGGTAAAGACACGGTGCGAAGCTTCCGTGTAGCTGTGTCCGCCCAAAAGCCGGGCCGCTGCCCGGTTTACCGGCGGTATGAGGGCCGGGACGGCGGTGCCGGCAGCGCAGGTGGCCCGGAACAGGGAGTTGGATAACAGCGACTCATCAATCCCGCGGCTCAGGGGCGGGCGCGGGTGAAGGGGGACGGACCCCGGCAGCCGGGTATTGGACTTCGTTGCTGCGCGGTCCGTGTGCGGGAACCAATAAAACTCAAAGTGGTCGGTGGAGCCAATCCGCCGGCCCAGAGCGGCCAGCGTATCGGCCAGCAGTTCGGACTCCTCCTGTGCCTGCAGCGCGAAGGCCGGTACACATTGCAGCGTGACGTCGGCAATGATTCCCAGGGCGCCCAGGCCAAGCGCGGCGGCCGGCAGCAGCGGATCGCCGTCGTCCACGGTGAGCAGGCCGCCGTCGGGCTGGACCAGGGTCAGCCCCGCCACCTGGGTGGCGAGTCCGCCAAATCCGGCGCCGGTCCCGTGGGTTCCGGTGGAGATCGCTCCGGCCAGCGACTGCCGGTCAATGTCGCCCAGGTTCGGCATGGCCAGGTTGAGCCCGGACAGCAGGCCCGGAACACGGTAAAGGCGGGTTCCGGCCCGGAACCTTACGCGCCGGCGCTCGCGGTCGACGTCGATAACTCCCTGCAGCTTGTCCAGCTGCAGCAGGACGTCCGGAGCGGCTGCAATGCCGGTGAAGCTGTGGCCGGCGCCTACGGCCTTGACCCGCCTGCCCGCCGCGGCCGCCCGTTTGACGGCCAGCTGCAGCGCTTCGAGGGAATCCGGGCGCTCAACGGACCGGGGAGTTACCGCGATGGAGCGCCCCCAATTCCGCCAGACCCGGTTTCCGGCGTTCACAGGAACGCCTTTCCTTCACCGCGGTAGGTGGCCAGCAGAGCCACAACACTTCCGCCGTCCACCACCGCGTATTCGTTGACTCGCTCCGAAAGTTCACCGCTCTTGGCATGGCGCAGCCAGACGCGGTCGCCCACGGCAAGACCCGACGCCGTCCGTCCGGCCAGCGGAGTCTGCACTTCGCCGGCCCCTTCGCGCGGCAGCAGCGCCAGCCCCGGCGGCCAGGCCACCTGCGGGACCCGGGACGTCCCGGGCGGCCCGGAAGCTATCCATCCGCCGCCGAGGACAGTGGCGATGCCCGCGGCGGGGCGGCGCACCACATCAAGCGCGACGGCGGCGGCCGGTGCCGGAGTAAACGCACGGTAGGAGTCGAAGAGATGTCCTGCGAACAGTCCCGACCCGGCGGTTATCTCGGTGACCGACGGATCGGCGGCGGTGGCCTCAACGGATCCCGTGCCGCCGCCGTTCACGAATTCCAGGTCCGCGAGTTCCGCCAGACCGCGGGCAATGGCACCGCGGCGGGCGCTGAGCTCCTTCATCGACCGCGGCTGTACCCAGCGCATCACGGTATTCATCACCGCCGCACCGGCAACAGCATCGCCGACCCCGGCAACCTGGCCCTCGTACATCATCAGTCCTACCAAGGTGAATCCCGGCCGGGCAACAATGCGGCGGGCGAGGTTCACGGCGTCGGCCTCGCTGTGCACGGGAGAACGGCGCGTGCCGATGAACCCCAGGACCGGCGCCCGCCACGACGCGTCGGCGTCCAGGCACACCCGCACCCTGGGGCGGCGGCCGGCAGGCGCAACGGAATCGACCAGGTCCAGCTGGGTCTCGTCGTCAATCATCAGCGTCACCCGAGAGGCAAGCCGCTCATCGGATAAGAGCCGGGCCAGGGCGGCGCGGTCCGCGCTGGGATAACCAACGACGACGTCGTCACAGGTTTGGGCGAGCCACAGTGCTTCAGCGAGGGTGAAGGCAAAAATGCCGCGGAAACCGGGAAGCTCCAACAGGGCATCAAGAACGCTGCGGACCCGGATCGATTTGCTGGCGACACGCAGGGGAGTGCCGCCGGCACGCCGGAGCAGATCCTGAGCGTTGAAACGCAGGGCTCCGGCATCCAGTGTTGCGACCGGTGCGGGCAGATGGGCAACAGCCTTGCTGAGGGCCGGCCAATAGGCTGCCGGATCTTGCCACGGCCGTGTCCCGCCGGTATCCGCGGACTCGCCAAGACGCAGCGCGCCGTACCCGGGCCGGGGAGTTTTCGGGAACGTCATGTCGCCAGTCCAATCCGGGGCGCTCTGCTGTCTTTGGGGCCTGCTCCGGATACTAGCTGCCGAGGGGCGGGAACGGCGGAGGAATACCTGCGCGGCGGACACAAATGACGAACCTGTGCAAAGGGTCACTCCTTTGTGACTGCGATACAGGTTACGCTGGGGTATCCGCAGAGCAGATTTGCTCGATTACCGCCGGCCGGGATGCCGAAGATTCCAGAGGTTCGCATGAGCGCAACTGCACAACCAGCAAAGACAGCCGTATCGAAGACCCGCACCAACTCCGTCGTCAGCAGCTATTCAGGGTTGCTGAAGGCTGTTCGTGAGGAAGGGCTGCTGAAGCGCCGCCGTTCTTTCTACATCACGACATTCGTTTTTCTGTGCGCCGGCCTGGTAGCCGCAGGCACCGGGTTCTTCCTGATCGGTGAAAGCTGGTTCCAGCTGCTGATCGCTGCTGCGCTGGGAGTGCTGCTGACGCAGTTGGCCTTTATTGCCCACGAGGCAGCCCACAAGCAGGTCTTTGAATCAGGTCCCGCGAATGACCGCGCGGGGCGCTTTGTTGCCAACGCCGTCGTCGGCATCAGCTACCAGTGGTGGATGAACAAGCACAGCCGGCACCACGCGAACCCGAATACCATCGGCAAGGATCCGGATATCGACATGGATACCATTTCCTTCCTGCCGGAGCAGGCGGCACGGCAAAAGGGCTTCATGGCCTGGTTTGCCCGCCGCCAGGGATGGCTCTTCTTCCCGCTGCTGATGCTTGAGGGCATCAACCTGCATGCCACCTCCATCAAGCACCTCTTCGCCAACAAGCAGATCAAGGGCCGCTTCACGGAGCTGACCATGGTGTTCCTGCGCCTGGGACTGTACATCGGCGCCGTCTTCTTCTTCCTCCCGGTGGGCATGGCATTTGCCTTCCTCGGTGTGCAGCTGGCTGTCTTCGGCGTGTACATGGGTGCTTCCTTTGCTCCCAACCACAAGGGCATGCCGATCCTGCCCAAGGACTCCAAGGCGGACTTCCTCTCCCGCCAGGTCCTGACCTCCCGCAACATCAAGGGAAAGGGCATGAACACGCTGATGGGCGGGCTCAACTACCAGATTGAGCACCACCTCTTCCCGAACATGCCCCGCCCGCACCTGGCCCGCGCGTCGGAAATCGTGAAGGCCTACTGCGCCGAGCACAAGATTCCCTACACCGAGACGTCCCTGACGCAGTCCTACGGAATCGTTGTTCGTTACCTGAACACGGTCGGCCTCTCCGCGAGGGATCCCTTCGACTGCCCCATGACTTCCCAGTACCGGCGGTAATCCGCCGCTCACAACCCGGCAGCAGGAAAGCCGGCAGCATTGTCCACGGACGGTGCTGCCGGCTTTTTGCTGCCGCTGCGGCTGCATCTGACAGACTGGAGCCATGTCTCCGACACCAACAGACCATTCCGCCAGCACTTCCGCTTCCGACGGTTCCTCCACAGTCAAGGAGCAGGCCAGCCACATCGGCATGCGCCTGGAAGACGCCCTCCACAGCTACCGCGAAGGACGGGCCCGCAAACGGGGTGAAGTTCAAACCGTCCTGCCTTTCACCGGCTACGGCAGCACGGAGTGGGTTCGGGTGCTGGGGCGCGTCATTCTCACCAAGCCGGGGTATGCCTCACCCGATGAGAATTCGGCGGGTGCCAAGGCCATCCGTGACGGTATCCGCGGCTGGCGCAACTTCATGAGCCCCCCGATCAACAAGGCCGCCGTCACCGTGGAAATCAACGGCGAACAGTACCCGGTCACCGCGGACCGCGGCGGCGTTATCGACGTCGTCATTCCGGTGAAGCTTGCACCGGGCTGGACCACCGTCACGCTGCGCTCGGAAGATTCGGAAGCCGCCGTCGCACCCGTGTACATCGTGGACCCGTCGGCCCGGGTGGGAGTGGTCTCGGATATAGATGACACCATCATGGTCACCGCGCTGCCGCGTCCGTTCCTTGCCGCCTGGAATACGTTCGTGCTTGATGAGCACGCGCGCACCCCTACCCCGGGCATGGCCGTGACAATGGACCGGCTCTCCCGGGAGACCCCCGGCGGCCCTGTCCTGTACCTGTCCACCGGCGCCTGGAACGTGGCCGCGACGCTGACCCGCTTCATCACCCGCAACTTGTATCCGGCCGGGCCGCTGCTGCTGACTGACTGGGGACCCACGAGGGACCGCTGGTTCCGCAGCGGACAGGAGCACAAGAAGACGCAGCTCGAACGCCTGGCCAAGGAATTCCCGCAGATTAAGTGGCTGCTGATTGGTGACAACGGGCAGCACGACGAAGCGATCTATGCAGAATTTGCCAAGCGGCATCCGGAGAATGTCCGGGCCATCGCCATCCGTCAGCTTTCGGCCGGCGAGGCCGTCCTGGCCGGCGGCCGGTCGCCGTCGCGTTCGGGTGAGCGGCCGTCCGAGATCCCCTGGATCTACGCTCCGGACGGTGCAGGGATGTCCCGGCAGCTGAGCGAACTGGGGCTGCTGCCCGAGGCCGGTTAACCGCCGGGGCTGCTGCCCGGCCGGGCAGCAGCTAGGGCTGGTCTTTTTCGGTTTTCACGGTGCGCAGGATCCGGCGCATGCTCATCGCCAGGGAGGCCGTGACGTCCACGGGGCTGTCCGGGGATGCCTGGGAGTTCATATCGATCTGGAGCTTGTGGACGGCCTCACGCGCCCGGGCATATTCCTCGGTATCCGCATCCCATTTCTCCACCGCTTCGCCGCAGGCCAGCATCGCCTCGGACAGCTGTTCGGAGAGCTGATCCTGCACCGGCATATCCTTTGGAAGGGTCCAGATGGCGGTGGCGAGGACCTCGGTCATGTCCTCCACATACAGCGTCACCCGCTCCATGGCCCGCAGCGCCCGGTAGTCCCCGTCGAGATCGCGGGTGTGGCGGCGGCTGCGCAGGTTGCCGAAGCGGCTGCGTTCCGCGAGCTGGACGGACTCACGCACTTCCTTGCTGAAGGAGATGAGTTCGCTGCGGCGGCCCGACCAGTCCTCATGTTTCGGCGGCCAGGACTCCGTAATGGCGGTCCCCATTTCCTTGAGCTGGCGGGACAGGGCCAGGCGCAGGGATGCCAGTCCGTCCACGGCGCCGTTCAGATGCAGCGGCGGGAAGACAACGGCGTTGATGCTCAGGCCCACGGCTACGCCCACCAGCATCTGCACGGTGTAGCCCAGTGAGTAGCCGTCCGGATCGTCACTGCCGACCACCAGCACAAACAGGGCTGCCATGGGAAGGTAGTCCTGGCCGGCGCCCAGCTTGGGGATGCCGGCGAGCAGAACTCCAACGCCCACAATGAGGGCGATGGTCCAGGTGGTGGGGCTGCCGAAGAGCAAGGCGGTCAGGGCCAGGGCAATGCCGGTGACGAGTCCGATCAGGGTTTGGATGCCGGCCTTCGCGGAACCCGAGACGGTGGGGTACATGCTCACCAGGGCACCCAGCGGGGCGTAGTACGGGTACTGCGCGGCGACACCGGGCACCATCGGAGCGACGGTCCAGGCAACGGCCACGGCAAGGGCTGCCTTGATGGAGAGCTGCAGGCGCGTGTAGCGCAGGATGCCCTTGAGACGGCTGGAAACGCCGGAGAGAGTGGTGCCGCGAAGCATGCTCCCTGTTCGGCGAAAGAGAGTTCCGGTAGAAGGCATTGTTACATTATGGTCACGGTCCCGGGCGGGAGAGGCATTCTGTAGCCACGGTCACAGGCCCGGCGAACGGGAGGGTTCGAGACCCCGTGCACTTCAGGCGCCGGCGGCGGCGCGGGGCGCAATGCTGTGGGTCCGCAGGACTTCGGCGAGCTGGTCGAGGAAGAGCCTGACCTGCGGATTTTCGCGTTCGTTGATGATCAGCGCGAAGATGCTGCGGGCGAGTCGGATTTCCGGTACGTCCAAGACGACGACGCCGTCGTGCCGGCTGAGCATGGCCAGCTCCGGAACCAAAGCGGCGCCGAGCCCTGCCGCGGCCATCTCCAGGCTGGCGTTGAAGTCATCGCAGTAGGCCGCCACGCGGGGGTGCAGGTTGCAGCCGGCAAAGAGCCGTTCAATGACCAGGGCATCCGGGGTTCCCGGGTGATGCATGATCCAGGGCATGTCCGAAAGCTGCTCGGCGGAGATCTGTGATCCTTCACGGATGCCCCAGGCCCGGGGGAGGACCACCCGGAAGTCGTCGTCGCCGAGCCACTGGCGGCTGATGGTGGAGGGCCAGGCCAGCCCGCCCTGGCCCACCTGGTAGATGAGTGCGACGTCGAGCTCCCCGCCCGTGCGCAGGCCCTGGATGGTTTGGCCGGGCTCGGCGACGTGGATCTTCAGATTGATGCCCAGATCCTGCCAGCCGGGGGAGCCCACCAGCCTCGGCAGGGCGAAGGTGGCCAGACTCGGGAAGATCCCCAGCCGCAGCTCATGGGTGGTTCCGGCCTCCACCCGGGCGGAAGCCGCCATGAGCGCATCCATGTCCGTGAGGACCTTGGCTGCGTGCCGGGCCATGACAAGGGCTGCCTCCGTGGGGGCCGCCGTGCGGGCGGAACGGACAAACAGGTGGGTGCCCGTGGCGCGTTCCAGGGCAGACATCTGCTGGGAGACGGCAGAAGCAGTGTAGCCAAGCCGGAGTGCGGCTGCGGCAAAGGACCCTACCCGGATGACTTCAAGGAGCGTCTTGAGGTGAATCGGATTTACCACTGCTGCCGCCTTCCGGAGCCTTGATGCGGCCGGCCTGCTGCTGGAACCGCAGTCGCCCACTTTAGCCGGTTGGCACCGGCGGCCGGGTACCCGCGTGCGGGCGGCGGGGCGACACGCCGGGGTGAGCGCGACACGCGCTCAATTTGTGGTCTTCACTACGCAGCCCGGGCTGTGCACTCAGTCTGCACAGCCTGTGGAGAACCTGCGGCCGGCCTGCGGAAATCCACGGAATTTTCCTGCCTGCCCTGTGCATTAACTGTGGACGACGGCTCAGGGGAATGACATACTTGTAATACATCATCTTGGGGTTACCCCGGGGGCTGCGCACTAGATGTAGTGTCTGGATGTAGTATCAATGGACAGACTTCAAGGCTTCACAAGGGGAGACCAACCATGACCGTTACGGTTTACACCAAGCCCTCCTGCGTTCAGTGCAACGCTACTTACCGGGCGCTGGACAAGAAGGGCATCACGTACCAGATCGTGGATATGTCCCAGGATGCCGAGGCCCTGGAGCGGGTCCGCGCACTGGGTTACATGCAGGCTCCCGTTGTTGTCACCGAGCAGGATTCCTGGTCCGGCTTCCGGCCGGACAAGATTGCCGAACTGACCCAGTCATCGGTCTCCTCGGTAGCCTAAGACGGCTTCAGCAACACCCGCACCACACCCGCAACACCCGCACCGTCAGGAGCGCAGGACCATGACACTGGGGATAGCAGACCGCACCGGGATTTCCCCGGAAGCGGGATCCGCAGCACATGAGCATCCAGTCACCGATGCGCCCCTGATTTTCTTTTCATCGGCGTCCGGATACACCGGCCGCTTCGTTGCCAAGCTGGATACGCAGGCGGGAAAGATCCCGCTGCACACCTCAGAACCCACGTTGTTGGCCCAGCGGCCGTATGTCCTGCTGCTGCCCACCTACGGCGGCACCGCTGCGCAGCCGGGGGCAGCAGCACGCGGCGCCGTTCCCAAACAGGTCATCAAGTTCCTGAACAATGAGCACAACCGCTCCCTGATCCGGGGAGTCATCGGCGCCGGCAACACAAACTTCGGGGAATCCTATTGCCTTGCGGCGGACATCGTCTCCGCAAAGTGCAAGGTCCCTGTTCTCTATAGATTTGAACTCATGGGCACGTCCGACGACGTCGCCAAAGTTAACGAAGGATTGGAAGAGTTTTGGACGCATCAGTCGCAGAAGCCGGCATGACGGACTCGAAGGAGCTCCCCGCGGCCTATAAGGATCTGGGCTATCACGAGCTCAACGCGATGCTGAACCTGTACGGCAAGAACGGCGAGATCCAGTTCGACGCCGACCGCGCTGCTGCGCGTCAGTACTTCCTTGAGCACGTGAACAACAACACCGTGTTCTTCCACGACCTGGAAGAGAAGCTCGAATACCTGGTCAAGAACGAGTACTACGAGAAGGAAACTCTCGACCAGTACTCCATGGACTTCATCAAGGACCTGTACCAGCGCGCCTACAAGAAGAAGTTCCGCTTCGAGACCTTCCTAGGCGCCTTCAAGTTCTACACCTCGTACACGCTGAAGACGTTTGACGGCAAGCGTTACCTGGAGCGCTACGAAGACCGTGTGTGCATGGTTGCCCTGCACCTGGCCCGCGGCGACGAGAAGCTTGCCACGCAGATGGTGGATGAAATCATCGGCGGCCGCTTCCAGCCCGCCACCCCCACGTTCCTGAACGCCGGCAAGGCCCAGCGCGGCGAGCTCGTCTCCTGCTTCCTGCTGCGCATCGAAGACAACATGGAGTCGATCGGCCGTTCCATCAACTCCGCCCTGCAGCTGTCCAAGCGCGGCGGCGGCGTGGCCTTCGCCCTGACCAACATCCGCGAGGTCGGCGCGCCGATCAAGCAGATCGAGAACCAGTCCTCCGGCGTCATCCCCGTGATGAAGCTCCTCGAGGACAGCTTCTCCTACGCCAACCAGCTCGGTGCCCGCCAGGGTGCCGGTGCCGTGTACCTGCACGCACACCACCCGGACATCAACCGGTTCCTGGACACCAAGCGCGAAAATGCCGACGAGAAGATCCGCATCAAGACCCTCTCCCTCGGCGTCGTCGTTCCCGACATCACCTTTGAGCTGGCCAAGCGCGACGAGGACATGTACCTGTTCTCCCCGTACGACGTCGAAAAGGTCTACGGCGTCCCGTTCTCCGACATCTCGGTCACCGAGAAGTACTACGAGATGGTGGACGACGCGCGGATCAAGAAGACCAAGATCCGGGCCCGCGACTTCTTCCAGACCCTCGCCGAGATCCAGTTCGAGTCCGGTTACCCGTACATCATGTTCGAGGACACGGTGAACCGGGAAAACCCGATCGAGGGCAAGATCATCATGTCCAACCTGTGCTCCGAGATCCTCCAGGTCTCCGAGCCCACCACGTACAACGATGACCTCTCCTACGCCGAGACCGGCAAGGACATCTCCTGCAACCTTGGTTCGCTGAACATCGCCAAGACGATGGACTCCCCGGACTTCGGCCAGACCATCGAGACGTCCATCCGCGCCCTGACTGCTGTGTCGGACATGAGCCACATCGGTTCCGTGCCGTCCATCGCCAAGGGCAACGACGCCTCGCACGCCATCGGCCTGGGCCAGATGAACCTGCACGGCTACCTGGCACGGGAGCGGGTGTACTACGGCTCCGAAGAAGGCATCGACTTCACGAACATCTACTTCTACTCCGTGGTTTACCACGCTGTGCGCGCCTCGAACCTGCTCTCGATCGAGACCGGCCGCAAGTTTGCCGGATTCGACCGCTCCAAATACGCCACGGGCGAGTTCTTCGACAAGTACGTCAACCAGGAATGGGTCCCGAAGACGCAGCGCGTGCGTGAACTCTTCGAGGGCATCCACATCCCCACGCAGGCTGACTGGGCCGCGCTGAAGGCCTCCGTCATGGAGCACGGCATCTACAACCAGAACCTGCAGGCGGTGCCGCCGACCGGCTCCATCTCCTACATCAACAACTCGACCTCCTCCATCCACCCGGTGGCTGCGAAGATCGAGATCCGCAAGGAAGGCAAGCTGGGCCGCGTTTACTACCCGGCTCCGTACCTGACGAACGACAACCTGGAGTACTACCAGGATGCGTACGAAATCGGCTACGAGAAGATCATCGACACCTACGCTGCTGCCACGCAGCACGTGGACCAGGGCCTGTCCCTGACGCTGTTCTTCAAGGACACCGCCACCACGCGTGACATCAACAAGGCGCAGATCTACGCATGGCGCAAGGGCATCAAGACCATCTACTACATCCGCCTGCGCCAGCTCGCGCTTGAGGGCACTGAGGTGGAGGGCTGCGTCAGCTGCATGCTGTAAGCAGCAGCGCCGTTTTCGCCTAACCCCTCGCACTCTTTCAAGACAAGGAATTATTCATGACCGAGAAGCTGAAGCTGATCGACAGCGTCCAGGCGATCAACTGGAACCGCATCCAGGACGATAAGGACGTGGAAGTCTGGAACCGTCTGGTCAACAACTTCTGGCTGCCGGAGAAGGTGCCGCTGTCCAACGACGTCCAGTCGTGGAACACGCTCACTCCGGAAGAGCAGCAGCTGACCATGCGCGTGTTCACCGGCCTGACCCTGCTGGACACCATGCAGGCCACCGTCGGCGCCGTCTCGCTGATCCCCGATGCGATCACCCCGCACGAGGAAGCGGTCTACACGAACATTGCGTTCATGGAGTCCGTGCACGCTAAGAGCTACTCTTCGATTTTCTCCACGCTGGCCTCCACGAAGGAGATCGACGAGGCGTTCCGCTGGTCCACCGAGAACGAGAACCTGCAGAAGAAAGCCCACATCGTCACGGATTACTACCGCGGCGATGACCCCCTGAAGCGCAAGGTCGCCTCCACCCTGCTGGAGTCCTTCCTCTTCTACTCCGGGTTCTACCTGCCGATGTACTGGTCCTCGCGGGCCAAGCTGACAAACACGGCTGACCTGATCCGCCTGATCATCCGTGATGAGGCCGTGCACGGCTACTACATCGGCTACAAGTTCCAGAAGGGCCTGGAAGGCGCCTCGGAAGAGCGTAAGGCTGAGATCAAGGACTACACGTTCGAGCTGCTCTTTGAGCTGTACGAAAACGAAGTCCAGTACACGCACGACCTGTATGACGGCGTCGGCCTGGCCGAAGACGTCAAGAAGTTCCTGCACTACAACGCCAACAAGGCGCTGATGAACCTGGGCTACGAAGCCATGTTCCCGTCCTCCGTGACGGACGTGAACCCGGCGATCCTGTCGGCTCTGTCCCCGAACGCCGACGAGAACCACGACTTCTTCTCCGGGTCCGGTTCCTCCTACGTGATCGGCAAGGCCGTCAACACGGAAGACGACGACTGGGACTTCTAGTTCCGCAAAACAAAGGTCCGGCTCCTCAGGGAGCCGGACCTTTGTTTTGCGGGCACTTATGGACAGGGTCTTTTCCCGGGACTAGTCTCTGGCGGCATGACTGACACCAACTCAGCCGGCCGCATTGAGCCGCCGCTGGCCGGAACCGAAGCGGAAACCCTGGCCGGATCCCTGGACCGTCAGCGGACAACCTTTGCCTGGAAAACAGCAGGCCTCGATGCCGAAGCGCTGGCCGTGCAATTCGGCTCCTCCGCCATAACACTGGGCGGGCTGCTCAAGCATCTGGCCGGAGTGGAGGACATCTACTTCTCCTGGCGCCTCTGGGGCCGGGATCCCGGCGCTCCGTGGAACACGGTGGATTGGGAAAATGACGGGGACTGGGACTGGCGCACCGGTGCCGGCGACAGCCCCGAGGATCTCTACCGCCTGTGGAACGATGCCGTAGCGCGTTCCCGGGTAAGCCTTGCCGAGGCGCTGGACAACGGAGGGCTCGACCAGTTGCTGCCGGCTGCCGGCGGCGAGGTCGGGAGCCTCCGCCGCATGTTGATTGATTTGATCGAGGAGTATTCCCGCCATGTGGGGCATGCCGATCTGATCAGGGAATCGATCGACGGTCTGGTAGGGGAGGATCCGCCGGTCCAAGCATGAAGTTCCCGGTTAGGGCAACCGGCCGGGACGGGGCAGGGAGGCTCTGCCGGCACCGGCAGGATCCAGCGGCACCGGGCTGATGAGCACCGCCGGACCGCGCTGGAGGATGCCGCTGGTCAGCGGCCTGCAGCGCAGCCCGCCCCGGCCCCGCATCGCCTTATGCGCCCCGGGAGCCAGGACAGCATCCATCCAGGCACACGGGTGCGCGTGCCGGCCGCCGTGGAAGGTTACGCTGCCTGCAGCTGTTTGGAGGGTGAAGTCCTGCCCGATGAGCGGCACAAGTTCCGCACCGCGGAGCACCACATTGCGCCGGGGCAGCAGCGGATCGAATGGCTCCGCCTCAAGGTCCGCAGCGATTGCCTCCAGGGACTCGACGGCGAAGAGGGTGACGGCAGCGTCCATGTGGGCCGCCTTGCCGAAGAACCGGTCCCCGACGATCCCCTTCCCGGCCACCACCTCCACCCGCTCGGCATCGGTGGTGGGGACGTCGGCTGCACCGTCCCGGGCACGTCCGAAATAGGCGTGGCTGCCTGAGACGAGCAGGTGGAGGATCTCGACGTCGTACTTGTAGTCCATGCCTTCCACGCTAGCGGTTCCCACGGCGGCAACTCCCCGCCCGGGAAAGCAGGAAATCTCCGCTACAGCTGAAAGCGCTCCGACAGCTTCATGGTGGTGTTCCAGCTGCGGATGGTCATGGACTTGTACAGCGGTGAGGCCACAATCGCACTCAACCGGCTTCGCGTGAGTTCCGAGCTGAGCCGCTGCGAATAAACGACGCCGTCCCCGGCCCAGACGTCATCCACACCTTCCCGCGGCCGGAACGCCGTCATGGCCGTTTCGGCGTCGATGTCCATCAGGAAGATCGCATCGGAGTGGTACTTCTCCGGCTGCTCCCCGAACCCCTCCGGCTTGTGGCCGATCACGCTGTGCAGCTGTTCGGGAGTGAGCACCAGCACCTTGATGAGTTCGTCGTCGAGGTCGAATTTCTCCACCAGTGCCGCTTCGATCTCCTCGCCCACCTCTTCGGGTGAAGCGGACGCGGTGAGGAGGACGTTGCCGCTGGCTATGTACGTCGACACCTGCCGGTACCCCAGCTCTTCCAGATGCTCCCGCAGCGCCTTCATGGGGATCTTGTTCCTGCCGCCCACGTTGATGCCGCGCAGGAGGACCAGATACGGATTCATGTCAGTGCTCCTTCGCCGTGAACATCGCCAGCCCGAGGTCGTCCAGGATCCTCTCCGCCTCCTCCCGTTCCAGAGGCTCCGCGCGCCGGCGGTGCAGCAGATCAAACGGAATGTTGGTGCCGGCGTCGGTCATGTGGATGTAGCCCACGTGTTCGCCGTCCAGGGAACGCGGTGATCGAAAGTGTTGTCCGGCGGGAGCTGCTGGGGCATGGGAGGACCCTAACACCGGCAGCCACGTGGAGAACATGGTTTCGCGTCGCTCCTGTGCACCGCAGAACCGTTATGGAACAGTCTGGGGGAGGAGGTAAATATGCCGCGTCAGTTCGTTCGGAATTCCATCGCTGTCCTTGCCGGTGTCTGTCTGTGCCTGCTGCTGGTGTACCTTTCCGGGCCCGGGTCCAAAGAGGTTCCGGCTCAGTCGGCGCAGCTCCCGGTCGAGGCCCAGGCGGCAGAGCTCCCGGAACTGCCGGCGCAGCCCGATGCGGTGGATTCCGATTCCCCGGACAGCACTTTGGTGGTGGTCAACAAGCAGCGTCCGCTGCCGGTGGATTACGTTCCGCAGGATCTTGCTGACGCCGACGGCGTTCCCCTGCGGGTCGAGGCGGCGGAGGCCTACCTGCAGATGGCTGCGGAAGCGGCCGCTGCCGGAGTGCCTATTTCTGCCGTGAGCGGTTTCCGGACCGGAGCCGAGCAGGACCAGCTGTACGTTTCCTACACGGAGAACTTTGGTCCGGAAACGGCGGACTCCATTTCCGCCCGCCCCGGTTACAGCGAGCACCAGACAGGGCTGGCCATCGATATCGCCAACCCGGACGGAAGCTGCGCCCTGGAAGCCTGTTTTGTTGAAAGTCTGGCGGGTTCCTGGGCTGCAGCCAACGCCCATTACTACGGTTTCATCGTCCGTTATCCGGCAGGCGCCGAACACATCACCGGGTACGCCCACGAACCGTGGCACCTTCGGTATGTCGGGGCGGAGCAGTCCCTTTCCATCCGCGACGCCGGAACCACCTTGGAAGAGTTTGCGGGCCTCCCTGCCGCGCCGGATTACGGACAGTGAGGCTGGGCCGTGAAAACAGTGAGAGGCCTCCGACGGCTTCTGAGGGAGCTTCCTCAGCCCGCCCGCAGTACATTCCGGATTGCTTTCGCCGCAGGTGTGGCCGCAATAATTTTGGGTGCAGTCGTCAACCGTTTTTGGGCGGTGCTGCCCGGCGTGGCAGTAGCGGGAGCGGCGCTGGCAGTCACAGGATGGTGTCTCTTGCGTGACTTCCGCGGTTCCGCTGCGATCTGGGTCCGCATTTACCGCGAGACCAGAGGCGTTCCGGCGGGTGCCTTCTCCATGGCCGATGTTCCCACCATCAAAGCGATGGGTTTCTTTTACCTCGTGACGGGGGTCATCTGGTTTGGCGGAGCCGGATGGGGCCTGCTGAACCCCTAGGCGTCCTTGGCAGCGTTGAAACGCTCCAAAGCGGCGGCGAACTCCGTCAGCTCGGATTCGCTCCAGCCATCCAGGCGGTGGCGGACAGCTTCGCGGTGAATGGCCAGGGAGCGCCGGAGGCGGTCTGCCCCCTCATCAGTCACTGACAGGGCGCGGCCGCGGCGCGGCTGGTTGTCGCCGTCGTCGTCCTCCACCACCAGGCCAAGCTCCGCCAAGGCGTGCACCTGGCGGGAAACGGTGGAGCGGTTCAGCGAGAAGGCGGAAGCGATGTCCGTGGCACGGCACCCGGGGTTGCTGCCGATGAAGGCCAGGAGAGACTGCTCGACCTGCGTGAGAGGGGCATTGATCCGCCGCGAGCGGGCAACGGCCCGCCGGTAGATCGCGTCAATCTGGTCGTAGACGCTTCCCACTGCTGTGTCCCTGGACCTGTCCTGTTGTGCCACCCCTCCAACTTACCTTCTTCAGAGGGAGCGGGGCCGCGGTAAGAAGGTGATGTTGCACTATGCAACAATAGAGTGTTGCATAGTGCAACTTACGTCGGAGTTTTCCGCGCCGTATCCAGAGAGGTCCCATGCCTGACCCGTCCACTTCCGTACTGTCACCTGAGCCCCTCCGCCCGGCGCGGACAAACCGGCCAACCCGGCCGGGACGTGCGGCTTCCATCCCAGCAGCTTCTTTCTGGAAGTCGCTGGGAATGCATCTTCTGATTCCGTTCTTCCTGGCCGCGGGAATGGGGCTGGCCTACCTGGGTGCCTTCCACGAACCCGAGCCCAACCATCTGTCCCTGGCTGTTGTCGGCTCCGGTGCCCCCGCCGCTGTCTTCGCCCAGCAGCTCAACGACGCCGAGCCCGGACGCCTGCAGGCCCGTGTGGTCGCCGACGCCGGCACGGCCCGCCAGCTTATGGAGGACCGCGAAATTTCCGCCGCCTATGAACCCGGCGCGGATCAGGCCACGCTGTATGTTGCCTCGGCGGCATCCGCGACAACAGCGGAGGTGGCGAAGAAAATCTTCCAGCCCCTGGCTTTTGACCAGCACCTGCCGCTGGACATTGTGGACGTGGTTCCCACGAACGAGCATGACCCCACCTCGCAGGGGCTCTTTTTCCTGCTCGTGGGACTGAGCGTGGGCGCCTACTCCAGCGCGGTGGCGATCTCGGCGGTGGCCGGACGGGTATCCGTCCCGTGGCGGGCCGCCGTCGTCGTCGGCAGTTCCGCAGTGGTTGCGGCGATCGGCGTGATCATCGCCGGGCCCATCTACGGCATCCTGGAACACGGACTCTGGGGCCTGTGGCTGTTGTCCTGGCTCTACGTCACCACCATTGCCCTGCTGGGCGTCGCCCTGCATCCGGTGCTGCGGAAGTGGACCACTCCCACCCTCACCATGCTGTTTGTCATGCTGAACTTCACCAGCTCCGGCGGCATTTTCACATCCGAAACCCTGCCGCCGTTCTTTGCGGCGCTGGGAACGTTCTGGAACGGCGCAGCCTGGCTGCACGCGGCACAGAGCATGGTGTACTTCCCGGGGCAGTCCTTCGGCACTGACGGACTCAAGCTGGCGCTGTGGCTGGTTGTGGCGGCAGCACTGCTGGTGCTGACCCACCTGTGGAGCGTCCGCCGGACCCGGCTGTCCGACGAGCTCGCCCGGGTCAGGGAAGAAGAAACAATCGTGGCTGCCTAGGGTTTCCACAGGCAGGGCACGTGAAAAGCACCGGTGCAAACCGGTGCTTTTCCCATGCATACTTCGTCTATGACGGATCAAACACCTCTGCCGGAGCTCTGGCGCAGCCTGGAACCGCTGTTGCCCGAAGGCGTTGAAGCGGCTGGCTGCTTGGGACCGCGGTGGTGGTGGGCGGGACCGCTCGACGTCGAAGGCCTCGGGCTGGGAGCCCTTCAGACGCTGGCAACCGCCGTCGCTGCCTATGGTTCGGCCGCCGGGCGCCGGGACCAGGTCAGCTTTGCCTCCGACGGCGCGGCGGCGTCCTTCGCCTCGTTCACCCACCTGCGCATCGACGGACTGCCGGTGGTGGGATTTGCCCCGCTGTCCGGTTTTCGGCGCAGCGCCGACGGCTGGGTGCGGCTGCATGCCAATTATCCGCATCATGAACGGGCCCTGCTGGAAGCCCTGGAAATCCGCGGGCCCGAGGAAGTGGACCGTGCCGTGCGCCGGCTCACCTCGGCAGAAGTCGAAAACGCAGTTACGGACCACGGCGGTCTGGCCTCCACGGTGCGAAGCCCTGAAGAATGGGCGGCTTCCGAGCCCGGACGCGCTGTGCGTCAGGAACCGTGGCTGCGGCTGGATATCGAAGAAGCTGCCGGGCCTCCGCCCCTGCCAAAGGGCGGCCGCGGCATCCTGGCCGGCCTGCGCGTCCTGGACCTGACCCGGGTCATTGCCGGTCCCTCAGGCAGCCGGATCCTCGGCTCCCTGGGTGCGGACGTGCTGCGCGTGGACCCGCCGGCCGTTCCGGAATTGGAAGACCAATATGTGGATACGGGGTTCTCCAAACGCAGCGCGGTGGCGGACTTCAACGACCCGGAGGCCTTCCGGAAGCTGCGCCTGCTGCTGGAGGGGGCCGACGTCGTCCTGACCGCCTACCGCGGCGGGTCGATGTCCCGCTTCGGGCTGGATGCGGCGTCGCTGCGTGCGGACCATCCCGGGCTGGCCGTGGTCTCCCTCGATGCCTGGGGAGATCAGGGCGGGTGGAGCGGGCGGCGGGGTTTTGACAGCATCGTGCAGGCCGCGGCGGGTATCTCCCACCTATACGGGAGCACGGGGGAGGACGGCCAGTGGCGGCCGGGCGCCCTTCCGGTGCAGATCCTGGACTACGCCACCGGGCTGGGCATGGCAGCTGCCGCCGTCGCCCTGGCGGCAGCACCTTTCAGCGGAGTGACCGGATCCGCTCATTTGTCCTTGGCCCGGACGGCTCTGGAACTGATGAGCCTGCCCGTCCCGCCGCCCGGCACCGAGGCGGTGGTGTTCGAGCCGGCGCTGCGCAGCTGCCGAAGCAGCTACGGCGATCTGGTCTATGCGCCGCCGCCGCTGCTGATCAACGGAACACAGCTGGAGTACAGCTGGCCTCCGCCGCGCTACGGCAGCTCCGAACTGGCCTGGCGGACGGCATAGCAGGTGGGCTGCGCCGTCCGTGGCGGGTTCGTTTAGCCGGCCACGCGGGCGCGCTGCGAGGTGTCGACGGCGGCCACCACGCCGCCGTCCACCAGCATGTCCATTCCGGTGATGAAACTGGCGTCCGGGCCCAGGAGGAAGGCTGCGGCGTTGGCAATGTCGCCCGGTGTGCCCACGCGCTTGGTGCCGGAGCCCTCAATCATGGCCCGCATCTGCGCGCCCGATTCGCCGGCCAGTTCCTGCTGGCCCATGGGCGTGGAAATAACGCCGGGGCTGATGCTGTTGACGCGCGCCCCGCGGGCACCCCAGGCAAGGCTCGCGGCCTGAACCCGTACCTGATTGGCCCGCTTGGCGATGCCGTAGGCATATCCGGGGTTGTCAATGCCGGCGAGGAACGGGACGAGGAGCAGGTCGTCTGTCGGTACTGCGGCAAGGCTGGCCAGTGCGTCATCGGGAATCCGGCTGCCCACCATGTAGGCGGACATGCTGGAGATGAAGACCCCGGACCCTCCCGGAGCAATAACCTTCTGGAACTCATCCAGGACCACGGCGGTACCGAACAGATCCACCTTCCAAATGGCATCCACGGGTGCCTGGACGGGGGAGAGCCCCGCGGTATGCACAACGCCGGTGACAGTCCCGAGCTCCGCAGCAGTTGCCGCCAGCGCTGCCACGGAATTGCGGGAGGACACGTCCACACGCTGGGAAACGACGTCGTATCCGTCCCCGAGCGCGGTGGCTACGGCAGTCTCCAGGAGTGATTCGTCGAAATCGGCCAGCAGCACTTTGCGTCCGGCGCCCGAGCGGCGCAGAACGGCCTGCCCCATGCCGCCCATTCCAACAATTACCAGTACTTCGGCTGCCATGATGCTCCAATCCTCACAGGTCCGGTCAGGGGTACCTGTCCGGAGTTCTGAGCCTACCGCTTGGCGGAGCCGGCCGGGCAGGCATTTCTTTGACCCGGTTTCCCGCAAAGATGCACCGGGTCTGATGTATTAGCGGAGGCAGCTGCAGCGCATTTAGGGTCAATGTCCCGTCCGGCGAACGGGGTCCGCCCCGCTCCGTAACAATCCGGACGCCCTCCGAAATGCAGGAACCGCCCTAAAGGCATCCGCGGGACCGTCTGAAGAGAAGGAAATTCACGATTCCCGGTAGCAGACTTGTCTTTCTCGGGAGTTCAGCGGGATTTTCGTCCTGCGACTCTAGACGAACGAAATGCGGGTATGTAACGATTTACCTGCAAAATACTCATTTCGCCTATGCCGGTCTGATGCACAGAAATATCGTGCCCTACGGTATAAGTAGCCCGCGGCATCTATTGCCACGGTACTGAAAGCGGTCCGGTGCCTCCATTAGTGCCGGGGCTTCGTCGCGGGCTTAGGTACAACTTCGCAGCATTGCAGAGCGTTAAAGAAGAACCGTGGGGGGTTTTTCACATCTGCGGACAACGCGGGAAATTCATCCACTTCTCATCCAGGACATAATGAAAAAAACAACTCTTTCAACGGGACTGACCTCAGTAGCCCTCGCTGCCATCTTGGCGGTTTCAGCCCTGGCCGGCCCGGCCGGCGCTGCAGTGCCCGCCGTCACCGCTGATACGCCGAGCAGCGGACTCAGCGAGGCCGAGCAGGCCCGGATCATCGGAGAGAACGGCGCGAGCATGGGCCAGGGCATGCAGCGGCTCAACATCTCCGGAGACGCGCAGGTGCCGGCTCCGAACGAGGCTGGCTCTGCCCCCGCCGCCGAAGCTCCGCAGCAGGGCCTCGATTCCAGTGCGGCAAAGGCGCAGGCGGTTGATCCTGAGGCCGTTGATCCTGAGGCAGCCGAAGAACTGGGGGGAAACTGGCGGCCCGCCGGCATCCAGGGCATGGATGTCTCCAGCCACCAGGGCAATGTCGATTGGAACCGTGCCTGGTCACAGGGATCCAGGTTTGCCTATGCGAAGGCCACCGAGGGCACCGGATACAAGAACCCGAACTTCGGCCAGCAGTACGCCGGTTCTTATAACGTGGGCATGGTTCGCGGTGCCTACCACTTCGCGCTCCCGAACGTCTCCTCGGCCGTTGAACAGGCAAATTACTTTGTCAACAACGGAGGGGGCTGGTCGGCGGACGGCAAAACACTTCCCCCGCTCCTGGATATTGAATACAACCCCTACGCTTCCCTGGGTAACACCTGCTACGACATGAGCCAGACCCAGATGGTCAACTGGATCAAGGCATTCTCCAACCAGGTCAAGGCCCGGACGGGCCGGGCACCGATGATTTACACCACCACGGACTGGTGGTCCTACTGCACCGGCAACAGTGCCGCATTCAGCGAAAACCCGCTGCACATTGCCAGCTACAACGAAGTTGGCGCCGGCCCCCTCCCGGCCAGCTGGAGTTTCTACAGCCTCTGGCAGTACAGCAGCACCGGACCGTTCGTGGGCGACTCGAACGTCTGGAACGGGACAGCAGCAGGACTGACCGCTTTTGCCCGGGATACACCCGCAGCCGCACCGGCCGCACCGCAGGGTCCGTTCCGGGATGTTCCCGCGGGCAGGGCCTTTGCCAAGGAAATCACCTGGCTCAAGAATGCAAAGATCACCACAGGGTATGCGGACGGGACCTTCCGGCCCCTGGAGCCTGTCAGCCGTGAGGCCATGGCCGCTTTCCTCTACCGGATTAAGGGCAGCCCCTCCTATGCGCCGCCGGCCGCCTCCAAGTTTAGGGATATTGGCGGAAGCGAGTTCTACAAGGAAATCAACTGGCTCGCCGCCAAGGGAGTGGCTACCGGCTGGAACGGAAACACTTTCGGCCCCAAACTGGACATCAACCGTGACGCTATGGCCGCTTTCCTCTACCGCTTGGCCGGAAAGCCCGCCTACAGTGCACCGAAGGTCTCACCCTTTAGGGACGTTGCAGTGACCAACCAGTATTACAAGGAGATCAGCTGGTTGAATTCCACCGGGATTTCCACCGGATGGACCGACGGAACATTCCGTCCGTACGAGCCGATTAAGCGCGACGCCATGGCGGCTTTCCTTTACCGCTACGACGCGAAGTTCTAGTCCCTGCCCGCAGCACCCTGGCGTGGACGGCTTTGCCGTTCCGCCGGGTGCTGCAGTTTCCTGTCCGAATTCACTGAAGCACCGCCCCTTATTACCGGTACATCATTTCTGCAGTGTGGCTTGATGAACGGATGTAACGGAAGTGCAGTTAAGAAAATGACAATCATGAAAATGAAGCCCGCATTCCGGACCTTTGGCGTCCGTGTCTCCTGTGCCCTGATCCTCGCCTCTGTTGCCATTCCGGGCAGTGCTGCCGCCGCAACGGTCCACACCGTGCCGGCAGTGGCGGTGCCGGCCGTTGACGGGGCGGCACTTCCCGCTGAGCCGGAAGTTGTTGACGGGGCGGCTCTCCCCCCTGAAACGGAAGTTTCCGATGTGGCACCGGTGATGCCCGATACGCCCAGGCCGGATCCCGCCCTCCTGTCACCGGAGCAGGCCCAGGCCGCCGTCGATGCAGAGGCCGGCACCCAGCTGCCCGGTTCCAGTGCCGCCATACCCGACGGATCCGTGCAGTCGGTCCGCAGCGATGCCTACGCCGGACGGGTGTTCGACCTGATGAATGCCGAGCGCCGGAAGGTCGGGGTAGCCCCCCTCATCTGGAACCAGCAGATTGCCAATGGCTCCCAGGGCTGGGCAAACCATCTGTTAACGGCCACCGCTGATCCGAACTTTGATTGGGCCGGCATCCACCGGGCCGACGCCGGCCTGTCGATTATTCCGGCCGGCGCCAATTGGTACGGGGAGATCATTGCCTTCAACTTCACCCCCGAGTCGATAGTGAACTGGTGGATGAATTCCCCGGCGCACCGGGCAGCAATGCTGGATCCGCGGGAGACGCACACCGGCGTCGGCTATGTGGTGCCCACCAGCGGACCCTACCGGGGCTGGCACCTGGTCGTATCCAACCTGGCCGGCTATCCCAAGGCCGCACCCCTCGCCCCCGCGTCACCCTTCGCTGACCTGGTGAGCGGGCAGCAGTTCCTGGCGGAGATGAACTGGATGCATGCCAAGGGCATTTCCACAGGTTGGACAGAGCGCAACGGGACCAAGACGTACCGGCCTTTGCAGTCGGTCTCCCGCGAGGCCATGGCGGCATTCATGTACCGGCTTTCCGGTTCGCCCCAATTCACCCCGCCGAAGAAGTCCCCGTTCGCCGACGTCCCGACCTCCCACGCGTATTACAAGGAAATATCCTGGCTTGCGGCCAAGGGCATTTCCACGGGCTGGGTCCAGAAAAACGGAACCAAAGTGTTCCGCCCCTCGGCGGACGTCAACCGGGACGCAATGGCAGCCTTCCTGTACCGGCTGAAGGGCTCCCCGAACTACACGGCTCCGAAGACATCACCGTTCCGGGACGTTTCCAAGTCCAACCAGTTCTACAAGGAGATCTCCTGGCTTGAGGACCGCGGTGTGGCCGGCGGCTGGCCGGCCAGCGCCGGAGCGTCCGAATACCGGCCGGGCTCCACAATCGCCCGTGATGCCATGGCGGCGTTCATGAAGCGGTGGGCTTCCTAAGCCCAGCCGGTGTGTTCCGGGCGTCGCGGCCTGCTGTGGCCGCGGCGCCCGGTGCTGTTTAACCGCCTTTAACGGGCGGCAGCCGTCAGTTTGTCGGAAAGGGCCATGAAGCCCTGGTCCACTTTCTGCTCCGCCGGATGGGCGTCGTACCAGCGGAGAATTTCAGCGGCACCGTCCGCAAAGGGAATCCGGGCCTGATAATCCGGCACCAGGGACTTGATCTTTGTGTTGTCGAAAATGACCGAATGGGATTTGTCTCCCAGCAGGCCGGGCCCGTGGTCGGGATCATGGACGGCGATGGTCTCCGAGGAGACATGCACCAGCTCCGGTTCCGGGACCCCGGCAGCGGCGGCCATGATCCGGTAAATCTCGTTCCAGGGCAGGAACTCATCCGAGGTGATGGTGTAGGCATCGCCCACCGCAGCGGGCCGGCCCAGCAGACCGGTGAAGGCCTGAGCAAAGTCCCGGCTGTGCGTCAGCGTCCACAGGGAGGTGCCGTCCCCGTGCACCAGCACCGGCAGCCCCTCCCGCATCCGGTGCAGGTCCGTCCATCCGCCGGTGAGCGGGATCATCGTCTGGTCGTAGGTGTGGGACGGGCGGACCACGGTTCCGGGAAACCCCTCGTCCCGATACGCAGCGGTGAGCAGTTCTTCGCAGGCAATCTTGTCCCGGGAGTACTGCCAGTACGGATTGCGCAGGGGAGTGGATTCCAGGATGGGGAGCCTGGCCGGAGGCTTTTGGTAGGCGGAGGCCGAGCTGATGAACACGTACTGACCGGTCCGGCCGCGGAACAGGTCCATGCTCGCCTTGAGCTGATCCGGGACAAAGGAAATGAAGTCCGCAACGGCGTCGAACTCGCGGCCCTTCAGGACCTCCGACGCGGCGGCGGCATCGCGGATGTCCGCGTGCAGGACCTCGGTCCCGGCGGGCGCCGGCCGCGTGGCAGAGGCGCCCCGGTTCAGCAGGGTGACCCGGTGGCCCAGCCCCGCTGCGTGCTCGGCGACGGCGGAACTGATGACTCCGGTTCCCCCGATGAGAAGAATGTCCATGTGCGCTCCCTGAGTGGATGAAACGGCTGCAGATGGTGCCGGCCGCACGGAGTTTGTTCCGCCGGGCCTATTCTGCAGGACGCGCGGGGTTCTGTCCCGCGCTGTCCCCGCGGGTTATGGAGTTTCCTGGGTTCCGCCCGCGGTGCGCTCGCCGAGGCCGCTTTTCCGGCCCCCGCTGGTGCGCCGGGTGACGGCCGAAGCCCATACCCAGGTGGCCCGCCTAACGCCCGCGTCAGTCCACAGCACCTGTACCGCCCTGGCGTTCCAGGTGCAGGCCTCGCCCCTGACCCGTTCAGCCGAGCTGGGAAACCGGATCCAGGCCCACACCGGGATGCCCGGCAGCGAGGTGGTGGCCGGGTGATGCTCAAAGTCCAGCTCCTCGGGAGTGAGTTCAAGGGGCTCCGCACGCCGGGCATAGCGGGCGGCGATCCGTGCTGCCGCGTCCTGGTCCATGTTTAAAAGTAGAACACATATTCGAATACCGGGGACCTCTGGAGTTCTCCGCTGCGGCAGGCACAATGGGACTATGTGCGGACGATACGTGATGGCCAAGGCAACGTCTGACCTGGTGGCGGCGTTCGCCGCGGACCAGGCGGTGGGGGAGGAAACCGCCCCCTCATGGAACGTGGCTCCCACTGACGATGTGCCCATTGTCACCGAGCGCGCCCGCCGCGCGGAGAACGACGACGGCGGCGGCCGGGCGGCGGCGGTGCGGCGCGTGACCACGGCCAAATGGGGGCTGGTGCCGGTGTGGGCCAAGGACCCCAAAATCGGATCGCGCATGATCAATGCCCGCCGGGAAACGGTCCTGGAGAAACCGGCGTTCCGCAAGGCTGCCGTCAAGCGCCGGGCGCTGGTCCCCGCGGACGGTTACTACGAGTGGGAAAAGTCCGGCGGCACCAAGATCCCCACCTACCTGTATTCACCCATGGAGGATCCGCTGGCCTTTGCCGGGCTGTATGAATTCTGGCCTGATCCGTCCCTTCCCGAAGACCATGACCACAAGTGGCTGCTGAGCTTCACGATTATCACCACCGAGGCCAGCGACGCCCTGGGCCATATTCATGACCGCACGCCGCTGATTGTTCCGCCGGACTTGTATGCGGACTGGCTGGACCCGCAGCTGACCGAAGTACACGGCGTCCAGCAGCTGCTGGACACCATCCCCGAACCGGTGCTGACCCCGCGGGTGGTTTCCAGCGAGGTCAACTCGGTGCGCAACAACGGGCCGCAGCTGATCCGTCCGGCGGACGGGGCGGCCGACAAACCTGCCGGCAGCACTGTGCAGGGCCCCTCGGACGGGTGAAAGCCGCCCTTTACCAGGCGTAATCTTCCGGAGCCGTGCGGTGGCCGGGGAAAATGGTGTCGAGCTTGGCCAGCATCTCCGCGTCCAGCTCCGTATCCAGGGCCTTCAGCGCGTCGTCGAGCTGAGCCTGGATCCGGGGGCCCACAATCGGCGCGGTGACGGCCGGCTGGTGCAGCAGCCAGGCTAGGCCCAGGATGCCCGGAGCGATACCGATTTCGTCCGCATAATCCTCATACTGCACCAGTGCGTCGCGGTGGGTTTCCAGCTCCTCCTTGGCCCGGCCCTCCGTGCTGCGGCCGCCCTGTTCGGTCTTCTTGAGGACCCCGCCCAGCAGCCCGCCCTGAAGCGGCGACCACGGCAGCAAACCCAGCCCGTACTGCTGTGCTGCCGGAATGACTTCCAGCTCAACGGCGCGGTTGATGAGGTTGTAAATGGACTGTTCGCTGACCAGCCCGTTGAAGTTCCGCCGCTGCGCGGCTTCCTGGGCACGGGCAATGTGCCAGCCGGCAAAGTTGGAGCTGCCGTTGTAGATGATCTTGCCCTGCTGCACTGCCACCTCCATGGCCTGCCAGATCTCTTCCCACGGCGTGTTCCGGTCGATGTGGTGGAACTGGTACAGGTCGATGTGGTCGGTCTGCAGCCGGGTCAGGCTGGCATCCAGTGCCTGGCGGATGTTCAGCGCGGACAGGAAGGTGTCATTGGGGCGCTCGCTCATGGAGCCGTACAGCTTGGTGGCGATCACCGTGTCCTCACGCCGTCCGCCGCCCTTGGCGAACCAGCGGCCCACGATTTCCTCGGTCCAGCCCTTTTTGTCCCAGCCGTAGACGTTGGCGGTATCAAAGAAATTGATGCCTGCCTCCCGGGCGGAGTCCATGATCGCGTGGGCGTCCGCCTCCTCGGTCTTCGGTCCAAAGTTCATGGTGCCCAGGCACAGGCGGGAAACGCTCAGGCCGGAACGGCCCAGATGGGTGTACTGCATGAAAGTCATTCCTCATTTGGGGATAGGCAACGGTGGTACGCGGCCGGGTTCGGCGGCAGGACCCATTCTGCGCGTCCAGGCAGCCCCCGCCTAGGGGTACCGGACACTTGCTGCGGGAAATAGGGTGGAGGCAACGCGACGAAAGGCAGCCAATGACGTACGAACACATTCCCGGACTTGACCTGAACAACGGGGTCCGCATCCCCCAACTGGGGTACGGGGTTTTCCAGATTCCGGCGGAGCACACCCAGCAGGCAGTGGAAAGCGCCCTGGAAGCCGGTTACCGCCACATCGATACTGCCGCGGCCTACCGCAATGAAGCAGCCGTGGGCGCCGCCGTCGCCGCGTCCGGCCTGGCCCGGGAAGACCTGTTCATCACCACCAAGCTGCGCAACGGCGACCAGGGGCGGGCCCGTGAAGCCTTCGAGGACAGCCGCTCGGCCCTGGGCCTGGAGCAGATTGACCTGTATCTGATCCACTGGCCGGTGCCGTCGCAGGGTTTGTACCTGCAGGCATGGCGGGAGATGGAACAGATCTACTCCGACGGGCTGGTCCGGGCCATCGGCGTCTCCAACTTCCTGCCGGATCATCTGGAAGAACTCATGGGGAAAGCCACCGTCCCTCCCGCCGTGAACCAGATTGAACTGCATCCCACCTTCCAGCAGCAGGCGCTCGCGGATACGTCCCGCCGCCACGGCATGGCCGTTGAGGCCTACAGCCCGCTGGGCCAGGGGGAGGACCTGGAAAACGCTGCTGTTGCGCAGATCTCCCAGCGGCACGGGGCAACCCCGGCCCAGGTGGTGCTGGCCTGGCATTTGGCTTCGGGCAACATTGTCATCCCCAAGACGGCAACCCCGGAGCGGATGCGGGAGAACCTGGGTGCACTGAGCGTGGAACTCTCGCCCCGGGACATGGAGCAGATCAATGAGCTCGACGCCGGCAGGAGACTGGGAGCGGACCCCGCCACGGCGTCCTTCAGCCAGTACTGATCCGCCGAAGGATCCCTGAACGGCATGACGCCGAAGCGGTACTGGGAAACATAGTCACAAGAAAACCAATTAGCTATGGCATAAGCACTGGACCGTTAACGTGGGCCCCACCAAGAGGTGTCAATCCAACTGCTGACATCTCGGGCGGTAGAGCAGCAGGTTTCTCACACCTTATGGTTCTTTGAGCACGCTATCGAGAGGTTCCCATGGCTGTCAGGTCCGGAGACAGATCATTGCCAGGAACTGCCGTGTTCGCTGCCGTCATCGCAGGTGCTGTTGTCGGTGCTGTCATCGGAGCGCTGGCCATTGCATTTGATGTCGGGGATCCATCCTATTCCGGTCCGGACACACGCTCCGCTGGGTTGGCGGCTATCGCAGCGATGATCGGGGCAAGTCCGGGAGTGCTTGCCGGTCTCCTTGTGGGTTTGGGTATTTGGAAGCTGGATTATCTCCTCTTGCGCAGCTCCTCGTTCTTCTGGCGTTCGGTTATCGAGTGCGTGCTGATCGCGGCGTTCACTATCCTCTGCTCATCGCTCGCCTTCAGGGGGTTGCCTGCTGGAACGATTGCCATGGTGGTCCTTGGCGGAACCCTGGTTGCCTTGGCGCTTTCAGCCGGCTACTTCGCATGGCGTTACCGGAGATTTCATGAAACCCGGATGGTCTGATCGGCGGCGAGAGAGGGACACAAAGTGCCGCAAAACGAAGTCATTTCCCGCTGCGATTCGCAGTCGAAACCATTTTGCCGCTGTGACTCATATTGCTTGTTAGGAGAGTAGTGCCGGGATATCGCGGCGGGGGGCACGGCTTACGGAGCGAGTGGTCAGATCCCAGCCGATTACGATCTTTCGTCCAATCGTCGCAGGAAACTAACATGCGACGGCAGTTGGCTCCGATAGATTGGCCGCATGCAGCTGAGTTCCACCACCGTCCTGAGAGTTCAAGCGACTTGGGCGCAGATCCTCGGACTACCCCAAGAATCCTTGGCAGGCAACGACACGAGGATTTACCGCGAGACAAGCGATAGTTCCGTGCTCATGTTTGTTTCGTTGTTTGGGATAGGCGTTGTAACGGGACCAAAGTGGGCCGCTGAAATAGCTCGCGACCTTCCCGACCAAGAACTCGCAAGTCATACAAAACTTCTGGAAATCAGCGCTCCTTATGGTGGACGGCCATTGGGCGAGGCAGGACTCTATTTTTGTGACACCGTGCCTTCCGTCCCAGACCCCGTTCCGACCGTGAGCAGCAATCCGGAACATGCTTTCGCGTTAGAGCGTGCCTGCTCTCAGGACGACGTGGCAGAAGTCGGCCTGAGCGAGATGAAGAATACGTTCGTTCTGTTGGACAACGACGGCCCTGCGCTGCTTCCGTTGGCAGGATGTGGATACGACTCCTGGGGGTCCAGCCTGGCGCATATGGGTGTCCTCACCGCACCTAGTCAACGGCAGCAGGGATATGCTGCCAGGGCCGTTTCGGTTGCCATGGTTCAGGCCATGAAGTCGGGACTCGTCCCGCAGTGGCGTGCTAGGACGGACAATACCGCTTCCGTCCACACGGCCCTCCGTGCGGGTTTCATTCATGCTGGAACCCAGACGACTGTGCTCCTAAACGCCTAGACTCCGGATGACCGCTTATGGATCGGCTTATAGGATGTCGTTCCCTATCCCTCTTACCGAAAAGCAACACTGCTGCCGTCGACCACTAAAGCCTGACCGTCGCGTAGACCCCAGTAGGGCTGGCCCTCCCGGGTGTAAGCAGCAGCCACCCGGGTTAGGACCTCACTCTCGGGATGTTCCGGAGAACCGAGGTGAGGCACGAAGGGCCGATCCAGGATGTCGAGTCCTTCAAATTGGATGGCTCCGTACATGGATAAGGCATCCTCTGTCGAGTCGCACTCTTCGAGGCCCAACAGGGTTGGGGCGAGGACGCAGCCCCCGGCACTGAAGCCGGCATAGACCAGGGCGTCTGCCTCGAGGCGATCCGTAATGAGAGCGTCGGCCCCCGATTGCGCCAGAGCCGCCCGGAGCGTGAAGACATTGCCGCCCCGGACCCAAAGGAAGTCCGGTTGGCCAATCTTGGCAGCCAGACTCTCTGGGTCGTGGCCCCGAGGGTCAAGCTCACGGGCTGCCAGCCCAACGCCCGCGAGATTCTTAACCTGACGTTCAGTCTCTAGCCGCCGTATCTCAGGATCAGCCCCATCAAACGCGTTCATGATGACCCACCCACATTTGCTCCCGCCGACCATTCTGGTGAACACTTCAGGATGGTCACCGAGTTGGTACGACGACAGATAAAGACGCATGAGGCATTATCCCGACTTTCGGGCGCGGAGGTCGGCCGGACTCGTTCCTTCGGTACGGGATCCCCTGACCGCTACACCTAAGGGTCAGCGGCTAGGCAACTACCGCTGCTACAAGCTCAATCAATCAGGCTTCCTGCGTTGAAACCAGGTTGTGCGCGAACTCTGGCCCCGAGAGAGGTATCGAGCCCCTATCTCGCGTCCATTGCTGCTCAACCCGATGATCACCACTGTGGTGTCGGGTTTTCAAACGCAGGCCTAAGCACACTTTCGCACCAGGCACGGAAGGAGGTCGGCGTGACCGACTGTGGCTCTCGTCGCTGATAGCTGTAGATGCCGTCGTTTTGTGCCGTGGCCATGTCTGCAAGGCCCTGCACCCAAGCGCGGCTCATCCCGTACTGCGACAGAGTAGCGGCGTAGTCCTCGGTCGAGATCTGCTGGTAACGGATCGACGTGCCAAGCACCTCGGAAAGCACCTGGGCCATCTGCGTCGGAGTGAGGTGGTCCGGGCTCACCACTGGGACGACTTCCTGACCGGTCCATGTCCTGTCCGTCAGCAGACGGACCGCGACGCCGGCAATGTCCTGCGTGGCGACGGTCAGCAGTTCCTGGTCGGCTGAGTTCGGCATAAAGATCATGCCGTGCTCCTTCAACGAGGTCATCTGATTCAAGAGGTTGTCCATGAAGAACGGCATACCGAGCGACCTGTAGTCCACGCCCGTGCCCTCGAGGACCGACTCCGCTTCGAGTGCTGCGGACAGGTGGCCGGCTTCCTTGGTGTAGCCGCGGCCGAGCGTAGACACGGCGACCACCCGTCGAACGCCGTGTGAGCTGATTGCTGGAGCCGCAGCCTCAGCGAAGGCTCGATAGTGGGCGCTCACATTGTCCGTCGCGGCATCCGGCGGAACCACGTAGAACACCGCGTCGGCCCCATCGAATGCCGTCATGGTGATACCCCGGTCATTGTGGTTGCCCTGCATCACTTCCACCCGAGTGCGAACCTCGTGCGGCAGGCGGCTGGGGTCTCTAACGATGACGCGGACCGACTCACCTGCCGCCAGCAGATCCCGGACAACGTGGTGGCCTATCTGGCCGGTTGGGGTGGTAACGACGATCATGAATCCTCCAGTGGAAAGCGCGAGGCGGACTGGATCAGCGTGAATAGGAACCACGCTTCCGGTTGCGAGGGCCAACATACGGAAGTAGGATTCCGTTTGTCAAGGAGGAACCATCGACGATCAACTGCGAGCTGATGCTCGACGCAATCGGGCCGCCATTCTGGGCTCGGCCAGTCATCTTTTTGCCGAACGCGGTCATGACGTTCAGATGGGCGAGATTGCCGCGCATGCGGAGCTCGGCATCGGCTCCCTCTACCGCCATTTTCCCAATAAGCGGGCGCTTCTGACCTCGATCGTGCAGCACCGATTTCAAGACATGGTGAAGTTGGCCCTTTCTGCCGAGAAGCTCAGCGACCCCTGGGATGCTTTCAAATCGGTTCTCGTCCAATATCTCGAAGCTGCCGAAGCGGACAAGGCATTCCAGTGGGTGTTGCTCGGCTCCGATGCTGTTGATTGGGACGGCATCAAGACCGAGAAAGACGAATTCGCTGCAGTAGTCACCCGCATCATCGCCCGCGCCGTGGATGCTGGCGCTGTGCGATCTGACCTCACCTACGCCGACTTCCCCATGATGACCTGCGGAATCATGTCCACCATGTACTTCCGGCCAGGTCATAACGCCAACTGGCGCCGCCACCTGGCCTTACTTCTAGAAGGGCTACAGTTGCGGTGAGACCGCCCCCCTCGTACGCCTGAGGTTTCTTGCCTGGACCGCACTCGAAGATGTTGCGCTGGAGGATCGCCTCATGCGTCAGGCGCCTTCGGATCATCGTTGTGCTGAACGAGACCCCGAGGATCCGGTCGTTGTCTGCGGCTTCACACGGGCGTGCGGTCCGTAGCATTACGCTCGAGGGACTAATCGCTTATGAATCGTGGGGGGTAGTTATGCGTGTAGATGGATTCGGTTTCTTCATCGTCCTCTTCATCATGTGGGTCGTGGTACCGGCGGTCGTTGGCTTTATCCTGTACCTGATCGTCCGCCTCGGGGTGAAGCACGGGCTGCGGTCTTACGATTCCGACAAGAACCAGAGCACGCCTCCTGCCACGTAGGTATTTCGAATACAAGCCGTTCACCCCCATGGGCGTGCCTCTCGACGCACACTTCATCGCGTGAGGGATTCAATACAAGCTGACGAAGCTGCGACTGGTGTTCAAGGTTCGCGACGCACGCTTTGGGTTTCGCCCTGAGGGACGGTTCTGCGGGCGCCTCGCTCGACAGGCTAGGCTGCCTGGAAACCACGCGTTGAACGTCCTGCGTTCGGCCCTGGATCGCCAGGGGCCGGAGGAATATGAGCAAACGCCAAGGAAAATGGTTACGAGATCAGTGCGCGCGGCCGGATCAGTCAAACCGTTATTGAGGTGTTCAAGGCGGCTAACTCGTAGGCAAGAACTCGTTTCCCCACTAACCACGAAGAGCCGTTTTACTCCTTGGGGTTCCGGCAGAGCTGAATTCTCGCTGTGTTGCCTTGCGTTTGCGGTGGCAGGGTAAGTGTTTATCCCATAGCGTCCGGGATGATCCAACTGTCCGATGTTTCAAGCCTTACGTGCGTTGAGGTGATTCACGCGAATTCTTCCTGAGAATTCAGGGATTTCAAGAGGAGGCGCCGGAAGAATCATCACTTCAAAGCTCCGCAGAAAGGGCAGCTACCGTGCCTTCGGCATCAGTAGGTGTATTCTCAGGACGCCATCTGGACGCCGATGGTCGAAGACTCCATAAAGCAGCTGGGTTCGGAGAACCCCCGCAAGGCGGCCGAGGAATTCATTCAGATCAACTATCGGCATCCAGGTCCTGAAGGCCCTCACACCCAGCCGGATTGTCGTGGTCGAGCCATGGCATCATGGCATCACGGCATCACCGGAGAAGATTTGATGGCCCCAACGGATTGAGCCGGTACATGAAGGCCGCCATGGCATCGCGGTTGACCGGCTGGAGGGGTCGGAAGGTTCCGTCGGGCCATCCGGTCGTGACGCCATTCGCGGACATGAATGCCATCTCAAGATAAAACTGGTCGGTGGTTTTAACGTCCCTGTACGGGCTGGTCTCCGGCGCACTAAAGTGCGTGTTCTTGACTGAACGGTACATAAAGGCCACCATGGCGTCCCGCTGGACCGGCTCAAGGGGACGATAGGTGCCGTCCGGCCATCCGGTCGCTATCCCCATACTTGCCAGCCAGGTGATCTCCTTGTAGAACTTGTCGGTCGTGTTCAGGTCCGTGAACGGAGATACCGGCGGTGCTGCAAATTCCGGGGAGCCGTGGAACCGATAGAGGAAAGCCGCCATGGCGTCCCTGCGGACAGGTTCCAGCGGACGATAGGAGCCATCCTCGTAGCCGGTCGCAATGCCGGCGTTCGCCATCCAGCGGATTTCACGCTCAAACTGATCTACGCCCGAGACATCGCGAAACAGCGTGTTTTTCTCCCCGGGAATCGGCAGGACGGAGATCTTATTGTTGTTGTGCGCGATACTCGCCACAAACATTCGTCGCCCGTCGGGGCTGAGGGCAATGTCCTGGACGCCGTGGCGGTAATCCGGCAGCAGGGAATGAGCGCAGATTACTGCATCCGTGGTCAGGTCGATAACCTCAATCCGGGAGCGGCCCCCTGACGAGAGGAAGGCGCGGTCCTCGGATTCGCTCAGCAGAAGGTGCTCACCCTGCCGCGTGGAGAAGCTGTTCAGAACGGATCGGGTCGCTGTATCCAGGACAAGCAGCTTCCCATTGAACCTGTCGGTCACGTAGAGCGTCTTACCGTCTGAAGTGAGGGCCAACTGCCCTGGAGGGCCTCCCACCTCAATGGTCTGAACCACTGCACCTGAGCGTAGATCAATGACATGCACGACGTTCCTGCTCAGGCCGCCTATGTAAGCAAATGACCCCGTCGGGTCGATTGCGATGTCAACGAATGTGCCATAGGCAAGATCAAAGTTCCACGTGTCGACGACGGTGTCCGTCTTGGCGTCGATAACGGTAATGACGCGGTTGTAACCGGCGACATAGACCTTAGCTCCGTCAGGGCTAAAAGCGATTGCCTTGGAATCGAAGATCGGGACTGAAGCCGTCATCGTGTTGGTGAGGGCATCAAAGACCTGCACCGTTCCTGAATTTGTCCCCAGGTATCCTTTGGTTCCGGCGGCATTCAGGTATACCTTTCCGGCGTAGGGATAGTGTCCCGGCACCTGCATTTCCGCCACCTGCTGCAGTGTCGCAGCATCGAGAACCGATACGAAGCCGCTGCCAGGTTCCTCGTTTTTTGTCAGCGACACGTAAAGACGGGAACCGTCCGGGCTTACGGTTACCGCGCCCGGTCCCGCTCCGGCCACCGGGGCTTCCAGGAGCGGCGACGCGCCGAACGCGCCGCAGCCCGTCACGGTGGTTGGAGGAGGAGACACAGTCTCGCCATTTGCATGCGCTGGAACGGCAGTAAAGGTGAAAGACAGTGCCACTGTGCTCGCAAGCACAGCCATTTTTTGCGCAGTTGAACGGATCAACGTACGGCCCCCGGTTCTCAGATCCGCGCAAACTGAATCGCATCAGTTTGCCCTGCGGCGAAGAATTTAGACCGCAATAATTGCAGGGTACCGCGTGCGGCCGAAATTCATGCTCACGCCACTCCATCTCCTAGGTGGCATGCAACGATGGGCGGCCTCCGGGAAACCGTAGTACAAATACAGCCAGCGGTGTCCTGATGCGCTGAGGATCCCTGAGCCTGCCCTCTTGAGGCGCTCGGTGCCTAGCTCATTAGTCTTCGAAGCCCCAGATGCTGGTACGCCTTTTTGTGCCCTGTCTCGTTAGGATCAGGTGATGCAGAAGTACACGCCACGTCGGCAACCATGGGACTGGCGCGGACAGATAATTCAGCTCCTACTCATTGCTCTTGTTTGCGTGATATCAGGTGGAATCGCCTACCTTTCTGCAGTCATCACGGCTCTCCTCGTCAGTGGCGGGCCGCTGCCGGTACCGGCTGGATGGAAGAACGCAGTGGTCCTCGTCGTAGCTCTTGCAGTGTTATGTAGTTTGATGTTTGTCGGCACGGTCCGCATTGGGCGTTACTTGCGTAAAAATCGGGGCCGAATGCTGTAGACAATGCCCCGCTTCCCATGGGGGATCATCTTTCGGGCTCCTGATGTTGGTCGAGTAACGCTGCGTGCTCTCGGTTAGTGTGGGTGTATGGATGCGGCGACCACGGTGATTCAAGCTCTGACAGCGAATAAGGACGCTGGGTTGGTCATGGATTTCGACGGCGTTCTCTCTCGAATAACCGAGGATCCCGAGGCCAGCGAGTTGTTGCCTGGCACGAGGGAAATCCTTGCAAGTTTGGCGACCAGACTTTCGGTCGTCGCTCTTCTCTCCGGACGGCCGGCAAGCTTCCTCGCGGTGCGGGCAACTATCCCAGGCGTAGAACTCTATGGTTCCTACGGTCTTGAACACCTCACCGAGAACGGCATCGAGGTTGATCCCGAAGCCCAGCAGTGGATGGCAGCTGTGAGAGCAGCCACTCAGGCGTTGCACCGAGAATTAGACGATATGGAGGGCATATACGTTGAAGACAAGTCCTTGGCAGTTGCTGTCCACTGGCGGCGCGCACCAGACCGTGACAGCGCCGCGAAACTAATCTCTCCGCTCGTTCAGGAAATGATCAGCACTCATGGGCTGCGCCATGAACCGGGCAAGTTCGTCGAGGAACTCCGAATGCCCCTGAAACAGGACAAAGGCACTGCCCTTCAAAGGATCATCAGTACTGGGAAAATCCAGACGGTCGCATACGCAGGTGATGATCGAGGAGACTTGCCGGCATTCGAAGCGGCAACCGCAGCTGGAGGGCATGCGCTGGTCGTTGATGCCCCTGACATCGCTCCGGACGTACGCAAGATAGCTGGAGCTCACTTCGACAGCCCGGAACAGTTCCAGGCCTGGTTGCAGCAACTCAGCGCCGCAATGCGATAGCGAGGGGTGTCCGCTCGCACAAAGGAGGTCCGAAACGGTTCCGGCACGGAGTCTCCCAGCGCTCCTGTAGCCTGAGATCCAAATCCGAACCGCAAGGAGGGCGCATCCGTGGCCGAGTCGTATTACCGCGCCCTGGGCGAGGAAACCTTTGAGTCCACCGTCCACACCCAGGGCGCCTGGAATGAGCATGAGCAGCATATGGCACCGGTTTCCGGCCTCCTGGCCCACGCACTGGAGACCTGCAGCCCCCGCCCGGACATGCGCATTGCCCGGATCAGCTATGACATCCTGGGCGTCATTCCCGGCGGCACGTTCGACGTGCGGACCAAGGTCCTGCGGCCCGGCCGCACCATTGAGCTGTTGGAAGCGGAGCTGATTGCCGGCGGCCGGACTGCTGTCCGGGCCACCGCCTGGCGGCTGGCGCTGGGTTCCACTGCGGAGGTGGCCGGCCTGGAGGACGCGCCAATGCCCGGACCCGACGGTCTGGAGGAAGCACACGGGATGACCGAATGGCCGGGGGACTTCATCGGCTCACTGGATTTCCGTGCCGTCCCGGGACTGCGGCCCGGCAGGGGCCAGGTGTGGGTGCGCACCCCCTACGCAATGCTGGAGGGGGAAACGACGTCGGACCTGGTGCGGATGGTGGGGCTCGTGGATACAGCCAACGGCATTGCGGCCCGTGTTCCTCCGGGTGCGGACAGCTACATGTTCCCCAATGTTGACCTGCAGATCCACCTTCACCGCCCGCCCCGGGGCGAATGGCTGGGCCTGGATACCAGGGTCACCTTTGGAACCGACGGCATCGGGCTGACGTCTTCCGTGCTGCACGACGCAGACGGTCCTTTTGGCCGCAGCGAACAGATCCTGACGGTGCGCCGGCTCGACGCGCAGGCCTAGGAGACCCGCGTGCCGCAGGACCAGCCCGTGAGCTCCCGTCCGGAGCTCCTGACCGTGGTGCGGCAGGATCATCCGCTGGGCGCTGCAGCGGATCTGGACTTTGCGCTGTCCATGCTCTCCGCCGCCCGGACCGGAGGGCTGGGACCCACGCTGCGCGTGTACCGACCGCTTCCCACCGTGGCACTGGGGCAGCGCGATGCCCGCCTTCCCGGGTTTGAGTCCGCTGCTTCGGCCTGCCGGGACCAGGGATTTGAGCCGCTGGTCCGCAAGGCCGGAGGGCGTGCTGCCGCCTATCATCAGGGCTGCCTCATCCTCGATCATGTGGAACCGGGGACCGAGGCGGTGGCGGGGTCCCGGGGCAGGTTCTCGGCCTTCGGCGAGCTGTATGCCTCGGCCCTGCGGGACGCCGGCGTGGACGCAGCAGTGGGGGAGATTCCCGGCGAATACTGCCCGGGGGAGTTCACCGTCCACGGCACCACCGGCGCCGGCCGCAAAATCAAGCTGGTGGGTACCGCGCAGCGGGTGGTGTCCGGTGCCTGGCTGTTCTCCTCGGTGCTGGTGGTGCAGGACGCTGCGCCCCTGCGGCGCGTCCTGACGAGCTGTTACTCCGCTCTCGGCCTGGACTGGAATCCGGCAACGGCCGGTGCTGCGGAGGACGCCGGGAACGTTGACCTTGATACGGTCGAAGCGGCTCTGATCAAGGTTTACAGCACCTACGCACCGCTGGCCCACGGGGAATTCGGCGCGTTGGCGGATGCCGTCCGCCCGGGTGATGCCGCGGTGACGCACGGGGCGTCGGTCCGGTAACCTGCCCGATGGTCAGTAAGCTTGGAGAAGGATTTGAACAAACCGTTTTGAAAGGGTAGGACATTGGCCAAGAACACCGTCGAAAACACCGCACTGAGACTGAAGGCTGTCCTGGAGGTGCTGGCCGCTGAAGATCCGGCTGCCGAACGCCGGATCAGCCGGGGAGAAGTCCTTGCCGCCGCCGTGTCCAAGGTGCCGCTGACCGGCAGCGAGGCCGAGGTTCTGCCCACCGGTGTTGTGCGCGGCGAACGCACCTTGTCCAACGCCAGCAGCAAACTCGTTAAGGCCGGCTGGATTACCAAGGAAGGGCGTGCAGGCTGGAGCATCACCGCCTCCGGCCGCCAGGCGCTGCAGGAATTCCCGGAAACGGCAGACCTGCTGGCTGCAATGAACGGCAAGGCTCCGGCCGCATCAGCTGTGTCGCCTGCTGCCGAGGAAGTGGAAGAAGTAGTTGAAGAGGCACTGCAGGAAGCGGTGAGTGTTCCGGAGGTTCCGCAGGAACGCCACGGCGCACACCAGGAATCGGAATTCTCCGAGCCCTCCTTCCCGCAGCCGGACGCCGTCGTTATTGCCGGAAACCTGGGCAGCGCGTTGGGTGTCGCAGACTGGGACCCGACTGCCGCCGGCCTCCAGCTCACCTTCGACCGCAGCGATGAACTGTGGAAGCTCACGGCTGATGTGCCCGCCGGACACTACGAATACAAAGTGGCGCTGAACGGTTCGTGGGATGAAAACTACGGCCTGTACGGTCACCGGGACGGCGGCAACCTGGACATGGCGCACGACGGCGGTTCGCTGACGTTCCTGTACGACCACGCCACCCACACCGTGGTCACCAAGCCGGACGTCAACGCCTAACCTTCCGCAATCAGGCCGTGGCGGGTCAGGAAGCCCAGCACCGTGTCCGCGACAATCCGCCAGTTGTGGTCAATCGCCAGGGAATGTCCAGTGCCGTCGATCTCCACGTATTCGGTGGTCGACGCCGAGGACCGGTACCGGCGGGCGGCTGCCCGGACCACCGAGGCCGGGACCACACGGTCCCGGCCGGCCGCCAGCAGAAGCAGCGGCCCCCGGTTTACTGACGTATCCACGCGCACCGGGGTGCGCGGAACCAGGTTCGCCGCCGCGGCCTGAAACAGCGGCCGCCCCGGGGCGGGCATCACGCAGGTGGCATGCAGGTCATTGGACTCGCGTTCGGTGACCTCGTTGGCAAAAGTCCGGCGGAAATGCTGCGGTGTCTGGCGGGTGATCCGGCGGACGTTCAGCGGGTTGCGCAGCACCGGCAGGATGGACCTGAGCTGTGCCGGAGGCAGCCGCAGCACACCGCGAAACTGTGTGGGTGCAATGGCCACCGCCCCGGCGGCCATTCCCCGGGCCAGGAGCTGCTGGGCCAGCAGGCCGCCGAAGGAATGGCCCACCAGCACCGGAGGCTGAGGCAGGCTGCTGATGAATTTCTCGTAGTGTTCCAGAGCTTCCCGCACTCCGGTGCCGGCCATGGACCCCGGGAAAGCGTTGGCCGCCGGCAGGCTGCCCGGTTCCCCGGGCCAGCCGGGCGCAAACGCGGCGTAACCCCGCTCCTCAAAAAGCTCCACCCAGGGGTCCCAGCTGGTGGAGTGCATCCACAGTCCGTGAATGAATACCACGGGGGTGCGGTCCTCGGACTGCATCTGATCCGGGTCCAGCGTGGCCAGGGGAGTCAGCAGGCTTCCGACAGGGGTCATGGTTATGCTCCTCGCATCGGCAGTGATCCGGGCTGCAGGCTGGACTCTGCCGGCAAGTCTGCCATTTCCTGCCTGCCCGGCGGTAGGTGTCAGCCTTCGATTCGCCGGACCGGATCGGTGAGGAAGCCTACGGGCTCGCGGACCCACCACACGCCGTCGGCCCGGCGTTCTGCCGCCGTGGAAAAGCGATAGCGGTACACCCTGGCGCGCACCCAGCGCGGAGGTGCGCCGGCGAAGGGATCGGTGCGCAGCAGGGCCAGCGTGCGGCGGTCGCCGTCGAGCAGTTTCTGCAGCAGCACCGGAAACCAGGAACCGCCCGAGGCACCCAGGGCCAGGAACCACATCAGCCAGTCCAGGCGCAGGTGGTACGGGGCGAACTGGCGCGGCATCCGGGACGGGTCCCCGGGTTTCCCCTTGAACTCGTACTCCAGCCAGCGGGCGTCCGGGCCGGGCTCATCGTCGGTTCCCTCGATGACCACCTCGTTCCGGGTCCGGGTGATGGAGCCGAACGCGCCGTAGGCATTGGACAGGTGCCAGCGGTTGAAGCTCGCGTTCATCAGCTGATTCCGGCTGAACAGGTTCCGCAGCGGCTCCCACGCCCAGTAGATCATCAGTGCCGTCACGGCCAGCACGACGGCGGCAAACCAGACCGGGGTTGCCTCCGGATCCGGTGTGCTGAAGGCAGCTCCGGGCAGCAGTGCGTGAAGGTTCGAATCGGCGACTGCGCTGAAGGCCAGCAGGACGGTCAGCGCGTTCAGCCAGGCGAAGTTGCCGGACAGGATGAGCCACAGCTGGGTGATGATGACGATGAGCGCCGCAATGCCGGCGACGGGCTGCGGAAAAAACAGGAAAAAGGGCACCACCAGCTGCGCAAAGTGGTTGCCCAGGACTTCGGCCCTGTGAAGCGGCCTGGGCAGATGGTGGAAGTACCAGCTGGCCGGGTTGGGCATGGGCTGGGTCTCATGGTGGTAGTACAGCGCTGTCAGGTCCCGCCATACCCGGTCCCCGCGCATCTTGATCAGTCCGGCGCCGAATTCCAGCCGGAACACCAGCCAGCGGAAGAGGAACAGCACCGTCACCGGGGGAGCCACCTCGTTGGACCCCAGGAACGCGGCCAGGAAACCGGCCTCGAGCAGCAGTGACTCCCAGCCGAAGCCGTAGAACGTTTGGCCGATGTTCACGATGGACAGGTACAGCCCGAAGAGCAGCAGGAAGGCGGCCATGGGCAGCCACGGCGGCCCGTGCTGCGGCAGTCCGGCCACCAGCAGGGCGGCCACGGCGGCTCCGGTCCAGGCCACGGTGAGCAGGAGCCGGTCCGAGTAGTGCCAGCGGAACAGGGTGGGAATGCCGCGTCCGGCGGTCCGGGCCAGATACCGGGGTGCCGGCAGCAGGCCGTTTTCACCCAGCAGCGCCGGGAACTGGTTGACGGCGGAGATGAAGGCGATCAGGTACACGGCGGCGATTCCGCGCTGCAGCACCTGCCGCGCAAACTCGTATCCCTCGGCGCTGAAGAGCTCCATGCCTACCAACGGTAATGCCGGGGACAGGGGTTTGGCCGGAGTGCGTCAGAACCGGAACGGCATAACCTGGCCGGCACAAGAGTTCCGGAAACGGCGGAAGGCCGGCCCCAAAGGGCCGGCCTTCCGCGGTTCCTCCAGCCGGGCAGCGGCCGGAAATTCACATGTTTACTTGATGGCGGCGCGCAGTTCCTTCGCAGCCTGGGCGGGGTCCTCGGCGCTGTAGATGCCGCCGCCGACGACGGCGACCTCCGCACCCGAGGCCTGCACATCGGCGAGGGTGTCCAGCTTCACGCCGCCGGCGACGGAGAAGGCCACGCCGGCTTTCTTGCCTGCGGTCAGCAGGGTGTTGAGGTCGTAACCGTCCTGGGCCTGCTCGTCGAGTCCGGCGTGGAACTCCACGAATTCGGCGCCAAGGTCGGTGACCTCCTTGGCGCGGGCTGCCTTGTCCTCGACGCCGATGAGGTCCACGACAACGCCCTTGCCGTGGGCCTTGCCGGCCTTGATGGCTCCGGCGATGGTGGAATCGTCCGCGACGCCGAGCACCGTCACGAGGTCGGCGCCGGCCTTGAAGGCGATGTCGGCTTCGAGTTCGCCGGCGTCCATGGTCTTGAGGTCGGCAAAGACGATCTTGTCCGGGTGGGCTTCCTTGATGGCCGTCACGGCGGAGAGCCCGGCGTTCTTGACCAGCGGGGTGCCCAGTTCAATGATGTCGACGTACTCGGCGACCTTTCCGGAGAGCTCGAGGGCATCTTCGACGGTCAGTACGTCCATGGCGAGTTGCAGTTTCATGGTGTTTCCTTTGATAGCTGGGAAGGGAAGTTTTTTGGGGGCACGCGCTATTCGAGGTTCGCGTGCCGGGGCCAGAGGTCCTCGGCGGGGGTGCCGTCGGACTTCCAGAGGGCGGCGAAGACGGCGTCCAGCACCAGGAGCAGGGCCTGCTCGAAGAGGCTGCCGGAGTACTGCCGGGAGGCAGTACCGCTGTGGTCGGTCTTCTGCGCGGCGGGGATGACCACCACGCGGTGTGCGGTTTCCGCCAGCGTGGAATCGCCGTCGGTGGTCAGGGCAGCCACCCGGGCGCCGGCCGAGAGGGAGGTCTGTGCCGCCGCGACGGCACCGGCCGTGCTGCCGGACCCGGAGGCCACCACCAGCAGGTCGCCGGAACCGATGGCCGGCGTGGTGGTTTCGCCCACCACGTGCACGGTCAGTCCGAGGTGCATCAGGCGCATGGCGTGCATGCGCAGGGCGAGGCCGCTGCGGCCGCCGCCGGCCACGAAGATCCGTTTGGCCTGTCGGATTTCGGCCGCCAGGGCTGCCAGCTGGTCCTCCTGGAGGCCGTCCGCCGCAGCGGAAAGTTCGTCCAGGATGAGCCGCAGGCTGTCCCGGACGGCGGGCTCCGCTGAGATCTCAGCGGCCGTTCGGGCGGTGCTTTCCGAAGGCATCAGTTGCTGCCGCCGTGGGCTTCGACGGCCACCGGCTGCCACTGTTCCCAGGACGCCAGCCGGGACTCGTAGTCCGCTTTGGCAATGGCGAGCGGGGCTTCGCCGAAGAATGCGCGCAGTGGCGGGTTCTCGGAGTCGACGATCTGCAGGATCGGTCCGCGGGTGGCATGCGGGTCCCCGGGCGTGCCCCTGCGGCTCGGCCGGTTCGCCGCCTGCTCCCGGACGCCGTCGTACGCGGGAATAGCCGTGGCGTGCTTGGCGGAGCTGCCGCTCCAGTCGGTGGAGAATCCGCCGGGTTCGATCAGGGTGACGTGGATGCCGAAGCCGGCAACCTCCTGCGCCAGCGACTGGCTGAGTCCTTCAAGCGCCCACTTGGAGGCGTGATAAATGCCCACGGACGGGAAAGCGGAGATGCCGCCGATGGAGGAAACCTGGATGATGTGGCCGCTGCCCTGCGCGCGCAGGAACGGCAGGGCCGCCTGGGTGACCCAGAGGGCACCGAAAAGGTTCGTCTCGATCTGGTCGCGCGCCTCGGCTTCCGAAAGCTCCTCGACCATGCCGAACTGACCGTAACCGGCGTTGTTGATAACGACGTCGAGGCGTCCGAAGTGCTCATGCGCCTGCTGGACGGCGGCGAAGACCGCGTCTCGGTCCGTGACATCGAGGGACAGCGGCAGCACCCGGTCGCCGTAGGTGTCCACCAGTGCCGTCAGGCTGTCCGTGCTGCGGGCGGTGGCGGCAACGGAGTCCCCGCGTTCCAGGGCGGCTTCCGCCCATTCGCGGCCGAAACCTCGCGATGTTCCAGTAATGAACCAGACCTTGCTCATGCTGTGCTCCCTGCTAAGTATTTTATCGAATCCGTGGCGGATCGAAATTGGTGGTGTCCGTATCTGCCGGTTTGGGGTTAGTCCGCGCTGATCTGGCGGCGGAACGTGTCGCGGCCGCGATGCAGATCCCACAGCACGCCGGCGAGGACATCGGGATCCTTCTCCGGATCGCCCTCGATGATGCGGCCGCCGATGATCAGCTGCGACACGTGGATGCCTTCCTCGCCGAGGACCTCGTTAAGCAGCTGGGCGTAGGCGGCCTGGCCGGCGAACGCCACTGAGGTTCCGGTGACGTTGCGTCCGGGCTTGACGGCAGAGCCTCCGTTGACGAAGAGGATGGTGCCTCGGTTTTCGCCGAGGAAGCGCATGCCGGGAAGTACCTGGTGGACTGCGGCAACCGGGCCGTAAATGGAGAATTCGACAGGTCCCACGAGGTCCGCCGGAGTGGTCTCGAGGACGGGCCGCATGAAGTCCTTCTGCGGCAGCGGGCTGTACTGCAGGACCTCGACCGGACCGAGGCTCTCGGCGGCGGCCTCCAGGGCTGCGGCGATCGATTCCGGCTTGCGGACGTCCGCAGCGAAGCCGCGGGCCTGGATGCCGGCCTTGCCGAGGTCCTCGGCGAGTGCGTCCACCTTGGCCTGGTTCCGGGAGATCAGGGCCACGGAGAACCCCTCCGCACCGAATCGTCGTGCGACGGCGGCCCCGAGGCCCCGTCCTGCTCCAATGATCGCGATTGTTGTCATGGTGGATGGAACTGGTGCGGCCGCCAAATAATTCCGGATGTTAGCGCGCGTCGTCGAACTGCGCCTGATGCGCTGAGACCTCATCCCGGTGAGTCTCGGACCAGAGCTTGAGCTGTCGGACCGTTTGATGCAGTGATAATCCGAGGGCGGTGAGGTCGTAGGTCACTGTGACGGGGACAGTTGCGGTTGCCGTCCGGGAGATCAGCCCGTCACGTTCGAGGGTTCTCAGCGTCTGCGACAGCATCTTGGGACTCACGCCAGCGAGGACCCGCGCCAGCTCGGAGTAGCGCATCGGCCGCGGCTCCCCGTCACAGTCCGGACCGCTGCCCAGCGCAGAAAGCACCAGGGTCACCCATTTGCCGGAAACCTGAGCCAGCAACTGCTGGCTGGGGCACGCGGCGAGGAACGCGTTGTACCGCGTTTTAGCTTCCGCTTTCTTCTGTGCCGCCGTCATCGTCGCCATGGGACCTCACTCTGGGTAGCAACGCACTTTAAAGTAACTACTTCCCGATGGGTAGCAGCTCCTTCAAGATGGTGGACATCACGCAGTTCCACAAGCACTGAAAGGCTCCATGATGAACAGCACCATTCCTGCCCTGCCGGGCGGCACCTGGACCCTCGGCGACACCACCGTGTCCCGCTTCGGATACGGCGCCATGCAGCTCTCCGGTCCGGGGGCCTTCGGGCCGCCGAAGAATCGCGAGGAGGCACTCGCCGTCGTCCGTTCCGCAGTGGACAGCGGCATTACCCACATAGACACCGCAGAAGCCTACGGCCCGCGTGTTGTCAACGAACTGATCCGCGAGGCACTGCATCCGTATGCCAGGGATCTGTTCATCGCGACGAAGGTTGGGGGACGCCGCGACGCCGACGGCGGCTGGCCGGCCGCCCGCAGGCCCGATGAACTGCGGGCACAGATCGATGACAACCTTGAAACCCTTGGGACCGACGTCCTGGACCTCGTGCACCTTCGTCTCGGCGACGCCAACGGGCCGGCCCCGGAAGAGATAGGTGAAGCGTTTGAGACCCTCGTTGACCTGCAGCAGCAGGGCATCATCAGACACCTCGGCGTCAGCAACGCCACCGCCGAACAGGTTGAGGAGGCTCAGTCAATCGCACCGATCGTGTCAGTGCAGAACATGTACAACCTCGCCAACCGGTGGGACGACAACCTTGTAGACCGCCTTGCGGTGGAAAGAATCGCCTACATTCCCTTCTTTCCGCTGGGTGGCTTCACTCCGCTGCAATCCGACGCTCTTTCCGCCGTCGCTGAGCGTCTCAGCGCGAGCCCAATGTCGGTTGCCCTGGCCTGGCTGCTGCAGCGTTCCCCGAACATCCTGTTGATTCCGGGCACGTCCTCCGTGTCGCATCTGCGCGAAAACATCGCCGGGGCTGCCCTCACCCTTTCCGATGCCGACCTCAGGGAACTTGAACGGATCACCGTTTAGTTTGGCGCGGGGGGGGGCGTTCGTTGGACGATGCGGTAGACCGTGCTGCGGGCGACCTTGAAGAGCTCGGCGATCTCTGTGGTGGTGTGTTCTCCGGCTTGATACAACGAGACCACGTGTGCTTCCTGCGCTTTGGAGAGCTTGGGTTGCTTACCCCGAAGCCGGCCCTTGGCCTTGGCGAGCTGCATGCCTTCCCGGGTGCGGGCCCGTATGAGGTCGGATTCAAACTCGGCAACCATGGCGAGGACATTGAACAGCAGCCGACCAACGGGGTCCGACGGATCGTGGATGGATCCGCCGATACTCAGCTTCACGTTTTTCTTCGTGAGTTCTTCGAGGATGTCGCGGGCGTCGGGCAGGGAGCGGGCGAGGCGGTCGAGTTTGGTGATGACGAAGGTGTCCCCGTCACGGACTGCTGCCATGGCCTGACGCAGGCCTGGCCGGTCACGGTTGGTGCCGGTCAGCCCGTGGTCGGTATAAATCAGGTCCGCGGGGACACCGAGAGCTGCGAGTTGGTTCTGCTGAACCGTGAGGTCCTGCTCGTTGGTGGAGACGCGGGCGTAACCGACGATGTGGGCACTCATGGTTCTGAATGTAGCGGTTGGGCCACCTTCACCGGGCATATGCCCGGGCGGGGTATACGCGAACCACCATGTCAAGCAGGTATTTGCCGGCTCCGAAGCGAGTAAAGGTGGTCAAGCGGAAGTGCGGCGGGGGCAGGCTTGCAGGCGCTCGAGTCACGTTGTGGGGGAGGGTGATTTCTCAAAATACCAGTGGCATTTGTACCTATCCGTCGCTAAGAGGAATCCCGAGATACTCTGCGGAGCGTACGTGTCCTTTGACATCTAGATTCCAGGCGGGCCGTTTAAAGCTTTCCGAACTGAGGCGCAGGTACTGAACCTCTGTTATTTCCCCGGGTTTCCAAGATTCCCTGAAAATCCCGTTGGGCTTATAACCCAAAGATTTTGAAACGCCCAGAGAAGAAGAGTTCCAGACTGCTGCCTCGGAAACAGCGGTGTCCGCCTTCAACCAATCGAACGCGTAGAGGATGACGGCTGTCCGCATTTCCTTGCCGAGGCCTTGGCCCTGAGCATCTTGCCGGAGCCAGGAGCCCGTTGACACTGTCTTGAGAGTGCCAAACCCTTCGGCACTCAAGTCCTGACACCCGACAAAATCCTTGCCTCTCCAGACTCCGAAGTGGAGTGCCCACTTCTCCGGTGTCGATTCTGCACGTGCCCGCCAAATCCGTCGTGCAGTGTTTGCGGGAAGATCTTCAGGGCGTGCCTCCGTCCACGGATGGGAAAAAGGCATCTGCCCTGGGGGATGTATGCCAGCCTCCGCGGCTTCCACGGCAGCGGGCAAGTCCGCATCTTGGATCGGTCGCAGAACCAAACGTGGAGTGGAGAGAACTAATCCGAAGGGTGGCCACAAGGTGGCTAGGCTGGTCACGCCTAATCCTAACCAGACGTTGTGACGTTGATCCGGCTCGAAATCCGTAACCTCCTATGCGCACGGCCCGTTGAGGGACCGCTGTACGGGGGTGAGTAGAAAGCCGACAAGTATCGTCGGATCATGAAATCTCGTCTGATAGATCCTCGTGACGCGAACCTCGAGGATGATGTGCCAACGTATCGCGTGTACTTCTGGGCCGATGATGCCAGCGGTAAAGAGGAGTGGGAGCTGTCCGAGACTGATCTTGACGATGTCCTGCAATGCATACATCAGCACGGCAATGGGCGGTCACATAGCTTGTGGGCTGTCACCAGGAACCTGGGTGACGTCACCCTAGTCCGGCTGCGCGGCATAGACCTCGACGCTGCTCCTAACACTTGGCCAGACTGGGCGAAGCAGGAGTATCGATAGCCCACCGCTGATGCGGCGGCGGCGATCCCCGCGGCGCTCCACCGGGAGAGATCTGTCCCCTTGGGTAAGTATTGGCGAAGGAGTCCGTTGAGATGCTCGTTACTGCCGCGCTGCCAGGGACTCTTCGGATCAGCGAAATAGACAGGCAACCCGATCTCGGTCGTGAGCAAGCGGTGCGCGGAGAGCTCTTTACCGCGATCCCAGGTCAACCATCTGGGTTTTGAGGAAACGGGCATCAGGCGGGACCCTATCTCGATCCTGTTCATCGAGTTGGGGTTTCCGTCCTGGTAGTCGCTGAAGACCATGATCAAGTTAATAGGCGTCAAGTCTTCGCCGGAAACGTTCGTGATGTCGTACCAGGATGCGATCACCGGTTTCGAGCCGTATTCGTTGATCACATCACCGGCGTGAATAACCCGGTGCTCGGTGATCACGGTTTTCATATCAGGGGTCGTCAGAACGCCATCGACGAAAGCGGATCCCGTCTGAACAGGCTCCGCAGATTATACGGGTGCTGGGCGCTGCATTGCAGTGCGAAGAGTGAACCAGGGGGCCCTTCCGGGTCAGAGCTCGCGCCCGTTGGCAGAAGCCGGACCCGGGTCTACGGCCGGCTTTGGAATGGGCGGGTTGTAAGTGTCATCGCGCAGAACATGTTCTTGGGGAGCTTGCATGATCCTGCCGTACTCCGAGGTCACCTTCAGAGTTTCGGCTTGGGTCGGCGGTGCCGGCCACACCTCGATCAGATAATCCTCGACCGGCTCTTCAACGGTCAGGTCCGGCGCAGCATCGCGGTTGCGGGCATGGATACGAGCCCTGTACCAACCCGGCCCAAGAAAATCCAGGCGAACTCCCAGCGGTGGTTCATACCCATCTATGTTGCCGGGGACTATGGGGTCAGTCCCTGCCAGGAGGCTAACTTCCGCGACATCCTCCCAGCCCGAGGCGTTGGCCTCGGGCCGGGAGTCACAGTGGACGAGGCTGATGTTTACTGGTCCGTGCGCAATGCCGGTCAGGATCATGGGAAAACTGAGGGACAGCGCGCCCACTAGTCCGCCAGCGTAGTCGAATTCTGACGGGCAGTACCCCGGCGACAGAAGCAACTGGTGCCCGAGTGCATAGCCCACATAGGTCAGCTGCTGCACGAAATTCCCCTATCTTGCAATCACTTAGTTCAGGATTCCCTGAATTCTGACATAGAAAGGGTCTCCGTAGAGGATCCCCTTTCGTGCGCTCATGGGGAACTTGGGGCATTCTCTCCGTCGTTCAGAGTGCAATTCGAATCATCAACCATGAGGCCCATTGTCGGTTGGTTCGAGGTGCGTTCAGCCTTGACCGTGGCTGACGCGGCCCAGGTGCTTGCCTCTGCCGAACAGAAGTACGCGAGGAACTATCAGGCGGCACTTCGCGCTGACTGGACGGAATCGCACCTGCGCGGATTCGGCCTGGACGCACCGAGTAAGAAGGCCGGAGGCCGTCCCAGCACAGCAACGCGGCAGACCAAATCCGCAGAGCAGCCGTGAGCGAGAGTGGAAAGGCTGATTTCCCCAGCTCCGGCTGTGAGTAACCCCCCGCCCATATGGGCACGGCAAAAGCTATTTCCTTCGGGCTTTTCCCGCACACATGTGGACGACGGGACCCATCTGACCGGCTGCACACAATCGCCAGCTATCGTCCGCTGACACGTCTCCCAAAGTTGCGGGCGATCATGCACAGCCTTGTTTTCCCGGCTCACTAACGGTTAGGTTTCCCACCGTCCACCTTCGCGTCGCCGGCTCACCTACCGATTTGGGCCGGTTTCGGGGGCAGGTAAGGGGCGGGCCTGCCTTTAGGGGGCGTCATAACCGGCTAGAGCGATCAGCAGCAGGAGAAGTGCAGCCAGTACCCCTCCCTGCCAGATCAGGGACGGAACGATGTACAGGCGGGCGGCAAGTTTCTTGTTCCCCTTGGTGAGCTCCACGATGAATCCCGTTACTCCTCCAAGTAAGGCGATCGGACCCAAAAAAACGTAGAGGTCAATCAAGTAAAAGGAAGAGCCGCCTCCCCAGGAGAGATAGTTGACCAGGGGGCGGAAGACGATCGCCCAGCCGATCGACACGAGGACCATTCCCGTTATTGCCGCCGCGCTGAACCGTGTCTGCTTTGGGTCCGCTGCGGGAGGAACTGGGCCCGGATCTGTAGGCAGGACGTCCTCCCGATTCCGGTGCTGCGGTTCGGGCTCCTGCCCACTAAGTGTGTTGCTGTCAGCTGTCATAACCGGCCCCCTCCGATGAGTATTGTCTGGATCAAGGTATCCCTGCGCCGTCCAGTTGCCTGGAAACAGTGTGCCCCATGTGTTCTTTCAAGCCGGGACGACGCGGCCGGTGGAGTGCGCATCTGGAGTGTCAGCCCACTGCTTTCACGCTTCGACTGGCTCTGTGCGCTGGTCGTAACCGCGTCCGGCGGTGGTCAGACGGAAAGCTTCTCCACCAACATTCGGTGTAGTCCGCGCCGATGCCTCTTTCAATCCTGGCAGGCAGTCAACCATTGCCTCTCCGCGCCGCTGCGCACCATCCTTGCGGTAGACCAGCGATGCCTGGTTGCGGTTCCAGGCCCGGTTAGGGCGTTCAAGCCGGGACAGCTCTTGGTCCGCTTTGGGCTTCTCCAAGATTAACGGGTTGCCACGGGATATGGCCTTGGCCTCCGCAAAGGACAGCGTATTTTCTCCGCCGTCTTCAATCTCGCGAACGTCCAGGCAGCCTCGCATGATCTGGTCGATAAACTTGCTTTTCGCTCCAGTGTTTTGCCACATGTAGGTAGCGTCCGACAGTGAATCCTCCCCCGTGCACTCGGCCGCACCCCAAATCCGGCGCGGTGTCCGACTGGCTTGCGGGCATGGATGCAATTGCCGCCGTTGCAACGGACAGATACGGTTGCCGACATGGCGCAGATCATCGTTTACGGACACCGGGAGTCCATCAACCGACACCGGGACACGCTCTCTGACGCAATTCACGGGGCCGTCATGTCCGCGTTGGCGTACCCGCCCGAGAAGCGTTTCCACCGGTTCGTCGCTCTTGACCCCAGCGACTTTATCCACCCGCAGGACCGAGGGCAGGATTACACCATCATCGAGATCTCGATGTTCGAGGGTAGGTCTGAGGCTGCAAAGCGTGGACTAATCCAAGAGTTGTTCCTCCGGATCGAAGCAGAAGCAGGAATCGCACCTCATAGCGTCGAGATCACGATCACGGAGACACCGAAGGTGAATTGGGGAATCAGAGGCACCAACGCAGCCGACCTCGCGCTCGGATATAAGGTGAACGTCTGAATCCACCGCACCACGGCCACGAATGCAGGTTTGCCCGTTGGGCTTCCTTAGCAGGACGTGCAGGCGAGCCGCCCATGATTGTCCGTATCAGGATCCCTATTTGAGCCAGGCCTGTTATCTGCCTTCAGCTGTCGGATGCAGGGAGCCAGCCCAGCCATTCCAGTACTGGGCGGTTTGGCTCTCCTGACGAATCACGCGGTCGGGCGCCACGCGCTCAGCGGGCCAGAAGATGAGCTGATAGCTGTCGACGGGCTCCCCTGGTTCAAAGGTAGTGTCGGCTGCGCGGCCAGAGTCCATTCCCTTTGCCGAGTACCGCACGCGGTAGGTGCCAGGTGCTAGATCGATTGGATACGAGGCCTGCCCTGCCCACTCCTCAAGGAAGGGAGGTTCGTCCACTATGAATGAAACTTCGACGACGTCCTCCCATTTTCGGTCCAGCGGCGGTTCCGCATCGGAGAATCCGACACTGAAATTCACGTCACCGGTCTGCAGACCTGTGATGAGAAAAAGGAGGGTTGGGCTGGATGCTCCGCACAGGCCGTTGGACTGGCCCCAAAAAGAGAGCTCCAAGTCACGCGCAAAGTCGTTCCCTGTTACGAAGTAGGCCTGGCCATAATCCACCCGCAATCGGCCATTGAAGAGGGTCCTCACGCCAACACTCTAAACTGCCGGCGGAATCCCACACCAGATCTAAAGTACCCCGGCACGGGTGGCCCAGTGAGCGTGGTGGACGCCCTTGGCTTTGACACAACCCGATCCTTTAGCGCTACGACGGCCCGGCCTAGCTCAATGAGGAACAATGATCACAATTCTCACCAAGAGACAGAGGTTGTGAAAAGGTTCTATGTCATGTCGAGCTTCAGCAATAGAGCTTGGCATCGGGGACCGCGATTAGGATAGCGACATTCGGTAAGTCGGATTATTCCGGTCTCGTGTACCACCAGGGGGAATTAACTTGATTAAGCACGTCGTCGCACCCGTTCTTGCAGTGCTGCTGCTCGCGACCGGTTGCGCTGCGTCGTCGTCGGGCCCGGCATCCGCTACCGCCGGGGGTGAGGCGACACCCTCCCGGAGCCCCGCCTCGATTCCAGCGGACCCGACCCAGGCGCCATCTCCCACCGCCACGGAACGGCCAACATTCGGCAAGCCGGCGTCATACCAGGAAGGCTTTCCCTACGCGACCGGCGCCCTGCCGGCACAGTGGTTGAGCCAGGCCGGATGGTACGCACCGAAGGACGCGGGCGCGGAGGTCATCGGCGACCTGGCTGCGTTCGTGGACCAGGATTTGAAGACCCGAGATCAGACCCTGGTGGTGACCAACAGTGCCGGGGAGATCCTGTATCGGTCTCCGTCCCTCGGCCTGGACCCGGAGCAGCGCGTCGAACCGTCCCTGGACCGGGTCCGGCAGAACGGGAAGGAGTTCTTCACGTTCTATCAGATCGGCGTGCCGCTCCAGCCTGGTGCCGCTCAGGAGGCGGCACCTGTCGCGCAGCTGATCGTCGTCGACGCGTCAGGGAATGCCACAGTCGTGGAAGAAGATGTATCCGGCCTCCGGCCAACGTCCACTCATGACGGCAACGGCGCCCTGGCCTTTATGGCCACCGACGGCGGCCTCGGCATGCACCGCGGTGTCGCGGCCGGCCCGGAGGCTCCCGGCTTCGTTCGAGTGCTCAATGCCGAGTCGCGAATGCTGGAGCAGATTCCGGAGCCCGGGGGCCAGTCCTGGCTGGCCCGCATCGACGGGGTGGATGTGTTCCGCTCGCCCCGGGCAGGCGACCAGCAGCAGGGTCTGCCGGAGGCGAAACTTAGCGTCGGTGACTGGTCGACGACGTTCGCGGACCATGCGTCCGGGTCCATCGTCTTCGGGTCCTCGTTCGTTTCCTTCCGGAAGGCCGACGAGACGTGCGAGACGGTCGACGTGCATACCGGGAAACCGGTGTCCTTCGAGGGCGCGGCCCGGGGATGCGCCTACCCGGCGGCCCGGCTGCCCACATACGCAGCAGCTGCGAGTCCTAATGGTGAGCTGTACCTGATGCACTGGGCGGATGAGCAGGGTGTTGATGCGCAGTGGGTGGTGAACCTGAAGACCGGGGAGCAAAAGCGGATTGATCCGGCGTCGGACTTCTACCCGGCTGTGATTTCCAACGCCGGCGACGTCTATGGCCGGAACTCCGCCGGCGATGCGACTGGATATCTGAAATTCCCTGAGCAGATGGAACCGCAATTCGCCGAGCTGAAGCAGGACCTGCCGACGGCGGTCACGGATCAGGGTCTCGGGATGTTCAAGTACGAGGATCTGCCGACTTACTTCGCCGTGCCGGTCCAATAGTCCGGACCGGCCTGCAATCCGAACATATCTGGTGCCGTCGAGGGTCGCCATGTCCGAACGTGACAGGGCGGTCAAGCCGTTCCAGGAAAGGGCGCTGGTCCGGAGCTCACCTAATACGAGTAGGAACTGCCCCTCTGAGGGATCCGTGAACGGTCCACTGAGAAATTCAGGCCCTGCTGAGCTTCGGAAGGACTATGGTCGGGAAGGAAGCCCGGAAGCCGGCCCGCTTTGGTCGTGCGGAGCCGGGCGTCTGCTCGGTGCGGGAGCCCAATCAGTCTCGGCCCGCCCTCGCTCTGAACCGCCAAGGCTGGACCCGCCGCTGCTGGGCTGCAGCGCCCCGGACAGACTGCAGCAGTCGACCGCGCCACACCACCACACCTATAACCGCTGCCACTCCGAGACATATCCCGGCCATCAGACCCAAGCCCACGGCTGGGCCGCCGCTGCCCGTTTGTGGATCGCGGGCGAGGACGATCGAAATAGCGGCCAGCAGCCCCGTGCCGGCAACCAGCGCCAGGATCAGCATGTCTGTCCAACGGATAGCCCGGATACTCAGGAGGGCACCCCTCCGGGCCAGCGAAAGCAGACGCCAGATGCAGAGCAACGTCGCTTCGCCACCTGCGATCGCAAGCACCGCCAGCACTGTCAGGGGAGCCTCTAGATAGGCAACTTCGGGGAATTCCGTCGCCGCCTCCGCAGCAAGCAACGGAAGGACCGCAACCTGTACCACCACCGCGACCGTGAGCATTGCGCCGATAAGGATTTTCAGTTCGTCGATTGCCTCTGAACGCATACGAACCCCCAAGGTATCGATAAGCGATGTGGAAACATCGTTGCCCGATGCTCGCACAGCCGCCCAAGAGGTACAAGAGCTGAAAAACTGGCACTGGTGGCAGAAGCGGCCGCCATAATGCTCGCACTTACTGGATGCCAGATCGCAACTTCCCTGCGCCCGCAGACGCATGGGTTTTCGCTACGCCAAGGTGCTGCGTCTCGGAGTACGGTCGGTAGATGCGCGCAGAACTCATTGATCCACGGGATCAGACCATACAGGTCGATGATCCGACCTACAGGGTGTACTTCTGGGTGGACGGTGGCGGGAACAAGGAAGAGTGGGAACTGTCAGGAGCAGACCTTCACGAGGTGCTCAGTTGGATACCCACCCGCGCCAGAGGCCGATCACACAGCCTCTGGGCAACCACACGATCTGCGGGCGAAGTTTGTCTTATCCGCTTGCAAGGAATCGATTTAGACACGGACGCCGATTCTTGGCCCTCCTGGGCTCAACAAACATATAGCTAGGCTCACGCTGACCCATCCTTGAGCGGAGCAGGCACGCCCTTTAGACTCCTTTGATGTCGAGCAGCACGTTCCTGTATACCGGCAGTAGTAACATCGCGGCCTCCGGCGAGTTCTACTCGGAGCTGATCGGCCTTGAGCAGATTTGGGACGAGACCGACCACATCGCCTACAAGGTTGCAGGTGGAATCCAGTTTTCGATCAGCTACGACTCAACCGCTACCTTCATCCAGGAGTGGTCCTTCCAGCCCGGATGGGCTTACGGACTGGGGGCATAGAACCCAGTCCACGCAGCGCACGCGCCTCGTGGAGCTTTCCGCTCCATCCCACGATGTTTCACAGCTCTGTAGAAAGACTGCAACAGGCGAATGTGGAAGCCTTACGACCAGAGAAGTTCTGGGTCGGCTACTGGAGTTATGTGGTCAAAGACCCGATGGGTCAAACCGTCGGGCTCGCCGATCCCGTCACCATCGGCCCCTAGCCGAGTCTTTTCGCAAGGCGATCGCTTTACGGACACTCAATTGTCCGCTGAGCCAGCGGCCTACGGACAAGGCGCTCTGGTTGGAAGCTCGCCGTCGAATATGCTGGCGTGATGGCACCCCGGCGGCTCGGCATAATCCTTCTATGCGTTGGTGCGGTCAATGCGTTCATTGGAACCATGTTGGTCACCCAAATCCCGGCGGAGAGAACAGCCGGCTGGCCATACGTCATCATTATTTGTGGGCTCCTCGTAATGTTTTGCGGGTATTGCACAGGGCAGCGCAAAGCATAAAATCCAAGCTACCCATAACCCACGACATGGTCTGGATGGCCGCCAGGCCGTGCGAGTACACACGACGGACCAGGATTTTGTCCGTCCGGCTAGGGAACCGCTTGCGAACTAAGTCCTCAGGTAATCGTGCTGAACGGAGGCTCGAGCTCCGGGAAGTCCTCAATCAGCCGGGCTCTCCAGGAAATACTGCCGGGCCTCTGGCTGACCTTCGGCGTCGACACGTTCATTGACGCACTTCCCAACCGGGGTGATAGCCCACGAGCGGGAATTACGTACGAGCAGGACGGCACGATCACCTTTAGTGTTGAGCACCGTGCCCTGGAGCGGAGTTGGTACACCGGGCTGAGCAGTATGGCCAAGGCGGGGGCGCACCTGATTCTTGATGAGGTTATGCTCTCCGGCGGAGCCGGCCAGGAGCGTTTACGGTCAACGTTTGCCGGCCTGAGCATGGTGTGGGTGGGAGTGCGCTGTGCTCCTGAGGTTGCCGCGTCCCGAGAGGCACAACGGCCCGACCGGGCGGAAGGAATGGGACGGGCACAGGCTCTGAGCGTGCACAACGGAGTGATCTACGACTTTGAGGTCGACACCGCGAATCGCTCGACTGAAGACTGCGCGCGCGATGTCGCAGGCTGGCTCGCGCTAAAGAGCTAGAGGCGTTCTGACCATCCATCAAGCAGTTTGATGTCTTCACTGAGCTCGGACAGGCGCGCGGCAAGGGAGGGGCTAGTGGACATGTCTCTGCGGGCTTTGAATAGGCCCGCAGAGACTGAGGTCAGTCTATTTCCTCGAAAGAGAAGACTTCAGTGGTCATGCCAATGCGAACCGAGAGCCAGCGCATGCTCTTGGCAGCCTCTCCGATTTCGAAGTTAAACCGTGAACCCGGTGTCAGCTCTGATTCCAAGGCTTCGTTGTTGGACTCATCAACGCCTCTGATCAACACCAGCTGGCTACAGTCTGAGGTTTTGATGGTCACTCCCCAAAATGACGGGGTCTTTGAACTTCCATGTTCATATCTTCCATCCGCCTCGGTGACGGTGCATGCAATCAATGCCCGATGACTGTCGCTGCTGTCCCAGGCGGCGATCGTGAGGGGACCAGCAACGAGCAGCAGGCCCAGAAAAACGACACCGAGGATCACCGTCCGGAGAAACCAGACCTTTCTCCGTGACAGCACCGGAGGCTTGCCCGTTGGATGATGCCGACCCGCGTGCCCGGCTGACGGTGAATTGTTCATCGCATTTTCCCGGTTGGTGTTCCGAAGCGCGGAGTTCGCTCTCGGGATGCTGAGCCTGCAGGGGATTCTGTTGGGTTCATGTTCAGTATCCTTCCAGACGGGAGGCGGGCAGCGGGCCATAGTCGCTGCAATCGGAGACCGGCTGGTAAACCGTTTCTTGCGAGAGCATGACGCCAAGTGAGCCCCCGAATCCAGCTGCTGCTAAATACCGACACCGCGTACTAGGTAGCCGTGTCGGCCGGTCTCTTCAAAAGAGCGCGGATTGCGGCTTCTTCAGGAGATTCACTGGTCCTGATTGAGCCAGCCGGCACTTGAACCCCGGATATCGGAGCGCCGTCGTGAGTGCAGCAGTACCCGTTCATGGTCGATTGCACGCCGCCCGGTCAGGCGTATCCCTCGACCTGGTCAAGAATATTCCGCCGTGATCCCGGCATTGATCCTCTGGAACGACTTGCTGCCGTCGCCACCACGGTGGATTTGCCAGCACACTAGCTGTAGGGATGCCTAGAGAACGGGGACGCTATGAGCGCGGAGTTGGTCATCAGTGTTCAGGGGCTGGAGAAGGCTTTCGGAAGATTCCAGGCTCTGAACGGGCTGGACCTACAGGTTCAGCGCGGGCAGGTGCACGGTTTTCTGGGTCCAAACGGTGCAGGGAAGTCAACAACTATCCGCGTGCTCTTGGGGCTGTTGAAGGCCGACGACGGAGACCTGCATGTCCTGGGAAAGGATCCGTGGCGGGAGGCCGTGCCGCTGCATCGGCGCCTTGCCTATGTGCCGGGCGATGTCGCGTTATGGCCGGGCATGACCGGCGGCGAGGCGATCGACCTGCTGGGATCACTCCGCGGCGGGCTGGACGAGGGCCGGCGGGCGGAACTGATCCAGCGGTTTGAGCTGGATCCCGCGAAGCGGGGTCGCCAGTACTCCAAGGGCAACCGGCAAAAGGTGGCCATCGTCGCCGCCCTGGCCTCCGACGTCGAGCTCCTGATCCTCGACGAGCCAACCAGCGGTCTGGACCCGCTGATGGAGAACGTCTTCCAGGAAGTGATCGGTGAGGCGAAGCAACGCGGCACCACGGTGCTGCTCAGCAGCCATATCCTCGCCGAAGTCGAAACCCTCGCGGACCGGGTGAGCATTATCCGGGACGGACGGATCGTGGAGGAAGGCACGCTGGCCCAGCTTCGCGGGCATACCACCGCCGCCGTCCACGCCACTCTGGAACGTGACCCGCAGCCCGGCCAGCTGACCGCATTCGGGGACGTGCACCTGGACGGCGGCAAACTCACGGCTGTGGTGGAGAGCGCACGGGTAGGTGAGGCAATGGCAGCACTCACCCCGTTCGGCATCACGTCGCTGACCGTTGAACCGCCCTCGCTGGAGAGCCTCTTTCTGCGGCTGTACGACGACGCCCCCTCCACTGGGGGCGCCCATGAGTAACGCCCTGACGGGTACCGGGCCCCTGCTGCGTGCTGTTTTCCGGTTCGACGGACGTAGCTTTGTGCCGTGGATCCTGATCGCGACGGCACTCTCTGCGTCCTCCGTGCTCGTCTACCCCTGGGTTTTTCCCACCCAGCAGGACCGCCTCGGACTAGCCCTTGCCATTGGCTCCAACCCGGCACTGGGCCTGATCTTCGGGCCGGCCTACGATCTGAGCACCGACGACGGTTTCAACGCCTGGCGCAGCCTCGCCCTGGGCGGATTCCTCGCCGCACTCGGATCGATTTTCACCGTCACCCGGTCCAGCCGGGGCCAGGAGGACTCCGGACAGGCCGAGCTGCTGGCATCCGGTGTGCTGGGCAGGGGCAGCCGCCTGCTGGCGGGAGTGAGCCTGGCACTGACCGGCTCGGTGGTTCTGGGAGCCGTCGCCGGAGTCGTCACCGCCTGGTGCGGCGGCGGCTGGAATGCCTCCCTGCTGCTGGGAGCAACGTTCACTGCCACCGGTTGGATGTTCGCTGCGGTCGCCGCCGTGACCGCGCAGTTGGGATCCGATGCGCGGACGGCGAACTCGCTGGCTGTGGGTACCTTCGGCGCGCTGTTCCTGCTGCGCGGCTTCCTGTATTCGGTGGAGGCACCGGACTGGACGTCTTGGGCAAATCCGTTGAGTTGGATGACGGAAACCCGGCCGGCCAGCGGCAACCACTGGTGGCCGCTGCTCCCCGCAATGGCCCTCACCCTGGTCCTGCTCGGTATAGCCTTCCTGCTGCAGTCGCGTCGCGACTTCGGGCAGGGGACAATCGTTCCCGGACCCGGCCCCGCCCGGGGCAGGGTTGGAACTCCGTGGAGTCTGGCGGTCCGGCTGAACCGCGCCCCGTTCCTGACGTGGACCGTTGCATTCGTGATAATTGGGGTGGTCTTCGGGTTTTTTGCCCGCTCCTTTAAGGACATCCTGAGCGGTGACAGTGCAGCCGCCTCGGTTCTCGCCTCCGGTGCCGCCACGCCGGAGGCTCTCGCGCCGGCCTTCCTGGTGACGATTCTGAGCCTGGCCGGGATCATCGCGGCCATTCCCGGCGTACAGATCCTGCAGAAGGTGCGGACCGAGGAGCTGGCGGGCCGACTGGAGCCCGTTCTGGCCGCCGCCGTTTCGCGCTCCCGCTACTTCACGGCAAACGTCATGCTCGCATTGGCCGCACCAACCATCTACCTGCTTCTCGCTGGAGCCATCATCACGGCGCTGGCCTCCGGGGACCTGGGCATCGACGCCGGTAAGGTTCTGCTGCAGGCCGTCGTGACGGTTCCGGCCGTATGGACGGCCACGGCAGTCTCGGTGGCGGTCGTCGGTGCGCGGCCGCAGGTGGTAATCGCGTCCTGGGCCGGTGTGTTTATTTCCTTCGTGCTCACGTTGCTGGGCCCCACGTTCAGGCTCTGGGACTGGGTACTGGCGATCAGTCCGTTCTGGCAAGTTCCCAACGTTTCCGCCGACGACGACGGGTGGGCCGGGTTGGCGGGAATCTCCGCCGTCACCGCTGTGTTCCTGCTGATCGGTTTCACTGGTTTTCGCCGTCGGGACCTCGATGGGTAGCCATTCGTCGCCGATGGAGCCGAGGAGTGGCATTTAGACGTCGCGGCGGGGGCCCCGCCAAAGGGGCGGTGCGGCTCGCTTTTGAGGATTTGCGACGAAGCGTCGAGTCGGATGCGGCACTCCGGAACGGAGAAGCGCTCCACGTTCTCGCACCCGAGAGCTACAGCCTGACCGTCACCACCACCGAGGCCACAGCAGCAGCCCTCTTCAACGCCCAAACAGCACACCACGCATTAGCACCGCAAGTTCCCATCCGTTGAGGGATCCCTCGATACGACGCTGGGCATCTCTGGCTGGCTGCTGATGCGTTGCGACCGGTGGCGTGGAAATGATCGAACCTGCGGCAACGTCGTGCAGTAGTGTTGCGGCGGGGGAGAGTGACCTCTGGGCGGATGCTGGGTTGCGTTTATGGTGCGTAGTGGTTGCCTTTGTTATGGTCACACCAAGAATTGCACGACCATGACATGGGAGAATTTTGGTACTAGAAGCGATCGTGACCTTTCTTGTGACGCTTTTCCCATACGGCATCGGCTTTTACTTGATGTATTGGGTCGTGAGACTGGCTCTGAAGCATGGACTGAAGGCTTACTTCGAGAAGTCTGAAGCTAGCCGCACTCCTCCGGAGTAAACACTTACCAATGCGGCGTCGTTCCATGCATTTTGGCGCTCCTCTGGCGGATCCTTTTCAAGGTCACCACGCGGGGTTAGCAGGGGGGGAGGCCGCGTACTACTCACCTAAAGGCGTCCAGCCTGACGGTAAAGGCCCCCGGACGGTCGCTCGCTTGGTGTCCGCTTGAGCTGACCAGCCCTGTGCAGACTGCCCCGTATGAAAAAGGCCTTTGGCTACTCGGAGGCCGACGTCGGGATGCTTCATCCCGGGTGCTCCTCCCCGCCGCGTGGACGCTCGAACACTCCAAGGTTTGTCGGCAAATCCACCTCCACGGAAGACTCGGTAGTCTCCATATCGTGCTGGGTCGAGCAGATCCCAGCACCATTCCCAAGCGTTACCCAGCGTGTCATGCAGGCCGAAAGTGTTGGGTTGCTTCAACCCGACAGCTTGAGGTTCATCCACCTGATCCTCGGCAGTCCACGCGATCCGGTCGAGGGATCCGTAGTGCGGCCCCGTCGTTCCGGCCCGGCAGGCATACTCCCATTCGGCTTCTGTCGGCAGCCGATACCCGGAAGTTTCAGTGTGCCAAGTCACATTGTCCTCATCCATTACATAGACGGGCACGAGTCCGTCGTGAATTGATGCGGCGTTGCAGAACCTGACTGCATCCAGCCAGCTCAGATGCACCACGGGCGACATGGCGCTTGGTTTATCATCGCCCATCACCTGGGCGTATTTGGCCTCAGTAACGGGAACGATTCCGATGGAGAACGGTTCGAGCTTCACGGACCAGTGACGTCGGCGTCGCGCGTCATGCAGATCCACCGTTCCTGCCGGCAGAGGGCGAACATCGAGAGTAGCCATTCCGCCATGCTCTCACCGAAGCAAAGACGAATGTCGTATGGCGGTAGCCGATCCCCATAAGAACGTGTTTGGGCATCCTGTTATGTTGAGGTCATGGGGCATATTGGGTCATATCTATGGAAGATTCGGCAACACCTAGGATCTCAGCTCGTTCTTCTGCCAGGCGCTCAAGTGCTCGTGCTAGGAGGACAAGAAGGCCATGCTTTGTTCCAGCGCCGACTGGACAACGGAGTGTGGGAGCTGCCGGCTGGCGGCTGCGAACCCGGCCAAAGTTTCCGAACAGCGGCCGTAACCGAGTTGTTTGAGGAAACGGGCATCATCGCCCAAGCCGAAGACCTCGAACCGTTCGCCAGCCTGTCCGATCCTTCAATTCACACCCTGACCTACCCCAACGGCGATCAGGTTCAAGCCTTCGCTATGTGTTTTGTGCTCGCAAACTGGGATGGAAGCCTGTCACCGGAAGAGTCCGAGGTAAGTGACCTCGGGTTCTTCCCGCTGGTTGATCCACCATCTCCCACTCATGTCCCAACTCTGGAAGTGCTGAAGCTGTATGCGTTATTCCAGGAAACCGGCGTTTTTCAAGCAAATTAGGCGTCGCCGTGAGGGATCCCTACAGCGGTTAGGCTGTGGACATGACTGCCTGGAGCCGCCACCTGTTTTGGGTCTCGATTGTTTTCGGGGTGGGCACGATGATGCTCGCTGAGAAGCTGCCGGAGTGGTGGGGGCCGGTGGCGATCCTCGCCATGGTCCTTGCTGCTTCTGCTTTCCTAACGTGCTCCGTTCTGGAGTATCGACGTCGGAGCGCGGCAGCCGGCACTTTGGAGCAGCAGCTTTGCCCGTAACTCCTCTCTTCGGAGTAGGTAAGTGCAGCTCGGCATCGACGCGCTCGGTATTCGCTGAGGAACCCCTCAAAGGTATGACGCTCTTCGCTACTGCCACCCGCCGAGGTGACCGGAGGCTTCACCGTATCCACCGCCCATGACAGGATCTCAGCGCCGGCCACACATAGTTCAGATGCGCAGTTCTGGCCTGATATCAGCCGTGCGACGGAAGCGGATAAACGCTCCAGTACGTACCTTTGCATCATGAGAGTGAAGATAATCAATGGTTCGACATACTCGATCATCAAACGCGCACCCGCACTTGGCCGACGAGACTACGTATGGGTAGGTGATAACGGCCAGGAGATTGAGCTCACGGATGAAGAGGCTGCTGAGCTTCTTTAGGAGATCCCTCTGATCATTGCCGGGGTCGGCCGTACGCGCCGTTTCCGCATTCCTCTGGGATGGTCGGTGTTCCGTCGGGGATCCTTCAAACGCGGTACATCGCGTTATGGCGGTAGGGATGATCAGTCGATTCAGCCGGTCCGTCCCTCCTACGGGCTGTACTGCCACCGATGGCTCAGAGGCTTTCATGGCGAGTTCATGAACGAAAACGGGGGAATTAGAGACACCGGCAGCTGAGATGGGACACCCCGGGAGAATCTGTCTCGTTATCCGTATCCGATTACCTAGGGAGGAAGCTCGGTAGGCATCCCAGCCAAGGACCGGCCTGCGGGTGCACTTCGGCACAAATGTTGAGGGATTTAACGGCACCTGTAGGCTCTGGCTCATGATTGCTCAAATCCTAGGAGAAGGTCGACCGCTCGTCGTAATCCACGGATTCGGCGTCGATCATCGAATCATGCTGCCGTTGGAGGATGCTCTTGATGGGTCCGGATGGCAGCGCATCTATATCGACCTACCGTGGGCTGCAGGAAATGCTGACGGCGACATAACCAGCGCAAATCACGTTGCGCAAAGTGCTCTGAACGATATCTATGAGCATCTTGGAGACCGGTCCTTTGCGGTGATAGGCAACTCCTTCGGCGGCATGATTGCCCGGCACATCGCTCATGAGCTCCGAGATCAGGTCCTTGGCCTGGCTACTCTTGCGGGTGTGTTCGAGCCTCACCATCAGGAGCGTAGTCTTCCTAGCCGGCTGGTTGTTCGAGAGGACCCCGCGGTTCTGGCTTTGGCCGGTCAGGCGAGGAATGACTATGAAGAGATGACCGTCGTCCAGAGCGAGGCAACGCTCGAGGCATTCACTCGATATGCACTTCCTGGTCTTCGCCAAGCAAACCAATTCATTCTCGAGCGGGTGGCAGCGGAGTACGCACTCTCTGTCGAACCCGAGATCGCGCACCCCGCGCCCTTCGAGTCGCCGTCGTTGCACCTCTTCGGACGGCAGGACCATGTCACGGGATACGAGGACGGGTGGAAACTCCGCGACCACTACGTCCGGGGAACGTACGCGATCCTCGATGCCGCTGGCCATAACGCTCATCTCGAGCGCCCGGATCTTACTGCAGCACTGGTACAAGATTGGCTCGTGCGGATCAGCGCCTCGGCCCGTTGAGGGATCCCTTGCGGGATGCCCGATGAGGAGTCTTTCTCGGGCTGGGTCGACGAGTTCGGATGTCATCGAGTCGTGGCATCATGCTGAACATGACGCCTTCGGAAAAGCGGTTTATGTGGTTCCTTTGTGGGGGAGTTGTTGCCCTGTTTCCTCGTTATGCTCTTTCTCATCACGAGTGGTGTTTTGGGTTACGTTTTTGATCCTTAGAGAATTGGCGGCACCACGAACATCAACCGACAGTTCAACGAAACCGGGGCGGTCTAGGTCTTCGATGCATAGGTAAGAGGATCCATACTGGGACGCTGAACAGATTAAGAAGAGACGCCTGAAGGGAGAGCCATCATCGAACAGGTCGTGCAAACTTCAAGTGGTCGGCTGGCCCTGCGTCGACCTGTTCCCAGCGATGCCGATGAGCTGTTCCGAATGTACTCAGACGCTCTTCTCATTGAATGTGACCCATTGCTTGCTCACAACTCGATCACACATACACAAGCAGTCCTCCAACGCCGGATCGCTGAGTGGCAACAGCATGGGCACGGATTGTGGGTATTGGAAACCTTGGAAGGCGCCTCATCGGGCGAGCTGGTCGGCATGGGTGGCTGTCAGCTGCTGACACCCAATGCGTGGAATCTATCCTTTAGTCTGCGACCCCAGAGCTGGGGGCGCGGCTACGCTCAGGAAGTCGCCACGGCTGGCATCGAATATGCACAGGCGACACGTCCTGAGCTTCCCGTAACGGCGGTTGTCGCGAAGCGCAACACACGCTCCCAACGTGCGATCGAACGAGTGGGGCTTCACAAACAATGGGAGGGGCCGGACAACTATGACCCCGACCCAGCGGCAATGATGTTGCTGTACGCCGACCGCGTATTACCCCCTGAACAAATTCTGACGCTAACTCACTAACCATCACCAGCAGAGCTATTCGAACCATTTGGCTATGAAATTACTCGCCTCAAAGCGGCCTGGAGGTCCTTGCCCGGATGCTCCGGTTGTGTGAGGGACAGCCATTGGGGGAGCCGACGACGCTGACGTCCAAGTCAACGCCTTGGCTGTTACGCAGAGGGACTGGCTGTTAGAACTGGGACTGAATTGGTCTAGCGGCTTGCTTTCGTCCCGTCTCGCCAAGATTTGTCCTGTCTCATCAGCGAGCAGATAACCCCGCCTTGTGCGGAGTATATGGTCCGTATATCAAGAACCGCATACATGCCCGCAACATCCTCTTGGCTTGACTGGAGGCATGACCTACAGCGAACCGGCGCGGACAGCAACACGACCTGGTGCCCTGCCTGCATCTCCATCCTCATCCTTCGTGCCGGACGCCCCCGGCACACCAGGCGCCGCTGTCCAACAACTCGGCATCACTGTTTATGACAGCGGGCAGGACGAAACAGCCCTGTTCCGGGAGATGGGCCCTCACTGGGGCGTGACGCCGACTGTTACCAGCGCACCGGTTGGGGAAGCCAACATCGGTCTGGCCGCCGGGAACCGCCATGTCAGTGTTGGCCATAAGCACCGGATCCCGCACCCCGTGCTTTTGGCGCTGCGCGAGGCTGGCGTTCGTTATATCTCCACCCGAAGCGTGGGATATGACCATATTGACGTGGACTATGCCGAGCGCATCGGTCTTCGTGTCGGCAACGTCGCCTATTCCCCGGACAGCGTGGCCGATTACACGCTGATGCTCATGCTCATGGCGGTCAGGCACGCCAAATCCACCATCCGGCGCAGCGATCTTCACGATTACCGGTTGAGCAACGTACGCGGGAAAGAGCTTCGGGACCTGACTGTCGGAGTAGTGGGAACAGGGCGAATCGGCACAGCCGTCATAGAAAGACTCCATGGTTTTGGATGCAAAACACTGGCCTATGACAGGCGTCCGAAAACGTCCGCAACCTACGTTCCCCTGGATGACCTGCTGCAGCTGAGCGACATAGTGACGCTGCATACGCCATTGAGCGCGGATACCCATCACCTCCTGGACCGCCGACGGATCCAGCGCCTGAAAGACGGCGCCGTCGTTGTCAACACCGGACGCGGCTCCCTTCTTGACACTGATGCCCTCCTTGCAGAAATAGAAAGCGGCAGGCTCGGCGGCGCGGCATTGGATGTTATCGAAGGTGAAGAGGGGATTTTCTACGCTGACTACCGCGACAAACCGGTTGAGAACAAACACCTGCTGCGGCTGCAGGAACTGCCGAACGTGCTGGTCAGCCCGCACATCGCGTACTACACCGACCACGCACTGCGCGACACCGTAAAGCAATCAATCATCAATTGCCTGGAATTTGGAAGCGAGAACTAGTATGCGCCGGCTGAAGATAGCAGTGATATTCGGGGGAGTCTCCGACGAACATCCCATTTCCATCAAGTCCGCTCGGGAAATCGCAAAAAACCTCGACCCCGAGAAGTATGAACCGTTCTTCATCGGAATTACCCGGAGCGGCGAGTGGAAATCCTGCGACGGCCCGGACACCGACTGGGAGAAAGGCAATGGCAAGGCTGTTGTATTGTCCCCGGATCGAAGTCACCGGGGACTGCTTGTTTTGGACCAGGGGAAGTACGAGTCCATTGATGTGGACGTGGTGTTTCCCGTCCTGCACGGCAGGCAGGGTGAGGACGGCGCGATGCAGGGTTTGTTGGAACTCACCGGCATCCCTTATGTGGGATGCGACGTCCAGAGTTCCGCGCTGTGCATGGACAAGTCCCTTGCCTACGCCGTGGCCGGAAGTGCAGGGATTGCCACGCCCGGTTTCTGGGTTGTCCTACCGCAAAGCAGCATTGATCCGGACCGGTTTACCTACCCCGTCTTTGTGAAGCCGGCCCGTTCGGGCTCCTCCTTCGGGGTCAGCAAGGTGTCGGATAAGGACGAACTGCTCAGCGCTGTGGAAACAGCGCGGCAGTATGACTCGAAGGTCCTCATCGAAGAGGCCGTCGTCGGCAGCGAAGTGGGATGTGCCATCCTGGGTGACAAAATGGATGTGAGGGCCGGCGAGGTGGATCGGATTGCCCTGTCCCACGGGTTCTTCAGGATCCACCAAGAAACTGAGCCTGAACGCGGTTCGGACAATTCAAAGGCTATTGTTCCCGCAGACATCACGCCGGAATCCCGTGCACTGGTCCAGGCGACCGCAAAGGCCGTATACCGAGCGCTGGGATGCACCGGGTTGGCACGCGTGGACCTGTTCCTTAAGGAGGACGGAAGCGTGGTTCTCAACGAGGTCAACACCTTGCCGGGGATGACCTCATACAGTCGCTATCCGCGAATGATGGCGGCGGCAGGACTGCCGTTGACCGAAGTCATTGACAGGGTCATTTCGTCGGCCTTGGCAGGGGAAAAACGATGAAGGGTGACTTCGTTTTCGTCGATGAGTGTGTTCCCGGAATCCGTTGGGATGCCAAATACGCCACATGGGACAACTTCACCGGCAAACCGGTGGAGGGATATCTGGCCAACCGGATTGTCGGGACCAGGGCCTTGTGCTCAGCGCTGGAAAGCGTGCGGCGGCGGGCTGCATCCCGCGGTTTCGGGTTGCTGCTGTGGGACGGCTACCGCCCGCAGCGCGCCGTGGATTCGTTCCTGCACTGGTCGAAACAACCAGAGGACGGCGTAACTAAGCGCCGCCACTATCCAAATATTGCCCGAGCGGAAATGTTCGAAAGAGGATACGTAGCCTCCAAGTCCGGCCACAGCCGGGGCAGCACCGTCGATTTGACCCTGTATGACCTGGCTACCGGTGACCTCGTTCCCATGGGCGGCGGCCACGACTTGATGGATGAAATTTCGCATCATGGAGCGCCCGGCATCACCCGGGCCGAGACCAGCAACCGCCGCACGCTGCGTTCGCTCATGGAGGCCTGCGGTTTCAGTTCCTACGATTCCGAGTGGTGGCATTACACCCTGAAGAACGAACCCTATCCGGACACCTATTTCGATTTTCCCGTCACGGATCCGCTTCCATCAGACCAGTTTCGAACGACGACCAGGTCTCTTGCCGCACAGGGTGCTTAGGCAACGTTCTCCAGAGAAAAGAATTGTCGATGAGTGTTTCCATAGTAGTGGCCGGCGGCCATTCCGCCGGCCACATTGAGCCCGCGCTGTCCGTCGCCGACGCGCTGCGCCGGCTTGAGCCGGATGCAGTGATCACCGCCCTGGGCACAGTCCGAGGCCTGGACACCCGGCTGATCCCGGGCCGCGGGTACCCGCTTGAACTGATCCCGCCCGTGCCCCTGCCGCGGCAGATCAACGGCGATCTGCTCAGGGTGCCGGGCCGGCTGTGGACAGCGGTCCGTGCGGCGGAGAAAGTGCTCGCCGAGGTGCAGGCCGACGTCGTCGTCGGTTTTGGCGGCTACGTTGCGCTGCCTGCCTACCTGGCCGCCCGGAAACAAAAAGTGGGGATTGTGGTGCACGAAGCCAATGCCCGTCCGGGAATCACGAACAGGGGCGGTGCGCGGCTCACGGCCAACGTGCTTACCGCATCGGCCGGAGTCGGCCTCGCACACGGCGTGCCGGTCGGCATTCCGCTCCGACCGGAAATTGCCCACCTCGACCGCACCTTGATGCGCCGTCGGGCCTGTGCCCAATTTGGGTTCGACCCTGACCTGCCGGTTCTCCTGGTGACCGGAGGCTCACAGGGGGCGCAGTCGATTAACCGGGTGATAGCCCGCTGCCGTCCGTTGCTGCGCTCGGCAGGAATCCAGGTCCTGCACATCGTCGGGCCTGGGCGCGGGGCCGACGAATCCCTCGCGGGCATTGGTGACCCGGACAGCGGCGACACCGCGGCGGCGTACCGGCAGCTGCCTTTCGTTGAACATATGGAACTGGCCTACGCTGCGGCGGACTTTGTTCTCTGCCGATCCGGCGCGATGACGTGTGCCGAATTGTCAGCCGTGGGGCTGCCGGCACTATACGTTCCGTTGCCGCTGCGCGGGGGCGAGCAACGCCTCAATGCGGAGGCTATTGTGCGCGCCGGCGGGGGCCTGCTCGTCAGCGACGAGCAGCTCAGCGTGGAATGGATCTCCGAGACCCTGCTGCCGTGTCTTCTTGACCCGGCCCGGCGAGCGGAAATGTCAGCTGCCGCGCTGAGGATGGCCAGGCCGGACGCCGACGTCGTCATCGCCCGGCACGTGCTGGCGGTCGCACGCAACCGCCGGCACGTGCCGGACCTGAAGCTGGACTCTTAGTAGAACTGCTTGCCGGTCCACCGGGTATGGAGCTGCCGAAAGATCCGCTCTCCCGCCAGCCCCCATACCTTGTACCTCACCGGGCCGACCGGCAGGTCCCAGCACCCGACGAAGTCCGTTACCGTCTTGTTGAAGCTGGTTTTGAACAGCCCCAGGCCGTAATGCGGGTGCGTGGTGTCCTTCAGCCGGTCCGACGGCGGCGTGCCGCAGAAGTCGTACACGGTCACCCCCATGGCCTTGACCTCATTGATGGCAGTCCATTGGACGAGGTGCGAATCGCCGTACCGTTTCCGGCGGGCCAGTGAACCACCGTCCTTGTAAGTGCCCTTGCGTCCGTAATTGATGACAAAAGCACCCACCGCGGGCCGGCCGTCTTCGAAGACGAAATACAACTGGCCCTGGCCCCGGGCGGCGAACTCGGTCCAAAACTTCCTGTAGTAGTCGTATGAGCGGATTTCCGCGGTTCCCTTCGCTGCGATGGTCCCGCTCATCAACTCGTACATCGAGCGCATGGCGCAATCGGTCAGCTCCATACGTGACACCTCGACCCCCTCGCGCATCGCCCGACGAATGGCATTACGTCCACGTGAGGGCAGGTTGCGCAGCAGCTGGGTCTCCTCCGGGGAGACATCTAGCAGCACTGTGTGGTCATTAGGCATCAGGTTGAAGGCACGAACCAGCCCGGCGGACCGGAGAACCTGGCGGGCCTCAGCCGAATCCGTAAGGTCCGGTTCGATTTTCACCATGAAAACGTGCAGCCCGGATTGGGACAGGAAGCGCCTCAGCGCGGTCAACGCAGCGGGAAGGTCATGGATCGAGGCCAGATCCGGGCCCTTAACCAGGTACCAGAACCGGCCCAGCAGCGGGAACGACTTCTCCAGCACTAAGTTGTGGCTGGACGCCCCGGGACCGTCAAACACTAAATACCGCGGCGTCCAGCCAAAGTGCTTTTTCGTCTCTGCGAACGCGGACGACTGCAAGAAGCTGCCGCCCAGGGGATTGGATGTCACATGTGTGTCCCAATCAGCAATTTCCACTGCGGAGGCAAAGCGGACCGTCATGCCGGGTTCCCTGCCGCGCACCACCGGGGATGTCGTTGCTTCAATATCGGCTGGGCCAGGGGTAATTGCGGGCATGTTGCTCCTTTGTGAGCAGGTTCGGTGGGTGTCAGGACCGGACGACGGGATGCATCCTTGGATCCAGGGTGGGGTCGGCATACATCTCCGGACAGCCGGAGGTGACGGCTTCCGGGCGCAGTTCAAAGTGCCAGGGTTCGTTGCCGTAAATCTGGCATAACCCGTATCCGGCACCGTATGCGGACAACCATGCCGAGGCCTCCGCGTACCCGACGTCCACGGCGTCCCCTGACACGTGGGCAGAGGTCTCCGGAGTGGCCACCCACCGGGCAGCTTCCTCAGCGGAGCCGTATTCAGAGACCGCCTCCTTGAGAAGCTCATCCTGGTACTGCGGCGAACGCCAGCCGCTGGTGACCACGACGTCGATGCCGTAGTAGGCGGCGTCTTTTGCCGCCTGTTGGAGCGCGCCGAGCAGCGGAGAGCTGAGGTTGGCTATGGCTGATGCACCCTCATCGAAGGCCGAAAGACGGTCAGAAACCATACCGCCGTCACTGTACTGCTGACCGAAATCCTCAGCCAGCGGCGGGGGCTTTGGGCCCGCGCCCCCGGGGCTTCCGCGAACGCCGTCGAGCGGCGGTGCGGCCAAAGCCATGAAGGAGGCGACGGCGGCCAGGACGGCCGCGAAGACAAACCATCGGACGCGGCGGTCTGCGGCGCGCGCTGGGGAACTGTTGGTCATGCCTCCACTCAAGACTGCGGCATGTTCCCGGCACGTATGAAGTTTTTGATACGCGGAAGATACGTGCCGGCTCGTAGCATAGGGGCATGCGTGTGTTGATTGTCGAGGACGAGCCCCTATTGGCAGATGCCGTCCGCGTCGGCCTGCGTCTGGAAGCCATTGCGGCAGACATTGCCGGCGACGGCGACTCCGCCCTGGAACTGCTGAGCATCAACTCCTACGACCTGGCGATTCTGGACCGCGACATCCCCGGGCCCTCGGGCGACGAGGTCGCGCGCCACATTGTCTCCTCGGGCAGCGGCATACCGATTCTGATGCTCACTGCCGCCGACCGGATCGATGACAAGGCCTCCGGATTCGAGCTGGGAGCCGATGACTACCTCACGAAACCGTTCGAATTCCGCGAACTGGTTTTGCGGCTGAGGGCCCTCGATCGCCGGCGTGCCCATGCCCGGCCTCCGGTCACGGAAATCGCCGGGCTGCGGTTGGACCCCTTCCGCCGGGAAGTCTTCCGCGACGGGCGCTACGTGGCGCTGACCCGAAAGCAATTCGCCGTGCTCGAAATCCTGGTCGCGGCAGGAGGAGGTGTTGTCAGCGCCGAAGAACTGCTGGAAAAAGCATGGGACGAGAACGCCGACCCCTTCACCAATGCCGTGCGCATCACGGTCTCCGCCCTGCGCAAACGGCTCGGTGAACCCTGGATCATCAGTACCGTCCCCGCTGTCGGCTACCGCATCGACACCCAGCCAGCCGTCGATGCAGGAGACCGTGGATAGGCCGCGGGGGTTGAGTGTCCGTACCAAACTGGCCCTCAGCTACGCCGGATTCCTGATGTTTGCAGGCGCCCTGATCATCGCTGTGGTGTGGGTCTTCCTGCTGCGGTACACACCCGACGAGGCGGTGTTTGTCCCGGATCTGATCACGTACGGCCCCGTCACCTATGTTCCGGGCCGATCCGACCTCTGGCGCGCCTTCGCGCCCAAGGCGGCCGCAGCCCTTGGTGCCCTGCTGGTCCTCGGATTGGCTGGAGGATGGATTCTCGCCGGCCGCATGCTTGCGCCTCTGACGCACATCACCGACGCCACCCTCACGGCAATGAAGGGCACACTGTCGCATCGGATCCGGCTGGAGGGCCGCCGGGACGAGTTCCGTGAGTTGGCCGACAGATTCGACGCCATGCTCGAACAACTCGAAAAACATGTCGAGGAACAGCAACGGTTCGCTGCCAATGCCTCTCACGAACTGCGCACCCCACTGGCGATCTCGCAGACACTTCTTGAGGTGGCGCGGAATGATCCTGCGTTGGACCCGGTCCAGCTCATCGACCGGCTTCACACCGTCAACGCCCGCGCCATCGACCTCACCCAGGCGCTGCTGCTGCTCAGCCGCGCGGGCCGGAATTCCTTTGCCCGAGAAACGGTGGACCTGTCCCTGCTCATAGATGAAGCCACCGAGATTCTGCTTCCCCTTGCGGAGAAACGCCGTATCACCATCCATGCTTCCGGCGATGTCACCACCACCACAGGGTCCCGCGCCCTCCTGCAACAACTGACAACCAACCTGCTGCACAACGCCATTGTGCACAACCTGCCCGAAGACGGGGCCGTTTGGGTCACCACCAAATCCCACCCGAACAGCGTTGAACTGATCATCGAAAACAGCGGCGAACAGCTCTCGTCCCCATTGATCTCGACGCTCACCGAACCATTCCAGCGCGGTACCGAGCGCATCCGCACCGACTCTGCCGGCGTCGGCCTCGGCCTGGCCATCGTCAAAAGCATCACCCAGGCACACGAGGGAACCCTCGCCATCGCCCCGCGTCCCGAGGGCGGACTCCGGATCTCCGTTCGCCTGCAATCCCTTTTGTCAGCGCCGCTGCCACCGCCGCCACCAAGGCCACCGCTGCCGCCACCGGCAGCCGGCCCGGGGCCAGCCGTAAAGACTGCATCCTGAGCATGAGTGAGGTGGTGATGCAGAGTCTGGGACGGCAGTCCGACCCCGAAGAGGCTGATAGGAGAGAGGATGCGCTCTTCGTGTTAGCGCCGTCGTAACCGTCTTTCCACTGCCCGAGGAGCCGGTGGAGGTCCGATTTATCGTCGGCTTATGCACCCGGGGAGGTTGTCGGCGCGGAACCAAGAACCGCTTTTTGGTTTGAGGTGGTGTTCCGGTGGCCGAGTGCCGTCAGCAGTAGGATCACGCCCAGTGCGGCGCCCCATACGGTGAGGGTATCGAAAGCGAGGCGCTCCGTAATGCCGAGGTCCAGTGAAACCGATGGCCCACCGCTGATCGCATCGATGAAGAGAACAAAGCCGGCGATTGAGAGTGCGAGGCTCGCCAAGGTCAGGGCTGACGCCCATCGTGCTGCCGTGCTGCCTTTGAGTGCGTAGGCGAGGAAGGCCATTCCGATCCACTGCATCAGGGCCTGGGCAAGGGCCACAGCGTCATGAGCCTCCGGGTAAACATCCCAGGCCAGGAAGCCGACGAGCATCACGAGTACACCACCCGCTGCGAGGAATGACATCGCGGCTTTCCCTGTCCGCTGCCGAGGCCAAGCCGACCACAGAAGGATGGCTCCGACAGCCATGAGGGCTCCGTTGGCGACCGTGGAACCGTTGGCCAGCAGATGACCGGGGGAGCAGATGTAACGCTCAACGCGCGTGCCGGCGTCGAATGTCCTGCAGGCGGTCACGCCGAGATCGCTGATGAGATTTGAGGACCAGGAGTACGGGTTTGGCCACTGCGCGGCCGCAATTACCTGAGCCGGAAAGGTCAGCAGGCACAGAGTCCATAGTGCGGCGCCCCAACGAAGTCGCGTCATGCCCCCGAGCATACAATACGAACGTATGGTTTGCTTCGGAGTAATCTCGAATCATGACTTCGGCGGGCGCGCAGCGCATTCTTACGGCTGTGCAGGACATTCTGGTGGAGCGGGGCCTTGAGGATGTGACGATCCGCAACGTCGCTGCAGCTGCTGGCCTCTCGATAGGTGCTGTCCAGCATCACCATAAGACGAAAGACGATTTGATCATGGCGGCCATGAACAAGGTCTCCAGGAACTTCATCGAGCGGGTGGGCTCCGCAGCGCATCCGGAGGCATCAGCGCGGCAGAATCTGGGCGCGGTGTGCAGGATTCTCGGAGGGGTGGACGACGAATCCCGCACCGCTTCGGTCATTTGGTTGTCCTACGCCTCGAAGGCGACAACCAGCAGTGCAGTTGCCAGCGCCCATCAGGCATCTTGGCGCCTTATGGAAGAAGGCCTGACTACTCTGCTCCGGCAATGGAACCCGGACCTCACCCGGGATGACGCCGCCATGCTCATGGCACTGCTCGACGGCCTAGCCATCGCCAGGGTAACCGAGACAGACCGAATGACATCCGAGCGGGCTCAGCGCCTCATCGACCAATACCTCAACGGGCTTGAGCCTCCGTTCGGCCAGGGATCCTCGAAGGACTCGCCGGCCAACGACTTCCAGGCTCAGGACACAGACCTTACTTAGGACGCGGGTGACTCGTGGGCGGCGAGTTCCTGGACCAACTCCATGCAACGCAGGCGGGCCGGGGAGTAGTCGTAGGGCATCATTCCAACGGCCTCGATGAGGCTCACGCGCTTTTCCCCTCTGCCAGCGTCTTGGCCCGCCTCGTCCTCACCTTCAGCAGCGGTAACGGGGTGTAATGCCTCCCAAGAGTCGAAGAGCGCTTCGTCGCTCTGCGCCAGGCCGGAGTCCTCAATGACGGCGTCCAGCACCAATTCGAAGGCATGCCGTTTGGCAGCCACCTGTGCCACGCGGGGGTCGTCGTCGGCGACCGTGTCATCGAGTGCCTCTTCAGCGGCATCAACGCGGTCGGATTCCTCCCGCAGACCCGGGTGAGTGGCCAAGGCGATGCAACGGCCGGCATTGACGGCCGCACCGAGCGGTCCGAAGATCCGCTCCATGACCAGCAGGTTGTCGAGGTCCGCCTGGCGCAGCGAGCCCTCGGGCAGGCCCTTGAGGCGGCCGGTGACGAAGTCGGAGAGTAGACTCATCCTGCCATCCGGGGTGCGCATGCGCTGCACGACGGCGTCGTCGTGGCCGCTGGAGGAACCGGCAGGAGCCGTGTCAGCGAAGGCGTCATGGATGTCGTCCAGGGTGATCCCGGCTTCGGACATCTTCTGGATCCACAGCAGCCGGATCATGTCTTCGTAGCCGTACCGGCGGCGGTCGTCACCACCCCGTTCGAGCTCTGGCAGCAGGCCAGTCTCGTGGTGCTGACGAATCGCCTGCACTGTGGTGCCTACGAAGGATGCCGCGTCACCGATTTTGACCTGACGCGGCGGAGTAAGGGACGGATGCATGAGCGGGCCTTCCTAACGGGGCGTGAGTCCATAGGACCACATAAAGCTACGGAAGGTGCAACCTCAAATACCTCACCGCCGGAACCTCAACCGCCTGGCTGTTACTAGGGCAAACACGAATATTTTTTACTTCGAGGTAATGATCAGCTTATGGACACCACGGTTTCTTTACCGGGCTTGCAGCTGTCAACATACAAGATGGCAACAGCGGAGGCGACCTCAAGGTCGACGTACTCGCTTGACCCGTCGCGTTTCACTCCCGCACCGCAGTATTGCGAACATAGCCAATCCAGACCCACCACAGAGATTTACGAAGCAACCCGCGTGCGTCCGCAAGCCGATCGCCTTCGGAACCTGTGTCCCCACACCGTGCCGAAGAAGGTCTGTAGTCGTAGGGCATCATGGGCTAATGGATCCGATCACGATTGCACGCTGTTATGTCGAGGAAATGCATGCCGGAGCGGATGCATCAATCCTGGGTGGCAGCGCAGCCTTGGGTTGTTCGACTCCGACATCGGATCTTGACATAGCCATCCTCTATCGAGCTGGTGGCGCGAACTACGCGGAGACCGTCCGGTATCGGGGATGGATCGTAGAAGCCTTCATTCACACCCCCGAGAGCCTGGCCTTCTGGTACGAGAAGGAAAGGTCAATACGCTGTGCCATCCTCGGAGACATCTGTGCCCGTGGACTCTTGCTAACCGACCACGGGCCCGGCAGGCAATGGCAGGATGAGGCGCGACTTTACATGCGGCAGGGCCCCAAGCCATTAACTGATGCCGAACGCGACCTCCGCAGGTACGACCTTAGCTGTTCAGTGGATGACCTGCTGGGTTCCAGTTCTCCCGCTGAAACGTTCGCCATCGCCTCGAATGTGTTCCTCCAATCCGCCGAACTGCTGTTGCTCCGGCACCACAAATGGTTGGGCAACGGCAAATGGGTGGTTCGGCGCCTGGAACAGCTGCCCAACGATGAGGCCGCATTGGGTCTGTTGGCCTGGGCGGCTTCGACGGACTATGACCCCCAGAAGCTGGCCGGGATTGCTGGAGATGTACTGGAGCAAAATGGTGGCTACGCCATGGAGGGCTTCTTGCGGGGTACCCGCTAGGGGGCCGGGGAACTAGTGAGCCGGCCACCAGGCATCCTCGTCCTCGTGCTCAATACTGGAGAGAGGTTCCATGAAGAAAACGATGGCCTCGTCTAATGGGTGATGATGGCACGGGCCTGCGCTGTCGGCTTGATGGAACTCGCAGCCCTAAGATCGCACGAGCATTCACTCAAAGAGTGCCGCGCAGGGTGCACGGGCAGCGGATGAGGGCAGTTAAACTGAGTTTATAGCTATTGTTATAGTTTAAACATAATAATAGAATTGACTCATGCTGATCCGCCTGACGCCCGACAAAGCGTCTCCCCTCCACGCGCAAATTGCCGACGCGATCCGTCAGGGAATAATCGAGGGCTCTCTCGTTGACGGGGAGCGGCTGCCGGCAGCGAAAGCGCTCGGTGAATCGTTGGGCGTGAGCCTGCATACTGTCCTGCATGCCTACCAGGTCTTGCGTGACCAAGGCTTGGTCGAGTTACGCCGGGGACGCGGTGCCGTTGTAATCGCGCCGGAAACGGCTACCCGTGAGCAAGCCACCCGGATCCTCGACGACGCAGCCCGACAACTCGCAGAGCTGGGGCTGTCGAGCGAGACGACACTCGCGCTATTTCGCCAACGACTGGATAAAGGAAGAGCCTGATGACGATGGACACCACACGCAGTCCGGCGACCGAACCCGACCCCCGTTTCTGGCTCGGAGCGTTCCTCCCGACAGCCGGAGTTCTCTTCGGTTCCTTCGCCCTTTCCCTCGCATGGAGCCGCCAGCTGCCGTCCTCCGTCGCCCAAAAGTGGGACTGGTCTACGCAGGAAGTCATCACCATCGCACCACTCTGGACGGGGATTCTCTCCCTCGCCGGTCCTTCTGCTGCGGCACTGATCTTCCTGGCGTTCCTGAAGTGGTCTGGAAAACTCACCGGATGGGGACGCTGCCTGTCCATCGCCGCGCTCACGGGCATCGCCGTTTTCACCTCCTCGTCGCTGCCCGTCATGCTCAGCGGTCAAGTTGGGCTCACGGATCCGCTTCTTGCCCCTGACCCGCGGACCATGATGGGCGTCGTCGCAGCCCTCAGCCTCGCCTACGGCATTCTCGCAGCGCTCATCGCCGGCGCACGTCCCCTTGCCACGCCGACCGCAGGGGCCACGCCGACTCCGCCCCTTGAACTGGGGCCGAACGAACTTGCTGTCTGGACGACCACCACCACCGCCTGGGTCTGCCTGCTCGGCGGAGGTGGAGCAGGGCTGATCCTCATCATCCTCGGCATTACGACGCCGCTCTGGGGCCTTGCCATCGCCGGCGGGATTCTGCTGGCACTTGGCATCATCACCGGCCGGTGGACCGTCACCGTCGATTGCAGGGGCCTAACCTGCACTACCCTCCTGGGCCTTGGCCGTTTCACAGCACCGGCCATACCGGGAGCGACTGCCGAAGTAGTCACTGTCCGGGAACTGTCCGAGTTCCTCGGCTGGGGTATCCGAGTAGGAGGATCCAGCTCGATCGGTCTGATATTCCGGAACGGAGAAGCCCTCCGCGTTCACGGGCCGAAGAGCTGCAGCCTGACTTTCACCACCACCGACGCCACAACAGCAGCAGCCCTCTTCAACGCCCAAACAGCACGCCACCACACCACGCTGTAACACCGCAGAGTTCCCGTCCGATGAGGCATCCTTCACCCGCAGCCGTTTAGTAGTCAGCTCGGCGATTCAGGTGAATGGGATCCATCAGTTGGCGTTTCGTCAGCTGATGGATTCTTCCACCGCCGGCCCTGAAAGACTAACCATGCGGTGCCGGCAATTGGCACTAGCGGGAAGACGGGCCTCCCGCTAAACGCAACTACCGCAAAGGCGATCCAAAGAACACCAGTGAGAACGCCTACAGAGATCAATGACTTGCGGGTAACCGGGTAGGAAGGCAGTTCAATCCCTTCGGCGCGGAGCTGTCGGGCCTCCGAAGCTGCTGCCCGGATCAAGGAAATAAACACGGCAGCCAAAACGGCGGCGACAAGCGTGGAGCGCCACGGTTCCCGAACGCCGAATGCCTCGAGGGCCGACCCCAGCAGCGATCCCAGGATAATGAACCAAAAAATTGCCCAGCCAGCCAAGCGCCTCCGCTTGGGCGGCATGCCCACTAGGGAATCCGGTGGCCATGACTGCCACTCGTATCTGTTGTCGCTCTTGCCTGCCCCCGTGGCCATGTCCACAGAATACGCCAGTGCAGACTTCGAGGAGGGCGAGGGTGTCCACTGCTGAATTCCTTCGCGGGGTCTTGCCCGTAAGCCGGTCCCTTACCGGAATACTACGGACCGACCTCGGTTACTGCCTCTCGGCCTTGCCTGCTTCAGGAGGATCGGTCGATTCTTGGTTCTCCACACGAGCGAAGATCTCACGGCGAACCTCACGGGCTTCAATCAGATTACTGATCGCAAAGTAGCTCAGAGCAACACCAGCAGGAATGGCACCTACCCACCAGATGTCTGGGAACACTTGCGGCAAAGTTACATAGGCCAGAAAACAGAGAGAGAATGTCCAGATCTTCATTGACCTGCGAACCATAAAGATCTGCCACCGCCGGATCGGGTGCAGTTCGTTGCTACTGATGACGTCTCCTTGTTGTTGGGGCTGTGAAGTGCAGTCTAATCAGGCCGCTCAGGAGGCTCCGCCGACTGGGGTAAGAATGCACAACCAGCAATCGCTGACAGTGACCGATTTGGATCTGTCACTCCCGTCGCAACCAGACACGGATAACTTGCCAAACGCAGCGGTAAATGGCGCGGCTTTGCAGCGATTTGTGGCCAACTCGTCTCGTAAGCCGCTCTTCGATCGTGCGTTATCTGAATGTCAGTTCGGCCTAAGCTGGCCAAAATTATGTGTCCGTCCCTGGCGCCTCTGTCCCACTTGAGCCGAGAATCTACGAACAATGATGAAGGAGGATCGTGGAACCAGGTGATGCCGCTGCGGCCAGGGCCTGGGGAACAGGCAACGCCTGGTCGGAGCCTTCCTCCAGACTCTTCCGGGCTTCAGCTATCCTGCTGGTGCTCGCCCCACTATGCAGTGTCTTGGGCTGGAGCGGGTTTTTGTTCGTTCTCGGACAGCAGGCCGTCCCCGGCTGGGCCATCGGCGGTGTTCTATTCCTGGCCTCTATGGTGTTGCTGAAGGTGGATGCGTTCAGGCAGCGATCCATCACATTTACAGATCGGACCCGACGCAGGCCCTTGTTCGTGACTCTGCTGGCCGTCGTCTCGGTTGCATTCAGTGGCTTGGGTGCCGTGGACGATCTTTCCAGCGCCAAGTACTACGTCCTGTCACCGGCCAACAGCGAGGGTTGCCGCGTGGCTGTGCGCGAATTCTCGTTCCTGTTTGCCGGCAGGGGTACGGTTTACGTCGTCGGCGCCGCCGGCGTCGGCCGGAAGGTCAGTTCATGGACGGCCGATGACGGGCACAAGCCATTTAGCAGCGGAAATTATGAGCTTGAGTGGTACTCCTCCGGCGGCTCGCTCATCCTTCACGGCAAGGGTGATCCAGTCTGGCCGGCTCTGCACGAAATCAACTGCTAGCCAGCATCTCTGTACCGCGGGGTGGTCGATGCTTCGAAATCCTACCCGAGGGGCTGTGTGTCGACCAGTTGTCCCAATCCATAACGTGCGGACGAAACCGCTCCGTCTCGGGGTGGATCTATTGGAATGCTCGGAGATGCTCTTGCACTCACGCGGTTTCGTTCCCTTTGAACTCTGGCGCCAATAGGGTGACACCATGACACTCACATTAGGCATGGTCACGATCAACACCACAGACGCCGAACCGCTCGCTCGCTGGTGGGCTGAGCAGACCAATGCGGAGATCACCCAGACCAACGGGGGTTGGTTCGTGGTCCTCGAGGGCGGTGGGCTGCCAGTCACGCTGGCTTTCCAGAAGGTTGACGACCAGTCCGTCGCAAAGAACAGTATCCATCTCGATCTGGCTGCTCCCGACCTCGACGCCGAGGTCGATCGCTTGCTCACCGCCGGGGCGACCCTCGTCGAGCGCCGGGGCGAGAAAGACTTTCGCTGGGTCACGCTCGCTGACCCTCAAGGCAACGAGTTCGACGTAGCCGAGCACACCTGAGCGCTGACATAGGCCCCGCACCCTTCCTCGATCCTTCTTATAAGCGGATCCTCATTCGACCCAAAACACCGAGGGGCAGCTCTTCATTACCGATCAGAATCGAGCTGTTTGGTGAACATCAGGGTCGTGTTGTCGTCCAGAGCCACGGTTTGACCGGCTGAGACCGGCTGGTTTGCATGCATCACACCTCGCCCGTCCGGCAGGTAGCCGCGGCGTACATAGATTCGCTGGGCCGCTCCGTAGTCCGCATACAGCCCGACGCCGAGGCCGACCGTGGGCGAGCGTCGCGCCGCTATGCGCTCGAGAAAATCGAGTAAGTTCGTCGCGATCCCTAACCTGCGGTAGCGCGGGAGCACGTTGAGATCGGAGACCTCTGGTATGCGCTGCTCGGTAAACGGTGGATACTTCGACTGCCACGCGAGGGTCACATAACCGGCAACGTCACCACTCACCTCTGCGAGCACGGCGTAACGGGTCTGTGAAACATGTTCCTGGAGGTACCGCTCGAACAACGTGATCGGCTTTCCCCAGCCAACAGCCGTGAACGCTGCATGCAGTCTGGGTGGATCACCTGGGTTGAAGGGACGGATCACGATTCTGCTCATATCCGCAATCATCGCAGTTCTACTCTTACTAACAGATCCCTTTGCTGACAGACCCAGTTTCCGATGACCCACCGGCTTGCGGGCGCCGGTCGAGGACGTTCCTTCAAGCACTGCAGCACTGAGTTGTGTCGACGACGGGAACAAGGAGCAGCTGGCGGCACCTGCAAGAGGGTTCTTGAGTGGGCATTGGCTAGCATGGGAATCGACTGAGGGGGGGGGCTGTGCGCGAATTGAGGGGAATTAACCCATTGTTTTGGTTCGCCAACATGATCGTTGCACTTGTCTTTGCCGCAGCTTTCTGGCTGTACGGGGCCTTTTCTGGTGGGTTGAACAATGCGGAGACATGTACGGCCCGTGGCCAAACGTGGGACAGAGAATATCGGCGTTCGAACTGGGAGGAGGCGGGACGGTATTTTCCATTGCACAATAAATGCAACGCTGACTACGACCTAATTCCGTTCTGGATAAACCCGGCGGTGGCATTCCTAACCCTGCTCGCCTTAGCGTTCGCCGCTGCGTGCCTCGTCAGCCTGACTCTGCGGCTAAGGAGGAGGAGACCACGGACGTAGAGGGAATAGTCAGAAGCAGCGTGCAGGCTCTCAGCCAAGGGATCCGAACGTCGAGGGATCCGACAACGCGTCCGCACGAGGACCGGCTTGCGGGATGCCCGATGAGGAGTCTTTCTCGGGCTGCGTCGACGAGTTCGGATGTCGTCGAGTCGTGGCATCATGCTGAACATGAGGCCTCCGGAAAAGCGGTTTATGTGGTTCCTTTGTGGGGGAGTTGCTGCCCTGTTCCTCGTTATGCTCTTTCTCATCACGAGTGGTGTTTTGGGCTATGTTTTTGATCCTTAGAGAATTGGCGGCACCACGAACATGAACCGACAGTCTAATGAAACCGGGGCGGTCTAGGTCTTCGATGCGTAGGCAAGCCGATCCCTCAGAGCGAAACGCGCAGCGCGCGCTTGATGGAAGGCCAAAGCGTGTCCAGCCTGGCAGTCCAGGGATCTGCCATGAGGCCCGCAGTCAGCCGTCGTTCGGCCACCTCCGGTAGCACCCACTCGGCGGCTGTGACTTCGCTGTGCTGCAGAGTCAGCCGCGGATTCGACCTCACACGCGCGACATAGAAGTCGAGAAGAGCTGATGTCTCGACAAACCGACCAATTGGTGTCAGCGCGGATGGCTCCACATGCAGACCCGATTCCTCCCGCAGTTCCCGGCTCGCTGCATCCGCGCCCGATTCACCAGCCAGAGCACTTCCACCCGGGAACTCCCAACTAAATGGGAACTCCTTATTGGCCGCACGCTGGGTCAGCAGAACTGCCCCGTCCTCACGCTGTACACAGACCGCGACAACCAGGTGAAAGCATCCGGACGGCCACCCCTCAGCACCCCTGCGAAAGATCTCGCCGGTTCGCGTTCCCTCGGTGTCCAAGATGTCCCACCACTCGTCGTCGATGCCCATCGCGTCATTGTGCCATTCTGGACGACCGGTCGGGGAAACGTTTCGGAGGTCCTCATCCCAGGTCTCGCGGGCGGGGTGGGGTCATATTGGTGCCGGACGGAAGTTACTGATGAGGAAGCTCTTCCACGAGGTACCGGTTCCTCGTTTCGATGAGCTTCTTCAGATATCGGGCGAGCACAAGCTTCTCGACGACTCGGCCCAGCGCGCCCAGAGGGGCCTCGAACTCGATCCGGTCCGTCATGGTTGCGATTGCGCCGATCTGACTGAATTCGTGAACGTGCCGAAATCGCCGAAACGGACCTTTGATCTGTTGATCCACGAAGTAGTTCGGCGCTTTCATCTCGGTGATTTGGCTTGTCATGCGCAGCGGGATGCCGAAGTGCCACGCTCGCCATGTCACCTGCTCTCCCAGGGCAATCAGGCCGGTAGTGGCGCCCGCAACAGCTTTCTCCCGTGATTGGGCCATGGAACTCACGTGCGCATCAATGCATCGGGCACGGTCAAACAGCTCTAACTGGGATGTGCACGCTTGAGTGGTGCACTCGAAATAGACAGCCATCTCCCCAGTGTCGCAGTCCACCCCATATTGCTCACCTTGGCATGATTACGAGCGCCGTCATGCTGATGCAGTGAAGGTGAGTTGCTGTGGACTCTTACCCCCTTAGGCAGAAATACGCCATGCCGAGTACGCCTCGGTAGCCTTCTTCATATGCAGCGCGCTGTTCCTCATACTGCCGGCGGACCTGCCCTGCGTCGGGGTGGTCGGCATCATGAGCTTCCAGCCAACGGGTAAACCTGTCGCGATATCCGGCCTCGAAGACGTCCCACTCCTGAATGCTTGCAAGGTCGTCCTCCACCACCTCGAATCCAGCGGCGTAGATCTGTTCGCGTAACGCATCTGCTGTCAGGTACTCGTCATCACGTCCAGCCAGAGGGGCGGTAGCAGCCGGATGAGGTGCGGCTGACCAGATTGCCTCGCCGTAGACGAGTCGGCCGCCGGGGAGCACCAGAGCTCGAAGGGCGCGCAGAGCTGCGGCGTAGTCGAGCGGCTGCGCGTCCTCTACCGGCGGCCCCCAGATCTGGCTCGCGCCGATGCAGATGACAGCCTCTGCGGGGCGATCTTGGGCTTCTGCCCCAAGCATCGAATCAAACGTCACTCTGTTGTGCAACCCACGAGCCAATGCCTGTTGCCTTGCCCGGTCGATGGACGCGGAAGCACTGTCCACTCCGCGTCCCCGTGCCTGCGGGGCCGAGGTCAAAACGCGAAGCAGCAGTTCGCCCCATCCGCACCCCATGTCCAGAACCTCGGCCGGTGCCGGGTCGGACAGGAACGCCACAAGGTGTGCGGCACGTTCCTCGGAAAGCGGGGTGAGCCAGGTCAGGGACTCATACAGGGGCGGCAATTCGAGCGAAGCGTCGTCGGTCACTCAGTGATGTTCTCACGCATAGAAGCGACTGCTGGGGATATCCGCTCGTCCGGCGATTGATCACCTAACGCGACATGGCGCCGCATAACGCTCATCTTGATGGTTTCGGTCAATGATGGAAGCTTTTAGAATCCTTCATCCGTGACGCGCAGCGGTCTCAGCGGCCAGGACGGAATCCGCGATCTGCCGTGCGGCTTGGTTCGCTGTGATGTGCGTGTTGTCGATGACCTCGGCTGCATCGTGCAGCCAGGTACTAGCCGCCTCGGCGTATGGCTCTACGTACGCGAAACGGAATGTCGAGGGGCCGAGAACCCTGTCATTCTGTATGCGGTCGCGGAGCGTTGCCTGGTCGGCGTGGAGCACGAAGTGCCGGATCGGTATGCCGTGCTCTGCCAGGCCACCGCTGATCTCCCGCCAGTAGCGTTCGACCAGGACGGTCATCGGCATCACAAGCGTTCCTCCGGTGTAGTCGAGCACACGCCGAGCGGTTTCGACGACGAGGGCCCGCCACGGATCCCAGTGCTGGAAGTTATCCGTGGCAGGAAGTCCCGGTTTGATGTCCATAAGCACCTCACCGACCTTCTCAACGTCGAGGGCACGGGAGTGAGGCAGCATTTGCTGCAGGAACACGCTCGTTGTTGTCTTTCCCGCTCCGTGGGTGCCGTTGAGCCAAATGATCATGGAGCGAACTCTAGTGCCAGCCTGATGCGTAGACTCGTACGTACCAGGGCAGCTTCCCGGTGCCAGTCCGCAGCAGCCGGTCAGGCCTGACAAGGAGGTCTTCAACGTGCAGGACAAGCGATGACGCTCTCCGGGGCACGGCTGCAGCAGATTGCCCGCCAAACAGCGGCCTCGCTTGACGATGTGAGCCACGGACGTCCGTTCACCCCGCATCTGGACGTGTGGAAAGCGCGGGACAAGGTCTTCCTCATCATCACCGGCGGCCGTAACCCGGGGCACTCGTGAACGACACGCCATCCCTGTTCGACGTCGATGACCTCTCACGGCCCCTGGCCGACCGGCTTCGGCCCCGCACCCTGCGCGACGTCGTCGGGCAGGACCATCTGCTCGCACCGGATGCACCGATCGGCCGGATGGTGGAGGCGCACCGGTTGGCATCGATGGTGTTGTGGGGTCCGCCGGGGTGCGGGAAGACCACGGTCGCCAGGCTCCTCGCAGAGCAGACCGATCTCGCGTTCGAACCGCTCTCCGCCACCTTCTCCGGTGTTGCTGACCTCCGGAAGGTGTTCTCCGCGGCGCAGCGCCGCCGTGAGATCGGTCAGGGCACGATGCTGTTCGTCGATGAGATCCACCGGTTCAACCGCGCCCAGCAGGACTCGTTCCTGCCTTACGTCGAGGACGGCACCATTGTCCTCGTCGGCGCGACGACGGAGAACCCGAGCTTTGAGCTCAACGGGGCGCTCCTTTCCCGAACCCAGGTCTTCGTGTTGAAACGCCTCGACGACGGCGCGCTGGAGACCCTCATCGCCCGTGCCGAGGACCTCATCGGCGCACGGCTGCCGCTCACGGATGATGCACGGCAGGCGCTGGTTGCGATGGCGGACGGTGACGGCCGGTATCTGCTGAACATGATCGAGCAGGTCCATGCCCTTCCGGCGCCCGTGGACGCTGCAGCGCTTGCTGCGGCGGTGCAGAAACGGGCACCGCTATATGACAAGGGGCAGGAAGGTCACTACAACCTGATCTCCGCGCTGCACAAGACCATGCGCGGCTCGGACCCGGACGCGGCACTGTACTGGCTGGCGCGGATGCTCGACGGCGGGGAGGACCCCCTGTTCATCGCCCGCCGCATCACCCGGTTCGCAAACGAAGATATCGGCATGGCCGACCCTCAGGCCGTGCAACAGGCCCTCGCAGCCTGGGACGTGTACGAGCGCCTCGGCTCGCCCGAAGGCGAACTCGCCATCGCGCAAGCCGTCGTCTACCTCGCGACTGCGCCGAAGTCCATCGGGGTGTACCGCGCATTCAGCAAGGCGCGCGCCGCAGCGAAACGAACCGGGTCACTGATGCCGCCGGCGCACATCCTGAATGCCCCGACCCGGCTGATGAAAGACCTCGGTTACGGCGATGGCTACCAGTACGATCCCGACACCGACACCGGATTCTCCGGTGCGAACTATTTCCCCGACGGCATGCCCAGGGAAATCTTCTACCAGCCCACCGCGCGCGGATACGAGCGGGCGATTGCTGAACGGCTGGCCCACTGGGCGCGGCTCCGGGCAGCGGCATCCGGATCCTCTGAAGCAGATCCGCCCGGCACCTCTGCAAAGGGACCAGACGCATGAGCGGTGCTTCAGTCGACCCGGTGTCCGCCCGTCACTCGTAGGTGCAGAAACTCAGTGCACCGGTTTGGGCCCTGCTTCGCCTTGGCCGTCAACCCGGTCCGCTGTTTTGTGAAGAATGAACAGGCCTCCGTACGAGGGCTGATCGGACCGCTGCTGGTCGGTGTCCGTGTATTCGTTGAGCACCGAGTAGACCCGGGTGACGAGTTCCTCGGCGTCTCGTGGGGAGAGGTGCAGGACGAAGCGTGAAAGGTTGGCGAGTGCGTCCGGACCTGATTCGGTCAATTCCTCGCGCAACGCGTCCAACGGAGCAAGGGGTGCTTCCGGGCCGGCATCATGCAGTGCCGTATCCAGGTTCCATGTCTCTTTGTGGGCGGCATAATGGTTGTGCTGTGGAACGTCATCACAGTCTCGCTGCGTCAACGTATCACCCCAAACCGACTACTCGGCAGAGTCAATAGTGCTTACCGTCTCTTAGCCTGGGGAACCATGCCCATCGGTGCAGCAGCCGGGGGAGTGCTGTCCCAATGGTTTGGCCTTCATGCCATGTTCGGCATCATGGGACTACTCACCCTCGCGCTGTTGGTGATGATGCCGCTCCTCACGGACAAAGCCATCACCGCCGCTGAGGCGGACCACGACTAAACCGAAGCTGACTCTTATCGTCCGCCGGAAACAACAAGCGGGTGAAAACCCTGGTGCGGTTGAGGAAACCTCCCGTGACACGAACCGCGTTAATTGGCGGTTATGCTCACCTCTCGGCCGAGGATCATGGTGATCAGATCCTCTAATGTTCCGTGGCACTTTTCCACTTCAGGGAGGTGGTAAAACGTGCTGGTGGCCCCGGGATTGTCGATGACTTCGGCCGGGGAATGCAGGATTATCCTTCTGCCTTGAGCGATCGCGATGCCAAGCTCGACATGCGTGCCCTTTCCGCCCGGAAGGAGGACCACGACGACGTCGGCGCCAATCACTGCATCCCGCTCATGCTGACCGATGGAGCGCAGATCATCGAGGGTGACGGTACTCCCATCGAGCGCGGACGCGTTCTGGGTCCAGTCGTACGTGTTGACGTAGCCCTTGCTTTCCAGGGTTTGCGCGATGTACCGGACGTTGACGATATTCCTGAAACTCGACGCAACATAGAATCTTTGCAACTTCTGCCTCCTGGTGGGAATTGCGACCATTGTTCCTCACTGAGCTGGCCCCGCAACGGCGAAGGCCCCGCTTCGCTGCGAATTGACAGGGAAGCAGGGCCTTCTGGGGATTGGACGTGAACCAATCGTTGATGCTCAGTCCTTAGGGCTGGTTGTAACGCGTTCGCACGAAGAACAAGCCCACCAGGGAAATCACGGCGATGGCCATATAGTACAAACCCGGTGCGCTCAGCGACCCGGTGATATTCAACAGCCAGGTCAGCACCAGCGGAGCAATACCACCCAGCAGCGTCACTCCAACGTTGTAGGTGATGGCCAGCCCGGTTCCTCGAATTGCTGCCGGGAACAGCGAGGAGAGCAAAGCAGGAAGCGGTCCAAAGTAGAACGCCATAATCACGCCAAGCAGGCCGATGACGATCACAAGTGTTGGAACTGTTGGGTTGGTGACCAGGAGCTGGAACAGCGGCCAAGCAAGGAGCAGCGCACCGACGGCCGCATAGGTCATCACCTTTGCGGGTCCCACCCGGTCCGCCAGATGGCCGACAAAGGGCACGCCCACGAGGGTGACAAGACCGGCAACCACGCCGCCGAGGAATGCCGCGGTTGCGGGGATTTCCAAGTTCGTCACGGCAAACGTCGGCATGTAGAGAATCATGTAAACGGAGATCGTCGCAACACCGATGACCGCAGCACCGGCAAGCAGGCGCCCATAATGATCGACGATCAGTGTCTTCACCGGAGAGGAAACCTTTTCACTGTGTATGAAATCCTCGGTTTCCGAGAGCCTGGCGCGGATGTAGAGTCCCACCGGGCCAATGAGCAGGCCGACGAAGAACGGCACACGCCAGCCCCAGCTGTTCAGCGCCTCTTCGGAGAGCCCTTCGGTCAGCGCGAAGCCAAAGCCTGAGGCCAGCACCATCGAGGCGCCCTGGCTTGCCACCTGCCAGGAGGAATAAAACGCTTTCTTATGCGGTGCCGTCTCAATCAGAAATGCAGTTGCCGTGCCAAATTCGCCACCGGCGGAGAAGCCCTGGATGAGGCGTGAGAGCAGGATAATGACCCCGCCCCACATGCCAACCATTGCGTAGGTGGGTGCCACGGCCATGATCAGCGTGCCGACCATCATCAGCATCAAGGTCAGTGTCAGCGCGCTCTTGCGTCCCTTGCGGTCCGCGTAGCTGCCCAGCACCATGCCGCCCAGCGGGCGGACGAGGTAGGAAATGGCAAAGGTGGCAAAGGTGAGGATCAGTGCGAACGCGGGGTCCGAATCCGGGTAGAAGTTTTTGGCAATGACGGTTGCGAAGGTTGCGTAAACGATGATGTCGAACCACTCAAGGGCGGCACCAATCGAGCTGCTGATCACCGCCTTCTTCGCGTCTTGAAATTGCTTCGGGGTAATCGTTGCTGTTGCGCTCATAAGGTGCTCCTGGCGGGCGTAAGGGCTGCAGACTAGGCGGTGAGTGATGCCACAAGGTTGTCGATGAATGATTCGCACGCGGCGATCTGTTCCAGATCGATAAATTCATTAGGTGCATGCGCCTGGGCAATGTCGCCGGGGCCGCAGACAACCGTGGGAATGCCCGCGTTGAAGAACAGTCCCGCCTCGGTGCCGTACGTTGCCTTGTCCGGGCTCGGCGTTCCACCAAGTTCGGCCGCCATCGAGACAATCGCGGCCTCGGCGGGGGTATCGAGCCCGGGGGTCTGGGCCAGCACTGCGAATTCAACGCGAGCTTCGGGGTTCTGGGCCTTCATGAGCGCTTCAATGCGCAGTGCTTCGGCACGGAAGTTTTCAATGAGCGCTACCGGGTCATCGGCACCGATGGAACGGAATTCAAAGTGAAGTGTGCATAATGCCGGGATCGTGTTTACCGCGATACCGCCCTGAATCTGGTTAACCGTGGTGGTGGTGTAAGGGACGATGAAGGCTTCATCAGAGGCACCGGCGCTGGCGAATTCCTTGGCCTTGGCATCTACAAATGCCGCAAAGTCGGCGGCGGCGGAAATTGCATTGACGCCCTGAGTGGTCAGTGAGGAATGTGCTGCAATACCGTGGAAATCCACCTTGATGACATTGACCGATTTGTGCCCCCGGACCACGCGCATGGATGTGGGCTCCCCGACGATGGCACCGCGCGGCTTCAGGCCATCGGCGGTGATGGCCGCTACCAAATCAACCGCTCCAATGCAGCCGACTTCCTCATCGTAGGAGAAGGCCAGGTGGATGGGTTCACTGAGTTTGGCCGCGACCATGGAGTCGAGCCTCGTCATCACCACGCCAATAAAGGCTTTCATGTCACAGGCACCCCGGGCATAAAGCTTGCCGTCGCGGATCTGAGGGGTGAACGGATCGGAGCTCCAGTCCTGTCCGTCGACCGGAACAACATCGGTGTGTCCGGAGAGCACAATTCCGCCGGTCCGCGTGCCGTCGCCTGCGGGAATGGTGGCCAGCAGATTTGCCTTCTGCCCGGTTGCATCGTGGATGAGCTTTGACTCGATGCCCAGCGCATTGAGGCGTTCACCCACGTAGTCGATCAGCGGGAGATTGCTGTCGCGGCTGACTGTTTCAAAATTGATCAGTTTGGTGATTTCTTCAAGCGCTGCATCGCTCGGTGTAGGTGACATGTTTTACTCCTGGTATTCATCGAGCAACTGCTCAGATGTCCGCATTTTCAGCGAACGGCTAGCCGAGAGTCTGTCATTATGGGCCATTCTTGTCACACTGTTTCCGGATTCGTGACGTCATACTGTCCCTGAGCGACACGAACTTTCCCATATATCCCACGCAGGTTAAGGTTTGTGGATCGACAGCGGTGATTCCCGCGATGCCGGTTCCAAGAATCCGCCGCCTTGCCTGGTGACTGTTCGATTGCCGGAGTAATTCAGTGGTGTTCAACCCAGCAGGCCAGAATGGTCGTGGAGAGCTGATAGGCCAGGGCGTTCCTGGTGATGCCGTCGGGCCCCAAAGTGGCGGGCAGCCCTGAGGCATCGACCTTGAGAACGAAGCTGTCTTTTTGGAAAACTGCGGATCCGTCGGCAGTTTCATAGGCCGGGAAGCCGAGGTTGGCGAGGCCCTCGATGGGCGTGGCATCACGGGCCAGAGCCTGCATCGCCTCAAAATAGGTCATTGCCATCGTCTGGTCGGGGGCTTCCTGGACGGAGATTTCCAGTGCCCCCTCCTGCAGATGGTAGGTGCAGGTGAAAGTGTCATCGACCCAGTCGTTGACGGTGTGCGGGTCCTGCTCCAGATCCAATATGGAGGTGAGTCTTTCCATGGGCTGATCTCCGCAGACCATCAGCGCGGCGTCACTGGGACCGTCGACTGTGGGGGATGCCGGGGCTGGGGAGCCTTGGTGATGGCCGTCCCCGTGTCCGGGGTCAGCGGCAGCCGAGGCGGTTGCCGAACTTGCGGCGGGGGCATTTTCAACGTTGGTTCCGGCAGCCGGCGCACAGCCGAAGAGGAGCAATGATGCGAAGGCCAGGGATGGCAGCGTGAGGGACCGATTGTTCATTTTCCTGTCCATTCCTGCCTGCTTTGCGCGTTCCAAAAGAGAGAAGCGTTTAGTCGTCAGGCTTTTAATTTGGCGTAGATGACGTAGTTATCGTCGAAGAGTCCGGTGTCGGGGTCATAGCCGTCACAAGTGATAAGCCGCAGCTCGGCTCCCGGAGTATTGCCGTAAACCTCAAGGGTGGGGAATTCATTCTTGCTGTAGAGGGCACCGCGCTCCACGGTAAATACTGCGATGCTCCCGTCGGCTCGATAAACATCGATTTCGGTGCCGGGCGTGAGCTTTCTGAGATCTGCAAAGACTCCCGTATTCCCGCCGAGCGCATTCACATGACCCAACATCACGGACGGGCCGCGTTCTCCCGGGGTTGGGGAACCGTTGTACCAACTCGCAGGTGCTCCATTGCCGGTGTCCTCCGGGACCTCCAGAGAACCGTTATCGCGCAACCCAAGATGGAGAAGATCCGTCCGGACCCCGATCGAAGGAATACTCAGGGTTACCGGAGCGGACTCACTCAGCACCGGAAATTGTTCCTCCCCCGGGACGCTCGAAGTGACAGACGGCGGGGCGGAAGGTGCCTGCGATGGGGCCGCGTTGCTCGCTTCCGCCGAAGCTGAAGCGGGAGCAGAAGGTGAGGGGCCGGCGTCGACCGTTCCGGAGGCGCATCCGGCCAGCGACAGCAGGAGCAGAATCCCGCACGCCGCGGATGCCAGAGGGCCTCCGCGGCGTCCGGGCTTCTTGGTGGTCATCGTATGGACCCAGTCAGCCCGGACTTAGGCTGCTGTGCCGGTGCTGCGCCGGCGAACGACATAGGCTCCGCCTGCGAGGGCTACGAGGGCCAGGCCGCCGCCGAGGGCGAGGGCTCCGGCGTCGCTACTCGTTTCCTGGGCGACACCGGTGTCAGCGCCGCCTGAGGGCATCTCCATCTGCCCTGCCGTCAGCGTCCCGCACAGGGCCGGAGATGTGGCGGCCAGGGGAAGTGTGGGAGCCAGATCGCTCATAGCTGCCTGGCCCGCGGGACTCAGGGTTGCCGGATCAAGTCCGTGGACGACGACGACGGCAGTGCCTTCCTCCAAAGAGGCCCTGGTTGCGGCGTCAATGTCGAATGTGCGGTCAACCGTGTAGGCGCCGCCTTGCCCGCCGACCTTGAGGTCAAGTCCGGCGGCGGGACTGGTGTCACCACTGGTGGACAAGGTGGTGAGGATGTCTCCGTAGAACGGAGCACCTTCAGTAGTTGAGATGACGTCGTCGCCGTCTTTGTCTGCCGCAGGTGCAGGGCACAGGCCCTGGGATCCGCCGTGGATGTGCTGGACGTGGGGATACGGGGCATCCATAAAGGTCTCGGGCATCCCCGAAACGTTCAGGACAACGTGGGCCTGGTTGCCCGTAACGTCAACAGTGATGTTGCCGGAGCCCGTGCTGCCGTTGAGCTGACCCAGGGTGGACTGGTAGTGGTCGGCGCCGTCATGAGCCATGGCGGGGGAGCCCGAAAGGGCGAGGGCAGCCAAAGCCAGGGTGGGAACCGCCATAAGCCGAAGTGACTTATTCATGGAAAATCTCCTAATTCAGGGGCGTGTGATGCTGGTGCCCCGGAAAAGGGGACATCCATGCTTCGGAACCACGCCTGAAAAGGATGGGTGCAAATATGATGCAAACCACAAATGCTCCTGAGGGGCTCCTTGTCCGGGAGGGGGCGGCAAGGGAAAGTGGAGGCGCTGACCCGGCCGGGCCTTGGGCGACGAGTAGCATTACTGCCAATAACCAGCAAGGGAAAGGGCTTTGTGTAATGCAGAACTATGTTGTTTTACAGGTAATCCTCAAAGAAAAACTGTTGGGAGCTGGGTCGGGAAACCTGACCTCCTTAGAGCAGGCCATCAATGATCAGGCTGCGAAGGGTTATCGGCTCCACACCATTACCACCGCGAGCAGCGGGAGCAAGGGATTCGGCGGCGGGGACCGCATTCAGGCGACGATGGTGTTCGAGAGCCTCAGCTACTCTCATGCCGGGAGCTAGCAGCAGCCTTTTCTGCGCATCTCTGGTACGCAGGCTCAGGTGGAGGTCACAATTTGCCGCAGAGCGGTGACAACCTGCTGGACCGCAGTCCTGTGGAGGGCTTCCGGGCGACAGAGGAGGTCTACGTGTCTGGCGAGCGGCAGATCGTGGATCGGTTTGAGAAGCACGCCGCTGCCCGGAGGCGGGGCTGCGGTCCGGCGGGGCATCAGCGCGATGGCAGGGCCGGCGGCGACGATCGCGGCTGCGATGAAGAATTCATTGATCCGGTGCGTGATGTTGAGGGGCCGCCCCGCGTGAACGGCAATAGCCTCCAAAGCCGGCATGAGCGGAAATCCGTCCTGGACTGACACCCAGTCTTCATCGACAAGGTCAGTGACGCTGACGCTTGGTGCCCCGGCGAGCCGGTGCCGGTCCGACATGGCGACGTCCAGGGGCTCCCGCAGCAGCGGGAGGACGCTGATTGATTCGGGCCAGGGTTTGCTGTGCTCAAGGCGGTGTGCGATGACCAGGTCGTAGTCGGCAGCCAGGGCGGGGAAGCCCTCCTGCCCCACGTCGCGGTCATAGCAGATCAGCCGCGGATTTCCTTCTTCGGACAAGGCTTGAAGCAGGGGGCGGAAATAGGTGAGACCCGCGCTGTTGAACGCGGAGATGCTGACGGTTGCACGGGGGTCCTGCAGATAACGGGCTACGGCCTGCTCGGCGGAGCTCATGGCAACGCTGATTTCCACCGCCGCCCGAGCCAAGGCCTGACCGGCCTCCGTGAGGACCAGGTTCCGTCCCCGCCGTTCGGTCAGGGGAACCTCGACGCGACGCTGCAACGATGTGAGCTGCTGGGATACAGCCGACGCCGAGACGTGGAACGCACGGGCGACGGCGGCGAGACTGCCTCGCTCACCCAACTCCCTCAGTAATCGCAGCTGATGTAGATCCATAAGGTAAAGCTAAACCAATATTTCAGAATGTGCCCTCTTGTCTTACGAATCTACTGCTATGAGACTCGAGTGGTGCCTTCTTTCATACTGAATCCAGCAGCGAGCGTACGCGGTGAACGACGACGCCGGATGTTCTCACTTTTTGCTGCGCGCAAAGTAGACCTGTTGCTGCTCCTGGTCGCTATCGTGTGGGGCAGCAGCTATCTGGCGGCAAAAACCCTCACCGACACGGTTGGCGTGACCGTCCTCCTCTCGCTGCGTTTCCTGATCACCACCCTGGCACTGGTGGTGATCTGGCTGATCTGGAACCGCCGCCGGATGACGCGCCGCGAAGCTGCAGTCGGCGTCGTTCTGGGCTTTACCCAGGCGGCAGTGCTCATCCTCGAAACTCACGGGATTGCGGGCACCAGCGCTACCAACGCCGGACTGATCATCAGCCTCGTCATCGTTTTCACTCCCGTTACCGAGAGCATTGCCTTTCGGGTGAAGGTGCCGCGCACGGTCTTCGTTGCCGGCGTCATCGCGGTGGTAGGGGTCTGCCTACTCGTCTCCGGCCGCGGGTTCGCTGCACCCGGTCTTGGGGACATGCTCGTACTTGCTGCAGCTGTCGTGCGCTCCATCCACGTCACCGCAGTCTCAGCTCTCACCCGGGGGCGCGGTTACAGTGCGCTGAATCTGACCGTAGCTCAAAGTGCGGTCTGCGCCTTCGTCTATACCGTTGCCGATTATCAAGGCGTGCTCCGGGCAGTGCAGGGCTTCGACGTACAAGAATGGATGGGCGTGCTCTACCTCGGGCTGGCGTGCAGTGTCTTCGCGTTCCTGGTCCAGACGTGGGCCATCCAACAAACATCGGGATCCAGGGCCAGCCTCCTCATGGGAACGGAACCCATCTGGGCCGTCCTCATAGGAATCACCATTGGCCGGGAGTCCCTTGCGCTGCTGGGCTTGATCGGGGCAGCGCTCATCATCGCCGGCACGTATTTGGGGCTGAGGGCGGAAGCACGTCACCGAACCCGGCCGCGACTAGCTGAGGGCCCCGTCATTTAGCTGCAGGTGCCGGGAACGCCTGTGAATTCCCCTGGCACAGAATGCAATCAGACCAGCAGACCCCAGGCCGGGAGCCTGAGAAGCCAGCCGCCGGCCCATAGGCCCAGATCCAGTAGTGCCAGGACCAGGACCAGGAGCAGGACCAGGAGCAGTGCGCAGGGAAGCAGGAATGCCACGGCCTGACGCAGCGGCGGAAGCTGCCCGAGCAGACCAACCTTGTGCTGACTGCCTCGTGTGTCCTGCAGTTCCAGCGTTCCCGCCGGCAGAAGACGAATATCGAGAGCCTTAGGGTATAGCCATGACGGTCCGTGTAGATGAAGCCCGAGCAAGCTCTTCCATCCTCGACGGGTTGGACGAGGCCAATGTGCGGATGCTTTTGGATAATGCTGATGAGGCAGGCATCGGCATTGGCGGAACAACCAAGACATTGCGCATTGGTGAAACCACCGTCTTCGTGAAACAGCTGCCATTGACAAGCATCGAAGAAGCGGATCCGACAGCCACCATGAGCCGGCTCCAGCTTCCCTTCGTGTCCCACTACGGGATAGGAAGCCCTACCCATGCGGTTGGGCGGGAGCTGGCAGCGCATCAGGTGACGTCCGAGTGGGTTCGGTTCGGCGTCGTGGATTTCTTTCCGCTCCTGCTCGGCTGGCGAGTCATTGACTCAAAATGCGAGGCTGACCTTAGCGAATTCGACGGCGATGCTGTTCCCCGCCGATGGGGACTCCATTGGCTTCAGGTCGAAAGCAAGCTCACCGCGATGAAGAACGCCCCCAAAAGCATGGTGTTATTCCTTGAGTACGTGCCCGAGACACTGGGTGCCTGGATTCGGAGGAGTCTGGCCGAGGGCACCGGGGCGACTGTCTTTCCCGAAGTTGTCGACCAGCTCCTGAAAGCTACAGCATGGATGAACAGTCAGGGGTTCCAGCACTTTGACGTGCACCCGGGGAACATCCTCGTCCGGGATGGCAGACTCCTCTTCACTGACTTCGGATTGGCGCTCCACCGCGAGTTCGACCTCACTGCGGAGGAAGCAGCATCCATGCCCACCCATGACGGCTTCGACCGTGATTCGGGCCTGATGCACCTGTTCCACTGGACCTTGTTTGAACTTGGCTATACCTCAGGCCTGGAGCGACTGGACTTGTTGCGTGCTGCCGCCGCCGACGCAACCACGCCGGCTTTGCATCCGGTTCGAGCCGCACTTGGAGACGGTGCTGACCTCATTGCGGAATATGCGGGTATCGCTGTCTCTATGACCGAGATGTTCGACGCCCTCATGCAGGATGTTCTGGCAACACGATACCGGCGCACGTAGGTCTTTCACCCGAGGGGATTCACCCGCCTTCCGGTTTGAAAGTGCTGCCTGACAGCGGAGCGCGTGCGTACCATCCTGGTTCTTTTTCCCGCAGCAGCGCGGTTCGGGCACGGTGACCGTCGGCCACTTCTGTTTGCAGTGCGACGGTTATGACGTCGAACGCGGCAACGGCATTGGCATTCCGGGCAGGGGCGGATGAGCGGAATGCTCGGAGGGGCACATCCCTTTCGTATGACTGGAACGCAATCTCGTACCTATGGCCCAGCTCGTCCGCCAACCACTCGGCCAACCGGTTGCCCTCAACCGTAAACCGGCGGGCTGCTTCAGTAGACACCCACTCCAAGTCATGAGTCATGGAATGGTAATAGGACTCTTCCCACGACCGGAGAGCACTGATGAGTTTCTGTGTCAGTCCCGAGTCTTCGTATCTGACGGGGCCGTCGAACCAGAGCACGGTCCCGACGTAGTCCGGGAACATGCGTACGGTCGGCGGGTGATCCGCTTCCGGAGTTGTCATGACAGGAGCGTACTGCAGCTTCTGAGCCCGGGGGACTGGGTCCTTCTCAGCTGATACCGGGTATGCCATGATGACCAGCAAAAACAAACGGGGAATGCCATGACGCGAAAGAACCGAGTTGCTGTGACCGCCGCTTTTCTCCCGCTGGTTATAGGAACATGTTCGGCCTGCAGCGTCGAGAAGGCATCCGCTGATGGCTTGCCCTCCGTCAGCTCGTTGGAAGAGGCCCGGCAGGCTGTGTCCGGTCAGCTCGACTGCCAGGAAGACCCGCCCTCGCCCACTGCTGTAATGGGCGCGGACGGACAGATACCGGCAGAATCGGTGAAGTGCACTCAAACCGTGGAGATCTTTTACTTTGACTCATCAGGTGCACGGGACGAGGCCTACACGGTGATGGCTGACGCCGCGGGCAGTGCTGGATCCGTCTCTTTTGCAGAGGGCAAAAACTGGTTTGTCGTTGACTACTCCGCGGTGGGGATCGGTGCCGCAGATCCTGAACCCATGGACCTCTCAACCCTTTCCGAGCCGCTCGGCACCCGTTTCACTGAGGTGAAATAAGGATGCCCGCTCGTCCGGAAGAACGCCATGAGCAGCTGTGCCGAGCAACTCAGCAGAACGCCGCTATAGACGAGCTGCGTTGAATACCGAACGGAGCGCTGCAAACCTTTACAAGCCGGTCAGGTCAGGCGGCCCGGGCTTCCTGGTATTGATGACGCTGTTTTTTACCTTCCTCCCCATACTGCTCCTGGTAGTGCTCTCATTGGACACCATTGGTTCTTTTGTGAGGGGCACTGGTGCCACGGGGGACCAAGTACTGACGTCGTTGCCTTTCCTGGCAGCAGTTCTCGCCGCGGTTGTGACCGGCGTTCTGCTAAGGCGAGCTGAGACGAACCGGAGGGCGTGGGCGATGTCCGTATGTACGGTTGCACTGCTCCTCGTCGCGGCCTTTCCACCTGCTTACAGCTTCGGCAAGGCAATGGCGGAGGAGCTATGCGAAAGCGCGCCAGGCGGCCGGGGGTACTCTGGTGCGCCGAATGAACCTCCCGGCATCTGTCACTGGGCCCGCAGCTAGTTGCGCAGTCCGCTCCATTCTCCAAGCGCCTTGCTGAACAGCATGTAGTCGCCGTCCTGGCCCGTGGTTTCGTAACCCGCGGCCTCGTAGAGCAGGCGGGCTTGGTTGTTCCGATGAACGCCGAGCTTCGCAATGCGTGCTCCGGTTGGGCGGACACTTTGCTCGAATGCCTCCAGCAGGAGCTGCCCAAGTCCCCGGCGGCGATGGCTGTCAAGGATATGGATCGAGGCCAGGGTTGCGCTGTCACCTTCGAGGGTCCACATTGCATACCCGAGCTGCCGCCCGTCGTCGTCGACACAGAACAGCGTCCGGGGAAGGGAATCTATCCAGAACTCAAGGTTCAGGTCCAGGGCCGCCAGCCACCCCTGGTGCGCATCCGGCTCGACGGTCTCCATGTACTCGAGCTCCTTGCGGAAGATGAAGGGCAAATCAGTTACTTCGGCGGGCCGAAGGCGTGTTGGCGCGGTCATGGAACTGAGCATCTCACAGCTAAGACCGAAGGATGTGCAAAGAAACGTTTGCAAATAAACCTTTGCACTGGCATGCTGTCTACATGAACGCAGATCCAGAATCCGGACAGCCCCCAATCCACGCCGGCGACCGGGTTATCGACGGCCCCGTCCTCAAGGCCCTCGCGCATCCGCTGCGGGTGCAGTTGCTCGAAATTCTCTCCCAGCACGGGCCCCAAACAGCGAGCAGCATCGGCAAACGGCTCGGGGAATCCAGCGGCGCAACGAGCTACCACCTGCGGCAGTTGGCCCGGCACGGTCTTGTCCGTGAAGTTCCGGACCGCGGTTCGGTACGCGAGCGGTGGTGGGAACGCACGCCGGGCGCACTGAGTATCAGCACGCCCGGCGCGGAACAGGACCCAGCTGTGCGGGAAGCGGCCCGGCAGGTCAGCAGCTACTTTGAGCGCGGACGCGCGGAGTCACTGGCTGCCTTCATGGCGAGCGACGCAACGGCGCTGCCGGAGGAGTGGTCCCAGGCTGCGACGATCAGCACGCTCAATGCCTACTTCACCGCGGACCAGCTCAAGGCGCTCACCCTCGAGATGGAAGCGTTCCTGCGCGAGAAACTCGAGACCTACCGGAACGATCCGGGAACACCCGGGGCACGCTCCGTTCAGGTGCACTTCAATGCATTTCCACTCATCGACACACAGGAGCCCGCATGAGTTCCACAGCCCTCGGGTACTCCCAGCCCGTCTCCGCGCATGCGGGATTCACCTCCCGCGCCCTGATCCGCCTCGGCACTGCTTTCATTTCTGCTGGTGCCAGGCTCGCCCGCCCGGAGCCACCCGAAGTAGCGTTCTTCCGGGAGCACATTGAGCGCCGAACCGATGCCCTCGCCGCCGCCCACAGCGGCCAGTACCTGCTCCTGTAGGAACCGGCAGCGGATCAGTGGCCGCGGGCGATCCATTCCTCCAGCTGCGGCGCCTCGGCGCCGACGGTGGTGGCGTCACCGTGGCCGGTCAGCACCCTGGTCTCCGACGGCAGGGTCAGCAGCCGTTCCCGGATGGACTTGATGATGGTGGGGAAGTCGCTGTAGGACCGGCCGGTGGCGCCGGGACCGCCGTGAAAGAGCGTGTCCCCGCTGAAGACCACCGGGGAACCGTCGCCGGGCGCGCCGGCGGCCAGCAGGAAGCACACTGATCCGGGGGAGTGGCCGGGGGTGTGCAGGGCCTGCAGCGTAATCCCGGCCACCTCGTAGATGTCGCCGTCCTGGATCTCGTCGTCGGGCGCTTCGTCCGGGAACACCGCATCCCAGAGCATCCGGTCCGCGGCGTGCAGGAACACCGGGGCGCTGAAGCGTTCCCGGGCGGCGCCGACGGCGCGGATGTGGTCGTCGTGGCCGTGCGTGAGCAGGATGGCCATGACTTCCCGGTCACCGACAGCGGCAGCCACGGAGTCGACGTCGTGCGCGGGATCAATAATGATCACCTGCGAGTCGTCACCGACGATCCACACGTTGTTGTCCACCTCCCAGGTGCCGCCGTCCAGGGAGAACGTGCCGGAGGTGATGACGTTGTCGATGTTCACGGCCATTTAGAGGACCACCACGGAGCGCAGGACCAAACCGTCATGCATCTTGGTGAAGGCTTCTTCGATGTCGCCCAGGCCGATGCGCTCGGACACGAAGGCATCCAGGTCCAGGCGGCCCAGCTTGTACTGCTCCACCAGCATCGGGAAGTCACGCGACGGCAGGCAGTCGCCGTACCAGGAGGACTTCAGCGAGCCGCCGCGGCCAAAGACATCGGCCAGCGGCAGTTCGATCTTCATCTCCGGGTTGGGCACGCCCACCAGGACCACGCGGCCGGCAAGATCACGCGCGTAGAAGGCCTGCTTGTAGGTTTCGGGGCGGCCGACGGCGTCAATCACCACGTCTGCACCGTTGCCTTCGGTGAGGGCACGGATGGCCTCGACCGGATCTTCTTCCTTGGAGTTGATGACGTGGGTGGCGCCCTGTGCCTTCGCCAGTTCCAGCTTCTTCGCGTCAATGTCCACGGCGATGATGGTGGTGGCTCCGGCCAGCTGCGCGCCGGCAACAGCGGCAATGCCCACGCCGCCGCAGCCGATGACGGCTACGGATTCGCCGCGCTGGACCTCGCCGGTGTTGATGGCGGCACCGATGCCGGCCATCACGCCGCAGCCGAGCAGGCCCACTGCGGCGGCGTCGACGTCGTCGTCCACCTTGGTGCACTGGCCGGCGGCCACGAGGGTCTTCTCAGCGAAAGCTCCGATGCCCAGGGCGGCGGTCAGCTCCGTGCCGTCCTCCAGGGTCATCTTCTGCGTGGCGTTGGCAGTGTTGAAGCAGTACTGCGGTTGGCCCTTGCGGCACGCACGGCACTCGCCGCAGACGGCGCGCCAGTTCAGGACCACGCGGTCGCCGGGGGCAACTTCGGTGACGTCGGGGCCGACGGCGGAAACCACGCCGGTCGCTTCGTGGCCGAGCAGGAAGGGATAGTCATCATTGATGGCACCCTGCTTGTAGTGCAGGTCCGTGTGGCAGACACCGCAGGTAAGGATGTCCACCAGTGCTTCTCCGGGACCGGGATCCGGAACCAGGATGGTCTCCAGCGAGACCGGGGCGTTCTTTTCCTTGACGACTACTGCCTGAACCTTGTGAACCATATGCGTTGTGCTGCCTCTCGGGGGTGTCCGGGCGGGGCACCGATATCCGGCATCCCGCCTTCCATCCTATGAAGCGGGACGGATTCGCGCGAAGTTGACGTGGGCTGAGCCTGGAGGCCCAGGGGGTTTGCCAAGGCTTGGGAAGCGGCAAGGCCCGGGCGGCTAGAGGCCCAGGCGGGCCTTGACCTCGGCTGCGGACGGGTTCGTGGCCGACGAGCCGTCCGGGAAAATGACGGTGGGCACGGTCTGGTTTCCGCCGTTGATCTCGGCCACCAGCTCTGCGGTGCCCTCCACGTTTTCGATGTTGACCTCGTTGTAGCCGATGCCGGCGGCCTCCAGCTGGGACTTCAGGCGGCGGCAGTAGCCGCACCAGGAGGTGGAGAACATGGTGATGGATCCGGCGTCGGGGGTGAAAGCTTCTGCTGTGGCGGCCATGGAAGGCTCCTTCTGCGTACGGGAAACAGGGACTGCCGGGTACAACCGCCGGGCTGCCGGTTCAATTCCCCGGCCGGCGGACTGGCAAACTGGAAGCATGTGCGGACGTTACGTGATGGCCAGGACGACGGCGGACCTGGTCGCGGAGGCCGAGGCGGAAGCCGACGCTAATCTGGAGCTGCGGCAGTCCTGGAACGTGGCGCCGACGTCGGACGTGCCGGTGGTGCTGGAACGCTACGTCGGCGGGCCTGCGGCAGGCCGGGGTCCGGTGCGGGAAATTCATGTGGCCCGCTGGGGACTGGTGCCGGGATGGGCAGCAGATGACTCGGTGGGGGTCCGGGCCTTCAACGCGCGCAGCGAAACGGTGCTGGAGAAGCCGACCTTCCGCGACGCGGTGTTCTCCCGGCGCTGCGCAGTGCCGGTGCAGGGATACTACGAGTGGAAATCCGGGCCGGGAAAAACCAAGCAGCCCTTCTATGTCCACCGCGCCGACGGGGCCCTGACGTTTTTCGCCGGTCTCTATGAGTGGTGGCGGGACCCGGCGAAAGCACCGGGGGAGCCGGGCAGCTGGCTGCTCTCGACGTCGATCCTGACCGCGGCAGCGCCGGACCCGGAGGAAATCCGTGATGCCGGGCAGTCGGAGGTGCTGGCGGAACTGGGGGAGCTGCACCACCGGATGCCGGTGCCGCTCACGCGCCAGGGGATGGACGCGTGGCTGGACCCCGCGGCACGCAACGCCGGGGAGCTGGTGCACCGGGTGGTCGGCGAAGGCTGCATCGCAGCGGCTCAATGGACTCTTGCGGCAGTGGATCCTGCCGTGGGCAATGTCCGCAACGACGGTCCGGAACTGCTGGCAGCCCCCGCCGCTGAATCAGATTCTGAGCCCGCCCTGTTTTAGCGCACTGTTTTTGCGCCCTGCTCCAGCGCACTGTTTTTGCCCGCTGTTCTAGCCGCTGTTTCGGGAAGACAGCTCGGTGAGTGCGGCCTGGGCCGGGTCAGATGCGATGGGCTCAATGACCTCAAGGGTGACGTTGCCGTTCGCGTCCATGGACAGTCCCGGGTTGTGGCAGACCTCCCAGCGGTAACCGTCCGGATCGGTGAAGTACCCGGAGTAGCCGCCCCAGCTCATCTGGGTTCCCGGCGCCGTAACTGACCCTCCCGCTGAGGCTGCTTCCGCCAGCACAGCCTCCACTTCAGCCGCTGAGCCCACGTTGTGGCCCAGGGTTATGGGAGCAGCTGCGGCCTCACCCATGGCGCCGGCTTCGGCCGCCAGATGATCGCGCCGGAAGAAGGCCAGCAGCAGCCCGGGACCCACCTGGTAGAAGATCACTTCCTCCGGGACGTGCTGAACGGCTTCCCAGCCAAGCCGGGAGGAATAGAACGCGTAAGTTACCTCGAGATCCCGCACGCCTGCGGTAATCACGGATAGAGAAGGTTTCACAGTCATGATCCTGCCACTGCGGGGCGGGTAAACCCCTCTTCGACGCGTTCTGATGCGGTTGAACTCGTCGGCCAAACAGCATGGACGCGGCCGGACCGTTGACCGCGCTCCCGGGCGGGGCTGTCATGGACCTATGCCCCGGAATGTTCCAGCACCCCGTAACCCGGACGGAAGTCACCGGGCCGCCAGCACCGAATCAGGGCAGAGCCCCGCCGGCAGGCCCGGCGGGCGCAGCGGCTGGGTCCGCTTCCTGATTCCGGTGGTGCTGATCATCGTCTGGTTCGGTGTGGGCGGCATTGGCGGACCGTACTTCGGCAAGATCAGCGAAGTGGCGGACAACAACCAGACCTCGTATCTTCCCGCCAGCTCGGCGTCCACGCAGGTGGCGGACCTGCAGCAAAAATTCACGGACAGCGACGCGATCCCCGCCGTCGTCGTCTACGTGAACAATGACGGCCTGACCGAGGCGGACCGGACCTTCGTCACCGGCCGGGCTTCCGAGTTGTCGAAGGTCAGCGGCGTTGCGGGCGAGGTTTCCCCGCCTCAGTTCTCCACCGACGGCAAGGCCGCGGAGATCTTTGTGCCGGTGCAGGACAATGACAGCGCCACGGCCACCGTGGAAGATCTGGGCAATGAGGTGCGGGACGGGATCCCCCAGGGGCTGGACAGCTACGTCACCGGACCGGCCGGGCAGCTGGCGGACATCACCGAAGCGTTCGGCGGCATAGACACCTCGCTGGTCCTGGTGGCGGCATTGGCGGTGCTGGTGATCCTGGTGGTGGTCTACCGCTCACCCCTGCTGCCGTTCCTGGTCCTGCTGACCTCGATCTTCGCCCTGTCCGCCGCCATTCTGGTGGTCTACTACCTGGCCAAGGCCGGAACGCTGACCCTGAACGGCCAGGTCCAGGGCATCCTGTTCATCCTGGGCATCGGCGCTGCAACGGACTACTCGCTGCTCTATGTTTCCCGGTACCGGGAGTCGCTGCGGGACCACGAGGGACGGTGGGATGCCACCTGGGCGGCGCTGAAGGGAACCTTTGAACCGGTCCTGGCTTCGGCAGCCACGGTGACCGCCGGGCTGCTCTGTCTGCTGCTCAGCGACCTCAATTCCAATAAGGCCCTGGGTCCGGTGGCGGCGATCGGCATCGGATTCGCTTTTCTGGCCGCAATGACCCTGCTCCCGGCGCTGCTCTTCCTCTTCGGGAGGGTGGCCTTCTGGCCGCGCCGGCCCACGTTCGGGTCCGAGCATCCGGACCGGGACGGGAACTCCCCCAAGGGGTTCTGGCCCCGCGTGGCCCGGACCGTCAAGGCGCATCCGCGCCGCACCTGGGTGATTCCCACACTGGTGCTCCTGGTCGCGGCAACAGGCCTGCTGCAGCTGCGGGCCTCCGGGGTGCCGCAGAGCGACTTTGTGCTGGGGCAGACCGCCACCAAGGAAGGCCAGCAGGTCCTGGGCGAGCATTTCCCCTCCGGTTCCGGCAGCCCGGCACTGATTGTCGCCCCGGAAGGCGAGATCGACGCCGTCGCCCGCGCAGTGCTGGCCGTGCCCGGCGTGGATGCCCTGGCCGTGGATGCCACCGGCACACCGGCCGGGGAGCTGCCGGTGACGGCCGACGGCGTGCAGTCCTCTCCTGTCCCCGGGACTTCGGGCGCGCCGAAGGTTGTGGACGGAAAGGTCCTGCTGGAAGCCACGCTCAAGGAGGCTGCGGAGTCCGACGCCGCGGAGCAGACTGTCTCCACCATGCGGGAGAAGGTGGCCGGGATCGGGGATGTGCTGATCGGCGGGGTGACGGCCACGACCATCGACACCAACGCTGCGGCCGCCCACGACCGGGACCTGATCATTCCGGTGGTGCTGGTGGTGATCCTGTTCCTGCTGATGCTGCTGCTGCGCGCGCTGCTGGCCCCGTTCCTGCTGATCCTGACGGTGCTGCTGTCCTTCGGGGCCACCATGGGCGTTTCCGCCCTGGTCTTCAACCATGTTTTCCGCTTCCCGGGTGCGGACCCGGCCGTTCCGCTGTTCGGTTTTATCTTCCTGGTGGCCCTGGGCGTGGACTACAACATCTTCCTGATGACCCGCGTCCGGGAGGAAAGCATCAGGCACGGCACCCGCGAGGGGGTGGTCCGCGGGCTGATGATCACCGGCAGCGTCATTACCAGTGCCGGCATTGTGCTGGCGGCAACCTTCGCCGCCCTGGGTGTCATCCCGGTGCTCTTCCTGGCGCAGCTGGCCTTTATTGTTGCCTTCGGCGTCCTCCTGGACACCTTGGTGGTGCGCTCGCTGCTGGTGCCGGCCCTGTCCTATGACATCGGCCGCAGGATCTGGTGGCCTTCGAAGCTCTCGCGGAGCAACGCGGGATCTGTGGACGGCTAATCTAAAGTCATGGAAACCTCTGATCATCACCGATCCATCTCCTGTCAGCTGGACGATGTCCGCACGGCCATTGACGAAATCGATGAAGAGATCGTGGCGCTGATCTGGCGCCGGGAGCGGCTGGTCCGCCTCGCCGGTCCGCTGAAGGACAACGACGCCGAGGTGAAGGCTCCCGCGCGTGTCGAAGAGGTCCTTGAACATGTCCGCGCCACTGCAGAGGCCCAGGACGGGGACCCTACCGTGGTGGAAGCAACGTACCGCGCGATGATTGACGCCTTCATCGACTATGAGCTGAAGGTGCGGCATGAGGCCGAGGCCCAGGCCAAGCTGGACGCTTTTTCGCGCAGCTAGCGGACCATCTCCGGTTCCCCGGGGCAATTCCGCGGCTATCGGGTGGAAGGCCGCGGGCGTGGGGTACGGTACTCACACGTCAGCGGTGCGCGCACCGGAACAGTACGCACTCAGGGGGAAGAGGCAGGAATGGACCAGGAGCAGTCGGCACCGGATATCACTGCGCCGGAACAAGCGGCATCGGAGCAGTGGCGGGCCGTCGCTGCTGCGCTCGCAGATGAGCGCAGGCTGCGGCTCTACGCCCGCATCATCACGGCGGCGGAGCGCGGAACGCCCCTGGACGGGCAGACCATGGAGCCCAAGGAACGCAAATCGCTGGCTGCCCTGCAAAAGGCCGGACTGGTCTCCTCGGGAGTATGCGATGTCCAGCCGGTCAGCGGTGTTTTTGCCCGCCTGCTGGCCAGCGGTAAGCAGCCGCCGGAAACTTCGGCACAGAGGTTCCTGGTCAACGGGAAAATCTCGGCCTACCCCCGGCGCTCCGCTGACCGCCTGGAACTGCTCCACTACGTGGCCGGGCACGTCTTTGAAACGGTCCCGGCACCTCCCGGAGAGGTGCCGGTGCTGACGGAGCGCGAGATTACCGGCCGCCTCGGCAGCTATTCCACGGACCCGGCAGCCGTTCGGCGCTATCTGGTGGATGAAGGAATCGTAGCCCGCAGCACCGATGGGTCCCGGTACTGGCTCACGTCTCCGCGTCCTGCGGACGGAATGGAATTCGCGTAGCTACGACGTTCCCTCTTCGAGGATCGACACGATGGAAAAGAGCGTAAAGCAGATGGCCCCGAGTCCAACCAGCACGTGAGCGCCGACGAAGAACGCCGGCTCCGTGCCTGCGGCTTCAAAGAGGAACGCGGCGAAGAACAGACAAGTGAGCGCTGTTCCGATGGGCATGAGCGGGATGCGGTTGGCCAGGGCAAACGTCCGGCGCCACACGAGGGCGAGCAACAGCACTTTCGACAGGATGCTGAAGCAGATCAGTCCGAGGCCGATCAGCACACATCCGGGGGCCAGCCGATAGGACTCGTCTGAGCTGAACAGCACGAATAGTCCCAGCACCAGGTTGACGGTGCCCGCGGCAGCGACGAGCCACGCCCAGGCGAAACGCTCGCTGTCGCTGAATGCGTTGCGTATCTGGCGAACGATGCTCGCGACCAGAGCGATCAGGGCCGTGCAGATCACCGACAGGCCGGTCACGACGTGGCCGGCAATGAATCCGGGAGTGTCTGAGCGCATCAACAGCCCGGCCGCGAGGGAGAAGCCGACGACGGCGGCCATCACCGGAACTGCGACCAGCATGAGCCCGGCGGCGCGGGAGTGGGCACCTTCCGGCGGGCCGCCCAGGGGTTCGAGCAGCTGGGCTGACTGGATCAGCGTGAATTTTGTGGACGCGGCCGCTACGGTGCTGACGCACGCGGCGACGAGGCCGACGCCGATCACAACGAAACCCGCCGTGAGGTTCTCCGCGGTGTTGTCCCGGTTGGCCAGAATGATGCCCCAGATGATGGCGGCTGCAGCAGCCGCGTAGCCGGAGAGCGGCAGGATGATCCCCCACACGCGCCCGTAGCGGTTGATGAGCTGCCTGATGATGGTGGCCGCCGTAGTGAACAGGGCATAACAGATGGCGGTCAGCCCAACGTTGACGTGTCCGGCCACAAAATGATTGGCATCGTCCGGCCCGGCCAGGATGTAGAGGCCGTACGACAGGCAGACAGCTCCCATCAAGAGCGGTATGGCGCGAAAAATGACACTGATTGTCTGGTTCATGGCCCATCCCGAGAGACATCGTGGATCCCGTGCGGCTTCGACATCAGAATCGGTCCGCGTTTAGTGCCCAGTTTGTGCCCGTCTCACCCGCGGAACAATGCCGGAGGCCTGCAGGCGGCGGGCAGGAGGAGACTCCCTGCCTGAGCAGAACCTGACGGGCAACCCCGAGGTGGCCGCGCGCCGTTGACTCGGCCGCGGGCGGGGCGTCGAATGGAAAGTGCTGTCTGGTCCGGCACTATTCAAGACGAGCTCCCAAGGAGCGTCAATGGCCGCCAAGTTCACCGCCCGAGGAACACATGCAACCCATCCTGCAGCCGCTATGGCAGGGGCCATGGGTGCCCCGGTCAACACCGTGTCGCTGGCGGCCCGTTCCAGTGCGGCTCCGGTGCATCCGGGTGCGGCGGCAACGGTTGCCTCCGCTCCGGACCTCCCCTCGGGCCGGCAGCCGGCACCGGAACACTCCAACCGGCGCGTCGCCGTCATTTTCACCGGCCTCATACTCTCGGTGCTCGTTGCCGCCCTGGACCAGACCATCGTTTCCACCGCACTGCCCACCATCGTGGGGGACCTGCACGGGCTGGATCACCTGTCCTGGGTGATCACCGCATATCTGCTGACCTCCACCATCGGGCTGCCCATGTACGGCAAGCTCGGTGACCTGTTTGGACGCAAGAATTTCTTTATCTTCGCCATTGTGGTGTTCCTTGCCGGTTCCGCACTGTCCGGTCAGTCGCACAGCATGGCCGAACTGATCACCTATCGGGCCATCCAGGGGGTCGGCGGCGGCGGGCTCATGATCGGCGCGCAGGCCATCATCGGTGACATAGTTTCCGCCCGGGACCGCGGTAAATACATGGGCCTGATCGGAGCTGCCTACGGCATCGCCTCGGTCGGCGGCCCGCTGCTCGGCGGGTACCTCACGGATACATGGTCCTGGCGGTGGGTGTTCTACATCAACCTGCCCATCGGCATCATTGCCCTGGCTCTCATTATCGGAGCCCTCCACCTGCCTCGGAACAGCGCAACGGGTGTCCGGCTGGACTATGCCGGGGCCGGACTGCTCGCCATCGGCACCGCCGCCCTGGTGCTGCTGACAAGCTGGGGCGGCAACAACTACGCCTGGACATCTCCGACCATCCTGACGCTGGCTGCCGTGGCCGTCGCAGCCATTGCGGTGTTCATCCCCGTGGAACTGCGGGCAAAGGAACCGCTGCTGCCGCTGCGGTTATTTTCCATCCGGAATTTCCTGATCTGCACGTTGGTGGGCCTGGCCGTAGGGCTGGCAATGTTCGGCTCCATCGGCTACCTGCCCACCTTCCTGCAGATTGTCAACGGGGCGTCTCCCACCATGTCCGGGCTGATGATGCTGCCCATGGTGGCCGGCATGCTGATCAGCTCCATAGGAACCGGCCAGCTGATCTCCCGCACCGGCAAATACAAGATCTATCCCATCCTGGGCTCAGCAGTCATGATTCTTGGGCTGATCCTGCTCTCGCGGATTTCCAGTACGACCCCGTATTCGTTCACCGCCCTTGGCATGCTCGTGCTGGGACTGGGCATTGGGGCGCTGCTGCAGAACGTGGTGCTGATCGTGCAGAACAGCGTCCCGCCCAATGACATGGGTACCGGGGTGTCGACAGCCAACTATTTCCGGCAGCTTGGCGCCTCGCTGGGTATTGCCGTGTTTGGTTCGCTGTTCATCCACCGGCTCAATGACCGGTTGGACTCGGCGCCCGCCGGAGCAGGAGACCCTGCGTCCGGCGGGGCCAACTCGATCAGTCCCGAAATGATCAAATCCCTGCCGCCCGGCGCGCAGGACTTCATTAAGTCTGCTTTCGGTGAGGCACTGCCGCCCATCTTCCTGCTGGGAGTGCCCATCCTGGCTGTGGCGTTCGTTCTCACGCTCTTCATCGTGCAGCAACCGCTGTCCAAAACCTCCCGAGTGGAGGCGGCGACAGAGTAGAACGCACTCCAGTGAGGAGAAGTAATTCCCATATGTCCCACAAAGTCTTTGGCCGCAAGAGCATTTTCGTCTTTGCCATCGCGGTGTTCCTGCTGGGGTCCGTCCTCTCCGGGCTGGCACAGAACATGGGCGAGCTGATCGGTTTCCGCGCCCTGCAGGGCCTTGGCGGCGGCGGTAGAAAGACAGGTGCCCGGGGGAGGTGCCGATTGTCAGCTGCTGGCCGTACACTGGATTCTGTTCGAACATACGTTCTAATGGATTGCCGTTCTGGTGATCAGTCCAAGCGCGGGGCCGGCGTAACCGCGGGTGCACGCCTGCCGGCGGGAAGGAATCGGAAATGGGTGTCTTCAGCGAGGCAATAGAGGTGGTGTGCTCGCCCGCGGGCCAGCCCCTCCGGCTCGTCTGGAGCGGCCATACCTATAAGGTGGCAGCGGATCCGGTGCGCTGGTATGAGCGCCGGAACTGGTGGGAGGAAGAATCCCGGGCAGAACGCGGACGCGGCCCCGGGCTGGTGGACTCTGAGATCTGGCGGGTCCAGGCCCGGCGAACCCCGCGCTCGCCGCTGCGGACCTTGGACATCTCCCATGACATCCGTTCCGACCGCTGGCGGCTGATCCGCATTCATGACGCCCTGCGGGAAAGTGCCTAGGAACTGCCTGCCATGAGCTTCACCCATCTGCATGCCGCCACCGCCTTCAGTGCCCACTACGGGGTGTCCTGGCCGGAGGAAATGGCGCAGGCCGCCGCAGCAGACGGCGCCGACGCACTGGCCTGCACCGACCGGGACGGACTGTACGGAACGGTGAAGCACCTGCGTGCCTGTATGGACGCCGGAATTGATCCAATCGTGGGAGTGGACCTTGCAGTGCTGGGCGAGCCGGATGCCGGCGGTGCCCCGCCCGTTACCGGCCGCGTGGTGGTTCTGGCCCGCGGCGGAAACAGGGGTGCAGGCTACCGGGCGCTGTGCCGGCTGATCTCCGACGCCCACGCCGGCACCTCGGCGTCGGCGGCGCGCAAGGGCAGCAAACCGGTGGGAGTGACGGCGGCGCAGCTGGCCTCGCGGGCTGCCTCCGGCCCCGGTGATGAACCGGTCCTGACCGTACTGGTGGGCCCCTGGTCCGACGTCGGGCAGGCCATGCGCAGCCGCAGCTACGCCGTCGCCCGCACGCTTTTTGCCCGCTGGCAGGCAGTCCTTCCGCGGAAAGCGCTCGCTGTGGAGGTGGTGGCCCACCTCAGCGCTCCCGGAACCAACCTCAGCCTGGCCCACGCCGTACGCATGTTCCGGCTGGCCGATGAAATGCGGCTGCCGGCCATCCTCACCAATGCGGTGCGCTACGTGGATGCCGACGGCGCCGCCACCGCCGATGTTTTGGATGCCGCCCGGGCGCTGACCTCCCTGGCACGGCTGCCCGACCTGCAGCCCAACGGGCAGGGGTGGCTCAAGAGCGCCGCGCAGATGAAGTCACTGGCCCGGGAGATCAGCACCGAGGCGGGCTACGGAGCGGCGGGCGCCTCCCGGATGCTCCGCGACACCGAAGCGCTCGCCGACGCCTGCCGGATGGATCCGGTCCGGGACATGGGCTGGAAGCAGCCGGTGGTTCCGGAAGCCTCGGTGATCGGTATTGCCGCCGAACCCATGGCCGAGCTGGTGAGCCGCTGCGAAGCGGGCATCGGCCGCAGGTTTCCGGCACTGGACGCGGGCAGTGAGGCGCGCCTGCGCAACCGGCTGTCCCATGAACTGGGCATCATTGAACGGCTGGGGTTCGCCTCCTACTTCCTGACCGTGGCGGAAGTCTCCGCGATGATCACCGACATGGGGGTGCGTGCGGCGGCCCGCGGATCAGGGGCGTCCTCCCTGGTGAACTATCTGCTGGGCATCAGCCACGTCAATCCGCTGGCCCATGACCTGATCTTTGAGCGCTTCCTCTCCCGTGACCGCTCCACCCTGCCGGACATCGACATAGATGTGGAAAGTGCCGAACGGCACAACGTCTATCACCGTATTTTTGAACGCTTCGGGGCCGAACGCGTCACTCTGATGAGCATGCAGAACGGTTACCGTGCCCGGGGTGCGGTGCGCGACGCCGGCATGGCCCTGGGCCTGGCCGAAGAAGACATCGGGGCAGTGGCCAAACAGCTGTGGCGCTTCTCCGCCCGGAAGTTCCGTGAGGCGCTCGCGGAAAAACCGGAGCTGCGGGACATTGCCGGACGGGTGGAGGGAAACCGGCAGCTGGATTTGCTGGTGGACCTGACCGAGCGCCTGGACCGGCTGCCCCGGCACATCTCCATGCACCCGTGCGGCGTGATTCTGGGGGACACCTCCCTGCTGGACCGCACCCCGGTGCAGCCCTCCGGCCTGGGGCTGCCCATGTCCCAGTTCGACAAGCACGACATGGATCCCATGGGCATGCTCAAGCTCGATGTGCTGGGCGTGCGGATGCAAAGTGCCATGGCCTACGCCCTGAAGGAAGTGCGGCGGCTGCATCCCACCAAAGCGGACACGGTGCGTGCCGGAGCGCATCCGGCCGGTCCCGACGGGGACGGTCCGGACTATGTGCTGGCGGACGGTTCCATCAACCTTGACGCCGTGCCGCTGGATGACGCGCCCACCTATGACCTGATCTGCAGCACCTACACGCTGGGCTGCTTCCAGATTGAATCCCCGGGACAGCGCGAGCTGATCGGCAAGATGGAGCCCCGGGAGTTCAATGACCTGATCATCGACATTTCCCTGTTCCGGCCCGGACCCATGAAATCCGACATGGTCCGTCCGTTCCTGGAACACCGGCACGGCTGGGCTCCGGAGGTGTATCCGCACGAGGCCCTGCGGCCGGTCTTGGCGGAAACGCACGGGGTGACCGTGTTCCACGAACAGGTCCTGCGCACCTTTGACGTCTTCACCGGCTGCGGGCTGGCCAAGGCCGATGAACTGCGCCGGCTGCTGGGCAATGAAGACGCCGAAAAATCCGTGGAGGATTTCTTCCGCACCGAGGCAGCCAAGCGCGGCTACACCGCAGACGTCATCGATAAGGTCTGGGGCACGCTGAAGGCTTTCGGCAGCTTCGGATTCTGCAAGGCGCACGGCGCCGCATTTGCCGTACCCACTTATCAGTCCGCCTGGCTGAAAACACACCATCCCGAGGCTTTCCTGGCCGGGATCTTTGAACACGATCCGGGCATGTATCCGCGACGGCTGCTGGTGGCAGAGGCCCGGCGGATGGGCATTCCCATCCTGCCCCTGGACATCAACCGCAGCGGCGCGCAGTACCGGGTGGAGCGGGTGCCGGCGGTTCCGGCCTCGCCCGGGCACCCGGCGCGCCCGGAAAAGCTGGGCATCCGGTTGAGCCTGGCCGGGATCTACGGTCTCTCGGCAGCGGAACTGCGGCGCATCACCGCCGGCCAGCCCTACGATTCCCTGGCCGACCTGCGGGCCCGGGCCAAGGTGGGCCGGGCCACCCTGATGCGGCTGGCCTCGCTGGGTGCCTTCGATTCGCTGGCCCGGGACACCGGAACAGGTGCCTCCCGCGCTGATCTTTTGCGCCACCTGGACGCGGCACCGCCCCGCCCGGCGCCGCGGAAATACGATCCCATTCCCGGGCAGCTTGCCCTGCCGCTGGGAGACACCGAACTGGAAAACCTGCACCCCGAACTGCCCGAACCCACTTTGCGGGAGAAGGTGCGCACGGAACTGGACCTGCTGGCCGTGGATGTCAGCGCCCACCTGATCGACAGCTACGCCCCGCTGCTGGCGGAATTCGGCGTCACCAAGGCCCGGGACCTGATTGGACTGCGCAACAATTCCGAGGTCTGGGTGGCCGGCATCCGCGTGGCCACCCAAACTCCGCCCATGCGCGGCGGGCGGCGCGTGGTGTTCATCAGCCTCGACGACGGGACCGGCTGCGTGGACTGCACATTCTTCACCGAGGCCCAGGAAAAGACCGGGCCGCTGCTCTTTGGCACCGAGCTGATGCTCATCCGCGGACTCACCCGCCGCACCGGTCCGCGCGGCATCAGCATGCAGGCGCTGGAGGCCTGGGACCTGAGCGACACCGCATCCCTGCCCCGTCCCCAGCGCGGCAGGTTGGTGGGGCCGAACTCCAGCGGATAACATCGAAGGGGCGCAGAAGCAGCCGGCCACGTCCTGGCCGGCCCAAAAAACGCCGTACAACGAAATCTAGGAGACAACCGTGTCAGTGCCAGAGAAGTTCACCCTCATCGTCGACGGCGAAGAGACCACGGTGGATACTGGCACCACAGGTGCGCAGCTCTTCTTCGACCGCCGCGACGTCGTCGTCATGCGCGTGGACGGCGTCCTGAAGGACCTGGACACCGAACTGGCCCCCGGCTCCGCCGTCGAAGCCGTGACCATTGACTCCGAAGACGGACTCAACGTCCTGCGCCACTCCACCGCCCACGTCATGGCCCAGGCCGTGCAGCAGCTGCGCCCGGACGCCAAGCTGGGCATCGGCCCGTACATCAAGGACGGCTTCTACTTCGACTTTGACGTGGCCGAGCCCTTCACGCCCGAGGACCTGAAGACCCTCGAGAAGATGATGCAGAAGATCATCAACTCGAACCAGAAATTTGCCCGCCGCGTGGTCACCGAAGAAGAAGCCCGCGAAGCCATGGCCAACGAGCCGTACAAGCTGGAGCTGCTCGGCAAGAAGGACGGCGCGGACGAAGCCGGCGAGGGCGCGAACATCGAGGTCGGCGCCGGTGAAATCACCATTTACGACAACGTGGACCGCAAGTCCGGCGACGTCATCTGGTGCGATCTGTGCCGCGGCCCGCACCTGCCCAACACCAAGCTGATCTCCAACGCCTTCGCGCTGACCCGCTCCGCCGCCGCCTACTGGCTCGGCAATCAGAAGAACCAGCAGCTGCAGCGCATCTACGGCACCGCCTGGCCCACCAAGGATGCCCTGAAGGCCTATCAGGAACGCCTGGCCGAGGCCGAGCGCCGAGACCACCGCAAGCTGGGCACCGAACTGGACCTGTTCTCCTTCCCCGATGAGCTGGGTTCGGGCCTGCCGGTGTTCCACCCCAAGGGCGGCATCATCCGCAAGGCCATGGAGGACTACTCCCGCCAGCGCCACACCGAGGCCGGCTACGAGTTCGTTTACACCCCGCACATCACCAAGGGGCACCTGTACGAGGTCTCCGGCCACCTGGACTGGTACCGCGACGGCATGTTCCCTCCCATGCACGTGGACGAGGTCACCGATCCGGAGACCGGCGAGATCACCAAGCCCGGCCAGGACTACTACCTGAAGCCGATGAACTGCCCCATGCACAACCTGATCTTCCGCTCCCGCGGACGGTCCTACCGTGAACTGCCGCTGCGGCTCTTCGAATTCGGTTCGGTGTACCGGTATGAGAAGTCCGGCGTGATCCACGGCCTGACGCGCGTGCGCGGCATGACCCAGGACGACGCCCACATCTACTGCACCCGCGAGCAGATGAAGGACGAGCTGACCACCACGCTGCAGTTTGTGCTGGACCTGCTCAAGGACTACGGCCTGGATGACTTCTACCTGGAACTGTCCACCAAGGACCCGGAAAAGTACGTCGGCTCCGACGACGTGTGGGAAGAAGCGACCCGCACCCTGGCCGAGGTTGCCGAGGCATCCGGACTGGACCTGGTGCCGGATCCGGGCGGAGCTGCCTTCTACGGCCCGAAGATCTCCGTCCAGGCCCGTGACGCCATCGGGCGCACCTGGCAGATGTCCACCATCCAGCTGGACTTCAACCTGCCCGAGCGCTTTGAGCTCGAATACCAGGCCGCCGACGGCACCCGCCAGCGCCCGGTCATGATCCACCGCGCACTGTTCGGCTCCGTGGAACGCTTCATGGCCGTGCTCACCGAGCACTACGCGGGTGCGTTCCCGGCCTGGCTGGCTCCGGTGCAGGTGGTGGGCATCCCCGTGGCCGAAGCCTTCAACGACTACATGTTCGACGTCGTGGACAAGCTCAAGGCCCAGGGCATCCGCGCCCAGGTGGACACCGGCACCGACCGCTTCCCGAAGAAGATCCGCACCGCCTCCAAGGACAAGATCCCGTTTGTCCTGATTGCCGGCGGCGACGACGCCGATGCAGGGGCCGTTTCCTTCCGCTTCCGCGACGGCAGCCAGGACAACGGCGTGCCCGTTGAAGAGGCCGTCAAGCGGATCGTCGAAGCCGTCCGCAACCGGGACAAGTAGACGGCGGCGGAGGCAGGAATGCAGATGGAAAACGGCGGACGGGACGGCAGCGGCAGTCCCTACCCCGGGGACGCTGAAGTCACCGACTCATTTGAACTCCCCGGCGTGCCGGATTCCTTTGCACGCCTGTGGACACCGCACCGCCTGGCATACATCAAGGGCGGGCAGGAACAGGTCTCCTCGGAGCACAACTGCCCGTTCTGCGCCGCCCCGGGCCGCAGCGACGAAGAGTCGCTGATTGTCCACCGCGGCAAGCATGCCTATGTCATCCTGAATCTGTTTCCGTACAACGCCGGACACCTGCTGGTCTGCCCGTACCGGCACGTGCCGGACTACACGGACATTGACGAGCAGGAGACAGCGGAGATAGCTTCCCTGACGCAGACCGCCATGCGCGTGCTGCGGAAGGTCTCCAATCCCAGCGGCTTCAACCTGGGCATGAACCAGGGCGTGACCGGGGGAGCGGGAATCGCCGCTCACCTGCACCAGCACATTGTGCCGCGCTGGGGCGGGGACGGAAATTTCCTGCCGATCATCGCCCAGACCAAGGCAATTACCCAAACCCTGGGGGATGTCCGCCAACAAGTGGCAGACGCATGGCCCCAGGCCAGCGAGGACTGAGCAGTGCTGAACAAATACGCAAGAGGCTTTTTCACCAGCGTCTTTACGCCGCTGGCGGCCTGGCTGCTGAAGCGCGGCGTCTCACCGGACGCCGTGACCATCCTGGGCACCCTGGGCGTCATGGTGGGCGGCCTGGTGTTCTATCCGCTGGGCCACCTGTTCTGGGGCACCGTGTTCATCACGGCGTTCATCTTCTCCGACGTCATTGACGGAATCATGGCCCGCCAGCAGGAACGCACCGGAAAATGGGGCGGTTTCCTGGATTCCACCCTGGACCGCTTCGCCGACGGCGCCCTGTTTGCCGGGGTGAGCATCTGGTATTTCACCGGCGGACACAATGACGCCATCGGCATCGCCGCCATCATCGCGCTGGTGCTGGGAATGCTGGTGTCCTACATCAGGGCCAAGGCCGAGTCCCTGGGCTTTAACGCCAACGTTGGCATTGCCGAGCGTGCCGAGCGTCTGGTCTCACTGCTGGTGGCTACCGGCCTGGTGGGACTGGGCGTCCCCGAGGTGCTGCTCCTGGTGGTCCTGCTGGTGCTGTGCGCAGCCAGCTGCGTGACCATCGGGCAACGGATGCTCGCGGTGCGCCGGCAGGCCATCTAGGCTCAGGCGGCCAATAACTGAAGGACAACTCACAGCTGCGCGTCACCGGAAGCAACCCGGTGACGCGCATCGCTCTTTAAAGCGGAGGGAAGCCCTAGGCTGGGTCCAGCAGCATTTGCTGATTCGGTTTCCCATGAAGGTGAGTTCCATGCACAACCCACAGTTCCCGGGCGCGGCTGCGCCCGTTTCCGCGTCCGGCTCCCTCTCTCCGGTCACCGGCAGCAGCCGGGTCAAGCGCGGTATTGCCGAGATGCTCAAGGGCGGGGTGATCATGGACGTGGTCACCGCCGAGCAGGCCCGCATTGCCGAAGACGCCGGGGCCGTGGCCGTCATGGCGCTGGAGCGCGTTCCGGCCGACATCCGCGCTCAGGGCGGAGTTTCGCGCATGAGCGACCCCGACATGATCGACAGCATTATCAATTCGGTCTCCATCCCGGTCATGGCCAAGGCCCGGATCGGCCACTTTGTGGAGGCCCAGGTCCTGCAGTCGCTCGGGGTGGACTACATTGACGAATCCGAAGTCCTGACCCCGGCCGATTACACGAACCACATCGACAAGTGGAAGTTCACCGTCCCCTTTGTCTGCGGGGCCACCAACCTGGGCGAGGCCCTGCGCCGCATCAACGAGGGCGCCGCCATGATCCGTTCCAAGGGTGAAGCAGGCACGGGAGACGTCTCCAACGCCACCATGCACATGCGCGCCATCCGCTCCGAGGTGGCCCGGCTGTCCTCACTGCCCGAGGATGAGCTGTACGTGGCCGCGAAGGAACTGCAGGCCCCCTACGAACTCGTGAAGGAGGTGGCCGCCGCCGGGAAGCTTCCCGTGGTGCTGTTCACCGCCGGCGGCATCGCCACACCCGCGGACGCAGCCATGATGATGCAGCTGGGCGCGGACGGCGTGTTTGTGGGCTCGGGCATCTTCAAGTCCGGCAACCCCGCCCAGCGCGCGGCAGCCATCGTGAAGGCCACCACCTTCTTTGATGACGCCGATGAAGTTGCCAAGGCCTCACGCGGCCTGGGCGAGGCCATGGTGGGCATCAACGTGGATGAAATTCCGCAGCCGCACCGGCTGGCCGAGCGCGGCTGGTAACACCGGGCGTCCCTGCGGGGGCCGGTGCTGCCGGCCTCTGCAGCGAGCCGTGCAGTCCGTCCCGGGCCTAGCTGCCCGGGACGGACTCTGCGTTAGCGCAGGTCCAGGCTGAGGTACTGCCCGCGGCCGATGAGCTCGAAGCCCCGTTCGGCCAGGAATTCGGCGCCGGCAGGAGCAGCGTTGACCGCCAGGCGGTCCGCACCGGCGGCTTCCGCCACCGTTGCCGCACGGCTCAGCAGCGCCGTTCCGTACCCCTTGCGCCTGCTGGAAGGACCAACCGCCAGCCCGAAAACCCCGGCGAGCGAACCCTTGCGGGGTTTGCGTGTCGGCTCGTCGGGAACCTGCGGCTTGCCGGTGATCGGATCCATGGGCGGGGGCTGCTGATCGACGGCGGCGGGGACATACACCCACGCCCGGCCCGTCAGCTTTCCGTCGCCCCGGGTGGTGAGGTGCCAGGCGGTGCGCGGGTGGCTGCGCCCGGCGGCGAGTTCATCGGCGTCGGGCCCGGTAACCTCAGCGGGCTCCGGATCGACGCCGGCGGTCCCGGCGTCGTAACGCTCCGGTACGCTCACGGGAGCGCTCATCCACTGCGGCTGCGGGCCGCGGCGGAACCCGAAGGCCTCCAGCGGCGCGTAGTTCACTGCGTTGTTCATCCAGACGGACACGCTCTGCGCGCCGAGCCGGGTGGCTTCGGTCAGGCCGGGCCGGATGCCGGCGGGCGCAATCCGCTGCGGGTACAGCAGGACCAGCTGACGCCGCGCTGGCAGCCACAACCACTCCGACTCATGGGTGGAAAAGGTATTGCCGCCAGTGACTCCGGCGAGTTTCGTCAACCAATTCCGGTGAAGGTCCTGACAAGCTGCGATGGTAACCATTTAAATTAGTCTAATCCGCGGCGGTGCAGCAACGGTTCAATGGCTGCATCACGGTCCCGGAAGTTACGGAATGCCTGCAGCGGGTCAATACTGTTGCCCCGGGCGAGCAGTTCGCGGCGGAACCGGTCTCCGTTCTCCCGGGTCAGGCCGCCGTTCTCCCTGAACCACTCCACGGTGTCAGCATCCAGGACCTCACTCCAGATGTAGGCGTAGTAAGCGGCTGCGTATCCGCCGGCGAAGATGTGCTTGAAATAGCCCGAACGGTAGCGCGGCGGCACCAGATCAAGTGCCACGCCGGCGCGCTGCAGGGCCTCAGCCTCGAAGGCCTCCGGGTCCTGCACGGTTTCTCCGGGAGCCAGTTCGTGCCAGGCCAGGTCCAGCAGGGTTGCACCGAGGTATTCCGTGGTGCCGAAGCCCTCGCCCCAGGTGGAGGCGGCCTCGATCTTGTCGATCACATCCTGAGGGAGCGGCTCTCCGGTGACGTGGTGCTTGGCGAAGTTGGCAACAACCTCCGGCCACAGCATCCACATCTCGTTGACCTGCGAGGGGTACTCGACAAAGTCACGCGGAACGGCCGTACCGGAAAACCGGGGGTAGGTGACCGAGGAGAACAGGCCGTGAAGTGCGTGTCCGAACTCGTGGAAGGCCGTCACCACTTCATCGAAGGACAGCAGGGTGGGCTCTGACTCGGGCGGCTTGGGGATGTTGAGGTTGTTGATGACCACCGACTGCGTGCCCAGCAGAGTGGACTGGTGCACCAGCGAGTTCATCCAGGCACCGCCGGCCTTGGTGTCGCGGGTGTAGTAGTCGCCCAGGAACAGTCCCAGCCCGGAGCCGTCCTCATTCTTCACTTCCCAGATCCGGACATCCGGGTGGTAACCGGCCAGATCCGGGCGTTCGGTGAAGGTCAATCCGTACAGCCGGTTGGCGGCGTAGAAAACGCCGTCATGCAGAACCCGCTCCAGCTCGAAGTAGGGCCGCAGGGCCGCCCGGTCCACGCTGAACTTTTCGCGGCGCACCTGCTCCGAGTAGTAGGACCAGTCCCAGGCCTGCAGTTCCTCGATCCCGTCCCGGGCGGCGGCTTCGCGCAGCAGTTCGGCTTCGGCCTGCGCGTTGCGGACAGCGGGAGGCGCGAGCTTGCCGAGCATGGAATGGATGGCTTCCAGCGACGGAGCCGTCTGGTTGTCCGTGGCGAACTCCGCATGGTTGGCGAAGCCCAGCAGGGCTGCCCGGTCGGCGCGCAGCGCGGCCATTTCCGCGGCGAGGCCCAGGGTGTTTTCCTGGTTGTCCCGGAAACCGCGGTTCAGTGAGGCTTCGAGGAGGCGGCGGCGGGTTTCCCGGTTGGTCAGCGAGGCGAGCGCAGGCTGCGAAGTGGGCAGGACCAGGGACAGCAGATAACCCTCCTTGCCTGCCTCGGCGGCAGCGGCGGCTGCCGAGGCGACGTCGTCGTCGGAAAGGCCGTCCAGCTCAGCAGCATCGGTGACCAGCAGCGCCGACTCATTGGTGTCCTTGAGCAGCTTCTGGGCGTATTCGGTGCCCAGCACGGACAGGCGCGAGTTCAGTTTCCGCATGCGTGCCTGGCCGTCTTCATCCAGCTGGCCCCCGGCCCGGATGAAGCTGCGGCGGTATTCCGAGACCAGCCGCGCGGATTCCTCATCCAAACCCTCGGTGGAGACGGCATTAACCCGCTCGAAGAGGTCCTTGTTGAGGTAGATGGCGTCTTCGTGGGCGGCCAGCTGCGGTCCCACTTCCTGCTGAATGGCCTGAACCTCGTCAGTTGCATCCGCTGCCGTAAGCGTGAAGAACACCAGGGCCGTGCGTTCGAGCATCTGGCCTGCCCGCTCCATCGCGGCGATCGTGTTCTCAAAATCAGGTGCCGCCGAATTGCCGGTAATCGCATCGATTTCTGCGAGGTGCTCCTCGAAGCCGGCCTTGAAGGCGGGGCGGAAATCATCCGGGGTGATGTGCTCAAAGGGCGGGAGCTGATAGGGCAGGGAGCTGATACTTCCGAAAGGGTTACTCATAATTGTCAAGACTCGCACACGGCTGTTGAGCCGAACAACAGAAACGCCGTCGTAGGCTGGCCGGGGGCTGCGAGGGGCCTCCTTTGCGCCGAATATGACGAGCGGGAGCGCCAATGACTACACGCAGGTTCGGATTTCTGCCCGGAACGGGTTCGACGGCGAAGGCTGCCGCTGCTGTGCTGCTGCTGGCCGTGGCGGGATGTGCGCCGGCATCGGACCCGGATCCGCAGGCAACGCCGTCGGCCTCCTCCGGTTCCGCGTCGGCCTTCTCGGGTTCCGCCTCGGCTCCCGATTCCGGAAGCAGCGGGACTGCGCCGCAGGCATCTCCCGCTCCCACCGCGACCCCCGGCGTGGGAGCGGAATGCGCTGCTGAGCGGTGCTTCTCGATGATGGTTGCCGGAGACCTTCTGGTGCATCCGCAGCTGTGGACCCAGGCCGGAGCCGACGCCGCGGTGAGCGGAAAGATGCCGCTGGACTTCGAACCGCTGCTTGAGGGCAAGCGGGCCTACCTCGATTCGGCTGACCTGGGCGTCTGCCACATGGAAACGCCGGTTGCGGAGGCCGACGGTCCCTACACGGGCTATCCGATGTTCAACGTTCCGCCGCAGATCCTGACCGCGGCCAGGGACGTGGGCTACGACGCCTGCACCACGGCCAGCAACCACACCGTGGACGCCGGAACTGAAGGACTGAACCGGACCCTGGCCGTACTGGACGCCCTGGGACTGCCCCACACCGGGTCCTACGCCACCGAGGCCGACGCCGCGAAGCCCCTGATCCTGTCCACACCGGCCGCGAAGGTGTCGGTGATCGAGGCGACCTACGGGCTGAACGGGATGAGCGCCGAGTTCGGCTGGCAGGTGGACCTGCTCGATCCCGCGGTGATGATCGCCAAGGCGAAGGCCGCCCGGGCTGCCGGCGCCGACGTCGTCGTGGGCGCGGTCCACGCCGGTGAGGAATACGCCTCGGTTCCCAACTCGCAGCAGGTGGAAACGGCACATGCCCTGGCGGACAGCGGGGAATTCGACTTCATTTACGGTCATCACAGCCACTCGGTGCTGCCGATTGAGAACTACAACGGAACCTGGATCGCCTACGGTCTGGGCAACTCCGTCACCGAGCTGTCCCCCTGGTACGACGTGAACAACGAGGGACTGATCCTGCGCGCCCAGTTTGGCCAGGACGACGACGGCGGCTGGGACGTCACGGACCTGGCCTGGGCTCCGTCCGTCATCGTCCGGGACCCCTACCGCTGGTGCTCAGTGGCGGCGGACCTGCCGCAGGGCCAGTGTGCGCCGCCCGAACAGCAGGCGGCAGTGCGGGCACGGACCATCGGCGTGGTCGAATCCATGGGTGCAGCGGATGCCGGAGCGCATGAATGGCTCGTGACGAAGGATCCGTTGCGCTGACTCCGATTCCGGAGGCGCTGGGCTGGACCGGATTCCTTCGCGCAGATAACGGGGCTAAGAGCGCTGTCCCAGGTTCCTTCGTGCAGATAACGGGGCCAAATGCGGTCTCCCGGATTCTCTCGTGCAGATAACGGGCCCAAATGCGGTCTCCCGGATTCTCTCGTGCACATAACGCGCCCAAAGAAGCAGATTCGGCTGTTTTGAGCCCTTGATCTGCACGAAGGATTTAGGGAAAGCCCGTTATCTGCACGAAGGATCAGCTCCGGAGCGCAATTCGCCGGATCGCAATTCGCCGGAGCGCAATTCGGCAGAGCAGCGACGTCCTAGCGGGGGCGCTGCGAGGCGTGCTGCCGTGCCAGCTCGGAGAGCTTGGCCAGCTCCGCCAGATCCTTCGCTGATTCCGGCCGCGGTTCAAAGCTGCCGAACTTGCGGATCACGGCCTGCTGGAGCAGGAAGTCCGCAATGGCCGGGTTCTTGGGCAGCAGGGATCCGTGCAGGTAGCTGGCCACCACGTTGCGGTAGCGGGCTCCCTCGTAGTTGTCCTTGGAGTTGTTGCCCTCGCCCTTGCGCACCTCGGCCAGCGGCTTAACACCCGAGCCGAGGAATGTCTGGCCGGAGTGGTTCTCGTAGCCGTGGATTTCACCGAATTCCTCGCTGACGGAAAGCACGTTGCCGATCAGCCGTTCGGTGCCGCCGTGGGTTTCCAGGTCCAGCAGTCCGATGCCCGGAATCACGGTCCCGGTGTGCGTCTTGAAGAAGTTGCCGAACAGCTGGTACAGCCCGCAGATGGCCAGCATCGGCAGGTCGTCTTCGGCCATCGCGCGCAGGGTCGGCGCAATTGCCTGCAGATCGTCCTGAATGACCACCTGGCCGCTGTCCTGACCGCCGCCGCCCACCAGCAGGTCCACATCCGCCGGGAATTCGTCGCCGGGGTTGTATTCCAGGACGTTGGCGGTGTAGCCGTGCCATTTCAGGCGCTGCTTCAGGACCAGAACGTTGCCCCAGTCGCCGTAAATGTTCATTTCCCGCGGATACAGCTGCAGGATGTTGATGGTCCGGTCTTCGCCGGCCTGCGGGTTGAGCGGCTCGCTCATGAGACCACCTCTACTGTTGTGATCTTGGAAAGTTCCCGCCGCACGGCGAGCATGGCCGTGTACGTGCAGAAGATGCGCATGGGGGAGGACCCGGCGGATGCGATGAACTTCTTCAGCGCGTCGGTGATGTCCGGGTCGATGTCCGCGACCGGGACGTCGTCGTACTTCAGCCGCAGCGCCATGTCATAGGCGCGCACGCCCGTGACCATGTTCACGCCGTTTTCGGCGAGGGTTTCAAAGTCCACGTCCCACAGCCAGGACATATCCCGGCCGTCGGCGTAGTTGTCGTTGATGGCGATCATGGTGGAGTAGCCGTGGGCGGCAAAGGACTTCAGCCCCAGCCGGAACCCGCTGGGGTTCTTCACCAGCACCAGTTCCAGCGGCTGCCCGTTGACCATCAGCGATTCGCCGCGGCCAAAGGCGGGCTCCACGTTGGACAGCGCCGTGAACAGTGCCTCCGAGTTGGCCTGCGGCCCGGCGATGACGCGTGCCAGGGTGAGAGCGGCGGCGGCGTTGAAGATGTTGTAGACGCCGCGCAGCTTGAGCGAGGTGTTCACCACGGTCTCATCCACGCGGAAATCGGCGTCGGTTTCGGTAACGCGTTCCAGCACGACGTCGGCGGGCAGCACGGCTGCGGCGGCTTCGGCTGAGGAGCCGCGCATCTCGTCGTCGTTCGGGAAGGTGCTGCGCAGCGACGCGTCGAGGCCGAAGTAGCGCACGTCCTGCTTGTCCAGGGAGGCGGCAATGCCGGCCACGCGGGGGTCTTCGCGGTTCAGGACCACGGTGCCGGTGGTGGCCTTCGCAATGGTTTCCAGCAGCCGGGTGGTCTTGTCGATTTCTCCGAAACGGTCCAGCTGGTCGCGAAGCACGTTCAGCAGCAGCGAATAGCGCGGCTGGATGAGTTTCACGAAGTGCGTTGCGTGCGCTTCGTCCAGCTCCAGGACGGCGACGTCGGCATCCAGCCGCCCGCGCCAGTCCACCTCGCCGAGCAGTGCGGCAGCGACGCCGCGGGTGAAGTTGCTGCCCGTGCGGTTGGTGAAGACCTTCAGGCCCTGGCTTTCGAGGAGCTCGACCACCATTTTGGTGGTGGTGGTTTTGCCGTTGGTGCCGGAAACCACGGCAACGCCAAGGGGGAGATCGGCCAGCGTGCGGCGGATGAAATCGGGATCAATTTTCTCCACCACCAGGCCGGGCAGTGCGGAGCCGCCGCCGCGCAGTTTGGAGGCACTGCGGACCAGCTTGCCTGTCAGGACGGAGAAAGAACTCATGGTGTATGAATATATCGCAAGCAGCTCCGCCGGGCTGATTCCGGCCCCGACGGCGGCACCGGACAGCGGGGGCGGCGGCAGGCGTTGCTCCTCCCGGGTCCGTAGACTGGCCCGATGACACAGGAGCGGAAATTGCGGGTGGGCGTGCTGGCACTGCAGGGCGGGGTCCGCGAACACGCAGCAGCGCTGGAGGCCACGGGTGCCACGGCAGTTCCGGTTCGGCGGCCGGGAGAACTCGACGGGCTGGACGGCCTGGTGCTGCCGGGAGGCGAGTCCACCACCATTGACAAGCTGATGCGCACCTTCGGCGTATACGAACCCCTGCAGGGACGGATCCGGGACGGCCTTCCGGTCTACGGTTCCTGTGCCGGAATGATCCTGCTGGCGGACCGCATCGCAGATCCGGCGCACAACGCCTCCGGTGAGCCGCAGCAGACCCTGGGCGGGCTGGACATGGTGGTCCGCCGCAACGCCTTTGGCCGCCAGCGGGAATCCTTCGAAACCCTGCTGGATTTCAAGGGCCTCGAAAATCTTCCGTCGGTCCGCGAATCCGGGGCCGACGCTGCTCCCGTCCACGCGGTTTTTATCCGTGCACCTTGGGTGGAAAAGACGGGTAATTCGGTCCAGGTCCTCGCCGAGGTCCCGCCGCAGAGGGGCGGTCATGCGTCTGCTGAGGATTTGGTCGCTAGAATTGTGGCAGTGCGTTCGGGAAACCTGCTGGCCACCTCGTTTCATCCGGAGGTAACGGGGGAGAGCCGGGTCCACGAACTTTTTATCCAGATGATCAGAGGAGAAGCGTAGAGCATGTCGGGCCACTCTAAATGGGCAACCACTAAGCACAAGAAGGCAGTCATTGACGCCAAGCGTGCAAAGTCGTTCGCCAAGCTGATCAAGAACATTGAAGTTGCGGCCCGCGCAGGCGGCGCCGACATGGCCGGCAACCCCGGTCTTGAACTGGCCGTCGCCAAGGCCAAGAAGACCTCTGTTCCCATTGACAACATCAACCGCGCCGTCAAGCGCGGCGCCGGACTCCTGGGCGAGGCCGTTGACTACCAGACCATCATGTATGAGGGCTACGGCCCCCAGGGCACCGCTCTGCTGATCGAGTGCCTCACGGACAATAAGAACCGTGCCGCCTCCGAGGTTCGCCTTGCGGTAACCCGCAACGGCGGCAACATGGGAGACCCCGGGTCCGTGGCTTACATGTTCACCCGCAAGGGCGTGGTCACCCTGCCCAAGAAGGACCTCACCGAGGATGACCTGCTGATGGCCGTGCTGGATGCAGGCGCCGACGAGGTGAAGGAATCCGGAGACAACTTCGAGATCATTTCGGAAGCTGCGGACCTGCGCGCCGTGGTTGCCGCCCTCGAAGAAGCCGGCATTGAGTACGAGACCGACGAGGCCGAGTTCCTGCCCTCCATGCACGTGGAGCTGGACGCGGACAACGCCCGGAAGTTCCTGAAGCTCATGGACGCTGTGGAGGACCTGGACGACGTCCAGAACGTGTACTCCAACGCTGACATCCCCGCCGAGGTCTTCGCCGAGCTCGAAGAGGACTGAGCAGCCGGTGAGCCTGCGCGTCCTGGGCGTTGATCCGGGTCTTACCCGCTGCGGGCTGGGAGTCGTTGAAGTTGAACGCAACCGCCGTGCCACCCTGGTGGCCGTCGGCGTGGTGGGCACGGAGGCCGGAACCGCCCTGGACGCCAGGCTGCTGGTGATCTCCAACGCCATCGACCTGTGGCTGGACACCCACAAACCGGATGTCCTGGCCGTTGAACGCGTCTTCAGCCAGCTCAACGTCAGCACGGTCATGGGCACCGCCCAGGCGTCCGGCGTCGTCATTGCGGCGGCGGCGCGCCGCGGCATTCCCGTGGCCCTGCACACGCCCACCGAGGTCAAGGCGGCGGTGACGGGTTCCGGCTCCGCCAACAAGGACGCGGTGGGCAAAATGGTCACCAAGATCCTGCGGCTGGATGAAATGCCCAAGCCCGCGGACGCCGCCGATGCCCTGGCGCTGGCCATCACCCACGCCTGGCGGCGCGGCGTGGCCGGCCCGGGGCAGACGACGGCGGGATCGGCTTCCGGAGCGCGGGCCGCAGTTCGCCCGCCCAGCAACGGGCTGACGCCGGCCCAGCGGCTGTGGGCCGAGGCGGAAGCCCGGGCCCGGCGTTGACCGCAGCGTGCCGGAACCGCGGATTCGGGCCGGCACACAGTAGGGTATTCGTAGATATGTTCTACACAGCCCCTGGAGTTTTGTCATGATCGCATCCCTGCGCGGGACCGTAACGCACGTTGGCCTGCACTCGGCGGTGATCGACGTCAACGGCATGGGCATGCTCATCCAGGCCACGCCGCAGACACTGAGCTCCCTGCACGCGGGCCGCGAGGCCGTGGTGCAGACGGCCCTGATTGTCCGCGAGGACTCCATGACCCTCTTCGGCTTCACCGACGCGGATCAGCGTGAAGTCTTTGAAACGCTGCTGAGCGTCAGCGGAGTGGGCCCGCGCATTGCCCTGGCCGTCCTGGCCGTCCACACCCCCGAAGCCATCCGCGTTGCCGCTTCTTCCGGCGATGACAAGGCATTCAGCAAGGTCTCCGGCATCGGTCCCAAGGGTGCCCGGCGGATTGTGCTGGAGCTGGCGGACAAGCTGGTGCCGCTGGGCACCGCGGACAACCCCGCCGCAGCGCGCTGGCAGGACCAGGTCCTGGCCGCCATGACCGGCCTGGGCTGGTCCGAGAAGGACGCCAACGCCGCCATTGATGCCGCCGTTGCCGAAGCTCCCGAGATTGCCGCCGGCGGCAACGTGGGCGAAATCCTGAAACTGACGCTCCGCCGGCTGGGCACCGACGGCGCCCGTGCCCGCGCTCCCCGCCAGCAGGTGAGCTGAGGTGTCGGTCCTTCCCGGCGACGGACTGGTTGCCGCTGCCGGCGACCCGGATGACAAGGCGATTGAGGCGGCTCTCCGGCCCAAGAACCTGGATGACTTTGTCGGCCAGAAGCGTGTTCGCGAGCAGCTCTCGCTGGTCCTGGAAGCCTCCCGGCTCCGCGGCCGCAGCGCGGACCACGTGCTGCTGTCCGGGCCTCCCGGCCTGGGCAAGACCACCCTGTCCATGATCATCGCGGCTGAAATGAACGCGCCGCTGCGCATTTCCTCCGGCCCCGCCATCCAGCACGCCGGAGATCTGGCGGCCATCCTGTCCTCGCTCACCGAGGGCGAGGTGCTGTTCCTTGACGAGATCCACCGCATGTCCCGCCCCGCCGAGGAAATGCTCTACATGGCCATGGAAGACTTCCGCGTGGACATCATTGTGGGCAAGGGGGCCGGAGCCACTGCCATTCCGCTGGACCTGCCGCCCTTCACCCTCGTGGGCGCCACCACCCGTGCCGGACTGCTGCCGGGGCCGCTCCGCGACCGTTTCGGATTCACCGGACACCTGGAGTTCTACTCCACCGCCGAACTGGAGCTGGTGCTGCGCCGCTCCGCCATGCTGATGGACATGAAGGTCAACTCCGCCGGCTTCGCCGAGGTGGCCGGCCGCTCCCGGGGCACCCCGCGCATCGCCAACCGGCTCCTGCGCCGGGTGCGCGACTGGGCGCTGGTTCACGGCGTGGACCAGATTGACGCCCGCACCGCCGGAGCCGCCCTGGACATGTATGAAGTGGACGCCCGCGGGCTGGACCGGCTGGACCGCTCGGTGCTCCGCGCACTCATCACCAAATTCAACGGGGGACCGGTGGGCCTGTCCACCCTGGCCATCGCCGTCGGAGAAGAACCGGAAACTGTGGAAACGGTGGCCGAGCCCTACCTGGTGCGCGAAGGACTCCTGGGCCGCACGCCGCGCGGACGCGTTGCCACCCGGGCCGCCTGGGAACACCTCGGCCTGGACATGCCGGACAACGTGGCAGCGGGTCTGCCGGAGAACATGTTCTCCGGCCCCGGCACCAACACGTCTGCCGAGGATGGATCCGCGTTCCGCTGAACCGGCACCCCGGTTCTCCTTTCAGAGCGGCTTGAGGATACCGGCCGCACGAGAGAAAATGCAGTGCAGGGAGAAACTTTTCTGCCGTTGCGGACGTTTTACCTTTAGACTGGTCATTTGTTGTGCCGCACCCTTGTGTCGTGGCGCACAAAAGACTGAAGCGCAAGCGACTGCGGACATCGCCGGCCCCGCCGGATCGATTGTCCCCATACCTGCACACCATCTCCACAACAGAAACGGAACCACTCTGTGTTCTTAAACGTCTTGGCCCAAAACACCGCCGATCAGTCCGCTGGAGGTTTCAGCTTCAGCAGCCTGCTGCTGCCCATCCTGCTGGCACTGTTCATCTTCATGATGTTCCGCAAGCAGAAGAAGACGCAGAAGACGGTGCAGGAACAGCGGACCCAGATGGTTCCCGGCACTGAGGTAATGACCCAGTTCGGTCTGTTCGGAACCATCCTCTCGATTAACTCCGAGGAAAACAAAGCTGTCCTGGAACTCTCTCCCGGCAACACCGCCACGGTGCACCTGCAGGCGCTGACGAAGGTTGTCACCACCGAGCCCGCAGCCGCTGAAGACGCCCCGGTGGTTCCGGATGATGCCTCCTCCATCACTGCCGGCGATCAGCGCAGCGACGCTGCACGCACGGCCGATCACGTGCAGCAGGATGACTCCGCTGCCCGCGCCGGTGAGACGGCCGAGGAAACACTCGAGCGCCTCAACCGCGAAAACAATAAAGAGAACTAGACTCTCCACGGGCCTGCGGAGCCAGATTCTCCGCAGGCTGCCCGGGGTCACCTGGCCTCCGGTGTCTCACGCTAAAAGGAATATTCCCTATGCCTCGTACCGGCCCCGGCTCGGCCGCAAAAAAGACGCTCCTCTGGTTGGGCGTCATTTTTGCTGCTTTGGCCCTTTTACTCGGCGGCGGTTCCATGTGGAGCAACGCCAGCTGGACCCCGAAACTTGCCCTTGACCTGGAGGGCGGCACCGAAATGATCCTTGCGCCGCAGGTGCAGGGCGGTACCGAAATAACGCAGGAACAGCTGGACCAAGCCGTGGAAATCATCCGCCAGCGCGTGGACGGCAGCGGTGTTTCCGAAGCGGAAATCACCACGCAGTCCGGCCGCAACGTAGTGGTCTCACTGCCGGGCGTCCCGTCGGCCGAAACCCGTGAACTGATCCAGGCCTCGGCCGCGATGGAATTCCGTCCGGTCCTTTCCGTTGGTGCTGCGGCACCAGCCGCCGAGCCGGTTCCGGATGACCAGCTGCCGAAGCCGGCCGCTGAGCCGGCCAACGCCTCCGATGACAACTGGATCACTCCGGAGCTGTACCGCGAATTCGAAAGCACTGACTGCACGGATCCGGCCACCCTGGAAGCTTCGGTGGAGCCGGCACCGGCAGACAAGCCCATGATCGCCTGCGAACCCGGCACCGGCGCCAAGTACATCCTCGGCCCTGTCGAGGTTCCCGGCTCGGACATTGAAGATGCCACCTTTGGCATGTCCACCAGCAGCCAGGGCGCCTCGATCAACGAGTGGGGCGTGAACATTAAGTTCAACGGTGAAGGCACCGACGTCTTCAAGAATGTGACGGAACGTCTCTTCGCCTTCCAGCAGGGAGACCCGCACAACCAGTTCGCCATTGTGCTGGACGGCCAGGTCATCTCCGCCCCCACTGTTCAGGGCGTCATCACCGACGGCCAGCCCCGCATCACGGGCAACTTCACGCAGGAATCGGCAAAGGCGATGTCCGAGCAGTTGAAGTACGGCGCACTGCCCATCAGCTTTGATATCCAGAGCGAACAGCAGATCTCGGCAACCCTCGGCGCAGACCAGCTCAAGATGGGCCTGATTGCGGGCGTCATCGGTCTGGCACTGGTAGCTGTCTACTCACTGTTCCAGTACCGCGCCCTGGGCTTCGTCACCATCATCTCGCTGGTGGTGGCAGGTCTGCTGACCTACCTCGCCATCTGCCTGCTTGGCTGGGGGCAGAACTACCGGCTCTCGCTCGCCGGGGTGGCGGGCCTGATTGTGGCGATCGGCCAGACGGCCGACTCCTTCATCGTCTACTTCGAACGAATACGTGATGAACTGCGCGACGGGCGCGGACTGGCGGCTGCCGTGGACAACGGCTGGAAGCGTGCCAAGCGCACGGTGCTGGCGTCCAAGGCAGTGAACATCCTCGCCGCCGTCGTGCTCTACTTCGTGGCTGTGGGTAACGTGCGCGGCTTCGCCTTCACACTGGGCCTGACCGCGGTTGCCGACCTCATTGTGGTGTTCATGTTCACCCACCCGACCATGGTGCTGCTGGCCCGCACCAAGTTCTTCGGCGAGGGCCACAAATGGTCCGGCCTGGACACCACCCGCCTGGGCGCCGTGCCGCTGTACCGCGGTGCCGGACGCATCCGCGAACCCGGGACGGCTCCGGTGCGGGTCAAGAACAAGGCAGCTTCGAAGGAAGCCGAACGCCGGATGACCATCGCCGAGCGCCGCCTCGCCGAGAAGCAGGATTCACTGGCCGGATCCGGCCGCAGCACTGAAAAGGAGGGCTAGGAATGAGTAAGCTCCCAAAGTTTGCCACGTTCGGCAACGAGCTTTACACCGGCAAGCGTTCCTACCCGTTTGTGCCCAAGGCCAAGCTCTGGTTCATCATCGCAGCCGTCGCCGTCCTCATCTCCATCCTCATTCCGGTGGCCAAGGGCGGATTCAACCTGGGCATCGACTTCCGCGGCGGATCCGAATTCACCGTCTCCGGAACCGAGAACAGCCAGGTCGGCCCGGGTGAGGAAGCCGTGGGCGACGTCGCGAGCGAGTCCCGCGTCACCAACATTGCTCCGGGGACCATCCGGGTGCAGACCGAGCAGCTCAGCGATGACCAGACGCTGGAGGTCAAAGCCAACCTGGCAGAGGCCTACGACGTCAACGAAGACCAGATCACGTCCACGTACATCGGCCCCACCTGGGGACAGGATGTCAGCCGGCAGGCCCTGATCGGCCTGGTGGTGTTCGTGGCGCTGGCGGCGGTGCTGATGGCCCTGTACTTCCGCACCTGGAAGATGTCCTTGGCTGCCATTACCGCCCTGCTGGTGGTTATGGTGACCACCGCCGGACTGTACTCGCTCAGCGGGTTCGAGGTGACGCCGTCGGCCATCATTGGCTTCCTGACCGTGCTCAGCTACTCCCTGTATGACACGGTGGTGGTGTTTGACAAGGTTCGGGAAAACACCAAGAACCTGGACAAGAGCACCAAACGCACGTTCATGGAGCAGGTGAACCTGGCCGTGAACCAAACCCTGGTCCGGTCCATCAACACCTCCGTGGTGGCAGTGCTTCCCGTGGCCTCAGTGCTGTTCATCGGCGCTTTCCTGCTCGGGGCCGGAACGCTGAAGGACCTGTCGCTGGCACTGTTCATCGGCATCATCCTGGGCACGGTGGCCACCGTGTTCATTGCCGCACCGCTGTATGCCGTGCTCCGCCGCAACGAGCCGGACATTGTGAAGCAGGCCAAGCGCGTGAAGGACCGCCGGGCGCAGGAAGCCAAGGAAGCAGCCGCGGCATCGCCTGCGGGTGCCACGGCGGTATCATCCGGCAGCTAGCTGCGCGGAACCTGACCCGGAGAATATCCGGACAGGCACCTGGCTGAAAAAGGCCTCCGGACGGGGTTGTTCGCGTTTGCCGAACACCCCGTCCGGAGGCCTTCTGCGTAATCCGCAGCTCTTCGGCGTCACGGAACGGAGCGGGGATTGCGCGGTTTAGGGCAAGACATGCATAGGCATAGACTTGAAGTAAAGACCGGTACGTTGGGTGCTTCCGTGACTTGGGGGAATGGCAGCGCCTAAGGTGGAAAAGGTCGGATACGTCTCAGAGAGGGCAGCAGTGGGAGAGAGCGCGACACCGGCCGACAAGGCAGGCGCAGAAAGGGCTTCCGGAACACCCGCCACCGCGGATCCGGGAGCTCCGGTTTCCGCTGCGTCCCAGCTGGCCGATTCCCGGAAAACCGCCAAGGCTCCCGTGCCGGTGCAGGCTCCGGACGCTGCTGCTGGGGGCAAGCCTGCGCGTGCGCCGCAGGCTTCCGATGCGGACGGGAAGGCATCATCCGTGCCGGCAGGCGCGGGCGGCGCTGCGCCGGTCCGCCCCGCGCCCGTCCGCCGCACCTCCACCAGGGCGCGCCTGGCACGGCTTGCCGGACGCGGCTCCACCGGTTATTCGCCCATGCTTGAGCCGCTGCTGCGCACCGTCCGGGCCAACAATCCCAAAGAGGACCTGGACCTGATCCAGCGGGCCTACCTGGTGGCCGAACGCAGCCACGAGGGACAGAAGCGCAAGAGCGGCGATCCCTACATCACGCATCCGGTTGCCGTGGCAACCATTCTTGCCGAGCTCGGCATGACCGGCACCACGCTGGCTGCCGCACTCCTGCACGACACGGTGGAGGACACCAGCTACACGCTGGACGAGCTCCGCCGGGAATTCGGCCCCGAAGTGGCCATGCTCGTGGACGGCGTCACCAAGCTGGACAAGGTGACCTTCGGCGACGCCGCTCAGTCCGAGACGGTACGCAAAATGGTTGTCGCCATGGCCAAGGACATCCGGGTCTTGGTCATCAAGCTCGCCGACCGGCTGCACAACGCCCGCACCTGGCGCTTCGTGTCCCCGGAATCCTCCGCCCGCAAGGCGCGCGAGACCCTGGAGATTTTCGCTCCGCTGGCCCACCGGCTGGGTATGAACACCATCAAGTGGGAGCTGGAGGACCTGTCCTTCGCCGCCCTGCATCCGAAGGTGTATGACGAGATTGTGCGGATGGTCGGGGACCGGACCCCGGAGCGCGAAAAGTACCTCTCCACCGTGCGCACCCAGATTGCCGATGACCTGCATGCGGTGAAGATCAAGGCGACCATCACCGGCCGGCCCAAGCACTATTACTCGATCTACCAGAAGATGATTGTCCGGGGCAAAGACTTCGACGACATCCATGACCTGATGGGCGTGCGCGTCCTGGTGGACTCGGTGCGCGACTGCTACGCCACCCTTGGAGCCCTGCATGCGCGGTGGAACCCGCTGCCGGGGCGGTTCAAGGACTACATCGCCATGCCGAAGTTCAACATGTACCAGTCGCTGCACACCACGGTGATCGGCCCCGGCGGCAAGCCGGTGGAAATCCAGATCCGCACCCATGACATGCACCGCCGTGCCGAGTACGGCGTTGCCGCCCACTGGAAGTACAAGGACGGCTCCAGCACTCCCGTGGGGCCCGAAAACAATGACATGGGCTGGCTGAGGTCCCTGGTGGACTGGCAGCAGGAGACGTCGGATCCGGACGAGTTCCTGGATTCGCTGCGCTTTGAAATCAACGCCCGCGAGGTCTTTGTTTTCACCCCCAAGGGCGAGGTCATGGCGCTGCCCGCCGGGTCCACCCCGGTGGACTTCGCCTACGCGGTTCACACCGAGGTGGGACACCGGACCATCGGCGCCCGCGTCAACGGAAAACTGGTGCCGCTGAACAGCGAACTCCAGCACGGTGACTGGGTGGAGATCTTCACGTCCAAGGCTGAGGGTGCCGGCCCGAGCCAGGACTGGCAGGGGTTCGTCAAGAGCCCCCGCGCCCGGAACAAGATCCGCCAGTGGTTCACCAAGGAACGCCGTGAAGAGGCGATCGACAAGGGCAAGGAACTGCTGACGCGGGGGATGCGCAAGCAGAACCTCCCGCTGCAGCGCCTGATGACCCACGACGCCCTGGTAACCGTCGCCCAGGAGCTGCACCACCAGGACATTTCGGCGCTGTATGCGGCGGTGGGGGACGGGCACACTTCGGCCCAGAATGTCATCGAGCACCTGGTCTCGCTGATGGGCGGACACCAGGGCGCCGAAGAGGATCTGGCCGAAACACCGGTCTCGACGGCGGCCCGCCGGCCCAAGTTCTCCGATTCGGGAGTGACGGTCCGCGGAGTGGGCGACGTATGGGTCAAGCTGGCCCGGTGCTGCACCCCGGTGCCGCCGGATCCGATCATCGGTTTTGTCACCCGCGGTTCGGGGGTGTCGGTGCACCGCAGCGACTGCCGCAACGTTTCCGAGCTTCGGGACCAGCCGGACCGGATTGTGCCGGTGGACTGGGCTCCCACCCAGTCTTCGGTCTTCCTGGTGGAAATCCAGGTGGAAGCACTGGACCGCAAGAGCCTGCTCTCCGACGTCACCCGGGTGCTCTCGGAGAACCATGTCAACATCCTCTCCGCCAGCGTGAATACCTCAAGCGACCGGGTGGCAATGTCCAAGTTTGTGTTTGAGATGGGCGATCCCAAGTATCTCGACCACATCCTGGGCGCCGTGCGCCGGATCGACGGCGTGTTTGACGTCTACCGGACCACGGGTTCCCAGCGGCGCGTCTGATCCGGCGCCCGGGCCGCCTGCCGAAGGAGGTCACGGGTGCCCTAAACGCTCCGGCGGTCCTGTTGGGACTGCCGGAGCGCAAGGTCCAGCCGCCGCAGGGCAGCGGACCGTCCCGGTTGCCGGGCTCCGGCTTCCACTGCGCTGCGGACCCGTGTGAGGGGACAGTCCAGCACCGGGTTGGCGGCGATGGCCAGCAGCGCCTGCCGTGATTCTTCCTCCGGACCGTGCAGGGCCAAATCCACCGCCGTGCGCAGGGGAGTGCTAACCCTCATGCCGGCAATGTCCATGCCGTCCCCGGCCGCCAGCCGGACCTCGTGGAGGACCGCGGGGCTGAAGGGCGGCAGGGCCGTGGTCCGGCTGCGGTGGTCAACCAGCAGCTGCAGGCGACGGGGCGGACGCGCACAGCCGTACACCCAGGCCGCCGTCAACCGTCCGAGCATGGCCTTTGCCCGCAGCCGCGGCGGAAGCGTATGCAGGGCGGCCAGCGCACGGCACACCGGGTCAGGCTCGACGTCCCAGCGCACATAGGTGTCCGCATAGACCCAGCGCAGCAGCCCGTCAGCTTCCATTGCCTGCAGTTCAGGAGCGGAAAAGTCACCGCCGGCATAAAACAGCGCCCCGCCGGTGGAGGTGAACTCCGGCAGCACACCCGGGTAAGGAAACAGTGTTGCCGGCATGAGCCAACCCTGACCCACTTCCGGAAAAAGCAAAAGGCCCGGCATCTTCCCTGTGGACAGGGAAGATGCCGGGCCTTTGGACGCTAGGAGAAGTCCTGCGCAGACTTCTGCAGCATGGCCAGCCACTGCTGGCGGGCTTCAAGGGCTTCACGGGCATCGGCGATCTTCTTCGCGTTGCCGTCCTTTTCAGCTGCGGCCAGATCCTCTTCGAGGGAAGCGATCGTGGCTTCGAGCTGGCTCAGGGCACTGTTGGTGCGTGCCTTGGTTTCCGGGTTGCTCTTCTGCCAGTGCTCATCCTCGGCAGCCTTGACGGCCTCCTCGATCTTGCGGATGCCGGCTTCCATCCGGCCCATGTCCGCACGCGGAACCTTGCCGGCCTCTTCCCAGCGGTCCCGGATGGAGTTCAGCGCCTTGCGGGCTGCCGTGAGGTCGCGGACCGGAAGGATGGCCTGGGCTTCCTTCAACAGCTCTTCCTTGACCACGAGGTTGGCGGCAAACTCTTCGTCAATAACCTCATTGGCTGCCTGGCGGGCTGCAAAGAAGGTGTCCTGCGCGGCACGGAAACGTCCCCACAGGGCGTCGTCATCCTTGCGGCTGGCACGCTTGGACGCTTTCCACTCGTCCATGAGCCGGCGGTACTCTGCAGCAGTGTTGCCCCAGTCCGTGGACGTAGCCAGTTCCTCGGCGCGGGCAATCAGCGCTTCCTTGGCCTGCTTGGCAGCGGTGTTTTCGCTGTCCAGCTGAGAGAAGTAGGCGCGGCGGTGGCGGTCAAAGACCGTGCGGGCGGAACGGAACCGCTTCCACAGGCTGTCCTCATTGCTGCGGCCAAGCCGGGGTCCGTTCTTCTGGGCCGCCTTCCAGGCCTCGAAGAGCTCATTCATCCGGTTGCTGCTGGTCTTCCACTGGATGGTGGCGGGATCCTTGGCGGCAATCTCTTCGGCCTCGGCCACAATGGCTTCACGGGCGGCAAGCTCGCGTGCCTTGACGGCCTCGGCTTCGGCGCGTTCGGCTGCTTCAGCTTCCTTGATGCTGGTGCGCAGGGCTTCGATCTGTGCGTCAAGAGCCAGCACATCACCGACCATCTTGCGTTCGGCAACCTGCTCGCCGAGGTGCTTCAGGGTCTTGAGCATGTCCGTGGTGGGAGCCTTGGCCTGCACCCGGGCCTCCAGCAGCGCAAGCTGGCTGGCGACGTCGTCGTACTTGCGCACAAAGTAGGCGAGCGCTTCGTCACGGCTGGCATCGGGGTACTGGCCCACCGGGAATTCTTCGCCGTTCACGATCAGGAAGACATGGCCGTCCTCCTCAACACGCGCAAAGCGGGCTGCTTCCTCAAGGGAGGTGGAGTGCACCGGGGGTGCACTGATGACAGGCTTGGGCGCGGCGGCAGGAGCCGAACCTTCTGCATCAGCTGCTGCGGGCGCCGGACGCCGTGCAGCGAAGGCTGCCGGGGTGGGCGCTGCGGGCCGCGGGGTTTCGGAAGTCTCCGAGCCGGGGCCGGAAACTGTTTCGTCGGATTTCTGACTGTCTGTCACCGCTAAAAGTCTTTCACTCGAGGTTTGGCAGTGCGCGAAGCCCGCGCTGCCATTTACTTCAGGGTAAACGAGTCTATCGTCACCGGCGTTTTCGGTGTGCCGTCCTGGACAGCGGCGCCGTCTTTCAAGGCTCCCTGTGCAGCGACGGATTCCAAAACGTCCAGCCCTGACGTTAGCTTACCCATGATCGAGTAGCCGCCCGTATCCTGCGGAATAACGGAGTCTTTGTACACAATGAAGAACTGCGTTCCGTTGCTGTCCGTGGTATCGCCGCGGGCGACGGCAATCGAACCCGCCGGGTACTTTCCGTCGGCGGGCGTGTTCTCCACGGGACCCCACTGGTAGCCCGGATCTGCGGCTCCGTCGCCGTTGAGGGAACCGCACTGCAGCACGCCCATGGTCTCCGCCGTGGTGAGCCGGTGGCAGGTCTTCCCCTCGAAGAAGCCCGATTCAGCCAGCGAGGTGAACACGGCCACTGCCTGCGGTGCTGTATTTCCGTCCAGCTCCACGCCCAAATCCCCGGCGCTGGTGGCAAGTGTTCCGGTGAAGACCCTGCCTTCGGCAAGCGACGGATCCGGGACCGCCGGGGCAGTGGCTGGATCCGAGGGTTCGGCGGCTGCGGCCTGCTGCTCGATGAGCCGGGATTCTTCGGGGGTGGGATTGGAGGAGAACCAGGCCACCTGCAGGGCCAGCGCCAGCGCAAGTGCCAGGGCGGCTGCCGCACCGGCGAAAACATTGTCCCGTTTCCTGCGTTTGGCCTGGCTTTGCTGCAGGGCGCGCTTCGCCTGGATGCGGGCAATGCGCCGTCGTGTTTCGCGGTCTTGGCGGGGAGCGGCCACGGGTTCTCCTGATGCAGCGGATGGACATCGCCGGCCGGGCGGGGAGCACCGGCCGCAGCAGTGCTGGTCCTTCCGGTTCGCCTTGGCGTGCGCGGACGACCTAAAATGAGTGCCGCACTTAGTTTAGGCATGCCGCCAGGCGATTTCCCTGCAGCAGTCCGCCTCAATCCCCAGAAGGAGCTCGCCCTCATGGCACGCAAGGCCTCACTGTCCGGTTTCCCCGAATGGCTGCCGCAGGAACGCCTGGTTGAACTGCATGTCCTGGACGTTCTGCGGCGCACCTTTGAACTGCACGGCTTCACGAACATTGAAACGCGCGCGGTGGAAACCGTGGGCCAGCTGCTGCGCAAGGGCGAAATTGACAAGGAAGTCTACGCGCTGAGCCGGCTGCAGGCTGAAGAAGGCGAAGCCGCCGGCAAGACGGATCCCAACGCCCTGGCCTTGCACTTTGACCTCACCGTTCCCTTTGCCCGGTATGTGGTGGAGAACGCCGGACACCTGGCGTTCCCGTTCCGCCGCTACCAGATCCAGAAGGTTTGGCGCGGCGAGCGCCCGCAGGAAGGTCGCGCCCGCGAATTCACGCAGGCGGACATTGACGTGGTGGGCGACGGCGAACTCCCGTTCCGGTACGACGTTGAGCTGGCGCTGGTCATCGCCGAGGCGCTGGGCGCCCTGCCCATTCCCGACTTCAAGATCCGGGTCAACAACCGCAAACTGGCCGAGGGTTTCTACCGGGGCATCGGACTGGAAGACACCGCCGGCGTGCTGCGCAGCATCGACAAGCTGGAAAAGATCGGTGCCGCACGGGTGGCTGAGCTGCTGCAGGAAGAACTCGGCGCCACTGCTGAACAGGCAGACGCTGCCCTGAAGCTGGCCTCCATCCGCACCGAGGACATGTCCTTCGTGGAGCAGGTCCGCGCCCTGGGCGTGTCCAACGAACTGCTCGAAGAAGGACTGGACGAGCTTTCCCAGGTCATCGCCGAAGCCGTTCGGCGTGCCCCCGGCCGCGTCGTGGCGGACCTGAGCATCGCCCGCGGATTGGACTACTACACGGGCACTGTGTACGAAACCGTGCTGGTGGGACACGAGTCCCTGGGGTCAATCTGCTCCGGCGGCCGCTACGATTCCCTGGCTTCCAAGGGCAACCGCAAGTTCCCCGGCGTCGGTCTCTCCATCGGCGTGACCCGGCTGGTGATGCGCATCCTGAGCCAGGAGTTCGCCGCAGCCAACCGCAGCGTTCCCACCGCCGTTCTGGTGGCCCTCACCAGCGACGACTCCTGGTCCGCTGCCCAGGACATCGCCGCGGACCTGCGTTCCCGCGGCATCTCGGTGGAAGTGGCCGCGAAGGCGGAGAAGTTCGGCAAGCAGATCAAGTACGCGGACCGCCGCGGGATTCCGTTTGTCTGGTTCACCTCCGAAGACGGCACGCACGAGGTTAAGGACATCCGCTCCGGTGAGCAGGTGCCTGCCGATCCGCAGACCTGGACGCCGCCGGCCGAGGACCTGTTTGTCCAGGTGACCCCCGCCCAGCAGTAACTCCCGGGTCCGACTGCCGCGCACCCGGGCGCTGAAAACTCAGCCCCGGCTGCCGGGCTGTTCCCGGTGCCCGCGTGCCCGGTAGGCGAGCGCAGCCTGCACCCGGGAGGCAACCCCGAGCTTTGCCAGCACCCGGGACACATGGGTCTTCACCGTGGTTTCGGCGATGCCCAGCCGGCGGCAAATCTGCTGGTTGGACAGCCCTTCGCCGAGACAGGCCAGGACCGCTTCTTCCCGGGCAGTCAGCGGGTCCGCGGTCAGCGGATCGGCGAGGCCGGCAGGCAGGGCGGGACCGTTGTCCGGGCCGGGCCCCGGCAGGGCCTTGCCGGCCGCCCCTGCGCCGTGCTGTCCCTGCACGAATGCCGAGATCAGCGTGCCGGTGACTTCGGGGGAGAGGACACTGTCGCCGTCGGCCACGCTGGAGACTGCGCGCACCAGCTCAGCCGGCTCCACGGACTTCACGAGGAAGCCGGCAGCCCCGGCGCGCAGGGCGGCGTAGACGTAGTCGTCGATGTCGAACGTGGTCAGCACCAATACGGCGGAGAGCTTCTCCCCGGTGATTTCGGCCGTAGCGGCGATGCCGTCCATGCCCGGCATGCGCAAATCCATGAGGACGACGTCGGGGCGCAGAGCGCGTGCCATGCGCACCGCCGTGGCCCCGTCGGCCGCCTCGCCCACCACCGTGAAACCGCCCACGGACTCCAGGATCATCCGCAGTCCGGCGCGGATGGCTGAGTGATCATCCGCAAGCAGGACGCTGAGGGTTGTTTCTGCTGTTCCTGTGGTCACTGCATCTCCTGGGCCTGAATCGAAGGCTGCGGCCGGGGTACTGCCGGCCCGGGTTGTCCTGCCGGCAGGAGCGCCTGCACCACCCACTGGCGCGCGGCCCGGCCGTCCGGTTCGGTGATGCCCGCGCTGAAGCTGCCCTGCAGCTGTCCGACCCGCAGGAACATGTTCCGCAGCCCGGTGCCGTTGCCCCCGGTGCCGTTCCCGCCGGTAGTCTTTCCGCCGGAGACCTCTCCGGTTGCCTCGGGCACCTCGTTGCTGATCCTCAGATCCACGGAGCCTTCCCGCTGCCGGACTGTGACAGCGATGCGGCTGCCGGGCGCATGCCGCACTGCATTGGTCAGGGATTCCTGCACAATCCGATAGGCGCTGCTGCCCACCAGGGCGGGGACTTCGATGCCGGGCTCCATCTCCAGCTCCACCGGGTTGCCGGCTAGCCTCGCGGATGCTGCCAGCGCTTCCACCTGCTGCAGTCCGCCGGCTGCGGTGTCCGCAGGCGCTGCGTCGGGCCCGCCGTCGGCTTCAAGCAGGCCGATCAATGACCGCATTTCCTGCAGGGCCTGCACGCTTTCGGTGCGCACCTGCGCCAGTACCCGTCGGTCCAGGTCCGGGTTTTCGGCGGCCAGGGCGGCTGCAGACTGCAGCGCCACGGCCGAAAGGTGGCCGGCAATCGCGTCGTGAAGTTCACGGGCCATGGCGCCGCGTTCAGCGGTCACGGCCATCCGCAGATTCAATTCGGCCAGTTCTTCGGTGCGTTCGGCGCGGAGCCGCTCGGTCTCCGCACGCTGCCGCTCCTGCTCCGCGCGGTCGCTTTGGTGCCGGACGGAGCTGGCCCACCAGAGCGGCATGAGGCAGATCAGGACAGCCTGAAACAGGCCGAGAAGAGCTGCCGGCCAACCCCCGTAGCTCAGCCCCACAGCCAGCGGAAGGATGACGGTGCCGGCAACCGCGGCGTTCTGGACGGCCCGGCTGAGGCGCTCCGAGCCGTAAAGGATGCCGGAGTAGAAGAGTTCGAACACCAGCAGATAGGTGATGATGCCGCCGCCCAGCAGCACGCTGCCTCCAACGGCGGCACCTGTCACCGCGAGCATCACCGGCACGCTCCGCCGTCGGAATACCAGGCCGGCGCACCCGAGCAGCAGCAGCGGCAGCCAGGCCCAGTCCGGCGCCCCCAGCAACGGCGGCACCAGATCTGCCCCGTTCACTCCGGCAAGCATCAGGATGCTGCCGGCCAGCAGGTATCCCACGGCGGAGGCGATGCCGGACTCCCAGACTCCGTCCAGGGAATAGCGGCTTTTAGAGGGGGACATGCCTACAGCGTAGCCATCGGAGCGGGCTGCGGAAGGACGCCCGGACCTTGGTCCTCCAAAGGGATGACGGCGGACACCGGAGATGGCACCAAGTACCGACGACGGCGCCGGCGCGGGAAGGCTTAGCTGTTGCCATGGACGTTTTGGTATATCTCATCATCGGCTGCGAAATCGGCTTCTGGGTACTGCTCGCGGCGGGACTGTGCACCCGTTATCTGCTGCACCAAAAGCGCCTGGGGCTGGTGCTGCTGGCCTGTGTTCCGCTGCTGGACGCGGTGCTGCTGGCAGCCGCCGGAACGGACCTCGCGCGGGGCGGCACCGCGGAAATGGTGCACGGACTGGCTGCCTTCTATCTGGGCTTTAGCGTGGCGTTTGGCCACACCCTGATCCGCTGGGCCGATGTCCGGTTTGCGCACCGCTTCGCCGGCGGCCCGGCCCCGGTCAAACCGGCGAAGGGCACTGCCGCTTACCGGCATTCGCTGTGGGTCGAATACGGGCGGGTCCTGATCGCCATGACCATTGCGGTTGCCGTGCTGCTGATCATGATCGCGTTCCTGGCTGCCCCCGGCGAGACGGGCGAACTGTGGGACTGGGTGAAACGGGCCGGCGCGGTGGCAGGCATCTGGCTGGTTGCCGGTCCGGTGTACGGCATGTTTGAACGGCCGGGACAGGCTCCGGCGGCCCAGCCCGGACCAACTGTCCGGAGCTGAAGGTGCTTCCGGCATCGCCTAGGCTTAAAGGATGTCGACTGCACCCATCGAACCCCTGCTGCCCTCCGCTGAACTTCATCTGCACATTGAAGGAACCCTGGAGCCGGAGCTGATTTTTGAACTGGCGGCCCGGAACGGAATCTCACTTCCCTACGCGGATCTTGACGAGCTGCGCAGCCGGTACGAGTTCACCGATCTGCAGTCCTTCCTTGACCTCTACTACGCCAACATGGACGTGCTGCGTACCGAGGCGGACTTCGCCGACATGACCCGGGCCTATCTGCGCCGGGCCGCAGCGGCCGGGATCCGCCACGTGGAAATGATGGTTGATCCCCAGGCACACCTGCTCCGCGGTGTTCCGGTGGCGGACTGCATACACGGGGTGGCCGGAGTGCTGGCCACCAGCCTTGAGGAGTTCGGCATCTCCACCGAACTCATCGCAGCGTTCCTGCGGGACCGTCCGGCCGCCGAAGCTGAGGAGGTCCTGGCCCAGCTGATCGAGTCCAAGGCGCCGATCGCCGCCGTCGGCCTGGACTCCGCGGAGGTGGGCTACCCGCCGGAAGGATTTATCCAGCTGTACCGGATGGCCCGCGAAGCCGGCCTCAAATGCGTTGCCCATGCCGGGGAAGAGGGCCCCTCGCACTACATTGAGCAGGCGCTTGACCTGCTGCTGGTGGACCGGATCGACCACGGCCTGCGGTGCCTGGATGATTCCGAACTGGTGGAACGCCTCGTCCGGGAACAGGTGCCGTTGACCCTCTGCCCGTTCTCCAACGTACGGCTGCGTTCGGTGGACACGCTGGCCGACCACCCGCTGCCGCAGATGCTGGCCCGTGGACTGAACGTGTCAGTGAACTCCGACGACCCGGCCTACTTTGGCGGCTACGTGGACGACATCTTCGCGCAGCTGCGGCACACCTTCGATCTGACCCCTGACCAGCTCGCAAAACTGGCGGCCAACTCGGTGGAGGCCTCCTTTGCGCAGCCGGACCGGAAGGCCGAACTGCTGGAGCTGATTCGTTCCTGGCGGTCGACCCAAGACTGAAGTCCCGACCAGGACTTTGAGCTAGGACTTTTGCGGCGGGGCGGGTGGTTTTGCACCCGACGGCGGGCTGCCGGACCGGTGGAACGTCAGCCGCACCACCAGCCCGAACACCAGCACGATCAGCATCATCAGGACCGCCGCCAGCGGCAGGCTCAGCGCCGTCAGCAGGGCTCCGGCCAGGCCGGCCAGGTTGACGGCCCGCGGCGTGTACCAGCGCCGCTGCTCCAGCGCATAGCCGCACAGATTGGTGATGGCTGCGTGCAGCAGCAGCGCAAAGCAGGCCAGGGCCAGGAGTGTTCCCAGGGTGGCGGTCAGTACCAGCACGACGACGACGGCGCCTGCCGCAGCGGCTGCCGGCCACGGTACCCGCCGGTTGCGGCCCGTGCGGGCGAAAACCCGGGGGAGGTCGCCGTCGTCGGCCATGGCAGCCGCCGTGTGCGCGCTTCCCTCCGTCAGCAGCCACACGCCGGACAGGCTGGCCGCACCGGCGGCGATGGCCACGGCCCCGGTGCCGATGCCCAGACCCACCTCCGTCACCGGCTCACGCAGCGGAGCCAGCGACGCCGCCAGGCCCGCCGGCCCGTGGAACCAGGCCAGCAGGGATTGGTTCACCAACAGATACAGCCCGAGGGCCACCAGAATGGAAGCCGGGATGGCACGCGGAAGGTTCCGGTCCGGTGCGCGGACCCGGAAGCCGCCCGACGCCAGGCGGGCGTACCCCGCGAAGGCAAAGAACGCGAAACCCGCTCCCTGCAGCAAGCCGGCGGTGGACTCCGTGTCCTCCAGAACGCCCGGCTGCGGAGGAGGTCCTCCGGCCTCGTTGAAGGCAACCACGACCCCGAAGCCCAGCACGCCAATCACGAACGCCAGCACAAAACGGATCACCCAGGTGCTGCGCTGCAGGCCGAACAGATTCAGTGCGGTTGCCGCCACCGCGGCTCCAACCGCCGCAGGACGCGCCTGGCCGGGCAGCACGTACAGGCCAAAAGCCAGGGAGAGGACGGCGGCGGACGTCACCAGGGCACACACCATGGTCCAGCCGGTGAAAAAACCCGCATGGGTACCAAAAATGACCCGGGCCGCGGAGCGCGTTGTGCCCCCGGCGTTCGAATGGCCGCTGGCGCGAAGCCCGGCGCCGAGCAGGAAAGTTGATGCTGCCGAGCAGTACGCCACCAGGGCGGCCAGGGTGAGGGACGCGGCCATCGCGAAACCGGCAGCTTCCGCAACCGGGGGCAGGACCACAAAAATCCCTCCGCCCACCATGCAGCCGATGCCCACCGTGGTGGCGTCGAAGCCGCCCAGCGGAAGTTTCGCGTCGGAGCTTCCGGACACGCGTCCCTCCGATCAGTCGTGCCCGGCCGGCAGTGCGGCCGCAACGGCTGCGCGCTGGAGTCCTTGGCTGGGAAAGGAAGTGAACACCGGTAAACTTCTAAAGAGACCTTGTATTCACAATGAGCGGGAACAGTGTTTTCCGCAAGCAATCTTGAAAGGACTGCTGTGCTGCGCACTCATGCCCTTGGTTCCCTGAGGGCCGAGCATATTGGACAGACCGTCACTCTCGCTGGCTGGGTGGCCCGACGCCGGGACCACGGCGGCGTTGCCTTCCTCGACCTCCGCGACGCTTCCGGGATCGCCCAGGTAGTGGTTCGGGAAGAAGACGTCTTCCACGGACTGCGCAACGAATACGTACTGCAGATCACCGGCACCGTGCAGAAGCGCCCTGAGGGAAATGAAAACCCCTCGCTGGCCTCCGGTGAAGTGGAAGTCATTGCGGACGAAGTTGTGGTCCTGAATACGTCCGACCCGCTGCCGTTCCAGATTGACGAGCACGTGGAAGTCGGCGAAGAGGCCCGCCTGAAACACCGTTACCTGGACCTGCGCCGTCCCACTCCCGCACGCAACATGCGCCTGCGCTCCGAAGCCAACCGGGTGGCCCGCAACCTGCTGCACGACGAAGGCTTCGTGGAGATCGAGACTCCCACGCTGACGCGATCCACCCCTGAGGGTGCCCGCGACTTCGTGGTTCCCGCACGCCTGGCACCGGGATCCTGGTACGCCCTGCCCCAGTCCCCGCAGCTCTTCAAGCAGCTGCTTCAGGTGGGCGGGTTCGAGAAGTACTACCAGATTGCCCGCTGCTACCGCGATGAAGACTTCCGTGCTGACCGCCAGCCGGAGTTCACCCAGCTGGACATCGAAGCCAGCTTTGTCGAGGAAGATGACATCATCGCCCTCGGCGAGTCCGTGGTGAAGGCGCTGTGGAAGCTGATCGACGTCGACATCACCACTCCGATCCCGCGCATGACGTACGCGGACGCCATGGCCCGCTACGGTTCCGACAAGCCGGACCTGCGCTTCGGCCTGGAGCTGACGGACCTGACGGAATTCTTCAAGGACACGACCTTCCGCGTGTTCCAGGCTCCCTACGTGGGCGCCGTCGTTATGCCCGGCGGTGCCTCGCAGCCCCGCCGCACGCTGGATGCCTGGCAGGAATGGGCCAAGCAGCGCGGCGCCAAGGGACTGGCCTACGTGCTGATCCAGGAAGACGGCACGCTGACCGGACCCGTCGCCAAGAACCTCACCGACTTTGAGCGCGAAAACCTCGCGGAAAAGGTTGGCGCCAAGCCCGGCGACTGCATCTTCTTCGGTGCCGGCGAGACAACCGAAGCCCGTGCCCTGCTCGGTGCAGCACGCGTGGAAATCGGCCACCGCACCGGCCTGATCAACCCCAACGACTGGGCCTTTGTCTGGGTTGTTGACGCCCCCATGTTCGAGCCGGCTTCCGCCGCCGTCGCCGCCGGTGACGTAGCAGTGGGCGGAGGAGCCTGGACGGCCGTGCACCACGCCTTCACCTCCCCGAAGCCTGAGTTCATGGACACCTTTGACACGGATCCCGCGTCGGCGCTGGCCTACGCCTATGACATTGTCTGCAACGGCAACGAAATCGGCGGCGGCTCCATCCGTATCCACCAGCGCGACGTGCAGGAACGCGTCTTCAAGGTCATGGGCCTTTCGCAGGAGGACGCACAGGAGAAGTTCGGCTTCCTGCTTGAGGGCTTCAAGTACGGCGCACCGCCCCACGGCGGCATCGCGTTCGGCTGGGACCGCGTGGTTGCCCTGCTGTCCGGCAGCGAGTCCATCCGCGACGTCATTGCCTTCCCGAAGTCCGGCGGCGGCTATGACCCGCTGACCCAGGCACCGGCTCCGATCACTGCTCAGCAGCGCAAGGAAGCCGGCGTGGACTTCAAACCGGAGAAGAAGGCTGAGGCAAAGCAGGACGACGCCAAGAAGGACTAGGTCTTTCGCAAGATTCCAGAATGATGAAAGTGCCCGGCCGCTGATGCGGCCGGGCACTTTCATATTTCGGCTTCATATTTCGACGCACCGGTAATTCTCGGTGATTTATTCCGACAGCCTTTTTTAGCCCGGTGCGGGTGCCGCAGTTGCGGGCCCCATGGAAGTTTCGGGCGCCATAGTGGGGACCGGCAGATTATAGACAACAAGCCAGTAATCTCCGTCCGGCCCGTCCACTGTAATGGATGCCGGGGTTTGCTCCGGTGTGACGATGTGTTCGAAAGACGTGAGAACCGGCCAATTGCAGTTGCTGCTGCTGGAAGTGGTAACTGGGCTTGAATCAGCGTCCAGTACCTCGATGCTGTAATCCCCGGGCTGGTTGCAGGTGAGGAACACGCTGAAGCTGGTCCCCGGTTCCACCTTCGGCAGATCGAAGGTGCTCCTCCAGGTCCCGGGTTCCTCGAGCACAAGGTTGGCGTTGAGCGGACGCCACTTGGGGTTTTGCTGGAAGTAGCTCTCAAGACTGATGGGATTGTCCGCCCGGAACAGTGCCGTCATGGCCGGGTCATTGGGGACAGGAGGCTCCGTGCTTCCGGGGGGCTGTTCCACGCCGATGCTGCTCCGGCTGGAAGAACGGGCTGAGGGGGACGCCGTGGCGGTCTCCTCGGCAGTGGCCGACGATGTGGCCGGTTTCGAGGAAACGGCCTCGGGCTCCTCCTGGGCGCTGCACCCTGTCAGCACCAAGCCCAGCACCGCTGCGGGAAGCAGGGCCTTATGCATAAACGGCAAATCCGACGCTCTGCCCGGCCTTGCCTTAGTCCGTGATGTTCCATTGGCATTTCTGTTTCTGGTCATCTCCGCTACTTCCTTCCGAAGTAATCCGAAGAACGATAGTGGACCCGGATCCGTATGTAAAGGATTGGTAACGGGCGGCCGCTGTCATAAACCCGTGGAACAATTCCCGGCCCGGTATTTCCGGTGCCGACACATTTCTGCCGGTCAGGCGAATTCGGGAACACCCGGACGGCGAAACGCTGAACCGTGGAATATCAGGGGCTCGTGGGCATCGTCGTGTGAGGCATTGACCATGGACGTGCAGCAGCGGCACCACCACTGTCGAAGCCGACTGTCCCTGGCCGGCTGTTTCCCCTCCGGTTAGTCCGGTTCCCTCCGGTTTGGGATAAATCAACCGGTTCGCAGCCGGAGGGATTTCCCAAACCGGAGGGATTTCCCAAAGTGGCCGGAATTTCCCAAACCGGCTGGGATTTCCTGCCGGTGTTGCCCAGCGAACTCAGGCGAAGGACGGGACACCCAGGTGCCGAAACGCTGAACCGTGGAAGACCAGCGGCTCATGGGCATCGTCGTGGGCGGCATGGCCGTGCACCCGCAGCAGCACCACCGAATGGTCCCCGGCGGGAATTTCGGTCTCCACGGAGCACTCCAGCCACAGGGCAGCCCGGTCCAGGAACAGGGAGCCGGAGTCGTCAGTGTGCAGGTTAAGGCCGGCAAAACGGTCGCCGGACCTGGACGCAATTTGCCGGCAGATGCCCTCGTGCCCGGAACCCAAAACGGAGACTCCGATCCTGGCCGCGCCCCGCAGAAGCGGCCAGGTCCGGGACGTGTTCTGCACGGCAAACAGCACCAGCGGCGGATCCATGGAAACGCCCACGGTAAAGGATGAAGCAACAATGCCCTGCGGTTCGCCGTCCACCACGGCGCACAGAGCGGCAATGCCGGAGGGGAATCGGGAGAAGGCCCGGCGCAGGGCTGCGGGCTGAAGGTCGGTTGTGAGAGTCATGCGGAAATGGTCCTCTGCCTCAAGCGTCCGGCCGCCGCGACGAACACGGCAGCGAAACGCAGTACTTGCCGGACCGGTTGGAACAACCGGCGGCCGAATCGTCACCTGGAGCACCCCGCTACGGCGAGAGGGTTGCCGCCCAGCCGGCCAGGGCCTGTGGCTGGAACTCATGATTCTGGTTCCACGGTAGGTCCGGCAGCACAGCCGCGCAAACCCCCGCCACAGTTCGTAAAACTCCGCTTCATAAAACTCCCGCACCCAAAGGGATACAGTTTTCACCATGAGACAGCGGTGGTTTAAACAGGTGGACGTTTTTGGCAGCGAACCGTATTTGGGCAACCCCCTGGCTGTGGTGCTGGAAGCGGAGGGACTCACCGACGCGGAAATGGCGTCCTTCGCACGCTGGACCAACCTGTCCGAAACAACGTTCGTGCTGCCGCCCACGGTGGACGGCGCCGACTACCGGGTGCGGATCTTCACCCCGGGCGGGGAACTCCCGTTCGCCGGACACCCCACTCTGGGAACATGCCACGCGTGGCTGGAGACCGGGGCCAAGCGCCGCTATCCCGACGTCGTTGTCCAGGAATGCGGCATAGGCCTGGTGACGCTGCACGCCAATGCCGGCATCGCCGCGTTTGCCGCCCCGCCGCTGCAGCGCTCGGGCCCGCTGGAGGAAGAAATCCTGGACCAGGCGCGGCGTGCCCTGAACCTGGAACCGGGGCAGGTGCTGGCTTCCAACTGGATTGACAACGGACCCGGCTGGCTCGGACTCCTGCTGCCCGATGCCGCGACTGTCCTGGACCTGAGACCGGACCCCACCATCATGGGCAACCTGCGCGTGGGAGTGATCGGCGCGCAGCCGGCGGACGCTGAAACGGACTTTGAAGTGCGCGCCTTCGTGCCGGGACTGGGCGTTGCCGAGGATCCGGTGACCGGAAGCCTCAATGCTGGCCTGGCCCAGTGGCTGATCGGAGCCTCACTGGCGCCCGAACGCTACGTCGTCACGCAGGGAACTGCCGTCCAGCGCTCCGGCCGGGTGCGGGTCTTCACGCGCGACGGCAAAATCTGGGTGGGCGGCTCCACCGTCACCTGCATTGACGGCACGCTCACGCTGTAAGCGGGAACCATGTTCACCCTGGACTCGCTGTCTCTTCCGATCCTCGGCGCGCCGATGGCCGGAGGTCCCTCCACACCCGAGCTGGCCGCGGCCGTCAGCAATGCGGGCGGACTCGGCTTCCTGGCGGCCGGCTATAAGAGCCCTGCCGCTGTCCGCGATCAGATCACCCGGACCCGCCAATCGACCCGGCGGCCTTTCGGAGTGAATATCTTTGTGCCTGATCATGCCAATACGTACGCCGCAACGTCGGAGGAGAAGCAGGCCGGAAAGCTCGCGGCCTCGCTGGCCTACCGCGAAAGCCTGGCCGCAGCCCGGGAAGCTCCGGCCGGAACGGTAATTCCCGAACCCGGGTTTCCCGATCCGCAGGACGACGACGGCTGGCACGCCAAACTGGAGCTGGTCCTGCGGGAACAGGTTCCCGCAGTGTCCTTCACCTTCGGGCTGCCGGGGCCCGACGTGTTCGCGGAGCTTGCCGGACGGGACATCTGCACGGTGGTGACGGTCACCGACGAACATGAGGCCCGTGCCGCCGCCGCAGCCGGTGCGCATCTGCTGTGTGTGCAGGGTCCGGAGGCCGGCGGGCACCGCGGAACCCTGGACAGCGCCGCAGTCCCCGGACAAGCTGCGCTGCCGGAGCTCCTCGGTGCAGTGAGGGATGCCTGCCCGCTGCCGCTGGTGGCTGCCGGCGGAATTTCCACCCGGCACGGTGCCGCTGCGGCCCTCGCCGCCGGGGCCTCGGCGGTTCAGGTGGGAACCCTGCTGCTGCTCGCCAATGAGGCGGGCACCTCCGTGGTGCACCGGACTGCCCTCCGCGATGCCGTGCTGGGACACAGGGACCCGCGCACCTCGGTTACCCGTGCCTTCTCCGGCCGTCCGGCCCGCGGACTGACCAACGGCTTCATGCGCGCCCATCCGGATGCCCCGGACGCCTATCCGTTTCTGAACCAGATCACCGGGCCGCTCCGTGCAGCAGCAGCGGCTTCCGGGGACCCCGAGGGAGTGAGCCTGTGGGCGGGAACAGGCTACCGGCACGCGGTTGAAGAGCCCGCACAGGCCAGCGTCCGCCGGTTGTTCCCCGGGTGAGACTGCAGGACGGAAGCCTCAGGGCACCGTAATCCGGATGGAAACCGAGCAGGCATCCTTCGCCGCCTGAGCCAGTACGGCCAGCTTGGGGTCCTGGACATCGAGGGGCTGCAGCCGCGGCAGGCTGCTCCACCGAGCAAATACCTTCTGCCGGGCCAGCAGTTCAGTCAGCGACCGGTCTCCGCCGAATACGAGGTATTCCGGCGGATGGTCGGCGAAAAGCCGCGCAGCCTGCTCGGCGGCGGTCTCCACCAGCGCGTCCGCCTGGTTGGCCCGGCGCCGGGCAAAACGCTGCTGCGACCCGCCGCCGGCCGCGGTCCGGGACTGTACGTACCGGTTGCCGGCCTTGGACGCGAGCAGCAGCCCCTCACGGGCCACGCCGGCGGCGTACCCGCCGCGGCGCAGCAGCACGATCCCGAGGGTGCGGGACTGGCCGGCCAGGGAGACCAGGCGTTCGACGTCGTTGGTCCCGCGTCCCGGGCGTCCGTCGTCGGGCCAGGGCGCCCGCAGATCCGCTTCGGTGCCGTTGGCGGCGCGGACGTGCAGTCCGCCGTGTTCGGGTGTGATGTCCAGCGCACCGTTCCCGGAGGCCAGACGGTCCAGCCAGCCCGGCAGGCGCTGCGCGGAAACGAAGGTGTGGCGTGTGGCGGGCATATCGCGATTCTCCTGGTGATGCTGCCCACCGAGCGTGTCGCAGCGTCCGGCGCCTGCCGGACCAACTCCCACGCTACGGCACGAGTAGCCTTGGGACGTGAGTGATTTGTTCAGCAGCGACGACAGTGACAGTGCCACCGGCACGGACAACCAGTACGACGACGGCGCGGATTTGGATGCAGGCGCGGACGACGGCGCCCCCAAACGTCCGCGCAGCCCGCTGGCGGTGCGGATGCGTCCGCGCACCCTCGATGAAGTAGTGGGCCAGCAGCACCTGCTCGGGCCGGGATCACCGCTGCGCACCCTGGCGGAGTCCGCCGATGACCGGGGTCCGGCCGGGCCTTCGTCGGTCATGCTGTGGGGGCCTCCGGGGACCGGGAAAACCACCCTGGCACATGTGGTGGCACGCGGATCCGGACGGAAATTCGTGGAACTGTCCGCGATCACCGCCGGCGTCAAGGACGTCCGCCGGGTCATGGAGGAGGCGCTCACCAACCGCGACCTGCACCGCATCACCACCGTGCTGTTCCTGGACGAGATCCACCGCTTCAACAAGGCACAGCAGGATGCACTGCTGCCGGGCGTGGAGAACCGCTGGGTGGTCCTGGTGGCCGCCACCACGGAGAATCCGTCCTTCTCAGTGGTCTCCCCGCTGCTCTCGCGTTCCCTGCTGCTGACCCTGAAGCCGCTCACCGAAGAGGACATTGCCGCCCTGCTCAAGCGCGCCGTGGAAGATGAGCGAGGCCTCGCCGGCCGTGTCCGCCTCAGCGACGAGGCCCTGGAACACCTGGTGCGCCTGGCCGCCGGGGACGCGCGGCGCGGCCTGACCGCACTGGAAGCCGCGGCCGGCGTCGCGTACTCCGAACGCACCGCGGGCGGGGATATCCCGGAGGTCACCCTCAGCGATGCCGAGAAGGCGCTGGACGTGGCGGCCCTGCGCTATGACCGGGCCGGAGACCAGCACTACGACGTCACCAGTGCGTTCATCAAATCCCTGCGCGGCTCCGACGTGGACGCGGCCCTGCATTACCTGGCCAAGATGCTCGAAGCGGGGGAGGACCCGCGGTTCATTTCCCGCCGCCTGATGATCTCCGCCGCCGAGGACGTGGGCATGGCGGATCCCACCGCGCTGCAGACCGCTGTCGCGGCGGCCCAGGCGGTGCAGATGATCGGCATGCCGGAGGGCCGGATCATCCTGGCCGAGGCAGTGGTCCATATTGCCACCGCACCCAAGTCCAACGCCGCCTACAACGGCATCAATGCCGCCATTGCGGACGTGCGGGCCGGCCGGGGGCAGGGGATTCCCGCCCACCTGCGGGACGCGCACTATCCCGGGGCGAAACAGCTGGGGCACGGGAAGGGGTACATCTACTCCCACGACTCACCCCACGGCATCGCCCGGCAGCAGTACCCGCCGGATGACCTGGTGGGCCGCAATTATTACGAACCGACCGCCAACGGCGTGGAACGCGACATCGCGGCGCGGCTGGAGCGGCTGCGGGGGATTGTCCGCGGGAAGTGAGCGGCGGGAAGTGACCGGCGGGGAGTCAACCGGCACGAAGTGAGACTGCGCGAAGTGAGGTCGCTAGTGCAGGCGGCCAGTGCAGGCGGCGCAGGCCCCGCGGCGGACCCGGGCCCCTGCCGGTGCGTGCTAGCATTGATGGTTGACTGGCAAGTGCGACGCCAAGCCCCCCTTTCGCTTTTACGAGCGTCAGGTGTGCCCGGCGCCGTTTCTGTAGCAGAAGGCAGCGGTTGGCCCGAGCTCTCCCTAATGGAGGCCAGTACTTACGTATCAGTCATCACGGTATCCCGGTGAAAGCCAGGGCTGCGGTGGCCAAACCGCCAAAACAGTGAAAGGTGAACGTGGCTAACAACACACGTGCACGCCGTCAGGCCCGCGCTTCGCGCGCCCTCGGCATTGCTTTGACCCCCAAGGCAGCCAAGTACTTCGAGCGTCGTCCTTACCCGCCGGGTGAGCACGGCCGCGCACGTCGCAAGCAGGACAGCGACTACGCGGTACGCCTGCGTGAAAAGCAGCGTCTGCGCGCCCAGTACGGTATCCGCGAAGCACAGATGACCCGTGTCTTCGAGGAAGCCCGCCGCACCGCCGGTCTGACCGGTGAAAACCTGATCGAGCTGCTCGAGATGCGTCTTGACGCCCTCGTGCTGCGCGCCGGCTTTGCCCGCACGATCGCCCAGGCCCGCCAGCTTGTTGTGCACCGTCACATCATGGTTGACGGCGCCCGCGTGGACCGCCCGTCGTTCCGCGTTTCCGAAGGCCAGCTCATCCATGTGCACCAGCGCAGCGAGACCATGACGCCGTTCCAGGTTGCCGCTGCCGGCGCCCACCGCGACGTCCTGCCTGCTGTTCCGGGTTACCTGGATGTTTCCCTGGACAAGCTGCAGGCACGCCTCGTGCGTCGCCCGAAGCGTTCGGAAATTCCCGTGACCTGCGAAGAGCAGCTCGTCGTGGAATACTACGCACGCTAATCTCGAGTCTTCTCGATTTTTGCAACAGCCCGCGGCCCGTGCCGCGGGCTGTTCGCTTAAGCGGCCCCCTTTGCCGGTGCACTGCGCGCCGCGGAGGCAAGTAAGTGCTCTGGCCTTGAAGTAGGTAAGGTACATAGCGGAAGTTTTTAGTTTTTAACCCAAAGAGGAGAACCATGTCGGGTGGAGATATTGCCGGTCTGATTGCGGCCGGTGTGTTTGCGGTGCTGGTGGTGCTGCTGGCCGTCCCGATCTGGAAGCTGGGCAAGGTGTTTGACGAGCTGCGCGGTGCCATCCGCACCATCAGCAATGAAACGACTCCGCTGATCGAGGAAGTCACCACCACCGTGTCCACCACCAACCTGCAGCTGCAGAAGGTGGACGGCATTTCCTCCAACGTCTCGGACGCCACGGCGAACATCTCCGCGCTGTCCTCCCTGGTGGCCGCCACCGTCGGTTCGCCGCTGATCAAGGTCTCCGCCTTCAGCTACGGCGTCCGTTCGGCCATTTCCTCCCGCGGCAAGAGCCGCGGCCGCCGCAGCAGCCGCTAACCCGCCACCAGCACAGGAGCGAAGAGAATGATCAAGCGAGTCTTTTGGATGTCCATCGGCGTTACGATCGGCGTCATCGCCGTCCGCCGCCTCTCGGACGCCAAAAACACCCTGGGTCCGGCCGGACTCAACAAGGCCGTTGGCACCGCCGCCGACGCCCTGCAGAACTTTGCCGATGCGTTCCGTGAAGGCATGACCGAACGGGAAGTCGACCTGCGCACTGCCCTGGGCGTGGAAACCGGCGACACGGTTGCCGGCACCATGGCCGCCGCCCGCCGCTGAACCACCGGCCCGCACCGCCGCGCACTGCCTGCCCGCAGCCAAATGCTGCAAACACCTGAATTACCGGAAGGGTAAAAAGCACCATGATGTCCCACGAGATTGCACGCCGCTGGCTGGATTTTTTCAGCAAAAAGGGCCACACGGTGGTTCCCTCCGCGTCGCTCGTCACCAATGACCCGTCGCTGCTGTTCACCGTAGCCGGCATGGTGCCCTTCATCCCGTACCTGACCGCACGCGAAAAGCCCCCGTACAGCCGGGCCACCAGCGTGCAGAAGTGCATCCGCACCGCGGACATCGAAGAAGTGGGCAAGACCGCACGGCACGGAACCTTCTTCCAGATGGCAGGAAACTTCTCCTTTGGGGACTACTTCAAGGAAGAAGCCATCACCTTTGCGTGGGAGCTGCTGACGTCCGACGTCGAGAAGGGCGGCTTCGGCCTGGACCCTGAGCGTCTCTGGGTCACCGTCTACGAAGACGGCGACGAGCGCGACGACGAAGCACGCGCCATCTGGCGCGACAAGATCGGCATGCCGGACGAGCGCATCATCGGCACCGGCAAGGCCGACAACTACTGGAACACCGGACAGGCCGGCCCCGGCGGCCCCTGCTCCGAGATCTACTACGACCGCGGACCCGAATACGGACTCGAAGGCGGCCCCGCCGTCGATGAGACCCGCTACATCGAAATCTGGAACCTGGTCTTCATGCAGTACCAGCTCTCCGAGGTCCGGTCCAAGACCGACTTTGACGTGGCCGGTGAACTGCCGCAGAAGAACATCGACACCGGCCTTGGCCTGGAGCGTCTGGCCATGATCCTCCAGGGCGTGGAAAACATGTACGAGACGGACCAGGTCCGTCCCGTGCTGGACAAGGCCGCCGAGCTCTCCGGCAAGACCTACACCTCCGCCGAAGACCCCTCGGATCCGCACCACGCCGATGACGTTAAGATGCGCGTTGTTGCCGACCACGTCCGCTCCGCGCTGATGCTGATCTCCGACGGCGTGAGCCCCTCCAACGAAGGCCGCGGCTACGTGCTGCGCCGCCTGATCCGCCGTGCAGTGCGCAGCATGCGCCTGCTGGGCGTGGAGACCGCCGTCCTGCCGGAACTGCTGCCCGTCTCCCGCGACGCCATGAAGGGTGTCTACCCGGAGGTGGAGACCGACTTCGCCCGGATCAGCCGCATTGCCTACGCCGAGGAAAAGGCGTTCCTGCGCACCATCGCCTCCGGCACCGAACGGCTTGAAGAAGCCGTGAAGGAGTCCCAGGCGGCCCACAAGCCGCTGTCCGGCGAAGACGCCTTTACCCTGCACGACACCTACGGTTTCCCGATCGACCTCACGCTCGAAATGGCCGAGGAAGCGGGACTGAAGGTGGATGAGGCCGGATTCCGCGCCCTCATGCTCGAACAGCGCCAGCGCGCCCAGGCAGATGCCCGGGGCAAGAAGCACGGCCACGACGACGTCTCGGTGTTCAATGAACTCCTTGCCGCCGGACAGACCGTCTTTACCGGCTATGACGAGCTGACCAGCCAGTCTTCGGTCCGCGGCATTATTTCCGGCGGATCCCGGGTGCCGTATGCCGGCCAGGGCACTGAAATCTCCCTGGTGCTCAACGAGACCCCGTTCTACGCAGAAGCCGGCGGCCAGGCCGCAGACACCGGCCTGATCACCGGAGACGGCTTTGTCCTGGAAGTTCAGGATGTCCAGCGCCCGGTCAAGGGACTGAGCGTACACAAGGCCATTGTCCGCGAGGGCGAAATCGCTGAAGGCGCCAGTGTCCTGGCAGCCGTGGATGCCCAGCGCCGCCACGAGGCGGAGCAGGCGCACTCCGGCACCCACATTGTGCACGCCGCCCTGCACCAGATTCTGGGCCCGGAGGCCCTGCAGCGCGGGTCCTTCAACAAGGCCGGCTACCTGCGCTTCGACTTCTCCTGGGGCGAAGGTCTGTCCGACGCCGCCAAGTCCGAAATCGAAGAAGTGTCCAACCTGGCAATCCGCAGCAACTTCCAGGTGGAAACCAAGATCATGTCCCTGGCTGAGGCCAAGGCACTGGGCGCCACCGCGCTGTTCGGCGAGGCCTACGGCGACACCGTGCGCGTCGTGGAAATGAACGGCGACTGGTCCCGCGAGCTCTGCGGCGGCACCCACGTGGAATCCACTTCCCGCATCGGCAGCCTCACGCTGCTGGGCGAACAGTCCGTCGGATCCGGCAACCGGCGCGTGGAAGCTTTTGTGGGCATGGACGCGTTCCGCCATCTTGCCGCCGAGCGTGCACTGGTCAACGAACTGTCCGAAATGCTGAAGGTCCCGTCCGTGCAGCTGCCGGACCGCCTGGCCGCCACCCTGGCCAAGCTGAAGGCAACGGAGAAGGAACTGGAGCGCCTGCGCCGCGAGCAGCTGGCTGCTTCAGCCGCAGCCCTGGTTTCCAAGGCCGTGGACGTTGACGGTGTCCGTGTTCTGGTGCACGACGCCGGGACCGGAGCCGGCGCGGATGACCTGCGCACCCTGGCGCTGGACCTGCGGTCCCGCCTCGGAAGCGGTGCAGCCGTTGTTGCGGTTGCGGGCGTCTCCAACTCCCGCCCGGTAGTGATTGTTGCCACTAATGAAGAGGCCCGCGCTGCCGGCATCAAGGCCGGCGCGCTGGTCAAGGTTGCTGCCGGGGTCCTCGGCGGCGGCGGAGGCGGCAAGGACGACGTAGCCCAGGGCGGCGGCTCGGATGTCGCCAAGCTCGGCGACGCCCTGACCGCCGTCAAAGCCGCAGTAGCCAACCGGGGCTGAATGTGGAACAGCAGGTCTACCCCCGCGGGGTTAAGCTGGGGGTAGATGTCGGCCAGGTCCGTGTGGGACTGGCTGTCAGTGATCCCGACGGCATGCTGGCCATGCCGGTCAAGACTTTGAAACGGGACGCTAAAAAGAACAGCGACATTCGAGTGGTCGTCCGTGAGGCGGAAACCCGGGGTGCCGTACAGGTTTTTGTGGGTCTGCCGCGCAGCATGCGGGGCACAGAAACCGCATCCACGCAAATGGCACGCGACTACGCAGACACTCTGGTGGCAGAGCTGGAACGCAGTGGAAATCCGCTTCCGGTCTCGCTTGTGGATGAGCGCCTGACCACCGTCTCTGCCCACCGGTCTCTGCACGAGGCTGGCTTGAACAGCAAAGATCACCGTAGAGTGGTTGATCAGGCGGCAGCTGTGGCGATTCTGCAGCACGCTATTGACATGCAGCGTTCCCAGAAACGCGATGTGGGGGAACCGGTTACAACGCGCCGGCAGCAGCGTCCCAACGACGCACTGCCGGCCCCGACACAGGAGCCAATCATTTCCCAGGACAACAAGCGCGGAAACGGTTCTGCGCTGTGAGCCACAGGTATCCGGACTACCCTTCGATGGGAACGGACCCCGATTCTGACCCGGCACCGCAGCACGACGCGGACTATGCCCCTGACGGTACAGCCCCCGTGGCCGAACTTTTCGAGGAAGCTGCAGAGACGCGCAAGAGCCGTCCGTCACCCGCCACGCAGCGACGCCGTCGCCGCCGCACCATTGTCATGGTGGTTGTCGCGGTGATTTTCGCCGGCGTGGTGTTCGGCCTGACCGTGTTCGTGCGGGACCTGCTGGGGCTGAATGAGGTCAAGGACTATGAAGGGTCCGGGACCGGCAGCGTGAGCTTTACCGTTGCCGAGGGTGACGGTCCCATGGTCATCGGCACCAACCTGGAAGCGGCGGATATTGTTGCCACTTCCAAGGAGTTCATCAACACGTTCCAGCAAGAGTCCGCCGGGCGCGAGATCCAGCCGGGCTCCTACGAGATGAAGCAGCAGATGTCCTCTTCCTCGGCGGTCGAGGCACTGCTGGGTGAAGAGGATCCCGGCGTTCACTATGCCGCCGTGGCCCGCGACCTGCGCCAGGGCGAAGTGTTTGAAATCCTCAGTACTTCCACCGGAATTCCGCTGACTGAGTTCGAAGCCCTGGCAAAGAACCCCCAGTCGTTCGGCCTGCCGGCGGCAGCCGTGAGCCTTGAAGGTTACCTGCATCCGGGTGAATACCGCTTCCCGCTGGACCAGGACGCAACCTCGATTGTCACGGAAATGGTGAACAGCACCTTCACGACCCTGGAGGATGCAGGCATCACGGACCCGGATGAGCAGTACCGGACCCTGACCAAGGCCAGCATCATCCAGGCGGAAGCCGGTGAAGCCGACTACGCCAAGGTGGCCGGAGCCATCGAGAACCGCCTGCGCGCCGACAACGTGGAAACGTCCGGGCTGATCCAGTCTGATGCGACGGTAACCTACGGCCTGGGGCGCAAGAGCTACGATCTGACGCCTGAAGAGAAGGCGGACACGTCCAACCCGTACAACACGTACGCGAACCCGGGGCTGCCGGTAGGGCCCATCGGCTCACCGAGCACCGAGGCCGTTGACGCGGCGGCGAACCCTGCCGACGTTCCCTTCTATTACTGGGTGACCGTGGACCTGGACACGGGCCAGACCGAGTTCTCCTCCACCCTGGCCGAACACGCCAAATTCGTGGAGCAGTACCAGCAGTGGTGCGGTACGCAGAAGCCGGGCAGGTGCGGGTAGTTGAACGGTTCCGCCGCACGGGCAGCAGTCCTGGGGCATCCGATCAGCCACTCGAAATCTCCGCTCCTGCACCGCGCCGCCTATGGGTTTCTCGGCTTTAGCTGTACGTACGACGCCGTCGATGTTCCCGAAGAGGACGCCGCCGTCTTCGCGGCGGCCCTCCGGGAACCGGATCCGGCCCAGCCCCGCTGGGCCGGATTGTCCGTGACGATGCCGCTGAAGACAGCCCTGCTCCCCGCCATGGACCGGCTGACGCCCATGGCACAGGCCCTGCAGGTACTGAACACCGTGACGTTTGAGTACACGGACAGCGGCGTGGTCCTCACGGGTCACAACACCGACGTCGAGGGGATCGTCCGCGCGCTGACTCATGCCGGGGCGCGCCCGGCACCGCGGATCGTTGTTTTGGGTTCCGGCGGCACGGCCTGCGCGGCGGTGGCTGCGGCAGGAATGCTCGGTGCCTCCTCCGTGGATGTCTATGCCCGCCGCTACCCGGAATCCGCCGACGGAACAGTTGCCGTGGAGGCAGCCGGAAGCCGCACCGGAACCGCACTTACCCTGCATCCCTGGGAGGAAGCGGCGGAAGCCTGCGCAGGCGCCGACGTCGTTATTTCCACCCTGCCGCCGCATGCCGCCGATTCCCTGGCCGACGCCGTCGCCGCGGGCACCGCGGATCTTGCCGGCACGGTACTGCTGGATGTTGCCTACGATCCGTGGCCCAGCCGCATCGCCGGTGTCTGGGAGAACCGGGGCGGGCGGATTGTGCCGGGCCTGGAAATGCTCCTGTACCAGGCGGTGGAACAGGTGCGCCTTTTTACCGGAGACCAATTCCGTGACCGGCAGGCCGTCACAAATGTGATGTGTGACGCAGTGGGAGCACCGCGGCGCTGAACGCGCGCACCGAACATGGCAGTATTGAAACCATGTTGCGTTGGTTGACCGCCGGTGAGTCCCATGGGCCTGCACTGGTAGGAATAGTTGAGGGCGTCCCCGCTGGCGTCGAAGTGGACACGGCCCTGATCCAGGAAGCCCTGGCGCGCCGCCGCCTCGGCTACGGCCGCGGTGCCCGGATGAAATTCGAACAGGACCAGGTCCGGATCCTCGGCGGTGTCCGCCACGGCCTCACCCAGGGCGGCCCGGTGGCCATTGAAGTCGGGAACACCGAGTGGCCCAAGTGGCAGCAGGTCATGTCCCCGGACCCGGTGGACCCCGCGCTGCTGGCCGATTCAGCGCGCAACGCCCCGCTGACCCGGCCCCGCCCGGGCCACGCCGACTTTACCGGCATGCAGAAGTACGGTTTTGACGAAGCCCGCCCCGTGCTGGAACGCGCCAGCGCCCGCGAAACCGCTGCCCGCGTGGCCCTCGGCGCCGTCGCGTCCTCCTTCCTGAAATCCCTGGGCATTGACCTGGTCTCGCACACGGTGAGCATCGCCGGCGTGGCCAGTCCCGAAGGGTCCGCCCTGCCCGGCCCCGGCGACGTTGCCGCGCTGGACGCTGATCCGCTGCGCTGCTTTGACCGGGACACCTCCGCCGCCATGGTGGCCGAAGTGGACGCCGCCCACAAAGACGGCGAAACGCTCGGCGGCGTGGTGGAGGTTGTGGCCTACGGCCTGCCGCCGGGACTGGGCAGCTACGTTCACTGGGACCGGCGCCTGGACGCCCGCATCGCCGGAGCCCTGATGGGAATCCAGGCCATCAAGGGTGTTGAAATCGGAGACGGATTCCTTACGGCCGCGCGCCGGGGCTCCGCTGCACACGATGAAATCCTGCAGGATGCCGGCGGCCGGGTCATCCGCTCCGGAAACCGCGCCGGCGGCATCGAAGGCGGCATGAGCATCGGCGAAGTCCTGCGCGTCCGGGCCGCCATGAAGCCCATCGCCACCGTGCCGCATGCACTGCAGACCGTTGACGTGAGTACCGGCGAACCCGCGCGGGCCCACCACCAGCGCTCCGACGTCTGCGCGGTTCCCGCTGCGGGAGTCGTGGCCGAGGCCATGGTGGCCCTGGTGCTGGCTGAAGCGGTCACGGAGAAGTTCGGCGGGGATTCGGTGGCAGAAACCGCCCGGAACCTCCGGACCTACCTGGAGAACATTCCGTCTGCCCTCGAGTCGGCTGGCACCAATGTCCGGCAGCCGTGACCCTGCGCACATTGTCCTGATCGGCTTCATGGCCGCCGGCAAGTCGGTGGTGGGACGGGAACTGGCTGCCCGCCACCGGCTCAAGTTCGTGGACACGGATCAGCTCATCGTGGAAAAGCACGGTCCGATTCCCGAGATCTTCTCCGCACGCGGCGAATGCGGCTTCCGTGAACTCGAGGCCCGCTGTGTCGCCTCGGCGCTGGCAGACAAGCCCCGTGCTGTCATCTCCCTCGGCGGCGGAGCGGTCCTGGACACCGGCACCCAGCAGCTGCTGCGCCGGGCCACGGTCGTGTTCCTGGACACGGACCTGGACACGGTCCGCCCCCGCATCCTCCGTTCCGGAAACCGCCCGATGCTCGCCGGCGACCCGCTGCGCCGCTGGGAAGAGCTGGCCAAGGCCCGGCGCCCCGTTTACGAATCCCTGGCCGACATCACCGTCGACACCAGGGGACTCACCGTCCCGGCCGTCATCAACCGGCTGACAACTGCCCTCAATGAAGGAGCTTAACCCCATGGCCTCCGATCCCACCGTTATCCCGGTGACCGGCGAAAGCCCCGCCAACAATTACGACGTCGTCATCGGCAACGGGCTGCTCGACCGCCTCCCGGCCATGCTGGGGGAGCGCGTGCGGCGCGTCCTGGTCATCCACCCGCGGGCTCTGCGCGCCACCGGCGACACTGTCCGCGACGAACTGGCCGCCACCGGCCTGACCGCCGTGACCGCCGAAATTCCCGACGCGGAAGAGGGCAAGCACATCCAGGTTGCCTCCTTCTGCTGGCAGGTCCTGGGCCAGAACGACTTCACCCGCTCCGACGCCATTGTTGCCGTGGGCGGCGGCGCCGTCACCGACCTGGCCGGCTTTGTGGCCGCCACCTGGCTGCGCGGCATCAAGGTAGTGCACATCCCCACCTCCCTGCTGGGAATGGTGGATGCTGCCGTAGGCGGCAAGACCGCCATCAACACCGCCGAGGGCAAGAACCTGGTGGGGTCCTTCCATCCGCCGGCAGGCGTGCTCGCGGACCTGGACGCCCTGGGAACCCTGCCCAAGAACGAACTGCTCAGCGGCATGGCCGAGGTGGTCAAGTGCGGCTTCATTGCCGACCCGGCCATCCTGGACCTCATTGAAGCGAATACCGAAGCTGTGGGGGACGGCGCCTCCGACGTCGTGCGTGAACTCGTGGAACGCTCCATCGCCGTCAAGGCCGAAATTGTCTCCGCGGACCTGCGCGAAGCCGGCCGCCGGGAGTTCCTGAACTACGGGCACACCCTGGGCCACTCCATCGAACTGGCCGAACGCTACCAGTGGCGCCACGGTGCCGCTGTTTCCGTGGGTTTGGTTTTTGCCGCCGAACTGGGGCGCATGGTGGGACGGCTCGATGACGCCACCGCGGACCGGCACAAGGAAATCCTCCAGTCCCTGGGCCTTCCGGTGACGTACCGGAAGGACCGCTGGTCGGCCCTCCTGGACGGGATGCGCCGGGACAAAAAGTCCCGCGGAGACCTGCTCCGCTTCGTGGTTCTGGACGGGCTCGCCAAGCCGTCCATGCTTGAGGTCCCCGACACATCGCTGCTGTTTGCGGCCTATCAGGAAATCGCTTCGGAGCCGCAGGGCGGGATCCGCCTCAGCTTGTAGGTGCCGGAGCAGGTAGAATGGTCGACGGACTTAAAACGAAACCTGGCGAATCAACGAAAGAGAAACTGTGGCGACGACCAACGACATCAAGAACGGCACCGTGCTGAAGCTTGAAGGCAACCTTTGGAGCATCATCGAGTTCCAGCACGTGAAGCCGGGCAAGGGTGGTGCGTTTGTCCGTACCAAGATGCGTAACGTGCGTTCGGGCAAGGTAGTGGACAAGACGTTCAATGCCGGCATCAAGATCGAAACGGCCTCCGTTGACCGCCGCGATTACCAGTACCTGTACCAGGACGGCGACGACTACGTCTTCATGGACACCTCCGACTACGATCAGCTGACCGTACCGGGGACCATCGTGGGCGACAACGCCAACTTCATGCTCGAATCCATGATGGTGACCATTGCCATCCACGAGGGCTCCCCGCTGTACATCGAACTGCCCCCGTCGGTGGTTCTGGAAATCACGTACACCGAGCCGGGCCTGCAGGGCGACCGCTCCACCGGCGGCACCAAGCCCGCCACCGTGGAAACCGGTTACGAAATCCAGGTTCCGCTGTTCCTGGAACAGGGAACCAAGGTCAAGGTAGATACCCGCAACGGCGATTATTTGGGACGCGTTAACGAGTGAGTGCACGCACAAAGGCCCGGACCCGGGCACTGGAAGTTCTGTTTGAAGCTGAACAGCGTTCAGCATCAGCCTTTGACATGATCAAGGCCCGCAGGGAACAGACCGATCAGACGATCAACCCCTACACCATGGACCTGGTGGAGGGTGTGGTTTCCATGCAGGAGACCATCGACGAGTTCCTGAGCACCTATTCGCAGGGCTGGCCGCTGGAACGCATGCCGTCCGTGGACCGCATCATCCTGCGGATCGGCGCCTGGGAGCTGCTGTACAACGACGACATCCCGGACAAGGTGGCCATCAGCGAAGCTGTTGAACTGGCCAAGACCCTGTCCACGGACGAATCACCGTCTTTCGTCAACGGACTGCTGGGACGGCTTCACCAGCTCAAGCCCTCGCTGCTTGCCTGATCGAGAGCTGAACGGCCGCAACCTGTGCACAGTGCAGGTTCCGGCACCATGAACCCGCCCGGCTTCCCAAGGGGAGCCGGGCGGGTTTTTTGCTGTCCGCATGCTGTCCCCTTGTTCTCCCGGACGCTAAGTTGTCCCGGAGGCTCAGTTGCCCCGGACGCTAATAGGCGCCGGCGGAACGTGCCAGCATCATGGAGCGGGCACGGGTGACATCGTGCAGGAGGGTCCGTTCCGTGGCTTGATTGGCCGGCACATCCCTGCCGGCGGCAATTTGCTGCCGTGTCAGGGCAAGCCGGGTGGCATCGGAGATAAAGGTTTTCATGGTGCGCCCTGCACCGAACCCGGAGGCCCAGGCCATTGCCTGGTGTCGGCCGGCACGGGTGGAGAGCATCAGCACTTCCTGGGGAGTGAACCACCCGGCCGCAGCATATTCGCCCAGCCGCTGCCGGGTCAGGCGCTGCTCCGCGCGGCGCAGCAGGATTACTCCCGTAACGGCCAGCACAAACAGCGGCACCTGAAGCAGGAAGTAGAAGGAAAAGAAGTTGCCGGAGGCCAGTGCAGTTCCCCCGTTCCACAGCATGTGCGCCAGGACGGCAATCACGAGGCCGCCGAAGAACGCCCCGATAATCCGGGCTGTTCCGCCGCGCTGCACGGCGAACCCCAGCGCCAGGCCAAGGGCCGAGGTGAACAGGACGTGGGCGAAGGGGGAGAGGAGTCCGCGCAGCACAAAGACAAAGCCCAGATGCACCCCCAGACCGCCGCTGCTGATCAGCGCTGAACCGAAGTACAGGATGTTCTCGGTGAACGCGAACCCCGCCGCCACCGTCCCGGCATAGACCACGCCGTCCACCGGACCGTCAAAGTGGCTGCGCCGCACAAACACCAGGATGAGCACACCCAGGCCCTTGGCTGTTTCTTCCACGATCGGAGCCTCGAAAACGGGGCCGATGTATTCCGGCAGGATTCCGGGCATCAGCAGGTACAGGAACTGGGCAAAGAAGGGCCCGACCAGCAGGCTGATGCCCACCGATACGCCCGCACCCCAGAGGAAGGCAAACAGCAGTGCTGAGCGCGGTTCCGGCTCCCACCGGTCCACCCAGCGCAGCCCCAGCAAGCAGATTCCCAGCGGAACCAGTGCAAGGATGCCGCAGAGGGTAAACGCCGCGGTTCCCAGCTGCCACCACAGGAACCAAGCCACCGCCAGGAGCACGGCAGCAGCGGCGATGATCAGCACAGCGGTGACGACGGTGCCCCTGCCTCCCCGCGGGGCTGCGGACCAGAGGGGCTGCACGGGTACCGGGCCGTGGTTCGGGGGTTGAACCTGTGCCGGCTGCGGGGCGCCCGGCGGCGTCCAGGGAACACGGTCCCGCTCCGGAAACTGGTCGGGACCGTGGCCGCTCATGAAATTCCGCCTGTCATAGGCCAACCATAAAAGGAAGAGGCTCCATTGCGCCGGATCCGGCGCGTCGGCAGCACCCCTTGTGACCTAAATCGCATGTACGGGAAACCTGGACCCCCGCAGCCGGATTGCCGGGCCGGCGTAACAGTTCACCGGGCACAGCGGTTGCCGTGATAGCTTGAACACGCATTCACCCTTTAAATTCCGTCCTGTGAGGCGGGGAAGGAGGAGGCAGACTATGGACTTGTCCAATTCGCCGGGCGCACCCGCGCCCGCACGCACAGTTCTGGCTTCAGCTGATATTGACCGCGCGCTTACCCGGATCGCACATGAGATCCTGGAAGCCAACAAAGGCGCCGATGACCTCGTCCTAATGGGGATCCCGCGCCGGGGCTACCCGCTCGCCCGCCGGCTTGCCGCCAAGATTGCCGCCGCTGACGCGTCAGTGGACGCCGATGCAATAGTGGGGCAGCTGGACGTCACGATGTTCCGTGACGACCTGGCCCGGCAGCCCACCCGCGCACCGCACGCCACCAAGGTTCCGCTGTCCGGAATTGATGACAAAGTGGTGGTCCTCGTTGACGACGTCCTCTACTCCGGTCGGACTATCCGCGCCGCCCTGGACGCGCTGACCGAGCTGGGCCGGCCCCGGATTGTCCGTCTAGCGGTCCTGGTGGACCGCGGACACCGCGAGCTGCCCATCCGCGCTGACCATGTGGGCAAAAACCTGCCCACCGCCGCCGCAGAGAAAGTCCGTGTCCGGCTGCACGAAACCGATGATCCGGCTGTGGACGAAGTGGTTATCGAGGCCGCCCCGTGAAGCATCTGCTCTCCACCCGGGACCTCAGCCGCACCGACGCACTGGCCATCCTGGACACCGCCGAGCAGATGGCGGCCGTCTCCCAGCGCGAGGTCAAAAAGCTGCCGGTGCTGCGCGGACGCACCGTGGTGAACCTCTTTTTCGAGGATTCCACCCGCACCCGCATCTCCTTCGAAGCGGCCGCCAAACGGCTCTCCGCAGACGTCATCAACTTCTCCGCCAAGGGCTCCTCTGTCTCCAAGGGCGAATCGCTGAAGGACACCGCGCAGACCCTGGCCGCCATCGGGGCGGACGCCGTCGTCATCCGCCACGGCTCCTCGGGTGCGCCGGCCCGGCTCGCCGGTTCCGGCTGGATCGACGCCGCGGTGCTCAACGCCGGGGACGGCACCCACGAACACCCCACCCAGGCCCTGCTGGACGCGTTCACCATGCGCCGGCACTGGGCCAGGCTGCACGGCACGGCCTCCACCGGCACCGACCTCACCGGCATGCACGTGGTCATTGTGGGCGACGTGCTGCATTCCCGGGTGGCCCGCTCCGACCTGTGGCTGCTGCGCACGCTGGGGGCGTCGGTCACGCTGGTGGCGCCGCCCACCCTGCTGCCCTTCGGCGTCGAATCCTGGCCCTGCGAGGTCAGCTATGACCTCGATGCCGCCCTGGAAACCCGGCCCGACGCCGTCATGATGCTGCGCGTGCAGGGCGAACGCATGCACTCCGCGTTCTTCCCCTCCGTCCGTGAATACTCGCGGCGCTGGGGCTTCGACGACGTGCGGCTCGGCCGGCTGGACGCCCTGGGCCTGACCGACACCATCCTGCTGCACCCCGGACCGATGAACCGCGGCCTGGAGATCTCCTCCAGCGCCGCCGACTCGCCCCGGGCCACCATCCTGGAGCAGGTCAGCAACGGAGTGTCCGTGCGCATGGCCGCCCTTTACCTTCTGCTGGCAGGCGGGGACACCCCCGCTGCCGCCGCCACCTTGGAGAACGCACAGTGACAACCCCCCACCTCCCGCCCGCCCCGGGCACCTATCTGATTCAGAACGCCTCCCTGCTGGGCAGGGAAACCGCCGACATCCTCATTTCGGGCGGCCGGATCGAGGCCGTCGGACCGGCGCTTGAGGCGCCGCAGGACGCCGTCGTTATCGACGCTGCCGGCCTGATTGCCCTGCCCGGCATGGTGGACCTGCACACCCACCTGCGCGAACCGGGCCGCGAAGACGCCGAAACCGTGGAAACCGGCACCCGCGCCGCCGCGCTGGGCGGCTTCACCGCTGTTCATGCCATGGCCAACTCCAACCCCGTGGCGGACACCGCCGGCGTGGTGGAACAGGTCTGGAGCCTGGGCCGCCGGTCCGGCTGGGTGGATGTCCGTCCCGTCGGCGCCGTCACCGTGGGCCTGGAAGGGGAGCGGCTGGCCGAGCTGGGTGCCATGGCAGACTCCCGCGCCCGGGTCCGCGTGTTCTCCGACGACGGCAAATGCGTCTCCGATCCCGTGCTCATGCGCCGCGCGCTGGAATACGTCAAGGCGTTCGACGGCGTGATCGCCCAGCACGCGCAGGAACCGCGCCTGACCGAAGGCGCCCAGATGAACGAGGGCGATGTCAGCGCCGATCTGGGCCTGGCCGGCTGGCCCGCCGTGGCCGAAGAATCCATCATTGCCCGCGACGTGCTCCTGGCCCAGCACACCGGGTCCCGGCTGCACGTGTGCCACGTGTCCACTGCCGGCTCCGTGGAGATCATCCGCTGGGCCAAGGAACGCGGCATCAACGTCACCGCCGAAGCCACCCCGCACCACCTGCTGCTCACCGACGACCTGGTCCGCAGCTACGACCCGGTGTACAAGGTGAATCCGCCGCTGCGCACAGCGGCCGACGTCGAGGCGCTGCGCCGGGGCCTGGCCGACGGCACCATCGACATCGTCGGCACCGACCACGCACCGCACCCCTCCGAGCACAAGGAATGCGAGTGGGCGCAGGCGGCGATGGGCATGACCGGACTGGAAACCGCGCTCTCCGTGGTCCAGCACGCCATGATCGACACCGGGCTGATGGACTGGGAGGGCTTCGCCCGGGTGACTTCCATCACTCCGGCCGCCATTGGCGGCGTGAAAACCCAGGGCCGGCCGCTGGCAGCCGGGGAACCGGCGAACGTCATATTGGTGAACCCGTCTGCGCGGCGGACGGTTGACCCTTCTAAGATGGCCTCAAAGGGACGCAACTCACCGTTTGCCGGCCTGGAACTGCCCGGCGTCGTGCAGGCAACATTCTTCGCCGGCCATCCCACGGTCCTGGATGCCGCCCTCAACACGCCTTCCCCCGTTTCCACAGAGGAGTCCGCATGGATCGCCTGATGTTCGCCCTGGGCACGCTTGCCCTGATCCTGGTGCTCCTGGGTCTTTTTGCCTGGAGCTGGCGCGGACGCCAGCAGCGCCAGGCGGGCGTACCGCGGCCGGTGCCGATGCCTGACGGCCTGGAAGTACCCCGCTTCCAGGCCCTGGGCCAGTACGTCTGCACCACCACCGCCGGGGACTGGCTGGACCGGATTGCCGTCTACGGCCTGGGCGTGAAGTCCAACGCCACCGCCGCCGTCTTCGATGAGGGGCTGCTGTTTGTCCGCAGCGGTGCCCCCGACCTCTGGATTCCCCGCGAAGACCTGGAGAGCGTCCGCCTGGAGCGGGGCATGGCCGGAAAATTCGTGGAAAAAGAGGGCCTGGTGATCGTCACCTGGAAGCTGGGCAGCACGAAAGTGGACACCGGTTTCCGCAACCGAACCCCCGAAGAGAAAACACCGCTGGTAACAGCAATTACCGAAATCCTGCCGGCCGAGCCGTCAGAAACAAGCGAGGAACAACTGTGACCGTCTCAAACACATCCGCTCCCACCCCGGCTGTCCTGATGCTTGAAGACGGCCGAACCTTCCGCGGCCGCAGTTACGGCGCGCAGGGAACCGCCCTCGGCGAGGCTGTTTTTGCCACCGGCATGACCGGTTACCAGGAGACCATCACGGATCCCTCCTATGCCCGCCAGCTGGTGGTGCAGACCGCGCCGCACATCGGCAACACGGGCGTCAACACCGACGACGCCGAATCCCGGCGCATCTGGGTGGCCGGCTACATTGTGCGCGACGCTGCCCGGCGCCCGTCGAACTGGCGCTCCGAGCGCACCCTGGACGAGGAACTGAGCGCCCAGGGCGTCGTCGGAATCTCCGGCGTGGACACCCGCGCCGTCACCCGCCACCTGCGCGAGCGCGGCGCCATGAAGGCCGGAATCTTCTCCGGAGCCGACGCCGCCCGCCCGGACAGTGAGCTGCTCGCCGACGTCCTGGCCCAGGAATCCATGGCCGGCGCCCGCCTTGCCGAGGAAGTAAGCGTGGACGCCGCCTACGTCATCGAGCCCAAGGACCACGGCTGGGAGGGGGAGCCGCGCTTCACCGTGGCCGCCCTGGACCTGGGCATCAAATCCATGACCCCGGTCCGCTTCGCCGAGCGCGGCGTGCGGGTGCACGTCCTGCCCGCCTCCGCCGCGCTGACGGACATTACGGCACTGAACGCCGACGGCGTGTTCATGTCCAACGGCCCCGGCGATCCCGCCACCGCAGACGTGCAGGTGGACCTGCTGCGCGACGTGCTGGACACCGGCATCCCGTTCTTCGGCATCTGCTTCGGCAACCAGATCCTGGGCCGTGCCCTGGGCTTTGGCACCTACAAACTGCGCTACGGCCACCGCGGCATCAACCAGCCCGTGCTGGACCGGCGCACCGGGAAGGTGGAAATCACCAGCCAAAACCACGGCTTTGCCGTGGATGCGCCGCTGGACGGACCCGTCACCGCGCCCGTTCCCCGCTTCGGCCGGGTGGAGGTCAGCCACGTGTCCCTCAACGACGACGTCGTGGAAGGCCTGGCCTGCCTGGACATCCCCGCTTTTTCCGTCCAGTACCACCCTGAAGCCGCCGCCGGGCCGCACGACTCGGCTTACCTGTTCGACCGTTTCGTGGACCTCATGGCCGCCAGCAAGATCAAGGAATCCCACTAATGCCCCGCAGAACCGACCTCAAGTCCGTCCTGGTTATCGGCTCCGGTCCGATTGTCATTGGCCAGGCCGCTGAATTCGACTATTCCGGCACCCAGGCGCTGCGCGTGCTGAAGGAGGAGGGCCTGCGGGTCATCCTGGTGAACTCCAACCCGGCCACCATCATGACGGACCCCGAGTTTGCCGACGCCACCTACGTGGAACCGATCACCCCCGAGATCGTGGAAAAGATCATCGCCAAGGAACGCCCCGACGCGATCCTGCCCACCCTCGGCGGGCAGACCGCGCTGAACACCGCCATCGCGCTGGACAAGAACGGCGTCCTGGAGAAATACAACGTGGAGCTGATCGGCGCCAACATTGCCGCCATTGAACTCGGTGAAGACCGCGAGAAGTTCAAGGGCGTCGTGGAACGCTGCGGCGCCGAATCGGCCGAATCCATCATTGTGCACAGCATGGATGAAGCCTTTGCCGCCGCGGAGAAGCTGGGCTACCCCATGGTGGTCCGCCCCTCCTTCACCATGGGCGGACTTGGCTCCGGCCTGGCCTACAACGCCGAAGACCTGCGCCGCATCGCCGGGGCCGGCATCCAGTACAGCCCGACCTCCGAGGTATTGCTCGAAGAGAGCATCCTCGGCTGGAAGGAATACGAGCTGGAGATGATGCGGGACAAGAATGACAACGTGGTTGTGGTCTGCTCGATCGAGAACTTCGATCCGGTGGGCGTGCACACGGGCGACTCCATCACGGTGGCTCCGGCCATGACGCTGACGGACCGCGAATACCAGAAGCTGCGCGACATCGCAATCGCCGTGATCCGCGAGGTGGGCGTGGACACCGGCGGCTGCAACATCCAGTTCGCCATCGAACCGGACACCGGCCGCGTCGTCGTCATTGAAATGAATCCGCGCGTCTCGCGTTCCTCCGCGCTGGCCTCCAAGGCCACCGGCTTCGCCATCGCGAAGATCGCCACCAAGCTCTCCCTCGGATACACCCTGGACGAGATCCCGAACGACATCACCAAGAAGACCCCGGCCTCCTTCGAGCCCACCCTGGACTACGTGGTGGTGAAGGTGCCGCGCTTCGCGTTCGAGAAGTTCCCCGCCGCCGACCCCACGCTGACCACCACCATGAAGTCCGTGGGCGAAGCCATGGCCATCGGCCGCAACTTCAGCGAAGCCCTGCAGAAGGCGCTGCGGTCCCTGGAACAGAAGGGCGCCTCGCTGTCCTTCGCCCCCGTGGATCCCGCTGACGTGCCCGCCCTGATCGAAGCCGCCAAGCGGCCCACCACCAACCGGCTTCAGCAGGTCCAGCAGGCCCTGCTCGGCGGCGCCACCGTGGAGGACCTCTACAACGCCACCGGCATTGATCCCTGGTACCTGGATCAGCTCCAGCTGATCAACGAGGTGGCCGCGGAAATCCGCGGTGCCGGAACGGTCAACGAGGAGATCCTGCGGCTGGCCAAGCGCCACGGCTTCTCCGACGAGCAGATCGGTGCGCTCACCAACACCCCGGAGGCCGTGATCCGCGGGGTCCGGCACGCCCTGAACATCCGGCCGGTCTACAAGACGGTGGACACCTGCGCCGCCGAGTTCGCTGCCTATACGCCGTACCACTACTCCTCCTATGACGAGGAGGACGAGGTGGGGCAGCACGAAAAGCCGTCCATCATCATCCTGGGCTCCGGACCCAACCGGATCGGACAGGGCATCGAGTTTGACTACTCCTGCGTGCACGCCACCATGGCGCTGCGCGAGGCCGGCTACGAGACCGTCATGATCAACTGCAACCCGGAAACGGTCTCCACGGACTATGACATCTCCGACCGCCTCTACTTTGAGCCGCTGACCCTTGAGGATGTCCTGGAGGTCATCGCGGCCGAGCAGCGCACCGGGGGAGTGCTGGGCGTCTTCGTCCAGCTCGGCGGGCAGACGCCGCTGAAGCTGGCCCAGTCCCTGGCCGACGCCGGCGTGCCCATCCTCGGCACCTCCCCGGAAGCCATCGACCTGGCCGAACACCGCGGCGCCTTCCAGCACGTCCTGGACGAGGGCGGGCTGATCGCCCCGAAGAACGGCACCGCCGTGTCCTTCGACGACGCCAAGAAGATTGCCGACGAGATCGGCTACCCCGTCCTGGTGCGCCCGTCCTACGTCCTGGGCGGCCGCGGCATGGAAATCGTCTACGACGAAGCGAACCTTTCGCGCTACATCGCCAACGCCACGGAAATCACCCCGGACCACCCCGTCCTGGTGGACCGGTTCCTGGAAGACGCCATCGAGATCGACGTCGACGCACTTTTCGACGGCACTGACCTGTACGTGGGCGGCATCATGGAACACATCGAGGAAGCCGGCATCCACTCCGGCGACTCCGCCTGTGTCCTGCCGCCGATCACCCTGGGCACCGACGTCGTCGACCGCGTCCGGGAAGCCACCCGCATCATTGCCGCGGGCGTGGGAGTGCGCGGGCTGATCAACATCCAGTTCGCCCTGGCCTCCGATGTGCTGTATGTCATCGAAGCCAACCCGCGCGCCTCGCGCACGGTGCCGTTTGTCTCCAAGGCCACCGGCGTGCAGCTGGCCAAGGCCGCGGCGCTCATCGGTACCGGGCAGTCCATCGCGGAGCTGCGCGCGGCCGGCAAGCTGTTCAGCGTGGGCGACGGTTCCGTCCTGCCGCTGGACGCCCCGGTGGCCGTGAAGGAAGCCGTGCTGCCCTTCAGCCGCTTCCGCACCCCCGAAGGTACCGTGGTGGATTCCCTGCTCGGCCCGGAAATGCGCTCCACCGGCGAAGTCATGGGCATTGACAAGTACTTCGACACCGCCTTCGCCAAGTCCCAGGCCGCTGCCAACTCCGCGCTGCCGACCGGCGGCAAGGTGTTTGTCTCCGTGGCAAACCGGGACAAGCGCTCCATCATCATGCCGGTGAAGCTGATGGTGGACCTCGGATTTGAGATCCTGTCCACCGGCGGCACCGCCGAGGTGCTGCGCCGCAACGGGATCACCGCCACCACGGTCCGCAAGGTCAGCGAGGGCACCGGGCCGAACGGCGAGGGCACCGTCGCGGACCTGATCACTGACGGGGAAATTGACCTGGTGGTCAACACACCCTCCGGCGGCCAGGCCCGCGGCGACGGCTACGAAATCCGGGCCGCCGCGACCTCGATCGGCTGCCCGGTGGTGACCACGGTCTCCGAATTCGGCGCCGCCGTGCAGGCGATTGAAGCGATGCGCTCCTACGAATGGGACGTCACCTCCCTGCAGGAGCACGCCGCCAAGCTCAAGGCTTCATCCGGTGTCTGAGCCTGAGCCGGCGCGGGCGTCCTTCGGCATCCGGCTGCAGCAGGCCATGGACGCCCGCGGCCAGCTGTGCGTGGGCATCGACCCGCACCCGGCGCTGCTGGCCGCCTGGGGACTGAACGACGACGCCGCCGCCCTGGAGCGCTTCTCCCTCACCGTTTTGGCCGCGGTGGGGGAGCATGCCGCGGCCGTGAAGCCCCAGGTGGCCCTCTTTGAACGTCACGGCTCCGCCGGGATGGCCGCCCTGGAGCGGGTGCTGGCTGCCTGCTCCGAGGCGGGCGTGCTGAGCATCGCCGATGCCAAGCGCGGAGACATCGGTTCCACCATGGCCGCGTACGCAGATGCCTGGCTGCGGGACGGCTCCGCCCTGGCCGCGGACGCCCTCACTGTCAGCCCGTACCTCGGCTTCGAATCGCTGCGTCCCGCACTGGATCTGGCCCAGGCAACCGGGCGCGGAGTGTTCGTCCTGGGACTGACCTCCAACCCTGAAGGCCAGTCGGTGCAGCACGCAGGCGGTGACCACTCCGTGGCGGCCCGGATCGTGGACGCCGCCGCAGCCGAAAACAGCCGTGAACTGGGACGGGCAGCCGCCGCCGCATCCGCTTCCGGGGATGCTTCCGGGGATGCTTCCGGCTCCGCATCCGGGGCGGCCCCCGTTCCCGCAAATCCGCGCCTGGGTTCCACCGGACTGGTGATCGGCGCAACGGTGGGAACTGCGCTGGCGGAACTGGGCATCCATCTGGCTGCTGCGCACACGCCTATCCTCGCGCCCGGTCTCGGCGCCCAGGGCGCCACCGCAGCGGATCTGGCGGCCACCTTCGGGGCCGCCTACCCCAATGTCCTGGCCACCTCCAGCCGGGACATCCTGCGGGCCGGACCGGAACCGGCCGCCCTGCGGGACGCCGCCCGGCGGACCCTGGCGGAACTGGCCCGGTAGCTTGCGTGCGGGGCCGCACTGGCATGTGCGGCCCCGCACGAGGCGCGGATCGGGTAGCGCGGCACGTTGCAATTGCGGTTCGGATGAGGCTACGGTTCAGACCGTACCCCCATACACCAAGCACCGCCCCAGCACCGCAGCTGCGCCATGTGCCGCAGTGCCGGGCCGGTCTCCGCCCGGGAGGGTCTCTTGAACCTCAAGCCACTGACCGAAGATGAACGCACCAAGGCGCGCGAAAAGGCAACCGCCGCCAGGTCCGTTCGGGCCGAGATTAAGGCCAAGATCAAGACCGGAGAAATGTCCGTCGAAGAGGTCATTTTGTCCCGCTCTTCCGAGGAAGCCGTGGGCCGGCTCAAGGTGGTGGACCTGCTTCGGGCGCTGCCTGGCGTCGGAGAGCGCCGCGCAGCTGGAATAATGGATACCGTGGGCATTGCTCCGACCCGCCGAGTGCGCGGTCTGGGCATCCACCAGCGCAAGGCGCTGATAGAACTTTTGGCATCCGACTAGGGCCGCGCTTCGCTGCGGCCCGCACCCCGGGGCCGAACCACAACGAGAGCAAAGAAGGTCCTCAGTGTCGCAACCGCGGCTGACAGTCCTGGCAGGTCCAACCGCAGTTGGCAAAGGCACGGTGTCCACGTTCATTCGGGACAACTACCCGGAGGTGTGGCTGTCCGTTTCCGCCACCACCCGGCCGCCGCGTCCCGGTGAAGAGCATGGGGTGCATTACTTCTTCGTCTCCCCGGAGGAATTCGATTCCCTGGTGGAAAAGGGCGAAATGCTGGAGTGGGCCGTTGTCCACGGCCGCAACCGTTACGGCACGCTGCGCAGCACGGTAGAGTCGGCCATGGCCGAAGGCCGGTCCGTGCTCCTGGAAATTGATTTGCAGGGTGCACGGCAGGTCAAAAAGACCATGCCGGAGGCTAATTTCGTGTTCCTCGCTCCGCCGTCGTGGGACGAAATGGTCCGCCGGCTGGTGGGACGCGGCACGGAAACGCCCGAAGAACAGCAGCAGCGGCTGGAAACCGCTAAACTGGAGCTTGCTGCCGAGCCCGAGTTCGATCACACCGTGGTAAATGATGACGTCCAGCGGGCAGCAGCTGAGCTTGTATCACTCATGGGAATCAGTCCGCGTCCGCGCTGACGTACCGCAATATCCCGTATCAAGAATTTTGGAGAATCTGTGTCTACTGTGTCTGAAGGCATCATCAACCCGCCGATCGACGACCTGCTGAACGTAGCGGACTCGAAGTACGCGCTGGTCATCTACGGCGCCAAGCGCGCACGCCAGATCAACGCTTACTACTCCCAGCTGCACGAAGGCCTGTTTGAATACGTTGGCCCGCTCGTGGAAACCAAGCTGAACGAGAAGCCGCTGTCCATCGCGCTGCGCGAAATCAACGAGGGCATGCTGGTCAGCCGCCCCGTGGAATCCGCCGAATAACTTCGCCGGAAAACACCAGTAAAAGCTGACCCGAGCGGTCAGGGTCAGGAGCAGCAGCGGTGCGCATAGTTTTGGGTGTGGGCGGCGGCATCGCCGCCTACAAGTCCGCGTCGCTGCTGCGTCTTTTCACTGAAGCCGGACACAACGTCTCAGTGATTCCCACGGAAGCCTCCACTCGGTTTGTGGGCGTGGCCACCTGGGAGGCATTGTCGGGCAACCCGGTCTCCAGTTCGGTTTTTGACGAGGTGGAGAAGGTCAACCACGTCCGGCTCGGACACGAGGCCGACCTCATTGTGGTGGCTCCGGCCACCGCCGACCTGCTGGCCCGGGCGGCCTCCGGGCAGGCCAATGACCTGCTCACCAATACCCTGCTCATGGCGCGCGGACCGGTCCTTTTTGCGCCCGCCATGCACACGGAAATGTGGGCGCATCCCGCCACCCGTGCCAACGTCCAGACCTTGCGCAGCCGGGGAACCCTGGTGATGGAACCCGGCATCGGGCGCCTGACCGGCAAGGATTCCGGGGCCGGGCGCCTGCCGGACCCCGAAGACATTTTCGCCGCCGCCATGGCCGCGGTAAACCGCCTGCCGGCCGAGCCGGAATCCGCACCCGGTCCACTGAGCGGCAAAACCGTCACCATCACCGCCGGCGGCACCCGTGAACCCCTGGATCCCGTCCGCTTCCTGGGCAACCGCTCATCCGGCAAGCAAGGTGCTGCCCTGGCCCGGGCTGCCCTCGACGCCGGAGCGCGGGTCCGCTTCATCGCGGCGCACATGGACATTCCCGCCCCCGACGGCGTTGAACTCACCCGAGTGGAAACAGCCTTGGAACTGCGCGAAGCCGTGCACGCCGCCGCCCCCGGATCGGACGTGCTGATCATGGCGGCCGCAGTGGCGGATTTCCGCCCCGATACTCTCTCCGACACCAAGATCAAAAAGCGCGACGACGGCGCGGATCCGGTCATCACACTGATCCGCAACCCGGACATTCTGGCCGAAGCCGTCCAGCAGCGTGCAGCGAACGCAGGACCGGCCCGTCCGGCACTGATCGTGGGCTTTGCCGCAGAAACCGGAGACGGCAGCGCCGACGTCCTGGACTACGGCCGGCAGAAACTGGTCCGCAAGGGCTGTGACCTCCTGGTGCTCAACCGGGTGGGAACCTCCCTGGTCTTTGGCCAGGACAGCACCGAAGTGACTTTGCTTTCACCGCAGGATTCCGAGACGGCCCCGCCGGCCACCTACACCGGGACCAAGTCCGACGTGGCGCGCAGCATCATTGCCCGCGTCGAGCAGGAGTTTCAAGCAGTCCCCGTGGTCAGCTGAAGTTTCCCGCCGGGGCCTGCCGGTTCCACAGCCTTCCGGCCCCCATTCGGAGGACCCGGCCCGGAACCAGTAGAGTAAATTCCGTGACTTCCCCAGATACTTCAGTACTTTCGGCTGCCCGCGACGGGCTGCGCCTATTCACCTCGGAATCCGTCACCGAGGGTCATCCGGACAAAATCTGTGACCAGATCAGTGACGCCATCCTGGACGGCATGCTCAAGGTGGACCCCGAGTCCCGCGTAGCAGTGGAGACCCTGGTCACCACCGGCCTGGTCCATGTGGCCGGTGAAGTAACCACCGAGGGCTACGTGGAAATTCCGCAGCTGGTCCGGGACACCATCCTGGGCATCGGCTACGACTCCTCCGCCAACGGCTTCGACGGCGCCCGCTGCGGCGTCTCGGTCTCCATCGGCCAGCAGTCCCCGGAAATTGCCTCGCGCGTCTTCAACTCCGTGGAGAACCGGGCCGGTACCTCCGACCCCCTCGACGCGCAGGGCGCAGGGGACCAGGGCATCATGTTCGGCTACGCCTCGGATGAGACCTCCGTGTACATGCCCACCCCCATCTGGCTGGCGCACCGGCTCTCCGAGCGCCTCACGGCCGTCCGCAAGGACGGCACGCTGGATTACCTCCGCCCGGACGGCAAGACCCAGGTCACCATCGGATACGACGGCGACCGCCCGGTCTCCGTGGATTCCGTGGTCATCTCCTCACAGCACGCCGCCGACGTCGAGCTTGAGCAGCTGCGCGAAGACCTCGCCGTCCACGTCATCGAGCCGGTCCTGGCCGGAACCGAGCTGGACACCTCCCGCGTCAAGCACATCCTGAACCCGGGCGGCCCGTTCGTCATCGGCGGTCCGGTGGGAGACGCCGGCCTGACCGGACGCAAGATCATCGTGGACACCTACGGCGGATTTGCCCGGCACGGCGGCGGCGCGTTCAGCGGCAAGGATCCGTCCAAGGTGGACCGCTCCGCGGCCTACGCCATGCGCTGGGTGGCCAAGAACGTTGTTGCGGCCGGCCTCGCCCGCCGCGCGGAGATCCAGGTGGCCTACGCCATCGGCATGGCACACCCCGTGGGCATCTATGTGGAAACGTTCGGCACCGAAACGGTGGACCCGGCCCGCATTGCCGACGCCATCCACGAAGTCTTTGACCTGCGGCCGCTGGGCATCATCAACGCCCTGGACCTGAAGCGCCCGATCTACCAGAAGACCGCAGCCAACGGCCACTTTGGCCGTGAGGATGCGGAATTCACCTGGGAGCGCAAGGACAAGGTCGGAGCCCTCCGCAGCTACTTCAACGCCTAGCCCGGAGGCTCCAATGCGCCAGGATCCGGCCGGAGACAACGGGCAGCTCTCCCTGCTGCACGGATTTGTTGCCCCGGCCCGGAGCCTGGGTACGCAGCCAGCAGCACCCGAGCTGCCCATAGCGCGGGTGCTGCTGGATTCACCGCTGCCGCACTTGGACCGGCCGTTCGATTACCTGGTGCCGGCGGACCTGGACCGGGACGCCGTGCCCGGCGCGCGGGTCAAGGTCCGCTTCGGCGGGCAGGAGCTGCCCGGATTCATTATCGAACGGGCAGCTGCTGCGGACACCTCCGCCCGCCTGGTTCCGCTGGGCAAAGTTGTTTCCCCGCAGCCGGTCCTGGCCCCGCAGATCCTGCAGCTCGCGGAGGCGGTGGCGGCCCGCTATTCCGGCACCGTCCACGACGTGCTGCGGGTGGCTGTGCCGCCGCGCGCCGCACGCGTGGAAAAGGAATTCACTCCGCAGGCACGCGAGGCTGCGGAGGCGGGCGCGGATGTACCGGACGGCCCCGAAGGCTCCGGGCCCAACCCCTGGGCGCGGTATCCGCACGGTCCGCGTTTTTTGACCCATCTGGCGGCCGGACACAGCCCGCGCGCCGTGCTCTCCTCCCTGGGCGGTTACGGCCCCGGCGCGTGGCCGGAGGAAATTGCCGCGGCAGTACAGCACACCCTGCTCTCCGGGCGCGGCGCCGTCGTCGTCGTGCCCGATGCCAAGGACCTGGCCCGGCTGGAAACCGCGCTGGCAGCGCGCATCGGCGCCGCTGCCTTTGTGCGGCTGACGGCCGACGACGGCGCAACACCGCGCTACCGTGCCTTCCTGAAGGTCCTGCACGGGGATGTGCAGGTGGTGATCGGTACCCGGTCAGCGGCCTACGCGCCGGTGCGCAACCTGGGGCTCGCGGTGATCTGGGACGACGCCGATGACCTGCACGCCGAACAGCGCGCGCCCTACCAGCACGTGCGCGATGTCCTGCTGCTGCGTGCCGCCGCGGAAAACACCGCACTGCTGCTGGCCTCGCATTCACGCAGCACCGAAGCCCAGCGGCTGGTGGCCAGCGGCTGGGCTGCGAGCATCGCCGCTGAGCGCAGCACAGTTCGCCAGCTGGCTCCGCGCGTGGTCAGCACCGCCGATTCCTTCAACATGGAACGTGATCCGCTGGCGGCCCGCGCCCGCATTCCGCATGCTGCGTGGAAGGCGGCGCAGGACGGGCTGACCCGCGGCCCGGTGCTGGTGCAGGTGGCCCGCAGCGGCTTCTCGCCGGCATTGTCCTGCCAGGAGTGCCGGGAACCGGCGCGCTGCCGGGCCTGCGCAGGGCCGCTGGGCCTGGCCAGCCGCAACGGCGTACCGGCCTGCCGCTGGTGCGGGCGCCCGGAACCAATGTGGAGCTGCGGAAACTGCGGCGGCACCCAGCTGCGCGGATCTGCGGCCGGTGCCGGACGAACGGCGGAAGAACTCGGCCGTGCCTTCCCCTCCGTCACGGTCATATCTTCCGCCGGGGACCACGTCCGGGCCGAGGTTCCCGATGCCCCGGCACTGGTGGTGGCGACGCCGGGGGCTGAGCCGGTGGCGGCCGGCGGCTATGCGGCCGCCGTGCTGCTGGACGGCAACGCCATGATGTCGCGGGAATCCCTGCGCGCGGGGGAGGAGACGCTGCGGCGCTGGTTCAGCGCGGCAGCCCTGGTCCGGCCCGCCGGAGACAAGGGGCTGGTAGTGGTCACTGCCGATGACACTTCAACGGTGGGCCACCTGCTGCGCTGGGACCCGGCCGGGGCCGCTGAGCGGGAGCTGGAGCTGCGCCGGGAACTGGGTCTGCCGCCTGCGGTGAGGTATGCCGAGCTCACCGGCTCCCGCGAGGCGCTCAGCGCTTTTGTGCCGCGGCTGGACCTGCCGCCGGACGCCCGTGTGGTGGGACCCGCACCGCTGGAAGATCCACCCGGCCCCGCGCCCGTTCACCGGGACGGACAGCTGGGCGGCTCCGGCGGCCGCTACCGTACGCTGCTCTTCTTTCCCTTCGCTGCCGCTCCCGCGGTGACGGCTGCCATGCGGGCCACGAAGGCAGCGGTGTCGGCGAAGAGGACCGGAGACCCGGTGTACATCCGGGTGGATGGAACCGACGTCCTGTAAGGACCGAGCACGCTCAGCGCACGCGCACGCCGATTTTCCGTGTCCGGTGGTCCGGCTTTACCGGAAGGAGCAGGCTGAGTATCCCGCAGTTGTACTGCACATTGATGCAGTCGGTGTTGATCCCTGTGCCCAGAAGGACCTGCCGCTCAACGGTGCCGCATCCGCGCTCATGAACCATCCAGCCGGGACCCGAACAATCCCGAAGGGTGCGGTGTGCACGGATGGTCAGGAGCTGGCCTGCCAGGGTGATTTCCACTGAGCCCGGGTCCGCGCCGGGCAGATCCGCATTCAGGATGTAGTGGTCCCCGTGGCGGTACAGATCAACGGGGACGGCGCTGTTCGAAGCAGCGGCGGAGGGGAATTCGGGGCGGTGGTGTCCGGAACCCTCCGGTCCCGGCTGGTGGCCGAACCCGAAGGCCATGCCTATCAAACTCCTTCCTGCGTGGGTCCGGGTGGAAGTTGTTCATCTGCAGTTTAAGACGGCGCTTGATGCACGGAAAAATCGAGGGAAAGCCAGGCAGCGGCTGATTCAGTTGTGCACAACTAAATTGTGGACTAGGCTCGGACCATGAACGACGTCCTCCACCGCCAGGTCTGCTTTTCGCTGTACTCGGCCTCCCGCGCCGCCACCGCGGTGTACCGGCCGCTGCTGGAAGAGCTGGGCCTGACCTACCCGCAGTACCTCGTGCTGATGGTTCTGTGGGAACAGGACGGCAGAAGCGTCCGGGACCTGGGCCGCGCCCTGGAACTCGATTCCGGAACGCTCTCGCCCCTGCTCAAACGCCTCGAGGCCGCAGGCCTGCTGCGCCGCATCCGCTCCGAAGCGGATGAGCGCCGTGTGGAAGTCCACCTCACCGGGGACGGGCGCAGCCTGCGGGAAAAAGCCCTGCCGCTGTCCCAGCACGTTGCCGAAGCAGCCGGACTGGCACCGGAGGAACTGCGGGCACTGCAGGAGACGCTGGTCAAAGTTACCCGCGCCCTGCGCACTGCCGCAGGCTAGCCTTTGCCGGACGCCCGTCCATCCGATTCCCGTTCAGCTGATGTACCCGCCAGATTTCCCCAATTTTTGTCCCCAGCGGGCCCCAAGCCCGCCTCAAGGAAGGTATCGTCCATGACGAATTCCCCTCAGACCAGCCGCCAGATCCAGCTCGCCTCCCGTCCCGAAGGCTGGCCGACGGATGAGAACTTCCGCCTGGCCGAGGTGCCGGTGCCGGAACTCCAGGAGGGCCAGATCCTGGTCCGCAACCTGTACATGTCAGTGGATCCGTACATGCGCGGCCGCATGAATGACGTCAAGTCCTACGTTCCGCCGTTCCAGATTGACGCCCCGCTCGACGGCGGAGCCATCGGTGAAGTTGTTGAGTCCCGTTCGGAGGGTCACAAGCCCGGAGACAAGGTCCTCCACGGCCTTGGCTGGCGTGACTACGCCGTCCTGGACGGCGCCCGTGCCCGCGTCATTGACACCGACATTGCACCGGCCACCACCTACCTCGGCGTGCTGGGAATGACGGGCATGACGGCCTACGCCGGCCTGACCAAGGTCGCGGAATTCAAGGAAGGCGACGTTGTTTTCGTTTCCGGTGCCGCCGGAGCCGTGGGTTCCCTCGTGGGCCAGATCGCCAAGGCCATGGGTGCCAAGAAGGTCATCGGCAGCGCCGGTTCCGCCGAGAAGGTCCAGCACCTGCTGGAGCTCGGCTTTGATGAGGCCTTCAACTACCACGACGGCCCCGTGAAGGAGCAGCTGAAGAAGGCTGCCGGCGAGGACGGCATTGACGTCTACTTCGACAACGTGGGCGGCGAGCACCTCGAAGCTGCCATCGCGGTGATGAACAAGGGCGGACGGATCGCCATGTGCGGTGCCATCTCGCAGTACAACACCACCGACGCTCCCACGGGTCCGCGCAACCTGGCCCTGGCCATCGGCAAGGAGCTTACTCTGCGCGGCTTCATCGTGGGCAGCTACAACCAGTACGCTGACGAGTTTGCGTCCCTGATGTCCGGCTGGCTGCGCGACGGCGCCGTCAGCTACGACGAGACCTTCGTGGACGGACTGGAAAATGCCCCGCAGGCCTTCATTGACCTGATGAAGGGCGCCAACAAGGGCAAGATGATTGTGACCCTGAAGGCCTGATTCCGGCTTTCTGAGGCGGTGCTTCGGCACAGACTCATGCTTCCAAAGCGGTCCCGGGCTCCAAGCCCGGGACCGCTTTATGCTGCCGTCGCCCGTCAGCGCTTCCGGAACAGGCGGACAGCCTCACCGGCGGCGGCAAGGAGATCCCTGGCGGAGGTCTCCCAGGAATACTCGGCGGCCCGCTTCAGCCCGGCCTCGGAGACGCTGCGCCAGCGCTGCGGATCGTCCAGGGTACGGACTGCGTCCGCAAAGGCTTCCGGACTGTCCGGATCCACCAGCAGGGCGGCACCGCCGGAGACCTCCCGGAAGATCGGAATGTCGCTGGCCACCACCGGGGTGCCGGCTGCCATGGCCTCAATCATCGGCAGTCCGTACCCCTCGGCCCGGGACAGGGTCACGAGGGCGGTGGCCGTCCGCAGCAAATCGCCGTATTCGGCGTCGGTGACGCCGTTGGAAAACACCACACGGGCGCCGTCGGGCACCAGTGCCTGCAGTTCGCTGCGCCGCGCCGGCGAAATCCGGCTCAGCAGGTGCAGCGTGTAACCGGGCAGGTGCTCCATCCCGCGCACCACGGTTTCCACGTTTTTGTACGGCATGAACGAACCCATGTACAGCAGGATCTTTTCCGGGGCAGCCGCGGGATCGCGTCTCGCGGCGCCCGGCTGCGGAGCATTGCCGACAATGCGCACCGGGCGCCTGGTGAGCCGGTGCCGGGCCATCAGCGACCGGGTGGTGTCACTGATGGTGGCGACGACGTCGGCCCGGTTCAGCAGCAGCCGCTGCGGCCAGTACGCCAGATGGTAAAGCCGCCACAGACCCCGCACGGGGAGCGGGAGGAAGCCCGGCGGCGTCGGGTTCGAGTAATAAATCAGGTCGTGCAGGGTCAGGATCAGCGGATACTTCCGTCCCCAGCTGCCCATGGTCTGCATGGGGGAAACGACGACGTCGGCGCCAAGCCGGTTTACGCGCAGAGCCACCAGGAGTTCCGCGGGGGAGAGCGGACTGTTGATCTTCACCCAGGGCAGGTCCGGCAGCAGCGCCAGCTGACGTTCATCGGAGATCAGCATCAGCACGGACGTGTGGCGGGACACGGCCTCGATCAGGGAGGCACCGTACCGGCTGATCCCGTCGTGGTGATCCGTTCGCGTGAACCGCGCGTCCATGGCTATGCGCAGGGTCATGAATGCCTCCGGCGCAGGAAATCGGAGATGAGTTCCGCCGCCTCGGTCGGCGCCTCATAGTGGACCAGATGGCCGACCCCCGGCAGCACGTGCAGTTCCGCGTCCGGCATCAGCGCAGCCAGCCGGTGCTGTCCGGCAACGGACCCCAGATCATCGCGTTCGGCGGCAATCAGGAGCACCGGCATGCCGAGCGCGCCGGCACTGTCCCGCACCGTGGAGGAAATCGACGCCCGGAAGGCATCCAGCACCACGTTCCGGTTGGCGAAGGCGCTGAAATACGCGTCATGCTGTCCGTGGATCCAGCGCCGCAGCGAACGGTCCCGGGTCTTGGCCATGAAAATGCTCATGCCGCGGACGATGGCCGGATGCCGCAGCAGGGCCATGCCCAGCGGCTCGGGCAGCCGGGCAGCGGCCAGGTAGTACAGCTCCGCGGCCTTGCTGGTGATGCCTTTAGGGCCCTCCAGCGCAGGTTCACAGATGGGGTTCACCAAGATGAGTTCGCTGATGAGTTCCGGATGTTCGGCCGCCACCCGGGACGCAATGATGGAACCAAAGGAATGTCCCAGCAGCACCGTGTCCGGGCCCAGATCCGGAAGTCCGCCTGCGAGGGCCGCCGCCACAAAGCCGGCGTAAGCGCCGACGTCGTGCGTTCCCGGAAGGGGCTGGGCGGAGCCGAAACCGGGAAGATCCGGAACCAGAACCCGGTGCTCGGGGAGGGCCTCCACGATGCGCAGCAGGCCGTGATGGTCGCCGCGGAAGCCGTGGACCATGAAGATCGGCGGCGCCTCAGCCTCGGGCCCGCTGGACGCCGTGCCGCCCGCAGCGCCGGGTACCGCCGGAAAATCCCAGCAGCGCTGCAGCGTGCCGTCCACGGCAAAGGTCCGGACCGCGGCCCGGCGGGAGAAGGTAACCTCCGCCGTCGTGCTTCCCTGAAAGGCGGTGCGCACTAGTTGACCGTGTCGGGATGCGAGCCGGAGCGCTGGTTCCGGTCCAGGCCGGCAACGGCATTGCGCTGTGCGGGGCTTAGCTCAAAGGAAAAAACGTCAAGATTCTCTGCCATCCGCTCCGGGGAGCTGGCCTTGGGAATCGCGGTGATGCCCTGCTCCATGTGCCAGCGGAGGATGACCTGGGCGGGGGAAACCCCCAGATCGGCGGCAAGGGACGTGATGACCGGGTCGGCGAGGACCGCGCCGCGGCCCAGCGGACTCCACGCCACCGTGCGGATGCCCAGTTCCTCGTGCAGTGCGATCAGCTCGCGCTGCTGGAGCCAGGGATGCAGCTCCACCTGGTTGACTGCCGGAACCACATCGGCAGCATCCATCAAGGTGCGCAGGTGGCCCGGCTGGAAGTTGGACACGCCGATCGCCCGGATCCGGCCGGCACGGTACAGCTCCTCCATGGCCCGGTAAGTCTCGACGAACAGACCCCGCTCGGGACAGGGCCAGTGAATCAGGTACAGGTCCAGAACGTCCAGGCCGAGGCGGGACATGGAGGCGTCAAAGGCACGCAGGGTGGAGTCGTAACCCTGGTCCGTATTCCACACCTTTGACGTGAGAAAGATCTCATCGCGGACGGTATTGGTCTCTTCCGTGAATGTCCGCAGACCCTCCCCAACACCCTCCTCATTACCGTACAACGCTGCGGTATCAACGTGGCGGTAGCCCGTTTTGAGGGCGTCAAGGACCAGTCGAGCTGCATCCGGGGCGGGAACCTTGTAGGTGCCAAAACCCATCTGATCCATGTAAACGCCGTTATTGAGTGTAAGTTTGGGTGCCGGTTCCATGCAGAAGACTCTACCGAGGATGGCGCCCGCCGTTGGAATCGTTTCTGACCGCGGCACTGGATGAGGGGGCCGCCCGGCACGGAAAAGTACCTGTACTTTCCGTGTGCTGTGGCGTTTTGGTGGAGAATCTTGATTGCATGGTGCACGACGGCAACACTGCTCAAGCGGGACAGCGGTACTTCAGCTTCCCGTGGCTGACTGGGGATGGAGTCGTGGCAGAGTTAACCAAAACCAGCGAAAAATCTGCTGGTACATCAGATGAGAAGGATGGAGAAGTCAATGGTGACTCTCGGTGAGGTATTCCTCAGTGAGTTTGCGGGAACAGCAATACTGATTTTGCTGGGCTGCGGCGTGGTGGCGAATGTTGCCCTGCGCAAGACGAAGGGCAGCGGGGGCGGGACCCTCATGGTCAACTTCGGCTGGGGCCTGGGTGTGTTCGCAGGTGTGTTCGTGGCTGTTCAGTCCGGCGCACACCTCAACCCGGCGGTGACCTTCGGGCTGCTGTTCAACGGTTCGGAACTGGCTCCCGGCGTGGAGACAAGCTTTGCCTCAGTGCTCGTGTACCTGAGCGCTCAGCTGCTCGGTGCAATGTTGGGTGCCGTGGTGACCTGGCTGGCCTACAAGAAGCAGTTCGATGACGAGCCCGACGCCGAGAACATCCTCGGGGTGTTCTCCACGGGCCCGGCCATCCGCTCCTACGGATGGAACGTTGTGACTGAGATCATCGGCACATTTGTGCTGGTCTTCGTCATTCTGGCCTTCGGCGGGACCCCCAACGAGCTCGGCCCGCTGGCCGTGGGCCTCCTGGTGGTTGCCATTGGTGCCTCCCTCGGCGGCCCCACCGGCTACGCCATCAACCCTGCGCGTGACCTCGGCCCGCGCATCGTGCACGCCCTGCTGCCCATCCCCAACAAGGGCAAGAGCGACTGGGCGTATGCCTGGGTGCCGATTGTCGGACCGATCATCGGCGGTTCACTGGCCGGCATTGTCTTCAACGGCATTCCGATGCCCGTTGTCTAAGACCGCATACCGGTTGACTGACTCCACCCCCTCGTCCATTCAGCAGTAAAAGGAGCGAACCATGACTGACCCCACGTACATCATTGCCATCGACCAGGGCACCACCAGCAGCCGTGCGATCGTTTTTGACCATGACGGCAACATTGTCTCCACCGGCCAGAAAGAACACGAGCAGATCTTCCCCCGTGCAGGCTGGGTGGAGCACGATCCTCAGGAAATCTGGACGAACGTCCGCGAAGTTGTGGGCACCGCGCTGTCCAAGGCGAACCTGACCCGGCACGACATTGCCGCCGTCGGCATCACCAACCAGCGCGAAACCGCAGTGGTCTGGGACAAGACCACCGGTGAGCCCGTCTACAACGCCATTGTCTGGCAGGACACCCGTACGCAGCCCACCGTGAACGAACTGGCAGCCGACGGCGGCCTGGAGCGTTACAAGGACCGCGTTGGCCTGCCGCTGGCCACCTACTTCTCCGGCACCAAGATCAAGTGGATCCTGGACAACGTTGAAGGAGCGCGGGAGCGCGCCGAAGCCGGAGACCTGATCTTCGGCAACACCGATTCCTGGATCGTTTGGAACCTCACCGGCGGCACCGACGGCGGCGTGCACATCACCGATGTCACCAACGCCTCCCGCACGCTGTTCATGAACCTGGAGACGCTCACCTGGGACGAGGACATCCTCAAGGACTTCGGCGTGCCGCTGTCCATGATGCCCGAGATCAAGTCCTCCTCCGAGGTTTACGGCACGGTCCACACCTCGCAGCTGCTGCGTGAAACCCCGGTTGCCGGCATCCTGGGCGACCAGCAGGCCGCCACCTTCGGCCAGGCAGCCTTCGGACAGGGCAGTGCCAAGAACACCTACGGCACCGGCTGCTTCCTGATCTTCAACACCGGCGAAGAAATTGTCCGTTCCGAGAACGGCCTGATCACCACGGTGGCGTACCAGCTGGGCGACGCCAAGCCGGTTTACGCACTGGAAGGCTCCATCGCCGTCACGGGATCACTGGTCCAGTGGCTGCGGGACAACCTGGGCATGATCCAGAGCGCACCGGAGATTGAGGCCCTGGCCAATGAGGTCACCGACAACGGCGGCGTCTACATTGTGCCGGCCTTCTCCGGTCTGTTCGCTCCGCACTGGCGCTCCGACGCACGCGGCGCCATTGTGGGCCTGACCCGCTTTGTGAACAAGAACCACATTGCCCGCGCTGCTCTGGAGGCCACGGCCTTCCAGACCCGCGAGGTGCTCGACGCCGTCAACGCCGACTCGGGTGTTCCGCTCACCGAGCTGCGCGTGGACGGCGGCATGGTTGCCAACGAGGCACTCATGCAGTTCCAGGCAGACATCCTGGGCGTGGACGTAGTCCGCCCCAAGATTGTTGAGACCACGGCTCTGGGCGCTGCTTACGCAGCCGGCCTGGCAGTGGGCTTCTGGAACAACACCGATGAGCTGGAGACCAAGTGGGCTGAAGACAAGCGCTGGGCTCCGAAGATGGAAGACAGCGAACGCCAGCGCCAGATGCGTCTGTGGTCCAAGGCCGTAACGCGGACCTTTGACTGGGTTGACGAGGACGTGCTCTAACCCAGGCACGTGAGCGTCTGTGAACCGGCACCAGGTCTTCGGACGGTGTAAGGACACAGGGCTTTCTCGCGAAGGGCCCCGGCGGGTAACCGCCGGGGCCCTTCGTCTTTGGGTTAGAAGTAGCTCACACCGCTGGTCTTGAACGGCAGGCCCAGTCCGCCGGCCACCTCCGCCACCACCTCGGGGCAGAAGTAGTACCACTTCAGCTCGGCAATGAGCGGTGCCCCGTACGCGCCGCGGAGGCGCAGGACGTCGCCCACCACCTCGGGCTCGTGCGGTGCGTTTTTCGGACGCTCCCACATCAGGATGACGTCCTCGCCGTCGAAGTGATGGATGCTCGCCCGGAACAGCTCCCCGGCATCCGGACCGAAGTTGTGGCTCATGGACCCGGAGCGAATCTCCTCGTGTCCGGTCTCGCTGACGTTGCCCACCACCTCGGTGCGTCCGCCGGCCAGGAACAGCTCCACCATGGCGTCGATGTCGTACGCATTGAAGGCTTCGGTCAGCCGGCGCAGCAGCAGTGCATGTTCGGCCGGCTGAGCGGTGCCGGTTCCAGTCCCGGAATCCGCGGAAATCGCAGCCAAGCCGGCCCCGGTGCGGGCTGCCTGCAAAGTTGCCCGGCCGCGGTGCAGGGCCGACTTCACCGCCCCGGTGCTCGTATCCAGCATCCCGGCCACCTCAGCCAGCGGATAGGCAAACACGTCCTTGAGGACCACGCACGCACGTTCACGCGGCGGCAGCAGCTGCAGCAGGTGCCGCAGCGCTGCTTCCACCTCCAGGCTCACCAGCGGGTCCGCGGCCGTATCGTCCGGAAGGTCTGCGCCGGAGCCGGTCCACTCCAGCGCGGTCCTGCTGCTGCGGCGCAGGGAGTCTATCCAGGTGTTCGTGGCAATCCGCACCAGCCAGGCCTGCGTATTCCGAATCGGTTCGTGCCGCTGTGACGCCTCCGCCAGGGCCTTGGTCAGAGTTTCCTGCAGCAGGTCCTCGGCATCCCACACCGTGGAAGTCAGGCTGCGGCAGTACGCGTACACCGAGGCCCGCACCGGCTCCAGTGCTACCAGGAAATCGCGGCGTGCCTGCCGCAGATCCCTCCTGTTTTCCGCGAAAGCTGCGCTCTCTTCCGCCGTTCCGGTATCCAAGGCCGTTCCCGTTCCGAGTGTCATTGCCGGTATCCCCTCTCTCCCCGCCGAGGCGGTGCCTGATGCAAAGCATGGCACTGCGCCATGTTCTTAACCGGTAGACGCACTGGGCGGCCGAAAAGATACGGAGCGGACGGAACCTCTGTGAAGGCATGGCAGAATCGCCGGATGGAACTGCACACGCCCCGCCTCCTCCTGCGCCCTTACCGGGAAGCGGATGTGGCTGCCGTGCACCGCTTCGCCTCCGACCGGCGGCTGACCGAATACGTCGAATGGGGTCCCAATACCCTGCAGGACAGCCGCGACTTCCTGGCTTCCTGCCTCGCCGAGGAGCAGCAGACTCCCCGGCTGGCCTTCACCTTTGCGCTGACAGCGCCCGACGGCGGCGAAGGATTTCGCGGCGACGGAGCCGGCGGCGAAGGATCCGGCGAGCCGTTCGGCTCCGTGGGGCTGACACTGAACGGGGCCGGTACAGGTACCGGATCCGGCACCGCAGGGTCCACGGGGGAAGTCGGGTACGTCCTGGCCGCCGACCACTGGGGCCGAGGCTACGCCACGGAAGCCGCGGCCGCCGTCGTCGGCTTTGGCTTCGGCACGCTGGGACTGAACCGGATCACCGCCACCTGCCGGCCGGCCAACGCTGCTTCGTCCCGGGTGCTGGAGAAGACCGGAATGGTGCTGGAAGCCCGGCTGCCCGCGCACAAACTCATCCGGGGCCGGTGGGAAGATTCGCTGCTGTATGCGATCGCTTCGTCATAGGCTGTGGCGCGGCTGCCGCAAAGGGGCGGCTGTTGTAAAGTGGAAAGATGAACGTTTCCCTCCTCCTTAGGTAGCCGCGCACCGTCCGTGCGCGGCCCAGCCCCTTGCCTGCCGAGGGGCTTTTGTGTGTCTGGGGGAGAGCGTGGCGAAACTTGAGTTTTAAGCGGCGGGACCGGCACGGACCGGCGACCGCGGATCAACAGGATTTCTTTGAGGACAGAGGCGACAACAGTGAGTACGCAGTCACAGACGGATGAGTCTGAAGAGGCCGTATACAGTTTTGCGGACATCGAGCAGAAGTGGCCGGCGGTCTGGGACGAGCTCGGTGTGTTTCAGCCCGCCGACGACGGTTCCAAGGAACGCCGCTACGTGCTGGACATGTTCCCGTACCCCTCCGGTGACCTGCACATGGGCCACGCCGAAGCGTTTGCCATGGGCGACGTCGTCGCCCGGTACTGGCGCCAGCTCGGCTACGACGTGCTGCACCCGATCGGCTGGGACTCCTTTGGCCTGCCCGCTGAAAACGCGGCCATCAAGAACAACGCGCACCCCAGCGACTGGACCTACCGCAACATTGACACGCAGGCTGCGTCGTTCAAGCGCTACGCCATCAGCGTTGACTGGTCGCGCCGGATCCAGACCTCAGACCCGGAGTACTACCGCTGGACGCAGTGGCTGTTCAAGCGTTTCTACGAGCGGGGCCTGGCCTACCGCAAGAACTCCCCGGTCAACTGGTGCCCGAAGGACCAGACCGTGCTGGCCAACGAACAGGTTGTCAACGGAGCCTGTGAGCGCTGCGGCACCCAGGTCACCAAGAAGTCGCTGAACCAGTGGTACTTCAAGATCACTGATTACGCGGACCGCCTGCTCGATGACATGGAGCAGCTCAAGGGCCACTGGCCCGAGCGTGTGCTGGCCATGCAGAAGAACTGGATCGGCCGCTCCGAAGGCGCGCACGTCCGGTTCACCATCGAGGCCGACGGCGACAAGCCGGCCGAGCAGGTCACCGTCTTCACCACCCGCCCGGACACCCTGGCCGGAGCCACGTTCTTCGTGGTGGCTGCCGATGCTCCGCTGGCGGTTGAGCTGACCACCGACGAAAACATGGACGCCCTGCAGGATTACCGCGAGCAGGTCAAGGCCCTCTCGGACATTGAGCGCCAGTCCACCGAGCGCACCAAGACCGGTGTCTTCACCGGCCGCTACGCCGTGAACCCGCTGAACGGTGAAAAGCTGCCCGTCTGGGCCGCCGACTACGTGCTGGCCGACTACGGCACCGGCGCCATCATGGCCGTGCCCGCGCACGACCAGCGCGACCTGGACTTCGCCAAGACCTTTGACCTGCCGGTCAAAGCCGTCCTGGACACCGGCGAAGAGGATCCGGCAGAGACCGGCATCGCCACCACCGGTGAAGGTACCCTGATCAACTCCGGCAAGCTGGACGGGCTGCCCAAGTCCGAAGCCATTCCCGCTGCCATCGAGATGCTCCAGGAGCAGGGCACGGGCGAAAAGTTCGTGAACTTCCGGCTGCGTGACTGGCTGCTCTCCCGCCAGCGCTTCTGGGGCACGCCCATCCCGATCATTCACTGCGAGAACTGCGGCGAGGTTCCGGTCCCGGACGATCAGCTGCCCGTCACCCTGCCCACCGGGCTGAAGGGCGAGGCGCTGGCGCCGAAGGGCACCTCCCCGCTGGCTTCCGCCGAGGACTGGGTCAACGTTTCCTGCCCCACCTGCGACGGCCCGGCCCGCCGCGACACGGACACCATGGACACCTTCGTGGACTCGTCCTGGTACTTCATGCGCTTCGTTTCCCCGCACTACACCGACGGACCGTTTGATCCGGAGGCTGCGAAGAACTGGATGCCCGTGGGCCAGTACGTGGGCGGCGTCGAACACGCCATCCTGCACCTGCTCTACGCGCGCTTCTTCACCAAGGTGGTCCATGACATGGGCCTGCTGGAAGCCAGCGAGCCCTTCAGCTCGCTGCTGAACCAGGGCCAGGTCCTGAACGGCGGCAAGGCCATGTCCAAGTCCCTGGGCAACGGCGTGGACCTGGGCCAGCAGCTGGACAAGTACGGCGTCGACGCCGTGCGCCTCACCATGATTTTCGCTTCCCCGCCGGAGGACGACGTCGACTGGGCGGACGTTTCGCCGTCGGGCTCCGCGAAGTTCCTGGCCCGCGCCTGGCGCCTGGGCCAGGGCGTCACCAGCGAACCCGGCGTCGACTTCGCCAAGGGCGACAAGAAGCTGCGCGCGCTGACGCACCGCACGGTTGCCGACGCCACCGAGCTGCTGGAGAACAACAAGTTCAACGTGGTGGTGGCCCGGACCATGGAACTGGTCAACGCCACCCGCAAGGCGATCGACTCCGGTGTCGGCGGAGCGGACCCCGCGGTCCGCGAAGCCGCCGAGACCGTGGCGATCATCCTGAGCCTGTTCGCCCCGTACACCGCCGAGGACCTGTGGGCGCTGCTGGGCCGTCCGGCCTCCGTGGTCAACGCCGGCTGGCCGGCCGTGGATGAAACGCTGCTGGTCCAGGACACGGTCACCGCCGTCGTCCAGGTGCAGGGCAAGGTCCGCGACCGCCTCGAGGTGTCCGCAGACATCAGCGAGGAAGACCTGCGCGAACTGGCGCTGGCCTCCGACGCCGTGCAGAAGGTTCTGGACGGGCGCGGAATCCGCACCGTGATTGTGCGCGCGCCGAAGCTCGTGAACATCGTTCCGGCGTAGGCTGGCGCTTCAACAGGAAGCACGGCGCGGCTGCAGCGCGGCGCGCGGCGATACGAGGGGCGGATGAACGTGGACTGGCTGGACAAGCTGAGTGCGCGCGCAAAACGGAGGCGGCTTCGGGAAACCGGTGCCGCCCCCGTGCCCCGCGTGGGCGTAGTTACGGATTCCGCCGCCGCGCTGCCGGCTAACTGGGCACGTTCCGCCGAGGTCACCGATCTGGTGCGCGTGGTGTCCATGCCGGTCATGATTGGCGACCAGATTTACAGCGAGGGCACCGACCGCCTGGTCGGTGCCCTCGCGCTGGCTTTGGCGCAGGGTTCCGACGTGCGGACCTCACGTCCGGCTCCGGGCCAGTTTGAGGCTGCCTACGCAGAACTCGCCGCCCTGGGCTGCAGCTCGGTGGTTTCACTGCACATGTCCGGGGAATTGTCCGGAACCGTGGATTCCGCCCGGCTGGCGGCCCGCTCCGCCCCTCTCCCGGTCACCGTGGTCGATACGGCCAGCGTGGCGATGGGTCTGGGTTTCGCCGTGACGGCAGCTGCCGAAACAGCGCGCGACGGAGGTTCGGCTGCGGCTGTGGAGGCCGCGGCCCGCGCCGCCGCCGCCTCCAGTGCCATCCTCTTTTACGTACCCAGCCTCGATCAGCTGCGCCGCGGCGGCCGGATCGGGGCAGCAGCAGGCTGGTTCGGCACCCTGTTTGCCGTCAAGCCGATCCTGGTGGTGAAGGCGGGCAAGGTGGTTCCGCTGGAACGGGTACGTTCAGCGCCCCGGGCACTGGCCCGGCTCACCGAACTGGTCCAACAGGAAATCGCCGCACGGACTGTCCCGGTGCGCGTGGCCGTGCACCACTTCGGGAATGAATCCGAGGCCGAACGGCTGGCCGGGGCCATTGAGGAAACATCTCCGGACGTTGAGCTGACGATCTGCTCGCTGCCGGCAGTCCTGGCCGCCCATGCAGGACTGGGGGTTTTGGCGGTGGCGGTATCCGGGGACTCCGGCGTTTCACCGCAGGTACGGGCTGCCGGGCCGGATCCGGGGTAGGGCGCTCTGCCTTCGCCGCGGGCCTTCAGACAGCGGTCTTAGCCGCGGGCCTGAACCGGGTTGGCGAACGGCAGCCTGCCGTGAACCTGCAGGAACTGCGCATGGTAAGCAGCCAGCGCACCGTTGAGTTCCTCCGCCGGCAGTTCCTTCCACGCCAGCAAAAGGTCCTCCGCATCCGCTAGCTGCCAGATCAGCCTCCCGTCCCAGTGCCCGGTGGGCCGGCCGTTTCCGAAGTCCACAAATTCGGAGATCTGGCGGCGGAGCCCGCGGTTGCCCTTGCTGCCCGGGCTGGCTTTGCCGATGAACAGGACATCTGCGTCCGGCACCCATTCGGCCGCGAGCCGGCCCTTCGGAAGGGACGGGTTTTTCTTCTTGAAAGTCCCGGCAGTGCTTTGGGGAAGGAACCGGGGCTCAAATCCGGCGGGCCGCAGCACCATGAAGATCCCCTGACGCTGCGGAATCCGGTTGATGTCGAGGGCCGCAATGGGCCGGAATCCGGTGAACCCGTCGGCGGTGAGGGATTTCTTGTTCAATGGCTGGGGGCTCCTGGATCTGGACGGGTGGGTTCTGGACGGGTGGGTTCTGTACGCGGGATGTGGCTGGCGGAGCGCCTTTGCTGCGGGGCGATTCGCACCTTCGATGTTACCGGGCCGTGCCCTGCCCGCTTCCACTGATGGCGTGTAGCTTCGTGGCCCCTGGCCCCTGCCACTCGCGATCCAGGAACGCACTCGGTGAATACGATCCGTCGGGTCCGCGTTTGACCCATCCCTCTGACACCTGCAGGGGGTCCGGACCTAAGCTGAACGGGGCAGGACGGATACGGGTTGGACGCCGGCCCGATCATTTCTGATTACCCTCGAGCGCCCTGCGCAGGGCCAACGGACAAGCGAGGCTTTGGTCAGAGTTTCGCGCTAACAGGGAGCATCAATATGTGCACAGGCATCAGGTACACAGACGGCAACGGCAACCTCTATTTCGCCCGCAACCTCGACTGGACGTCGGACTTCGGGGAACGGGTGGTGGTGACCCCCACCGGTTATGCCACCAAGTCTCCGTTCGGTGCGGTGCCGCGCATCCAGCACGCCGTGATCGGCATGGGCATCGTGCAGGAGGATACCCCGCTGTACTTCGACTGCGGCAATGATGCGGGCCTGGCTGTCGGCGGCCTGAATTTTCCGGGATACGCGCAGTACGCTCCGGGGCCGGTTGAGGGCAAGACGAACGTTCCCGCGTTCGAGTTCCCGCTCTGGGTTGCCTCCCAGTTCACCACTGTTGACGAGGTAGAGGCGGCGCTGGAAAACGTCGTCATCGTGGACCGGCCGATCAATGACAAGTACCCCAGCTCGCTGCTGCACTGGCTAATCGTCGACAAGACCCGTGCCATCGTGGTGGAGCACACGCGCGAGGGCATGAATGTCTTCCACGACGACGTCGACGTCCTCACCAACCAGCCCGGGTTCGGCTGGCACCATGAAAACCTCCGCAACTACCTCAACACGTCCCCGGACTTCCCGGAGGAGGTTGTGATTAACCAGGCGCATCTGACGCCGTTCGGATCCGGGTCCCTCATGCGCGGGATACCGGGCGATTACTACTCTCCGTCACGGTTTGTGCGTGCGGCCTATGTCAACGCGCACTACCCGCGGAAGACGACTGAGGAAGAGAACGTCAGCCGTGCCTTCCACACCCTGCAGCAGATCGCGATGGTGGAGGGCAGTGCCGCCATGGGTTCCGGCGAGTTCGAGAAGACCACGTACACCGGGCTCTTCTCCTCCCGGACCATGACCTATTACTGGAACACGTACGACGACCCGGCTATCCAAAGCGTGGCCATGGCGGACCACAAGACAGACGGAACGGAGATTGTGGTCGTTTAACCTGGAGTTCTCCGATGCAAGGCATCCTGCACAGGGCGCCTTGCATCCAGGCAAAGCAGTTGATCTGCACAGGTCACGTCCGCGCCGTTTGGGGCAGCTCAGTGCCGCCCTAACTTTACCTGCATGGCAGAACACCGCTGGGACACCGCCCCCTCCGCATCGAGGCTGAACCCTCCGTGGCCGGCTTCCGGGGCTGGGGAGCAGGAACCGCCTCCGGTCTCTGTAGCCGAGGAATCTCCGGGTGAAGCGGACGCCCCGGGTAATGTCCCTGCACCGCGGCGCTGGATGATGTCCTTCCGTGCCGCTGCCCTGGCGGTTTGTCTGCTGGTGGGGATTACCGCCGGCCTGGCGGTCTTCAAGGGGGCCGGGGCGGATACCGAGGTCAGCAGTGTTAATCTGGCTGCTGACGGTCCGGAGGCCGGAGACCCCTCAGCAGGTACCGGTACGGGCTCCGCCGCAGATGCCGACGGGGATGGAACCGCCGGAGGTCCCGCCGGTTCCGGAGCCGGCGCTGAGGGCGCGTCCCGGAGCGAGCCGACGGGGGTTTCCACTGAATCGGCAGCGGGGGAGTCACCCACCGGTCCATCGATCCTGGTCATCCATGTCGCCGGAGCCGTGGGCCGGCCCGGTGTCGTCCAAGTGCCCTCCGGCAGCAGGACCGTCGACGCCGTGGATGCTGCCGGGGGAGCAGCGGCTGATGCGGACCTCACTGCGGTGAACCTCGCGGCGCCGCTGCAGGACGGGATGATGGTCATCGTTCCCCGGGAAGGTGAAACCCTTGAAAACCCGGCACCCGTCGCCGCTCCGCCGGCTGGCGACGCAGCCGGCAACGGAACGGGGCCAGGCGGAACCGGGGGTACGGCGCCGATTCCCGGATCGGGTGCCCTGGTCAACATCAACTCGGCATCCCTGCAGGAACTTGATGCCCTCCCTCGGGTGGGACCCGTCATCGCGCAGCGGATCATCGACTGGCGGGCCGATCACGGGAAGTTTGCCCGGCCTGAAGACCTGGATGCAGTTCCCGGCATAGGAGAAGCGATGCTGGCCGCGCTGCTTCCTCTCATCGCGGTCTGACAGCTGCCCGGTGACAAGGGGACACGGGTCTCAGGGGCCCGGAGAAGCTGCCCGCACAGGAACAGGGCAACCGCTGCGGCGTGATCTTCACCAGTCCAGCCGGTGGCAGCGATACACCAGTGCAGCTATTCGCGGTCCCGGATCGGGCGAAACAGGGCCGGGCGAAGCAGGATCGGGTGAAACACGAACGCCTTCTGCGGACAGCCCGCTACCCGCGGGACACCCTGGATCCGGCATCCGGCCCCCGCGATTCCTCCACGGAGTACTTCGACACCAAGACCGCCTCGCGGGCCTTGGGCAACACCTTCGTGCCCGGGCACCGGAGCGGCCGGCCGAGAGCCGAATCCGTCCGCTGCTGGAGTTGAGGCTTGTGCCGGCAGCGGCAGCGTCGTGGGGCACGGCGGCGCTCGCGGTCCGTTCAGACAGCGGCGACGCCAAGACTGTTGGGGCCGTCCTCGCCGCCGTGTCGCTGATCCTTGTGGTGCTCGTTCTCGTTTCGGGGAGAGATCAGGTCCCGGGTGTGAGAACCAGCGGCTGGCGTCTCATCTTCGGAACTGCTGCCCGGGCTGCCGCGGTACCTCTGGCAGCCGCGGCGCTGGTCTGCGTGTGCTCCGGCATTCTGCTCGCTGAGCGCACTGCCGGTCCCGTGGCGGCCGCCATAGCTGACGGTAGTTCGATCACAGGCACATTCCGGGCGACCACAGACTCGCGTGCCACAGCGGCCGATCGTTTCAGCGGAGGCCCCCGGTACGTCACGGAGGCCGTGCTGGAGGAAGCAAACGGAGACGGCAGGAAGTTCTCCGCCGCGGCAACCGTCCTGGTCCTGGGCGGCAGCGGTTACGGACAAGTTCAGTTGGGAGACCGGTTCCGTGCAGCCGGGACCCTGCAGGCCACCGAACCCGGGGAACGGTCAGTGGCACTGCTGTTCGCGAACGGGCAGCCGGAGGTGCAATCGGCAGGCGGCTGGTACGGAGAGACGGCGCGCATCCGGGCAGCCTTTACCGCTTCTGCCCGGCAACGTGCGGGGAGCATCGGCATTGATGCGGCCGGCCTGCTCCCGGGTATGGTTCTGGGGGACCGGAGCGCCCTGGATGACTCGGTGGCAACCGCCATGAAAAACACGGGCCTGACTCATATTGTTGCCGTCTCCGGAGCCAACTGTGGATATCTGCTGGCCTTCGTTTTTCTCCTGGCCAGGGCGGCGAGACTACCGCGCGGGGTGGCTGCTGCCGCCGGTGTCACAGCCCTGCTGGGATTTGTTCTGGTGGTACGCCCTGATGCCAGCGTCCTGCGGGCGGCGGTCATGGGCAGCCTCGGTACGATCGCTGTGCTGTCCGGGCGAGGAAAGCTCCCCGCTGCGCTGCTGAGCCTTTCCATCACGGTCCTGCTGGCCGTTGATCCCTGGCTCAGCGGCAGCTACGCGTTCATCCTCTCGGTTTTGGCGACGCTGGGGCTGGTGCTGCTCGGACCGCGGCTGACCGAGGTCCTCGCCCGCGGCCTGCCGTGGCCGGTGGCAGCAGCCCTGGCCGTGCCGCTGGCCGCCCAGTTTTTCTGTTCTCCGGTCCTGGTGCTCCTGCAGCCGCAGGTTCCGGCGTTCTCCCTGCCAGCCAACGTGGCCGTCGCGCCTGTGGTGCCCCTGGTGACAGTGGTCGGCATGCTCGCAGCGGTCGCCGCGGCGTCAGTGCCGGCAGCGGCGGGGCCGCTGGTGGTCCTCTCAGGGGGCGGTGCAGCATGGACGGCCGGGGTCGCGAAGTTCTTCGACGGGCTGCCCGGATCGCTGTTGCCGTGGCCGCCGGGCACAGCGGGGGTGCTCCTCATGGCGGCCGCCGCCGGTGCCGGTGTCTGGCTGTTGTGGCGTGTCGGACCACCCGGTGAGGGGAAACAGGGTGCTGTGGCAGCGGTGGCAATGACCCGCCGCGGCGCAGCCTCCGCGACACACCCGGCGCGCGGGGCAGCAAACGCCGGGCAACAGGCCGTGCTGCGGGCAGCGCCAGCACGGATCCGGGCGGCACGGCCGCGCTGGCTCGCTTTCGCAGCAGCGTTCCTGGTCCTGCCCGCGCTGGGTGCCGCTGCGTGGACGCATCTGCGACCCGGTGCGGTGTCTGCCGAATGGATAGTCGCCGCCTGTGATGTGGGGCAGGGGGACGGGTTGGTGGTGCGCACGGCGGAGCACCGAGCCGTGGTCATTGACGCCGGGCCCGATCCGGAGATGATGGACCGCTGCCTCACCCGGCTGCAGGTGGAGGTCGTCGACCTGTTTATCCTTTCTCATGCCCACTTGGACCATTACGGCGGAGCCTCGGGTGTGCTGCGCGGCCGCACGGTACAGCAGATCGCCTATTCGTCGGCGGAGCCGGATCTGCCCGCCCCGCTTCAAGAAGTTCTGGAAGGCTCAGGAGCCGAGATGACCCGGTTGACCGAGGGCATGGGAACCCGGACCGGTGCTGCTGACTGGGACGTCCTGTGGCCGGAGGTTGGCAGTGCGCCCGCCAACGAAAACGATGCCAGCTCCGTGATTCTGATGACCGTGGACCCCGCGGCGGCACTGACTGAGAACGGCCAGCAGACGCCGGCTGATGACGGCACCCGATTAACGATTCTGCTGACCGGAGACATTGAAGAAGATGCGTCCGCCGTCCTGCTCTCCCGGCATGCCGAGTTACGAAGTGCGGACGTGGACGTCCTCAAGATTCCCCATCACGGTGCCCGCAACGGCGGTACAGCACTGATCGATGCGCTGGCCCCGCGGCTGGCGCTGATCTCAGTCGGTGCAGACAACGACTATGGGCATCCCGGACCGGAAATCCTTCAAGCGCTGAGTTCAAACGGGACGGTTGTGGCCCGAACGGATCAGCTGGGCTCGGTCAGCCTCACAGTGGACGGGTCTACGCTGCACATTGCCCGGATGGCCGGGCCGTGAAGGCGGGCGGGTAATCTTGAAGTGTTTCCGTTTCCCTAAACGTTTCCCCATCCCAGGAGTCTGTTCGCTGTGAATCCGGCCGTCCCGTCCAAGCGCAGCCCCGCGAAATCCGCCGGCAAGTCCGCAGGAAAGATCGTTTCCTGGCGCGAGGTGGAACCGGCGCCCGTGGTGCTGCTCAGCGGTCCCGAGGACTATCTGGCCGGGCGGGCCCTGGAACGGATCCGCGCCACACTCCGCCAGACGCAGCCGGACACGGAAATCGTCCGGCTGGATGCTTCTGCCTACGCCGGCGGGGAACTGACGCTGCATTCCAGCCCGTCGCTGTTCGGCGAGGCAAAGCTGATCGAAGCCTCCAACCTGGCCGCGATGAACGATGAATTCCTGACGGACACTCTTTCTTATCTGACCGATACCGCACCCGATACCGTGCTGGTCCTGCACCATGGCGGCGGCAACCGCGGCAAGAAACTCCTGGATGCGGTCAAAGCCGCCGGCGCTCCGGTGGTGGAATGCCAGCCGTTCAAGAAAGACGCCGAGAAGCTGGACTTCGTCTCCCAGGAATTCAAAGCCGCACGCCGCCGCATCGATCCTGCTGCCGCGCGTGCCCTGGTTGCCGCAGTGGGTTCAAAGCTGGCGGACCTGGCAGCAGCCTGCCGGCAGCTGATCAACGACGCCACCGGGGAGATCACCGAGGAACTTGTCGAGAAGTACTACGGCGGCCGGGTGGAAGCGACAGCCTTCAAGGTTGCCGATGCGGCGCTGGCAGGCCGCGGCGGACAGGCTCTGTCCATGCTCCGCCACGCGCTGGACACCGGCGTGGACCCCGTGCCGCTGGTCGGTGCGCTGGCCATGAAGGTCCGCGCCGTCGCCAAAGTGGCAAACCTGCGCGGTTCCTCCGCCTCCATGGCCAAGGAACTGGGCATGGCACCGTGGCAGGTGGACCAGGCCCGGCGGGATGCCCAGCACTGGTCCCAGGAGTCGCTCATCAAGGCCGTGCAGGTGCTGGCCGAAGCAGATGCCCAGGTCAAGGGTGCCGGACGCGATCCGGTGTACGCCGTCGAGCACGCGGTTACCGTGATTTCCCTGGCCGCCGCCGGCCGCTGAGGCTGCAGGGCCGGCGGAAACGCCGGTCCTGCCGGCGCCTGCCCGTCCCGGCCCGCCAAACGGGTGGCAACACGGCCGCTTAAAGCAGTCTGGCCGGCCCCCGAGGGGACCGGCCAGACTGATGAAGACTAAAGCAAAAACAACGGCTTAGAGCGCGCGGACCTTCTTGGAGATGGCCGACTTGCGGTTGGCAGCATTGTTCTTGTGGATGACACCCTTGCTGACAGCCTTGTCCAGCTTGCGGCTGGCAGTGGCCACAGCTGCTACTGCTGCATCCTTGTCGCTGGCCTTGATGGCTGCGTCAACGGAGCGGATTGCGGTCTTCAGCTCGGACTTCACCGAGTTGTTACGCATGCGCGCCTTCTCGTTGGTGAGGATGCGCTTCTTCTGGGACTTAATATTGGCCACTTATATAAACTCTCTTTGTATTGCGGACTTGGTCGGTGAGGGAATTTCAGCCCAGACATTGACTGAGCGGCGTGGGGATACCGTAATGGCGCCTGAACTGAAGTGCCCGTCGACCTGCGCGGACACACAGCAATAAATGTTAGCAGAACTTAGCCCCGAAGGCCCATTGACGGTGGAGGGCGGCCGACGGCGTTTCTCCTCCCGGGTGCGCGGCCGGGCTCCGCGGCGCATCTCTGCGGGTCAGTTCCGGGCGGAGAAACGCTGGGCAACGCGCTGAAACGCAGCTGCAGACATCACGGAACCCTGCCGCCGGACAGCGGCCGGATCCAGCTGCAGCACGCGGTCCAGCTTGACCTCGCTCGGCCGGCCCTGGGCATCCCAGGGCCCGGATCCCACATCCACATAGTCCGGATCCGATTCCCGGGCATTGTTGCGGTCACGGGTGGTCATCATCAGGGCCAGCAGTTTCGAGCCGCTGCGGCCGATCAGCAGCACCGGACGGTCCTTGCCCTGCGAGTAGTCATCCTCGTAGGGAACCCACGCCCACACCACTTCGCCCGGATCCGGTGCCCCGTCCGGCGAGGGAGCATAAACAGGGGTGACCTTGCCCCGGTAGTCGCCGGGGTAAGTGCCCGGGGCAGCAGGCTTGCCGGCAGGGGAGGACGTGGTGCCGGCGGATCTGCCGCCGGATTTTGACGCAGGCTTCGGAGGCGCCGACCTCGGAGCGGAGGACTTCGGAACAGAAGACTTCCGAGCAGGGGATGAAGGTGCGGACTTAGGCCGGGCGGGCGTGCTCCGGGTGCGGGGCTGTCCGGTCCGGGGAGAAGTCCCCGTCCCGGAACCGGTTTCGGGACGGGTCAGCAGGCGGATGGCCGTGCGGGCCAGGGAAAGAAGGGAGCGGCTTGAGAAGGGCATCACCCCACGCTATTACGTTCTGCGGTTCCAGCGCGGGCTGGCATTCGTGGGAGACTGTTAATTCAGTAGATAACCCACCAGGAAAAACCGACGAACCGCGCCCTATCCGGTTCCGGCACGCGGCCTCCGCCGCCGCGGCCGCCGTGAAGTCCTGTGAACAGTAAAGGAACCGCCACAGTGTCACCTATGGCCCGCTTCTCACCGGTGCCTGCCGCGACGGATCCGGCGATCATCAGAAACTTCTGCATCATCGCCCACATCGACCACGGCAAGTCCACCCTGGCCGACCGCATGCTCCAGTCCACCGGCGTCGTTGAGCATCGGAACATGAAGGCCCAGTACCTGGACCGCATGGACATTGAGCGTGAGCGCGGCATCACCATCAAGTCCCAGGCCGTGCGCATGCCGTGGGAACTCGACGGCAAGTCCTACGCCCTGAACATGATCGATACGCCCGGCCACGTCGACTTCACCTATGAAGTATCGCGTTCCCTGGCGGCCTGTGAAGGCGCGATCCTGCTGGTGGACGCCGCCCAGGGCATCGAGGCCCAGACACTGGCGAACCTGTACCTGGCCATGGAAAACGATCTGACGATCATTCCGGTCCTGAACAAGATTGACCTCCCGGCAGCGCAGCCGGAGAAGTACGCCGAGGAACTGGCGAAGCTCATCGGCGGCGATCCGGCGGACGTCCTGCGGGTTTCCGGCAAGACCGGCGTCGGCGTCGAGGCCCTGCTGGACCAGATTGTCCGCGAGATTCCGGCACCGCAGGGCGACCCCAACGCTCCCGCCCGCGCCATGATCTTCGACTCCGTGTATGACACCTACCGCGGAGTGGTCACCTATGTCCGCGTGATTGACGGTTCCCTGTCGCCGCGCGAACGCATCCAGATGATGTCCACCCGTGCCAGCCACGAACTCCTGGAAATCGGCGTCAGTTCCCCGGAACCCACTCCCTCCAAGGGACTGGGCGTCGGCGAGGTGGGCTACCTGATCACCGGTGTGAAGGACGTTCGCCTCTCCAAGGTCGGCGACACCGTCACCAACCTGGCCAAGCCGGCCACGGAATCGCTGCCCGGCTACGCAGATCCCAAGCCCATGGTGTTCTCCGGGCTGTACCCCATCGACGGCGCGGATTACCCGGTGCTGCGCGAGGCGCTGGAAAAGCTGATGCTCAATGACGCCGCGCTGGTCTATGAACCCGAGACGTCGGCGGCGCTGGGCTTCGGTTTCCGCGTGGGCTTCCTGGGCCTGCTGCACCTGGAAATCACCCGTGAACGGCTCGAGCGCGAGTACAACCTGGACCTGATCTCCACCGCGCCCAACGTGGAGTACGAGGTGACGCTGGAGGACAAAAAGGTGGTCACCGTGACCAACCCCAGCGAGTACCCCGAAGGCAAGATCAAAGAGGTCCGCGAGCCGATGGTCTCTGCCACCATCCTGGCGCCGAACGAATTTGTCGGCGCCATCATGGAGCTGTGCCAGGCCCGCCGCGGAGTCCTGGGCGGCATGGACTATCTCTCCGAGGACCGGGTGGAAATCCGGTACCGCCTCCCGCTGGCCGAGATCGTCTTCGACTTCTTCGACATCCTCAAGTCCAAGACCCGCGGCTATGCCTCGCTGGACTGGAAGGCCGACGGCGACCAGGTTGCCGACCTGGTCAAGGTGGACATCCTGCTCCAGGGCGAACAGGTGGACGCTTTCAGCTCCATCACCCACAAGGACAAGGCCTACGCCTACGGCGTGATGATGACCGGGAAGCTGCGCGAACTCATTCCGCGCCAGCAGTTCGAGGTGCCCATTCAGGCTGCCATCGGCTCCCGGATCATTGCCCGCGAATCCATCCGCGCCATCCGCAAGGACGTGCTCGCCAAGTGCTACGGCGGTGACATCAGCCGTAAGCGCAAGCTGCTGGAAAAGCAGAAGGAAGGCAAGAAGCGCATGAAGATGGTGGGACGCGTTGAAGTTCCCCAGGAAGCTTTTGTGGCTGCACTTTCCTCCGACGACTCCAAGGACAAAGCCAAGAAGTGACACCCAGCGCATTACCCCTCGGAGACCCGGCACCGGCCGACGGTCTCCTGCCCGCACAGGCCGCGGACGGAGCCGCGGACCGGAACTTTGGGCTCTACGTCCACATTCCGTTCTGCTCCGTCCGCTGCGGCTACTGCGATTTCAACACCTACACCGCCACGGAGCTTGGCGGCGGCGCCTCGCAGGACGCCTACGGCGCCACAGCCGCCCGTGAAGTGGTTTTCGCCGCGGACGCACTGCGCCGCTCCGGGATGCCCGAGCGGCCGATGGGCACCGTCTTCTTCGGCGGCGGCACGCCCACCCTGCTGCCCGCCGAGGACCTGGCCGGCATCCTGAAAACGGCCGTCGACGCGTGGGGCCTGGCGCCCGGCGCCGAGGTCACCACCGAGGCCAACCCGGACTCCGTCACTCCGCAGTCCCTGCAGCTGCTGGCCGACGCCGGATTCACCCGCGTGTCCTTCGGCATGCAGTCGGCCGTTCCGCACGTCCTGGCCGTCCTGGACCGCACGCATACGCCGTCGCGCGTTCCGGAGGCCGTGAAATGGGCGCGCGACGCCGGACTGAACGTGAGCGTAGACCTCATCTACGGGACGCCCGGGGAGTCGATGGAGGACTGGAAGGTCTCCGTCAATGAAGCCCTGAGCTACGAGCCGGACCACATTTCCGCCTACGCCCTGATCATCGAGGAGGGCACCAAGCTCGCAGCGCGCATGCGGCGCGGCGAAGTGCCGCCCATCGACGATGACGACCACGCGGACAAATACCTGGTGGCGGATGAAATGATGGCGGCCGCGGGCCTGTCCTGGTACGAGGTCAGCAACTGGGCCCGGACTCCGGCTGACCAGTGCCGCCACAACCTGGCCTACTGGCGCAGCGACGACTGGTGGGGGATCGGCCCCGGTGCCCACTCCCACGCCGGCGGCGTGCGCTGGTGGAACGCCAAGCACCCCACGGCCTACGCCCAGCGCATCGCGGCAGGGGAGTCACCCGCCGTCGGGCGCGAAACGCTCGACGCCGAAACCCGGTACGTGGAAGACATCATGCTGCGCACGCGGCTGGCCGAGGGGCTGGAACTGTCCCGGCTGATGGAAGCAGGCCGGCTGGCCGTTGCGGGCCTGATGGCGGACGGCCTGGTGGACCCCAAGGCTGCGCTGACAGGCCGCGTGCTGCTGACAACCAAGGGCCGCCTGCTCGCGGACGCCGTCGTGCGCCGCCTGCTGCCGGACTGACCTGCGTGCTAAAGGCACAGCGCTGACACAGTCCTGAACGCGGAAAAGGGCCCCCGGGCCGGCAAAACTGCCGGCCCGGGGGCCCTTTTCTCTGCCGCGGGCAGTTGTCCGCCGGCAGCGCAGGCTAGGGGATGCGGCGCAGGTTCCAGCGGTAGCGGTACGGGCGTCCGCGGTTAACCTCAATGCCGGCGATCATCGAGGACACTGCAATGGCAACCCACAGCAGGGCGTTCACAAGGGCGAAGAACCCGCCGATCACCGGAATGAAGGACAGCAGCCACGCCAGCAGGGCAATGAGGGTGGGAGGCAGGGTGAAGTTCAGCGCCTCCTTGGACTCCTGTGCCGTGAACGGTCCGCGGTAGCGGAAGACCAAATAGATGATCATTGACGGAATGAAGCCCAGGATCCCGCCGAAGTGGGCCACGGTTGCCCACTGCCGGTCCTCGGACGCGGTCAGGGGCAGTGCATTTGCCGGGGCGCCCTGATATGCGGGACGCTCCCCGCCCCGTTCACTGGGCTGGGGCTGGGGATTGGAACGGATATTCGACACTGCTGTTTCCTTTTGACTCTGGACTCGTGGGTCTTCGCCTCTGGTTCCCGGTGAGACTGTACGGATCGGGGTCGGCCGGCTGCGGTATTTCTCATCTAGGGTAGCGGCTCCGGAGCCCGCAGCCCGCAACGGCGCGGCGGCTGCCGGCCGCTAGGGGACGGTCAGGAAGTCAATGACTTCCTCCACCCGCCCCAGCAGCGACGGTTCCAGATCGGAATAGGAGCTTACGCTTCCCAGGAGTTTTTTCCAGCCAACCGCCACGTCGGTGTGGTCGCGGTGGGGCCAGCCCAGGCCCTTGAGGATTCCGGTTTTCCAGTCCTCGTGCCGGGGCACCACCGGCCAGGCGGACAGCCCGATGGTTCCGGGCTTGATGGCCTGCCAAACGTCCACATAGGGGTGGCCCACAATCAGCACGTTGCCGCGTGCACCCGGAACCGCCATGGCTTCGGCGGCAATCCGGGATTCCTTGGAGCCGGCCACCAGGTGATCCACCAGGATCCCCAGCCGGCGGCCCGGTCCCGGAGCAAAGTCGCGGACCGCGGCCTGCAGGTCATCCACGCCGTGGAGCGGCTCAACCACGATTCCCTCCACGCGCAGGTCATCGCCCCATACTTTTTCCACCAGCTCGGCGTCGTGCTTTCCTTCCACCCAGATGCGGCTGGCCCGGGCGGTCCGCGCCCGCACATTGTCCACCCGCACCGAGCCCGACGCCGTCCGCCGCGATACCGGCGCCGCGGCCTTCACCGCGGGAACCACCTCCACCGGCTCGCCGTCGAGCAGGAACCCGAAGCCCAGCTCAAAGGACTTGGTCTTGCCGCGGCGGTCCTCCAGCACCATCAGGTGCAGTCCGCCGGATTTCTCCACCCGCACGACGGCGCCCACCCACCCGGTCTGCACGTCCTCGAGCACCAGGCCCATTTCGGCTCCCACCTTGGGCAGCACGCGCCGGGCCGGGGCGCTGATGTCCTGCGGCCCCCACGAAAAATTCGACACGGGTGTAGTCCTCACTCTGGGTGCTCCGGCTGGTTTCCGAGTCCGTTCCGCGGACGCGGGCACGGGAGCTTCAATGCTAGCAACGCCGCCGATCCGTATTAGACTTAGCACTTGAGCATGGTGAGTGCTAACCGCCGTTCTTCAGTGCAATGTTAATCCGGTGGTGCTAATCCGTTGGCCGTCAGCGAGGGAGGGAAAACCATGAGTGAACCACGCAGACTCGAGGTGCTCCGGGCCATTGTTGAGGACTACGTCCATTCGCGCGAGCCGGTGGGTTCCAAGGCACTGGTGGAGCGCCATCAGCTGGGGGTCTCCAGCGCCACTATCCGCAATGACATGGCCGCCCTTGAAGAAGAGGGCCTGATTGTTGCGCCGCACACTTCGGCCGGCCGCATCCCCACTGACAAGGGCTACCGCCTGTTCGTGGACCAGATTTCAGACGTCAAGCCGCTGTCTGCGGCTGAGCGCCGGGCCATTCAGTCCCTGCTTGAGGGTGCGGAAGACCTTGACGACGTCATGGAACGGACCGTCCGGCTGCTTTCGCAGCTGACCAACCAGGTGGCGGTGCTGCAGTATCCGCATCTGGGCAACGCCCAGGTCCGGCACATCGAATTTGTCCTCCTGGCCCCGGCGCAGGTGCTGGTGGTCCTGATCTCCACCACCGGTCGGGTGGAGCAGCGCGTCATCACCGTTCCGGAGCAGGTCACCGAGCCGGACCTGCTGGAGCTGCGCCAGCACTTCCTGTCTACGCTCGGCGGAACCCCGCTGACCCGCATCACCGGCCAGCTGGCCGACTGCCTGGCCCTGGTTCCGGCCCGCAAGCGCCGCAACGCCGCCGCGCTGGCCCACGCCCTGGAACAGCTGGCCGGAATCAACCGCGAAGACCGCATGGTCATGGCCGGCACCGCCAACCTGGCGCGCTCCACAGTAGACTTTCCCCTGACAATCGGTCCGATTCTGGAGGCACTTGAGGAACAAGTCGTCATGCTCCGGTTGTTGTCGGAAATGGAGCAGGACGCCCGGGGTGTCTCTGTCCGGATCGGGCGTGAGAACCCGCACGGTTCCCTCTCCGAAGCATCGGTGGTTGCCACGGGTTACGGACCCGATGCTTCGGCAAAGGTGGGGGTGCTCGGCCCCACGCGCATGGACTACCCCAACACCATGGCCACGGTCCGGGCCGTGGCCCGTTATCTTTCCCGGATCTTGAACAACTAGAAAAGCGTTAGAGAATACATCAGCAGTACACCGGCTGCGGCCGCCAGCGGGCGGCACCGGCCGGCGGACGCCTTCGAACCGAGGGCGGCGCGGAGAACGCGGATACTGCCAATTACAGGAAGCGATGTGCACGAGTGAGCGATCACTACCAGGTCCTTGGCGTCGAACGCGATGCCACGGGAGAAGAAATCAAGAAGGCGTACCGGAAGCTTGCCCGCAAGCTGCACCCGGACGTCAACCCGGCTCCCGGAGCGCAGGACGAGTTCAAGGCCGTCACCCACGCATATGAGGTCCTCGCCGACCCGCAGAAGCGCCGGATCTATGACACCACCGGAAACGAAAACGGCAATGACAACGGTTTCGGCGGCGGGGGCGCCGGCTTCGGCGGCCAGGGCTTCGGATTCCAGGACATCTTCGACACGTTCTTCGGCGGAGCAGCCGGCGGCGGCGGCCGGGGCCCGGCGTCCCGCACACGCCGCGGCCAGGACGCCCTGATCAACGTTCGCATCGACCTGAAGGATGCCGTTTTCGGCACCAACAAGAAGATCGAAGTGGACACGGCCGTCACCTGCCCCACCTGCGACGGAAGCTGCTGCCAGCCGGGCACCTCGCCGCGCACCTGCGACATCTGCCACGGCACCGGCCAGGTGCAGCGCGCCGTGCGCTCCATCCTCGGCCAGGTCATGACCACCGCGCCCTGCGGATCCTGCCAGGGCTACGGAACGGTCATTCCGGACCCGTGCCACGAGTGCGCCGGCGAAGGCCGCGTCCGCAGCCGCCGCACCCTGAACATCAAGATCCCCGCCGGTGTTGCCACCGGTACCCGCATCCAGCTGGGCGGACAGGGCGAAGCCGGCACGGCCGGCGGGCCCCAGGGCGATCTGTACGTGGAAATCCGGGTCAATGCCGATCCCACGTTTGTCCGTGAAGGCGATGACCTGCACGCCACCTTGACGGTTCCGATGACGGCGGCCGCCCTCGGCTCCAACATCAATTTTGAAACGTTCGACGGCGACCGCGAGATTGCGGTCAAGGCAGGCACCCAATCAGGGGAGATCACCACCCTCAAGGGACTCGGCGTGACGCACCTGCGCGGTTACGGCCGCGGCGACCTGCTGGTCCACCTGCACGTGGAAACCCCGCAGAAGCTGGACGGCGAGCAGGAGGAACTGCTGCGCAAGCTGGCACAACTGCGCGGCGAGGAATACGCAGAGGGCCGCCTGGCCGGAAACGGATCCGGCGTCTTTGCCCGGCTCCGGGACCGCCTCGGCAACCACTGAGATGACCAACCCCATTTTCTTCGGTGAACCGGATGCTGTCCGCTCCGCCGGGCCCGGCTCCGTGTTTGTGCTAGAAGGACCCGAGGCGCACCACGCCGTCGCCGTGAAGCGGTTGGCCCGGGGCGAGCAGGTGGACATTGTGGACGGCGCCGGCCGCCGGCTGACAGGCACCGTTGCCGCCGCTGAACCGTCCAGGCTGGAGGTCTCCGTGGAGGCCGTCACCGAGGAAAATGAGGCCGCGGACAGGCTGCTGCTCGTGCAGGCCCTCGCCAAGGGCGGCCGGGACGAGCAGGCCATTGAAGCGGCCACCGAGCTGGGCGTGCACGGGGTCATCCCCTGGCAGTCCGAGCGCAGCATTGTCCGCTGGCGTGCGGATAAGGCGTCCAAGGGCCGGATGAAATGGCAGGCAATCCTCACGGCGGCGGCCAAGCAGTCCCGCCGCTCACAGATTCCCGAGGCTGAGGAGATGCTGGACACCAAGGCCCTGGTCCGGAGGCTGGCGGACGTGGATCTGGTCCTGGTGCTTCATGAAGAAGCCGACGGCGCCCTGGTGCCGGCGGTGGACGAAGCACGCCGCCAAAACGGCGGCCGGCCGCTGAGCATCGCGGTCGTTGTGGGCCCCGAGGGCGGCATCAGCAGCGCCGAAGTTGATCTGCTCCGCGCAGGCGGCGCCGTGGCGGTTCGGCTGGGATCGCATGTGCTGCGCTCCTCCACGGCCGGACCGGCGGCGCTGGCCGTCCTGAACCACGCGCTCGGCCGCTGGTAGGCGAACTCGGGCCGCCGGTCCGGCGGCCCGAGTCACTGGGCTGTTACTGGGCTCCGGGCTGTTACTGGGCCGGGGAATGGATGGTGACGCGCTTGGAGTCCTCGTCCTGCCGGCCTGAGCCGTGGAAGACGCTCACCTTGTACTCGCCCGGCGGAAGCTCGGCGGTAAAGCTGAACAGGGAGGTTCCTCCCGCGGGGTCCTGCAGTTCCGCATAACCGGTCTGCACGGCGTCCTCGGCCGGACGGCCGTCCACAATGGGTTCCGCCCGCCAGGAGAGCTGGCCGCCCTCGGACAATGCGGTGCCGTGGACCGTCAGGGCGGACTGCGACGAAGACCCTTCCTGCGGATCAATAATCCAGATGGGGGCCATCAAAGCCGGGTCACGCTCGATCTGCCCTTCCAGGACTTCATGGCCGAATGCCCGGTAGCCCGCCATGCCGTCCACCAGCAGCACCACCTGCGGGTCATGGCCCACCGTGGTGAGACCTGCATTTGATGCCGCAGCAGTGGCCGTGTAAACGAGCTGCTGGACGGCACGGTGGGCGATTCCGGCATCCAGCGAAGCCTTGAAGGCGTCGGCGGAGATGTCCACGGTAATGATGTTCTTGCCGGAGATGGAGGCGGTTACTCTTCCGGCCTTGTTCCAGGGGTTGAAATAGTCCGAATCCAGCGGGCTGCCTGCGGTCATCGCCAGGACCGCCTCAACAATGGGGTCGCTGCTGGACTCGGCCGGCAGGAACTCGCGGTAGAGGAAGACGTTGTCACCGTTCAGGCCGAGCCAGTACACGGGCAGGCGGCCCGGAGCAGGCTTTCCTTCGGACGGGGGAGTAGTTCCCAGCGGGGCGGCCAGTGAGCCCGCGGCCTCGCTGAACTGGGTGGGCATGGTGGTGGTGGGAGTAACCGCAACCACCCCGCAGCCACTCAGAAAAAGGGAGGAAGCGGCCGCCATGCCCAGAAGATTCCTGGGACGCAACAGATGCCGGTGCTGCGAAATTGCGCGCACGTATTTCCTCCTTTCGCCGATGGGTCGCTTTCCAGCTTGGCACACCGGGAACCCCGGACCGGCGGTCTTAACCGTCCTGCGACCGGACTGAGACCTGATTGAGACGTGCCGGTTCCGGCTCAAAGCGGAATAAATGGGAGCAGACGAGCGCTGAGGCATCAAGTAATATTGAGGTGACTGTCTATTGACACACTGCTTCTCCAACACACTCTGCAAAGGGGCGATGAAAGGCCTGGGAAGGCCGAACATATGACTGAATCCTCAGGAATTGGCACTATCGGGCTGGATCGCCAGACCATCATCTTTGATTCAACCGAGCACATGGTCCAGTCGCTGGGCGCCAATGACGAGGCACTCAAGATTATTGAGGCCGCTTACCCGGAGGCCAGCCTGCACGTACGCGGCAACGAGCTTTCGATTTCGGGTCCGGCCCCGGTGGTTGAACTAACGCTCCGTCTCGTCAATGAAGTCCGGGTGCTCGCCCGCAGCCAGACCAAGGTCACCCCGCAGCTCATGGAGCAGTTGATCACCATGCTCCGGGACCAGAGTGCCCAGCGCCCCGCGGAGGTCTTGACCCAGAACATCCTCTCCACGCGCGGCCGCACCATCCGGCCCAAGACGCTGAACCAGAAGAACTACGTGGACGCCATCGATGAGAACACCATCGTGTTCGGGATCGGGCCGGCCGGTACGGGAAAGACGTACCTCGCCATGGCCAAGGCGGTCCAGGCGCTCCAGCAGAAGGAAGTCAGCCGGATCATCCTGACCCGTCCCGCAGTGGAGGCCGGAGAACGCCTGGGCTTCCTCCCCGGAACGCTCAGCGACAAGATCGACCCCTACCTCCGTCCGCTGTACGACGCACTGCACGACATGATGGACCCCGATTCCATCCCGCGGCTCATGGCCGCCGGAACCATTGAAGTTGCTCCGTTGGCGTACATGCGCGGCCGCACCCTCAATGACGCGTTCATCATCCTGGACGAGGCCCAGAACACCACCCCCGAACAAATGAAGATGTTCCTGACCCGCCTTGGCTTCGGCTCCAAGATGGTGGTGACCGGCGACGTGACGCAGGTTGACCTGCCCGGCGGAACCGCTTCGGGGCTGCGGATCGTGCATGACATCCTCGGCGACATTGATGACGTGCACTTCTCCGAACTGTCGGCGTCCGACGTCGTCCGGCATTCCCTGGTGAGCAGCATCGTCACCGCCTACAGCGAATGGGATGAGTCGCGCCGCGGCAGCGCGCAGGGCTCCGCCCCGGCCGGCCGCGGTGCAGGACGGGGAACCGCCAAATGAGCATCGAAGTAAACAACGAGTCCGCGGTTGCCGTGGATGAAGAAGAGCTGTCCCGGCTGGGACGCTTCCTGCTGGAAAACCTCTACGTGCATCCGGAAGCGGACCTCTCCATCATCCTGGTGGACGAGGACGCCATGGAAAAGCTCCACATCGAGTGGATGGACATCCCCGGTGCCACCGACGTGCTGTCCTTTCCGATGGACGAGCTGCGTCCCGGTGTTCCCGGCCGTCCGACGCCCGCCGGAGTCCTCGGGGACATTGTGCTGTGCCCGCAGGTGGCTGCGGACCAGGCCAAAACAGCCGGCCACAGCATGCAGGAAGAACTGCTGCTGCTGACCACCCACGGCGTGCTGCACCTGCTGGGGTACGACCACGCCGAACCCGAAGAGGAAAAGGAAATGTTCGGCCTGCAGCGTGAGCTCCTGTCCTCCTACCTGGGCCGTGACGCCCCGAAGGAGACCCGCAGTTGAGCGTTGCCCTGCTGATTTTCATGGCCGTGGCTTTCATGGTCCTGGCCGGGCTGCTGACTGCGGCGGAATCCGCCTACGGCTACCTGCCGCGGCATGAAGCCGAAGCACTGCTGCACGGCAAGTCCGGCAAACCGCTGCGCAAGATCCTGCAGCACCCGGTAGCCCACATGCACGCGCTGCGGTTTTGGCGCGTCTGGTTTGAAATGGCCACCGCCGTCTCGGTGGCCACCCTGTTCCAGATGCTCCTGGACAACATCTGGCTGGCCGGCCTGCTGGCCACAGTGGTGATGGCAGGCATCGGGTTTGTCCTGGTGGGAGTCTCTCCGCGGCAGATCGGGCGCAAGCACGTCACCGCCGTCGTTGTCCTGACAGCGGGCATGGTGCGCTTCCTGCGGGTGGTCCTGGGCCCGGTTCCGGGCTGGCTCGTCCGGCTGGGAACCGCTGTGGCCCCCGGCACCCAGGGACCGGACGCGGCCTTCTTCACCGAAGAGGAGTTCCGTGAACTGCTGGACCGTGCCTCCGAGGCGGACATGATCGAAAACACCGAGGCGGAACTCATCCACTCGGTGTTCGAGCTCGGCGACACCAAGGTGCGCTCCGTGATGGTGCCCCGCACGGACATGGTCTGCATCGACGCCGGATCCAACCTTCGGCAGGCCATGTCCCTGTTCCTGCGCTCGGGCTATTCCCGCGTTCCGGTGATCGAGGACAGCGCAGACCAGATTGTGGGCATCCTCTATCTCAAGGATGTGGCTGCCCAGATGCATTCCAACCCCGGGGAGGCCGCCATCAGCCGGGTGGAGGATTTTGCCCGCGGCGTCCGCTATGTACCGGAGTCCAAGGCAGTCAGCGAACTGCTGCAGGAACTCCAGCGCGAATCTACCCATGTGGCAGTGGTCATCGACGAATACGGCGGCACCGCCGGCCTGGTGACCCTCGAAGACCTCATCGAGGAAATCGTGGGCGAGATCGTGGACGAGTACGACTCCGAGCGCCCCGAAATCGAGAACCTCGGCGAAGGCCGCTACCGCATCAGCTCCCGTGCCGGCATCGACGACCTCGGTGAACTGTTCGACGTCGACCTTGAAGACGACGAAGTGGACACCGTGGGCGGCCTGCTGGCCAAGGCCCTGGGCCGGGTGCCGATCGTCGGCAGCGAAGTGGTGATCGACGGCGTCGTCCTGCACGCCGAGCGCCTGGAGGGCCGCCGCAACCGGGTGTCCCACATTATTGCCTGGAAACAACCCGGCGACACAGACACAGATACATCCTCCGACGACGGCAGGTCATCCTCCCGCGTCGCCTCAACAGAATTGGTACCACGCAATGACTGATCCACAGTTCCGAGCCGGCTTTGTCTCCCTGGTCGGCCGGCCCAATGCCGGCAAGTCCACGCTGACCAACGCCCTGGTGGGGCAGAAGGTTGCCATCACCTCCGCCAAGCCGCAGACGACCCGGCACACCATCCGCGGCATTGTGCACCGCGAAGACTCCCAGCTGATCCTCGTGGACACCCCGGGGCTGCACCGTCCGCGGACCCTGCTGGGCAAGCGCCTGAACGACCTGGTGGCTGACACCCTGGCCGAAGTTGACGCCATTGGATTCTGCCTTCCGGCCAACGAAGCCGTGGGCCCGGGCGACCGGTACATTGCCAAGCAGCTTGCCGCGCTGAAGAAGAAGCCCGTGATAGCACTGGTGACCAAGACGGACCTGGTGGACCGCGCCGCCCTGGCCAAGCAGCTGATGTCCGTTACCGCACTGGGCAACGAGGTCCTGGGCGAAGCCGGCTGGGCCGACGTCGTTCCCGTTTCCGCTGCCGATGGTTTCCAGGTGGACACCGTGGCCGAGGTCCTGGCCGGTTACATGCCGTCCTCGCCGCCCCTGTACCCGGACGGGGAACTGACGGACGAGCCCGAGGCCGTCATGGTGGCCGAACTCATCCGCGAAGCCGCCCTGGAGGGCGTCCGTGATGAGCTTCCCCACTCCCTGGCCGTGGTGGTGGATGAAATTGTTCCGCGCGAAGGACGCCCGGAAGACAACCCGCTGCTGGATGTCCGCGTCAATCTCTACGTTGAGCGGTCCTCCCAGAAAGCCATCATCATCGGCAAGGGCGGCGCACGGCTGCGCGAAGTCGGCACCAACGCGCGCCTGGCCATCGAAGCGCTGCTGGGTACCCGGATTTACCTGGACCTGCACGTCAAGATCGCCAAGGACTGGCAGCGCGATCCCAAGCAGCTGGTCAAATTGGGGTTCTAGCATTAGCTGCTGAGCCGGCCCCTGAATACGTTTTTCAGGGGCGCCGCGTACACTTTGAACAGCCGCTGACTGCACCACTGCCGTTTAGCAAGACCTAATCCGAATTCTTGAAGGGGACCGGCCCATGTCATCTCGCCCTGCCGATACGGGTGCCGGTGCCTCCGGAAACTCTGCTTCCGGACCCAAGGTGCCGTCCGCCCCGGGCGGGCGCCACCTTGGCCGCAGGAACGCCCCGCACCCCGTGCTGCGGGCAGTTGCCCTGATCCTGTCCCTGACCCTGGTGTCCGGACTGGTGTTTGTGGGCGTACAGCTGGTCCGGCTGCAGCAGAACTTCGAGACAAAGCCGCTGAACCTGGGCTCCAACCAGGAGTCCGCCGCTCCGGTGGACACCAACACCGACCCGCTCCAGATCCTCATTCTGGGTACGGACAACCGTGAGGGCCAGGACAGCAACAACTCCGACGTCATGATGCTCGCCAACATGTCTGCGGACCGCTCCCACGTCACGGTGGTCAGTTTCCCCCGTGACCTGCTGGTGCCCCTGCCCGAATGCAAGGATCCGGAAAGCGGAAACACCTACCCCGCCGTCGACCTTGGCCAGCTCAACGGGGCCCTGGGCAACGGCGGCCCGGGCTGCACCGTAGCGGCCATCAACGAACTCACCGGCCTCAGCATTGACCACTTCATGATGGCCGATTTCAATGCCGTCAAGGAACTGTCCAGCACTCTGGGCGGCGTGGAAGTCTGCGTGAACCAGCCCATCGAGGACGATCTGTCCGGACTCAGCCTCCCCGCCGGCGTCAGCAGCATCAAAGGCGACCAGGCCCTGGCCTTCCTGAGGACCCGCCACGGCTTCGGCAACGGAGGAGACGAGGGCCGCATCCGCGCCCAGCAGAGCTTCCTGGCCTCCATGGTCCGCAAGGTCAATGATGAAGGCACGCTGAACAACCTTCCGAAGCTGTACTCCATTGCGGAAACGGTGACCCGCAACCTGACGGTGGACAAGGATCTGACCGAGGTTTCCTCGCTGATCGCCCTGGCCGGACGGCTCAAGGACGTTGACCTGAGCCGGGTCGCCTTTGTCACTGCGCCGGTGGTTCCGTACGAATATGACAACAACCGGCTGGTCCTGGATGAAGCAGCCGCGCAGCCCCTCTTTGAAGCTCTGGTGGAGGACCGGGACATCACCGAGCCCGAACCTGCGCCGGAAAGCACCACGCCGGGGGAGACCCCCGCACCGTCCGCTCCGGTGGAGGAAGCTCCGCTCTTCTCGGCGGCCGACATCCCCGTGACCATCCTCAACGCCACCGGGAACGCCAAGGGTTCCGAAACCCGCGACAAGGCCCTCGCCGCACATCTGCTGTCGCAGGGGTACACGCAGGCCGTGGCCGGCGGGCAGACGGACGCAGCCAGCCCGGCCACGCAGATCTTCTATGCTCCCGGGTACCTTGAAATGGCGCAGCAGGTGGCCGAAGCACTGCACATCCCCGCTGTCCAGGTGGTTGCCAGCAACCTGGTTGCCGGTGTCAGCGTCCAGGTGGGCCAGGACTTCACCAGTGGAACCGCCATGCCGGATGAAGGCGACGTCGGCGGTTTGTCCGGCCAGACGGCAGCCCAGGTTACGTGCCAGAGCGCCTTCGGAAATTAACAATTGGGTAGGGTCCACCCGCACTGTTAGGGTGGTCACGTGCGCGCAGAGCTCCTTCTCCTTAGCTGCCGTGGCGAGGCCATAACTTACGTATAGGCCGCCCCTCGCTGCGGCGTTTGTGTTGCCCGGCCGCTCTCTGATCTCCTAGAAAAGGCCCCACCAAACATGCGAAATGCACAGCAGCCCTCGGGAATGCCCGTCTCCAAGTACACGCCGTTCCAGGATCAAATCAGTTTTGAACTCCCCGACCGGACGTGGCCGGACAAACTCATTACCAAGGCCCCGCGCTGGTGCGCAGTGGACCTGCGGGACGGCAACCAGGCCCTGATCGATCCCATGACGCCGGACCGCAAGCACAAAATGTTCGATCTCCTGGTGCAGATGGGTTACAAGGAAATCGAGGTGGGCTTCCCGTCCGCGTCGCAGCTGGACTTCGATTTTGTCCGCCAGCTGATCGAGGGCGACCGCATCCCCGACGACGTCACCATCCAGGTCCTCACCCAGTCCCGTGAGCACCTGATCGAGCGGACCTATGATTCCCTCGAAGGTGCGGACCGCGCCATCGTCCACCTGTACAACTCCACCTCGGTGCTGCAGCGCAGGGTCGTGTTCAACACGGACCAGGACGGAATTGTGGACATCGCGCTCTCCGGAGCCCGGTTGTGCAAGAAGTATGAAGAGCAGCTGCGCGGCGTGGACGTCACCTACGAATACTCGCCCGAGTCCTACACCGGCACCGAACTGGATTTCGCCCTGCGGATTTCCAACGCCGTCGCCGAAGTCCTCGAGGCCTCACCGGACCGGCAGATGATCCTGAACCTGCCCGCCACCGTGGAGATGGCCACGCCCAACGTGTACGCCGACTCCATCGAGTGGATGCACCGCAACCTGGCCAACCGCGATTCCATCATTCTGTCCCTGCATCCGCACAATGACCGCGGCACCGGCGTGGCCGCAGCGGAACTGGGCTACCTGGCCGGTGCCGACCGCATCGAGGGCTGCCTCTTCGGCAACGGGGAGCGTACCGGCAACGTGGACCTGGTGACCCTGGGCTTGAACATGTTCAGCCAGGGCATCGACCCGGAAATCGACTTCTCCAATATCGACGAGGTCCGCCGGACCGTCGAGTACTGCAACCAGCTGCCCGTGCCGGAGCGTTCCCCGTACGGCGGTGACCTGGTGTTCACGGCGTTCTCGGGTTCCCACCAGGACGCCATCAAAAAGGGTTTCGAGGCCATGGAGAAGGATGCGGCGGCCGCCGGCACCACGGTGGACGGCATTCCCTGGGCGGTTCCCTACCTGCCGATCGATCCGAAGGACATTGGCCGCAGCTACGAGGCCGTGATCCGGGTGAACAGCCAGTCCGGCAAGGGCGGGGTGGCCTACCTGCTCAAGAACGAGCACAACATGGACCTGCCGCGCCGCGCCCAGATCGAATTCTCCGGCGTCGTCCAGCGCCGCACCGACACCGCAGGCGGGGAGGTCACCGGAGCTGAACTGTGGAAGGTGTTCCAGGACGAGTACCTGCCGCACACGCCGGAGTCCGACGGCGAGCCTTGGGGACATTACGCCCTGTCCTCGGTCAACGCAGACACCGCTGAAGACGGCTCCTTCAAGCTGACGGCTTCCCTGCGGGCCGGCGGAGTGCAGCAGAGCCGCACCGCCTCGGGAACCGGCCCGATCGATGCGCTGCTGAAGATCCTCAGCGAAGACGGCATCGATGTCCGCCTGCTGGACTACACCGAGCACGCGCTCTCGGCCAGCGGAAACGCTGCCGCGGCTGCCTACGTGGAACTGGCTGTGGGAGAGCGGGTCCTCTGGGGCGCCGGCATCGATTCCAACACCACCATGTCCGCGCTCAAGGCCGTGGTTTCGGCCGTCAACCGGGCAATTCGGGACCGGGCCTAGCCTCTGAAGCAGGCGCGCCCGGGCCTAAGGGCCCGGGTGCGCCGCAGCAGGGGCAGGCCGTGGGAAAATAGGAGACGTGGCAGGAAAATCATTTGCTTCCCGGACCTACCGGGACGAGGGCGTCATCCTGCGCACCCACAAGCTGGGCGAGGCTGACCGCATCCTGGTGCTGCTGACCCGCAGCCACGGACAGGTGCGGGCGGTAGCGAAGGGAGTGCGCCGGACTTCCAGCAAGTTCGGCGCCCGGCTGGAACCGTTTATGGTGGCCGATCTGCAGCTCTCCTCCGGGCGCAACCTGGATATCGTCACGCAGGCGTCAACCCTCGGTGCGTACGGGCACGGAATTGTGTCGGACTACGCCCGGTATACGGCGGCCGCCGCCATCGCCGAAACCGCAGAGCGGCTCACCGACGTCGACGGCGAGTCCGCCAACGCCCATTACCACCTGGTCATCGGGGCACTGGCAGCACTGAACCGCGGAGCGCACGCCCCCGAACTCATCCTGGACTCCTACCTGCTGCGCGCGCTGGCCACCGCCGGCTGGGCGCCGAGCTTCACCGTCTGTGCCCGCTGCGGCGCGCCGGGACCGCATACGGCCTTTTCCGCAGCTTTGGGCGGTGCCGTCTGCTCTGCCTGCCGGCCTCCCGGCTCTGCATCGCCGTCACCGGAAACCATGATCCTGCTGGCTGCGCTGCTCTCCGGAGACTGGGCCACCGCCGACGCCGCGGGTCAGCAGTCCCGCCGCGAGTCCGCCGGCCTGGTGGGCAGCTATCTTCAATGGCACCTGGAACGGGTCGTCAAGTCACTTCAACATGTGGAGCGTGTCTAAGCTTTGGCTTCAAAGTCCCCCTCACCGGTCCGTCCCGAACCGCACCCCTCCGGAGCTGTTCCGCCGCCGGTACCTGCAGATCTGGTGCCCAGGCACGTGGCAATCGTCATGGACGGCAACGGACGCTGGGCCAACCAGCGCGGCCTTCCCCGGACCGAAGGGCACCGTGCCGGCGAAGCTGCACTCCTGGACGTCATGGCCGGTGCGGTGGAAATGGGAATCCGGCATGTCTCGGTATATGCCTTTTCCACCGAAAACTGGAAACGGTCACCGGAGGAGGTCCGCTTCCTCATGGGCTTCAGCCGGGACGTGCTGCGCCGGCAGCGGGACCAGCTCAGCGAATGGGGCGTGCGGATCCGCTGGTCCGGCCGGCGTCCCCGGCTCTGGCAGTCCGTGGTGAAGGAACTGGAGATCGCCGAAGAAGTGACCAGGGACAACACCGTGTGCACCCTGAACATGTGCGTGAACTACGGCGGCCGGGCGGAGATCACGGACGCCGTGTCGGCCATTGCCGCGGACGTGGCACGGGGCAAGCTGCGTCCGGGATCCATCAGTGAAAAAACCATCCAGAAGTATCTGGATGAACCGGATCTGCCGGACGTTGACCTGTTCCTGCGGACCTCCGGCGAGCAGCGGCTGTCCAACTTCATGCTGTGGCAGTCCGCCTACGCGGAGATGGTCTTCATGGACACGCTGTGGCCGGATGTTGACCGCCGGACCCTCTGGGAAGCAGTGGAAATCTATGCCCGCCGGGACCGGCGGTACGGGGGAGCGGTGGACCAGGCCGCTCCGGCCTAAGCCTGCACGCCCTTCAGCGGCTTCAGGACAAAGGCCCGCGACCACTGCTCGAGCTTGTCGTAAACGTGCCGCCGCACCGGCAGCGCCGAGAGCAGCACGTCGTGCAGGGCACCAGCGAACCGGAACACCGTCACCTCAGGACCCAGCAGCACTCCGCGCTGGACCATGAGGAACACATCGAGGACGCTGTCCGAGGTTTTCATGGCTTCGGTCCAGGAAAGGGCCACCGTTGAGGTTGCTGATGCCATCAGCAGGACCGGCACCCGGATATCCAGTCCCCGCGCCACGTGGGCGTGTCCGGCGAGCACCGCCTTCATCCAGCCCGCCCGGACCGGCCAGCTGGACGGCGGCCTCATCCCGGGATGCAGATCCCATTCGCCGTCTCCTTCACGGCTGATGCTGCGCCAGTAGTTGGTCAGCTCAGGGACCTTCAGCCGGGCCTTTGGCCGCAGCCGGGCCATTGGCTCCAGCAGCCCGGCAGTGGCATAGCGGACGATCCACGAGCCGCGCAGCTCCAGCCAGGGACTGTTCAGGATCAGTGCTTCAATACGGCCCGGATTCCGGTGGGCCCACAGCGAAGCAACCAGCCCGCCGGTGGAGTGGGCCATGATGCTGAGCCGCACCGGGGTATCCGCTCCGCGGCCGGAGCGCAGATGCTCGGTCAGTGCGGAAATCGCCGCTTCGATGTCCGCGTCATACTCCTGCAGATTGGTGACGTAGCCCGGTGTCTGCCCGGGCCGCAGGCTGCGGCCGTACTTGCGAAGGTCAAGCGCGTAGAACGCCACCCCGAGCCCGCTCCAAAACTCTGCCAGTTCGGTCTGGAAAAAGTAGTCGGTCCAGCCGTGGAGATACAGGACGGCCTGCGTGGGTGCCGTTGGATGCTCCGGGGTGTAGGACACCAGTGTGGCTGTCACCGGACCTTCGTCATCTTCACCGAGTTCCAGGGTCAGGAACCGGTAGCCGTCGCCCAGAAAATCAGGTTTCCACGCAGCACCCATGCCCCTATCCTCCCCTAACCGGGCTCAACCGGCCTGCAAAAGATCCGCAAACCCCTCGCGACACCTGATTTGGTCGCGGGGCACCGCAGTGGAAGCATGAAATCATGCGCCTCTACCCTGCCTTCTTTCGTGTCGTATTTGCCGGCATGGACCCCGAAAAGGCCCACCGAATCGGCTTCGACCTGATCAAGTTGTCCGCGGCAACGCCCGCCGGCCCGCTGATGAGGCGGCTGATGCGGCCGTCGCCGTCGCTCCGCGTTTCCGCCCTGGGGCTGGACTTTCCCTCGCCGTTCGGTTTGGCTGCGGGCTTTGACAAGGAAGGTTCCGGCATTGTCGCCCTGACCAACATGGGCTTTGGACATGTGGAGGTGGGCACCGTTACCGGCCGTGCGCAGCCCGGCAATCCCAAACCCCGGCTCTTCCGGCTGGTCGAGGACCGTGCAGTGATCAACCGGATGGGCTTCAACAACGACGGCGCCGCCGCCGTCGCACCCCGCGTGGCACGTGCCCGTGCGGCGCTTCGCAAGACCTGGGGGACCAGCAGGCCCGTTATCGGCGTCAATATCGGCAAAACCAAGACCGTTGATCTGGCCGACGCGGTGGACGACTATCTGATCAGCACACGCGAGCTGGCCCCGCAGGCTGACTATCTGGTGGTCAACGTGTCCTCACCCAACACGCCCGGGCTGCGGCAGCTGCAGAACATAGATTCCCTGCGCCCCCTGCTCACTGCTGTGCGGGAAACGGCGGACGGCGCGGCGGGCCGGCATGTGCCGCTGCTGGTGAAGATCGCCCCGGACCTCACGGATGCGGACGTCGACGACGTGGCGCGGCTGGCCCTGGACCTGGGGCTCGACGGCGTCATTGCCACGAACACCACCATCACCCGCGAAAACCTCGTCACCGACCCGCACCGGGTGACGGCCTGCGGAGTCGGGGGACTGAGCGGAGCTCCGCTGCGCAGCCGTTCCCTGGAAGTGCTCAAACGCCTGCACGAAGCTCTTGGCTCCGGCGGCCCAGTCATCATCTCGGTGGGGGGCGTGGAATCGGCAGCCGACGTCCGGGAGCGCCTTGCCGCCGGAGCCACCCTGGTGCAGGGTTACACCGCTTTCCTCTATGAGGGCCCGTTCTGGGCCGCCCGGATCAACCGGCAGCTTGCCCGCACCCTGAAGAAGAAACCCTGACGTTGAGGAATAAACCCAGGCGTGACGCACAACTGGGGCACTAAGCACAAACAGAAGGGCCGCTCCGGCAGGAGCGGCCCTTCTGTTTGACGCAAGATTATTGTGACCCCGCAGCGGGCCTATGCGGGCTTCTGGCCGCGCTTGACCTGGGCCTTGGGAAGGCGGAAACGCCGCAGCTGAATGGAGCGGGAAATTCCGTACCAGACGTCACCCGGGTTGGGGCCGTCGAACTTCTCATTCAGACGGCGGCGGATGATCGCCCGCAGAATGAAGCTGTCCACAACAACCGCAAGGATCAGCACCCAGAAGGCCAGCATGACGATGCTCTGCACGGTGAGGTCCTGGATGAAGCTGACCACCACGAACACGAGGGCGGCGATCATGACAAACTCACCGATGTTCCAACGCGAATCCACAACGTCCCGGATAAACCGGCGCCGGGGACCCTTGTCGCGCAGGGGCAGGTAGCGCTCATCTCCCGTGTCGAGGGCAGCGCGGGTCCGCAGCCGCTCCTCACGCAGCGCATCGCGGCTGGCGTTCTTGGCTGCCTTGCGGTCCGTGGGGACCAGCGGGCGCTGCCGGGCAGCAACCTGGTCCCGGCGCTTGGGAGTGGGAGTTCCCTTCCCCGCGGCCGTACGGGCTGAGCTCGTCTGGGCCGCCGCAGCAGCCTGGTCCACAGTTTCCTGCGCGGTGGGCGCTTCATTCTTTCGTCCGAACACCTTTAAAGGATACCTTGGTGCGGCCGGGCGCCGCCCATCAGCGCGCTGCCGTGACCCGCGGGAGCACCGGTGTGCCGCGAAGATCCGTCTTCTGCGCCGGAGAACGTTACGGACGGCCGCGCACCGGCAGCCCGCATGTACTGTTTTGTTATGACTTTGAATTCAGAATCTTCTTCTTCAGCCGTGGACGTTGATGCCCTCCGGTCCGCAGTGGCCGCAGATTTCCCCCGCACGGTGGAGCAGCTCAAGTCCCTCGTTTCCATTCCCGGGATCGCCTGGGACTCCTTTGACCCGGAGCGGTTGAATGAGAGCGCCGAAGCGGTGGCCGGCCTGATCCGCGGAGCAGGGCTTTCCGACGTGCAGATCCTGCGGGTGGATAACAACGGCAAGCCCGGCGGCCCCGCCGTCGTCGCCCGCCGTCCGGCGCAGGCCGGCAAGCCCACCGTCCTGCTCTATGCCCACCACGATGTCCAGCCGCCGGGCGATCTGTCTCTGTGGGAGTCGGAGCCCTTCACCGCCACCGAACGCAACGGGCGGCTCTACGGCCGCGGCGCGGCAGATGACAAGGCCGGCATCATGGCCCACATCGGCGCCATCCGGGCCCTGGATGAGGTACTGGGTGAGAATTCCGGCGTCGGCATCACGCTTTTCATAGAAGGGGAGGAAGAAGCAGGTTCGCCCACGTTCCGCGATTTCCTCGAAACGTACCGCGACCTCCTCGAAGCGGACGTCATTGTCGTGGCTGACTCCGGCAACTGGAAGGTGGGCGTACCCGCGCTGACCACCAGCCTGCGCGGAGTGGTCGACGGAACCTTCGAAGTCCAGGTGCTGGACCACGCAGTGCACTCGGGCATGTTCGGCGGACCCGTCCTTGACGCTCCCACGCTGCTGGCGCGGCTGATTGCCACCCTTCACGACGACGCCGGGGACGTGGCAGTCGAGGGCCTGGTCGCCTCCGACACCGCCGCCGTGGAATATGACGAGGCGGACTTCCGTGCCGATTCCTCAGTGCTCGACGGCGTCCGGCTGGCCGGCACCGGATCCATCGCTTCCCGGCTCTGGACCAAGCCTGCCCTGGCCATCATCGGGATGGATGTGACGCCCGTTGATGTGTCCTCCAACACCATTGCCCCCAAGGCACGTGCCCGGTTCAGCCTCCGTCTGGCGCCGGGACAGGATCCCGCAGCGGCCATGGCCGCCGTCGAGCGCCATGTCCTGGCCCACGCTCCCTTTGGTGCAAAGGTCACCTTTACCCCCGGTGAACAGGGCCAGGCCTTCGCCACCGACACCTCGGCACCCGCTGCCCGCACCGCTCTCTGGGCACTGCGTGAAGCCTGGGACGGAGTGGAGCCGGTGGAATCGGGCATGGGCGGGTCCATTCCGTTTATTGCCGACCTGACGGAACTGTTCCCTTCGGCGCAGATCCTGATCACCGGCGTCGAGGACCCTGATTCGCGCGCCCACAGCGCCAACGAATCCCTGGACCTGGGTGATTTCCGTAACGCCGTCCTCGCTGAAGCGCTGATGCTCGCCAGCCTGGGACAGGTGTCCGGCTCCTAACGGATCCTCTGACCGAAGAGTCAGTGCAGCCGGGACCGGGAAATCTTTTCGGGCCCGGCTGCGTTGCGTCTGGGTGTAGGCACAGACGTACCATTGAGAAGGACCTGGCCCGGAGCCTTCGGGGGAGCGCAACTGCCCTCCCGTGCACGGTCCAAGCGAGGAAAGAGAGAAGCAATGAGCACTTCCACCAGCGAAACCGGCACCAGCGTGGACACGGCGGCCCCGGACACTGAGCTGCCCACCCACGAAGTTGCCCTCTCCGAGGTTGCTGCCGGCAAGGTCCGCAGCCTTCTGGAGCAGGAAGGCCGCACCGATCTTCGGCTCCGCGTGGCCGTCCAGCCCGGCGGCTGCTCGGGCCTGATCTACCAGCTGTACTTCGATGAGCGCGTCCTCGACGGCGACGCCGTACGGGATTTCGACGGCGTTGAGGTCATTGTGGACAAGATGAGCGTGCCGTACCTGTCCGGTGCGTCCATCGACTTCGAAGACACTATTTCCAAGCAGGGTTTCACCATTGACAACCCCAACGCAGGCGGCTCATGTGCCTGCGGGGACTCGTTCCACTAAGCTGCGTTCCAAGGCCCCGTTTCACTGACGGGGCCTTGTAGCCGGAGGCCGTGGAATCACGGTTTTTTGCCGGGACGCGGTGCGGTCTGTCACTGGATGGCCACGCGTGCGGGTAAGCTCTACACGTAGTAGTAAAACTGATCGTGCGCAGTGGGGAATTCGTTTGCCTGCTGTGCCGCACTTGCACGTAACAAGAGGAAGGGCCGTCTGTGAGTTCGCAGGACCGAACCAGCAGCCGACGCGCCAGGATCTTTAAGATCTCAGCCGTAACGTCGGCCGGCGCGTTGTTTTTATCGGGTTGTTCGTCAGAAGTCCAAAGAGGCTGGTTGCCCACGGAGCGCGACATGACCAACCACACCGGCCGAATCATGGACCTCTGGGTCAATTCATGGATTGCGGCGCTGGCGGTTGGCGTGCTCACCTGGGCACTGATCCTTTGGTGCATCATTGCTTACCGGCGCCGGAAGAATGAGACCGGTTACCCCCGGCAGCTGAGCTACAACCTGCCCCTGGAAATCTTCTACACAGCCATTCCGCTGTTCATGGTGCTGGTGCTCTTCTACTTCACCGACCAGGACATCCGCGCCATCAATGAGCGCGTAGATGACCCCGACGTCGTTGTGGACGTCCGCGGAAAGCAGTGGTCCTGGGACTTCAACTACGTCAATGAGGACAAGTACGACGTCAACGTCCAGGTAAACCTGGACGGCACGGAAAAGACCGAGGCAGATATGCCCACCCTTTACCTGCCGGTCAACAAGACCGTTGAGCTTCAGTTGAACTCCCGCGACGTGCAGCACTCCTTCTGGGTTCCCGCCTTCCTTCAGAAGATGGACCTTTACCCGGGACGCACCAACTACATCAATCTCACTCCCGGAGTTGAGGGCACCTACGAAGGTAAGTGTGCCGAACTCTGCGGCGAGTACCACTCGGAAATGCTGTTCAACGTCAAGGTGGTTTCGGAGGCCGAGTACGACGCGTACCTGGACACCCTGCCCCAGGGCCAGGCCGGCGCCGAGTATGACCGCGTGTACAACTCAGATTCAAGCGAAGTAAGGAGGTAGGAGGAAGCTGTGACTACTCTCGAATACACTTCGGAAGATACTCAAGTTGCACCACGCGTCGTCCCCGTCTCCAAGGGACGCATCATCGTCAGTTGGATTACCTCCACTGACCACAAGACGATCGGGTTCATGTACCTGATCGCATCATTCATTTTCTTCTGTCTCGCAGGCGTGATGGCACTGGTCATCCGCGCAGAGCTGTTCGAACCCGGAATGCAGATCCTGCAGACCAAGGAACAGTACAACCAGCTGTTCACCATGCACGGCACAGTCATGCTGCTCATGTTCGCAACGCCGCTGTTCTCGGGCTTCGCCAACGTCATGATGCCGCTGCAGATCGGTGCTCCCGACGTTGCCTTCCCGCGGCTGAACGCACTGGCCTTCTGGTTCTTCCTCTTCGGCAGCACCATCGCCGTCGCCGGCTTCATCACCCCGCAGGGTGCCGCCTCCTTCGGCTGGTTCGCCTACGCACCGCTTTCCAACACCACGTTCTCACCGGGCGTCGGCGGAGACCTCTGGGTCTTCGGCCTGGCACTGTCCGGTTTCGGAACCATCCTTGGTGCGGTCAACTTCATCACCACCATCATCTGCATGCGTGCCCCGGGCATGACCATGTGGCGCATGCCGATCTTCACCTGGAACACCCTGGTGACGGCCATCCTGGTCCTTATGGCCTTCCCGCCCCTGGCGGCAGCGCTGTTTGCACTGGGTGCGGACCGGCGGTTCGGAGCACATATCTTTGACCCCGAGCGCGGCGGTGCCATCCTGTGGCAGCACCTGTTCTGGTTCTTCGGCCACCCCGAGGTATACATCATCGCCCTGCCGTTCTTCGGCATCGTCTCGGAGATCTTCCCGGTCTTCAGCCGCAAGCCGATCTTCGGCTACAAGGGCCTGGTTTACGCAACGATCGCCATTGCAGCCCTGTCCGTCACCGTGTGGGCACACCATATGTACGTCACCGGCGCCGTGATGCTTCCGTTCTTCGCCTTCATGACCATGCTGATCGCAGTGCCAACGGGTGTGAAGTTCTTCAATTGGATCGGCACCATGTGGCGGGGTTCAATTACCTTTGAGACCCCCATGCTGTGGAGCATCGGCTTCCTCATCACCTTCCTCTTCGGTGGCCTGACGGGCATCATCCTGTCTTCGCCGCCGCTGGACTTCCACGTTTCCGACACCTACTTCGTGGTGGCTCACTTCCACTACGTGATCTTCGGAACCGTTGTCTTCGCGATGTTCGCCGGCTTCTACTTCTGGTGGCCCAAGTGGACCGGAAAGATGCTCAACGAGCGTCTGGGCAAGATCCACTTCTGGATGCTGTTTGTTGGCTTCCACGCCACGTTCCTGATCCAGCACTGGCTCGGCGTCATCGGCATGCCCCGCCGCTACGCTGACTACCTGCCGGAGGACAACTTCACTCTGATGAACCAGTTCTCCACCTTTGGTTCCTTCCTGCTGGGTGCCTCGATGATCCCGTTCTTCTGGAACGTCTACATCACCTGGCGCCACGGCAAGAAGGTTGAAGTTGATGACCCCTGGGGCTTCGGCGGATCTCTGGAGTGGGCCACGTCCTGCCCGCCGCCGCGCCACAACTTCACCTCCCTGCCCCGCATCCGTTCGGAGCGTCCTGCACTGGACCTGCACCACCCGGAACTGCAGCAGAAGGTAACTGACGTGTCGGCCGCCGGCAAGGTTATGGGCGCCGCTGATCGTACGGAGGCAGTCAAGTGAAGGTAGAGTCCAAGCTCTTCGCCTATATGGCACCGTTCTTCCTGGTAGTCGGTGTTGTCTACGGCTTCATGGTCGAGTGGATGGAACCGGTAGGCTACCTGGCCCTGTTCCTGACAGCTGCCATGTCCGCAATGATCGCCTTTTACATCGGCTTCACCGGCCGCCGCGTCGGTGCCCGTCCGGAAGACCGCCTTGACGCGGAAATCCACGAGGGCTCCGGCGAACAGGGCTTCTTCAGCCCCTGGAGCTGGTGGCCGCTTCTGCTCGGTGCAGCCGCTGCAGGCGGATTCCTGGGCATGGCCGTGGGTTGGTGGGTCCTGTACATCAGTGCAGGCCTCGCGCTGATCGCACTGGTCGGCTGGGTATTCGAGTACAGCCGCGGAGCCCACGCCCACTAGGGCAACGGCAAGGCACAAAACAACAGGCCGGCACAGAACAACAGCCGGCATCTACAGAGGGTCCGCAGGAAACTGCGGGCCCTCTGTTCGTGTATCCGGACCTGTTCGCAAAGCAGGGCAGGAAACGCGCCTGCAGGGATCAACGGCTATCCTTGGATGAGTATTTGATGAGCTGCAGTGCCAGGGAAAGGAACCGCATGCGCAGGATGACGGACTCCGGGACCGGGCAGAAATGACGGAGCAGGCGCTGCGGCGGTTGCCGGACGTGATCAGCGCCGGAGCCGGCGTGGCCAAGCACCTGCAGCTCCAAGGCATCCTGCGGAAATTCGTGGATGAGCACGCCGTAGCGGGTGCGGCCATTCCCTCCGAGCGGGTGTTGGCCGATCACTTTGGCGTGGCCCGGATGACGGTCCGCCAGGCAATTGATGCGCTGGTGGCAGATGAAGTCCTGGAGCGGGTGGTGGGCCTCGGGACTTTTGTGGCCCGCCCCAAGATGGACCTGCAGGTAAAGCTGACCTCCTACAGCGAGGAAATGGCCCGCCGGGGCATGGTCCCTGACGCCCGCGTGCTGAGCTTCGAGCAGGTCGGTGCTAGCCATCTGGTGGCCCGGGAGCTGCAGATCGACCCCGGCACCCCGGTCATCCGTTTCCGGCGTCAGCTGCTTGCCGACGGTGAACCGATGAGCGTGGATGAAAACTTCATTCCGGCGGTGCATGTTCCGGGAATGCTCGACGAAGAGCCTCCCACCTCGCTGTACCGTGTGCTCAGCGAACGCTACGGGATGATGATGGAGTGGGGTGAAGACACCATCGAGGCCACTGCTGCTTCAGCGTCGATTGCCCGGCTGCTCAACGTGGAGCTCGGTGCACCGCTGCTCAAGATCCAGCGCCATGCCTACGTGTCCCGGTCCATGGTGGACTATTCGGTCTCCTATTACCGTGCCGACCGGTACAAGCTCTGGGTGCCCCTCCAGCGCCCCGGAATGCGCACACCGCGCTCGTACCACCCGGGACGGCATCCGGGCTCCTGAGGCGCTGCGGGGAGCGGGGGAGCGGCAGGAAAGGCCGGTCGCCGTCCCGCGCCCAGGCCGTGGTAGGCGATGGATGTCCAAACTCCCGCCTGAGTGCCCCTAAGACCAAATTGAATGTGAGGGACCGGCGCCGCTGCCGTGTCCGTCCACTGACCTAACACCAGCCAGGAAGGCTATGAAATGAGCATCAGCATCATGTACCACCGTGACGGCAAGGGGGTCCTGTATTTCCGCGAGGCCATGTACGACGCGGACTCCGAGGAGTTCATGCTGAACCAGGGCAAAGTCGGAAACATGGGAACCGGCAGTGCGACTGCCGGTGTGGATGAGGCCGCCGCCGAAAAGAAGTTTGCTGCCTTCGCTGCAAAGTCTGCCGAACTCGGGTACGCGGAGATTCCCGCGGAGGAGCAGCACTGGGTGGTTGCCCAGTATGCACTGAAGTCGGCTGAGGGCACCGAGCGTGACCGCTACCTGGAACACAAGGCACGCACCACTCTGGCGTCCTACTTCTCCTGGCGGGGTCTGGGCTCCGTCGAGGAGAGTGAGTTCGCCCCGGGCAAGCTCAACATCTTCATCCTGGTGCCGGACGTACCCAAGGCCGTAAAGGGCGTGCTGGTGGCCCTTCGGGACGCCAACCTTGATTTCACCAAGCTGAGCATCGGCTCCGCACCGGTTGCCGATACGTCACAGTGGAAGCGCCGGCACCCGCTTCCGGCCAAGCAGCCCTTCACCTTGGACTAAGAGCCCGGATATAAAAGAACCCGGACACAAAGAAAGGGAGCCGGTCAGCAGATGCTGGCCGGCTCCCTTTCTTGATGGAGCTGGTTTATCCCAAAGGACTACCGGTTCGTGATCGAAGCCTGGTCGTCCTCAACCGCTTCAATTTCAGCGGGTGACTCGTGGTGGTGCGCTGCTTCCAGCTCACTCGGAGTAACGGGAGCAACCCGATCTTCGAAGAAGAAGCGCGACAGGCGGCCGCGCAGCTTCTCCTTGCCGGAGATCTTGCCGCGGGCATCCGGCTGGGCCGGGGAGACCTGCGGGGACTCGAAGTCCACCAGCTTGTAGCGCTTGTACTCGTCCACAGGTTCGTGGACCTCGATGTACTCACCGTGCGGGAGGCGGACAATGCGGCCGCTCTCCACACCGTGGAGCACAAGCTCGCGGTCCTTGCGCTGCAGCGACAGGGCGATGCGGCGGGCCACGGCAAAGCCGATCAACGGTCCGAAGATCACCAGGAAGCGCAGCCAGTACGTCACATCGTTCAGCGACACATGGAAGTGCGTGGCGATGAGGTCGGAGCTGGCAGCAGCCCACATGGTGCAGTAGAAGATGATGCCGGCAACGCCGACGCCGGTGCGGAACGGAGCGTTGCGCGGGCGGTCGAGCAGGTTGTGGACGCTCTTGTCCTTGGTCAGCCAGGCTTCAATCCAGGGCCAGGTGAACAGGAGAGTGAACACGATGCCGGCCGGAACCAGCGCGGGGAACAGCACGTTCATGGAAAGCGTGTTGGTGCCCCAGGGGAAGGGAATGTTCCATTCCATCGGGATGTTGAAGATCCAACCCGGCATCAGGCGCAGGGCGCCGTCAACCCAGCCGATGTACCAGTCAGGCTGGGTACCGGCGGACACGGGGGAGGGATCGTACGGTCCGTAGTTCCAGATCGGGTTGATCGTGAACAGACCGGCGATGATGGCGATGATGCCGAAGACGATGAAGAAGAATCCACCGGCCTTGGCTGCGTATACCGGTCCAACCGGGTAACCCACCACGTTCATGTTCGTACGGCCGGGGCCGCGGAACTGGGTGTGCTTGTGGATAACCACCATGAAGAGGTGAATGGCGATCATCAGCAGGATCAGGGCGGGAACCAGCAGGATGTGCAGCATGTACAGGCGGCTGATGATGTCCGTACCCGGGAACTCTCCTCCGAAGAGGAAGAAGCTGATGTAGGTACCAACCACCGGAACTGCCTTGATAACGCCGTCGATGATGCGCAGGCCGTTGCCGGAGAGCAGGTCATCGGGGAGGGAGTAACCGGTGAAGCCGGCTGCGAGGGAGAGGATCAGCAGGACGCCGCCCACCACCCAGTTCAGCTCGCGGGGCTTGCGGAATGCGCCGGTGAAGAACACGCGGAGCATGTGCACGGAGACGGCTGCAACAAACAGCAGGGCGGCCCAGTGGTGAACCTGGCGCATGAAGAGGCCGCCGCGGATATCAAAGGAGATGTTCAGCGAGGACTCGTAAGCCACCGACATTTCAACGCCGTGCAGCGGTACGTAGCTTCCCAGGTACTCCGTTTCCGCCATGGACGGATCGAAGAAGAAGGTCAGGAACGTGCCGGAGATCAGCAGGATGACGAAGCAGTACAGCGCAACTTCACCGAACATGAACGACCAGTGGTCGGGGAAGACCTTGCGGCCGAACTCCTTGACCATGGCCGAACCGCTGACACGGGAGTCAACGAAGTTGGTGACGCGGCCCAAACGGGTTTTGGGCTCATAGGGAGTAACAGAGGGAACACTCATGGCTAGCCACGCTCCCAGTAGCTCGGTCCAACCGGTTCATGGAAATCGCTGGTGGCGATCAGGTAGCCTTCATCGTCAACGGCGATGGGCAGCTGCGGGAGCGGGTGCACAGCCGGTCCGAAGATGACCTTGCATTCCTGCGTGAGGTCAAAGGTGGACTGGTGGCACGGGCACAGCAGATGGTGGGTGTGCTGTTCGTACAGGGCAACCGGGCAACCCACGTGGGTGCAAATCTTGGAGTAGGCGACGATGCCGTCTACGTTCCAGTCCTTGCGCTCGGGGGAGGGGTTCAGCGAGTCCGGATCCAGGCGCATGAGCAGGACAACAGCCTTGGCCTTCTCCTCCAGCTTGTGCTCGGACTCATTCAGGCCCTCGGGGATGACGTGGAAGGCTGAGCCCAGGGTCACGTCCGAAGCCTTGATGCGGGTGCCGCTGGGGTCGCGGGTCAGGTGAACGCCGGCGTCCCACATGGTGTGGCGCAGCGTGTCCTTCGGCAGCGGACCCAGGTCGCGGAAAACCGCGATGGCCGGGAGCGGTGCCAGAACCATGGCTCCGAGGAGCGTGTTCCGGATCAGGGGACGGCGCTTGATGCCCGTCTCCTCGATGATGTCCCCAACCATCTTTTCAGCAATGACACGGTCTTCCTCGGGACGGATCTCATGCCGTTCCTCGGTGATTTCGTGGTCCGGCATGAGCGTCTTGGCCCAGTGCACAATGCCGAGGCCGATGCCGAGCATCGCGAAAGCGGTGCCCAGGCCCAGGAGCAGGTTCTGCACCCGGATGTCGGCAATGGTGTGGCCGCCTTCGAGCTTGATCCCGAAGTACCCAACGAAAAACACGAGCGTGCCGATGATGGAGATGACGAACAGTGCCGCCACCTGCCGCTCGGCGCGCTTCTCAGCCTGGGGATTCGTATCGGCCAGGCGAGGGCGGTGCGGAGGAAGTCCGGGATTCCGGAACTTCTCTTCGTCGCCCTGGCCAGCCGTAGCGACGGTGCCCGAGGTGTTCGGACTGCCGTGACTATGGTCGCCCATGATCCCCCTCATCCTTCTCTTGAAACTGCATTTATAGACCTATGTGTAACTGTGATGTCACCCAGGTGGGTGAGCGCGGGTGATGTCTAGGAAGACCGGGAGGTCAACCAAATGGTGAAAGCAATGACGAGGCCGAGGCCTGCGGTCCAGATGAACAGGCCTTCGGATACGGGACCCAGCGAGCCGAGCTCGGCGCCGCCCGGCGAACCGTTGGCTTCGATGTTCTTCAGGAACGCGATGATGCTCTGCTTGTCCTCGGGGGAGATGTTGGCGTCATTGAAGACGGGCATGTTCTGCGGGCCGGTGACCATGGCTTCGTAGATGTGCTTCTCGCTGACACCCTCGAGGGACGGAGCGAACTTGCCCTGCGTCAGGGCGCCGCCGGCGCCTGCAGCGTTGTGGCACATTGCGCAGTTGACCCGGAAGAGCTCGCCGCCCTCGGCTGCGTTGCCCTCTGCTGCATCGGTGGCTTCGGCGTCCGGCACGGCCGGACCGGCGCCCAGGCTTGCTACGTAGGCAGCGAGCTGAGTGGTCTGTTCTTCAGTGAACTGGACCGGCTTCTGCTGGGCCTGCGGGCCCTGCATGGCCATGGGCATACGGCCGGTTCCAACCTGGAAGTCGACCGATGCGGCGCCGACGCCCACGAGCGAGGGGCCGTTGGCGGAGCCGGAGGCGTCCATGCCGTGGCAGGTGGCGCAGTTGGCGATGAAAAGCTTCTCGCCCTGGTTTTCGTCATCAGCCGTGTAGGCGGTGCTGGCAGCCTGGGCTTCGTTTGCGCCGCTGACTGCCGCATAGAGCCCACCTGTAACGAGGAGTCCCAGCAGCAGCAGCGCAACTGCTGCTAGGGGATGACGTCGCCTTTGCGATAGTGCCTTCACTTGGTGGTTCCTAACTTGTGTGGTCTTTGGTGTGCTGGTGCCACTGTGGATATCTGAGGGGGTTGCCGGCTCAAGCAGGTGTTACTTGAGGAAGTAGATGATGACGAACAGGGCAATCCAGACTACGTCCACGAAGTGCCAGTAGTAGGAAGTCACGATCGCAGAGGTTGCTTCAAAGTGGCCAAACCGCTTCGCCGCATAGGCGCGTCCAATGATGAACAGGAAGGCGATGAGCCCGCCCGTCACGTGGAGGCCATGGAATCCGGTGGTCAGGTAGAACGACGAACCGTAGGAGTTCGACGAGAGCGAGACTCCTTCAGTGACGAGCGTTGCGTACTCGAAAGCCTGGACGGCCACGAAGATCGATCCCATGAGGAAAGTGAGGAGGAACCACTCGACCATGCCCCAGCGGGAGACGTTGAACAGTCCCCCGGTGCGGCGCGGCTGGAGGCGTTCTGCGGCGAAGACGCCGAACTGGCAGGTAACGGAACTTAGAACAAGGATCACCGTGTTCGCGAACGCAAACGGAACGTTGAGCTTTTCCGTCTCCATGGCCCACAGATCGCTCGACGTGGAGCGAAGGGTGAAATACATGGCAAAGAGTGCGGCGAAAAACATCAGTTCGCTGGCCAGCCACACAACGGTTCCGACGGAAACCATGTTGGGGCGGTTCAGCGTGGGGTGAGCCGGGGTACTGGGGGCATGGGTCGCTGTTGTCACATAGTCATTATGGACGTAAAAGTACCCAGTTCTCCAACAGATATAGACGCTCGGCGCGTCAAAATAGTGCCGAAAGCCCGCGGATCCCAGTAACGGCGCGGAAGTGGCTCCCCAGAAAGAAATCAGCATTTTCTACGATTCGTAGATAACCTTGGGGATGTGACTACGAATCCGAGCTCTGAACACACCTGGCCAACGCTGATCAACGCCCTGATTTTGCGCGAGGATCTGCGCAGCGACCAGACCCGGTGGGCGATGAACTCGATCATGGCCGGCGAGGCATCGGACGCCCAGATGGCGGGGTTCCTGGTGGCGCTGCGGGCCAAGGGTGAAACGGTTCAGGAACTGGCCGGGCTCGTGGAAGCCATGCTGGAGAATGCCCGGCCCATCAACATCCCCGGCGAGACCCTGGACATCGTCGGCACTGGCGGTGACCGGCACAATACGGTCAACATCTCCTCCATGGCTGCGCTCGTCTGTGCGGGTGCGGGCGCCAAGGTGGTCAAACACGGAAACCGGGCGGCGTCGTCGGCTTCGGGGTCCGCAGATGTGATTGAAGCCCTGGGGGTGCGCCTGGACCTGACGGTGGACCGGGTTGCGGAGGCCGCAGTGAAGGCCGGCATCACGTTCTGCTTTGCCCAGGTCTTCCATCCGTCCATGCGCTACGCCGCTGTCCCGCGCCGGGAAATGGGCGTGTCCACGGCCTTCAACTTCATGGGTCCGCTGACCAACCCCTCGCGCCCCACCGCCTCCGCCATTGGGGTGGCCGACGCCAGGCTGGCGCCGCTGATGGCAGGGGTGCTGGCTGCCCGCGGCGTACGGGCGCTCGTGTTCCGGGGCGATGACGGCTTGGATGAGATGACGACGACGGGCGCCTCCACCGTCTGGGAGGTCCGTAACGGTGCCGTGAGCGTGACGACGGTGGACCCCCTGGATCTCGGCATACCCCGGGCCACGCTTGACGATCTGCGGGGCGGAGACGCCGCCGCCAACGCTGCCGTGGTTCGCAGTGTGCTGGCGGGGGACCGGGGACCGGTGCGCGACGCCGTCGTCCTCAACGCTGCCGCGGCCCTGGTGGCGCTGAGCCCCGAGGCCGAGGGAACGCTGTCCGAACGACTGGCGGCAGGTATCCGGCAGGCGGAGGACTCCATTGATTCCGGCTCCGCCCAGGCGGCGCTGGACCGCTGGATTGAAGTAACCCAGTAAGCCTTATTTCCGGGTGCAGCGGTGATTTTCGCGACGGCCGGCCCGCACTAAATCCAACAAATCAGAGCCCTTTTTCCTTCCGGCGGCGGGAGGAAAAAGGGCTCTGATTTGTTATGGAAGTGTTATCCGGACGCTGTTGATTAGTGCCGTCAGCTGTCGAAACCGAGCGAAAAAGCTGCGTCCAAATCGTGCTGCGAATAGGCCCGGAAGGCAATCTGCGTGGTGGTGCCGATGACGCCTTCCACCTTGGAGAGCCGGTTGGCGATGGTGTCGGCGAGGTCCTCGTGGCGGCGTACGCGCGCGATGGCGATCAGGTCACAATCGCCGGTGACGGAGTAGACCTCGCTGATGCCTTCGATCTCCGAGATCTCCTCGGCACATTCGGGGATGCGGGCGGAGTCGGTCTGAATGAGGACAAAAGCGGTAATCATGGGGAGCCTTTCGTAATGCTGCGGCGGGGCCGCTGCTCTGCTGCAGCCGGCGCACTACAGCGAGCCTATCGGACGGCGGTTCTACGGGCGGATGCGGGCAGCGCGCCTGCGGGCAATGAGTGCCGCTGCAGCCCGGGGAACAAGCAGGAACGCCCCGAGGACGCACAGGGTGACGATCGCAAAGCTGAGGACGACGCCGCCGCCGAAAAGCGCACGGATGCCAAGCCCGGCCACAACCGTGATGATCCACAGCACAACGCCGCCGGGCCAGAGGCGGGCGGGGAAAAGCCTGCGGCTCAGCAGCGCCCAGCCCGCGAGGCAGGCAACCAGGAACGGTGAGGCGGTGATGAGGATTCCGGCCGGATCCAGCCCGTGCCGGTGCGTGTCACGGCCCAGTGCGGCGAAAAGGAGGATCAGGACGACGTCGAGGGCCAGGAACACTGCGGTGCTGCGGCCGGCGCGGTCTGCGCGGGGCGAAGAAGCCGGATGGGGGGCCGAGGGGGTGTCAGGGTGAATCACGGATGCTGCTTTCCGGCACCGTTGCGGCGGTGCTCCCGTACATAGGGTTCCAGAAGTTCGGTGACCCGTGCATTGACCGACTGCTGCGGTGAGCCGGACTCCAGCTGCTTGGTGGCGCTGTGGACGATGCCGTTGATCAGTTCGGCAGTTGCCGCGGGATCCTCGGACCCCAGCTCGCGCAGAGTGCCGACAAGGGGATCCAGCAGCTTCGAATGCATCATGGTGCTTTGGGTGTTGAGTTCCTCACTGGGGGCCACGGCTGCCAGTGCGTTGCCGACTGCATGCTCACCCTCGGCGACCAGTGCGATGTTGGTCAGCACATAGGCGAGGATGCGGTCGGCCGGGTCTGCTTCGGCCTGCATGGCTTCCTCCACCCGCTGGGCCCAGCGCGGAAAGACGTCCAGGACCAGTGCATGCAGGAGGTCCTGGCGGGACTTGTAGTACTGATAGGCGCTGGGACGGGCGAGGCCGGCCAGCGCGGCCACATCGGCCATGCTGGGAGCCTCGCCCGTTTGGGCCAGCAGGGTGCGTGCCGCATCAAGAAGCGCCCGTTGCTGGGCCACACGGTGTTCTGCGACCGTGGGGGCGGTTATGCGGGGCACATGCCCTCCTGTTTGTTACTTGCTGTGTGTCGTCTAGCTGATCAGGCGTCCGTCAACCATTTCCACCACGCGGTGGCAGTGGGGGAGCACGTCATGATCATGCGTCACCATAACTGTAGCAACGCCGCGCTCTGCGGTTTCGCGCGCCAGCAGTGCAACAACTTCCTGGCTGCGGCGCCGGTCCAGGGCGGCCGTCGGTTCATCCACGAGCAGCAGCGGTGGCCGGGTGACCAGGGCGCGGGCAATTCCGACCCGCTGGCGCTCACCGCCGGAGAGCTGATCGGGGCGGCTCTTGAGCTTGTGGTCCATGCCCACGGCGGCCAGCAGCTCCCGCGGGTCGAAGCTCTTCTTTCCAAAGGCCATCCGGTGCACGAGCTCCAGCTGCTCGCCTGCGGTCAGCGCGGGAATCAGGTTTCCGGACTGAAAAACAAAGCCGATGTTGCGCAGCCGGAAACGGGCACGGGCTGCACTGTTCAGCGTTGCCAGGTCCGTCCCGTTGATGGTGATGGTTCCGGCGTCCGGTGTAGTCAGGGCGCCGGCCGCTGCCAGCAGGCTTGATTTGCCGGCCCCGGAGGGGCCGACGACGGCGACGAGTTCGCCGGGGCGCACGGTAAGGAACACATTGTCCAGTGCCTGCACAGTGGCGTCGCCGTCACCCAGGGCAAGGCTGGCTCCTTCAATCACCAGTCCAAGAGTGGTGTCCGGCAGGGTTTCGGTTCGCGTGTTCATCGCTGTCCTCCCAGGGCAGCCAGGGGATCAACCCGGGAAATTCGGATAATAGCGGCGGCTGCTCCGAGCAGTCCCAAAAGGATGGTCAGGGCGGTTGCCAGGCCAATGGGGCCTGCCTCCAGTGCGAACGGCATGGCGGTTCCGGCCAGGCCTGCGCCCATTCCGAGGCCCAGCAGCACGCCCACGGCGGTGAAACCGACGAGGACTATGGCAGCCTGGGCCAGTCCGTCCCGCAGCAGGTAGCCGGTGGAGGCGCCAATGGCACGCAGTACGGCCAGTTCATGCTTGCGCTGGACGGTCCACACGGTGAAGAAGGCTCCGACAACAAGAGCGCAGATGGCGTAGAGGAAAACCTGGATCATCTGCAGGGTCATGGTTTCGGCGCTGTAGCCGGGGGAGGCATTGAAGGATTCCTTCAGCGAGGACGTCACGGTATGCGCGGCTTCGTCTCCGGCTGCGAAGTCGATGTTCTCGCCGTCTTCGGCAAGGAGGGCAACGGTGCTTGCCGTGGCGAAGTCCGTGGCTGCCGTCTGTGCTGTCGTGGGTGCGCCGGGCGCCGCGTCGCCGCCGGCAATGTACTGCCAGGTGCTCAGGGGAAGGTAGGCCACCGTGACATGTCCGAAGGTTGCCTGGTCTGCCGTGTAACCGACCACGGTGAGCTCCGTGCCGATCCGCTCCAGCGTGACAACCGTGCCCAGCTCCAGACCTTCGTCCGCCCCGGTGGGGGAGACAACAATCTCATTCGGTGCTGACGCTGCACGGCCCTCACCGATTTCAGGGGCGAGGAAAGAGTTGCCGTCGATGCCGAAGAGGGACAGGTCCACCTGGGTGCCGTCGTCGGTGGCACCGTTCATCATTGAAGTGCCCATCAGGGTGACGTCGGCGACGCCGGGCTGTTCGCGCCAGGCCTCTGCTTGGGACTCGTCGACCACGCTTCGGGAAAACGCGTTGTCGGTCTTGGTGCCCTCATTGAAGGCAAAGGCAGTGGCGGGCATGCTCTTGAGGCCGGAAACGCCGTCGTTAACAAGGCCCGATGACAAGCCGGACAGCAGGACCATGAGGATGGCGATCAGGGCAATGACGCCACCCATCAAGCCAAACCGTGCCCGGGCGAAGCGCAGTTCACGCAGCGCTAGAAACATGGGAAAACTCCGTGGGTTGTGGGATGTTGATGCCGACAATGTGTCGGCATCATGCCAACATAATGTCAGAAACATCCGGTCCGGGGCAATTTCCCGGTCCCGGTTGGCTTGCGCCCGCCGGTGCGGCGCGGCCGGCTCTGGTCTCCTCTGTGTCGTTCTGCTCTGCTTGAGGCATGACCCTGCACCTGCGCGCGGAGTGGCACAGGGCCGAGCATTCAAGGTGGCTGAAGTGGATCATCGGCATCCTGGCCGTGGTCCTGGTTGTTGAGTACGTTGTCCTGCCCCAGCTGGTTGGCTCCGGAAATGTCATTTCGGCACTGCGCGGACTGCCCGTGATCCTGATCCTGCTGGCAGTGCTCCTGGAAACGGTGTCGCTGGCCAGCTACAGCTGGCTCACGCGCGAGGTGCTCACCGGTGATGCCAGGCCCGGTTTTTTCACTCTGTTCCGGATTGATCTTGCGGATCTCACGGTGAACCACACCGTTCCCGGCGGCGGGACGACGTCGGCCGCCGTCCGCTTTCGGCTGCTCACGCGCTGCGGAGTCCAGTCGGAGGACGCGCTGAGTGCCGCCACCGTCCAGGTGGTTGGTGCGAATCTGGTGCTGGCCGGCCTGTTCGGTGCGGCGCTGCTGAGCGTTCACGGCAGCTTTGCGGGAGGCCAATATCTCAGTACGGCCGGAGCCGTGGTGCTGGTGCTGCTGGGACTGTCCCTTGCGGCGCTGACCGTGCTGGATCAGCATTTGCCCGGTGCAGTCCGAACCGTGCGGGCCATCGCCGGAAAAGTGAGAATTATCTCTCCTGCTTCGGCGGAGGGGTTTGTGCGGACCGTAGCTGCTGAAGTCCAGATGCTCCGGCAGGAACCGCGCCGGCTGGCGGCGGCAGTGGTCCTGGCCGCTGCCCGCTACGTCTTTGATGCGGCCTGCCTGTGGGTTTTCCTCGCAGCCTACGGGCATGTGAGCTCCCCCGCAGAGTTGATGCTGGCCTACTCGCTGGCTTCACTGGTGGCCCTGGCTCCGCTCACGCCTGGCGGGCTGGGCCTGGTTGAGGGAGTGCTGGTGCCTATGCTCGCCGGTTTCGGAGCTCCGGGCCATGTTGCCGTCCTCGGAGTGCTCTCCTGGCGCCTGGTGCAGTTCTGGCTGCCCATCCCCGTTGGCGCGCTGGCCTACCTGTCATTGCGGCTGGGGATCCTGCGGCGGACACAGAAGCGGGGCTCCGGAACAAAGGTTCCGGAGCCGCTTCTGTGTCCTCAGGGCGTTCTTAGCCCCGGGGTCGGGGAGTCCAGGGGGACTATGCGCCCCAGATGTCGTCTCCGCGCAGCGTGGCGTCAGCACCGCCGTCGGTGTAGATCGTCTGGCCGGTGGTGTGCGTGTTCTCTTCGCTGGTGAGCCAGGCGAGCAGCCGTGCAATGACAATTGCCTCGGAGTGGCCGTTCAGCGGCATGGGTACCGAGGAATCCACCATCTTGCGTCCCTCGGGGGTGGACAGCAGATCCTTGGTCATGGCCGAGATAACCGTGCCGGGGGCAACGGCGTTCAGCGGAATGCCGTGGCCTGCCCAGGTGTCGGTGATGCTTGCCCGGCGGACCCAGCGGCTGAGGGCTCGCTTGGAGGAGGGGTAGTTGAGGTATCCCTCAGCCGGTCCCTTTGCAGCGAGCTTGCCGCCGATTTCCAGTGCAAGTGCTTCGTCGCCGGCCAGCATTGCTTCAACGAGCTCCGGGGAGTTCGGCTGCAGCGATGCCATGGAGCTGACCACTGCAGCACGCGGAGCATCACTCTTGGCCAGCGTCGGTGCCAGCAGTTCGAGGAACTCCGTAACGCCGAAGAAGTTGACTGCCACCGTGATGGCTGCCGGTGCGGAGATTCCGGCGCAGGCGATGACTGCGTCCACCTTGCCGCCGGCCAGCTCCAGCGCCTTGTCCGCAGCTGCTCGGCGGCCCTCGGGAGTGCTGAGGTCCGCTTCGACCTCGGCCCCGCGAAGGTCCACTCCCACAACGGTGTTGCCGCGCTCGCGCAGCAGTTCGGCTGTAGCGGCGCCGATTCCCGATCCTGATCCAGTGACTATGTATGTGCGTGCCATGCCTTTAGATTACGCCAGCCGCCGGCAGTTAGCGGGAGAGGACTGACTTGCGCGGCAGATCGTTTTAAGCTCTTGGAGACTGTCTTCAACACCGCGCCGGCCCTGCGTTCCAGACGAAAGCAGCGATCCCGGTTCCGGATGCATGATCCAGCCCCTAGCGCAGTTCGTCCGGCCAGTTTGGGGGAACGCGTCCGGCGGGACCGGGGACTCCCTGGCTCAACGGATGGCTCTGCGGCGGGGCAAGAAGCGGCCCCTCAAATACCGAGTTGGTGCGGTAGTCCCAAAACCATTCCTCGCCGGGCTCGTAGCTGCGGATCACGGGATGTCCGGTTGACTCCTCGTGGCCGGTGGCATGCTGGCCCGGTGAATTGTCGCAGCAGCCGATATGGCCGCATTCGGTGCAGCGCCGCAGGTGGAACCACCAGCCGTCCTGTGCTGTGCACTCCACGCAGCCGGGGCCCGAAGGCGGTACTGAAACGTTGATGCCGGATGAGTCGTACATGGTCAATTACTCCTCGGCAGAGCCACCCCTTTGTCCTCCAACGGTAGCCACCGGTGAGAAGGTGTGACAGATGCGGCGGTGAAAGATGCCGGGGGAGAATGATTGTCCAGCGGCTCAGCTACGGTACAGATCTGCACTGTTAGGGTGGGTGCTTGCCCGGGGAAGCCGGGTATCAACGACGGGGGATTATTGTGCTGTTGGTTGCCGAGGGATCAAATCCGGTTTTGCCTGCCTGGAATTTTCTGGTGCTGGGCACCGGCCTGCTGATGCTGGTCTTCCTGGCGGGTGCACTCATCGGCATAGCCCGCTCCGGTCAGCTGGGGGCCACTGCGAAAGCGGTATGGGTTCTGATCGTGCTCGCGTTTCCGGTTCTCGGCCCCGTCGTCTGGTTCTTCATCGGCCGGCGCCCCGGCACCCCGTAGGCCGGAGCCCCGTAGGCCGGTGCCGTGACGTCTCAGCGGGCAGCCGGAGCCAGCCCCACCATCCGTTCGCTTTCTTCCCAGAGCCGGGAGGACAGGGCGGCGTCGTAGGCATCCTTGTTGGCAGTGGAGATCCGGCATTTGTAGTAATACTTGCCGGACTGCCACTGCGTTCCGGGTTCGGCGGTGGCGAGCCAGACCAGCGTCCGCGCCCCCTCGTCCGGGGAGATCAGGAACCGGTTCAGCACCGAACGGTACATCAGCCGCATCATGCTGGTGGATTCAGAGGCAAAGGACGTGGCAACACCGCCGGGATGGAAGGCTGCGGCGGATATGCCTGCGGTCCCAAACCGGGCGTCCAGCTCCCGGGTGAACAGGATGTTCGCCAGCTTCGCGTTTCCGTAGGCCCGGTTCGGTGTGTATTTTCGGTGTGCTTCCAGGTCTTCAATGCTGAAGCGGGCAAAGATGCTGTTGGCCACGCTCGACGTATTAATGACCGATGCCTGGGATTCCACGAGCCGGTCCATCAGCAGGTTGGTGAGCAGGAAGGGCGCCAAATGATTGACCTGCAGTGTCTTTTCATGGCCGTCCACGGTGTCTGCGCGCTTGGCCATAATGCCGCCGGCGTTGTTGGCCAGGACATCGATGCGCGGATAGCGCTCCAGCAGGGTCTGCGCCAGTGTGCGGACGTCGTCGAGGCGGGCAAAATCCGCCAGCAGATAATCGGCGCCCAGTTCACGGGCCACCGCCGCGGTCTTTTCGGGGGAACGGCCGACGACGACGACGCGGTTGCCCAAGCTGTGCAGGCTGCGGGCCGCTGCGGCTCCGATGCCGTCGCTTGCTCCGGTGATGACGATGGTTCGCTCTGGAACGGACTCAGGCACGGGAGGCCTTTCGGGCAGGTGGCGTGGACTCTCCCAGTATTGCCCCGCCCAGAGGATCCGCCAATGGATCAAGACGCCGTGTTTCGTGACTCGGGTCGGCAGCCAGGGTGTTCTCGGCACCCCTGCCGCGGAGCCTAAACCTGCGGTCTGGGCTCCAGCAGCCGGCAGGCAGCCTCGATGGCGGCCGCCCGGCGTCGGGCACGTGATTCGGTGCAGGTCTCCGACTTTCCCGTAAAGAGAGTTTCCGGGGACTGCGTCCAGGCCGTAGCCATGGAAAAAAGCAGCGTCATCAAGTCATCCGGGTTCCAATGCCCGTCGATGATTCCCTTTTCCTGGGCGCGGACGATGTCTTCATTGCGGGGCCCGGGGCGGCCGCAGGGCCTCTGCGGCAGCAGTTCCGGTTCCTCCTCGAGGCGGGCCCAGTCCAGCATGCGCAGGTGCTCGGGTTCTTCCACCGCATGGTCGAACATCGCGCCCACAAAGCCGGGCAGGTCTTCGACATCCCGCGGAACCTGTTCCGTGGTTTCCTGCAGGTTTTCCGTCAGGACGGCAGCGAAGAGCGAGCGTTTGTCACCAAAATAGGCATACAGCCGCTCCTTGCTGGCCCGCGCCTCAGACGCAATCCGGTCCACGCGCGCGCCGGCCAGGCCATGGGCGGCAAATTCCTTGCGCGCTGCTGCCATGATTCGTGCCCGCGTTGCTTCGCCGTCGGTTCTCATACCTGTAGTATAGCTAAGCCAACCAACCAGTTCGTTTTGATGAGGATTTTCCCTACATGGATCGCACCACCCCCGCCGGATCTCATCCGGCCGTCGATCATTCCGCGCATCCGCACCGCTGGCTGCTGCTGGCCGTGCTGGCCCTGGCCCAGCTGATGGTGGTCCTGGACGGAACCATCGTCAACATCGCCCTGCCCGACGCCCAGCGTGAACTCGGCATGTCCGACGGCGACCGCACCTGGGTGGTCACCATCTATGCGCTGGCCTTTGGATCCCTGCTGCTCCTCGGCGGACGCATCGCCGATTACTGGGGCCGCAAGCGCACCTTCATGGTGGGCATGGCCGGCTTTGCCATCGCCTCCGCCATTGGCGGCTTTGCCACGAGCACTGAAATGCTGTTGGCCGCCCGCGGCCTGCAGGGCGCATTTGCCGCCCTCCTTGCGCCCGCCTCGCTGGCCATCCTGACCATTACCTTCCCCACCGGCAAGGACCGCATCAAGGCATTTGCCGTCTACGGCGCCATCGGCGGCGGCGGGGCGGCCATCGGCCTGCTTCTCGGCGGAGTGCTGACCCAGTACGCCAGCTGGAACTGGTGCCTGCTCGTGAACGTGCCCATCGCCGTCGTCGCCATGATCGCCGGCCTGCCGCTGATCCGCGAGAGCAAGGCACACGGCAACACACGCTACGACCTGCCCGGCGCCGTCCTGGTTGTGGCCGGACTGGCTTCGCTGGTCTACGGCTTCTCGCAGGCTGAGAACGGCTGGGGCCGGGTGGAGACGATCGCCTTCCTTGCCGCCGGCGTCGTTATTCTCGCTCTGTTTGTCTGGGTGGAGAGCCGGGTTTCGAACCCGCTGCTGCCCCTGCGTGTGCTCGCCAACCGCGTCCGCGGCGGAGCATTCCTGACCTCCGCGCTGACCGGCGCCGCCCTGCTGGGCGGCATCCTGTTCCTGATCTTCTACTTCCAGATTGTGCTGGGATACTCGCCGCTGAAGTCCGGTCTGGCTTCGCTGCCGATGACCCTGTCCATCATGGTCGGTGCCGGCGTGCTGTCCAACCTGCTGCCGCGCACCGGCGTCCGCCTGCCCATGACCCTGGGTCCCATTGTGGGTGCGGCCGGCCTGGTCTGGCTGTCCTTCATCTCGGTGGAGGGCAACTACGCCGTAGAGGTCCTGCCCGGCCTGATCCTGCTGGGCTTCGGCCTGGCCATGATCTTTGTCCCGTTGCAGAACGTGGCGCTGGCCGGCATTGATGAGCACGACGCCGGGGTAGCCAGTGCCGCTGTTTCGGCCACGCAGCAGATCGGCGGATCCATCGGCACCGCACTGTTCACCGCCATCTACACCGCGGCCATCACCGCCTACCTGAGCGAAAATGCTGCGCGGCCGGCCGCGCAGCTGGAGGCGCTGGTCAGCGGCTACTCCACCGCGTTCATCTGGGCCGGCGTCGCGCTGTTCCTTGCCGCGCCGATCGGCTTCTTCATGATCCGTCCGGCCAAGGAAGACTTGATGAAGGTTCCGGCTGTGGCTCACGCCGGCTAGTCAGGCAATCTGCCAGTTTTCTGTGTGGATCTGCTTCGCTTTATGCGAGGCAGGTCCACACAGTTGTTTAAGGGGCAGACGTTTGGGGGCCGGGACCGTGTGGGGGTGCATTGGCTTCGTCTGGTAAGTAGGTCAGGACGAAGTTTCAGGGTTCGGGAGCCACCAAAGAGTCCGCCAGAAAGACGGGTATCCGACCCGTACCGGCAGGGCCGATTTTGAGGGCTTTCGGAGCTGTTTTCGGGTCGGGAATGTCAGTGGCGGGTGAAAACCTGAGGACATGGATCAGCACGGATCTTCTTCAGGGAACACATCGGGTGCGTGGACGGCACAGGCGCGGAATGTGGCCGTTTATTCCGCTGAGCCCGGCGCAGTAGAGGGTGTTGCTTTCGGTCCGTCCTACCGCGACGGGTTCACCGGAAGCCTGGCTCTGCAGGGTGTTGAAGTCTTTGACCAGGATGAAGCCGGTGCTGTCCTGGCACGGTTGGACCACCTTGTCCGGTGGGCGCAGGCTCAGCAGGCCCGGGTCCTGAACCGGTTGGAAGGGATCTTCCGGAACGGCTTTCTGCCGGAAACAGGCTTGCAGGAGTCCGGGGCAGAGGATGCAGGCATGCCGGAAGGCTGGGCACTGGATCCGGGTCTGGCTTTCAGCCTCGCCGCGGAGGAAGCAGCAGCAATCCTGCATCTTCCTACCGGGACCGCGAAGATGCTCATGATGGACGCCGGAACCCTCTGCGACACCCACACGGCCAC